>CAZGWR010000066.1:0-1004 GCA_964529505.1 uncultured Novosphingobium sp. | reverse complement strand
TGTTCCCGGCCGACCCGATGATGATCGGCGCGCTGCTGGAGCCGATGGGCCTGGCTGCCGGCCCGGTGGTGCCCACGCGCGAATGGCGCGAGCTGTATGCCGCGCTCGACTGCGCGGCCGTGGCCGCCATCCACCCCTTCTACACCGCCAGCATCCGCGAGTTCACCACTGCGGGCCGCGCCATCGTGCCTTCGGCCCCAGTGGGCCACGACGGCACCGAGGCCTGGCTGCAGGCCATCGGCAACGCGTGCAACGTGGGCCAGGCGCAGATCGACGCGGCCAAGAACCGCTTCCTGCCGGTGCTCAAGGCGATGGTGGCGAACACGCCCATCCGCGGCCGTGTGACGGTGAGCGGCTACGAAGGCTCGGAACTGCTGGTGGCGCGCCTGCTCATCGAGAGCGGCGCCGATGTGCCCTACGTGGGCACTGCCTGCCCGAAAACGCCCTGGAGCGCACCCGACCTGGAATGGCTGCAGGCCAAGGGCGTGCACGTGCAATACCGGGCGTCGCTGGAACAGGACATCGCGGCCGTGCGCGAGTTCAAGCCCGATCTGGCCATCGGCACCACGCCCGTGGTGCAGGCGGCCAAGCAGGCCACCATCCCGGCGCTGTACTTCACCAACCTGATCTCGGCGCGCCCGCTGATGGGCCCTGCCGGCGCCGGCTCGCTGGCGCAGGTGGTCAACGCGGCCATCGCCAACAAGGCGCGCTTCCAGCAGATGCGCGAGTTCTTCGGCGACGTGGGCAGTGGCGACCAGTCCGGCGTGTGGGAAGAACCCCCCGTGCCGCGCCCCGAGTTCCGTGCCGAAACCCGGCGCCAGGTCATCAAGCTGATGGCCAAGCGCAAGTCGCAGGAGATGATCTGATGGCCTTCATCATCGATCACGACCGCGCGGGTGGCTACTGGGGCGCCGTGTACGTCTTCACCGCGATCAAGGGCCTGCAGGTCGTGATCGACGGCCCGGTGGGCTGCGAGAACCTGCCGGTGACCAGCGTGCTGCACT
>CAZGWR010000065.1:0-1044 GCA_964529505.1 uncultured Novosphingobium sp. | reverse complement strand
TAGAGTCTGTCCTGATGAGACTGAATCGATAGGGGATTCCCAAGCGGGATTGATTGTGATTCAAGCTGCTGGCTGGGCAGGAGGCCAGCAGCGATGGCACGAGCCTATTCTGATGATCTTCGGGAACGAGTTGCGGCAGCGGTTTTGTCGGGTCGATCCGGGCGGGAGGTTGCAGCGACGTTCGGAGTGAGTGTCGCCAGTGCATTGAAGTGGTCCCAGCGATTGCGCGAGACTGGCAGTGCCTGCGCCCGTCCGATGGGTGGTTACAAGCCGCGGGTGTTGGCGAGCGAACAGCAGTGGATGCTGCTGCGGCTTGAGGAGTGTCCGCATCTGACTGTGCGGGGTCTGGCAGCTGAGCTGGCCGAGCGCGGCTTGTCTGTGAGCCCCAACACGGTGTGGTCGCTGCTGCGCAAGGCCGGTCACAGC
This sequence comes from uncultured Novosphingobium sp., assembly GCA_964529505.1. GTDB lineage: Bacteria > Pseudomonadota > Alphaproteobacteria > Sphingomonadales > Sphingomonadaceae > Novosphingobium. The sequence goes on along the minus strand of CAZGWR010000065.1, from coordinate 618 downwards.
TTCAAAAAAAAGCCTGTTCGCCAGCGAGCAGGATCGCCCGAAGATCGCGCGGCGGCGGGCGCAGTGGAAGAAGTATCAGGGCCGACTTGATCCCAAACGGCTCGTCTTCATCGACGAGACCTGGGCCAAGACCAACATGACCCCGCTGCGGGGGTGGTGCCGTCGCGGCGACAAGCTCGTCGCCAAGGCCCCGTTCGGCAAGTGGAAAACCCTGACCTTCGTAGCGGCGCTGCGCTATGACCGCATCGAGGCTCCCTGCGTCCTCGACGGGCCGATCAATGGCCAACTGTTTACGGCCTACGTCGAGCAGTTCCTCGTGCCGACCCTCTCGCCCGGCGACATCGTCATCATGGACAATCTTGGCAGCCACAAAGGCCAAGCTGTGCGCAAGGCAATCAGGAAAGCAGGGGCCAAGCTCCTCTTCCTCCCGCCCTACAGCCCAGACCTGAACCCGATCGAGCAGGTCTTTGCCAAGCTCAAGCTGCTCCTGCGCAAAGCCGCCGAACGAACTGTCGAGGCAACATGGAAACGCATCGGAACGCTACTCGACACCTTCCCGCCACACGAATGCGCAAACTACCTCCGAAACAGCGGATACGCCTCAATCTAATCAGGACA
>CAZGWR010000064.1:0-1078 GCA_964529505.1 uncultured Novosphingobium sp. | reverse complement strand
GCTCGTGCGGCGGCAGCGCGTCGGTGTAGTGCAGCACCGAGGTGACCGGCAGGTTCTCGCAGCCGACCGGACCGTCGATCACGACCTGCAGGCCCTTGATCGCCGTGAAGACGTAGACCGCGCCCCAGTAGCCGCCTGCCCTGTCGTGATCGAGGATCAGCATCAGACCGGCTCCTCGGCCTTGCGCAGCTTGGCGAGTTTTCGCGCATACATGTCGCGGAACTCCGGCCGGTCCTGCGGCACGTCTTCCCAGATGCCGGCGGCGTGCCCCTCGCCGACGCCGTCGAAGAAGGCTTCCATCCGCTCGAACCGCGCCTTGCCGGCGAGCGCCGCGTTGACGACCTCGGCCAGCGATCCGGCGCCGGCCGGCCCCATCAGCGGCCGCGCCGAGATCAGATTGGTGAAATAGAGCGCGGGCGTCGCGTTCTGCTTCGCCTTCTGGACGACGGGCGTCGTGCCGATCGCAAGATCGGGCTGGAACTCGGCCATCGCGGCCAGATCCTGCTCGAGGGAGGCGCGGAACTGGACGTGGACGCCACGTGCTTCCAGCCACTCCCGATCGGCCTCGGACCATCGCGTGCGCGGCAGGGCCGTGCCGCAGTAGCGCAGATCCGCGCCGCTCTCGACGAGGAGGCGGGCGACCAGCAGCTCGGAACCCTCGTAGCCCGAGAGCGTGATCCGGCCCTTGATCGGCCGGGCGGCGAGCGCCCCGGCGATCGCCGGCAGGAAGCGGTTCTTCGCCGCATCGATCCTGTCCTGCGCCACGCCGCAGGCCGCGCCGATGCCGTCGAGCCAGGCGGCGGTGCCGTCACGGCCGACCGGCGCGGAGCCCACGACCGGACGCCCGGCGGTTTCGAATTCGCGGATCGAGGCGGTATAGAACGGATGGATCGCAGCCACGACCCGGCAGTCGAGCGCGGCATAGAGCTCGCGCCATTCGCGCGTCGGCACCACGGGCCCGGCCGCCAGCCCCATTGGCTCCAGCAGCATGCCGATGCCGACGGGATCGGCCGGGAACATCTCGCCGAGCAGCGCCACGGTGGGAAGCTGGCTGCGCCCGGTACGCGGCGCCTGAACG
>CAZGWR010000063.1:0-1215 GCA_964529505.1 uncultured Novosphingobium sp. | reverse complement strand
GATCGACGCGCTCGACTTGCCGGGCAATCACGCCGACTTTGCCTTCCGGCACCCATTCGGCCCAATCGCCCCAGGCGCTGGTCACGCAGAATTCGCCGATCGCGGCGATGTAGGCCTTACGCGTCCGCAGGATCGTGGAGGCATTCTCCTCGACGGTCTCGCCGGTAAAGGCGCTGAAGCGGTCCGGATGCCAACATTTGGCGGTATCGCGGGCAAGCTGCAGGAAGCCTGCGGAGCAGGAGCCCTGCCCATCAAGCTCGCTGGAAAAGGCAAGGATCGGGAGCGCCCAATCGCAGTCTTCCTCGTAGGACCCGCTCTCGATTTGCAGCGCCGGTGGCATGGCGCGCTGCCTTTGGTCCGAAAGGATGATGCCGCCGTGGCTGGCGGTCATAATTGACCATACGCCGGGGGCCAGTTGATCGGCCTGCTGGACAGCACCCCAGATCGATGTCGATGGGCGCGGCGACGGAGCAAAGCATGTCATGAGCGAACTTTCCTTCTTCAGGTTCGCTCACATCCTCCCCCTCCCCTTCACTCGAGAATGCGGCGGGCTTCGCTGATAATTGCCTCAGGCGTCACGCTGCTGACGGCCATGGATATGACAAGCCCGGCCTGACCGAGACGCTCGCGCTCGATGCTGCGCAGCTCAAGATAGTCGGCATCATCCGACTGCAGGATCTGGAGCGCGAACTTGCACTCCACCCCGCTATGCTCATCGAGCAGCGCCACCAGGAAATCCGGCCTCGCCGACCCCGCAGCCAGCGTGATGTCAAAGAGGACCTTCTTGACCGCCATCCTGACACCGAGGCGGCGCAATTCATACTGGGCCTGTTGGAGCGCGCGCAGCACGTCGCGATCATGGTCGCGCTCGGCGGGCACGAACTGGTTTCCGCTGAAGACAGGCTGGGCATAGGCGCGCAGCGCCAGGTATCCTTCGCGCCGACTATGCTCGCCGACGACGGCCAGCACGAGAAAGGGTGGCTCAACCTCGGCGCGGATGATCCCGGTATGCTGGATGCGATTGCGGATTTCGACAGTTCCGAGCCCCGTCACCACCTCGCTTGATGTGACCTCGCTCGCTTCGAGAAGCAGAAATGCCTGCGGTGCAAACTCGGGCGGCCAGGTCTCGGCCGCAGCCCGCAATCGGGCATGGACCCGCCGTTTCTCGTAATCGATGGCGTTGGTGTAGAGGTGATCCGACAGCCGAATGCCCGG
>CAZGWR010000062.1:0-1357 GCA_964529505.1 uncultured Novosphingobium sp. | reverse complement strand
CTCGAGGCGGCCTCATTCGCCACCAAATCGGCGCGCCGGCAGGTCGAGCGGCACAGCCGGTCGCTCGCCGCCACGGGCCGTGGCGCTGGCGCTCATGCCGTCATTGTCGAGGACGACGCTGAGCCGGTTCATCTGCCGCTTCTGGCAGTCGAGGAGTGGACATGAGCGATTGCGCCCATCTCCTGCCGGCCTATCGCCAGCATGCGGCTCTGCCCGACGCGGAGCGGATCGCCTGGATCCGGGCCGATCGCTGGCTCGATCTCGATCAGGCCCGGTCGGCGCTGACGCGCCTCGAAGACCTCCTGGTCTATCCGCCGCGCGATCGCATGCCCTGCCTGCTGCTCTACGGCGACACCGGCATGGGCAAGACAAAGATCATCCGAAAATTCCTGCGGGATCACCCGGCGCGCTTCGACAAGGGCACGGGCGTCACGACCATGCCGGTGGTCGCGATGCAGATGCCGGCCGAGCCGGTCGAGCGCGACGTCTACAGCGAATTGCTCGCAGCGCTGGGGGCGCCGGGCCCGAGCGACGGCACGACGCATCGGCAAAAGGAAATCTGCCGCGGGCTGATGCGCAGCATGGGCGCGCGCATGCTGATCATCGACGAGATCCACGCCATGCTGGCGGGCAGCTTTCGGCAGCAGCGCATCTTCTTGAACGTGATCCGCTTCCTGGCCAATGATCTGAAACTGCCGCTGGTCTGCGCCGGGACCGATCTCGCCCGCCAGGCGCTCCTGACCGATCCGCAACTGGCCGAGCGTTTTGAGGCTTTTCACCTGCGGCGTTGGGGCAATGACGGCCGCCTGACGCAGCTCCTGGCGAGCCTGGGCACCATCCTCCCGCTGCGTCGGCCGTCGGCCTTGGAAACGACCGCCGTCCGCAAGCGCGTGCTCGATCTCACCGACGGCGTCACGGTCCGGATTTTTCGGCTGATTGAGACGGTCGCCGGCGAGGCGATCCGCTCCGGCACAGAAGCCATCACCCTCGAGAGTTTTGATGCCGGCGAGCTGGTGCTGCCGCTGGTCGCGATGACACGCTCGGCCGAGGCGAGGCTGCAACGGCGCAGCGCTGCGTGAGTGGTAGGGTGATCCTGCCGATCGCGCCCAGGCCGATCGACGACGAACTGCTTTCGTCATGGCAGGGGCGGGTCGCTTGCCGATACGGCCTCTCGGGCGAGGAACTGGCGGTCTTGATCGGCGCCGGTCCTGACACGGGCCGTGTTGCTCGCTTCGCCGATCGTGATTTTGCACCATCCGCGGAAGCGATCGTCGCCTGGGCCAGAGCCTGCCGAGTCGACAAGGGATCGCTGAGCGCGCTCGTGCTTTCAAACCGGCCAAGACCACTGGGGTGGCTT
>CAZGWR010000061.1:0-1439 GCA_964529505.1 uncultured Novosphingobium sp. | reverse complement strand
TTGGTCGCAAGGTCGAGGAACTCGCCGGTGTTGTTGTGAAACCGGGTCAGGGGAATCCTGGGGTGCTCATTGGCCGTCGCTGGCATGGTGGTATCTCCTCGTGGCACCCAAAATAGCAATTATTGCCAAAATAGCAAGATTTCTGCGGGGACGATTGCCGCGCTAGCCGTCCACCTCTGTCGCCAGCAACTCTGGCAACAACGGCACGAGGCCCGCATCAATTGCAAAGGTCAGAGTCCTTGCGAGGCGGCAGGCTCGAGCGATTGACCCGTCTGGAACATCGAGCGCCTTTTCAATGTGCCCAAGGGTTTCGCCGGGACCGGGCTCACAGACCGCGTGAAGCTTGCCCGGCTCTGCGGTGATAGCAAAGGGCCAGGTCATCGCGACGCCGACAACCCTTTCATCGAGAATGAGCAGAGTATCGCCAGCAGCGATCGTCTCGTCGGTCTGCACGGCGTCGTAGGCATTGCCCGTCGAAGCGAACGCATGGATCCGCCAGGCGCTGAAGGCGAAGCGCTCGCTATCGGTCAGCATGGCACACCCCCGTCGGCGCAGACCCGCTGCGCCGCCTCCGGAAAGGCTGCGGTGAGGTTCCGGTGGAGCGGCCCGGAGGACTCCGGAAAGAAGGCGCCGGTGCTGCTCGGCCGTGTGATCCGCAGCGCGCTTGCGACGGCATCCACGACGAAACCCGCAAGCTGATCGCTGGCCGTCAGCTTGCCGAATTCAGGCGGTGCAAACCCGGCCTGATGCCAGAAGGCGATACCGGTCTCGAGCGTCTCAAGATAGCTGGCATGGCTGCCATCGTCCCGGTCATTGTCGATGCTCGCCTCGACTGTCCGGTAGGTCCCGAAATCATGAGCGTTGGCCTTGATCCGCAGGGTGACGCCCGGAGGCGGAGGCCCAGCCACCGCGATCAGCGCAGCCCTGTAGAGCGTGGCTTCGGCAGTATTCACGAGGTCGAAGTTCGGGGTGTGGCCGATCTGCGCGCAGTCTTCGTTCCACGGAGCCCCGCCAAGATCGAGAGTCCAGTTTGTCTGTGTCATTCAAGCCTCCTTTGCCTGAACGGCACCTCCCCCTTCCCTCTCGCAGGCCGTCTTCACCCGGCAGATCTGTGGAGCCCGACAGCAAGCTGCAAAAGAAAAGGCCCGCCCGCGACACATGCGCGGGCGGGCCTTCCTCGTGTGACCGGCGCGGGTCGCGGCACCGGTCAGGACCCCCAATCATTGGGGCTGATGACAATCAGGCATCAACGCTTTCGCGCGCCTTGGTCCTGGTTGCGGGCTTGGGCGCGGTGCTTTCGCCCAGACCGTCGCCGCTGCTCGCGCCGGTATCAACGCCGCAGTCGCTGGCCGGTTCGTCACCGGTCGCGGTGAGCGGCGGCAGAGCGCCTTCGCTCTCGCTGCCGAAGCCGTCGAGCGATGCTTTCGGCTTCGAACGCC
>CAZGWR010000060.1:788-1468 GCA_964529505.1 uncultured Novosphingobium sp. | reverse complement strand
CGCACCGGCGGCGGCGCCCATCATCGGGATCGCGATGCAGGCCCCAATGCGATGGGGACTGTCAAAGATCGGGTCTTCGCCCGCGAAGCTGATCGTGCCGCCGGTCTGGTCGGGGGTGAGCCCGATGCCGGCGATGAATTCGCCGAAGGCTGAGTCAATATCGAATGGCTTGATAGCCGTCGTTGCAGGATGAGCTAACGTGTCCACGGGCGTGTCCTGTCCAAAAATGACGGTGGCTGAATGAAGAGGTTCAGGTCGTGGGAAACAGAAACTGCACCTGCATTTGCAGGGTCCATTTCGCTGCACCGGCCGGTCTCGCTACGTTGTGAAAGACCTGAACGCGCGCATTGATCGGCTGATCGTTGAACTTGAAGACCCGGCCGATGCCGCCGCCGATCGGAATCGTCCAGCGGTCGCTGCTCCGTGACAACCAGTCGGCGGTCATCACGGGGGCGGATGACAAGTACCAGCCACCCGCCATGTTGTAGTTGATGAACGGATTGAGGGTGAGCTTATTGACGCGTGGCCCCTCACTGCCCGCCCACATGTTGTTGGCGAGAATGCCGACCACCCACGGCCCCTGAATGGTCAGCGCAGCCAGGGCCGGGCCGGCGCCCCATTTGTTGACGCCCAGCAGATGGTCCGTCGCGGTCGGGAGCTGAAACTGCGGTCCGAGGCCG
>CAZGWR010000060.1:0-778 GCA_964529505.1 uncultured Novosphingobium sp. | reverse complement strand
GGCACCAGGTAGAATTGCGGTTGCAGCGTTCCGAGCCCGAATTCCGCACCCTGGGTTGGCGACAGGCGTGGCTGGCTGATCACAGGCGCAATCCAGCGCGTCACCAAGTTCCAGTCTGCGTTGAGATGAAACGGAATGACGGGCTCGATCAGCAGCACGTTCTGCGTATGGCGATGCGGGCCGGCCAGGAAGTTCGTATTGTTCTGAAACGGAATGCTGATCATGTTGGAGATCGGATTCTGCGCCGCAGCGGCATCGACCCCGTTGCGGGGCTTGGCCTGCGTGGCCGCGCCCGGCGACGCCGAAGGCAGCGGGCTCGGGACCGGCTTCTTCGGCGCATGCTTGGCGGATGCGGCTGCGCCGATGTTGTCGGCCAGCTTTGTCTGCGCGATGGCCGCTGTCGCAGATCCGAGCATCGCCAGCACCGCCAATCCGGATCCGCTGATCAGACCTCCCCCCACGCTCGACACCGCTGATCGCTCCTCTCTGCGCAGCGGGAAGCCCGCTGGCCGGCGCCGACGCCGGTTTGGACGTCCGCAACCTCTGCGAAAGGCCATTCAGGGATAAGACGAGTGTCGGCCAAACAAAGGTGACGAGCGGCCAAATCGCGTAGCGTTGCTCGTCAATGCGCGATCAGGCTGCTTTAAGCCTGCAAAAGCCTCTTGGTCTCCAAGACTGCTGAGGCGTACGCTGTCAGATAATCCGGATGCATCACTATTAAACGGACCGGATCGGGAGAATGCCAAAGTGTTCGGACCTCTATGCCCACAGCATTCGC
>CAZGWR010000059.1:0-1480 GCA_964529505.1 uncultured Novosphingobium sp. | reverse complement strand
GGTTCCGCCGCCGGCGGCGGCTTCCCGCAGTGGAACTGCAACTGCCGCAACTGCGACGGCCAGCGCCGGGGCACGCTGCGCACGAAGGCGCGCACGCAGTCGTCGATCTTCGTGCAGGGCGCGGGCCAGGCCGACGGCCTGCTGTTCAACGCCAGCCCCGACATCCTCCAGCAGATCCGCGCCACACCCGCGCTGCAGCCGGCGCGCGCGCTGCGCGACAGCGCCATCGCCGCCGTGCTGCTGATGGACGGCCAGGTCGACCACGCCACCGGCCTCTTCATGCTGCGCGAGCGCCGCAGGCCGCTGCCGCTGTGGTGCACCGACCCAGTCTACGAAGACCTGACACAAGGCAACCCGGTGCTGCGCGTGCTCGGCCACTACTGCGGGGTGGCACGCGAGCGCATCGTGCCCGACGGCCGGCCCTTCCGCCTGCCTGGCGTCGAAGGCCTGCAGCTGCGCGCCTTCGCGCTGGACAGCAAGGCCGCGCCCTACTCGCCGCACCGCGAGTCACCCGTGCCGGGCGACAACATCGGCGTGCTGATCAGCTGCACACAGAGCGGCGCCAGCGTCTTCTACGCGCCGGGCCTGGGCGCCGTCACGCCGGCCTTGTTCGACCTGATGGCCGGTGCCGGCGCCGTGCTGGTGGACGGCACCTTCTGGACCGATGACGAGATGATCGAACTCGGCCTGTCAGCCAAGACCGCGCGCGACATCGGCCATCTGCCGCAGAGCGGAGACGGCGGCATGCTCAGCTGGCTCGACAAGCTGCCCGCACGCACGCGGCGCCTGCTCATCCACATCAACAACACCAACCCCATCCTCGACGAAGACTCCCCCCAGCGTGCACAGCTGCTGCGCCATGGCGTGGAAGTCACCGAGGACGGCATGACCCTGGACCTGTGATGACCCAAGCCGCCTGGAGCCGCGACGAGTTCGAAACCAAGCTGCGCGAACGCGGCAAGAGCTATCACATCCACCACCCCTTCAACGTGATGCTCAACACCGGCAAGGCCACGCCCGAGCAGGTGCGCGGCTGGGTGGCCAACCGCTACTGCTACCAGGTGGCGATACCCGTGAAGGACGCGGCCGTGATGGCCAACTGCCCGGATCGCGAGGTGCGCCGCGGCTGGGTGCAGCGCATCCTGGACCACGACGGCTTCGAGATCGGCGGCATCAAGGACCCGGGCGGCATCGAGGCCTGGCTGCGCCTGGCCGAAGCGGTGGGCCTCAGCCGCGAGGAGGTGCAGGACCAGCGCCACGTCATCCCGGCCTTGCGCTTCGCGGTGGACGCCTACGTCAACTTCGCGCGCCGCGCGCCCTGGCAGGAGGCGGTGTGCTCCTCGCTCACCGAACTCTTCGCGCCCGAGATCCACAAGCAGCGCCTGGCCACCTGGCCCGAGCACTACGGCTGGATCGAGCCCGAAGGCCTGGCCTACTTCCGCAACCGCGTAAGCCAGGCGCGGCGCGACGTGGAGCAGGG
>CAZGWR010000058.1:0-1485 GCA_964529505.1 uncultured Novosphingobium sp. | reverse complement strand
AAGATCGCACGCGAGCCGCCAGCACCCCGCCCCATGCAAAAGCGAGCCTGCGGCCCGCAGTACATCTCTGCGCCTCTGCGGCCCTCAGCGGCCTCTGCGCGAAACCCCTTCTCCCACCCGCTCAGGCCAAGCGCCCGCGCGCGCCGCCTCAAACGTCCAGGTTCGCCACGTTCAGCGCGTTTTCCTGGATGAAATCGCGGCGCGGTTCGACCACGTCGCCCATCAGCCGGGTGAAGATTTCGTCGGTCACGTCGGCGTCTTCCACTTTCACCTGGAGCAGCGAGCGGTTGTCCGGGTCGAGCGTGGTTTCCCACAATTGCTCGGGGTTCATCTCGCCCAGCCCCTTGTAGCGCGCGATGGCGAGGCCCTTGCGCCCGGCGGCGAGCACTTGTTCGAGCAGTTCGGATGGGCGGCTGATCCCGGTGCCTTCCTTCTCCGCGCGGCGGCCTCCGCCGGCCAGCGCGGCAACGGGCTCGTCCTCGGCCGCCGCATCCTCCGGCTCGGGCTCGGGCGTGGCCGCTGCCGCGCCGGTGCGCACCAGCCGCGCCGGGGAGGCATAGATCGCGGCATGCTCGCCCGCCAGCCGGGCCAGCTTGCGCGCCTCGGCGCTTGCAAGGAAGCTCGCCTCGATGATGTGATGGTCGGTCACCCCGCGCCATAGCCGCTGCAGGTGATAGCCGCCCTCGGCGCTCATATCCGCGCTCCACCGCGCCTCGCGGTCGCCCCGCTCGAGCCACTCCACCGAAATCGCCAGCGCCGCCGCGCGCGCCGCGCCGCCAAGATCGGGCTCCAGCGCGCCCGAGAGCGCCAGCGCCTCGATGATCGCGGCGTCATAGCGCTTGGGCACGAAGGCCATCAGGTTGCGCATGCGCAGCGCATGCTCGACCAGCTCGTCGAGCTCGCCGCTGCCGCGCGCGCCGCCCACCGTTTCGAGCACCCGCCCGGCGGTGCCCGCTTCGACAAGGTAGCGATCGAGCGCCGGGCCGTCCTTGAGATAGACCTCGCTGCGCCCTTTGTTGACCTTGTAGAGCGGCGGCTGCGCGATGAACAGGTGCCCGGCGCGGATGATGTCGGGCATCTGGCGGTGGAAGAATGTGAGCAGCAAGGTGCGGATATGCGCGCCGTCAACATCGGCGTCGGTCATGATGATGATCTTGTGGTAGCGCAGCTTGTCGAGCGTGAATTCGTCGCGGATGCCGGTGCCCATCGCCTGGATCAAGGTGCCCACTTCCTTCGAGCCGATGATCCGGTCGAACCGCGCGCGCTCGACATTGAGGATCTTGCCCTTGAGCGGCAGGATCGCCTGAAACTTGCTGTTGCGCCCGTTCTTGGCCGATCCGCCCGCGGAATCGCCCTCGACCAGAAACAGTTCGGATTTCGCCGGATCGCGCTCCGAGCAATCGTGCAGCTTGCCCGGCAGGCTGGCGATATCCATCGCGCCCTTGCGCCGGGTCAGCTCGCGCGCGCGCTTGGCCGCCTCGCGCG
>CAZGWR010000057.1:0-1536 GCA_964529505.1 uncultured Novosphingobium sp. | reverse complement strand
CAGAACCAACTCAAAGATCAACACGAAGCCGGCGAACTGATGATCAGCGGTCAGACTGAGGCGCGCAAACAACGCCTCCAGTCCATCGATCTTGCATCTGACGAGCGGGCGTCGCTCGTCAACAAAATTGCCGAACTGGACGCGCTCGAACGATCGATCCTCGACGTCGACCATGAGATCGCGACGGTGCAACAATTGACCGCGCGTGCCTGTTCTCGCGCCAGTAAAATCCAACAGGTCAATCAGCGCTGGCTCGATGCCGATGAGGCCGGTGAGTGCGCAATGACACCGCGGTTACGCCGGGAACGGGTGTCATTGCGGTCGGCTGCAAGCGATTATCTCGGTCGGCTCGAGCCACTGCGGGGAGCGGCTGCCGACATCATATCCGTTTGCGACAGCGTTCGCGCCAGCGACCTGGCCAACAAGCGGGCATTGGAACGCGACATCGAGGCGCGGCTGGCCGGCGCGGCGGCAAAGGCGGCGCTTCTGTCGGCGTGGCTTGAACAGCTGGACAAGCAACGCCCGCTGATCGTCGCGACGCGTGATGGTTATAGGCTAACGGCCGCGCAAGCCGACAAAGGGCTGGTAAGCAGCGATTTAGCCCAACAGGCCCTAAAATCCCGCTATGCCCGGCAAGAACAAGATGTAGATGGGCTGATCGCAATCGTGCAGAAGAGGCGCCTCAGCTTGGAGCGTCGCGCTGGGCGCTGGATGTTCCACCATAGCGACCCAGCGGTGGTCGCACGGTTCGACGTGCTGCGTGAACATCCACGCGTCAGCGGCGCGATCGAACGCATCATTTCGCCACCCGGCGACGTTGACCCACCGATCCAGCATTTCGGCTCTCATCATACTGTCTCCAAATCCAGCCCAGCGCCGGTGCGGCGGCCAAGTGAGCCTTTGCCCCCCTCGCACGGCGCCGCACCGGTTCCGTCCCTTGGCGAGCGGCCGGAATTGCCAACGCTGCATAAGCCTCCTGCGCCGGCACAATCGCCCGCGCCGCCAGTGCCGATCGTCGCGCCGCCAGTGCCGATCGTCGCGCCACCATTGCCATCGGAGCGGCAAGCAGCGCCTGCGCCCAAAGCGGTATCGATCAGTGCGCCGGACAGGCCGTCGGCTGATGCCGCATTGCCGATGACGGTAGCCTCTGGGCCGTCCAGCTCAACGCCGGCCGCAGGTAACGCTAGTCGCTCGGATATGCCATCGGGGCCACGCGTCATCGGGGACAACCCCTTGCGGCGTGAAGACCGCATCGGCGCCATGGCAAGCGCCCTCAATGGCGCAAAGGTTGTTCCAAAGATGGCGAAGCCACCGGCTATGGCCGAGAAAACGCCCGCCATCCCGGCGTCGAGCGCCGCACCGCCGGGATCGACGGCGGCGGCGCCGACAAATGCTGCGACGACATCACCGGCATCTGTGCCCCTGCTGGCTGCGCCAGGCGCTTTCTCCGTTCAACGGATCATCGCCGACAAGATTGTGCTCCGCCTGGGTCGGGACGGCCAGATCGATGCCCAGGCGCTCGCACGGCAAGGGGTC
>CAZGWR010000056.1:0-1546 GCA_964529505.1 uncultured Novosphingobium sp. | reverse complement strand
CGTGACGGCCGGCCATCTTGTCGCCCGGCTGCAGCTTGCGCTTCACCGCGACGAACACCTTGACCATCTTGAGCACGCCCGGAGCCAGCTCGTCGCCGCGCTCCAGCTTCTCGCGGCGATCATGGAACTTTTCGGTGATCCGCATGACGGCTTCGTCGTACTGGACCTTCACGGCTTCCAGATCGGTCTGCACCGCATCATCCTCGACCGCGAACTTCCACCACAGATGCTTCTCGACTTCCTCGAGCAGCTCTTCGGTGATGGCATCGCCCTTCTTGACGCCCTTGGGCGCAGCAGCCGAAACCTGGCCGACCAGCATTTCGCGCAGGCGGTTGTAGGTCGCACGGTTGAGGATGGCGCGTTCGTCTTCGCGGTCCTTGGTCAGACGCTCGATTTCCTCGCGTTCGATCGCCAGCGCGCGCTCGTCCTTGTCGATGCCGTGGCGGTTGAACACGCGGACCTCGACCACCGTGCCCGATACGCCCGGCGACAGACGCAGCGACGTGTCACGCACATCGCTTGCCTTTTCGCCGAAGATCGCGCGCAGCAGCTTTTCTTCCGGGGTCATCGGCGATTCGCCCTTGGGCGTGATCTTGCCGACAAGAATATCGCCCGGATGCACTTCGGCGCCGATATAGACGATGCCTGCCTCGTCGAGGCTGCGCAGCGCTTCCTCGCCGACATTGGGGATGTCGCGGGTGATGTCTTCCGGCCCGAGCTTGGTATCGCGGGCCATCACTTCGAACTCGTCGATGTGGATCGAGGTGAACACGTCGTCCTTCACGATCCGCTCGGAGATCAGGATTGAATCCTCGTAGTTGTACCCGTTCCACGGCATGAACGCGACGAGGGTGTTGCGGCCCAGCGCCAGCTCGCCCAGATCGGTCGAAGGACCATCGGCAAGAATATCGCCAACCTCGACCAGATCGCCGACTTTCACCAGCGGGCGCTGGTTGATGCAGGTGTTCTGGTTCGAACGCTGGAACTTCTGCAAGGTGTAGATATCGACGCCCGACTTGCCGGCTTCGATATCGCCGCTCGCGCGGATCACGATACGCGCGGCATCGACCTGATCGACCACGCCGGCGCGCAATGCGCCGATCGCCGCACCCGAATCGCGGGCCACGGTTTCTTCCATCCCGGTGCCGACAAACGGCGCATCGGCCTGAACCAGCGGCACCGCCTGGCGCTGCATGTTCGAACCCATCAGCGCGCGGTTGGCGTCATCGTTTTCAAGGAACGGAATGAGCGAGGCGGCGACCGAGACCAGCTGCTTGGGGCTGACGTCCATCAGCGTCACGTTCTCGCGCGGGCTCATCACGAACTCGCCGTTCTGGCGGGCCGAGACGAGCTCGTCGATGAAGCTGCCGTCGGCGGTCAGTTCGGCCGATGCCTGCGCCACGGTGTGCTTCTGCTCTTCCATCGCGGAGAGATAGACCACATCGCCGGTCACCTTGCGGTCGATGACCTTGCGGTAGGGCGTTTCGATGAAGCCGTATTTGTTGACGCGCGCAAACGTGGACAGCGAATTGATCAGGCCGATGTT
>CAZGWR010000055.1:0-1671 GCA_964529505.1 uncultured Novosphingobium sp. | reverse complement strand
CACCCGGGTCACTTCTCAATGAAAATCCCGGGTCACTTCTCAGTGCAACTCAACAGATTATCCGTGTATCGTGCCTTCGGTCGACTCTCGGCCGGGGATCGGACGCACCTACGTGAAGTTGCCACAAAGGCCAGTGGACGATGCGGGTTACAGCGCCTGGGTGGACGGTCTTGAGAATGGCCACCTCTACTGGGGTGACGGCAGAACGCATTTTCTACATTTCACGGCGAACGGGCGGGAGAGTGGCAAGCAGCCCCTCGCATTTGTCCGCGCTAGTAACGTCAGGGTGAGCGCCACGATAGCCGCGATGCTCGAACTGACTCCATCGCCTGAGACGGTGCAGAACGCCTCGGAAGAGCCGTGGCTGTTGAGTTGCACTGAGAAGTGACCCGGGAGGGTTATAAGTTTTCACTGAGAATTGACCCATGTTTTCCTCGCCCCTGGCTGACAGTCAGGAGGCATCGGAGTGATCGACATGGACCTACTCAGTGTGATCCGCCGCTGGCATTTTCGGCAAGGCATCCCCATTCGCGAGATCCGGCGGCGGACTGGATTATCGCGCAACACGATCCGCAAATATCTGCGCGATGACGCGGTGGAGCCGACGTTCAAGGTTCCCAAACGGCCGAGCAAGCTTGATCAGTTTGCAGAAAAACTGACGACGTGGCTGCGGGTGGAATCTGGCAAGTCGCGCAAACAGAAGCGAACAGCCAAGCAGCTACATGCAGATCTGGTTAAGCTGGGCTACGAGGGATCATACAGCCGTGTTGCCGCCTTCGCCCGCTCGTGGAAGACCGAACGCCAATATGAAAAGCAAACCAGTGGGCGCGGCACATTCGTACCGCTGATCTTCCAGCCCGGTGAGGCCTTTCAGTTCGATTGGAGTGAAGATTACGCCCTTCTGAATGGCCGGCCTACCAAGCTGCAGGTGGCCCATACCAAGCTCTCCCACAGTCGGGCGTTCATCACGCGAGCCTATCTGCTGCAAACGCACGAGATGTTGTTCGACGCACTGACGCAGGCCTTCCGGGTGCTGGGCGGCGTGCCTCAGCGTGGAATATTCGACAATATGAAGACGGCTGTAGACCGGATCGGCCAGGGCAAAGTCCGACAGGTCAATGCGCGGTTCGCTGCCATGGCCAGCCACTACCTGTTCGAAACGGATTTTTGCAATCCGGCCTCAGGCTGGGAGAAAGGTCAGGTCGAGAAAAACGTTCAGGATGCGCGTCGACGGTTATGGCAGCCAATGCCCAACTTCCCAGATCTTGATGCCCTCAATGCCTGGTTGGAAGAGCGGTGCATCGCACAATGGGGAGAAATCCAGCATGGCGTCCTCCCCGGCACAGTTGCCGATGTGCACGCCGTTGAGATTATCAGCCTGATGCCGATGGGGCGGGCCTTCGATGGCTTTGTCGAACATACCAAGCGCGTGTCGCCGACCTGCCTGATCGCGTTCGAGCGCAATCGCTATAGCGTTCCTGCATCCTTTGCGAACCGGCCAGTGAGCCTGCGGGTCTATCCTGATCGGTTGGTCATCGCGGCCGAGGGGCAAATCTTGTGCGAGCACAACCGGATTATCGACCGTTCTCACCAGAAGCCGGGGCAGACGATCTATGACTGGCGGCACTATCTGGCAGTTGTTCAGCGCAAGCCTGGCGCTTTGCGCAATGG
>CAZGWR010000054.1:0-1830 GCA_964529505.1 uncultured Novosphingobium sp. | reverse complement strand
GGCAGGCCGGCAACGACCTCGAAGCCCCCGCAAGCCGCGTCGCCCCCGTCATCGACACCGTCCTCGCCGCTCTGCGCGCCCAGCCCGGCTGCCGCCTCGCCCGTATGTCCGGCTCGGGCGCGACCTGCTTCGCGCTGTTCGACGATTGCCGTGCGAGCGCGGCGGCGGGGAGGGCGCTGGCGCTGGAGGAGGCGGGGTGGTGGGTGAAGGCGACGCTGCTGCGGTGAGCGGTGGCTTGGCTGTGGGCTTGGGCCGACGTGTGCTGGCGACCCATAACCGCCATGCTTTGCTGCCGCCATCGCCCCAGCTACGGGCGGCGGGTGATACACAGGCAACCCAGTGGATTAGATGCGGCTGACGGCCTGTGCCGCTACGATTGAAAGCTGCAGGAGATTTAGAGCGGAACCCGACCTGATTGAATCTGGAGGGATTCCCAAATCAGCCTGGAGCTGATTCACACTGTCTGCCGGATGGAGGCCGGCAGGCATGTCGAGAGCTCTGTCGGTCGATCTTCGGGTTCGGGTTCTTGGCGCTGTGGCGGCTGGCGCTACGCATCGCGAGGCGGCCGAGCGTTTCGGGGTGAGCGCGGCCAGCGTGAGCCGCTGGCGCAAGCGTGAGCGCGATCAGGGCGATCCGCGGCCCGGGCGGCTTGGTGGCGATCGGCGTTCGGATCGGATCGAGGCGCACCATGACGCGGTGATGGCGGCGCTCGGCCCAGGCCGGGACGCCACGATCGAAGAAGTTCGCGCGAGCCTGGCGCGGCAGGGTCTCGCCTTCGGCTTCGGCACGATCCAGCGCTTCTTCGCTCGGCACGCCATGACGCGCAAAAAAAGACCGCGCACGCCACCGAGCAGGACCGGCCCGACGTCCTGACCCGGCGTGAAGAGTGGTTCGAGGATCAGCTGGACCTCGATCCCGACCGGCTGGTGTTCATCGACGAGACCTGGGCATCCACCAACATGGCCCGCCGCCACGGGCGCTGCCGGCGCGGCGAGCGGCTTCGGGTCGGCGTGCCGCATGGCCACTGGAAGACGACGACCTTCGTCGGTGCGCTGACCCTTCGCGGCTTCATCGCTCCCTGGGTGCTCGACGGGCCGATCAACCGCGACGCCTTCGAGACCTATGTCCAAAAGGTCCTGGTCCCGGAACTGAGGCCCGGCGACATCGTCGTCATGGACAACCTGTCGAGCCACAAGGGGCCGCGCGTGCGTGAGATGATCGAGGCGGCGGGCGCGGACCTGCGCTACCTCCCGCCCTACAGCCCCGACTTCAACCCCATCGAGAACGCCTTCGCCAAGCTCAAGGCGCTGCTGAGAAGGGCCGCCGAGCGAACCATCGGCGCCCTCTGGGACACCATCGGCCGCATCATCGACCTCTTCCCGCCCGCAGAGTGCGCAAACTACTTCAGCGCGGCAGGGTACGACGCAACCTGATAGGATTCCGCTCTAGTGATTTAAAGGGTCGACTACGCGGTCTCTATAACTATACATCGAATTTAACTCCATTTTTCTTTTTCGCAATTGGCGGATATCTCGTTGTGCAACAGCGCCTTTCGCTAGGAGCCTTGGTTGCAACTATAGCCGCATACAGAGAAATCGCGCCGGCGATGAGAGAATTGTTCGACTTCGTGCAAAACTGGTCTGATGCGGAAGCTCGATTTGAAGAGGTTACACGCGTTCTGGAAAAAATCGAAACTAAAATTTGCGTGTGAAGGCTCGTGCCAACTGACGTTGAATTGAATTTTCTTTCCCGATTTTCGCTTAAGACCTATTCGGAACGAAGTTGAGGGAGTTCGAAGATATGGCGTCTACAGGATCGGAACAGGAACGG
>CAZGWR010000053.1:0-2207 GCA_964529505.1 uncultured Novosphingobium sp. | reverse complement strand
TCCCCAGACGGGGTGACGCTGCCCGGCCGTCACCAATGTTTGCAACAGAGCCCACTTTCATTCCAACTGCTACGCGCCATGGAAGAGCGGCGCCGGATTGGCTCTCTCTTGCTCTTCACGGGTACCCCGCACCGGGGCAAGGATCATGGATTCCTGTCGCTACTAAGCCTTCTCGACCGCGACATCTTCGGGCCCGAACGCGATCCCGACGAACAACTGGCACGGTTGCCAGAGTACATGATCCGAAACAACAAGGCGACGGTCACAGATCTCAGTGGCAATCGCTTGTTCACACCGATCACGGTGGACTCGCGCGAATATGCCTTCAGCGCGGAGGAGCGGGCGTTTTATGACACGCTTAGCGCGTTTATCATTGATGGGCGCGCCTATGCCTCCACGCTCGGGGCACGCGCAGAATCACAACGAATGCTGCTCCTCATCGCTCTGCAGAAGCTGGCGGCAAGCTCGATTGCGGCAATCCGGAGTGCCTTGGCCAAGCGGCGGGCAAGACTGTCCGAAATGGCGGAGTCGATGCGCCCGCCTACCGCGATGATATCCGAATCCGACGAGGACGAGACGCTCGATGACCGCGCGCGCGCGGACGAAGAAGCGTGGGGCAGGATGCTGGCCGAATTGATGGACGATGAAGTCGCGCGCCTCGACGAGCTGCTCGAACTGGCAGAGCCGATCCGACAGGAACGCAAAATCGACCGACTTGTTGAGCTGATCGAAAACGAACTCCCGCCAAGCGAACCCGTGCTGCTCTTCACCGAGTACAAGGCTACGCAGGCTATGGTGGTGGACGCGCTCCACGCTCGCTTCGGACATGGCTGCTGCGCCTTCATCAATGGGGACGAGCGGCTCGACGACCTCGCTCGCGAAAACGGCACACGGGGGTCAAAAAGCTGGGCACGCGATGCGGCCGCCGACGCGTTCAACGGCGGTAAAGTGCGTTTCCTCGTGTCAACCGAAGCGGCCGGCGAAGGGATCGACTTGCAGGAGCGCTGCGCCACGCTGATCCATGTAGACATGCCTTGGAATCCGATGCGCCTGCATCAACGAGTGGGGCGATTGTCGCGCTATGGCCAAACTCGGCCTGTTCAGGTTTATATTCTGCGCAACCCCGACACGGTCGAAGCCCGCATTTGGGACCTGCTCAACACCAAGCTTGAACGCATTCAGCGTACGCTCGACGTGGCGATGGATGAGCGGGAAGACATCAGCCAGCTTGTGATCGGCATGACGGGGCCTGGTGCCTTCGAACAGCTTTTTGCAGAGGGGCAAGCACGTCCGCGTGAAAGTCTTGATCAGTGGTTCAATCGCGAAAGTGCAACTATCGGCGGAGAGGATCTGGTCCGAAAGGTCAAATCTATGCTCGGCAACGTGGCGCGCTTCGACTTTGCTTCAGTTGGCCGCAATCTACCACAGGTCGATCTGCCGGACCTCGAACGCTTCTTCATCATGACGATGGAACATCAAGGCCGTCGAGTGCTGCGTCGTGACGAAGGGTTCGAAGTGATTGCGCCCGAACCTTGGGTCGATGAAGACTATGCTATGCACCCACGCTACAAGGGGTTGATGTTTGACCGTCATGCAAAGTTAGGCGCGGCGGAAGGACCGACACGTCTTCTGGGCGTTGGTCATGTACTCTTTGATCGGGCTCTCAAAGAGGGAGAACGAACCGAAGCATGCCTCGCCACTTGCGCTCGACTAGATCGCCCCCTGTTGATTGCGTCCGTCGAAGACCAGGTCACTGGCCAGGATCAGTCGATCACGCGGATCGTCATCGCAGCCTTCAAGGATGAGGCCGGGTCAATCCAGGTGCTCCGCGATTGGGAGCTGCTAAAGCTGCTGAATAACCTTGGGCGCAGCGACACAATAATGCCTCCCGCCATAGACGGCAACGCACTGCGTGATCTTGAAGTGGTACTGCTCGACGCGATGACGAAACGAGTGACGCAGATTGCGGACATGATGAGCCGCCCAGGTCTGCGGAGCGAAATGATGCTGCTGCCTGAATACTGCCCGAGCACATAAGAACCCCGCAACGACGTAGCGTGTCAGCTCAAGAACGAAGCTGCCGATTGGACGCCGCGGTGGGTGGCGTCTGTCCAGTCTGTCGCTGCCTGACCCGGCCATATCAGAGCGATTTTCACCGCCAGAAACCGTCGCGCCTTTGGCCGTGCTGGTTGTCGTAGTTTTCGCGG
>CAZGWR010000052.1:0-2484 GCA_964529505.1 uncultured Novosphingobium sp. | reverse complement strand
CCCTGGAAGAACACGGTGGGGAGCGACTGGGTGCGGTAGGCCTTGTTGGTGAGGTTCTTGCCGGCCACACGCAGGAAGTAGCCCTTGTAGTTGAACGAGGCCGAGGCATCGAGCAGGCCGTAGCTGGGCTGGATATCGTTCAGCGTTCCGAACGTGCCGAGCGAGAAGCTGTCGATCCACGAGTAGCCTGCGGTGAGCGAGAGCTTGGCGTCATCAGTGAGATCGCGGACATAGCTGCCGCGCACGGTGAAGTTGGTTTTCGGCACGCGCTGAAGCAGGACGCCGGTAAAGTTCGCCGTCGAGCCGGGCGCGCCAGCCTGCGCGGCCGGGCCGATAGAAGCGGTTTGGCCGTTGACAATGCCGTTTTTCACATTGGCATCCTGGATACCAAGCGTGCCAGACAGCGAGAGGCCCTTCATCGATTCGGTCATCTTGCCGAAATCGAAACCCAGCTCGAACTCGAGACCCTTGATCTGAACCTTGGGGAAGCTCACGACGTAAGTGTTCGTGCCCGGACCGTAGTTCGGAGTCACAACGACCTGCGATTGCTGGAAGTTCGCGATGTCGTTGATGAACCCGGCGGCGTTGAACGTGATCGCGCGGTTCAGGAAGCGGCTCTTGAAGCCGACTTCGTAGGTCGTGTTCGTCTCGGGCAGGAACGAGAGGAAGTTGTTGTCCGGGCAGCCACCGGCCACACCGCAGTTGTTCTGGGCGGCCTGCTGTTCGGAGAGCGTGCCGCGGATCGAGAAGCCGCCCGAACGGAAGCCTTCGGAGCGGTTCGCATAGACCAGCACATCGGGCGTGGCCTGCCACTGCACGTTGAAACGGGTGATCAGCCTGCTCCAGCTGCGGCGATCGTTGATCGGACCGACGAAAGTGAACGTCCCGGCAAGGTAGCGCGTATCGAAGCGCTTGGCCTCGAAGATGTTGCGCAAACCGCCCGAGATCTTGATCGTGTCGGTCGGATTCAGGTCCACGTTGCCGAAGAACGACCAGCTGTAATCCTTCTCGGCGGAGAACTGGTCGATCGCACCGTTGGTATTCTGGTGCAGCGTGATCTTGTGATCATAGTAGAACGCGCCGGCGATGTAATCGACCAGGCCATTCGCGGCCTCGCCCTGAAGGCGCACTTCCTGTGTGAACTGCTTGTAGGTCTGGTCGCGGTTGGTGAGAAGAACGCTGCCGGTGGCAGCCAGCAGCGGGTTGCCGACGCTGGTGCAGCCCGGCGCGCCGACGCAGGTGCCGTCGAAGTCCTGATTCACCGTATCGCCCGAGGACATGTACGAGGTCTGCGAGACGAGTTCGCCGATCGGCGTTTTCGCCTTGACCGTCAGGCTGACGATGTTGGTGTTGAGGCGGTCGCGGTCGGCCCCGAGGTTGTTGCCGATCTCGCGCGGCCTGAGGCCATCGGGGCTGCCGGTTTCGGGGTTATAGTTGGGCCATATCGCCGATGGATTGCCGCCGGAAAGAATGCTGGCCGTCAACTTGTTGCCGAACTGCACGGGCGTGCCGCCCCCGGTCTGGTGGATGTGATCGTAGCTGAGGTCCGCATTCAGCCAGTCGGAGAGGTCGTAATTCACTTTGACGTTGAAAGCGCGGTAATCCGAATTGCCGGCACGGCGGTTGGTGAAGACGTTCCTCAAGATGCCGTCGATGCGGCGATACTGGCCGGAGAAGGCGATGCCGCCGCGATCCCCCAGCGGCGCGTTGAGAACGCCGCGGCCATAGAACTCGTTGAACGAGCCGTAACCCGCCTCGAAGCTGGCACCCAGCTTGCGCGTCGGCGCGCAGCGGGTGAGGTTGATAAGCCCCGCAGTGGTGTTCTTGCCGTAAAAGATGCCCTGCGGCCCGCGATCGACCTCGACCGAGCAGACGTTGAACATGTCGAGCAGCTGACCGGTGTTGTTGCCGAAGAACACGCCGTCCTGGATCACCCCGACCGGCGGACTCTGGGTCTTTTCCACGTCAGCATAGCCCTGGCCGCGAATGAAGATCGCGCTCTGCCCCGGCGCGGCGGTGCCGCTGCCGATGAACACGTTGGGTGCCGAGCCTTGAATATCGAGCAGCGAACGCGGGGCAAGCAACGCAAGATCTTCGGAAGTAAGCACGGTGAGTGCGACGCCGACCTTCTGCTTGTCTGCCGCCTGCCGCGTGGCGGTGACGATGATGTCGTCCTTGCCTGCGGGTTCAGGAGCAGAAGCAGCCTCGGCACCAACCTGCGCCTCTGCCGCCTGCGCGGGCATGGCCAGCGCGATGGCAATCGCCGCTAGCGAGGATCGCGCCAAAACGCGCGAACCCAAAACGCTCGAATACCGCATGCCAATATCCCCTCATCCAATGGACGGCCGGACTCCGCAGCTTCTGCGCGGTAAATTACCTCCGACCTGTCCGGCGAAGGATGTCACCTGCGAAAGCTGGTACAATGGGCAAAAATGAGAGGGCGGCGGTGAATTCTGCGGCATTGCACAAAACCAAGACGATTGG
>CAZGWR010000051.1:0-2542 GCA_964529505.1 uncultured Novosphingobium sp. | reverse complement strand
GTTCGATCAGGCGCTTCAGGCGGTTGTTGCGGTTGATCACGCGGCGATAGAGGTCGTTCAGGTCCGAGGTCGCGAAGCGGCCGCCATCGAGCGGCACCAGCGGGCGCAGCTCGGGCGGGATCACCGGCACCACGTCGAGGATCATCCATTCGGGGCGGTTGCCCGAATCGATGAACGATTCCACGACTTTCAGGCGCTTGATGATCTTCTTGGGCTTCAATTCGGACTTGGTCTCGGAAAGCTCCTTGAGCAGCTCTTCCTTTTCCTGGACCATATCGAGGTCCATCAGCATGTGCTTGACCGCCTCGGCGCCGATCCCGGCCGAGAACGCGTCTTCGCCGTACTGGTCCTGCGCGTCGAGCAGTTCGTCTTCGGTCAAGAGCTGGTAGCGCTCGAGCGGGGTGATGCCCGGCTCGATCACGACATAGCTTTCGAAGTAGAGGATGCGCTCGAGCTGCTTGAGCTGCATGTCGAGCAGCAGGCCGATGCGGCTCGGCAGCGATTTCAGGAACCAGATGTGGGCTACGGGCGCGGCCAGCTCGATGTGGCCCATGCGCTCGCGGCGCACTTTGGTGACGGTGACTTCGACGCCGCACTTTTCGCAGACGACGCCCTTGTACTTCATGCGCTTGTACTTGCCGCAGAGGCACTCGTAGTCCTTTACCGGGCCGAAGATGCGCGCGCAAAACAGGCCGTCGCGCTCGGGCTTGAACGTGCGGTAGTTGATGGTCTCGGGCTTCTTGATCTCGCCGAACGACCACGAGCGGATGCGCTCAGGCGATGCCAGACCGATCTGGATCTGGTCGAAAGTTTCGGGCTTGGCGATCTGATTGGTGAACTTGGTAAGGTCGTTCATGTCTTCTTCCCTCCAGGGGTGAAATTCAGTTCTGGTCCGGGCGGGCGGCGCGGAAACGGAAAGCAGCGATCAGCGAAGATGCTACGCCGAGCACTAGGTCGAAGATTATCAAATCGTCGATCTTGCCTTCAGCCAATCGTGCAATTCCGACGCTGCCGGCCAACAGGCCCATGAGCAGCGGGAACTTCCAAGATTGGGCGGATTCCCGCATCCCGCCTTACTCAGCCGCCTCGCGCGAATTGTTGATCGCGTTGTCGTCGGCCTCGTCGTGGTCGAGCACCGAGTTGAGCTCGACATTGAGACCGAGGCTGCGCATTTCCTTGACGAGCACGTTGAAGCTCTCCGGAATGCCGGCCTCGAAGGTGTCGTCGCCCTTGACGATCGCTTCGTAGACCTTGGTGCGCCCGACCACGTCGTCCGACTTCACCGTGAGCATTTCCTGCAAGGTATAAGCCGCACCATAAGCCTGCAGCGCCCAGACTTCCATTTCGCCGAAGCGCTGGCCGCCGAACTGTGCCTTGCCGCCCAGCGGTTGCTGGGTGACCAGGCTGTAAGGCCCGATCGAACGCGCGTGGATCTTGTCGTCCACGAGATGGTGCAGCTTGAGCATGTAGATGATGCCCACGGTAACCTTGCGGTCGAACGCCTCGCCGGTGCGCCCGTCGTAAAGCGTCGACTGGCCCGAGGTATCGAGCCCGGCCTTCACCAGCATCGCGGTAACGTCCGCCTCGCGCGCGCCGTCGAACACCGGAGTGCCCATGGGAACGCCCTTGGTGAGGTTGCCCGCTAGCTCGAGGATTTCCTCGGTCGTGCGGCTGTTGATATCGGCGTGATAGTTCTCGCCGTAGATATCGTTGAGCTTGTCGATCAAGGCGCTTGGCGGGGCCGCCGCCACCGGATCGGGATTGGCATGGCGCCATTCTTCCAGCTCGTGCTTGATCTGCTGGCCAAGGCCGCGCGCGGCCCAGCCGAGATGCGTCTCGAAGATCTGCCCGACGTTCATGCGGCTCGGCACGCCCAATGGATTGAGCACGATATCGACATGCGTACCATCGGCGAGGAACGGCATATCCTCGACCGGCAGAATGCGGCTGATCACACCCTTGTTGCCGTGGCGGCCGGCCATCTTGTCGCCCGGCTGCAGCTTGCGCTTCACCGCGACGAACACCTTGACCATCTTGAGCACGCCGGGGGCCAGCTCGTCGCCGCGCTCCAGCTTCTCCTTGCGATCCTCGAACTTTTCCTGGATCGACTTCACGGTCTCGTCATACTGGAGCTTGACCGCTTCGAGCTGCGCCTGGCGCGCATCGTCGGCGACCGCGAACTTCCACCATTCGTAGCGCTCGACATCGGCGAGCACTTGCTCGTCGATCTCGGTGCCCTTCTTGATGCCCTTCGGACCCGACGCCACGACCTGACCCAGCAGCATGTCGCGCAGCCGGTTGAAGGTCGCGCGGTTCAGAATGCCGCGCTCGTCCTCGCGGTCCTTGGCGAGGCGTTCGATTTCCTCGTTCTGGATGGCGCGGGTACGGTCGTCGATCTCGATGCCGTGGCGGTTGAACACGCGCACTTCCACCACGGTGCCCGAAACGCCCGGCGGCAGGCGGAGCGAGGTGTCGCGCACGTCGCTGGCCTTTTCGCCGAAGATCGCGCGCAGCAGCTTTTCTTCCGGGGTCATCGGCGATT
>CAZGWR010000050.1:0-2609 GCA_964529505.1 uncultured Novosphingobium sp. | reverse complement strand
CCGAAGAAAATGGTGGGGCCCCGCCGTCCTTGACGCGGCGGCTCCCTCAACGACACACTCGGAATTCTGTGAGAGATTTTATCCTCTGATGGGGGTGAAACGGTCGATCCGGGCGCGCTCCGGCTTGCGGCTGCGAACGATGGCATCGGTGAGAGGACTGCGGTTGCACGGAGGGCTTTGGCGCACCATTTTTGCGCCATGGAGCAACCTACTGAAGCCGACAATCTGAACATACGGGGCGCGATCGACTTCGCCAACATGGTCCAGGCCCGCCAAGCCGAAAACCTGATGGGAAAGCTGGCGCGTAAGCGGGATGGCCGGCCAATTGATCCGGCCTTCCGCGCACGGCTATTGCAGGCAGCCATTGAAGGGGGTTTCGAGGAAGGCGATGCGGCCGCATTCTTCGAGCGGCCGGTGCTTGAGAAGCTGAGTGAGTATGACGAACCGCAGGCCCGTTACGCGTCGGCGACGCTGGCCGACATGCTGACGAAGACCATGCAGATAGCGGGCATGGAAACGGGCGGCCGCGAGATCATGATTTCATCACTTGCTTCCGGCCAGGTGAACGCGCTTGTCGCTGCGAATACATGGGATGAGACGCGCTACCACATATTCATCGACTCCGACCTGATGGTGTTTTGCAATGTGCTGGGGAAGCTCTTTGCCGAGTGCCTGACGCGCGACAATGTCGAACATAGCGAGATCAATCTTGCCGTAGGACAGATCGAACTCAACGCCTGCAGCGAGGAGATGCAGGAACGGGCGGCAGATCTTTTCTGTTCGACCGTGCTCAGGGGGACACCCCAGGCCAGCAAGCCGTGGCTACCGTCCGCAAGCGCGTATCAGTTCGCGCAGCCACTGACCCTCGCCCTGAATCTGTTTCCAATCGCTCACGAGCTTGGTCATCTTCATTTGGGCCATCAAAACTCGGAAGAGACCCAGAAGATCGCTGTCGCCAACCTCGGTGATTTCGATGCAGCCGTTTACTCCCAGAGCGACGAGTTTCAGGCCGATATGGTTGGGTCGATCATCACGGTGCAGACCCTCCTACGTACCGAGCAGACCAACATTTTCCCGTGCCTCGCACCGTATATATTCCTCAAGGGAATTGAGTTGCTCGACGCGTGCTTTGAGGTCTTCGGCAGCAGACCGGCGACATGAGCTTCACCCATCCGAGCGCAACTGTTCGCGCGCGCAAAATGCGAGATGTGATCGCGATGCATTTGAACTACCACAACTCGTTCAGGCTCTATCCGCAAGCCGTGCGCGTCGTGGATCGCGTGTTCCACTGGTTCCTCGTGGCCGCGATCACGAACCTTCAGAGACTAAAGGATGAGGGGCACGCTCCGCGTGACCGGATTCGGCTCCTCGATGCGGAACATGAGCAGGCAATTCGGGACCGTTGGGAGGCCGCAAACCGCGGCTGAACCGTCGCGGAAAACGGCCCGTTACAAAACAATGGTCCGCCCGCGGCCCCCATGTTAGTCCCAGCGTGCGCTGCGGACGGCGGCGCCGGGACTGGTAATCCTGTCGAGCACGGCAACTCGGTGTGACCTTCACGCCGGGGTGCCTGCGCATATGTCCAGGTGCCTCGGCACTAAAAGCGTAGGCGCATGTCTCGACGTGTTACCAGCCCCGGCTCCCGCGCCTCAGCGCGCGGGAGTTGATGGGGTCGGCGCATCATCACTGTCGCGGCACGGCGCGCCTCCGAGTGTGCGATATGGACGTCTTTGTGAAGGACCCGACCGTGACCCGTGCAATGGCGCTGGCCTTGATGCGGCAGGCGCTCGCGCTACTCGATGCGGTTGGGGAAACCGGGCCGGCCGCCCATCTGCAAATGGCTGTCGACACGATGACCAGAGCATCGTCCTCGCCGCTCAACGGGGGGTCAGGCGCTGGTGGAAACGCTGATTGCCATCGCCCCGGTAAACCGTGACTGTTCCTCATGGCCCGCATCGATCAACAAGACTTATACCGCTCGACGATGAACCGCGCGGTGGCCGCGGTGCTGCTTTGCGCAACGCTCGTGGGGTGTGGCGGTCCCTCGGTGAAGTGTCCGGCAGCGAGCGACAAGCGGTCGAGAAATGGGTCACCGAAGACTATGGGTATCGCGCGCCGCTCAGGTTCGACAGCGTCTGGCGCGCGCAGGGCCAGGCCGATCGATCGATGGCCTGCGGCCAGTTCGACGCTCCGCCCAAATTTAACGGCGATCCCCGCTACATTCGCTTCATCTATGACTTCGAGACCAGGGTGCATCAGATCGAGATGCATCGTCTTTGGGTAACGGGTGCATCGGTATCCCAGGCGATCATGGATCGGAACCGCGAGCTGTTCGAGGGCATCTGGAAGGATCAGTGCGCCGCGTTTCACCCGTAGCGCGAGCTCGGGGCCGGAAACGCGAAAGGGCGGCAGGTCTGCACCTGCCGCCCCGTCGTTCACTTCTTTTTCCCGCCCTGCTTGAGGGCAGTGATAACAGCCGCGAGACCAAACAGGATCTCTGCGAAATTGTGCCATTTCCATCGCTTTGACTCTCAGCGATGGGGACGCGCCCCCAGGTTACAGGGGTCATACGTTGCAACGCGCTTGCTCGGGGTTTTGAGAGGCCGAAC
>CAZGWR010000049.1:0-3013 GCA_964529505.1 uncultured Novosphingobium sp. | reverse complement strand
TGTAGCGTAGCCCATGTTCCGCTTATGTCCGAGAAATCGTTGTCTGGCGAACAAACCTTGAGGTGACGCCTTCTACCAGACCGACGGCGCGATCTGCTCACCCAAGCCTGTCCGCGTACCGATCCTCTATGCGGGCGGCGAAAGCGAGGCCGCGAAGACGATGATCACTCAACAATGCGACGCCTATGTCATGCACGGCGATCCTGTCGAGGTCGTCCGGCCGAAAATCGCGGACATACGGGCGCGGCGCGAGGCCGCAGGCGGTTCGCCAATGACCTTTGGTATGGCGGCCTATGCGATCGTCCGCGACAGCGAGGCCGAGGCAAGGCGGGAATTGGACAGGATTCTCGACGTTAAGGATATGCCTGCCGGATATTCGAACTTCGATCAATGGCTATCGGGGACTCAGCTCGAGCGGGAGATGAAGATCCGGGAATATTCGGTTTCGAACCGCGGTTTGCGCCCCAATCTCGTCGGCACACCCGAGCAATTGCGGGAGCGAATCGCGGAATATGAAGCGGCGGGTCTTGATCTTCTGCTTTTGCAGATGAGCCCGCAGAGGGAAGAGATGGAACGCTTCGCGTCGCAGGTAATCCGGGCCCGCGTCCAAGAGCTTGCACCCGCCTGACGTTCTATCGCCACATTCCGTGAAACGAGCTCGCCTGATCGTGACCATGGTATAGGCTTCGCGTCTAACGACGACAGGAATGAGGCGCGGGGCCGGCCGAACGACCGGCATCACTGATATGCCCGAGCCTCGCACCCACCTAGCCGAAGGTGAAGCTGAACGCCTGCACGCCCGGGTCGAGGAACTCGATCTCGAATACATGGTCGGCGACGGGCCCACCCTGCCGCACGAGTTGGTACAGTCGCACGTCGGTGACAATCCCCTCACCCGCCGCATTGACGTCCGAGCCGTGATTGTCCGCGGGCTGCTTGCCGTCGATCGTGACGCGATATCGCACCGGACGACCATTTGTGGTCCCGAGCACGAGATGCAGGTCGCGGGCATGGAAACGATAGGCGATGCGACCGCCCGCATTCGCCAGTGCGGCGCTCTGCGGCCCCACGGTCCAGTTGCCTGACAGGCCCCAGTCGTTGAGCGCGAGCGTGCCGAAGGAATAGCTCTTCAGCTTATCCTCGCTGACGTTGCCCGACGCGAACCGCTCGCCTCGCGCGTAGCCAATGTAGGTCTCGGGCGAGCGCACATCCTGGGCAGCAGCCGCGGCTTCGACGCCGGCGCCTTCCACCTTGACCGTGCCGCTCGCGGTGAAGCCCGGATGTGCCTCGGCCAATAGTCGTTGGATGATGCGTTCGGAACCGGCATAGTCGCCTTCGCCGAAATGATGGTGCCGGATGCGCCCTTGCGCGTCGATGAAGTAATGCGCTGGCCAGTAATGATTGTCGAAGGCTCGCCAGATCGCATAATTGTTGTCGACGGCGACCGGATAGGTGATGCCGAGATCACCCAGAGCCTTCCTGACGTTTGCGGTGTCGCGCTCGAAAGCGAATTCCGGCGTGTGAACGCCAATCACCACGAGGCCCTGGTCACGATATTTCTCCGCCCATGCCCGGACATAGGGTAGGGAGCGCAGGCAGTTGATGCAGGAATAGGTCCAGAAGTCGACCAGAACGACCTTGCCCTTGAGCGCCTTTGCATCGAGCGGCTGCGAATTCAGCCAGGTCACGGCCCCCGAAAGTGGGGGCAACGTTCCCTCCACCGCGAGGGTCTCGTCGTTCTGCTCCGCCGGGCGGCTCATCCCAAAGCGATCGAGGAGGCGTTGCTCGACCGAGTTGGTACCGGCAAGCGAGACGCGCGACAGAAAGCCGGTGTCCGCGCCCAGCGCGATCGCAACGACCGCCAACAGGACCACACCGCCGGCGGCGCGGCGGATCCATTCGCCGACCCCGAGCGAACGCTTCATGGCCTTGAACAGACCGCCGCCCACCAGCAGCGCCAGCCCGAGCGACGTGGCGGCGCCGGCGGCATAAGCGAGCAACAGCAGGGTCGTGGTCGCGCTCGGTCCCTGCAGTGCCGCACCGGTGAGGACGAGACCAAGGATCGGACCGGCGCATGGCGCCCAGAGCAGGCCGGTCGCTATCCCGAGAAGTACCGACGGAATAATCCCGGTCGCATCCCCGGCGCCCTGGGACAGCCGGTTCCCTATTTGGACGATCGGCCGCGTCAGCCGGTCGGCCAACGCGGGAAACAGCAGCGTCACGCCAAAGCCCGCGAGAAGCAGGAGTGCGACACCGCGGCCATATTGGTTTGCGGTGACGATCCAGCCGCCACCGAGCGCTGCGAGCGAGGCGACGATCGCGAACATGAGCGCCATCCCGACCAGCATCGGCAGGCCGTTGGTGAGAAACGGTCGTCCGGCACGGGCAAATACGAAAGGCAGGACGGGCAGGATGCAGGGACTGATGATCGTCAGCGCGCCGCCGAGATAGGCGAGGAGAACAAGAAACATGCCGAGGAGCCGACCTATTGGAGGAGAGGAACTGTACGATATCCGTTCGCGGATGGAGAGCGGTTACAGGCTGTCGCGAACGGCCAAGCCGTCGCCACCAGGATTGTAACGGCCAGGAGCCGTCGAGCGAACCCGAACGAGACTTCTTGGCGGGTGCGCAGGTTATGGGTGAAGCGGTGGTTGAATTAGCCCCTGCCCGTCCCGATGATCAGCGCCATGCCTCGGCTCGCGATGGATATTACGGGAGATGACAATGAGCGACGGCGCCGACAACCTGCCTTGCGGATATGTGCCACCGAAGATCTGGACATGGGACAAGGCGAACGGCGGCCAGTTCGCCAGCATCAACCGCCCCGTTTCGGGGTCAACCCACGAACAGGCCCTGCCCGTGGGCGAACACCCTTTGCAGCTCTACTCACTCGGCACGCCAAACGGACAGAAGGTCACGATCATGCTCGAGGAGCTGCTCGCGATGGGTCATGCCGGTGGGCTCTGTTGCAAACATTGGTGACGGCCGGGCAGCGTCACCCCGTCTGGGGATC
>CAZGWR010000048.1:0-3278 GCA_964529505.1 uncultured Novosphingobium sp. | reverse complement strand
GATGCTGATTTCGCTCAGCCACCGAGATGAGAGAGAGATTACGGTTTTGCCCCCGAACCCCATCTGGGCGTTCGGGGTTAACCGCAAAACTCAGCTTCGACGAAAGCTTCGTTGATGGCGAGGGCGCCTGCAACCCGGCCCAGCGTCCTGCGGTCAGGCGGGTTGGAGAACGACATAATTGCCATCGTATCCGATACGGCGACGGATTCGGGCATTGACCGTCAAGGTGCGGCCGGTCGGGATCTGGGTCGAGCGTCCGCTGTTATAGGCTTTGTCGAAGTGCGAGGGTTCGACGGATTTGCCGAGCCTGGCAATCGCTTCGCTCGCCAGTGTGCGAACGCCGACGATTGGCGCGGGCTTGCCGGTCAGCGGCGAAAGCTCGGCCTTGGCATATAGACCATAGCCGATCTGTACCAGTCGGCCGGCCTCGACATGTTGGCGTAGCGCTCGCCCGACGGCGTCATAGCTGCCGAACGCGTCGAAATCGGAACGCAAGAACACGTTGCGCCGCGACCGCCGGACCCGCTGCATGATGAGGTCCGCGATTGAAGAGGCTGAACAGGTCGCCTGGCCGCCAGACCTGCGGTAACGCCCACGGCCGACGCGCACGAGCTTTCGGGTCTGGACGAGCTGCTTGAGCGCGCGTCCGACCGAATCATAGTCAGCCGCCAGCACAAGCGAGCCGCGATCGACGGTCACATTCTCCGGGATGGAGGCCAGAATCTGGTTTGCAAGGCTCGGCATCGTTCAACCAACATACGACGTTTACGGCCCTCCTGAAAGGGTGCTGAGGTAAAGAAATCAAGCAAAGGACGGACCCCTTGCCGGAGCAAGTCAGTCGGACTGTAGCCCGGTGCATCGCCCGGGCGCGGGACGGCGACGGAGCCGAAGGCAAGAGTGCCGGCGGCCTAATACCAGGGTACGCCGCACCCGCAGGAGCGCGACAGCAGGGCGCGCGGGACCGAGTGCGCCAACTTTGACGGGGCCGCTCAATCTGAGACAGCGAAACCGGACAGACTGCGAACTGTAGAGCTCGGTGTGGAAAAAGAATCAGTGATGGAATTTGACGACCAGATGCGGCGCTTCTTCGGGACCGATGATCTCGGTACCATTTCGCCCGAAGCGATGGCCAGCGGGATCGAGCGGATGCAGGTCGAGTTCGGGCTCGAGACCGACAAGGGCCGCAGGTTCGCGATGTGGTCATTGCTTTACATGTTGGGCTCGGCACCGACTCTCGACGTCGCCTTCACGGACGAGCACGATCGCGATGCAGCGCGCACATTCATGGACCTGCTCGACCAGGCGAATTCTGCCGACGGCGGCTGACATCTTCGCATGTAGGCCAGCTTTGCGGCGGGTTTACCCTGCAATTTGGGGATTCCCGATTTTGCAGGGTAAATGGGTCAAGCCGCAGCCAGCGACGGCTCTGAAATGGTCTCTGGCTTTCCGTGAAGCTTGGTGTTACAAAACCACCATCTAAATGGAATTTCATCATAGGTTTTGTAACATGACCGGGCAGGCGACAACGCAGCGCGAGCAGCTCCGCAGCCTTGCTGCGGGACATGCACTGCTCCGCGCGCAGGAACTCCGTCAGGCAGGTATTGCGGGCTCAACGATTCAGCGTGCGCTGCGGCACGGAGACCTCGTGCGTATTGGCCGGGGCCTCTACCAGGACCCCAGCGCCGAGATCGATGGAAATCTCACTTACGCGGAAGTGGCCAAACGCATTCCCAAAGGGACCATCGCTATGGTCTCGGCACTCGCGTTTCACGACCTGACAGACCAGATGCCACGTTCGACCTGGGTCGCCATCGGGCCCGGGGACTGGTCACCTGTTCCAGGATATCCGCCTGTACGGATCGTCCGCTTCGCGCGCAAATATCTGGGCGAGGGCATCGAACATCACCGGATCGCTGGCGTCGACGTGCCGGTCTATTCGGTGGCCAAGACACTGGCGGATCTGTTTCGCAATGGCCGTCTCGTCGATCGGTCCGTTGCGGTAGAAGGGCTGCGCGCGGCACTCGAACAGCGCAAGGCAACGCCTGCGCAAATTGCGGATGCAGCGCGGCAGGGTGGGGCATGGGGCACGATGCGGCCCTATCTCGAGGCGCTGACCTTCAATGGCTGACGCAATTCGGAACATCGCGGCCTCGGTCAAGCAACGCTTGCTCAATCTCGCGCGCGAGCAGGGCAAGAGCTTCGACATCCTGTTGGTTCGCTTTGCACTTGAACGGCTGCTGCTACGCCTATCACAGTCGCACTACCGCGAGCGATTCATCCTGAAAGGCGGGATGCTGGTCACACAGTGGCTCGATCACGATAACCGCGAGACCCGGGACATCGATTTTCTCGGCTTCGGCTCCGACGATCCTGGTGAAGTAAAGACGGTCTTCGCCGAGATTATGGCAATCGAAGTCCAAGACGGGCTGGTGTTCGACACCGTGAAGCTTTCGGCGAGCCCGATCCGCGAGGACATGGAATATGGCGGCATTCGCCTGCGAACTGCCGCCTATCTTGAGCGGACGCGCATACCGGTCGTCCTCGACATCGGCTTTGGCGATGCTCTGGCGAATGCCAGCCAAAGCATCGAGTATCCCTCGCTGCTCGACATGGAGCGGCCGCATATCCGCAGCTATCCACCGGCATCGGTCATCGCCGAGAAGTTTCAGGCGGTTGTCGCACTGGGGTTGGCAAATGGGCGGATGAAAGACTTCTACGACCTCTGGGCCGTTCCCAAGACCGTCGAGATCAATGCCGGTGATCTCGATGCGGCCATCGCAACAACGTTCGAGCGAAGAACTACACCTGTCCCGCAAGAGCGCCCGCCGGGATTGTCGGATGTCATGGCTCTGGACCCGATCGCGGCGCAGCGCTGGCGCGCCTATATCGGCTCACTGGAGCTGCCCGCGCTCGATTTCATGGAAGTGCTCGACGATATTTGGGGAGTGCTCGGATCAAGCTGCGAGCGGCTGCTGGCCCGGCAGTGACATCTCTACTTGGCGCGAAAATCCAAGATTGATAATAATCCTTATGTTAAATGAAATCAAGGACTTGGCGGAATTCTGCGGTTCAGCTGACGTTAGCTGAACCAAAGGCAACGCCGAGCTTCTTGCGTTTTGCCGGGGTCGCGGCCGCCTTGGGTGCAGCTTCCCGCGCAGCATTAGCCTCAGCCTTCGGGCTCTGGCCGGGCTTGCGGCCAAGGCCGATCCTGACCGCGAGCTCTTTGCGCTTGGCGGCATAGTCGGGCGCGACCATCGGGTAGTCACCGGGCAGGCTCC
>CAZGWR010000047.1:0-3406 GCA_964529505.1 uncultured Novosphingobium sp. | reverse complement strand
ACAGCCGCCAGTTGATCAGCCAAAGCCGGGTGTGCCGTCAGCTGCTGATCGGGCCGAATCAGAAAATGATACGGCGAACTCCGGGATCAGGCGAGAACCCGAACTGGGGGAACATGAGGATGTCATTCCCGCCCCCAAGCCACCGGTCAACGAGTTCGATCTTGATCGCGATGCGCCCGAGGATGACGCAGCCAGGGCCAAACGGGAAGCCGATCGCACGATGAATCGTAATGCCCGAAACGCATCGCTCGACCCCGATGACGGCATCGACCTATGAGGAGGAAGCCCCACAGCAAACAAACCTTCCGGCTCGATATCGAACTGGCCAAATTGCTGGAGGAACGCGCGCATGCCCGCGGCGTGTCGCGCACCGAAGTGGTGGAAGCGGCGTTGATGTCCCTGCTGCAGTCCGATCAGGATGAGCGGATGGAAGCCGCTCTGGCGAGGCGGCTCGATCGCCTGTCGCGGCAACTGGATCGGCTCGAATGGCATGTGGAATTGACGAACGAAGCGATTGGCCTGTTCGTGCGCTTCTGGCTCACCAGCAATCCACCGTTGCCCGACGCCGCGATGAAGGCGGCGCAAGCGACTGGCAAGAAGAGGTGGCAAGGATTTGTGGAATCACTTTCCCGGAGGATGGAGGCGGGGCCGAAGCTGCGGGATGAAGTGGGGCGCGGGAATTAAGATACCACCCCAACTTCAATTCAAACTTATAATCAAACCAGCGCTCGGGTTTGCTCGCGGCTCGGCGCGCCATACTCTCAAGGTAAATGAGCTTCATCAGGGATAGATTGGCAATGTACAGCCCTCCTCAATCGAACAACATCTCGGCCGCAGTGGGCAAGATCGTCGACGTGCTCGATTGGATAAACGCCAGGTTGCCGGGGGTGGAAGTGCCAGGAGATCTGCGGCATCGCATCCCGGCGCAGTTGTGCGATCTTTCGCTGGATCATGCGGCAGGAATTGTGACCCTTATCGCCAGTGGGCGCCACTCAAGCGGGTTTGCTTTGATTCGGTGCCAATTCGAGTGCTTCGTGCGCGGCGCATGGCTGCACTATCGTGCTACAGAGCAGGAGATCGAACGGTTCGTCGCGAACGACGAGATTCGGCTTAATATGGCGGCGTTGATTGCGGCCTTGGAGGCAGCCCCTCCGTTCGAGGACAAACTGCTTTCGAATGTCAAGGAGCGTGCCTGGGTGCCGATGAATGGCTACACGCATGGTGGTGTTCACCAAGTTGGCCGGCGCCTCCAGGGCGATTACATCGAACCGGTATTCGAAGACGAATCCCTTCTGGAAGTCCTGCAATTCGCAGGCACGATGGCCTTGATTGCGTTCGGTGAAATCGCGGCGATGGCCGATCGGGGCGATCTTGCAGCCGAAGCGCAGGCAATGATGGACGCAGGGGCTTCGCTGGTCCATCCAGCATTCTCGCCCCTAACGGATATCGAGCTCTGAACCATCAGCATTCGGAACCAAGCGACCGCAGCGAAAATCAGCGCTTCAAAAACCATTGTGACAAAGACCAGATATTTGACTTCAGAAAATTCCGAACAAGCTATTGATTTATAACAGTTCATGATGAAGCTTGAAAAATGAGAAGCAACAAGGTAGTTAAATTAATAAATTAAGCAGTGTGACATGCCCTATGACTACCGTTGTGCAGTACCTCTCAGAGCATGGCCCCTCACGCTCTTCAAGGATTGTGGAGGCCCTTGTCGCGGCTGGCTTATCCGCAGAGGCTGCGCGTCAGCGCGTATCGCGCGCCAAGCCGCCGATCCGCAGTTTTCCTGTTCCGCTTCTGCCTAAACGCGAGGCGTTTCTCTATCTTGAGAAAGACCGAAATGGCGACCGCTTCTGGCTTAATTTCCTGCGCGATCTCCGGGATACCAATTCCATCACAGCGGCGGCTATCGATGGGGTTATCGCGAGGGGTGGCATAATTCCTGCTGAGCAATTTGCGGTAATAAGCGGCGCGACTGTCAGGCCGAAGACCGGACAAGTTCCGGCTGATACGGTCGCCAGCCGCCTCATCAAATCAGACTTTCTTAAGGAATTCCACGACCCGGAATACGGCCGCTGTTTCCAAACGGCTCCGAGCTTAGCCATGGGCACGCCAGCTGCCATGCGGGCAAGAGACATTACAGAACGCGTCTTGTTGGATGGCCTGCGCGAATGGTGTCGAAAAATTGGGCTTGCGAGCTACAATACTATCCGCATCCGGGGTGATGAGGATTTGAAGCCAATTGGGCCATTCGCATTCGATCTTGCCGGGCCTAGCTATCTCCTCCCGTTGCAGGGATCGGCAAGCAAACCTGGCTTCGTTGTGGCTGACGTTTTTGCCGAAGGCATTTTGACCGTTCACGAGATTCAGTTTTTTATCCGCAAAGCTCGCGTTCTGAAAGCCAGCTTCAAAGATATCGGCATCCTGTCCATCATCGTTGCGGAAGGCTTCACGGGTGAAGCAATGACTGCAGGGCATGCGGCAGGCATTATGCTTGCAACGCCCAAAGACCTTTTCGGTAAGCGAGTCGGGGAGGCAATCGTCTCGCTCTGCGAAGTGCTCAAGAACACAGCTAAGTATGCGTCTTCAAGCCCCGAACGCCTCACTATGCTGTTGAATAACCTGTTCGATATCGAAGGGCGCAATAAGAACCTTCGGGGCATCCTATTCGAGATGGTGGCAGGCTATCTTGCTAGGCGCACAGCCATGACGATGGATATGGGTGTCACTGCCAAAGATCCGAGCACTGGGAAGACGGCGGATATCGACGTTCAGACGATCACCAACCAGAACGCAGTTGTCACAGCCATTGAGTGCAAAGGCAAGGAGCCGGGTGGCATTTTAAATCTGGCAGAGGTGGAGGAATGGCTTGCGAAGATACCCACTTTCCGTTCTCATTATGCTCAGCACGGGTATTTACGCGAGGCAGAGCAGCGCTTCGAGATCTGGACTAGCGGCACCATTGCGCCTGATGCGCTGGTAAAGCTGAAGGATGAACAGGTACGCCGCGTGAAGGCGAAGATTGACTGGAAGGATGGCGATGCTGTTCTGGCGCTGGCGCGGGCCGGCAAAGAGAAGGCACTTGCCGACGCTCTCAATCAGCATTTCTTCCGCCACCCGTTTGCTGAAGTCGCTAAGGGACTCGAAGCCGACGAAGCCGCCGGAAGAATCCCGTCATGGATGGCTCCTCCGAAATCTAACCTGCCTGCGTTGCACAGCCCGGCAATTGAAGTTGTATCGTTGAATGGTGGGTTGGACGCCGCCGAGTGATCGATTGCTTCAATTAACGCGGATTATAGCAATAACGGATGACAGGTTAGGGGTCAGCCATGGTCCAGGCGCTTTGACCTACGCTCCTCCCTGTTTTTCTATCCCCCACTGCTACGACGCTAAATCCTTGTTG
>CAZGWR010000046.1:0-3635 GCA_964529505.1 uncultured Novosphingobium sp. | reverse complement strand
TGAGGGGAGGGGGGCTGGAAGGGGTGAGCCGAAGGGCTCGGCCAAATCCGGCCTTCAGGAGCACTCCCATGAACGACATCGAGTTGATACCGCTCGGCAAGCTACGGCTGTCCGAAGCCAACGTCCGCAAGAACGACAGCAACCTCTTCATCGAGGAACTGGCCGCCAATATCGAGGCCAAGGGCCTCCTCCAGAACCTGATCGTGGTGCCCGCCAAGAAGCGCGGCATGTTCGACGTGACCGCGGGCGGCCGCCGCCTGCGAGCCCTCAACTTTCTTCTGGCCGCCGGCAAGCTCCCCAAAGACCACCCCGTCGCCTGCCGGGTGCTGGACATCGATGCCGCCGAGCAGTCCGAACTTTCGCTGATTGAGAATGTCATCCGGCTCGACATGACGCCGACCGACGAGATCCGCGCCTACAAGCACTTCGTTAACGAGGGCAGCGACCTCGACGCGATCGCCAAGCGGTTCGGTCGCACCCGCCGGTTCATCGAAGGCCGCCTGCGGCTTGCTGACCTCGCCGATCCGATCTTCGCCGCGCTCGAGGAAGGCAAGATCACCCTCGATGTCGCCAAGGCCTACGCGACAACGCCGAACCACGACCGCCAGATGATGGTCTGGAACGAATTGTCGAACAGCTGGCAGGGCAACAACCCCGACTCCATCCGCCGCATGGTCACGCACAGCGCGATCCGCTCGTCTTCGCCGATGGCCAAGCTCGCCAGTGAGGCCGACTATCTCGCCGCTGGCGGCAAGATCGAGCGCGACCTCTTTACAGAGGACGGCGGCGAGACCTGGATAGATGCCGAAATTGCGCAGCGCATCGCCGGCGAGAAGCTCCAGGCCTTTGCGGCCGAGGTCGCCGAAACCTCCGGCTATGCCTGGGTGCGCCCGATCCTCGAAACCCGCGTCACCTACAACGCGACCGAAGACCTCCACCAGGTCCATCTCGAACCGGCGCCGCTCACCGAGGCGGAACAGGTCGAGGCCGACAAGCTGCTCGAGACGATCTCGGCGCTCGAAGCCGAAAGCGAGACGCTCGACGAGGACGACGAGGCGGCTGCGGCCGAGTTCCAGACCCGCTGGGAAGCCGCGAGCAGCGCCTACGACGCGCTCCATGACAAGGCCCCGGTGATCCCCGAGGAGATGAAGGCCAACGTCGGCTGCTTCGTGATCATCGGCGCTGACGGTCAGCCAGCGGTCGCCAGCGGCCTCTATAGCGACAAGCCGCTCGAACGGCGCAAGGCCCGCGGGTCCGACGGGGGCGAGGGCGCCAGCGGAGCAGCAGGGGAGGGCGGCTCCGCCTCGTCCGCCCCCAAGCCGCTCTCGCAGAAGCTGGTCGAGGAACTTGCCGTGCAGCGCCGTGACATCCTCGCGATCAACCTCGCTTCGAACCCGGCGATCGCGCTCGATTATCTGATCTTCGCCATCGCCGACTCCCGCGCGCTCTATAGCGCGCAGGCCTTGGGCACGACGCTCCGCGCGCCGTCGCCTTCGCTCTACCTCGCCAACTACCCGGAAAGCCCTGCGCACACGCTGATGGCCGACATGCGCGAGACGCTCGACCTGTCGTGGACCGAGCACCGCCGCACGGTCGACCGGTTCTCGGCGTTCAGCGCGCTCGACGACGATGCCAAGGCAAGCTGGCTCGCCTGGTGCATGGCAAAGACGCTCGAGGCCAGCATGGGGATCGACAAGAAGACAGGTCAGTCCGGTCCCGAGCCGATCGACCTCCACGATCATCTCGCCGCGCTGATGGGGATCAACGTCGCCAGCCACTGGCGGCCGACCTCGGCCAACTACTTCGACCGCGTCAGCAAGCAGGCGCTGCTCGCCCATGTCAGCGAAGTCGGCGGACCAACCATGGCGGCGAGTTTCATGGGCTCGAAGAAGGGCGATCTCTCGGCCTCCTGCGAGAAGCTGTTCGCCGGCGAGACCATCGTCGCCCCCGAGGTCAAGGAAGCTGCGCTCGCCTGGGTGCCCGAGGCCATGCGGTTCCGGGTGCTCGCTGCGAGCGAGCCCGATGAAGAAGCACCGGTCGAGCACGAACCGGACAGCGATGCGGACGAGCTCGAACCTGCCGAGGAGCAGGACGCCCACGCCGATGAGACCGTCGACGCCTGACCCAGCCTTGCCGGCACGCTGCCCGCGCATCCCTTGCGCCCTGCGGCAGCGTGCCGGCCCATCCAGGAACCACCCCATGACCATGATCACCAAGCTGCGCGCCCGGGTCTCTCCGCACGCGATCTCGAAGGTTACCCGGATATTCAACGGGACCCTCGACGACATCTTCAACGAGCTCTTCCAGAATGCCCGCCGTGCGGGAGCAACGAGCATCACGGTCACCGCCGAGCACATGGGCGATGCCTGCCTCATCACGGTGAGCGATGACGGCGCCGGGATCGCCGACCCGGTAGACCTCCTATCGCTGGGCCAATCCGACTGGTCCGACGAATGCCGTACCCGCGAGGATCCGGCAGGCATGGGCTTCTTCAGCCTGGCCGGCCTCGACACGGTGGTCAGTTCGCGGAGCGCTGACGGCGCGTTCTCGCTCGCGATCACGGGCGATGCCTGGACCGGCGAGGCCGACATCGATGTGCTGCCCTTCGACGGCCCGCGCGGCACGGCCATCACTTTCCGGTTCGATCCGCAGCCAGACGGCAAGCTCGAACGCTGCGTCGAGGCGGCGGCGCGGTTTCTGCCGATCCCGGTCAGCTACAACGGCAAGGAGCTCGCGCGGGCCGATTTCCTCGCCGATGCGCACAAGGTCATCGAGCGTGACGGTTTCCGGATTGGCGTGTTCCGCGATCGGCACTCGCCCCACATCGCGACGCTCAATTTCCACGGGGTCACGCTGAAACACGCCTTCCCGGTCGTGAAGGAAGTTCACCACACCCAGTGGTCCGTGCAGGTCGACGTCATCGACGCGCCCGATCTCGTCCTGGTGCTGCCCGCCCGCAAGGAAATCTACCGCAACGCCGCACTCGACCGTCTCGTGGCGCTCTGCCGCGAGGCGATCTTTTCGGTCATCCGGGAGGAACCGTTCCACCGTCTGAACTTCGAGAACTGGCTCGAAGCGAGCTTGTATCACGACGACTTCCCGCAAGCAGCGCGGCAATTGCCGCTGTGGTACCCGACCCTCGCCCGCGACAGCTACCGCGAGGTGCCGCGCTTTGCCGACCTCGAGCCGGGCGCAGCGATCTACGATGACACTGATTCCTTCGATGCCGTCACTTTCGGCCGCGCCTTGCGGCGCTCGAACGGCGGCGAGATGCACCGCCTCGGCGGCCCCGAGCCGCGTGCATTCTACGAGCCGATCACCAACTTCATCGGCTATCCCTGGTACGACGCCCTCCCGGCCTTCGTGCGCACCGGCGAACGCTTCACCTTCGATGACGGCATGCCCACCGATGAAGAGGGTGCCGTTACCCTGCGCCCCGATGCGATCACGATCGAACTCACCGATCAGCACGACCGGCGGCTCGATCTCGAGACCGACTTTGCGATTCTGGAAGATGCCGACACCTGGGGCGATCCGGACTGCGCGCGCATCGCGCTGACCCGCACCACCGCGCTTGGGCCCGATGATCTCACCGACCTCATCATCGATGCGGTGTTCAGCCCTTCCGACGATTC
>CAZGWR010000045.1:0-3799 GCA_964529505.1 uncultured Novosphingobium sp. | reverse complement strand
GGTCGGCATAGTAACGCGCCTTCTTCGCCTTGATCGGCGGCGCCCCTGACAAGAGCACGACCTCGTCGGTCTGCGGCAGTTGCAAGATTTCGCCCGGCGTAAGGAGTGCGCGCGCCGTTTCAGAGCGCGAGATCATCAGGTGACCAAGCCAAGGCGAGAGCCGATGCCCGGCATAATTCTTCATCGAACGCTGCTCGGTGGTTGTGCCGAGTGCTTCGGAGACCCGCTTGGCTGTCCGCTCATCGTTGGTCGCGAAGGCAACGCGAACATGGCAATTGTCGAGGATTGCATTGTTCTGCCCATAGGCGCGCTCAATCTGGTTCAGTGACTGCGCGATAAGGAAGGCTTTGAGGCCGTAGCCCGCCATAAAGGCAAGGGCGCTTTCGAAGAAATCGAGCCGGCCGAGAGCTGGAAACTCATCGAGCATGAGCAGCACACGCTGGCGCTTGGTCGCAGGATCGAATTCTTCGGTGAGGCGGCGGCCAATCTGATTGAGGATCAGGCGGATCAGCGGCTTGGTCCGGCTGATGTCGGACGGTGGCACGACCAGATAGAGCGAGGTCGGTCGCCCGTTGATAAGATCGGCGATCCGCCAGTCCGAATGGCTGGTGACCTTGGCGATGACAGGGTCACGATAGAGGCCCAGAAAGGACATGGCGGTCGACAGCACGCCCGATCTCTCGTTGTCAGACTTGTTGAGCAGCTCGCGCGCCGCGCTGGCAACGACCGGGTGCGGGCCCGCTTCACCGAGATGCGGGGTGTCCATCATCGCATAAAGCGTGTTCTCGATGGTCTCGTCGGGGTTGGAGAGGAAAGCCGCGACGCCAGCGAGCGACTTGTCGGAGGCAGCGTAAAGCACGTGAAGGATGGCGCCGACCAGCAAGGCATGGCTGGTCTTCTCCCAGTGGTTGCGTTTCTCGAGACTGCCCTCGGGGTCGACCAGGATATCTGCGATGTTCTGCACGTCGCGCACCTCATTGAGGCCGCGGCGCACCTCGAGCAGCGGGTTGTAAGCGGACGATTCAAGGCTGGTCGGATCAAAACGCAGCGTGCGGCTGAACGTGCTGCGAAAACCGGCAGTGACATCCCAGTTCTCGCCCTTGATGTCATGGACGATGGCGGAGCCCGGCCAGGTAAGCAGGGTCGGGATCACCAAGCCGACGCCTTTGCCTGAGCGTGTCGGCGCAAAGCACAGAACATGTTCAGCCCCGTCGTGGCGAAGATAGTTGTTCTGGAACTGTCCGAGCACAACCCCGGTGTCGGCCAATAATCCGGCTTTGCGGATGTCATCGCGGGTGGCCCACCGGGCAGTGCCGTAGGTGTTGGCATTGCGGTTTTCGCGGCCGCGCCAGACGGACATCGCGATGGCGACCACGATGGCCACGAACCCGCCCGAGGTTGCGATCATCCCCCCGGTATCGAAAATCTTTGGAGCGTAGGCGTCGAACGAGAACCACCACCAGAACAGGTCATAGGGGCGATAGACCGGATGGCCGAACATGTGGAACCAAGGCACGCCGAGCTCAGGCTGGAAGCCAAGCGCCGAGGCTGTCCATTGGGTTGCGGACCAGACGCTGGCTACAATGATGATCAACACCGCGAGGATCTGACCCCACAGGATTTTGGCAGCTGACATTGCGAAACTCCGCTTCGTTCACGCCTAGGTCGGTGAGCGTCGGAGAGGTTGGCAAGCGGGGAGTTGGGGCGTGCAGGCCTTGGCGCAGAAACGGACAGGCTGGCGCAGATTGCTAGATCGGTTCCCAGGTATAATCCGGCGTGCCCGACCAGGTCAGCCGAACCATCGCGCCTTGCACCACCGACTGCACGACATTCGGCCAGAGCGCGGCGATGCAGGTGCCGCCCGCATGGCGGACCGAGGGGTAGATGATGCCATTGTGTCCCTCGACCCGCGCCTGCGCGGCAAGGACATTGCCAGCAGCATAACCGGTCGCAGGGTCGGCATCGAGCGCGGGATGATCCGCTGCTTCGCGCAGGTCGACGAACACGCCGGCCATGCTCGCCAGCATTTCACCATATTCAACGACCGCGTTGAAGTCGCCTGCGTCAGCGAGTGCCTTGGTCAGGTGATGTCCGACTTCGGCAATGCAGGTTTCAACGCTGAGCGCTGCATACCATGCGCCGCGGTCTGCAGGGTTGAAGCGCATCGGCTCGCGCGGTTTGGCATAAGCGAAGCTGGCGTTGATGAAACGGGCATGGGGGACGCCGTGAACCAGTTCTTCGGGGCTGAGCGCACCGAGCCCGCGTTCCTCGGCAACCAACCGCCCGCTGGTCGCGCCTTCGATTTCGGCAAGCAGCGCCAACTCGTCGGAATCGTCTGCCAGCGGTGCGAGCACGGCTTCGCGCAGCCGCGCGCTCGCGACCAGCCTGATGGTGCGCGGGAATGCCTCACGTACCAGCGGCAGCGCAGAGTGCGGCTCAGAGCCCACCACGCAGCGCGTCGATATAATGCCGGGTTTCGAGCATACGGGGAATGCCGCCTTCGATCATCGCTTCGACCGGCGACTTCGCGCCGAAGACCGGCGCCCGGTTGGGCAGGCGAGGCCAGCGGTCCGCCATCCCGTCTGCGAAAAGCAGGTGCAGGCCCTTGAACACACCGATCAGTGCCGAGGCGCGGGTCAACTGGTCCTGGCTCAAGGTGCCATCCCATTTGCCGGCCTTGATCCGGTCCCACGTGCTCTCGGACACGCCGAGGAGCGCGGCACCCTCGGCATTGCTGCCACCCCAGGCATCGACGAGCCGCAACACGGCTTTGGCGGCCGCGCCGGTCAGTCGCTTGCG
Organism: uncultured Novosphingobium sp.; assembly: GCA_964529505.1. Lineage (GTDB taxonomy): Bacteria > Pseudomonadota > Alphaproteobacteria > Sphingomonadales > Sphingomonadaceae > Novosphingobium. The sequence goes on along the minus strand of CAZGWR010000045.1, from coordinate 1,000 downwards.
GTCGCCGTCGCCCGAAAAAGTCTGCAGGCCTGCTGCTGCCGGGGCCGCTTGACGGGTGATTGCTGTGCTTGCCATGGTCGTTTCTCCTGATGCGGATATACGCATCACATGGTGCGATTGTCAAGGTCGGAGAGATCGAGCGGCGCGCCACTTCATATCTCGATCGACCGGTTGCGGCCCAGCGTCCATTCGATGCCACCACCAGACCGAGGTTGGCCGCTCACATAGTGACCGAGATGCCGATCTAGCTGCTTTGACCAAGGCACAAGCGAAAACCCAAGGCCATCGTCGATCATCGCAAACCGGCCCGAAGCGAGTTGGATGCGCTGGCGATAGTCGCCTGATACCTCACCGGACGATCGGCTTTGGCGATAGGGCAGGCCGTGCTCACGCGAAAGTGCGGCACCGGCGTCGGCAAGGTCGCGCTCGAGCAATGTGCCAAGCAGATTGCGGGACAGGGTGAAGCGCTCACCCCGCCGCTGGGCCAGGCCTTCGCTTTCCAGATATTCAAGCCGACGCGTTTTCGCTGCTTCGATTTCGCTGCCAAAGCCTGGACCGAGCGCTAGCGGCTCCGAGGCAATCAATTGCTTGTCGAGCCAGGTCGCTCCGCAGCTGCGCTCCTGGGTAGCAAGATCGAGATCAGAATGTGTCAGGAGCGAGGATTGTTCGCGGCCGCGCCGGTCAGTCCAGGAGCGGAGCTCGACAATTGCACCCGTGGCAGCATCACCGGTCATGTCGATGTCGGAGAATTTGCAATGATGGACCCGGCCATCCACGCCGTCGACTACGGCATAGGCCTGACCGGTCAACTCATTGTGCAGGCCACGCTCGACTAGTCGCCCGATGACAGGCTCGCTCGCCCTTTCATCATGAACGGCAAATCGACCCGCTTCAGCAGCAAGGCCGTGCCCGGTCATGGCGCGGTGCATCGTCTTGATGATATCACCTCTGGTGCCAAGCTCCCGCAAGGTCTGCTCGAGTGCTGGCTTTATCCGCCAGC
>CAZGWR010000044.1:0-4990 GCA_964529505.1 uncultured Novosphingobium sp. | reverse complement strand
CGCCGGAGGTTCGACACCGCACGTAACTTCAGTCTTTTCGCTCAAGCCGAAGATTCAGGCCACGAAGTTCCGCCTGCCGGCGTCTTCGGCCGGGGCAAGCGGCCACGCCCGACGCCGACTATCATTGAACCGGACCAGGTGCAGGCGATCATGACTGCAGCTTTGGGCGTTCCACCCCAAGGCACGATCAGCCCATACACGTACCATTACCTGTTTGGTCTGCTCGCGGCGACAGGTCTCCGGATTTCCGAGGCCCTTGCGCTGCAATGCAGCGATCTGGTCGAGGATGGCCTGATCGTCCGCAACGGCAAGTTCGGTAAACAGCGGCTTGTAGCGTTGCAGTCATCGACGCGCCAAGCACTCGAAGCATATCTCGCCACCCGGGCAAGGCTCGGCGCCACGGGCAATGACCTGTTCGTGACCATCCGCGGAAGAGCCCCCCATAAAGTGCGCGCGCACATCGTGTTCGTCAGGCTGGCCCGACAGCTTGGATACCGCGGACCAACTGGAACGGCCGGGATGCGGCTACACGACTTGCGGCACACTTTCGCCGTACGTTCCCTTGAGTCCTGCCCACCCGACAGGGAGGCGATCGCACACCACATGGCCGGACTCAGCGTCTATCTTGGGCACGCGTCGGTCGCCAACACGTATTGGTATCTCGAAGCCACTCCGGTGCTGCTGCGCGACATCGCTGCCGCCAGCGAGCAACTTTACCGGGGAGAGGCGGCATGACGGCGCTCGCTCCGCATCTCTCGGCATACCTGCGTGAGCATCTGCCACGCGAACGTGCCGTCAGCCCGCACACAGTGAAGACTTATGCCAACTGCTTCGTCCTCCTCGTTCAGTTCGCTGCCGATCGGCTGAAGCGTCGGCCGACCGATCTTGAGATCGAGGATCTCGGCACCGACATGATCATGGCCTTCCTGGACCATGTCGAGACCGGCCGCGGCAGCTGCGTGCGGACCCGTAATGGCAGGCTCGCTGCGATCCGGTCCTTCTTCCGGTACATCGAGTATCGGATTCCAGCCTGCCTCGATCAAGCTCTCCGCGTCAGATCGATCCCGACCAAGAAGACTGACAAGGCGCTGATCGACTATCTCGACCGGGCCGAGATCAAGGCCTTGCTTGATGCCCCGGATCCCCGGACACGGCTTGGCATCCGTGATCGCGCGATGCTGCATCTGGCCTATGCTGGCGGGCTGAGGGTGTCGGAACTCGTAACGCTGCAGCTGCGCGATTTCCCGGACCGCTCCCTGTCCACCGTGCACATCATGGGCAAGGGTCGGCGTGAACGGGTCCTGCCGCTCTGGAAAGAGACCCAGTTCGTATTGCGCGCGTGGCTTGCGATACGGCCCGACGCGCAAGCTGCCGAGATATTTCTCAATGCCAACGGGCAGCCCATGACCCGTGACGGGTTTGCATTCCGACTGGTTGAACACGTCAAGACCGCGGCAACGAAGCAGCCGTCGATCCTTGGCAAACGGGTTACGCCGCACGTGCTGCGGCATTCCTGTGCGATGCACACGCTCGCGGCGACCGGGGACATTCGCAAGGTCGCATTGTGGCTCGGCCACGCCAGCATCCAGAGCACCGAGACCTACCTGCGGGCCGATCCCGAGGAGAAGCTGCAAATCCTCGCGGCTCACGGTGCCCCCGCCATCAAGCCCGGGCGCTTCAAGCCACCATCCGATGCCCTGATTACCATGCTTACCGACGTTCGAAGGCGGGCCTAGCCCGTCTCCCAACATTCCCCCTGACCCTCATATTATCTGGAGTGAAATCATGGAAGACCGAAGGAAACCTGCGCCTCCTGCCGCCACGCTCGACATAAACTGCGACTGCAAAGAAGCGATCGTGGACTACCTCACCCGAGCCTTCCCGACCCGGCAGATGGAAGAATACACCGACGAGCTCGGCGATGTGCGCTCGCGGCCGATGTGGGACGAGGCGGGTAACCCGGTCCATAACCCGCAGGCCGAGGCCGCGCGCGCCGATCTGATCGAGCATATCTGCGCGATGCCGCCGATCCCGACCGCGCTCGATGCCCTGCTCGAGCACTACGGCGTGACCGCGGTGGCCGAGGTCACGGGGCGGAGCAAGCGCCTGGTCCGTGACGGTTCCGGCCAGCAGCGCCTCGAAAGCCGTTCGCCCCGGACCAACCTTGCCGAAACCACTGCATTCATGACCGGGGCCAAGTGTATCCTCGTCTTCTCCGACGCGGGCGGTACGGGGCGCAGCTATCACGCCAGTCTTGATGCCAAGAACCAGCAGCGCCGGGTGCATTTCCTGCTCGAGCCCGGATGGCGCGCGGACCGTGCAATTCAGGGGCTAGGCCGCACCCACCGAACGCACCAGGCCTGCCCGCCGCTGTTTCGTCCGGTTACCACCGACTGCAAGGGCGAAGCGCGGTTCACCAGCACCATCGCCCGGCGCCTCGATGCATTGGGCGCGCTGACCCGCGGCCAGCGCCAGACCGGCGGGCAGGGGATGTTCGATGCGTCCGACAACCTCGAGAGCATCTACGCCAAGCACGCGCTCCACGACTGGTATGGCCTGCTCGCGACCGCCAAGCTCAAGAGCACGACCTTGTCCGAGTTCCAGCGGATGAGCGGGCTCGAGCTCACCGATCAGGACGGCGTGCTGCGCGAGGACCTGCCGCCGATCCAGCGCTGGCTGAACCGCATCCTCGCTATGAAGATCGCCGTCCAGAACGCCATCTTCGACGAGTTCCTGACCCTCGTCGAAACCCGTGTCTCGGCGGCGAAGGAAGCAGGAACCTTCGACATCGGCGTCGAGACCGTGGCGGTCGAGGTCTGCGAGGTGCTGTCCGACACGGTGATCCGGACCGACCCCGTGACCGGCGCGACCTCGCACCTGCTCGAGCTGTCGCTGACCCAGCGGCGCAAGGTCCTCTCGCTCGAACGGGTGATCAAAATGGCATCCTGTGAGGAACAGCCGCTGTACCTGCGCAACGACAAGTCCGGTAAGGTGGCGCTCGGCATCGCGGCGCCCTCGCACATGGATGAAGAAGGGCACATGATCCGCCGCTACGAACTCGTGCGGCCGCTGCGTAGCGAGTACATCCGCGCTGACCGGCTCGATGAGTCCGCCTGGGAGCCCGTGACCAAGGCCAAGTTCACCGAGCTGTGGGAGGAAGAATACGCCGCCGACGAGAGCCAGCTCGTGACCGAGACCGTTTATCTCGCGACGGGGCTGCTCCTGCCGATCTGGGGCGCGCTTCCCAAAGAGGACCTTACGGTCAACCGCATCGTCGACAAGTCGGGCGCCTCCTGGCTCGGCCGCCATGTCCACGACCTCTACGTCGATGCGACCCTCGAGAAGCTCGGGGTTGCCCGCAAGGCGCAGACCGATCCCGCCAAGATTGCTGCCGCCATCCTTGGCGGGGGCACCTGGAAGGCGCCGCATCCCCTCAATTTCACCATCCGCACGTCGCGGGTGAACGGTTCCCGAAGGATCGAGATCGTCGACGTTGAAGCTGCGCGCATTCCCGAGCTCAAGGCCAAGGGCTGCTTCACGGAAATCATCAGCTACAAGACGCGCGTGTTCGTGCCCATGGACGGCGCCGAAGCCATTCTTGCGGCGATAATCGGCTGACTTTCAACCCGTGACGTTTTGACGATCAGGTCGGTCGGAGCGCACACTGAACCGTGCTCAATGCGGCAGGCCTCCCAATCGGCCTTGCAAAGTGTGCCCATCTGACATATTTAATCCCTAGCTAGGGAGTCATTAAATGACGGACGAATTCTCCGCACGCGAAGTGGCGTTCCTCGCCGATGTCTCGGTGCGTGCGGTCGACAAGGCGATCGAAGAGCGGGTCCTGGCTGGAATACGCGCCAAGGCTCGTGGACGTCGGCGCATGCTGCCTCTCCATGCGGTGCCCTATGCGGCGATCGTTACACGCTTGCCGGTAATGCTCTCGCTTGCCACCAAGCGCGATCTGGTCCGCAAGTTGTCCGAACGTCCGACCGAGCGGATGACAGCCGAACCGCTCGAAATCGCTCCTGCCGTGGTTATCGATGTCCCGGCCCTGGTCGGCTCGGATCTTGCCGAACGCGCGGAGCGCTACGGCAAGGCGCGAGAAGATTACATCGTCGCTGACCCAGAAATCATGGGCGGAACCCCGGTGCTGCGCGGCACACGCATGACGGTCTACGCGATTCTCGGCAGGCTTGAGGGCGGGGATACCATAGCGGACATCATCGAGGACAACCCGCATCTGAGCCGCGAGGCCCTCGAAACCGCTGCCCTCTATGCTCGCACCCATCCCCTGGTCGGTCGGCCAGGCGGTCGTCCCTGGGCAAAAGCCGCTTGAGACTGTTCATCGACCGAGTGCCTGTCGCCGCTCCTCGCCCGCGTCCTCAATGAGACGGGCGAGCATGACGCGATTCACCCCAGGGACATGGGCCGCCTCGGCGAACCGGATCACGCCGTGTTGGCCCGCTGCCTCGCCGAAGACCGGATCATCGTCACCGAGAATGCGATCGATTTCCGCAAGCTCGTGGGCCGCGAAGAAATCCACCCTGGACTGATCATCCTTCCGAGCGTCCGCCGCGATGACGCCCAGCGACTTCTTGACGAAGCCATCGACCACCTCGAATCGCTTGGGACCCCTTCCGATGTGATGGTCAACCATGTCCTCGAGGTTAGCCAGGACGGAGCCTTCCAGCTTTTCGAACTTCCGTGACCGTGTGACGCGCCGGCCATCGGTTGGCAGCGCTAACGTCGATCCCATTCTCGCTTCGCTCATTTAACACCACTGGTGTTAGACGAAGCCTGCGTTGTTCGATCCGTTTCGATTGGTGCGCTCGCCTCGTCCCGTGAGGCATAAATCCGATATTTATGCCTCATGCGCCCGCGTGGACCGTCGTTGGCGGCGCGGTTGCACCCGGGAATCGGGCAATCCTGAAACCATGAGGGGAGGGGGGCTGGAAGGGGTGAGCCGAAGGGCTCGGCCAAATCCGGCCTT
>CAZGWR010000043.1:0-6839 GCA_964529505.1 uncultured Novosphingobium sp. | reverse complement strand
CGCTCCCGATCCGGCGGGGCGTATAACCTATATGGTTTGTTTTGTCAAGGGTGTTATGTGGAAGTGCCCACCCCTAACCCCTCCCGCGCGCGGGAGGGGGACTGGTTGCGCTTGCTGACAAGTTGCACGCTTGCTGCTCCCCTCCCGTTTACGGGAGGGGTTGGGGGTGGGCATTCTAGCACGCTCGATTTGCCGCTGCCGTTTGGCCCAGTGATCAGGGTGAGTTGGCCAAGTTCCAGCGTCAGATCGCGCAGGGAGCGGTATCCAGCAATCGCCAGCCGTGTGATCACCGGAAGACCCTTCACCCAACACGCGCGATCTTATGTAACCCCCACCGCCACATTATCAATCAGCCGCGCCCGCCCGATATGCGCCGCCACCAGCAGCCGCGCCTTTCGGCCATCATACTCTGCCAAATCCGCCAGCGTCGCCGCGTCGCGCAGGTCGGCGTAGTCCACGGCGCGGAAGCCTGCGGCCAGCACCTCGGCCTTGAGATCGGCCAGCACCCCGGCGACGGGCTCGCCCGCAACGATCCGCGCCGCCGCGCTGCGCATGGCGCGGTTGAGGGCGGCGGCTTGAATGCGCTCTTCGGGGGTGAGGTATTGGTTGCGGCTGCTCATCGCGAGGCCGTCGGGTTCGCGGACGGTGGGGACGCCGAGGATGCGGTCGGCGTGGGGGTGGGTGAGGTCGAGGTCGCGGGCCATGCGGCGCAGGATCGTGAGTTGCTGCCAGTCCTTCTCGCCGAACAGCGCGATATCGGGCTGCACCTGGTTGAACAGTTTGGCGACGACGGTTGCCACGCCGTCGAAATGCCCGGGCCGGGCCGCGCCGCACAGCACCGCATCGAGCCCCGCGACCGATACGGTGGTGGCATAGCCCGCCGGGTACATCGCTTGCGCTGTCGGCATCCACAGCAGGTCCGCCCCTTCGGCCGCGAGCAGCGCGCGATCGGCTTCGAGCGGGCGGGGATAGGTGTCGAGATCCTCCGCGGGGGAGAACTGGCGCGGATTGACGAAGATCGAGACCGCGACGTGGTCCGCATGCGCCCGGGCTTCGCGCACCAAGGCCATGTGTCCGGCATGGAGCGCGCCCATCGTGGGGACGAGCGCGAGGGTTTTTCCCCCGCTTTTGAGCACGCCGACGGCTTCGCGCAGGTCGTCAAGCCTAGAGATGGTTTGCACCGGCGCGGGCTCTCCTTTAATCCGGCCCTTGATCCGGCCTTGAATGCGGGTCGCACCGGCGGTGCACGCGGCGTCTTTAGCCGCGCAACTGCGGCGACGGCAAGCGCCGGTTATGGGAAGCCATCATGAACGAGATCAGCCGCCCCCTCCCTGCCCATCCGGCGATGACCGGTCCCTATCGCATTGTTTTTGCAAACGAGAAGGGCGGCACCGGCAAATCGACCACCGCGGTGCATGTCGCGATCGCGCTCGCCTATCTGGGCGCGCGGGTGGCCGCGATCGATCTCGATGCCCGCCAGCGCACCTTGCACCGCTATCTGGAAAACCGCGCGGAAACGCAGGCCCGCCGCAAGATCGCGCTGCCCAGCGCGACATTCGCGGTCTATGACGGCACGAGCGTGGCCGAGCTCGATGCGATGATCGGCGAGCTTGGCGAGAACCACGATTTCCTCGTGTTCGACACGCCGGGGCGCGACGATCCGCTGGCGCGCCATGTGGCGACGTGCGCCGATACGCTGGTCACGCCGCTCAACGACAGCTTTGTCGATTTCGATCTGATCGGGCAGGTCGATGCCGAGACGTTCAAGGTGCGGCGCCTGTCGTTCTATGCCGAGCTGATCTGGGAAGCGCGCAAGAAGCGCGCGATGAGCCAGATCAAGGACGCGCGCCGGGCGATGGACTGGGTGGTGGTGCGCAATCGCACGCAGCATATCGAGGCGCGCAACCAGCGCCGGATCGATCTGGCGCTCACCGAGCTTTCCAAGCGCGTGGGCTTTCGCATTGCCAAGGGCCTGTCTGAACGCGTGATCTATCGCGAGCTGTTTCCGAGCGGCTTCACCCTGCTCGACAAGGGCCATCTGGGCGAGCTGGGCACCAGCCATCTGGTGGCGCGGCAGGAATTGCGCGCGCTGGTCGCGGGGCTGAACCTGCCGATGCCCGCCCCCGTGCAGCCGCTGCTGGAAGGGATCGCATGAACCTGCTGTGGCTTCTTGTCCTGGGCAGCGTGGCGGTGCGGCTGCTCGCGGGCCGCTGGCCCTGGCAGCTGTGGCAGGAAAGCGAGCGGGCGCGCACCGCGACGCGCGCGCGCCATCTGCTCGGCGTGGGCGCGCAGGCGGGCCGCGACGAGATCATCGAAGCGCACAAGCGGCTGCTGGGGCAAGTGCATCCCGATCGCGGCGGCAGCTCGGAAGCGGTGCACGAGGCCAATGCGGCGCGGGACCTGCTGCTCGCCCGGATTGCCACGCGCGGTTGACCCGGGCCGCGCTTCCCGCCCCCCGCGGAGCCGCCCCGATGACACCGGGCGAGGGAGCGCCGCGCGCATGACCCACCGGTTCGATCCCGGCGTGCTGCGCGAATACGATATTCGCGGGATCGTCGGCGAGACTTTGGGACCTGCCGATGCCCGCGCGATCGGACGGGGGTTCGGCACGCGGATCGCGCGCGCGGGGGGCAAGCGCGTGGTGGTGGGCTATGACGGGCGGATCAGTTCGCCGATGCTCGAAGCGGCGCTGGTTGCGGGGCTGCGCGCTTCGGGGATCGATGTGGTGCGGGTGGGGCTGGGGCCGACGCCGATGCTCTATTACGCCGCCGCCTCACTGCCACAGATTGATGGCGGCATTCAGATAACCGGCAGCCATAATCCCGCCGATCACAATGGCTTCAAGATGGTTTTTGAGGGGCGTCCGTTCTTCGGTCCAGACATATTCGATCTCGGCGTGCTCGCCGCCGCCGGCGATTGGACCGACGGCGAGGGTGCGTTGGAAAGCATCGACATCATGGATCATTATGTCGACCGGCTGCTGGAGGGGCTTTCGGGAATCGACGATGCCGCGATCGCGGATCTGGCGATCGCCTGGGACGCCGGCAACGGCGCCGCCGGACCGGTGGTCGAGCGGCTGACCGCCCGATTGCCCGGACGGCATATCCTGCTGTTTACTGAAATCGATGGAAACTTTCCCAACCATCACCCAGACCCCTCTGTGGAGGCGAACCTTGCCGATCTCCGGCGCACCGTCGCGCAGGGAAATCTCGACTTCGGAGTTGCTTTTGACGGCGACGGCGACCGGATCGGGGCCATTGATGGTGAGGGACGGATCATCGGGGGCGATCAGCTCTTGATGATCTACGCAGAAGAACTCCTGAACAGGCTACCTGGTTCCACGATTATCGCCGATGTGAAAGCCAGCCGCGCGCTGTTCGACCGCGTGGCCGCGCTGGGCGGTAATCCGCTGATGTGGAAAACCGGCCACTCGCCGATCAAGTCCAAAATGAAGGAGACTGATTGCCTGCTCGCGGGCGAAATGAGCGGCCATGTGTTCTTTGGCGACCAGTATTACGGTTTTGACGATGCGATCTATGCCGCGATTCGGCTGATTGCCGCGACTGTGCGGCTCGGCAAGTCCGTAACAACCCTGCGCGGCGCGATGCCGGTGATGATCAACACCCCCGAACTGCGCTTTCAGGTCGATGAAGCCCGCAAGTTTGCGGTGGTGGACGAGGTCAGGGCGCGGTTGCAGACCGCCGACGCGGACGTCAATGTGATCGATGGCGTGCGCGTCACCACGCCCGATGGCTGGTGGCTGCTGCGCGCCTCGAACACGCAGGATATGCTCGTCGCCCGGGCGGAAAGCGATACGCAGGCAGGGCTGGCGCGGCTGATGGCGATGATCGATGCGCAGCTGGCCGCTTCCGGCGTGATCCGCGGCGGGGCGGGGCACTGACCAGCGCGCCGATGACCACGCCTGCGCCGCAAAGCACCGCGCTCCCCCCCGAAATCGAAAGCTGGTTCGCGGGGCGCGGCTGGCGGGTGCGGCGGCATCAGCACGAAATGCTCGCCGCCGCCGATGCCGGGCAACATGCGCTGCTGGTGGCGGATACCGGCGCGGGCAAGACGCTGGCCGGGTTTCTGCCGACCCTGGCGGACTTCACGCCCTCGCGGCTGGGCGGCGCACCCGCGCCCGAGGGGCTGCACACGCTCTATGTCTCGCCGCTGAAAGCGCTGGCGCACGATGTGCAGCGCAATCTGCTCGTGCCGATCGCGGAGATGGGGCTGGCCGTGACAGTCGAGACGCGCAGCGGCGATACGCCGTCGGACCGCAAGGCGCGGCAGCGGGCGCGGCCGCCGCATGTGCTGCTGACGACCCCGGAGTCGCTCTCGCTGCTGCTGAGCTATCCCGAGAGCGCGGACCTGTTCGGCGGGCTGAGGCGCGTGGTGATCGACGAGATCCATGCCTTTGCCACCGGCAAGCGCGGCGATCTGCTGGCGCTTGCGCTGGCGCGGCTGCAGGCGCTGGCACCCGACATGCGCCGCGCCGCGCTATCGGCCACGGTGGCCGATGCGGAGGCGTTTCGCGGCTGGCTGGCGCCGTGGGGCGATGTGGGCAATGTCGCGCTGGTCGAGGGCGAGACAGGCGCACCCGCCGAAGTGGCCATCCTGCTGCCCAAGGAAGAGCGCGTGCCGTGGGGCGGGCACGCCGCCGCCTGGGCGGTGCCGCAGATCTATCAGCAGATCCGCGCCAACCGTACCACGCTGATCTTCACCAACACGCGCTTTCTGGCGGAGTATATCTTCTCGCTGCTGTGGGATGTGAACGACGACAAGCTGCCGATCGGCATCCACCACGGCTCGCTTTCCAAGGAGGCGCGGCGCAAAGTGGAAGGCGCGATGGCGCGCGGCGAGCTGCGCGCGCTGGTCTGCACCGCGAGCCTCGATCTGGGGGTGGACTGGGGCGATATCAATCTGGTGGTGCAGATGGGCGCGCCCAAGGGCTCCTCGCGCCTGCTCCAGCGGATCGGGCGCGCGGGGCACCGGCTCGATGTGGCGAGCCGCGCGCTGATCGTGCCGGGCAACCGCTTCGAATTTCTCGAGGCGATGGCGGCGAAGGACGCGGTCGACGAAGGGCAGCGCGACGGCGAGGCGTTTCAGCGCGGCGGGCTCGATGTTCTGGCGCAGCATGTCATGGCGATGGCTTGCGCCGGGCCGTTCGACGAGGCCGCGCTGCTGGCGGAAGTGCGCTCGTCGCTGGCCTATCACTGGGTGGACGCGGCGACATTTGCGCGGGTGCTGAGCTTTGTCTCGACCGGCGGCTACGCGCTCAAGGCCTACGACCGGTTCAAGCGGATCGTGCGCACGCGCGATGGCATATGGCGGCTGGCGCACCCCGAACAGGCCGCGCGCCACCGGCTCAACGCGGGGATCATCGTCGATTCCGAAATGCTCGACGTGCGCTTTCGCAATGGGCGCTCGCTGGGCAAAGTCGAGGAGAGCTTCGGCGCGGGGCTGAGCCCGGGAGACACATTTCGCTTTGCCGGGATGGATCTGGAAGTCGAGAGCCTGCGCGATCTCGAACTGGTGGTGCGCGCGGCCAAGGCGGCGGGCCGCATCCCGAGCTATATGGGCGCGCGGCTGCCGCTGACCACGCATCTGGCGGGGCGGGTGCAGGCGATGCTCGCCGACCGCGCGGGATGGGGGCGCTTTCCCGACGATGTGCGCGAATGGCTCGAAGTGCAGGACTGGCGCAGCCGCCTGCCCGCGCCGGGCGAGCTGCTGGTCGAGAGCTTCCCCCATGGCGGGCGGCAATACACCGTCTACTACACGTTCGAGGGCTGGAACGCCAATCAGGCGCTGGGCATGCTGATCACCCGGCGGATGGAGGATGCGGGGCTTGGCCCGATGGGCTTTGTCGCGAACGACTATTCGCTGGGGGTGTGGGGGCTGCGCGCGGTGGACAATCCGGCGGCGCTGCTTTCGCCCGATATCCTGAGCCACGAATTCGTCGAATGGGTGCAGAACTCGCATCTGCTGCGCCGCGCCTTTCGTGAAGTGGCGGTGATTTCGGGGCTGGTCGAGCGCCAGCACCCGGGCAAGCGCAAGAGCGGGCGGCAGGTGACGTTTTCGACAGACCTCATTTACGACGTGCTGCGCAAATACGAGCCCGATCACCTGCTGATCGAGGCGGCCTGGGCCGATGCGCGCGCGCGGATGACCGATGTCGGGCGGCTGGGCGATCTGCTCGACCGCGCGGCGGGGCAGCTGGTCCATGTCCTGCTCGACCGGGTCAGCCCGCTGGCGGTGCCGATCATGGTGATGATCGGGCGCGAATCGGTGCCTGCGGGCGCGGCGGACGACGAGTTGCTGATCGAGGCGGAGAGTTTGGCGGCGGCGGCGATGCGGCCGGGCTAAACGGGGCTAACGAAAAAGGGGGCGGTGTGAGCCGCCCCCTTGTTCTGTGTGTCCAAAGATCCGCTCAGGTCACTTCGGAAAAGTGGCGTACTTTTCGTTGCCGACGAAGCCGAACTTCTGGACCTTGGTCTGCGTGATGAGCTTCAGAATCTGGTTCGCGATCAAGTAGGAGGCGAAAGGCTCCGGCTCGAACTGCAGCTCGGGCTCGACGGCAAACGCCTTGGTGGCTTGCAGCAGCGAGAGCAGCTGCCCCTGCGTTTGCGGCGAACCGTTCCACAGGATCACATTTTGCGTGGTCAGCACGACCTTGTTCTTGATCGGATCGACCAGCGGCTTGTTGGTCGGAGGCGTGGCCTGCGGCAAATCGATATTCACCGCGTGGGTCGCCACAGGAATGGTGATGATGAACATGATGAGGAGCACGAGCATGACGTCGATCAACGGCGTCGTGTTCATTTCCATCATCGGCGAGCCAT
>CAZGWR010000042.1:0-8100 GCA_964529505.1 uncultured Novosphingobium sp. | reverse complement strand
GGTTTGTTTTGTCAAGGGTGTTGTGTGGAAGTGCCCACCCCCGGCCCCTCCCGCAGGCGGGAGGGGGAAGAGGGGGACGGGCCCACCCCTAACCCCTCCCGCACGCGGGAGGGGGAAGAGGGGGACGGGCCCACCCCCGGGCCCCTCCCGCAGGCGGGAGGGGGACTGGTTGTGTTTGGTGCTCCCTTCCCGTTTACGGGAGGGGTCGGGGGTGGGTGGTTTCGAACTGACGCTTCAGATGAAGAACTGGGTGACCCATTCGCAGATCAGTGCGGGTTTTTCCTCGCCTTCGATCTCGACGGTGATTTCCATCGATTGCTGCCACTGGCCGGGGCGTTTTTCTTCGAGTTCGAGAAGTTTGAACACGCCGCGCACCGATTTACCCGAGCGGACGGGGGCGATGAAGCGGGTTTTGTTGCCGCCGTAGTTGACGCCCATCTTGACCCCGGCGGGGCGCGGGCAATCGCTTTCGGCAGTGAGCAGGGGGATCAGCGACAGGGTGAGAAAGCCGTGCGCGATGGTGCCGCCGAACGGCGTTTGCGCGGCGGCGACGGGATCGATGTGGATGAACTGGAAATCGCCGGTCGCCTCGGCGAAGGTGTTGATCCGCTCTTGCGTGATTTCAATCCAGCGCGATGTGCCGACCACCTGGCCGACCAGTGCTTTCATTTCGTTCGCGTCCATTGCCGTGGTCATGCTGTCTTGTCCCTGCTGCTCGTTTGCTGCCCTTCATGGCCGCAACGCGCGCGCCGCGCAACGGGCAAGCTGCGTTTCAGGTGGCCGCAGCGAGCGGGGCCGGGGCCTTGCGCGCGGCGCGAAACGGCACCGGCGCGGCGCGGCGGATGCGGCCCATATAGGCGCTGAGCCCGCATTGCAGCCCGACCAGCATGTAGCAGAACGGCTGGAACGCGATGCCGACAAACGCGCCGCCGATGAGATAGACGATCTGCGCCTGTTGCAGCGCATCGGCCAGCGGGGTGACCCACGCGAAACCCTCGGGTGGATTTCTGGCATAGCGGCGGCGCAGGATTTCCATCTGCAGCACGCCCATCAGATGGAGCAGCAGCCACAGCGAAAGCCCGGGATAGCCCTGCTCGCCCAGCATCTCGAAATAGCTCGAATGATAGGCGCGCGCCTTTTCGACGATCCGCTCGGTTTCGAGTTTGGCGTTGTTATTGCCGGCCAGATCGGTCTTGACCGTGTAGTAGGAGACCTCGTTCTGGCGGAAGGCATCGAAGCCGCCGCCGAAGGGATGCGACTTGGCGTATTCGATGGTCCATTTCCACACTTCGAGCCGGGTCGAGGCGGATTGATCGGACTGGTGATTGCCGATCGTGCTCATCCGTTCGGTGAAGCTTTGCGGCAGGAGCGGCGCGGCGAGCAGCCCGGCTATCGTGACGAGCGATACGTAGGTCAGGCGGCGCTTGACCGAGCGCAGCATCATCACGCCGAGCACGCCGACGCAGATCAGGCCGGTGCGCGCCTGCGTGCCGATCGGCATGAGGATGCAGGCAAAGCAGATGCCCCAGGCGAACAGCGTGACCATCCAGCCGGGCTTGAAAATCGTGCCGTGGCGCGCGAGCCACAGTGCCAGCGGGATCACGCAGATCGCCACCGCCGAAATGATCGAGCCTTCGTAGAGCCCGGTGTTGTCGTTCACCAGCAGCTTGAGTTCGCCATAACCGCCGCCGCCCGAGGCCAAGGTCTTGATCCCGCCGCCGATCACGATGACCCCGACCGAAAGCACCATGATCAGGGCGAGCGCCTCGATCCGCAGCTTGGTGCGCAAGGTGAAGGGCAGGAAAATCGCGAAGATCATCGCCTTCCACACCCAGCCCCATTTTTCGGCGGCTTCGACCGGAAAATCGGCGGTATAGGTGGTGAGGCCGCAATAGACCATGAGCAGCATCATCACGAACTGGCGCGGCGAGACGCGGATGCCGTCCTTGTCGTCTGCCGCGATCCACGCGAGGAAGGCAAAGACGAAGGCGATCAGCGAGACCGGGACATGCGCGAGGAAGCCCCAGGTCACCTTTTGCGGGCCGACGATATCGATATAGGCATAGGCCAGCACGAACAGGAACGGGCGCTTGACCCCGGCGGCGAGAAACCCGGTGACGAACAGGGTGAGGAACAGATTAAGCATCGGGCCCGCCCGCCGGTTTCGTCCCGTTCGCCCGGGGCTTGCGCCGGAACCGCTCGGCCTTGGCGGGAAGATGCGGGTCCTGATCGAGATCGTCGCGCGCGAGCAGCCGCCAGACAGCCAGCGCCATCAGGGCATGGGGCACAATCACGGTGAAGATATCGATCATGCGGCGTGCGTGGCTTCCCTGCGGCTGAAACGGCAATAGCGCGGTTCGGTTGACGCGCCGTTAAGCCTTGCCGTGGCATGAGGCGCGCCATGACCCGGGTGCTTCATGTGCTGGACCACAGCCTGCCGCTGCAGAGCGGCTATACCTTTCGCACGCGCGCGATTCTCAAAGCGCAGCAGGCCGCGGGGCACGAGGTGCTGTGTATCACCGGCCAGCGGCAGGAGGGGCCGCCGCCCGTGACCAATCCCGAAGTGGTCGATGGCCTGGTCTTTCACCGCACCCCCGGCCAGCCTGGCGGACCGCTGCTGATCGGCGAATGGCGCGAGATGGCGGCGCTGACCGAGCGGATCGTGGAAGTGGCGCGGCTGTTTCGGCCCGAGGTGCTGCATGCCCATTCGCCCGCGCTGGGCGGGCTGGCGGCGCTGCGCGCGGGCGAGCGGCTGGGCGTGCCGGTGGTCTATGAAATCAGGGCGTTCTGGGAAGATGCCGCGGTCGGCAATGGCACCGGCACGCGCAATTCCGCCAAATACTGGCTGACGCGCCAGCTCGAGAACCATGTGATCGCCAGCGCCGGCGCGGTGGTGACGATCTGCCGGGGGCTGCGCGATGATCTGATCGCGCGCGGCACCGCGCCCGAGCGGATCACGATCATGCCCAACGGGGTCGACATGGGCGTGTTCGGCCAGCCGCAGCAGCGCGATGGCGCGCTGGCGCAGGAACTGGGGCTGGGGGATGGCCCGGTGATCGGGTTTCTCGGCAGCTTTTATCCTTATGAAGGGCTCGATGACCTGATCGCGGCGATGCCGATGATCGTGGCGGCGGTGCCGGACGCGCGGCTGCTGCTGGTGGGGGGCGGCCCGGCTGAAACGGCGCACCGCGCGCAGGCCAGCGCATCGCCAGCGGCGCACGCGATCCGCTTTGTCGGGCGGGTGCCGCATCACGAGGTCGAGCGATACTACGCGCTGGTCGATGTGGTGTGCTATCCGCGCAAGGCGATGCGCCTTACTGAACTGGTCACGCCGCTCAAGCCGCTCGAGGCGATGGCGCAGGGCACGCTGGTGGCGGCAAGCGCGGTGGGCGGGCACCGCGAACTGATCGAGGACGGGGTGACCGGAACGCTGTTTCCGCCCGACAATCCCGCCGGGCTTGCCGCCGCGATGATCGCCTTGCTGGGCCGCCGCGCCGGGTGGGACGCGATGCGCGCGCGCGGCCGCGCGTTTGTCGAAACCGCGCACGATTGGGCGACCAATGCAGCGCGTTATGATTCTGTTTACCAAACAGTGCTAGCCAAAAGCTCTTCCGTCGCCCGGGAGATGGCCCGCGTTTGAGGCCTCGCCCGGCGATCGGCGAACCTTGATCGGGGCCTGAACCAAGTGACCAAGCGTCAGAGCAAATCCGGGCAGAAGAACGCCTTTGCCCCGCGCGATCTGGTTCCCATTCTCGCGCACCGGCTGTTTCCGGCGTTCGCCGCGCTGTGGTTTGCCGCGCTGTTTGGCCTCGGCAGCCTGGCGATTTCGTCGAGCGTGCTGGGGCAGGTTGCGGTCATGACCGGACTGCCCGCGATCATCCCGGCAGCCGCGCCGCCTTTGGGCTTTACCGCGCATGCCCTGTTCGCGCTGCTGCTGGCCATTGCTGGCGGCGCCGCCGGCCTTGCCATCGGGCTCGCGGTCCAGCGGAGCCTGCCCGAACAGAAGCCCGCGCCGGTCTATGCGCCGCTGCGCCGTTCGGCTGCGCCGACGCCGCCAGCCGCGGCGACCGACGCGCCGAAAGTGCGCGCGCGCGATGCGCATCCCGATGCGCCGCCGCGCCGTCCGCTTGAATTGACCGACGCGCTGGCGGCGGAGCCCATCCCGCCGTTCAACGCGGCGCTTGCCGAAGCGGCGGAGGCCGAAGCGCTTGATCTTGCGGCGTTCGATGCGGCGCCGGTTGTGCCCGATGCGCCGGATTCCGCCGAGCCTGAGATTGCCATTGTTGATGCGCCCGAGGCTGCCCCCGAGATTGTCCCTGAGGCTGCGCCCGAGACTGCTATGCCCGCAGCGCAAGAGCCCGCGCCGCTGCAGGATGCGGCGACATGCGCATTGCGCGCGGCGGGATTGACGCCCGGCGATGCGCCCGCGCGCAAGCTGCTTGCCGATCAGCCGCTGGGCGAGCTCGGCATGCTCCAGCTGATCGAGCGGCTGGCGCTGGCGCTCGATACGCGGCGCACGCAGGACCGCGCCGCGCCCGAGGAACACGAGCTTGCCGACCCCGCGCCCGCCGGGCCGCCGCTGGGCGCGCTGACCGAGCGGTATGCGTCGCTGCTTGCGGTTGCTCCCGCGCCTGCACCTCAGGCCGATGCGGTGCTGCGCTTTCCTTCCGATCCGGCGCGCCACGGGCTGGCCGCGATCCCCGCGCCGCGCATGGGGCCGGGGGTGAAAGCGCCGGTCCCGCTGCCGCGCGCGCCGTTTGCCTCGGCCGACGAGGCGGACACCGCCTTGCGCTCGGCGCTGGCCACGCTCAAGCGGATGGCCGCGCAAGGCTGACCGGGCCGCGCTTGCGGCAAGGCTCCCGGCCGCAGCCTGCGCGCGCGATCGTATTTCCGTTCCGGCTCAAGGGGCAATCGGGCGGGCGTTCTTGCAAAATAACTTTCCTGCAGTCATGGGGGAGCCTCGCGCAACATTGTTTGCCTTTCGGGCATGACGATTCGAGTGCGCGGGTGCTTTTCTTGATGCAGGACGATTTGCGAGATGGGTTTTCCGCCGGTTCAGGGCCTCTATGATCCGCGCAACGAGCATGATGCGTGCGGGGTGGGGTTCGTTGCCCACATCAAGGGCACCAAAAGCCATGCCATCATCGAGCAAGCGCTTGAAATCCTGCACAATCTCGATCATCGCGGCGCGGTTGGCGCCGATCCGCTGCTGGGTGACGGCGCGGGGATTCTGATCCAGCTGCCCGACGCGCTGCTGCGCGATTGGGCACAGAACGAAGGCAAAGTGCTGCCCGCGCCGGGCGATTATGCGGTGGCGATGTGCTTCCTGCCGCAGGACGAAGCCAGCCGGACGTTCGTCATCGAGCTTTTCGAAAAGTTCATCGCCAAGGAAGGCCAGAAACTGATCGGCTGGCGCGATGTGCCGACATGCGCCGACGGGCTGGGCAAAGCGGTGATCGAGCAGATGCCGGTGATCCGCCAGTGCCTGATCGCGCGCGGCGAGAACTGCCCCGACCAGGACGCGTTCGAGCGCAAGCTGCTGGCGATCCGCAAGCAGACGCAGAACCCGCTGGCCGCGCTGGCGGCGAAGCACGGGCTTCCGGGTGTGCGCGAACTTTACATGCCGAGCTTCTCCTCGCGCACGATCGTTTACAAGGGGCTGCTGCTGGCGACGCAAGTCGGCTCGTTTTACGAGGATTTGCGCAATCCGGCGTGCGTTTCGGCGCTGGGGCTGGTGCACCAGCGCTTCTCGACCAACACGTTCCCCAGCTGGAAGCTGGCGCATCCTTATCGCTTCATCGCGCACAACGGCGAGATCAACACGGTGCGCGGCAACGTCAACTGGATGAACGCGCGCCGCCGCACGATGGAATCGGAGCTGCTCGGCCCCGATCTCGACAAGATGTGGCCGCTGATCCCGCATGGCCAGTCGGACACCGCGAGCCTCGACAACGCGCTCGAGCTGCTGCTCGCGGGCGGGTATAGCCTCGCGCATGCGGTGATGATGCTGATCCCCGAGGCGTGGGCCGGCAATCCGCTGATGTCGCCCGCACGCCGCGCGTTCTACGAGTATCACGCCGCGCTGATGGAGCCGTGGGACGGCCCCGCCGCCGTGGCCTTTACTGATGGCCGCCAGATTGGCGCGACCTTGGACCGCAACGGGCTGCGCCCCGCGCGCTTTTCGATCACGCGCGATGATCTGGTGTGCATGGCCTCCGAAAGCGGCGTGCTGCCGTTTCGCGAGGAAGACATCGTGCGCAAGTGGCGGCTCCAGCCGGGGCGCATGCTGCTGATCGACCTCGAGCAGGGCCGGATCATCGAAGACGAAGAAATCAAGGCGCAGCTCGCGGGCGACTACCCCTATCAGGAATGGCTGGACGCCGCGCAGTACAAGCTGAAGGAGCTGGAAGTGGTCGAGCCCGAGGCGGGCGCGCTGCCGGTGGAGACCAGCTCGCTGCTCGATCGCCAGCAGGCGTTCGGCTATACGCAGGAGGATATTGCCCGGTTCCTCGAGCCGATGGCGCTGTTTGGCGATGATCCGCTGGGCTCGATGGGCACCGACACGCCGATTGCGGTGCTTTCGAAGCGGCCGCGCATGCTGTACGATTATTTCAAGCAGAACTTCGCGCAAGTGACCAACCCGCCGATCGATCCGATCCGCGAGGAATTGGTGATGAGCCTTGTCTCGATGATCGGCCCGCGCCCCAATCTGCTGGGCCATGATGCGGGCACGCACAAGCGGCTCGAAGTCGACCAGCCGATCCTGACCAACGCCGACATTGCCAAGATCCGCTCGGTCGAGGCGGTGCTCGACGGCGCATTTCGCACCGCGACGATCGACACCACCTGGGCCGCGGCGAGCGGGGCCGAGGGCCTCGAGCTGGCGATCAAGGAAATGTGCTGGGCCGCGACCGAGGCGGTGCTGGCGGACAAGAACATCCTGATCCTCTCCGACCGGGGGCAGAACGCCGACCGCATCGCGATACCCGCGCTGCTTTCAACCGCCGCCGTGCACCATCATCTGGTGCGGCAGGGCCTGCGCATGCAGGCCGGGCTGGTGGTGGAAACCGGCGAGGCGCGCGAGGTGCACCATTTCTGCGCGCTGGCCGGATATGGCGCGGAGGCGATCAATCCCTATCTCGCCTTCGAGACGATCGAGGCGCTGCGGATCGACAAGGAACTGCCGCTTGCGGCCAAGGACGCCGAGAAGAACTATATCAAGGCGATCGGCAAGGGCGTACTCAAGGTCATGTCCAAGATGGGCATTTCGACCTACCAATCCTATTGCGGCGCGCAGATCTTCGATGCGGTGGGGCTGTCTTCGGCGTTCATCGACAAGTACTTCACCGGCACCGCGACGATGATCGAGGGCGTGGGCCTGAAGGAAATCGCCGAGGAGGCGGTGCGCCGGCACAGCGAAGCCTATGGTGACAACCCGATCTACCGCAAGATGCTCGACGTGGGCGGCATGTACCAGCTGCGGCTGCGCGGCGAGGAGCACGCCTGGACCGCTGGCAATGTCGCCGATCTGCAGCACGCGGTGCGCGGCAACCTGCCCGAAAAGTACCTCGCGTTCGCGGCCTCGATCAACGATCAGTCGGAGCGGATGCTGACCATTCGCGGGCTGATGGACTTGAAGCCGGCGGGACCCGCGATCCCGCTCGATGAGGTCGAGCCCGCCAGCGCCATCGTCAAGCGCTTCGCCACCGGCGCGATGTCGTTCGGCTCGATCAGCCGCGAGGCGCATACCACCCTGGCGATCGCGATGAACCGCATCGGCGGCAAATCGAACACCGGCGAGGGCGGCGAGGAGCCCGATCGCTATGTGCCGATGGCAAGCGGCGATTCGATGCGTTCGGCGATCAAGCAGGTGGCGAGCGGGCGGTTCGGTGTGACCGCAGAATATCTTGTCAATGCCGACGACATCCAGATCAAGATGGCGCAGGGCGCGAAGCCCGGCGAGGGCGGGCAATTGCCCGGCGACAAGGTCGACAAGATCATCGGCAAGACCCGCCATTCGACCCCGGGGGTGGGCCTGATCTCGCCGCCGCCGCACCACGACATCTATTCGATCGAGGATCTGGCGCAGCTGATCCACGA
>CAZGWR010000041.1:0-8338 GCA_964529505.1 uncultured Novosphingobium sp. | reverse complement strand
AGTGCGCGCAGAGACGCTTAGCGTATATCTGTGCCCGTTCTATGTCCTGACCCCTTGCCGGTCGTGCTGCGCATCACCGGCCCTGCGCGCTCGGTCTATGACAACGGGCGGCTGCTCACGACCAACATTGCCGGCTGCCTGGTGAACGGTGCGGCGCGCGGCGACCTCTCGAGCGAGAAAGTCTACGTCAAGCTGCAGCGCATGACCTGCCCGCAGCCCAATGGCCGCTACGCGGTCTCGGACGTCAAGGGCTTCATCGCCTTCGGCGGCAAGACCGGGGTTCGGGGACGGGTGGTGAGCCGGGAAGGTTCGCTGATCGGCCAGGCCTTCCTTGCCGGGCTCGCCGGCGGGTTCGGCCGCGGCTTTGCCGCCAACACCAATTCGACGCTCACTGGCACAAACGTCAACGTCAATGGCCAGCGCCAGAAGCTCGGCACCGGCGACATCCTCGAGGGCGGGCTTGGCGAAGGCATCGCCACCTCGGGCGACATGGTCAGCAAGTACCTGATCGAGCGGGCCGAACAGTACCAGCCCGTGATCGAGATGCCGACCGGGATCGATGTCGAAATCGTGTTTCTCGAAGGCGTGTTCATCAACGGGTGAGGAGGGTGCAATGAAGCTGAAGTCCCTGAAAAGTCTCAAGCTGGCGCGGCCGCGCCTTGGCCAGGTCCTGATGCCGCTCGCGGCCGTCGCGCTCGGTAGCGGCGGTTCGCTGGTCTGGGCGAACTCTGGCTCCGGTGGTGCCGCTTCCGCCCAACATGCGCCGAGCGAGGCGGATCAGGCGGTGACCGCGCTCTTGAAGCAGCGCCTGCCGCGCACCCAGGTTTCCCGCGTCAATTGCCAGGTGGTCGATGGGGTCTGCGAAGTGACCGCGGGCTCGCAGCTGTTCTACGTCGACAAGACCGCCCGCTACCTCCTGATCGGGCGGGTCTACGACATGCAGACCCGCCAGGACCTGACTGCCGTCCGGCTGCTCGAGGTCAACCCCGATCTCCTCGTGGGCGGCGCTGCGGGGAGCAAGCAGGAAGCCCAGGAAATCGAGCCCCCCCGCCGCGGCGTTTCGACGCCGCAGGCGAGCGGTGCCCCCCGGATGATGTCGCTCGCCGCACTGCCCGAGGCGGGCGGCATTGTCTGGGGAGCAAACTCGGGGCCGACCGTGACCGTGTTCAGCGACTTTCGCTGCGGCTACTGCCGGGCGCTCTCGGGCGTGCTCGAAAGCATGAACGTGCGGGTGATTGAGCGCCCAATCTCGGTGCTTGGCAGCCGCGATCTTGCCAACCAGGTGTTCTGCGCGCGCGATCGCCGCAAGGCGGTCAAAGCCGCCTATGCCGGGGCGCCGATCACCGACACCCGCGCCTGCGATACCTCGCCGCTCGATGCCAACGAGGCCTTCGCCCGCCAGCAGGGCCTTGCCGGAACCCCGGTGATCGTCCGTTCGGACGGCGCGGTGATCGAAGGCTTCCGTCCGCGCGAAGTGCTCGAGCAGTGGCTGAAGGGCGCCAAGTCGTGACCGCGCTCAGCCCCAAGCATCTTGCGAGCCTGACGCGCGCGGTCGCGCGGCGCTCTTGCGGGCAGGTCTCGCTGCCACGGGTGGAGCTCAGCCGCGCCGAGGCTATCGAGCTGTGGCGGGATCTCGTCCTTGCCACTGCGGCTCCGCAAGGCTTGCTGCTAACCTCCCGCGAACAGGCACTGCTCGCCAAGCGCGCATGGGCGCGTTCGGCGGGGCATGTCGCGCTCGGGGAGGCTGCGCTATCGCGCCAATCGGGCCTCGCCCTCTGGCGGCTCGCGATCCGGCTTGGGGATGCTACGGCGCGGAGATCGCCAAACCCCGTCACCCGGGCGGCAAGCATTGCCGCCATTGGTCTGGTGGCCACCCAGCTTGCCGCCTGCACCTCGCTGTTCGGCGGCAACATCAAGGGCAGCTTCGCCTGTAGCGCGCCCGGCGGGACCTGTGCGCCCTCGACCGTGATCGACGACCAGGCGCTGTCGGTGATCCAGAATGCGCGCCCGATGACCCCGGCGGGCCCGTACATCCGGCAACCTGCGGCGGCGAAGCCGGTTACCGCGGCCTACACGCCGTCGGGTTCGGGCCGGCTAACCTCGGCCGGCGGCGGCTTGGTCCACCGCGAGCGACGCGTGCTCAAGGTGGTGTTCCCGTCTTTCGTCGATGGCGGCGGCAATCTCCACGAACCGCGGATCATCCACGCGGTGGTCGACGATGGCGCCTGGATGGAGCTCTCCTCGGGCGAGCCCAATATCGGCGAGCAGGTCGAAGGCCGTGCAGTCAGCCTCGCGAGCGCGGCATTCGTGCCGAGCTCGGTGGCTGCCGCTCCGATCGTTCAAGACGCTGTGTCACCCACTCCCAAAGCACTAGATGCCGCGCCTTCCGCGCCGCCTCGCCCTGAGGCCGTTGCGGCGGCCCGCGCCAAGGGTGCCGCGCTCCAGTCGGGCAACCCGATCGAGGCTATCCAGGTTCAGGTGCAGGCGCGCTTGGCAGGCACGGCGAAGGCCCAGGCCGCCCCGGCACCAGCCCCCAAGACGCCATCTGCTGCTGCCCCGGCCCCTGCGCCCAGTGCGGCGGCTAGTCCCACCCCGATGGGTGCAAAACCAGCCAATGGCCCGGCCGCATTCCCTGCCAAGGTCGAGGAGTAAACGACGATGGCCTCGCGCGGGTTCTGGGACCGATTCCTCGACATGCTGTTCGGCGAAAGCGCGCATCCCGAGGCGACACGCCCGGTGCTTGGCGCGCCGATGCTGTCAAACTGGTTGCCCTATCGCAGCTACGACAAGAAGAGCCGGATGTTCATCAACACGGACTCGCTCGGGTTTATTCTCGAGCTGGCCCCAATGATGGGGGCAGATGAACGCAGCGGCGAGATCCTCACCCAGTTCCTCTCCGACGCCGTGCCATCGGGCTGCGAGATCCAGCTAATCCATTGGCAGAGCCCGTCGGTCGGCGAACGCATCGCCGACTGGGTGATGCCGCGGGTGGTGGCGAAAGGCGTCTATGGCCGCGCGGCGATGCACCGCGCGCGCTGGCTGCGTCGCGCCGCCTGGATGTCGATCTCGCGCGACGCGCCGTTCTACCTGCGTAACACCCGCGTCATCCTCTCGGTCGGTGCCCGGCTGAGCTCATCGATCGGCGCGGATACGCTCGCCTCGGTGCGCGACAGTCTTCACGGCACGCTGCAGTCGCTCTCGATCCCGGCGCGCGACATGGGACCGGTCGAACTGATCGCCTTCCTCGACGATTTTCTCTGCCCGGCGGTCGATAACGCCGACAAGCCCGAACACTATTCCGAGCTCGATCCGATCAACGTCCAGTGCGTGCGGCGCGATCTCGAAACCCAGGTCACCCCCGACCGGATCGTGCTCCAGACCGAGCGCTTTCGTCCGACCGGCGAGCGCCAGGACGGCGCCCCGGTGATCGGCGAAGTCGTGCCCGACAAGTTCGACTGGCGCTTCTTCTCGGTGCGCAATCTCCCCAAACAATGGGCGCCCTGGGACGTCCAGAAGATCATCGGAGACGTCATCAACGACAAGCTGCGCTTCGGCTGCAACGTCATGACCGTTCTCGGGCTCGTCTACCAGGACGAGGAGGCGGTTGCCTCGCGCGCCGGGCTCAAGGTCATGCGCACCACCAGCCTTGCCGACAGCCGCTCGGCGCGCTTCCTGCCCCAACTCTCCGAACAGCGCGACGAATGGCAATATGTCCAGGCCGAGATCCGCCAGGGCCGCAAGCTGGCGCAGGTCTACTACGGTGTCGGCGCACTCTCGCCCTTGGGCAAGGGCGACGTCAACGAGCGCATGGTGAAGTCGGTCTACAAGGCCTGCGGGTGGGACCTCATCGACGAGCGTTACCTCCAGGTGATGGGGCTGCTCGCCGCCATGCCGCTGTCGCTCCCCAACGGGCTCTCGACGGACCTCAAGCGCATGAAGCGCTTCAAGACCATGCTGACGACGACCGCGGCCTCGATCGCGCCGCTCCAAGGTGAGCACACCGGCGGGCACATCCCGCATGTCCTCCTCATCGGTCGGCGCGGGCAGCCATTCTTCTGGTCGCCGTTCCAGAACGCGGCGGGCAATCACAACGTCGCCGTCTTCGGCAAGTCGGGTTCGGGCAAGTCGGTATTCCTGCAGGACGTCTGCGCGGCGATGTCGGGGGCGGGGGCCAAGGTCATCGTGATCGACGACGGCCGCTCGTTCGAGCACATGGTCAAGGCGTTTGGCGGCGCCTTCGTCGAGTTCAAGCTCTCCTCGGGCTTCTCGCTCAATCCTTTCGACATGATCGACAGCGAGGCGCTGGCGAGCGACGAGGACGGCGAAGACTACGAGGTCGAATGCCTCGCGATGCTGAAGTCGATCGTCGGCCAGATGGCGCGCCAGCAGGACCGCCTTTCCGATACCGAGCGCGGCCTCATCGATTCCGCGGTGAGCAAGGTCTGGCGCGAGAAGCAGCGCCACGGAACGATCGACGACGTTGCCTCCGCGCTACGCGCGCTGCCTTCGCCCTTCGCCGGCGATCTTGCCGACGCGATGTCGCCGTTCCTCACGGGCGGCACCTATGGCCGCTTCTTCGAAGGCGCCTGCTCGATCGACCTCTCGGCCGGGCTCACGGTGTTCGAGCTTTCGGATTTGTCCTCGAAACCCGAACTGCGCTCGGTCGCGTTGACCGCACTCATGTTCCTGACGCTTCGGGTCATGCGCGATCTCGACCGCTCGGTGCCCAAGCTCACCATGATCGATGAGGCCTGGCAACTCCTCGGCGGCGGGCAGATGGGCCAGGCAATCGAGACCTATGCCCGCACCTGCCGCAAATATGGCGGCTCGCTAATCACCGCGACCCAGTCATTGAACGACTTCTACAAGTCGGAGGGCTCGCTCGCAGCGCTCGAGAACTCGGACTGGTCAATCGTCCTCCAGCAGAAGGAAGAGACGATCAACGATCTCGCCAAGCACCAGCGCTTTGAGATGGACCACTACACCGAGAGCCTGCTGCGCTCGCTGAAACGCAATGGCACCGAGTATTCCGACGTGCTGATCAAGGGTCCCGAGACGCTCGCGGTCGGGCGCCTCGTGCTC
This sequence comes from uncultured Novosphingobium sp., assembly GCA_964529505.1. Lineage (GTDB taxonomy): Bacteria > Pseudomonadota > Alphaproteobacteria > Sphingomonadales > Sphingomonadaceae > Novosphingobium. The sequence continues at coordinate 3,256 of CAZGWR010000041.1, read as the reverse complement.
GATCCTTATTCGGCGACGCTCTACTCCTCGAGCCCGCGGGTCTTTTCCGAGATCGAGGAAAAGGTACGCGGCGGCCTTGCGCTCCCCGATGCGATCGAGCGGGTGGCCTTTCCCGATTTCGTGCCGCCGGAGCCGGGCGCGCCTGATTTTGCCGAGGGCGAGCTTGCGGAGGCGGCCGAATGACGCCCGCCGTCGCCGCAACTGCGCCACCGCGCGCACCATCCCGACTGGCGGACGGCTGCTACCTCGCGCTGCGGCTGACTGGCTGGCTCGCAGTCACGCTTGGCTGCGTTGCTGCCCTGTGGCTGTTGTTTTTCGCCGCGCTCGGGAACTTCAGCTTTTCCGGGACCGTGCTCCAGCTCGACAATTTCGCCTCGCGCTACGTTGCGGCCGATGCCGCGCGGCAGGATCGCTTCCGCCTGTTCTTCTGGCTGGCGAGCGCCGCGCTGTTCGCCGTGCTCGCTTTCTTCCGCCGCCATTCGCTCGGGAACTTGAGCCCTGCGGCAAACACCACTTTCAAGGAGAGAGATCATGGCAGGTAAGCCCCGCGCATCCGCATCAGGCGGCGAGACCGCAGCGCCCGGCCCACTGTTCGAAGCCGACATTGCAGCGGCCCCCGCGCCCCCGCCGCAACGCGCACGGCTCGGTGCGGCCCCGGTTGCGCTCGTCGCTGCCCTGGTCGCGGCGGGCCTGTGGGGCGCATGGGTGACCAAGAGCGTGCTCGGCGGAGCTGAGACGCCGGCGATCGCCAAGGTCCAGCTCTCCGGGATCGTCGGAGAATATGTCCAGGCGCAGGCGCGCTCGGCGACGCCGCCCGAGCAGGTCACCACCGAGACGCGCGCCTTCATGAACGAAATCCAGCGCAATCTTGAGCGGCGCGGCGCGGCAGGGCAGATCGTGCTGGTCGGCGAAGCGGTTGTCGCCGGCAATGTCCCTGACATCACCGCCGACGTTCGCCGCGAGGTCTATGCCCGCGTGCGGATGCCCCAGCAGGCAGCGGCGAGCGGCACCGACGTCATGGGCGCGATGCGTGCCGCCATGGCAGGGCCAGCGCCGCAGGCCGGGGTTCTCGGAGGGCAGGGCAATGCCCCCGCAAACTGAAGCACACCCTGAGCACCCGGCGGCGCGCGGCAGTAATGCCAGGCGCTGGCTTGCGATCGGCGCGCTTGCGGCGTGCCTCGCGGCGAGTTCTTCGCTGGCGAGCTGGCGCGATGAACACGCGATCCTCATCAACACCACCCAGTCGCTCCCCAATTGGGCATTCTGGATCGACAAGCACCGCGTGCCGACGCGCGGCGACTTCGTGGTCTTCAAGGCGCCGCAGACCCCGCTGATCACCGCGCATTTCGGCAAGATGGCCCCGCCCTTTGCCAAGCGGGTCTATGGCATGCCTGGCGATGTGGTGAGCCGCGAGGGCGCCGTCGTGCGGATCAATGGCGCCGAGGTTGCGCGCCTCAAGCCGGCGAGTTCGCGCGGCGAGAAGCTTGAGCCTGGCCCAACCGGGCGGATCCCCGAACACTGCTACTATCTTGGTACCGCCCACAAGGATGGGCTCGACAGCCGCTATGCCGATATCGGCTTTGTCTGTTCCGGGACGATCATCGGCACCGGGGACTCGGTGCTGTGAGGCCCGCCGCCGCCTTGATCGCCGCCAGCGGAGTGGCTCTGCTGGTCGGTTGGCCGGTGATCTCGGGCCTGCGCGCTGCCGATTACGGGCAAATGGGCCAGACCTTCCCGATCATCGAGACCGATCTTCTGACCACGATCGAGACGCGGCTCAGGACCCTTGAGGCGAACGGCGGGATCGAGCGCATGCAGCGCCAGATGCAGGAACAGGCGGTCGCCAGCGTGCGCCGCCCCAAGCCGGTCGATGGCATGACCCCTGCGCTTACCAAGCGCGAGTGGCTGTTCGATCCTTCGATCGTTACCGAGGACGATATCGTCGATGCCAAGGGCAATCTGATCGCGGCGCGGGGCACCCGGGTCAATCCGCTCGACATTGTGCAATTGAGCCAGGCGCTTGTTTTCGTAGACGGTGACAATGCCGAACAGCTCGCCTGGGCGGTCAAGACCTGGAGCGATACCCGCGCCAAGATCATCTTCGTTTCAGGTTCGCCGTTCGATGCGATGAAACCCTGGCAGCGGCGCTTCTACTTCGACCAGGGCGGCACGCTCACCTCCAAGTTCGGCATCCGCCATACCCCTGCCGTGGTCTCGGCCGCAGGCGCAAACCTCAAGATCAGCGAAGTGCCGCTACTGCCCGCGACAGTGGCACCTGCACCCGTTCTCTCTGGCGGAGGCAAGGTGTCATGACCCACCCGCTCATCGACTTCCTCAAGACGCCGATGGCCGCTCCTGAGACCGCGCGCCTGCGCCACATGCGGCGCTGGTGGATGGCCCTGTGCTGGGCGCTGGCGCTCGCCGTGCTGCTGCTCCCGCTGCTCAAGCTGGTTCTTGGCGCGAAGGCGGCACTGCCCGCGCTGCTTCTCTGCATCGTTCTCGCCTTGCACGGTGCTCGATACTTCGCGGCCAAAAATCGCGCCGATGCAGCCTACTTAAAGGGAGAGCGCATGTGATGAACCGCAACAGTAGTGCCGAGAAATCCTGTGAGACTGTGCTGACCATCAGCGCACGCTACCGGAGGCTGCTTCTGCTCTGGTTAGTTAACCTCAATGCCTTGATCGTAACCTTGATGGCGACCTGGTTATGGAATTTCTTTTATCTAATTGCCGCGGGCCTGGCGCTTTGTTTTGGCGCGCTTGCACTGGGTCATTACCTCCTCAAGGGACTGCGCCAGGGATCCTTCTTCGAACTAGCGGAGGACTCCGAATGAAGAGTCTGCGCGCCTCGATCTTGGCCTTGGTCGCCATGTTCGCTCTCGTAGTGAGTGCCCCTGCGCGCGCGGATACGGCCACCTGCCACGGCCAGTTCATCAACCCGATCACCGACGTGTGCTGGTCGTGCCTGTTTCCGCTGTCAATCGGCGGGCTCTCGATCTGGAAGGGCTCGCGCCCCGATCCCAAGAACCCCTCGTTTCCCTTGTGCGCCTGCGGCTCGCCGATCCCGCGCATCGGCATCTCGGTGGGTTTCTGGGAACCGGTGCGGCTCGTCGATGTCACCAACAAGGCGTGGTGTTTCCCTAACCTTGGCGGCATCCGGCTTAATCCCGGCTTCGCCATCGGCAACGGCCATGTCCAGGGGCGCAGCCAGATCGGCGGCAAGGCGCAGAACAGCTCGCAGTGGCAGTCGCACTACT
>CAZGWR010000040.1:0-8613 GCA_964529505.1 uncultured Novosphingobium sp. | reverse complement strand
GGTGGACGCACTTGGGCTCGAACCAAGGACCCGCTGATTAAGAGTCAGCTGCTCTGCCAACTGAGCTATGCGTCCATCTCCGCGTTCTCGCGCAAACGGGAAGCATGCCCTTAGCGATTTCTGCCCCGATGCCAAGCCCCAAATTGGGCAAAGGCTAAAGCAGCCCGGTGCTCCCCGGGCGCGACCAGCGGTCGACTGCCATGATCGTGCCGATGCAGATCATGTTGGTCATCATCGAGGAGCCGCCGTGGCTCATGAAGGGCAGGGGGATGCCCACCACGGGCGCGAGGCCCATGACCATCATCAGATTGATGCACAGATAGAAAAAGATCGTCGTGACCATGCCCGCCGCCAGCAGCCGCGAAAACCGGTCCTGCGCGTTTGTCGCCACGTTCAGCCCCCAGCGCAGCACCAGCGCAAACACCGCGAGCACGAACAGCCCCCCCAGCATGCCCCATTCCTCGGCCATCGTCGCAAACACGAAATCGGTGTGCGCTTCGGGCAGATAGTCGAGGTGGCTTTGCGAGCCCTGGCCGAATCCCTTGCCAAACAGCCCGCCCGAGCCGATCGCGATTTTCGACTGGGTGATGTGATAGCCCGAGCCCAGCGGATCGTTTTCGGGATCGAGGAACACGAACACGCGCTTCTGCTGATAATCGCGCAGCGCGAAAAAGAACGCCAGCGGCGCGACGATCGCGGCGGCCAGGCCCCCGCCGATGAACAGCCGCAGCGGCAGCCCGGCCAGGAACATCATGACCAGCGCGCCGAACGTGATCGCCAGGCCCGTGCCCAGATCGGGCTGCAGCACCACCAGCAGGCCCGGAATGCCCAGCAGCACCAGCGCGGGCACGATCGCGCGCCAGCCTTGCGTCTCGCCCACCGGCAGCACGCTGTAGAACCACGCCAGCACCAGCACGATGCCCGGCTTCATCAGCTCGGACGGCTGGAGCGTCATGAAGCCCAGATTGAGCCAGCGCTGGCTGCCCCCGCCGATCCCGCCGATCAGTTCGACCAGCACCAGCAGCAGGCACAGGCCGACATAGACCGGCAGCGCGGCGCGTTTGAACCATGTCTGCGGGGCGCGCGCGATCATCATCGCCATCACGAGAAACACCGCAAAGCGCGCCACATGCGTCGTCGCCCAGGGCTGGAAATGGCCGCCCGCCGCCGAATAGAGCACCGCGCCGCCGAACAGCACGAGCAGCGTGAGCGGGATGATCACCTGCCACGGCTGGCGCGCGACCACGCTGGGGACATAAGCGCGCGGCATCGCGCTATTGCCCTGCCGGCACAGACGGCGGCCCGGCCGGCGCAGGCGCTGGGCCGGCGGATGCGACCGGTGCCGGGTCCGGTCCGGCGGCCGGTTCGGCGACCGGCTCGGCAGGCGGCGCGGCGGCGGCGGTCTGCGCCGCGGTGGGTTCGCTCACCGGGCGATTGTCCTCGGCCACGGCTTCGGCCGCTTGCGCCTCATCGGGGGCCTGCGGCGCGCTCGCGCCGAATTTGGCAGCGTAGGCGTTGTATTTGGCCGTCATCCGCTGCTCGACATTGCCGCCCCATTGCTTCTCGAAACCGTCCAGCACCGCGAGCGCCTTGGTCTGGTCGAACAGGTAGGTCATCACATCGCGCGCCACCGGATAGGCCGCGCCCGATCCTCCGCCGTGCTCGATCACCACGGCGCAGGCATAGCGCGGCTTGTCGAACGGGGCGAAGCAGATGAAATGGCCGTGGTCGCGGTGTTTCCACAGCCCGCCTTTGCCGTTGCCGATATTGAGCCCGACAACTTGTGCGGTGCCGGTCTTGCCCGCCATCTGCACGCCTTCCACCGGCAGCCGCGCCCGGCCTGCGGTGCCGCGCCCGTTGACCACTTCGTTCATCGCGGCATGGATGAAATCGAGATGATCCTGCCGCAGCCCGAGCCCGCCGGGTCTCGGCGTCTGCCGGGTCATGATCAGCCTTGGATCGAGCTGCAGGCCCGAGGCGATGCGCGCGGCCATGACCGCCTGCTGCAGCGGATTGACCAGCATGTAGCCCTGGCCGATCGTTGCGTTGACGGTGTCGTAGATCGCCCATTCCTTCTGGTATTTGCGCTGCTTCCACGCCGGATCGGGCACCGTGCCGAACGATTGGCCGGGGTAGGGCAGGGGAAACGATTGCCCGAGGCCGAGCCGCCGCGCCATTGCCGCGATCGCGTCCATCCCGATCTTCTGCGCGAAATGGTAGAAATAGACGTCGCAGGATTGATAGATGCCCTTGGCCATGTCGACCGTGCCGTGCCCGCGCCGGTTCCAGCAGTGGAACACCCGGTTGCCCACGCGCAGGCCGCCGCCGCATCCCACCGTGGCGGCGGGATCGAGCCCGGCTTCGAGAAACGACAGCGCGACCATCGGCTTGACGGTCGATCCCGGCGGATAGAGCCCGCGCAGCACTTTGTTGCGCAGCGGCACGTGGTCGTCCTCGGATAGCATTTTCCATTCGATCCGGCCGATCCCGTCGGAAAAGCTGTTGGGATCGAAGCTCGGCATCGAGACCATCGCGAGCAGATCGCCAGTCAGGCAATCCATCACCACGACCGAGCCCGATTCCAGCCCCAGCCGCCGCGCCGCATAGTCCTGCAGCCCGGCGTGGATGGTCAGCTGCACCGGCTTGCCGGGCACATCCTCGCGCGTGCCCAGATCGCGCACCACCCGCCCGCTCGCCGTTGCCTCGACCCGCCGCGCGCCGGGCACACCGCGCAGCCGCACTTCGAAATGCTTCTCCAGCCCGTCCTTGCCGATCTTGAAGCCCGGCGTGATCAGCAGCGGATTGCGCTCCTCCTCGTAATCCTCGGCCGAGGCGGGGCCGATATAGCCGACGAGGTGGCCTACTGCAGCGCCGCCGGGATAGAGCCGCGAATAGCCGCGCTGCGGGATCACGCCGGGCAGTTCGGGCAGCCGCACACTGACCGCGGCGAACTTGTCCCAATCGAGATTCGAGGCGACCTCGACCGGCTGAAACCCGCGCGCCTTGTCGAGCTTGTCATGGATATCGCGCACCTTGTCCGGGGTCAGGCTCAGCAATTGCGCCAGCGTGCCAAGCTCGGCGTCGCGATCGACTACCCGTTCGGGGATCAGATCGACGCGGAAATCGGCGCGGTTCGAAGCCAGCGGCGCGCCCGTGCGGTCGATCACCCAGCCGCGCCGGGGCGGGATGAGCGTGAGGTTGACCCGGTTGCTTTCGGATGCCGCGCGGTACTTGTCGTTCTCGGCCACCGCCAGATAGCCCAGCCGCGCCGCCAGCAACACGCCGATCCCTGCTTGCCCCATGCCCAGCACGAACGTGCGGCGCTCGAACCGGTTGGTCAGGACCGCGGAGGTCATCGGCAGCCGGGCTTTCACGTCACAGCCTGCGCAAGGGCACGAGGCGAACCCGGTCGAGCCAGGCGACCAGCTTGGTCATCACCGGAAACAGCGCGATGCTCACGAGCAGCTGCGGTCCGGTCGCCAGCGGCAGCGGATACCCGGCGGCCAGCCCGGCAAACGCCGCGCTGAGCAGGATGTACGCGGTAATGAGCGCGCTGGCCGCCAGCCAGTCCTGCAAAAAGCCGCGCCACAGGAAGCGCTCGTCGATCACTTCCATCGCCAGCAAAGCGAGCGACCACAGCAGGATCGCATTGCCGAGCGGCTGGCCGCTGAACAGATCGTCGAACAGCCCCTGCGGCAGCCCGGCCCAGATCGGCAGCAGCCCGGGCCGCAGGATGCGCCACGCCAGAAACATCATGAACGCGAGCGGGGGCAGCACCGGCGCCGAGGCGATGATCGGCGAGAAGCTGACCATCGCGGTGAGCATGATCGAGGCCCACGGCAGGCCATTGGCCAGCAGCGGCAAAGGCGCGCGATCGATGCGATTGCGCACCAGGTCTTCGGGGCGCAGCGGCAGGCGCGGCACGGGAATGCGGGGCAGCGCCATCAGTTGGCAGTTTCGGGGGAGGGGGCGGCGCGCTGCTCGCTGTCTTGCAGCGCGGCGACCGCGGCGGGCTGGAAAGTTGGCAGGACGAGCACGAAATCGGCATCCGCCGGATCGCTGGCGAGGCGGCCGCCTGCGCCCTCGCGGCGCACTTCGGTCGCGATCGCCACCGGAATGCCCGGCGGATAGATCCCGCCCGAGCCCGATGTCACGAACACGTCGCCCTTGCGCACCGGGTTCACCCCCATGTTGATCAGCCGGATATCGATCCGCCCGTCGGCGCGCCCGACCACGAACGCGGGCAGCCCGTCGCCCGCGCGGCGCACCGGCACCACGTTGTCGGGATCGGTCACCATCAGCACGCGCGCGGTATTGGGTCCGGCCTCGATTACCCGGCCGATCAGCCCGGCCGCTGCGCGCACCGGTTGCCCGGGGCGCACGCCGCTGCTGCTACCGACCGAGAGCACCGCAAAGCGGCGCGTGCTCGATGCGGTCGATCCGATCAGCCGCGCCGAAGCAATCGGGGGCGAGGCCGGATCGATAATGCCGATCAGCGCTTTCAGCCGCCGGTTTTCCTGCGCGACCGCCTGCATGCCCAGCGCATTGGCGCGCGCGGCGGCCACTTCGCGGCGCAGCGCGGCATTCTGGCGGCCGGCGTTGAAATAGGCGGCGACGGCTTCGAACACGCTCTGCCCGCCGGTGCGCGCTTCCGCTCCCAGCTGGCCGGCCGGGCGCGCCGCCTCGCCCGCAATGCCGCGGGCAAAGCCGAAAGCGCCCGGGTTGGCGAGCGAGACGATCAGCAGCACCGCGCCTGCCACGACGCCGACGATCGCGACCACGTAGCCTCTGAAGATGCCGTACTGCGCCCTGCGCGAAAAGCCCGGGCGCCGGTCGTCCCGCCGCGCCATTGTTGTCTTCCTCTACGAACCAGTCCGGCCCCGCGAACAATCTCGGCGCCGGGGCCTGCGCGGTTCGCGCAGGCTCCGGCCCTGCATTACGCCGTCATCAGCACGCCGCGATAGATCGGATCTTCCATCGCGCGCCCCGTGCCCAGCGCCACGCACGACAGCGGATCTTCGGCCACGCTCACCGGCAGTCCGGTTTCCTCGCGCAAATGCTCGTCGAGCCCGCGGATCAGCGCGCCGCCGCCGGTCAGCACGATGCCCTGGTCGACAATGTCGGCGGCGAGTTCGGGCGCGGTGTTCTCCAATGCGATGCGCACGCCTTCGACAATCGCGCCGATCGGTTCGGACAGCGCCTCGGCGATATTGGCCTGCGTGATCGTGATCTCCTTGGGCACGCCGTTGACCAGGTCGCGGCCCTTGATGTGGATCGTTTCGCCGATGCCGTCGGTCGGCACCATCGCGATGCCGTAATCCTTCTTGATGCGCTCGGCGGTCGATTCGCCGATCAGCAGGTTGTGGTGGCGGCGCACATACGAGACGATCGCCTCGTCCATCTTGTCACCGCCGACGCGCACCGAGGTGGTATAGGCCAGCCCGCGCAAGGAAAGCACCGCGACTTCGGTGGTGCCGCCGCCGATATCGACGACCATCGAGCCCACCGGCTCGGTCACTGGCATGTCCGCGCCGATCGCGGCGGCCATCGGCTCGAGGATCAGGAACACCTGGCTCGCGCCCGCGTTGCTCGCCGCGTCGCGGATCGCGCGGCGCTCGACCGAAGTCGAGCCCGACGGCACGCAGATCACGATTTCGGGATAACGCAGCAGGCTTTTCGAGCCGTTCACTTTCTGGATGAAGTGCTTGATCATCGCCTCGGCCACTTCGATGTCGGCGATCACCCCGTCGCGCAGCGGGCGGATCGCTTCGATATTGTCCGGCGTCTTGCCCATCATCATCTTGGCATCGTCGCCCACGGCTTTCACGCGCTTGATGCCGTTGATCGTCTCGATCGCCACGACCGAAGGCTCATTGAGCACGATGCCCCGGTCCTGCACATAGACCAGCGTGTTGGCCGTGCCGAGGTCGATCGCGATATTCTGGGAACCAAACTTGAAGAATCGGGAAAGAAACGAAGCCATCAGGAAATCCGTAATAATCTGCGCTTTGGAACGACCCGTGGGGCCGGCTCGCGCAGGGAGCGCAGGGCAGGAAATCAGGCCACTAGCAGGGCAACCGCGCAAAACCCAATATTTTGTTCGGCAAATCCGGGATAAGTGGCGCGACCCATCTCGAAAATGCGGGCCTTCGTCGCTAGACCCCTTGCCATGAACGCCGCGCCTCCTTTCCCCCGGTCAGGGCCCGCAATCCGGACAATCCGCCGCCTGCCCGAAGGCCTGGTCAATCGCATCGCGGCGGGCGAAGTGGTCGAACGTCCGGCCAGCGCGCTCAAGGAGCTGGTCGAGAACGCGATCGACGCCGGCGCGCTCAACATTGCGGTGCGGCTGGGCGAGGGCGGGCTCGCGCTGATCGAGGTGACCGATGACGGCTGCGGCATGCGCGCCGATGACATCGCGCTTGCGCTGGAACGCCACGCCACCTCGAAACTGCCCGATGAAGCGATCGAAAGGGTCGAAACCCTGGGCTTTCGCGGCGAAGCCTTGCCCTCGATCGCCTCGGTCGCCCGCGTCACTATCGAGAGCCGCGCGCGCGGTTTCGGTGAAGCATGGACGCGCGTGGTCGATCACGGCGCGGTCATCGCCGATGGCCCCGCCGCGATGCCGCCGGGCACGCGCGTGCGGGTCGAGGACCTGTTCGGCAAAGTGCCCGCCCGCCGCAAATTCCTGCGCAGCGCGCGAAGCGAATGGGCCGCCTGCCTCGATGTTGTGCGCCGCCTCGCGCTGGCCCGGCCCGATGTCGGCTTCACGCTCGAGCACGACGGTCGCCGCGCGCTGCAGGTGCTGCCCGGCGAAACCCTCGCGCACCGCGTCGCGCAGATCGTCGCGCGCGAGATCGCGGGAAATTCAGTTGCGGTCGATCTGGCGCGCGGACCTTTCGAACTGACCGGGATCGCGGGCCTGCCGACTTACAACCGCGGCGTCGCCGATCATCAGTATCTGTTCGTCAATGGCCGCCCGGTGAAGGACCGGCTGCTGATCGGCGCGGTGCGCGGAGCCTATGCCGACATGCTCGCGCGCGATCGCCACGCGGTGCTCGCCCTGTTCCTGCAGGTTCCGCCCGAAGAGGTCGATGTCAACGTCCATCCGGCCAAGACCGAAGTGCGCTTCCGCGATCCGGCGCTGGTGCGCGGCCTCATAGTCACCAGCCTGCGCCACGCGCTGAGCGCGGGAGACCGCCGCGCCGCGCAAAACCCCGATGCAGGCGCAATGCGCGCATGGCAGACCGAGCCCTTGGCCGAACGCCAGACCAGCGCCTTCGCCCCCGCACACTGGAACCAGTCCCGCGTCTCCGAGGCCGGCCAGGCATGGCGCGGCCACGAAGCCATGGTGCTCGCGCCGCCCGCCGCGCGCGCCGAAGCCGCCGCGCAGCCCGCGCTGCCCGCCGAATTCCCGCTCGGCGTCGCGCGCGGCCAAGTTGCGCTCACCTATATCGTCGCCGAGGCGGCAGACGGCCTCGTCATCGTCGATCAACACGCCGCGCACGAACGCCTCGTGCTCGAACGCCTGCGCGCCGCCGGGGCTGGCGCGGGCGAGGCCCGGTCCCAGGCGCTCCTCCTGCCCGAAGTGGTCGAACTCGACGAGCCGGCCTGCGACCGGCTCGAAGCCGCCGCCGCCACGCTCGCGACTTACGGCCTGCTGCTCGAACGCTTCGGCCCCGCCGCGGTGCTCGTCCGCGCGATGCCCGCAGCCCTCGCCAAAGGCGATCCGGCGGCACTGGTGCAGGACGTCGCCGACGATCTTGCCCAGCACGGTGACGCGCTGCTCCTTGGCGAAAAGTTCGATCTCCTGCTCGCGACCATGGCCTGCCACGGCTCGGTCCGCGCCGGCCGCGCGCTTTCGGTCGCCGAAATGAACGCGCTGCTGCGCGAAATGGAAGCAACCCCGCGCTCGGGTCAATGCAACCACGGCCGCCCCACCTGGATCAAGCTGGCGCACGGCGACATCGAAAAACTGTTCGGGAGGAAGTGATGCGACATCTGGCATTCGGGCTCGTGGTAATCTTGGCCGCCTGCAGCGATCCCGCGCCGCCGCCACCACCCGCCAACGCGGTCGAGCCGGGCAGGATCGATTATTTCGATATCACCCAAAACAAGCTCTACGGCAGCGGCTGCAATTTCGTCGCCGAGGGTGGCGGGATCGGCGCGATCCTGATGGCGCTCGAGGCCGACGCGATACTCAAGATCGGCGGCAAACTGGTCAAGATCCCCGCCGACAAGACCAGCAAGCCTTTGAAACAAGGCAGCTGGACCCGCTACGCCGGCCCCGCCTACACGCTCACGCTCGCCCCCGTGGCAGACGGGAAGGGCAAAGTCGTCGGCGTGGTCGAAACGCTCGCCGCCCAGATAACGTTGCGCGACCCCTCCGGCAAAACCCTGTTTGCCGCCAAGGGCGAGGCGCAGTGCAAACCGATGTAAACGCCGCCCGCCAGAATGCCCACCCCCAACCCCTCCCGCAAGCGGGAGGGGAGCAGCAAGCGCCACAAGTCCCCCTCCCGCTCGCGGGAGGGGTTAGGGGTGGGTTCGTCTCCCCTCCCGCTTGCGGGAGGGGCCGGGGGTGGGCACTTCCACACAACACCCTTGACAAAACAAACC
>CAZGWR010000039.1:0-9018 GCA_964529505.1 uncultured Novosphingobium sp. | reverse complement strand
GCAAACTACCTCCGAAACAGCGGATACGCCTCAATCTAATCAGGACAAACTCTAGTTCGCTAACGTCCTCTTCCCACCAAAACCCATCGTCGCCCCGTGCTTGACACGGGGCTTGGCTACCTTTCGGCGTTGCCATTCGGCGCTTCCCCCGCTGGGTACCCTCGCGATGTTGCCAAACGCGCCGGATCAGATCGGAGGTGACGCCGACTTACGTCCTGCCGCGACAGCAATTCGCCATGATGGTGACCCAGCCGCCTTTCTACATCACTCCCTCATGCCAAACGCGAGGCTGCGAAGGTAGCCAAACTCCGTGTCAAGCACGGGGCGACGGACAGGGTGCTTGCCGAGATGTCTGCTTCCCACCACCTCCAGCCATCATGGCTTACCAAATCGCCACCAAAACCCATCGTCGCCCCGTGCTTGACACGGGGCTTGGCTACCTTCCGGCGGTGCCAAGCGGCGCTTCCCTCGCTGGGTACCACTGATCCCAAAGGTCGAGCCAATCGGGATTGTCCGCCTCGATCAACGCGAATTTCCACTCCCGACGCCATTTCTTGACCAGCTTTTCGCGAGCGATGGCGGGTTCGATTTCCTCATGCCGTTCGGCGTAGACCAGCCTTGTCTTGTCGAAGTCCCTGACATGCATCGACCCTTCACCCTCCCGATGCTGCCAAACGCGCCGGATCAGATCGGAGGTGACGCCGACATACGTCCCGCCTCGGTAGCGGTTCGCCAAGATGTAGACCCAGCCGCCCTTCTCCATCGCTTCCTCATGCCAAACGCGAGGCTGCGAGGGAAGCCGAGCCCCGTGTCAAGCACGGGGCGACGGACAGAGTGTTCGCAGAGATGGCAGCTTCCCACCACTTCCAGCCATGACGGCTCACCAAATCACCACCCAAAACCTGCCGTCGCCCCGTGCTTGACACGGGGCTTGGCTACCTTTCGGCCTCGCCAAACCGCGCATCTCCCGCCTGATATCACTGATCCCAGAGGTCAAGCCAAACGCACGCCCGCAAGGGAAGCCAAGCCCCGTGTCAAGCACGGGGCGACGGGTGGTTTTCTGATTTGATAGCAGCTTTCCACCCATTTTCCGCCGTCTGGTGCCAACACAAATCCCACTCCCTCCGGACACCGCGTCCTAGCCACCACGCACCCCAACGCAGACTTGACCTCACGCCCCACACAGCGTTCGATCCCGCCATGACCACGCCCCCCATCAAAGGCCCCGCCTCGTACTTCCCCTCGATCGAAAAGACCTACGGTCGCCCCATCGCCGAATGGAAAGCCATCGTGCGCGCGGCTTATCCCGCCCGCCACATGGAACTCGTCAGCATGCTGAAGACGAACCATGCCATGGGCCACGGCCATGCCAACGCTCTGGTCGCGCACACGCTGGCGGAAGATGCGGGCTAGGACAAAGCCGCGCCCGTCCCATCCCCTTTGCATTTCCGCCTCGGCCCCGCTAAACGCGCCCGTTCTTGAAGGAAGCGAGCAACGTGGCAAGCAATTGGAATGCAGAGAGCTGGCGGGGATTTGAAGGGCGGCATTTGCCGGTCTATCCTGATGCGGACAAGCTGGGGCAAGTCGAGCAGACGCTGACGCGGTTTCCGCCGCTGGTGTTCGCGGGCGAGGCGCGCGCGCTCACCGCCGATCTCGCCGAAGTGGCGGCGGGGCGCGGGTTTCTGCTGCAGGGCGGCGATTGCGCCGAAAGCTTTGCCGAGTTCCACCCCAACAACATCCGCGATACCTTCCGCGTGCTGCTGCAAATGGCGGTGGTGCTGACTTTCGCCAGCAAGCAGCCGGTGATCAAGGTCGGCCGCATGGCGGGCCAGTTTGCCAAGCCGCGCTCCTCGCCGATGGAAAAGCAGGGTGAAGTCGAGCTGCCCAGCTATCTCGGCGACAATATCAACGGCATGGAATTCACCCCCGAAAGCCGCATTCCCGATCCGGACCGCATGCTGCGCGCCTATTCGCAGGCCGCCGCCACGCTCAATCTGCTGCGCGCCTTCGCCACCGGAGGCTATGCCAATCTGCGCCAGGTTCACCAGTGGACGCTCGATCATATCGGCAAGAGCCCGTGGGCGGCCAAGTTCGGCGAAATGGCCGACAAGATCGGCGAGGCGCTCGATTTCATGGAGGCTTGCGGGGTCAATCCCGCCACTGTGCCCCAGCTGCAGGGCACCAGCTTCTACACCAGCCACGAAGCGCTGCTGCTGCCTTATGAAGAGGCGATGACGCGCCAGGATTCGCTCACCGGCGGGTGGTACGACACCAGCGCGCACATGCTGTGGATCGGCGATCGCACCCGCTTCGAAGGCTCGGCGCATGTCGAATTCCTGCGCGGCGTGGGCAATCCGATCGGCATGAAGTGCGGCCCCAGCCTTGCCCCCGATGCGCTGCTGCGCATGCTCGATACGCTCAATCCGGCGCGCACGCCCGGGCGGATGACCTTGATCAGCCGCTTCGGCGATGACAAGGTCGAAGCCGGGCTGCCGCCGTTGGTCCGCGCGGTGGCGCGCGAAGGGCATCCGGTGGTGTGGAGCTGCGATCCGATGCACGGCAATGTGATCAAATCGAACAGCGGCTTCAAAACCCGCCCGTTCGACCGCATCTTGGGTGAAGTGAAGGGCTTTTTCGCTGTCCACCGCGCCGAGGGCACGCATGCCGGCGGCATCCATATCGAGATGACCGGGCAGGACGTCACCGAATGCGTCGGCGGCGCGGTCGCGATCACGCACGAGGCGCTGGCCGACCGCTACCACACCCACTGCGACCCGCGCCTCAACGCCGCGCAATCGATCGAACTGGCGTTCCTGCTCGCCGAAGCGATCAATCTCGAACGCGCGGAGAAGAAGGCCGAGGCGGCCTAGAACCCCTCCGTCAGCCGCCTGCGGCGTCTGCCACCTCCCCGTTTGGGCTTCGCCAAAACGGGGAGGATCGAAACGAACTATTCCTCCCCATTTTTGCGAAGCACAAATGGGGAGGGGGACCGCCCGAAGGGTGGTGGAGGGGTCGCTCAACCCCCTCGCCAAGCCGCCCCGCATCGGGCACACTCGCGCGCATGAAACGCTTCATCCTCTCCGCCGCCGCGCTCGCGCTCCTCGCCGGCACCGCCCACGCCGAAACCGTCTACGTCCGCGCCGGCCGCCTGATCGATCCCGAAACCGGCACCGTCGCCGCCGCCCGCCTGCTGCGGATCGAGGATGGGCGGGTCGCGGCGATCACTGCCGATGGCGCGCCGCCCGCTGGGGCCAAAGTCATCGACTGGTCGGGCTTCACCGTGCTGCCCGGGCTGATCGACTGCCATGTCCATCTGGCCGATACCGGGCAGACCAACAATGTTGCCGAGCCGCTGCTCCATTCGCCGATGGAAATCGCCTATCTGGGCGCGCGCAACGCCCGCATCACGCTCATGGCCGGGTTCACATCGGTGCACAACGTCGGTCCATACCGCGCCTATGCCGATGTCGAATTACGCAACGCGATCAATCGCGGCGATGTGATCGGCCCGCGCGTGAGCGCGGTCGGCGCCTACATCACCGTTCCAGGCGGCGGCGGCGAGGTCACCGGGCTCTCGCCCGAAGTGGTGATCCCTGCCGATATGCGCGTCGGCGTGGTCACCGATGCGGCGGACACCACCCGCAAGGTGAACCTGCTGTTCCAGAACGGCGCGGATTCGATCAAGCTCATCGCCACCGGCGCGGTGCTGGCGCAAGGCACCGAGCCGGGGCAGATCGAGCTGACGGGCGAGGAAATCCGCGCCGCGGTCGATGTCGCCAACGCGCGCGGTTCATGGGTCACCGCGCACGCGCACGGCGCGGCGGGCATAAAACTGGCGATAAACAGCGGAGTACGCGCGATCGAGCATGCTTCGCTGATCGATGACGAGGGGATTGCGCTGGCCAAGGCGAAGGGCGTGTGGCTCGACATGGATATCTACAACGGCGACTACATCGACGATGTCGGCCGCAAGGAAGGCTGGCCCGCCGACATGCTGCGCAAGAACACCGAGACGACCGAGGCGCAGCGCGCCGGGTTTCGCAAGGCGGTCAAGGCCGGCGTGAAGCTCTCCTTCGGCACCGACGCCGGGGTCTATCCCCACGGCCTGAATGCGCGGCAATTCAAATACATGGTGCGATATGGCATGAGCCCGATGCAGGCGATCCAGTCTGCCACCACCAGCGCCGCTGCGTTGATGGGCTGGAGCAAGGATGTGGGCGCGTTGTCGCCCGGCCACTATGCCGACATGATCGCGGTGGCGGGTGATCCGCTGGCGGACATCACCGCGCTGGAGACGGTCGCCCATGTGATCAAGGGCGGCGAATTGATCAAATAGCGCGGCATTAGCGCCGCATTAGCAGCGCAACTAGAGCGCTTTCTCGAACAGCGCGAGCATCCGGCCCCAGGCCTTGTCCGCCTGCACCTGATCATAGATCGGCGCGTCGATCGTGCACCAGCCGTGCTGCGCCGGGTAAACCTCGATCTCGGCGGGGCGAGCGGCGGCAGCGGCGGCGGCGCGCAGCGCATCCTTGTCGCCGGGCGCGCTCTGATCGTCGTTCTGCGCGATGGCGAAAAGGAACGAGGCCTGCGTCTTGGCGATCAGCTTGTTCGGGCTATCGGCCGCATCGCCGACCAGCCCGCCGCCATGGAACGACGCCGCCACGCCGACGCGCGCGGGAACCGCAGCGGCCGTGCGCACGGTGTAGGGTCCGCCCATGCAATAGCCGCACGTGCCGATCTTCTTCGCCGTATCCACTTGCGCCTGCGCGTCGAGCCAGCCGATCGCGGCAACCGCATCGCGCACCGTGCCCGCCGGGGTGATCTGCGCGATCAGCGGCCCGAGCTTGGCCTGGCCTGCCGGGGTTCGCCATTCGGTGATCGAATTGAGGATCGGCGCGGGGCTGCCCCGGTAATAGTGATTGATCACCAGCACGGCATAGCCCGCCGCCGCCATCCGCGTGGCCATGGTCTTGTAGGCATCGCGCAGCCCGGCGATATCGGGCCACATCAGCACGGCGGGGTGCTTGCCAGAGGAAGGGGCGACGAAGAAACCATCGGCGGTGCCGTCGGGCGTGGTGAAAGTGACCATGCGGCTGGTCGTTGCCGCGCCCGCCGGGCCGGGCTGCGCCATGCTGCAGCCGGGCACTGCGGCCATCACGGCTGCGCCTGCGCCGAGCGCGGAAAACTGGCGGCGGCTCAGCCATGCGGCGTTGTCGATCTCGGTGGTCTCATCGCACATGACGGTGTCGCTCCTTTGCGCTGCCCGGCAAGGATAGCGCCGTGCGGCGCATGTGCCAAGGCATCGTTGCGCGCGCGGGCTTCGCCCCATCCGGCGCATTTGCAGGCTGGCTTTCGCGCGCCGCTTCGCGCAGAATGCACCAGAGGGCGCTGCAAAACAGGCACGAGGGTGCTAACGTCCTGCAATGGATCGGACCGGCGCAAAGCCGGACAGAGGAAAGAAAGAACCTGAAATGATGCGGATCAAATTCACGTCCGTGCTGGCGGCAACCGCGCTGGTTGCTCTTGTGGCCGGCCAAACCGTCGCGGCACCGGGCAAGCGCAGCGCGGGCGGGGTGACCGGCGCGATGATCGCCAATGTGCCCGATAGCGACTGGCTGAGCTACGGCCGCGATTACAACGAACAGCGCTTTTCGCCGCTGACCGCGATCAACGAGCAGAACGTCGGTCAGCTGGGCTTGGCGTGGTATGCCGATATGGACACCGCGCGCGGGCAGGAAGCGACCTCGCTGGTCCACAATGGTGTGCTTTATGTCAGCACCGCATGGTCGATGGTCAAAGCCTTCGACGCCAAGACCGGCGCGCCCAAGTGGGCCTATGATCCCAAAGTTCCGCGCGAAACGCTGGTCCGCGCCTGCTGCGACGCGGTGAACCGCGGCGTCGCGCTCTATGGCAACAAGGTCTATGTCGGCACGCTCGACGGGCGTCTCGTCGCGCTCGATCAGAAGACCGGCAAAGTCGTGTTCGAAAAGACCGTGGTGCCCAATCAGGTCGATTATACCATCACCGGCGCGCCGCGTGTGGTGAAGGGCCGGGTCATCCTCGGCGCGGGCGGCTCGGAGTACAAGGCGCGCGGCTATATCGCGGCCTATGACAGCGAGACCGGCAAGCAGGTCTGGCGGTTCAACACCGTGCCCGGCAATCCGGCGGATGGCTTCGCTGCCGAAGGCGCGAACAAGGCGGCGATGGCCAAGGCGGCCAAGACCTGGGCGGGCGAATGGTGGACGCTGGGCGGCGGCGGCACGGTGTGGGATTCGATCACCTATGATGCCACCACCAACCTCATCCTGTTCGGCACCGGCAATGCCGAGCCGTGGAATCCCGATGCGGCAGGCCGGGCGGGCGACAGCCTCTACACCTCCTCGATCGTCGCGGTGAACGCGGATACCGGCGCTTATGCGTGGCATTTCCAGGAAACCCCCGAAGACCGCTGGGATTTCGATTCCAACCAGCAGATCACGCTTGCCGATCTGATGATCGATGGCCGGATGCGCCATGTCGCGCTCCATGCGCCCAAGAACGGGCATGTCTACGTGCTCGACGCGAAGACCGGCAAGTTCCTCTCGGCCAAGCCCTTCGCTCCGGTCAACTGGGCCAAAAGCATCGATCCGGTGACCGGCCGCCCCGATATCAATCCGGCGGCGCGCTATGAGAAGACCGGCATACCGTTTGTCAGCCTGCCCGGCGCGATCGGCGCGCACAGCTGGCAGCCGCAAAGCTACAGCCCCAAGACCGGGCTGCTCTATATCCCGGCCAATGTCGGCGGGTTCCCCTATGCTGCGGCAAAGAACTGGAAACCCACCGATATCGGCTTCCAGGTGGGGTTGGACACTTATGTCACCTCGATGCCCGCGAATGCCGAAGTGCGCGCGGGGGCGGCGGCGGCCACGATCGGCCAGCTCATCGCGTGGGATGTGGCGGCGGGCAAGCCGGCATGGAAAGTCGATCAGCTTGGCCCGTCGAACGGCGGCGTGCTCTCGACCGCCGGAAACCTCGTGTTCCAGGGCAATTCGCAAGGCAATTTCGTGGCCTACAGCGCCGACAAGGGGGCCAAGCTGTGGTCGTTCCCCGCGCAAACCGGCATTCTCGCCGCGCCCATGACCTATGCCATCGGCGGCGAACAATATGTCGCGGTCCTCGTTGGCTGGGGCGGCGTGTGGGATGTCAACGCCGGTGTGCTGGCCAACAAGGGTGGAACCACGCGCAACATCAGCCGCCTGCTGGTGTTCAAGCTGGGCGCGAATGGCCAGCTGCCCGCACCGCCGCCCACCAACAAGATGGTGCTCGATCCGCCGCCGTTCCTCGGCACGCTGGCGCAAGTGACCGCGGGCGGCGGTCATTATGGCCGCTATTGCGCGGTCTGCCACGGCGACGCGGCGGTGGCGGGCGGGCTCAACCCCGATCTGCGCCATTCGGGCGTGATCGCATCGAACGAAGCGCTCGAAGCGGTGGTTCTCGGCGGCGCGCTGCATCAGAACGGCATGGTCTCGTTCAAATCGGCGCTTAACACCGCCGATGTCGAAAACATCCGCATCTATCTGATCAAGCGCGCCAATGAGGACAGGGACCTTGAGGCCAAAGGTGGCTGATGCCTGACATGATCGACCCTGTGGATATGCGCGGCTGGCAACGGCTGGCCGCGGATACCACGACGTCGGGCCGCGTCGAGGAAACCGACGTGGCCCGCCTCGCCGATATCGGCGTGCGCCATGTGATCAATCTGGCGCTCGATTCCCACCCCGACGCGCTTGCCGACGAAGCCGAACTGCTGGCGGCGCAGGGCATCGCCTACACACACATCCCGGTGCCGTTCGACGCACCGGGCGAGGCGCATTTCGCCGCGTTCCAATCCGCGCTGGAGCAAGGCCCGCGCCCGGTGCACGTGCACTGCATCATGAACTGGCGGGTTTCGGCGTTCTTTTACCGGCTCAACCGGGATCATCGTGGTATGCCCGAGCCCGAAGCCCGCGCGCTGATGGAAGTGCACTGGTCGCCGGAGACGAGCGATTATCCGGGGGCCGGTGCGTGGGCGGAGTTTATTGCGGCCAAGGGGCGCTGAGCGGTTGCTTCATCGCGGCTAAGGCTTCACATGGCTTGAATCCAACAATGTTGAGCTAGTCGCAGGTCATAGCGCCGCTTGTAGATGCAACGCCGGGATGACCGGGATTGGGCGGAAATCAGACTGTCTGCTTTCCAAAGGCGAATTCCAGCCAATAATCATTCATCCAGACTGCGTAACCAAGTAGCTCGCCTTGCCGCCGCTCAAGCTCGGGCGACCACGGTTCGTCACCCGTCACTAGATCAATCATGGCCTGCATTCGCCATTCCTGTCCCGGTAAAGCGAACAATATCCGGTGAGCAATGTAGGTTCGCCTCCCAATAGCTTCAGAAAAATGGTCCATGCGCACGATCCGACCCTCTTCGACATGGCGATCAAAAAGTCTCAGGTATCGTTCAACGACCTCGGGAAAGCAGTCCTTGCCATCGACGAATGATGCCAATGGCTTCTCACCCGCAAGCATCAAACCAAGCTCTCGGTTTGTATGAACTAAGTATGGCAGTGAACGCAGAAAACTCGGCAACATGGCCCAACTTAGCTTCGCTTCACAATGACTGCAAAGGGGTCGATTCCTGAATGGCAGGAATTTTCCAGAAGCGAGGCAAAGCCGCAAGTCCGCTTTTGGGATCGCGGTTCAGCCCCGCTCATTCCCGCTTGTGGTGGGAAGCGGACATGTCTGCAAACACCCTGTCCGTCGCCCCGTGCTTGACACGGGGCTTGGCTTCCTTCGCAGCCTCGCGCTTGGCATGAGGGAGTGATGGAGAAAGGCGGCTGGGTCACCATCATGGCGAACCGCTGTCGCGGCGGCACCTATGTCGGTGTCACCGCCGATCTGATCCGGCGCGTTTGGCAGCATCGGGAGGGTACCAAGCGGGAGATGCGCGGCTTGGCGAGGCCGAAAGGTAGCCAAGCCCCGTGTCAAGCACGGGGCGACGGCAGGT
>CAZGWR010000038.1:0-9292 GCA_964529505.1 uncultured Novosphingobium sp. | reverse complement strand
AAGTGCGCGCAGAGACGCTTAGCGTATATCTGTGCCCGTTCTATGTCCTGACCCCCTGTTGTGTTCCACATCGTCGCGATAGGATACCGCGTTATCGCAGGAGCAGTGTCGCCTCGGCTATTGCAGATAGCACCGCGGCAATCCGATCGGCGGATTGTGTCCGGTCGATCTTCGGCATACCTGCCCCGGTGGGATCGATGCTTGCCAACAGCTCACCGACGCCATCGAGCAGGACGTTCATCGGAGTTCTCGCGTTCGGCGCTTTGACCAGTGGATTGCCTGCTAGCGTCGGGATCTTTTGCGCACGCCTGGCCCGATTGATCTCCGCACGCTCGAGGTCGGAAATGGTCCACCCGGCCCGCTCCAGTATCTCGTGCACCGCGGACACTGGCGCGAGGCCGAAAAAGCCGAGCTCCACAGCGCCGACACCGTAGGCGACGAAACGGCCGAGGGATTCGACGCCAGAAGCTTCGGCGAAGCTGCGTTCTGCGTCGGTAATGGAAGCGAGATAGAGGGCATCGCCTAGGCCCAGGTCAGGAGCTGTGGTGCGCGGAGGGGCGTGTGCATTAAACCGATGGATTTCAAGATGATCGGACATTGGGACAAAATCGCGAAGCGGTCCGTCATTGATGACAGCAGCAAGGCGACAGAGCTTAAGCGACGGCCGCCAATCGACAGTCTGAAGGGTACCAGCCAAACGGGACTGCGAACGAGGAGCGCAAGGCCGCTGTCTATAGCCCGAGACCGCTAAGAGATGGATGGTCATCGGGCCGGCGACCGAGCGGCCAACGATATAGCCGGTCATTTTCGCTCGACAGCTGCAGATCGTTGATGCTGGCGAAACGGCGCTGCATCAGGCCATTATCGGCGAATTCCCAATTCTCATTGCCATAACTGCGATACCAGCGTCCTTCAGAATCACGCCATTCATAGGCAAACCGCACAGCGATCCGATTGCCCTCATAGGCCCAGAGCTCCTTAATGAGACGGTAGTCAAGTTCACGTTCCCACTTGGCGGCGAGGAAGGTCTGGATCTCTTCACGGCCGCGGGGGAACTGGTCTCGGTTCCGCCATATGCTGTCGGGCGAATAGGCCAACGCCACCCGCTGGGGGTCGCGGCTGTTCCAGGCGTCCTCTGCGGCTCGGACCTTGGTGATCGCAGTCTCGCGCGTGAAAGGCGGAAGCGGCGGGCGGCTTTCGGCATCGCTCATAGCATAGAGACTCCAGTTGGTGTTCCAGCACACTGTTCCAAGGAGTTGCCGATGATAATTGCCGTCATCCGCAGATCATTATTGCGCAGGATGCGGAAATCTGAGCGGCGTTCAAGCCGATGCCGCCTGCGGACGGCACAGAACCAATCGTCTGGTTTCGAGGGCCTCGGCAAGCGCCTGCCGAATACGTGTCGAGAGACGTTCCAGCGCAGATTGCGCGAGCAAGATTCTGTGATAGTCGAGGCCAAGAAGCCGTCATTTCTTGCGGCAGGAGAAAGAGTGGATGGACCGTCTCGACAGCTTGCGAACCTTCATCGCCGTCGCTGATAAGGGCAGCTTCACCGAGGCGGCGCGTTCGCTCAACGTGTCCGGCACGGCGGCAACGCGAGGAGTCGCCGCCCTCGAGGCGGCACTGGGCGTAACTCTCTTCATGCGAACGACCAGGTCGGTTCGCCTTACGGAGGATGGGGCGGCCTATCTCGAACGCTGCCGGGCTGCGCTTGCCGACCTCGATGATGCCGCGGAAATGCTGCGGGGAAGGACTAGCGAGCCGCGCGGGACATTGGTCGTCACGGCGCCCGTTGTGTTTGGCCGGTTGCACATCCTGCCTGTGGTCACGCAATTGCCCGGCCGTTTTCCCGCGCTCGACGTCCGCCTGATGCTGATCGATCGCGTTGTCCGCCTCGCGGAGGAAGGAATCGATGTCGCCGTGCGCATCGCGGATCTCTCGGATAGCGCGTTGCATGCGTTACGCGTGGCAGAGGTTCGCCGCGTTCTCACGGCAAGTCCGGACTATCTCGCACAGCATGGAGAGCCCAAGTCAGCAACCGAACTCCACGAGCATGTTCTGATCTCGTTCGACCAGCTCGCCGGCGCAAATAGCGAATGGCGCTTTGGCGCGACCGGTAAACCCACCATTCGCATCGCGCCGCGGCTCACGGTCAATAGCGCGGACGCAGCGATCGCGGCCGCTCGCGCCGGATTGGGTATCGTCCGGACGCTGTCCTACCAGGTCGCCGAGGACGTCGCGGCAGGCCGGCTGAGGCCCGTATTGGCCGAGCTTGAGCCGCCACCGGTGCCGGTGAACCTCGTGTTCCAGGCAAGCCGCCGAAGCTCGCCCAATGTGCGAACCTTCCTCGATACGGCTAAACTGCATTTCGCGAATGGGGTAGACTGACTTCCGGCTACAGCGCGGAGTGTGATTTCACACCCTCCTCGAACGCCGATTTGATCGACAGGAAGCGCGCATCGACGGCCAGCGGGTCTTTCCGGTTGAGATCGATCAGGGCCTGACGCTCCGGCCCTCCCCGGATCACCTCAATCGCGTCGGACGCGATGCCGGCGACGATGGCATCGGCCACATGCTCCGCCGGTTCCAAGGAGAAACCGACATCCGGACCGGCTCTGTTGGTGGCCATCATCGGCGTGTCGGTCCCGCTGGGATAGACGGTAAGAACGCGGACACCCTCGCCGTTGAGTTCGCGGCGAAGGGACTCGCTGAAGCTGGAAAGGCCAGCCTTCACGGCCGCGTAGGTCGCATAGAAGGGCATGGCTATCAACGCGATCGCGGAGGTGACGTTCACCACCATGCCACCAGCGCCATCCTTGAGGGCAGGCAAGGCCGCACGCGTGAGAAGGATCGGAGCGACGAGATCGACCTCGACCATCGTGCGGATCTCGTCCTCACGCATATCGGTGAGACGGCCGGCCCGCACGGCGCCGGCATTGTTGATCAAAATGTCGAGGCCGCCGAGCGAGCGGGTCGCGCCGAGGAGGGTCGCAGTGCGGCCCTCCTCGGTCGAAACGTCCGCGGATACGCCACTTGCTTCGGCGCCCGCCAGGCGCAGCGACGCCACCGCCTCGTCGACCGCATTCCGCCGGCGTCCAGTCACCACCAATCGGGCGCCGCGAGCGGCAAGCGCCCGTGCCGTGGCGAGACCGATGCCGCTTGTGCCGCCTGTAATCAGAACGCGCTTGCCTTCGATATCCATTGTCTCTTCCTCACGCTTCCTTCGGGTAGTTAGAAGGGAAGAGAGCCCTCTTGGTCTCCTCGTCGAACTCCCTCTTGAACGCGTGGTCGGTGCCCACCTTGCGGGCACGTTCCGCAGCTACCCGCGCATTGATGTCGGCGAACCACCGTTCGATGTTGGGATAGGCCGCCAGGGGATTTTCGGCGCCCGGCAGGACGAACTGCGCCCGGTCGATCCAACCCCATGCCGCCATGTCCACGATCGTGTAATATTCACCGACGATGAAGCGGCGGTCGGCGAGATGCACGTCCAGCACTTCGTAATGGCGGTCCGCCTCGCGCCGGTAGCGGTTGACGGCGTAATCGAGTCCCGAAGGCGCGGCGCGCTGGAAGTGAACGGCCTGCCCCGAGAAGGGCCCGAGACCCGAGGAGACGAAGAACAGCCAGGACAGCAACTCGGCCCGGTCCGCCGGGTCACCGAGGAAGTTGCCCACCTTTTCCGCCAGGTAAAGCAGGATCGCGTTCGAATCGAACACGCGGACTTCCCTGCCGCCTGGCCCATCGGTGTCGACGATCGCCGGAACCTTGCCGTTAGGGTTGATAGCGAGATAGGCTGGAAGGTGCTGCTCTCCCTTGCTCGTGTCCACGGGAACCAGCTCATATTCGAGCCCGGCTTCCTCGAGCAGCAGCGCGACCTTGGCGGGATTGGGGGTGGGGTGAAAATAGAAACGGATCATGTTGGCCTCCTTGGTCGGCGGTGTGGACAACCGGTTCGGGTGATTTATCGAATGTTGGCGATCAGCCCGTCCTGAAGCCAGGAGGCAAGATATCCCCCGGCAGCTTCTACCGCGCTTTCGAGGCCGTTCTCTTCGGCCAGGCGGTCACACAGGCGCGCGAAGCTCAGGCCAGACACGGCGAGCTGAATCGCCCCCATCTCGGTCTGTTCGATGGTCGCAAAATGCGGCTGCAAGTCTACGCGCCACACACGGATCCATGCCGGTTCGGGTAGCATCTCGGCGGGAGGAACGTCCTCGCCGGCCGCGATCGCGTTCCAGATGGCACCGCAATTCGTCTTGACGGGCAGGAGGTCGAGTGTCGGCACGAAATCGATGACGGCATCCTCCCAATCGACATCGGAAAGGCGCTGGGGGTCGAAGGCGACCGCGTTCGGACCGTCGAACGCCCGGCGCAAAGCCCAATCGAGCGCAGCTATCTCACCGACCTCGATGTCCCCAGGATAGAGCGCGTTGATCGTGTCGGAAAAACCCCCGCCATAATCACGCAGCGTCCAGCTATGGGGAGGATGCTGGGCGATGTGGTGGCGCGCGGCTTGCTCGAACCGTTCGTCGCCGAGCCACGCCCAGAGACGCTCGTAGCTGTCCTTGAGGCAATCGACGAGCTGCGCGCTATAGGCGTTGTGGTAAACAGCGAGACCCGGTCCCGCATCACCGTCGACCGCAACCGGAATCTCGCTCGGCTGGTCGAGCAGGAAGCCGATGAAGCCACGCTGCAGATCAAGCAGGCTCATGCCGCCTCCGCCACGCGCGTTGCGATTCCGCGCGCTATGTCGAGCTCGGCCAGCAGGTCCGCCAGCGGCGGGATCTTGTC
This sequence comes from uncultured Novosphingobium sp., assembly GCA_964529505.1. Taxonomy (GTDB): domain Bacteria; phylum Pseudomonadota; class Alphaproteobacteria; order Sphingomonadales; family Sphingomonadaceae; genus Novosphingobium. The sequence continues at coordinate 4,504 of CAZGWR010000038.1, read as the reverse complement.
GTCTCGCTCGATCATCGTCGCGACCGGCCCGAGGCGGGGATATATCCGTCCGAACAGCTCCCAGACGAGATCGGGAACTGGCTGGTCATGGGTATCGATCAAGCGATGGCGGCCCTGGCTGTGACCGGCGAGGTGAACTTGCCGGACGCGGTCCGCGGGGACACCCGCAAGATACTCATAGGGGTCGAACCCGTTGTTGGTGCCGCTGACATAGATGTTGTTCACGTCGAGCAGCAGGTAGCAGCCGGTCCGACGGGTCATTTCAGTGAGGAATGCCCACTCCGGCATCTGATCATCGGCGAAGGTCAGATAGGTCGACGGATTTTCGAGAACCAGGGGACGTTCCAGGACGTCCTGCACATGGTGGATGTTCGCGCAGACCGTGTCGAGCGCCTCCTCGGTGAATGGAAGCGGAAGCAGATCGTGGGAATTGACGTGCTCGATCCGCGACCAGCTCAGATGATCCGAGACCCATAGCGGGTCCACACGATCGGCGAGGGTCTTCAAACGCTCGAGATAGTCGGGGCGGACGCCATCCGCCGATCCGATCGACATCGATACGCCGTGCATCGCGACCGGCCAACGTTCGCGCACCTGGTCGAGCACATGGAGCGGGCGCCCGCCGGCAACCATGAAGTTTTCGGAGATGATCTCGACGAAATCGACCGGAACCGCCTCATTCAGAAAATTCTGGAAGTGCGGGATGCGCAAACCCAGTCCAAAACCCTGAAATGGCGCTATAGTCTCTTTCGACACGAATATACTCCTGAGCGGCGTACCGGGTCGGCCATTGGGGGGAGTGTCCGGCCCGGCACACTGGCAGGTTCGTTCTGCCTGGTGCTTGGGTTACATGCCCCCGGAAAATCTGCTGGCTCAGACCGGCTTGCGAAAACGCAACGTCATCCTGTCGCTTTCGCCGATCGCGTCATAGCGCGCGCGCTCCTTGTCGCTCAGAAACGGATGGCCCGGCCCCGCGCTCAACCGCGCCGGCGGCAATGTCCAGACGCCGAAGGGATAGTCCTTGCTGTCCTTGGGATTGGCGTTGATCTCAGAGGAACCATCGAGAATAAACCCGGCCTTCGTCGCGGCGTCGATGACGGTCTGTGTCGCGACATAGCCGGTGAACTGGCCCGGCCCGGTTAGTTCGGCCGTCTTCGGTTCGGCGCGATGCTCCTCGACAGCGAAAAATCCGCCTGGCTTCAGCGCGGTGAAGATGTCCCTCATCGCCTTGTCACTGAAGCCGAGATGGATCCAGTTGTGGATTTCTCGGGCCGAGATGATCACATCGACCGAATTCGGCGGTGCGAGCGGCCCCGAAATTGCGCCAAAAGCGGCGTAGCGGATATTGCCATAAATGGAGGCATCCGCATGCTTCGTCTCGAAGCGCCGGCGATCGACCTTGAGGCCGCCTGGAACCTTGGGGTCATCGAGATCGGCCACGCCGGCGATATAGGTGCCTCCGGCCTTCGCCAGATAGGGCGCAAGGATTTCCGTCCAATATCCACCCTCCGGTTGGAGATCTACGATCGTCAGCCCCGGTTTGACGCCCCAGAATTGCAGCGTTTCATACGGATGCCGAAAGCGATCTCGTGCGCGATCGCCGGCCGGGCGCAATTTGGCATCGATTGCACTCCGGAGGGCCGGGTCCGCAGCCGTCTGCCTCGCGGCGTCATTGGCATGCAACGCAGGCCCCGAGAGGACCGCAACCGCCATCAATCCTGCGAGCATCGAACGCGCGAAGACCTTCCCCATGTGTCACTCCCAAAGTTGATATGAATTCCACATCCGGCAGGAGGCCGCCCACATGGCGGCCCCCTTGCTTCACCACCGGAGCACTTTTCGACCGATCGCCGCGCCGATCAGTGACGCTACGCCGAGCCCCAACGAGTACCAGAGAAGGACGAAGCCGGGCGAACTCTCGGTGCAGTGCAGCGCATAAACCGTGGCGGCCGTGCCGCCCGCGACAAGCCCGGCGGCCGCGCCTGCCGCCCCAAGCTGGGTCGGAGCCAGTCGCGAAAGGCTCCAAAGCAGCCCGAAGAACACGGGCGCCGAAAGCCCGGCGACATAGAGCGGGCACTGCGCCCAACTCGACCCCATCCAGAATGCCTCGCCATTGTCGGCTGGCGCTGCGCCCAGCCGGAGCAGGGTGATGGCAGCGAGCATGACGAGCGGAACGGCGAACAGCCTCGCCCAATGCACCGGCCGTGAGTCCGGCCGGCTAAGACGATCAAGCGCCTGGAAACCCAGATACACCAGCGAGCCGCTATAGAGTAGCTTCACCCAGAAAATGCCAGTCGACATCGCCTCGCCAAGATCATGGCGAATCCCAAGAGACGGCCAGAGCACCACCGCGGCAGCGGCGATGGCGGCACCAGAGATCAGCCCCTTGCGCAGGTGGGCACGAGAACTGCCGGCCGGCACCGGGTGCAGGTCGCTGGCAAGCTCCGCAATCAACATTTCGGTATTCATGAATTGCTCCGTCGAACACTCGACCGACGGGCCTCCACGCCGCGAGTCAGTTACCTATTCGAAGCGACCCGCCATTCGGTTACGCAGGAGTTTGCTTCGTAACGATCCGGGCCATCCCATCGAACGTAGAAGCATTGCGAGTTCAGCGTGAGGGTCGCGGACGTGTTGCGATGCTGTACATAGCAGGGAGGGTGAGTGAGAAATGGCTGGTATCCCAATTGCGATCGTTCAGCAGGCGCCGGTTTTTCTCAATCTTGCGGCAAGTGTCGAAAAAGCTGAGCAACTCGTCCGCGCCGCCAAGGCAGACGGCGCCAGCTTGATCGTCTTCCCCGAGGCGTGGCTACCTGGCTATCCTGTCTGGTTGGACGAGGCCCCGGGCTCCGCTCTGTGGGGTCATCGTCCAGCCGAAATCCTCTTTCGGCTTCTCTATGCCAACTGTCCCACGCTCGACGGACCCGAGATCGGACGCCTAGCCGACCTTGCGGTTGAACTCTCGGTCGAGATCGTGATGGGTATCCAGGAACGTCGCGGCGCCAGCATCTTCAACACCGCCTTGCGTCTCACCCCGGAGGGTGGTCGGGATGTCCACCGAAAAATCATGCCCACTCACAATGAGCGCCTGGTCTGGGCGGCCGCGGACGGAAGCAATTTTCGTCCCTGGCCAAGTGACTTCGGCCCCTTTGGCGCGCTCATCTGCTGGGAGCATTGGATGCCGCTGGCTCGCGCTGCGCGGCACAACGAGGGTGAGGTTCTCCATTTCGCGTTGTGGCCGGCCGTCACCGAACTCCATTTGCTCGCCAGCCGTCACTATGCTTTCGAGGGGCAGTGCTTTGTCGCCGCGGCCGGGACGGTGCTTGCTCGCAATGAAGTACTGGACGGCTTCGATAGCCTCGGCGTGCGCGAGGAGGCTGCCCGAAGCCTGCTGGAATCGATCCCTTCCGACCACCAATTGCTCAAGTCCGGTGCCAGCGCTGTGATCGCGCCCGATACGTCGCTGATCGCAGCCGCCGAACCTGGCGATTCAAGGACGCTACATGCCGCGATCGACCTCGATAGGCTCGCGGAAGGCAGGCTCTATCTCGACACGGCGGGTCATTATTCCCGGCCCGATATCTTCGAACTGCGCGTCGATACGCGCGAGCGTCCGGGCGTCTTCATCGAACGCTAAACGGCGTCGATGGTGCACCTTACGATGCGTGCCATCACTCCCGGATCAGGCGAATATCGACTTCACGCTCGACGAACGTCCATTCCCTGGTACTGCGCAGCCGCTCCACCAGCATTTCGAAGCCGGTGACGTGCTCGGGCGCGTATTCGAACCAGGTCAGGAAGTCGAACGGCCCACCCAGGTCCCTGCAGTGGAAGAGGCGGCGAGCGATCGCGGGCAGGTACTCGATGCCGATGGCGATATGCGATGATTGCTCTTCGAATATCTGCCGGCGCTCGTCCTGTGCAAAGTCCCACCACGCCTTCGCCTTGAGGATCGGGATCAGCGCCGCCCGCGTAGCTCGATCGCGGCCGAGACCTTCCTGTCGGTCCAGCAGCCGCTGCTGCTCGGTTTGATGGACATAGCGTCCATTGCTGGTGGTGCCACGCAAGACCCAGCTCGCATCGTCCGTGATCGTGGTATCCGCCTCGCGGATGCTCAGGTGCGTGGCCTTCGGAAGACTGTCTCCGATCACGGGGGAAATGCTCTCGATCCGCCAGGGGCCGTCGCTTCCGGCGACAAAGCCGACAAGGAAAAGACCACGATCCGGCGCGTCGAGGGTATCAGCCGTCTTGATCTTGTTCATCAACGTCTCCGGTCCAGATCCAACGGCAATACGATCGTGTCGCCTTCCCGGTTACGAGCCATGTCGCGACTTTGCCTCGACCAGATTATTTGTTGCCGGCTTGGTCTCTTTTTGGGGGCATCTGTAACTGTACAGCCCTCGCGAGCGGATCTCTGGGTATCGACATTCAAGCACTGGAGACAGATTATGGGCTCTGTTGCAAACATTGGTGACGGCCGGGCAGCGTCACCCCGTCTGGGGAT
>CAZGWR010000037.1:0-11508 GCA_964529505.1 uncultured Novosphingobium sp. | reverse complement strand
GAGGAGAACGAGCATGACGTCGATCAACGGCGTCGTGTTCATTTCCATCATCGGCGAGCCATCGTCCTTGCCGCCGCTCATTGCCATGGGTGATACTCCTTCAAAGTCTTGTGCCCGGGAGGGCGGCCAGAACCCTGGCCAAACGGGTGGATGCGAGGCCGCCGATCACGCGCCGCCGGGATCTACAGGAGTCGAGATGAACCCGACCTTGGGATAGCCGGCGATCTGGACGTTGTAGATCGTGCCCGCGATGCATTTCCACGGCACATTGATGTCGCCGCGGATGTGCACTTCGGGAATGCTCTCGGGCTTCATGTTGGCCGCACCGCCGGCGCGCTTCACGATCGCATCGAGACGCTCGAACGCCTGCTTGTAGAGCTCGGCGCTGTCGACGCGGGTCACATTGTTCAAATAGACGCGGCATTCGCCGGTGCGGGTCGAACCCTCGTAACCCGGGTCCTTCGGGCTGAGCCCGGCGGCATCGGTGGAAACCACCGAAATCAGCAGGTTCTCGACCTTGTTCTGGCTTTCTTCCGAAACCTGAATGGGGACCTTGAGCTTCTCGACAGTCTGGATCGCAACGGGGATCGCGATGAGGAAGATGATCAGCAGCACCAGCATCACGTCAACGAGTGGCGTGGTGTTGATTTCCGACATTGGGCGTTCTTCGCCGCCAGCGCCGCCTACAGACATTGCCATTTGTGTTAATCCTATCCGATTCGGTCACCGGCTCTGTTCGGACCCGGCAGGTCATCGCCTGCCAATGCTCCAGCCAGAGCCCGCGAATGGCCAACAATGCGGCGGGGCCCGGTCACAAAGGCCGGTGACCCCGCAGAATTGTCGCGCTTACTTCTTCACCGCAGCAGCAGGCGCGGCGGCAGGCTTGGCAGCGGCAGCAGGCGCTGCAGCCACGGCCGGACGAACCGCACCCTTGGAATTGATGTTGGCGAGCAGATCGGTGCTGAACCCGTTGAGCAGTTCGGCGATCCGCTTGTTGCGGGCCTGCAGCCAGTTGTAGGCAAGCACGGCGGGAACCGCGACGAGCAGACCGAGCGCGGTCATGATCAGCGCTTCACCGACCGGGCCGGCGACCTTGTCGATCGATGCCGAGCCGGACAGACCGATCGCGATCAGCGCGCGGTAGATGCCGACCACGGTGCCGAACAGACCGACGAACGGCGATGTTGCACCCACGGTCGCAAGGAACGGCAGACCGCTCGCCAGCTTCGAATTGACCGAAGCTTCCGAACGGGCGAGCGAGCCATGCAGCCAGTCGTGCGCTTCCATCGAATCAACCATCTTGCCGTGCTGCTCTTCGGCCGCGAGACCGTCTTCGGCGACCTGACGGAACGCCGAGTTCTTCTCGAGCTTGGCCACGCCTTCGCGCAGCGTCGCCGAGCGCCAGAACGTCGCGCGGATGTCCTTCGCCTGGTTCAGGACCTTGCTCTGCTCGAACAGCTTCGTGAACATGATGTAGAACGAGCCGAACGACATGATGCCGAGGATCGTGACCGTGGCATAAGCGATGAAACCGCCGGCCTGAAGGGCTTCGACGAAGCCAAATTTGTTCTGCGGAGCAGCGGTGGTCGCGGCCGCGGCAAGCATCTGGATGAACATGCGGGTCTTCCTCTCAAGAATTCAAAAATAAGCTAAAAAGGGTCGTGGGTTACTGTATCGAAGAATGTGCTCCGGCGATCATTCCTTTGGAATGACCCACCGGATCGTACTCGCGTAGGCACCCGTCGTCGGATTACCATCGCCGTCAGTGGCCGGGGTGAACCGGGCGCGGCGGCGAATGTTGTCGCAGGTCGCCTGATCGAGATCAGGGCTGCCGCTCGATTTGGTCACCGTGCAATCGGCCACTTTGCCGTCCGTGCCCACGGTAACCCGGAAACCGGTCGACCCTTCGCGTTCCTCACGCAGGGCGCGCGAGGGATAGTCGTTCGACGTCGCCCAGTTGCCGGGATTGCCCTTGGGCGCGGCGCCTTTCGGCTGGAACCGGGGCGGCGGCGGCGGGGGCGGGGGCGGCGGGGCCGCGGTTGTGAACACCGGCGCAGGCGGCGGCGCAACCGTTACCGTGGTCACGGTCGGCGCGGCCGTATTCACCTGGATCGCAGGCGGCGGCGCAACGATTGGCGGCGGCGGCGTATCCTGCTTGGGCGGCGGTGGTGGCGGTTCCTCGGGAGGTTTCTCTTCCTCGATGTTGATCGCGGCCGTTACCTCTTTGACCTTCTTGAATGCCTCATATGCCAGTCCTGTAACCAGGGCATAACCGACGACGACATGAAGGACCGCAACGACGATGAGCGCGGTCAACTTGTTACCACTCATCTGTTGGTCAGCGTATGCCATTCAGCTCCAAAACTCCTGCTCTGACGCACAGGTTTGGTTCGCAAGCGATACCAAACAATACAAACCCCCGAACGGAGGCCTGCCCCGCGCGATGGTTCAATCCACCAATTTCGTTCCACCCTGCCGGCTAACCGGACACTGTCCACAATCGCAACCCGTTCGGGGACAGCTGCGCGAACCCCTTTTGTAAGGTGTGCTCGCTTGCACTATTACCTAACGCCGAAGCCAAAGCCGCGCAAATGCTTTATCAGTTAAGATAACATTCACGTTTCATATGCCTCAAATCGCTCTGAAAACCCCTGATTTCCGCCATATCGGACCAGTGAAGGAACCGCACATGACCCGCACTTCGATCGGCTTTGCCATAATGCTGGGCGGCGCGCTGGCCGCCGGGGCAGTGCAATCCACCAGCGCCGGGGCCCAATCCTTTTTGCCAGCCGCCGCGCCGATTCGCAGCAATTCCGCCGCCGAGCCGACTTATGCCGACCTTGTCGACCTCGCGCTGGCTGCCGACCTCGTCGCGCGGGCGCAAGTGCGCTCGGTGGTGCGGCTGAAGCCCGAGGCGGGCCAGCCGGGCGCCGCCCCCGGCGCGGCGCGGGTGCTGATCAAGGCGCGCACCTCCGCGCTGCTGGTGGGTCCGGCGCTGGGCGAAGCGGTCCAGTTTCTGGCCGACGTGCCGCTCGAGCCGAACGGGAAGCTGCCCAAGCTGACCAAGATGCAAGTGCTGATCATGGCAAAAGCGGTGCCTGGGCGGCCGGGCGCGGTGCAGCTGGTCGCGCCCGATGCGATGCTGGTGTGGAGCGCCGAGCGCGAGAACCGCGTGCGCGCGATCCTGACCGCGCTGAGCACGCCCGGCGCGCCGCCGGCCATCGCCGCGCTGCGCGAGGCGCTCCATGTGCGCGGCAATCTGGCGGGCGAAGGCGAGACGCAAGTGTTCCTCGCCACCCGCAGCGGCGATCCGGTGTCGCTCTCGATCCTGCGCCGCCCCGGCCAGCCGACGACTTGGGGCGTGAGCTTCACCGACATCGTCGATCAGGCGGCGACACCGCCCGAGCGCGACACGCTCGCGTGGTACCGCCTCGCCTGCTTCCTGCCGCGCGAGCTGCCCAAGGGCACCAACATCTCGGGCACCGCCGCCGACCGGCTGAACGCGGCGGAGGATTACGCGCTGGTGCTGGCGGGCCTGGGACCTTGCACCCGCCGCCGCCCCGCCGCTGCGCTCTGACCGCCCGCACACCGGTTGCGAGCGCGCGGCCAAGCCTCTAGAGCGCTGTGCAGGGCTGGGGGCCGCGCGCCGCGCCCTGCCATGACAGGCCGCCGCTGGCGCGGCGAAACGGGGACACCATGACCGAACCCTTACGCATCGCGCTCGCCGGGCTGGGCACCGTGGGCAGCGGCGTGATCCGGCTGATGCAGGCCAATGCCGCGCTGATCACCCGGCGCGCCGGGCGGCCGATCGTGATCACCGCGATCAGTGCGCGCAATCGCGGCAAGAACCGCGGGGTCGATCTGACGCGTTTTGCCTGGGAAGACGACATGGTCATTCTGGGCGAACGCCCCGATGTCGATGTGGTGGTCGAGCTGGTGGGCGGCGCGGATGGCCCGGCGCTGGCGCTGGCACGCACCACGTTCGAGGCGGGCAAGGCGCTGGTCACCGCGAACAAGGCGATGGTGGCGCATCACGGCATCGAGCTGGCGACCAAGGCCGAGGCGGCCAAAGTGGCGTTCAAGTTCGAAGCCGCGGTGGCGGGCGGCATCCCGGTGATCAAGGGTCTGAAGGAAGGCGCGGCGGCCAACGAGCTGCTGCGCGTCTATGGCATTCTCAACGGCACCTGCAATTATATCCTCTCGACGATGGAGGACACGGGGCGCGATTTTGCCGATGTGCTCGCCGAGGCGCAGGCCAAGGGCTATGCCGAGACCGATCCCAGCTTCGACATCGACGGGATCGACGCGGCGCACAAGCTGGCGATCCTTTCCAGCATCGCCTTTGGCACGGGCATCGATTTCGCGGCGGTGGCGGCCACCGGCATCCGCCGCGTGACCGCCGCCGATATCGCGCAGGCCGATGCGCTGGGCTATTACATCCGCCTGATCGGCATGGCCGAGACGCAAAACGATTCAAGCGGCCAGCGCCGCCTGTTTCAGCGGGTGCATCCGCATCTCGTCCACCGCGATCATCCGCTGGCGCATGTCGACGGCGCGACCAATGCGGTGGTCGCGGAAGGCAACTTTGTCGGCCGGCTGCTGTTTCAAGGCGCGGGCGCGGGCGATGGGCCGACGGCGAGCGCGGTGGTGGCCGATCTCATCGACATCGCGCGCGGCGATATCGGCGCGCCGTTCTCGATCCCGGTGGGCGAGCTTGACCATGCCGCCCCCGCCGATACCGGGCACCGCACCGGCAAAGCCTATCTGCGCTTCATCGCCGCCGACCGCCCCGGCGTGCTCGCCGAGATCACCGCGGCGATGCGCGATGCCGGGGTCTCGATCGAGAGCCTGATCCAGACGGGCCGCGCCGCCGCCGGCAGCGACGACCAGGTGCTGGTGGCGATGGTGACGCACGAAGGGCCGGAAAGCGCGATCGGCGAGGCGCTGCGCCTGCTCGAAGGCTCCAGCAACCTCGGCGCGGCACCGCTGGTGATGCATATCCTGGGCGACTAGGGCGCGCGGATCTCGCCGCTGGCGATCCGGTCGGCGTCTGATCCGGGCGGGGCTTCGGGCAGCGCCTTCAAATCGAAATAGTACATCGGCACCGGCGCCGAGCCGAGGCCGATGCAGCCGCGGCTGCAATCGCGCAGGCCGCTGACATTGGGGGCGCGCGGCACACCGGTCTTGGTCGAGCGCGCCGATTCGAGCTCGTCGCGCAACGGCAGCCGCTCCGCGTCGCTGGCCGCCTTGCCGCCGCAGACCACGATCGTGCCGTCGGCGGCGGGAACCCCGCAGCGCTGCGGCTGGGGCGGGCCCTGCATCAGGCGCTGGGCAATCGCCGCCGACGCTTCCGCCGACATCGGTGCCGCATCGCCCGGGGGCGGCATGGCTGCGACATCCTGCGCGCGCGCATGATACGGCGCACTGCTCACAATAACACAGGCAAGCAGCAAGCCCAGCCTCGACAACAATGGTTCCTCCCGTCTAGGACGCCTTCGACTGTGCGCTCAAGCAGCCGAAGGAGTCAATGTGACCGAACCGACGCAAAACCCCGCCGCCTCGCAAGTGCTCGATCGCGTTCTGGTTCTCGAAATGGTCCGGGTGACCGAGGCTGCCGCCATCGGGGCGGCCAAGCTGATCGGGCGCGGCGATGAAAAGGCGGCCGACCACGCGGCGGTCGAGGCGATGCGGGCTGCGTTCAACGAGCTTTACATGGATGGCACCGTGGTCATCGGCGAAGGCGAGCGCGACGAGGCCCCGATGCTCTACATCGGCGAAAAGGTCGGCTCCGCGCCGGGCAAGGGCCCCAAGATCGACATCGCGCTCGATCCGCTCGAAGGCACCACGATCACCGCCAAGGCCGGGCCCAACGCGCTCGCCGTGCTGGCGGTGGCCGAAGAAGGCGGCCTGCTCAACGCGCCCGATGTCTACATGGAAAAACTGGCGGTCGGCCCGGGCTATCCCGAAGGCGTGATCGATCTGGCCAAGTCGCCCGGCGACAACGTGCGCGCGGTCGCGGCGGCGAAGGGCGTCGATCCGCAGGATATCATCATCTGCGTGCTCGACCGGCCGCGCCATGCCGATCTCATCGCCGAGCTGCGCGCGCTGGGCTGCGGGATCAGCCTGATCCCCGATGGCGACGTGGCGGGCGTGATCGCGGTGACCGACGAGGATACCGGCATCGACATGTACATGGGCACCGGCGGCGCACCCGAAGGCGTGCTGGCGGCGGCCGCGCTGCGCTGCGTCGGCGGGCAGTTCAAAGGGCGGCTGGTGTTTCGCAACGACGATGAGAAAGCCCGCGCGCGCAAGTGGGGCATCACCGATCTGAACAAGATCTACGATCTCCACGAGCTGGCCAAAGGCGATTGCATTTTCGCCGCGACCGGCGTGACCGACGGCTCATTGCTGGCCGGGGTCAAAGTCCGCAAGGACGGGGTGATGACCACCGAAAGCGTGGTGATGCGCGCGAGTTCGGGCACGGTGCGCTGGGTCAAGGGCGAGCACCGCAAGCCCAGGTAACCACGCGAGCGGGCTTCGCGCCGTGCTTCGCGCCCTGCCCCGGTTCAGCTTGCCAGAGCCAGCCGCATCGGCGCGGGTTCAGCCTCCTGCGCCGAAATGCGCCGCAAGTTTCCGGGCTGCGCTACCCTTGCGGGGCGGCCCGCCGCGTCGCGCGTTCGGAAAGTCGCGACCAGCTCGGTCAACAGCTGTGCCTCGGTCGAAAGGCTTCGCGTCGCCGCCGAGGATTGCTCAACCATGGCCGCGTTCTGCTGGGTCATCCGCTCCATGTCGCCCATCGCGCTATTGACCCCGACCAGATTTTCGGCCTGCCGCGTGGCCGAGCTGGCGATGCCATCGATCAACGCATTGATTTCGGCGACACGGCGGACAATGCCGCCCAGCTTTTCGCCGCTCTGGCCGACCAGTGCGACACCGGCGCCGACCTGAACCCCGCTGGTGGTGATCAGCTCCTTGATGCTCTGCGCGGCGTCGGCAGATCGCTGGGCCAGGGCGCGGACTTCGGTCGCCACGACGGCAAACCCGCGTCCGGCCTCGCCCGCGCGGGCCGCCTCGACCCCGGCGTTCAGCGCCAGCAGATTGGTCTGAAAGGCAATGCCATCGATCACCGCAATGATCTGCCCGATTTCCTTGGCGGAGGTTTCGATCAGGGCCATTGCCTCGATCGCGCGCTCGACCACTTCGCCGCCGTCGGTGGCTTCGCTGCGTGCGGCGGCGACCGCCTTCTGCACGGCAACGGCGCCGGCTGCGGTTTCACTGACAATGGCGGTCACCGCGTTGAGCGCGCCGGCGGTCTCGGTGATGCGCGAAGCCTGCACTTCGTTGCGCGCCGCCAGATCATCGGCGGCGGCACGGATCTCGCCGATGCTGCCCTGTACGCTGGTCGCCCCGACGCGCACGGTGCGCAGCGCGCTGGCGAGCGCTTGAACGGCGGCGTTGTAATTGCGGCGCAGCGCCTCGTACGATTCGGGGAACGTCTCGGTGACGCGATACTCGAGGTCCTTGTTCGCCATCCGCTCCAACCCTTCGGTCAGCGCCGCCACGACGAGCCGCTGCTCGGCGCTGGCTTGCTGCCGCGCCTTGCCGTTGTCGCGGAACACCTCCATCGCCCTGGCCATCAGGCCAAGCTCGTCGGTGCGCCCGGCGCCTTCGATCAGCTGGTCGTAATCGCCCGAGGCCATGGCCGACATCGCGGCGGCGGTGGTCACCAGAGGCTCGACGATCTGCTGCTGCACCGCGCGGGCGCTCCACTGGATCGCGCCGATCACGAGCAGCGCGACAAGGGCGAGGAACAGCAGCGCGAGCTGGGTGCTGCGCCCGTCGGACTTGGCCGCTTCGGTGCGGTATTTGGCCGAGAGCGCGACGAGGCGGGTGACCTGGTCGTGCTGAGCGCCGTAAGCCGGGGTCAGGCCGTTGTTGAATGCATCGGCCATCGCCGCGCGGTCGCCGCTGGCGAGCGCGGGCAGAAAGCGGCTGTCCATGACTTGCCAGAAGCGGTCCGCCGAATGGATCGTGGCATCGACCGACGTGCGCATCGCAGCGGGCACCGCTGCAGTCTGCCAGTAGGTCTTGCGTGCTTCGAACTCTGCGTGTTCGGCCTTGATATCCGCGATGTGGGGCGAAGCCGCGCCCGGATCGAGCATGATCAGCGCGGCGTTCTTGTAAGGCTCCACGACGAAGGCTGGCGGGGGCAGGATGTCTGCGAGGAGCTCGCTTTGCAGCGCCTCGCGCTGGGTGATCGGCCCGCCCGAGCGGACCTGGTAGACCACGACCGAGGCCACCGCGATCGAGACCAGCAGCAGGGCGATCAGAAACCGCGCTCCCATACGTGCTTTTCGGCTAATCATGCGGCATCCTTATGCGCGGCCGGAAAAAGAAGCGCCGCCATGCGATCCCGCAGTTATAGCGCCGCAAGCATTGACAACGCAGACACGCGCGCCCTGCTAGAAATGCGTAATCGCTGTAAACCTCTAGAAAAAAGCGGCCCCGCCGGATCGCTCCGACGGGGCCGCTGTGGTGGCTTATAGGGGGACGGCGCAGCTTAGGCGTCGTCACCCTTGATCAGGTAGTCGCCAGCATCGGCATCAAGCCCATGGGTCTCGCCCTCGACCGCGGCCAGCGGATCGTTGCCGATGGCCGCTTCCGGGCCCTGCGCCAGTTCCGCCGCATGCTCTTCCGCCGCGCTGGCCGGTGCGATCAGCGATTCCTGGAGCTTGCGATACGACGCGCGCAGCGCCGCGTCGCGGCTGTTGGCGGCCACGCGCATCCGGTTCATGCCTGCGCCAGTGCCCGCCGGGATGAGGCGGCCGACGATGACGTTCTCCTTGAGCCCGATGAGCGAGTCCTTCTTGCCTTCGACTGCCGCCTGCGTGAGCACGCGGGTGGTTTCCTGGAACGAGGCCGCCGAGATAAACGAGCGCGTCTGCAGCGAAGCCTTGGTGATGCCCAGCAGCACCGGCTTGCCCTCGGCCGGGCGCATACCCGGGGCGAGTTTGACGTTGTATTCGTTCATTTCCTCGAAATCGACCTGCTCGCCCGGCAGCAGCGTGGTATCGCCGCCATCGGTGATCTCGACCTTCTGCAGCATCTGGCGCACGATCACTTCGATGTGCTTGTCGTTGATCTTCACGCCCTGCAGACGATAGACTTCCTGGATTTCCGCGACGAGGTATTCGGCCAGCGCCTCGACCCCCAGCACTTCCAGAATGTCGTGCGGATCGGGCGAGCCCGAGATCAGGTTGTCGCCCTTCTTGACGAAGTCGCCTTCCTGCACGTCGATCACCTTGGACTTGGGGATCAGGTATTCGACCGGATCGCCTTCCTCGGGGATGATCGCGATCTTGCGCTTCGCCTTGTAATCGCGGACGAATTCGATCCGGCCCGAGATCTTGGCAATGATCGCGTTGTCCTTCGGCTTGCGCGCTTCGAACAGCTCGGCCACCCGCGGCAGACCGCCGGTGATGTCGCGCGTCTTGGCGGCTTCGCGGCTGGCACGGGCGAGCACGTCGCCCGCCTGCACCATCTGGCCGTCCTCGACCGAGAGCGTCGTGCCCGGCGCCATCAGATAGCGCGCGGCCTCGCCCGAGTTCTCGTCGAGCAGGGTCAGGCGCGGACGCAGGTCTTCCTTCTTGCCGCGTCCGCCGACGCGGTTTTCGGTGACCACACGCTGGGCAATGCCCGTCGCGTCATCGACCAGCTCGGTCAGGGTGCGGCCATCGACCATGTCCTGATAGCGCACGATGCCCGATTTCTCGGTGATGATCGGCAGGGTGAACGGATCCCATTCGGCCAGCCGTTCGCCCAGCGCCACGGTGGCGCCGTTCTCGTGGAGCAGGTGCGTACCATAAGGCACGCGGTGCATCGCGCGCTCGCGGCCCTCGTTGTCGAGCACCACGATCTCGCCGTTGCGGGCAAGGCTGAGGCGGCGACCGCGCGAATCGATGATCGTCGGGATGTCGCGGAAGACCACCGAGCCATCACAGATCGCCTCGAGGTTCGATTGCTCGTTGACCTGCGCCGCACCGCCGATGTGGAAGGTGCGCATGGTGAGCTGCGTGCCCGGCTCGCCGATCGACTGCGCCGCGATCACGCCGACCGCCTCGCCGATATTGACCGGGGTGCCGCGCGCCAGATCGCGGCCATAGCAGGTGCCGCAGACGCCCACTTGCGCCTCGCAGATCAGCGGCGAACGGATGCGCGCGGCCTGCATGCCGGCCGCCTCGATCCGCGCTACGGTCGGCTCGTCGAGCAAGGTGCCCTTGGCCACCAGCACGTTGCCGGTCTTGGCCTCGACCAGATCCTCGGCCAAGGTGCGCCCGAGAATGCGCTCGCCGAGCGAGGCGATCACCGAACCGCCCTGCACGATCGCGCGCATTTCGAGCGCGCGCTCGGTGCCGCAATCGTCGACCGTGACCACGCAATCCTGCGACACATCGACCAGACGGCGGGTGAGATAGCCCGAGTTCGCGGTCTTGAGCGCGGTGTCGGCCAGACCCTTGCGCGCGCCGTGCGTCGAGTTGAAGTATTCAAGGACGGTGAGCCCTTCCTTGAAGTTCGAGATGATCGGCGTTTCGATGATCTCGCCCGAAGGCTTGGCCATGAGGCCGCGCATGCCCGCGAGCTGCTTCATCTGCGTTGGCGAACCGCGCGCGCCCGAATGGCTCATCATGTAGATCGAATTGACCTGCGCCTCGCGGCCATTGGCGTCCTTGGGGGTGGCCTTGATCTCTTCCATCATGGCCGCCGCCACCTGATCGCCGCAGCGGCTCCAGGCGTCGATCACCTTGTTGTACTTTTCCTGCTGCGTGATCAGGCCGTCCTGATACTGCTGCTCGTAATCCGCCACGAGATCCTTGGTCTCGGCGACCAGCGGAATCTTGGCATCCGGAATGATCATGTCGTCCTTGCCGAACGAGATGCCCGCCTTGAACGCGTTGCGGAAGCCCAGGCTCATGATCGCGTCGGCGAACAGCACCGTGTCCTTCTGGCCGGTGTGGCGATAGACCTGATCGATGACGTCGGCGATTTCCTTCTTGGTGAGCAGGCGGTTGACCAGCTCGAAGGGCACCGTGTGGCTCTTGGGCAGGCATTCGCCGATCAGCATGCGGCCCGGCGTGGTTTCATACCGCTTGAGGTACTGCTTGCCCTTTTCATCGGTCTGCGGAACGCGCGCGGTGATCTTCGAGTGCATGGTGACCGCGCCGGCGAACAGCGCCTGATGCACTTCGGCCATATCGGCCATCATCATGCCCTCGCCCGGCTCGCCCGCGCGGTCCATCGAGAGATAATACAGGCCCAGGACCATGTCCTGCGAAGGCACGATGATCGGCTTGCCGTTGGCGGGGCTGAGGATGTTGTTGGTCGACATCATCAGCACGCGCGCTTCGAGCTGCGCTTCGAGGCTGAGCGGCACGTGGACCGCCATCTGATCGCCGTCGAAGTCGGCGTTGAAGGCCGAGCAGACGAGCGGGTGCAGCTGGATCGCCTTGC
>CAZGWR010000036.1:0-12032 GCA_964529505.1 uncultured Novosphingobium sp. | reverse complement strand
TCGTGGATGCCGTCGCAAGCGCGCTGCGGATCACACGGCCGAGCAGCACCGGCGCATTCTTTCCGGCGTCCTCCGGGCCGCTCCACCGGAACCTCACCGCAGCCTTTCCGGAAGCGGCGCAGCGCGCCTTTTCTGAAGCGGGCCTGCCATGCTGACTGATAGCGAGCGCTTCGCCTTCAGCGCCTGGCGGATCCATGCGTTCGCCTCGACGGGCAATGCCTACGACGCCATACAGACCGACGAGACTATCGCTGCTGGCGATACTCTGCTCATTCTCGATGAAGGGGTTGTCGGTGTCGCGATGACCTGGCCCTTTGCCATCACCGCAGAGGTGGGCAAGCTTCATGCGGTCTGTGAACCCGGCGCTGGCGAAACCTTTGGGCACATTGAAAAGGCGCTCGATGTTCCAGGCGGGTCAATCGCTCGAGCCTGCCGCCTGGCAAGGACTCTGGGCTTTGCGATTGATGCGGGCCTCGTCGCATTGTTGCGGGAGTTGCTGGCGACAGAAGTGGACGGCTAGCGCGGCAAGCGTCGCCACAGAAATCTTGCTATTTTGGCCATAATTGCTATTTTGAGGCCAAGAGGAGATACCACCATGCCAGCGACGGCCAATGAGCACCCCAGGGTTCCCCTGACCCGGTTTCACAACAACACCGGCGAGTTCCTCGACCTTGCGACCAAGCAGCCGGTCGTCCTGACCAGCCATGGCCGCGAGCGGCATGTGATCGCAGATAGCGAATATTTCCGCCACCTTGAACAGGCGGCGCGCGGTATGATCGCAGATCACATGAATATCGAAGCTGTCGCTTCGTCCGACATGACCGAAGCCGACCGCCAAGCTTTCGCCAATGCACGGCCTTCGGCCAGTGAACTCGCCAATGACCGCTGGGAAGACTGACCGCCCCGCCGCAGGCCATATCCTCCGATACGTCTATCTCTTCGAGGAAGAGCAGAGACGGGGCCGCGACGAAGGCGTCAAGGAACGCTTTGTCGTCGTCGTGGGTGTGGACGGGTCACGCTACCTGGTCGCGGCGATCACGACCAAGGGCGAGGGGCGCAAGAATGCTGTCGCAATCCCCGATGAGATCGCAAGCACAGCCGGGCTCGCTCCGGGCAGCGCGATCGTCGTTTCGGAATTCAACCGGTTCACCTGGCCCGGGTTCGACATCAGACCCCTGATGAAGCAGCCCGGGTACATTGCCGGACGTCTCCCACCGCGGTTCACGACAAAGATCATCGATGCCATAACAGCCTGGAGAGCAGCTCCCGTCGATCGGGATTGATTGGCGCAACGTGCAGACAGGCAGCCCCCTTGGGGCCTTGTCCGATTTTGCGTCAACGCCGGGCCAGTGGTGCCAACCTTGCGGATCGGCACCCCGGGTAGCCAAGGTCAGGTGTTCCGGACTACTGCCGCAATGGGACTATTCGCTCACCGAAATCGGCGAGGACGGACGATCAATCCTGCGATCAACGCCAGCGTCAGCAAGCCGATGCGCGGCGAGGTTGATATTCAGGCACGCAATCAGCCCCTGTGCCACCCGCACGTCCGCCGCCCAGTGCCCCTGCCTCTCTGGTCGAGCTTAGGGCCAACCTGCAGAAATGCGAGCCGTGTTGCCCGGCAAGCCGGGCTGCCCGCACCACCTCGATTTCCGAGGTTTCCCGCGCGCGAGGGCGCGCGGTGTCCCAGCTCTCCCGCCGAGGCTCGATAAGGGCACCGGCGGACGAGCCGTCGGCACCAAGGAGGCTCTTGCAATGAACATCGTCAACCTCGTCGGCCGTCTCGCCAAGGATCCCGTCGCCCGCGATCGCAGCGACACCCGCATCACCGAACTCATCCTCGTGACCGAACGTCCCGTAATCCGCGATGGGAAGGTCCAGAAGGACCCCGAAACCGGCTACCCGGTCAAGGATGCCGAATTCCACAAGATCACCGTCTTCAACGGCCTCGGGCTCCCGCTGCGCCAGCACAAGGCCAAGGGTGACCAACTCGCCGTGACGGGCCGCATCCACTACTCGCGCTGGCAAGACGCCGAAGGCAATGACCGCTACGGCTGCGAGATCATCGCCGAAAACGTCGAGTTTCTGTGATCATCAGGAGGGCGGCGCTTCGGTGCCGCCCTTCGCCGCGTTATTGATGGAGCGCACCCGAGTGCGGAGCGCAGGCGGGTTAGTTGCCGGTGGGATTTATCCTGGCACCACGATGACCACAGCTGCAGCGCAAGTGCCGGGCTACCATGTCCAGTTTGAGCGGGATCGACTTGGCGAAGCACTTATCGCGAAGCCGCGCAGCCGGCATGATAACCACACGCCTGCAGCGGCCGCACTCGATCTGCGCATTGAGGCCATGACGAACGAAATCAGCGACAGAATCGAGGCGTTTGGTTCCCATACGCCGCCGAGAACATAAAACGAACATTTGCGTCAAGGGATGCCGAAGGGTGGGTTGGCGCCTACCGGCCTATGGCCGGCATCGCGCTCTATTCCGCCGGGCTGCCGGCAGCACACAAGCCTTGCCCGTGTGCTGCGTCTGCGACCGGCGTCACCGAGTCCCTGCCGGGTCTCGGCCCGTTCGGGTGACGATCGCTGGCGCGGCCTTTGCCTAGGCCTTGGGCTGCTCTCGGTACCGCAGAGTATGTTCTTATGTCCGGTTTAGGGAAACAGGTTGATCGCGCCGGATGACCGGGGTTGGGTGGATTTCTGAAGGGCGGCTTCAGCTAGAACCCGATGTCGACGCTGAAGCCAGTACCGGACGAAATTTTCGCCTTGCCACCATGGGCGGCAACGACGGCTGCGACCAAGGCAAGGCCAAGTCCATGCCCTGGCGTGGATCGGCTTCCGTCCGCGCGGGTGAACCTGTTGAACAGCGCGTCGATCTGACCGGATGCTACCCCAGGCCCATTGTCGGATACCGCAAGGCGGATACTGTCATCGGCGCAGCCCAAAGAGATGCGTACCACCGTACCCTCCGGCGTGTGCTGAACGGCATTGTCGAGCAGGTTGGTGATCATCTGCTGGAGCAGGCGGCGATCTCCGGGCATGGTCACACCGAGGGCAATATCGGTCACCACCTCGTGACCGCTTGCTTCCATTGAAGGGCGATAGGCCTCAGCCATGTCGGTCACGACAGTGCTAAGATCGACCGTCTGAAAATGCGCGCGCGCTGCCATGCCTTCAACTTCGGCGATCCGCAGGAGGGCGGAGAATACCTCGAGCAGCTCGGTGGCTTCGGCCGATGCCGCTTCGATTGCGCCGCGTTGCAGGTCGCCATCTGGCTCCCGCAGCGCCTCATCGAGACGGTTCTGCAACCGGGTTAGCGGGGTGCGAAGATCGTGCGCGACGTCGCTTGATACCTGGCGCAGGTTCTCCATGAGCCCGCCGATACGGTCGAGCATCAGGTTGAGGGTCTCAGCCACACCGTCAAACTCGTCGCCGCTTCCCGACAGCGGCACGCGCCGGGATAGATCACCTGCGATGATTGCCGAAGCAGTGTGATCGATCCGGGCGAGGCGACGCCGCGTAACGATACCGACCACCCACGCCGCCGTGATGCCGAGCAACAGCATCGTCCCGAACGCGCCAAGGAACAGTTTGATGAAGCTATTATCCATTTCGTCGATGGCAGCCCGATCTGCGGCTACCAGCAGCCGGTGGCCTTCCGGCAAGGCCGTGGTCAGCGACTGCGCGATGCGCTCCTGACCATCTGCGCGATAAGGCAGGAGTTCGACATATCCGGGTTTGGCCGGAACAATCGTATCCAGTGTGCCGGCAAGAGGTTCACCCGCTGCGTCGACCAGCAAGTAGCCAAGACTTGCGGTGCTGCTCGCTGCCTCGCGCCGCCGAATGGCGGCCGCTATCCCATCAGGCCCGTCCTGTCCTTCGTCGATCAGCGCCTGCGTTTCGATGGCGATGCGATGATCGAGTTGTAGTTCAAGCGCTTCATGTGTGGTTTCAAAAGCGACCACGCCGATCGCGAGCGTCGCAAGCGAAAAGCCAAACGCCACCGCAGCAACCAGTCCGAAGGTTCCGCGCCACCAGCGCTTCATCCGCCGTCCCTAATGAGATAGCCGGCGCCGCGAACGGTTTCGATCGGGTCGCTGTCAAACCCGGCATTCAGCTTTGATCGCAGCCTGCTCAGATGGGTTTCGACGATATTGGTCTTGGGGTCGAAGTCGAAATCCCAGACCCGTTCGAGCAGCATGGTGCGGGTCATGATACGCCCGGGATGCCGCATCAGCTCGGCCAGGAGCGTGAATTCACGGGGCTGGAGCACCACTTTGCGACCAGCGCGCGTCACGGTGCGGCGGTGCAGATCGAGCACGATGTCGCCCGCAATCAGCCGCGCGGGCTCCTGTGATGCAGAGGGCCGACGGCCAAGCGCATGCAGTCTTGCGGCCAGCTCGCTAAAGGCGAAGGGCTTGCCCAGATAATCATCCGCGCCGCCCTCCAGCCCCTCGACCCGGTCGGCAATGCCGCTGACGGCCGTGAGCATCAGCACCGGGGTCGTGTTCCCGGCAGCACGTAAGGCCCTTACCAGTCCCAGCCCGTCGAGGCCCGGCAGCATCCGATCGACCACCATCGCATCGAAGCCGCCATCGGTCGCCTGAAACAGCCCGTCACGGCCATCGCCGCTGGTCACCACCTGGTGGCCCAACTCGGCAAGGCCGCGAGCGATGAACTGGCTGGTGTCGGCGTCGTCCTCGACGATCAGGATTCTCATGCTGCTATTCTAGCGGCTGCTTGTCCGTGCGCCAGCCACCACCCAACGCCCGAAACAAAGCCACCTGTGCCTGCGCAGCCGCGAGATCGGATTGCGCCAGCGCCAGCTGTGCCTGGGCCAACGTGCGGTCCGCATCGATCCGCAGCAGCGGGGCAGCGTCGCCAAGCCGCACCCGGGCCTCCGCGCGGCGAGCATAAGCCTGTCCCTGATCGCGCGCCTCGATCAGCACGCGGTTGCGGCGCACTTCGGCATCGTAAGCCGCCAGCGCCGTCTCGACTTCGCGCAAGGCGCGGAGCACGGCGACATCCCATGCCGCGAAAGCTGCGCGTTCGGTCGCTTCGGCCTGTGCGATTTTGGCGCGCACCGGAGCCTGATTGGGGAATGACCAGCTGACCAGCGGGGAAGCGGTTGCAACTAGCCCGCCGCTCAACAGCCCGATCGCGCCGCCAAGATTGACGCGCGGGTAAAGGTCTGCGCGCGCCACCCCGATCCGTGCGGTGGCGGCAACAAGGCGGCGTTCGGCCTCACGAACGTCAGGGCGGCGAAGCAGCAGCGCGGTTCCATCGCCAACGGGCACGGCATCGCGCAAGCGCGGCGGCGCTGCGCAGGTTACGGGATTGGTCCGGGCGTCTGCTGGCGGGCGTCCGGCCAGCGTGGCAAGCCTATACCGTGCATTCGCCTGCGCCGCTTCCAGCGGAGCAATCGCCGCCCGCGTGGTCGCGACAAGGTTTGCAGCCTGCGCCACCTCGAGCGGAGAGACCTCCCCCGCCGCAAGCTGGCTGTTGGTGATCCGCAATGCGCGTTCCAGCAGCCTGACTTGCTCGCTCACCATCGCAATGCCGCCGGTGGCACCGCACAGATCGACATAGGCCTGGACCGTATCGGCCACCACAGCGACCCGCACGCCATCCATCGCAGCGGCCTGCGCGTCGGCATCAGCGCGAGCCGCAAGCGCCGCAGAACGCAGCCTACCGAACAAATCGGCATCCCAGCTGGCGGTGGCAGCAAGATCATAATCGGTGGTGGGCACATTGCCCGAGGCGCTGGGCTGATTGGCGGAGTTGTCGATGCCGAGACCGCTCTCGATGGTCGTCTGAGGCAAGCGGGCGGCATCGGACAGCCGCTGTGCTGCGCGAGCACCATCTAGATTGGCATAGGCAACCCTCAGGTCGGCATTGGCCGCGAGACTGGCTTCAACCAGCTGATCCAGGACCGGATCGTCATAGAGGCGCCACCAATCGTCAGGCACAGGCGCGATCGCTGCAACCGGCAGGCTGGCGAACGGCGCGGCGGCAAGATCGCGGTTGATTCCTGGCGCAGGCGGCAAAGGCGCTGTCACACAGGCGGCTGTCATCAGCGTCACTAACGGGACAAGCCGCTTCATGCCGCCGCCTCCACCAAATCAGGCTCGGGCGCGGGACGGTCCTTGCCAAAGCGGGCATAGAGCGCAGGCATCAGGAACAGGTTGAGTATGGTCGAGGAGATTAGCCCGCCCAGAATGACAATGGCCATCGGGTGTTCGATCTCGTGTCCCGGCTTGTCGCCCGCAATCACCAGCGGCACCAGCGCAAGGCCGGCGCACAGCGCGGTCATCAGGATTGGCACCAGACGTTCCTGCGCGCCGCGAAGGATCAATGCCGGGCCGAACTCCTCGCCCTCGAACCGGCGCAGGTGATCGTAGTGCGAAAGCAGCATGATGCCGTTGCGCGCCGAAATGCCGATCACGGTGACAAAGCCGACCAGCGATCCCAGCGACAGCACCCCGCCCGTCAGCGCAACCCCGATGACCCCGCCGACCAGCGCGAACGGCAGGCTGAGGCCAACCAGAGCCGTGATCCGCGCAGACCGGAATTCGAGCCATACCAGCAACAGGATACCGACCAGACAGGCGAGGCCTACCGTCCACAGCCGTTCACGCGATTCGGTGAGTGCAGCATATTCGCCGAGGATTTCGGGATGGTAGCCGGTCGCAAATGGCACCTGCTGCACCGCCGTTTCGACAGAGCGTGCGACAGCGCCAAGATCGGCATCGCTGGCGATATTGAGCGTGACGTCGAGACGGCGCTGGCCATCCTCGCGTTTGATCTCGTTGGGAGCGGGCACGATCACCACATCGGCCACATCGCGCAAACGCACCGGCGCTCCGACCGGGGTCTGGATCATCAGATCGGCCAGCGCGTGCTGATCGCCGCGAATGGCAGGCTCGCCCCATAGAGCGACATCGAACGCCTTCTGATCGCGGTAGATCTCGCCCAGCTTCTCGCCCGCCACCAAGGTCTGCGCCTGTCGGCGCACTTCGCCCGGCGTCAGGCCGAGGGTGACAAGATCGGCCGAACGCGGGCGGATCTGAATTTGCGGGACAAGCACTTGCTGTTCGACCTTGAGATCGGTCACGCCGGGGATTGCGGCAACCTTTGACCGGAGCCGCTCGGCAGTGGCGCGGAGTTCGGCCTGATCGGGGCCATAGATGCGCACGACAACGGTTGCACCGGCACCCGATAGCACCTCCTTGATGCGTTCGCGCAGATAGGTGAGCACATCGCGGTAGAGGCCGGGATAGCCATCGACCACTTCCTTGATGCGGGCGACGCTGGAGTCATAGTCAACGCCGTCGTCGAGGCTGATCCAAAGCTCTGTGAAGTTGGGGCCGACCACCTCGTCAGCGGCTTCGGCCCGGCCAATATGCGCGCCGAAATTGCGCACGCCAGGGATCGCGCGCAGCTCTTTGGAAGCACGGATCGTGATGCGATCCATCGCCTCAATCCCGATGCCCGGTTTCTCGACAAAGTGCATCAGGAAGTCGGTCTCACGGAAATCGGGCAGGAACTGGTCCTTGAACCCGGCATAGCCGATGCCGGACAGCAGCAAGCCGCCCGCGACGATCCCCATCGCAAGTCCGGGGCGGGCCACCAGGCGCGGGAGGACGCCAAGATAGCGCCGCTTAAGCGATGCGACGAGCCGCGTGTCGCGTTCCTCGTTCACTGGTGCATTCGGCAGCAGCATCAGGCACATTGCCGGGGTGACGATCAAAGCCACCAACAGCGAGGCGGCAATCGCCAGCACATAGGCAATCGCCAGCGGGCGGAAAAATGTGCCGGCGACCCCGCCGAGGAAGAAGATCGGCAGGAACACCAGCATCACGATCAGCGAGGCGAACACCACTGCCGTGCGCACTTCCAAAGAGGCAGATAGCACCACATTGAAGGCCGAGCGCGGATTGCCTGCGTCACGGTTCAACCGCAGTCGCCGCGCGATGTTCTCGACGTCGATGATCGCATCATCGACCACTTCGCCCAGAGCAATCACCAGCCCGGCGATCACCATCGTGTTGATCGTCGCCCCGCTCCACAGCAGCACCAAACCGGCGGCCAACAGGGAGAGCGGGATGGCAACCAGACTGATGGTTGCCTGCCGCCAATCGCGGGTGAAGGCAAACAGGACGATCGCAACCAGCAAGCAGCCGATCATCAGCGCGCGGGTGAGGTTGTCGATGGACTTTTCAATGAAGGTGGCAGGGCGGAAGATCGTGGTGTCGATCTTTACATCCTGAAGGCCCGGGCGAAGCTGATCGACAGCCGCCTCGACATCGCGGGTCAGTCGCAGCGTGTTTCCGGTCGGCTGCTTCTCGACGATCAGCATGATCCCCGGACCATCATCGATAATGGCGTTGCCGATGGGCGCAGCAAAGCCATCGGTCACCCGCGCGACATCGCCCACCCGAACTGGCGCGTCACCCGCGATCTTTATGACGGTGCGCGCCAGATCCTCGGATGTCTGGATGGCGCCGGCCTGCTGCACGGGCAGCCGTTGGTTCGGCGTATCGACAAATCCGCCCCCGCCTACCAGCACCGCATCGCCAGTCGCGGTGCGCAACTCGGCCAGTGTAACGCCCGAAGCTTGCAGCCGGTCGGGGTCGGCCAGAACCTGAAGCTGGCGGTCGCGATAGCCCCACACGGCGACGTTGGCGACGCCCGGCACAGACATCAGCTTGGGCCGGATCGTCCAGCGCACCAGCTCGGACAGTTCCATTTGGTCGAGTTTCTTCGACGAGATGCCAATTTTGAGCGCACGACTGGTGGATGACAGCGGCGGCAGCATCACGGGCGGGCGCGCAGCAGATGGCAGGCGCCCTTGCACCTGCGTCACACGCTCCTGCACCAGCTGCCGGGCGCGGATGACATCCGTTCCGCGCTCGAACAGGATTGTTACCGATGACAGGCCCAGCACCGATTTGGACCGCAAGGTGGCCAGATCTGGCACGCCGTTGACCGCGGTTTCGATCGGAACGGTGATCAGGCTTTCGACCTCCTCGGTCGAAAGGCCTGGCGCTTCGGTCTGGATTTCAACGATGGGCGGGGCGAATTCCGGGAAGACATCGAGCGGGACATCGGCGGTCGCGCGCAAGCCAAGCACCACCAGCAGCGCCGCCATCGCGAGCACCAGCACCCGCTGCTTCAATGCAGATTTTACCAGCCAGGACAGCATCAGTGAGCAACCCCGAACTCGGTGCCGAACAGCTCAGCCGCTCCGGTCGTGACCACCACGGTGCCGGGCTCAAGTCCGCGCGAGAGAACTGCGCGCCCATCTTCGCTCGCTGCCACTTCGATCCGCTGGCGCACGTATGTATCTGGAGCAGTCTTGGCATAGACCCATTCGCCCCCGTAGATGTCGCGTAAGATCGCGGAAGCAGGCACAGATAACCCTTGGCGCTCACCGCCAGCAACCGGCAACGTGACGCTGACTCGCTGGCCGACCCGGTAGGCACGATCGCGATTGTCGAGAGCGAAATACAGATCGACCGTGCCCGCAACCGCGTTGGCCGATGGCGGCGCATCGACGGGCCGCGCCGAACGCTTTGCACCATCGGCGCCAAGCGGAGCGACAAGGACGCTCTGCCCTTTTTGGATAGCGGCAAGGTCGGTCCCAAAAACAGGGACACGCACCCAGACGTAGCGCTGATTGGTGAGCGTGCCGACCGCAGGGCCAAGCAAGCGTCGCTGCGATGCGGCGACATCGGCGGCCGCCTTGGCTGTTGCAAGGGCGGCAGCAGCCTCATCTTGCGCGCGTATGCTGCCCGCTTCTTCATCGACCAGTTGGGTGGCCCGGTTATAAGCGATCCGTGCCAATTGAAGCTGGGCGCGTGCCCGCGCAACTTCGCCATTGGCGGCTGTCTGCTGCGCTGCAAGCTGCTGCAAGTTGCTGGCCGCGTTGATCGGCGCGCCGCCGGAAGCAGCCGGAATGACGATCTCCCCGCTGGTCATGCGCGTTTCCAGCACACTGCCACTACCGGCCCGCTCGGTTGTGATTCCAAGACGCTTCTGCGCCTCAGGGGTCAGCGTCAGGCGAACAAGCTCGGTCTCATGAGCAATCGCCTCGCTGTGAACCGGCGGCTTTGTGCCTGGCGCAGACTCGCTGCCGCAAGCGGTCAACAACAGGGCTGCAAGAGTGGCGAAGCAGATACAATTTGAGCGCATCCTTCCCCCATAATGCGCGGTCATTGGGGCATGGTTGACGCTGCTATACAATTTCCCAATGTTGAGGGGTCATTGCAGCCATGCTGCTATTGCTGGCTGATCGTCCGCTGATTGCCCAGCCAAAGGTAGCTTTGGGGTCGGTTTGCCACTTTCCAGTTTCGGCGGAAAAGTGATCGAAGCTGCCAGTCCGGTTCAAGCGCTGACCTAATCTGCGGCGAACGCAGGGCCGAGGATGCCAGATGCCCTTATCGGCCCTCCCGATCCAGACGGATCGCTTCATCAAGAAAGCGCTGGGGGTCTCGCACGTACTGCGCTGCCTGTGATTGCATGATTGTTCTCATGACAGCCTCACGGCTCGGCTGAATGATTGCGCCTTCTGGCGTCGCAAGGACGCTATCAAAATGGCGCGCGAAGTCGCAGATCCCGCCGACCAATGGCAAAGACAGGTCCGCTACATTGAGGCGGAACTGGATCCCCTCAATAGCCTGCCCGTCGATGCTGACCTGAATGTCGTCCGCTTTCTCGTCGCCCCAAATCCGCAGGCCGTCAGACCAAGACGGTTTCTCTGGAAGGAGCCTGCCGAGTTTCGAGAACAATACCTCCGCATGAGCCGCCGAAAAACCGAGAACGGTCTCATCGAGTTGCGCGCGGCTCATCCGCACTGCGGCAACCCCTGCGACGCGCGCCGCAGATGCAGGAATGAGATCGATGACGAACTGCCAGACTGCCATCATTAAAACATAGCGCATAGCTCAGCTGCAGCAACAGGTTGAATTGCCGCGTTGTCCGTGGCTGCCCTCCCTCTGCCGACGAGCCGCGCCGAACCGCCTAAAGGACTGGGAGTGTTCCCGCTGTAACCCCTTCGCAGGGCCGAAGGGGCGGCCCGGCGTGGCGCTGAAGCGCCTGACCGGCCCTGCCTTCGTCTCACCTGCTCGGGGGCGGGAACGTCTCTTCCACACACACAGGAACACCTGCCGAAACCTATCGGCGGCCGCCCCTTAGTCAAGGATCGCGGTCCCCCCAATTTTCAGCGGGGAGGCTGTGTCGCTGCGCGCCAGCCACCACGCAGAAAATCGGTTCCCCCACGCCCGCCATGGCGGCGGCGAGACGAGCTCGCCGTCCCTGACACGGTTCGTCCGGCCCGATGGGTTTTTGGCTGTTCCCAATGTGGGGACGATTTCAAAAATCGGAGGCTATTATGACTGTTTTCAACTCGTTCGCAGATCTGGCTCAGGCACGGATCAATCTCGCCGATGCACGTGAAGGGATCACGGAATCCTACGACGGGGCGTTTCTTGAACATAGCGATCTGGCCAAGCTCAACATCATCGAGGCTCCAATCGCTGCAGAGATGCCGGATCCCGACATGGCGCGCCGCGCCGTGGAGATGGCAATCGGAACGATCTTCGATGTCCTCAAGGACACGCGCATGGAAGAATTTGCGCAGCAACTCGCCTGGGGCATGGTCAACTCGTTCCACATGACCGCACGCCTGGCTGAAGGACGCGAGGACGATGCCGCAAAGAAGCTGGGAGAAATGGCACGCCACTTCGATCCTTCGGAAATTTACGCTGTCGAGCTCGAGGAAACACAACAGCTCTGCCAGACACTGCAAGGGTGTCGCGAAGCGCTCGAGGCGATGCGCGATCATGCAGCGGACGTCTACCGGGTCGAAACCGGTCGTCCATTCACGGCCGCACGGGGATCGCAAGTCAGCAAGAACGGGGTGACCGCAAGCCAGGTGCAGGCACGCGATTTCCTCGCCGCACGCGCCAAGGATCGCAGAGCGCAATTCCAGCCCGATGGCCCGCTGGTGATCGTGTCAGGTGGCCAGAAGGATT
>CAZGWR010000035.1:0-12751 GCA_964529505.1 uncultured Novosphingobium sp. | reverse complement strand
AAGCTGCGCCTCCCGCCGCCACGCTCGACATAAACTGCGACTGCAAAGAATATGTTCTGGATTACCTCCTCCACAGCTTCCCGACCCAACTTCACGAGAGCTTCACTGACGGCGACGGCAATCTCGCGTCGAGGCCAGCCTATGACGAGGATGGCAATGTCGTGCAGTGCCGCGAGGCGCTCGAACGACGTAACCGGCTGATCGAGCAATTGGCATCGATGGAACCGGTACAAGGCGCACTCGACCAGATCGTGCAGCGGTTCGGGACAGATATGGTGGCCGAGGTGACCGGCCGTTCGCGCCGGATCGTCCGCAAGGTCGATGCAAATGGCGACCGGCTCGCAGTCGAGAACCGGCCTGCGCATGCCAACCTCGCTGAAGCGCAGGCGTTCATGGAGGACCGCAAGCAGATCCTCGTCTTCTCCGATGCAGGTGGCACGGGACGCAGCTACCATGCGGATCTCGGCGCGCGGAACCAGCGGCTACGCCATCACTATCTGCTCGAAGCAGGCTGGAAGGCCGACACTGCGATTCAAGGCTTGGGGCGCACAAACCGCACCAACCAGGCGCAGCCGCCACTGTTCCGGCCGGTGGCCACCAATGTCCAGGCCGAGAAACGCTTCCTCTCAACAATTGCACGGCGGCTCGACACGCTGGGTGCGATCACGCGCGGTCAGCGGCAGACCGGTGGTCAGGGGCTGTTCCGCCCCGAAGACAATCTCGAAAGTCCTTATGCCCGCGATGCCCTGCGCCAGCTCTATGTGCTGCTCTATGCCGGCAAGGTCGAGCAGTGCTCGCTCGCCACCTTCGAGAGCATGACCGGCCTGTCGCTGACCGACGGCAGGGGGTGCCTCAAGGACGAGTTGCCGCCGATCACGACTTTCCTGAACCGGCTGCTGGCACTCACCATCGACATGCAGAACGTGCTGTTCACGGTGTTCGAGCAGTTGCTTAGCGCCAAGGTCGAGAGCGCAATCGCGGCGGGCAGTTACGATCTCGGACTGGAAACGCTGAGCGCCGACAGCTTCACCGTCACGGGCAGCGAGCCGATCTACGTCCATCCGGCCACCGGCGCGGAGACCCGGTTGCTCACGATTGCAATGCAGGAGCGCAACCAGCCGGTGCCGCTCGAAAAGGCGTTCGAACTTCGGCGTGAGCCCGGCGCGCGGCTGTTGGTCAATGCCCGCTCGCGGCGCGCAGCAGTCCAGCTGCCGGCTCGCAGCCTTATGCTCGACGATGGCGAGGTTGAACGCCGTGTCCGGCTGATCCGGCCGATGGAGCGGCTGAACTTCGCCCTCGCCCATCTGCCCGAGACCCACTGGCAGGAGGTGGACGAGCAGACATTCGCGACAATCTGGCAAGACGAGGTGTCGCATGTCGATGAATTCACGACAAGCGAACTGCACATCGTCACCGGCCTCCTGCTGCCGATCTGGAAACAGCTTCCGGAAGAATCGACCCGTGTTTACCGGCTCCAGACCGACGATGGCTCGCGCATTGTCGGTCGCCGGGTGTCCGCAGCATGGGCAGCGAATGCGACGGCCAAGCCGGACGCGCCAGTCCTTTCGCCACCACAGGCAATTGCATTGCTGCGTGAAGGGCACGCGGTGCTCGACCTTGCCGATGGGCTGCAACTGCGCCGGTCGCGGCTGATGCAGGTGAACCGGATCGAACTCACCGGGTTCGGATCCTCGGCGGTCGACCGGCTCAAAGCCATGGGGCTGTTTTCCGAGATCATCAGCTGGAAACTGCGTCTGTTCGTGCCTGACGACATGGTGACAGGGTCGGGTGTGCTCGAGCGGCTGTTTGAACGGCACCCTTTGACGCGCATCGCCGACTGGAAGGCGGCCTGACATGGCCAAGCTCTCCACGCGTGCGGCAGAAGTGTCGGAACGGCTTGCGCAGAACGTGCAGGCCGTTTGCCACCATTATCTGCCCGCAGGCAGGCGCGAAGGCAGCTACTGGATGGTTGGCGATGTCGCGGGAACACCCGGACGCAGTCTCTACGTCCGGCTTTTCGAAACCGAACGCGGCGTGATCGCCAACTGGGTCGATGCCGCAACCGGCGAATATGGCGATCTCATTGATCTCATCCGGCTCAATCAGGGGCATGGGCGTCTGTCCGAAACCATTGAGGAAGCCGAACGCTTTCTCAGCCTGCCACCATCGGCTTCGGACGATCAGCGCAGTGCCGCGTCATTCACCAAGCCCGCGCGCGCAGGATCCAAAACCGCTGCCATACGCCTGTTTGCCGCCTCGAAACCGCTGACCGGATCAATCGCGAGCACCTACCTAAGGTCACGTGGCATCACACGTGTATCCGACCTGCCAGCCCTGCGCTTTCATCCGCGATGCTACTACAGACCAAACGAGAACGATGATCCCGCAACTGCGGGCGCTTTCCCGGCACTGATTGCAGCAGTTACCGACAACGACGGCTTGCAGACCGGCACCCATCGCACCTGGCTCGATACATCCGGCTGCGCGAAGGCCAAAGTCGCATCGCCGCGCAGGGCGATGGGCAACATCCTCGGCAACGCCGTAAGGTTCGGATCTGCGGATGATGTCATGATCGCCGGCGAAGGCATCGAAACCATGCTGTCATTGCGCGAAGTTCTGCCAACCATGCCGGTGGCAGCCGCAACATCGTCAGCCCACCTCGCAGCGATCATGTTCCCGCCGACACTCCGGCGACTCTATGTTGCGCGTGACCGCGATCTGGCAGGCGACGCGGCGTTTGGCGCCCTGACCGAACGGACGCAGGCAGGCGGCATCGAACTTGTATCACTCATACCTGACCTCGCTGACTTCAATGACGACCTCCGCCAGCATGGCGCAGGTGCACTGGCGAAACGGGTTCGCCATCATCTCCGGGAGCAGGATCAGACACGCTTTTCCGTCGACATTGGCTGAGCCGATACGGGGTTGGAGGATGGGGCGTTGGCGGCGTGCATGGGACTTGAGCCAGGACCTGGCCCAGCCCGGCCTCCTTCGAGCGGCGTCCGAGAGACCGGCTGCCGCGAGGCCGCAATGGCAGCCATGCGGCTATTTTCCGGCGGCGCATCCGCGCCTTTCCATCGCGAAGCAAAATAGCCGCCCGCCCGCCATCCTCCGCTGCGCTTCGGTCCATGCGGATGCAGCCTAGCGGCAGCCGGTCAGAGGGACGCCCATGAAGGCCGGGCAAGGTGCCCGGTCCCAAGGCCCCAAGGACCGACGCAATGACCATCACGCCCGATTCAGAACCCGAACACAAAACCTCTGCCACCGCCCATCTCCTCGATGAAATCGCCCTCTACGGCTATCGCCCCTTCTCCGATGAAGCCGATCCGCGACCGCTCCCCGAAGAGCGCATCGCCGCTGGCGCCGTCGCCGACATGTTCGATGCCCTCATCGCCACCATGATCGACACCAGGCTCGAACCCGATCTGGAAGACCTGTGCTGGTCACTCGCCAACCTCTTCCACCGCGCCGAGGGCCGGATCCAGCGCGACCTCGACGACAATGAAGATGCCCAGAAGCGCAGCCAGCGCGAGCAGAATGGCTCCGAAGTCAAGTCAGTCGAACTCGAACGCCTGCTCCGCGAAGGCATTGGTCTGATCGAACGCCGCAACGCCATGGAATTTATGCGCGATGCCGCCGGCGACCAGTTCGAAGCGCATTTCCGCAAAGCCTGGACCCCGCGTACCGGGTCACTCGTCAACCATCGCACTATGACTGCCGCCATGATCGACAGCCGGGATTATCTGGCCGCGAAGCGTCGCTCAGAGACCGAGCCGCTGCTACCGGTGGGTACGCGCATCGCGTTCACGTCCGGTCCTGACTACCAAAACCACACCCGGATCTGGGCTGTCCTCGACAAGGTGCTCGCCAAATATCCAGACATGGTCCTGTTCCACGGAGGCAATCCCACCGGCGGCGAACACATCGCTTCGCTCTGGGCGCGCAATCGCAAGATCACCCATGTCGCGTTCCGGCCAGACTGGAATCGGTTCAAGAAAGCAGCGCCATTTCGTCGTAATGATCAGATGCTGGTAGCACTGCCCAAGGCCGTGGTCGCTTGTCCGGGAAATGGCATCAATGCCAACCTGGTCGACAAGGCGCGCAAGATGGGGATTACTGTTTGGGCGATTGAGTGAGTGCTGTCGGCCCTGATTGCAGCGATCTTATGTGCCTAAACGCCGGCAGCTCGCGACCAACTCTTGCCGTTCGGATGCCGATGCAGGAAGGTCAGCTTACGCCGGAACAGGTCATTCCAGTTGGCCCCGACCAGCAGCTCTGGCAATTAGCTCTTCTGAATGATGGTGTTGGTACGAGGGCCGGACGATCGGCCTTTGCAGCGTCCGACAATCATTTGGCATCGATTAACGTAATATGCAAAGGGCACGGGACGGAATGCGGGACGAAACCGGAGATATGATGCAGGGTCTGGAAACATCCGGTGACCGATTGGTAATGAGCCTCATTCAACGTCATATAGGTGCAACACGCGCTGAATTGACGAAAGCATCATCCTTCACGCAACAATCAGTGTCGCGTATCATCGACCGCCTTGCAAAACGCGACCTCATCAGGATCGGCGAGATTGTCCGCAACGGTCGGGGCCAGCCCAGCCCGATCATCAACCTCAATCCGGATGCCGCATTCTCGCTTGGCTTGTCGATCATGGCGGATGGTGTGAAGCTGGTCGCCATAAACCTGTGCGGTGAGGTGATCTGCGAGAGCGCGATCGGCGTTGAGTCTCCAAGTCCTTGCGATGTGCTAGAAATGGCCAGCAGCTTCATTGCCAGTTTGGCTGAACAAGGGCATGCGCTGACTGCGCTGGCCGGGTTGGGAATCGGGATTACGGGCTATTTCGTCGTTGACGGCAGTCAGGTCAATCCGCCCGCCCTGGATGATTGGGCATTCGTCGAAATAGGCCGCGTGTTCAAGGATGCGCTCGGTATCCCTGTGTGGGTGGAAAATGATGGTACGGCCGCCGCAGTGGGAGAATCCTTGCTCGGCTATGGTCGTGAAGTCGATGACTTTGCCTATTTGCACTTTGCTGCCGGCTTCGGCGGAGGTCTGATCCGCAATGGGGGAGCGGTTCGCGGCGTCAGCGGCAACGCCGGTGAATTCGGTGGCATGCTGCCGCCCGATTATGTCTCCCCATCGCTGGGCAAATTGATGCAGATCGTCAAGGCCGAGGCGGGAATATCCTATCCGACCTTGCAGGCGTTTCTGGACGCTTTCGATCCATCATGGGCTGGGGTCTCGACCTGGCTCCAGGAAGCGGAACGCTCGCTCACCCTGATCGTCAACGGCATCGGGTCTGCGGTGGACCCGGGCATGATTATCCTTGGCGGACGACTACCAGAAGTGTTGGCCAGCGCGTTGATCGAGCGGTTGCACTTCTATCCCGCAGAACGGCGAGGCTTTCGCCGTCCATCTCCACCGCTTCGGTTCGCCGCATCCCCGTGCGATCCAGTCGCTGTCGGGGCAGCGATGCTCCCGTTCCAAGCTGTATTTTTTTGACATCACTGCTTCAATACTGCGGCTTGATTCGGCTCGCAATGCTAAGGAGCGCCCGCGCCAAACAATGGTAGGCCTTCATCTCTATATAAAATATTGTTTGATTTCATTATATTAAAATAGAGTTTTTCTTTATCACACCAAATGTGTGGAAATGTCATATATTCTACACTTTGGGTGTGGATATGCCGCTGCCAACAGGACAAAGATGCAGGGGCTTCTCCAGATGAAACAGGGATCAAACAGGCGAAACTATTGGGCTGCGGGCCTGATCGCCATCGCTACGGCTTCGGCTGCACAGGCTCAGGTCACACCTCAGCCGGGTGAGACCGGATTGCCGGATAATGTGGAGGCGAAGGGGAATGACGGCGATATCGTCGTCACGGGCGAACGCTATGTGAATCGTGCCGCCATTCAGGCCAAACGCGCCAATCCGCGGATCGCGGACGTCGTGTCCGCGTCCGAGGTCGGCTCGCTGCCCGATTTCGGTTTCGGCGAAGCCATGCGGCGCATCCCCGGCATCTCTCTGGTTCAGAACAATCAGCGGGGCGAAGATCAGTTCGTCGGCATTCGAGGGCTTAACTCGGCCTATACGCTCGTCGTCCGTGATGGTATTGCCCTGCCTTCGACCGAGGTGGGACGCCGCAGCGTGTCGCTTGACGTGCTGCCCTCCACCATTGCCAGCCAGATCACGGTTACCAAATCGTTGACACCCGACATGGACGGCAATGCCATCGGTGGCCAGATCAACTATCGCACGCCCAGCGCCTTCGATCATGATCGCCTGTTCGGTTCGATCCGGGTGGATTATGGCGATTATCAAAATGGTCGCCGTTACAGCAACCGCACGCCGTCCGGCAAAATCGATGCATTGCTAACCACCCGCTTCGGCAATGAAGACCAGTTCGGCCTGGTCGTCGGGGGCAGTTATTTCCGCCGAGACTCTTCGTCGACGGATCCGACCGCTGCCTCCTACGGCTATTATGATGCCGCTGGCGCGCGCCTCGCGCTCAATTCGCCCAGCATCGCCAGCGCCAATGCCGGACCGTTGCGGCGCGACTATTATGTCTACGACAATCTGCGCGACCGCCTCGGCTTGTTCGGGAAGCTGGAATTCAACAACCACAACGGCATTGCCGCCACCATCTCGGCAGCTCAGTTCACGCACAAGAATGACGAGGACCGCAACGACAATGTCCTGGCGGCATCGGGCAATCTTACGAATGTGACAGCAACGAGCGGCACGGCCCAGTCCGGCACCGGCACGGTGCAATATGACAGATATTTCCAGCGACGCCAGATCCGCTATGTCACCGGCACGCTCGATCTCCAGCCGACCGAGCGCGACGAGATCAATTTTCGCGCCAGTTATGGCGTGGGAAGGTTCAGCAGCGCCAATGTGGAAAGCATCTACACAGGCGGCAGCGCCTCGAGCCTGTTCGGCTATGACTATAGCTACAACCAATCGGATTTTCCGATATTGGCGCCGCGCAATGCTGCCGCGACCGACCCGTCCCGCTATCGGCAGACGCTTTACGGCTATGGCCTGAATCGCAACATTGAAAAGGCGACGACCGTGGGCCTGGACTACGGACATAATATGTCCGCGCAGGACCAGGGGCTGGGCTTCAAGGCGGGCACCCAATTCCGGCTGCTTGACCGGAATTACGATCACACCGAAAGCTATTATCAGCCGGTCTCCACGGCGCTTGCGCCGCTATTGAGCACGCAGATCCGCGGCAACAGCTTCTCGCCCTTTATCGATCCGGCCTATACGATGATGCTGGTCGATCAGAACGCTGCGGAAGCCTATTTTCAGGCCAACAAGGGGAATTACGCCCTGCTCGCTGCCACGGCGGACAACAATATCAGCGGTAATTACGGCGTGAAGGAGAACGTCTATTCCGGTTATTTCATGACGACATGGCGGGGCGACCGGCTGCGCATGACCGCCGGCTTGCGCTATGAACTGACCGATTTCAAAAGTTCATCCTATACGCGATCGGCTTACACCACACCCGCGCAATATGCTCTGGCCCAGCGCAGCAGCAGCTATGGCAATCTGCTGCCGTCGTTCAACGCCAGCTATGACGTTACCGGCAATGTGAAGCTCAGGGCGGCCTATGCACGCGCCATCGGGCGTCCCAATTATGATGACCTCGCTACGCCCGCTACGATCACCCGCACGCCGATGGGCTTGTCGGTCGCCAGGGGCAATGCCGATCTCAAGGCCCGTCTGGCCGACAATTATGATCTTTCGTTCGAATGGTATTTCGCCAGCGACAGCATCTTCTCGGCCGCGCTGTTTCGAAAGGATATCGCCAATGAAATCTTCCGGTCTGTGTCGGAAGATACGCTCGACATCGGCGGCGTTCCCACCCTTGTTACCGTGAGCCAGGCGCGTAACCTCGACAAGGCGCGTGTGGAAGGACTGGAACTGGGCCTCGTGGTGTCGAGCCTCGGCTCGCTGTCTTCGCCGCTCAGGGGGCTGGGTTTCTCGACCAACGTCACGCTGCTCAAGACCAATCCCACCAGCATTCTCATGAACAACGGCACCTATCGCCAGCTTAATTCCCTGCTGGAGCAGGCCGATACCGTGTTCAACGCCAGCCTGTTCTACAGCATTGGCCGGTTCAGCGCGAAGGCGGCCTATAACTACACCGGCCGTCAGCTTGCGGTGGTCGGCACGGACTTTGCCGCCAACGACCGTTATCTAGGCGCTGCGAACATCGTGGACCTCCAGGCTTCCTATCGCGTGAGGAAGAATCTCACATTCATGGTCACCGCGAAGAATGTCGGAAACGATCGTCCCACACGCTATTTCGGCCCCGGCGGTGCCGTGACCCGCGATGTGATCGACAATGGCCGGTCATTCTTCGCCGGCGCATCCTACAAATTCTGACGAAAGCACAAGATATGCGCAAATCCCTTTTCGCGGTATCCGTCATTGCCGCCGCCCTGTCGATCGGCCAGCCCGCGCTGGCCCATCGCTCGGATGACATCTGGACAGCACTGATGGCTCCGCCCGGCGCCCGATCCTTCGTTGTCGCGCACCGCGGCGCCCATGTAGAGGTGCCGGAAAACTCGGCCGCCGCCATTCGCCGCGCGATTGAACTTGGCGTCGACATTGTCGAGATTGATGTCCGCTTTACCCGGGACAATGTCGCCATTCTGATGCATGATCCGAAGATTGACCGGACGACGAACGGCCACGGCGAAGTGGAAAGCATGACGTTCGCGGAAATCGAACGGTTGCGCCTGCTCGGTCCCGATGGCAAGCCGACGGCCTATCGGGTGCCGACGCTGAAATCCGTGCTGCGGATCGCGCGGGACAAGATCGTGGTCGATCTTCACCTCAAGGTCGATCGCGCTCCTGAGGTGGCGGCGATTCTGCGGCAGGCGGGCATCCGCCATGCCCTTTTCTATGCCGACGATGCGCCGTGGCTTGATAATATGCAGGCGCAATGGCGTGGCGGCGAAACAGTGCGGCTGGCCCAGTCTCGCGAAGAACTGGATTATTATCTGAAGCAGGCCAGCCCGCATTTCGTTCACCTGACACCGGCCTATCTTTCGCGCGAGTTGATTGAAGGGCTGGATCGGCGTGGGGTGAGAGGCATGGTCAACGTCATTGGCGGTCCCGATCGCGCGGCGGCGGCGGATCGCGGTGCAAGCTATGATGCTTTCATCAACAGCGGAGTCAGCATCATCCAGACCGACCGGCCAAAAGACCTTATCGAGCGCATGACCGAACTTGGCCGTCACAGGATGATCCGTTAATATGACTGGACCGATCGCCACCACTTCCCGCCGGCTATGGGCCATTGCCCTTGTCACATCGCTCTGCATCGGGACGGGCGCGGCAGACCGCGCGCTTGCGCAAAGTCCCCGGCAACGGCTGGCGAACGCTGAAAGCGGCGCCATGGTAGTTGCCCATCGCGGCTGCCATCGCTCAGGCGTGAAGCATGGATTGCCGGGCGCGCCGGAAAATTCTCTGCTTGCGCTCGACCATTGCATCGCCATGGGAATCGACGTCATGGAAACCGATGTCCGTCGCACCCGCGACGGCTATCTCGTCATCATGCACGATGCGACGGTCGACCGGACCACGGACGGCACCGGCAAGGTCGCTGACATGACGCTTGCCGAGATCAGGCGATTGCACCTGCGCGACGGCATGGGCGGCGCGGCTGCGGCGGTGACCGCCCAGCAGGTGCCGACCCTTGCCGACATGTTGTCCCATGGACAGGGCCGCATCCTGTTCAACCTGGATATACAGGAAGCGATCTATGGCGAAGCGATCGACGAAGCTTTGCGCCTGGGCGCGGCGAACGATGCCATCCTGAAAACGAGGGCCGGGTCAGGCTCCCCGCCGCTGGCGGCCATCTCCCCTTATGATCGCGTGCCGTTCATGCCCATATTGTCGAAAGTCAGCGGAACTCCGTCCGAGATGGTGGCGCTCGCCCGGCAACAGCTTGCGGGCGGCCGCCGTCCCGTTGCCTTCGGCACGCCCCGGCTCGACGGCGTTTCCCTTGCGGCGCTGCGAAACGAGGCACGCAAGGCGGGCGTAAGGCTCTGGACGAACACGTTGGGCGATGGCGATGCCCAAGCCATGAGCGATCCGGACCGCATCTGGGGCCGCCTGCTCAGCGATGGTTTCTCGATGATCCAGACCGACGCACCGGAAATGCTCAAGGAATTTATCGCGCGCCAGCATTCAGGCGAGGCGTCACATCGCTGACGCATATCGGCGCTAGCGAGCCCGCGTGCGCCGGAATTTGAAAGTTTTGCATCGGGAAGCGCTTACCGAAAGCCAGGCGGCGCTGTGGCCCTATGGCGTGGCGCATTTCGGAAAGAGCCTTTTCTGGTATTCAAGCGAGCTGGTCTTCGCCTTCTTCCTGACCGAGCGCGCAGGGCTGCCCGCCGCATGGATGGGGGGCCTGCTGGCCGGTGGACTGGTGCTGAGCGCGCTGATCGACCTCGCCATCGGCTGGAAATTGCGCGGCGCCTCGTTCACACTTGCCCGCGCCTGCCGGTTGCAGTTCATCGGGGCTTGCGCGAGCGCGGCGGTGATAACGCCTCTCTTCGCCGCGGATCTGCTGCCCGAGGCATGGCGGCTGATCTGGGCGGTGCTGCTCGCGACCCTCTTTCGTATTGCCTATGCGCTCTATGACATTCCACAGAACGCCACGCTGGGTCTCGCCACGCGCAATGCCAGGGAGCGCGCGCGGCTGGCTGCATTGCGGTCGCCACCGCGCTCGCCTGGCTGGTCAGCGGCGGGAGTCAGAACGGAAGCGGCCGTTTTGCGCTAGTGACGCTGGGGATGTCCGTGGTCGCCATCGGCTCGGCCTGGTATCTGACGCGACTGCGGCCACGTCCTGGCGCCGACTGCGCGGTTCCCGCCGCATCGTCCGCTTCGGGCACCGGCATCGGCCTGATCCCGCTGCTCCTGCTGATGTTTCTGGTATCGATAGCGACATCGGTGTTCGGCAAGCTCGAACCCTATTATGTCGCCTATCGCTGGCAGGGCCAGGGAGGGACGATCATCATCGCCGTCTCAGTCGGCCTTACCGTGGCGCAGCCATTCTGGCTGATCGCATTGCGTCGGATGGGCCACCTCCGTACGCTCTGCGTGGCGTTCGTCCTTCTGGGCGCCGGGGCGATCGCCTTCACGCTTGCCGAGACCGCCGGCTATTATGCGCAGGCGGCCTTCGCATTCCTGTTCGGCGCGGCCAATGGAGGCATTGCCACGCTTTTGTGGGCGAGCTTCGCGGATCGGGTTTCCGCCGAGCGTCCGACCGCGCCCGCCTCCGCATTTGCGCTGTTGACGGCGATTTCGAAATTCGGGCTGGCGGTCGCCAGCTTGACGGTCGCGGCGTGGCTTTTTCTGGTGGACTATCGCGTTGACGGCACGGGGCTTGTCCTCGCCATGGCGGGCATTCCAGCGGCCGCCGTGGCAATGTGCCTGGCCGTCATGGTCCTGTCGACCCCGATCCGAAGCGGCGGACGGCTCGGCATTATGCCGCGGATCTGATCGGTGACAACGTTCAATGTCTCCGGCCAAACAGGATTGCACCAAGAGGATGCAATCCGTCGCGAGCCGGCGGCGCCTATGGCCATGTCGACACGGGCGGCTCGATCGGTGGCCAAGCCAAATATTGCCTAGTGCCCCATACCGACTTCAATCTGCTCGAATTCCCCGATCGCGACCGCGCCATGGAGCGTATCCGTGATCTTGCTATGTTGTCGGACATCCTTCCGACCGGCTTTCTTGCTTGGGGTATGGCAGCTTCCCAGAGTCGACTGCCGTCAAGCAGCCATTCTGGAATCGGCCAGCCTTGCTCGTTCCCTGCCCGATCTCCTACGGTTCGCGAACGGCCGGTTTATCCGAAACCTGACACCCACGGATGCGCGCTGAAACGGCGGTTTTGTCCCAAAGCGCGGTGAAGTGGCCCCTCGCGGGAGGCGAGGAGCCAACCGGTCAGATTTCGGTATTCTCCGCAAGGGCAAGCGCGTCTTCCACGTCGATCCCGAGATAGCGCACTGTGTTCTCGATCTTGCTATGACCGAGAAGGATCTGGACGGCACGAAGGTTACCGGTCGCCCTGTAGATGATCGATGCCTTCGTTCGGCGAAGGGAGTGCGTGCCATAGTCGCTTCGCATCAGACCAACCCCTGTCACCCATTCATCGACGAGCCGGGCGTACTGGCGGGTGCTGAGATGCCCATTATGATCAACCCGGCTGGGAAAGACATAGTCGTCGACCGTGCCGCCCCGCCGCTCAAGCCAAGCCAGCAGGCTGCCCCGGGTGTCTGAGAGCAGTTCGAACTGAACAGGCCGACCTGTTTTCTGCTGCATCACGATCGCACGCGTTCGGATCTGCCCGCCGCTGACGATGTCGCCGATCTTCATCTGCACGAGGTCGCAGCCCCGAAGCTTGCTGTCGATCGCCAAGTCAAATAGCGCCCGATCTCGCAAGCGGCGGTGCTGATTGAGGTAGAATCGGATCTCCCAAATTTGCTTCGGTTTCAGCGCGCGCTTCGCACCGACGGTTCGTCCGGCATTCCAGACTTGGCGCTTTGTGGCGGTGGGTTCGGTTTCAGGCATCTCCATGATCATTCTCCGATGGCCAGAGTGGCCGTCCGAAGAACGCTCTGGCGCCTGATAAGCATGATTACCTCGAGGCACCAGCCGACCACTTCCGGTCGTACAGGAGTCCGATGGCCAACGATAGGTTCAGTGAAA
>CAZGWR010000034.1:0-13973 GCA_964529505.1 uncultured Novosphingobium sp. | reverse complement strand
CGGCTGCATCCCATTGTGAAGGCTCGCCGAGCATGGGCATGAGCCGCGTGATATCAGTCCGGTAACGCCGGATCGTCTCGTCGGTCGCGCCGCGATGTTGCGCGAGCCATGTAAGATATGCCGCCATGTGCGGGTTATCGTCCACCACCGGTTCAACCGATGGGATGACGCCCCGACCCCGCAGAAACTCGACGAAGTGCCGAGCGCAACGCCGCCGCCGCTTGGTGCCCGTGGCGACCAGCTTGCCCCGCTTGCGCCAGACCGGGCAACGGCAATCATGCACGGCGTACTGGTCGATGATCGTGTCGTCGATATCGGCCCACCGTCGTCGCGCAATGCGAAGCCAGGCCACGACATGCTCGGCCTCAGATCGATAGGACTGCGCCGGTCCCTCGGCGAGTTGCAGGTGATCGATCGCATCGGAATAGTCGGCGAGGTGCCGTGGTAGATCGTCGATCCCTTCGTCGACTTCGACGTATCCTTGATCTTCCAGGAAGCGGACGAAGCGTCTGACCCGCGCTGCAATGTCCGCCTTATATACTGGCTGCTGCGCCGAATACCGGTGGCACCGGCACCGATGCTTCTCGAACCGCCGAACAGCCCGATCGTCGATCATGCGGACCGCGATCCCATGCAGTTCCAGCCAATGCAGGAAATGGCGGGCAGCAGCGCCAAACAGAACCGCACAGGCTGACCTCTCGTCGAGCGACAAAGAGGAGAGGAATGCGGTGAGTAGGGTGCCGTGACTGGGCGGGTCTTCGACCCGGAGCGGGGCCGCTCGAAACGGCAATGATGATCTTGTTCGCATGTAGCTTCCTTCGACTTGTTGAGGTCGAAGGA
Source organism: uncultured Novosphingobium sp. (assembly GCA_964529505.1). Taxonomy (GTDB): domain Bacteria; phylum Pseudomonadota; class Alphaproteobacteria; order Sphingomonadales; family Sphingomonadaceae; genus Novosphingobium. The sequence goes on along the minus strand of CAZGWR010000034.1, from coordinate 13,133 downwards.
ACTGTAATTATCTGGAGTGAAATCATGGAAAACCGAAGGAAAGCTGCGCCTCCCGCCGCCACGCTCGACATAAACTGCGACTGCAAAGAATATGTGTAATGTTGAGCTCAACATTACACGTACTCGCGAGGCGAAAGGTCCAGTTCCAGCTCTTCGCGCTCGTCGGGTTCGAGCTCATTGAGACGCCGGTTGAGAATCGATTCCGCGGTACTGACCAGTTGGACGACGACACTTTCGTCGTTGGCCAGATGCTCGTCGATCGCGGGATAGATCGAGGGCAACTTCAGCGAGAGCAGGACTTGCGCAAAGAAGCGCTGCTTCGTCCCCTCGAACCGGCTGCGGGCCGCCGCCTTGGCGCCGCTGTTGAGGGTCTTGTTCTCAAGCCCGTCGACAATCCCGGTGAGTTCGAGCGCCGCTTCAAGGTTCTGGTGAATGATCGTCCAGGCCTCGCAATAGGTATCGTAGACCGCGATCTGCTCAGAGGTCAGCTCATGGCGCAGGATGTCGTACTCGATCCCGGCAAAGCTGAGCGCCCGGGCGAGGTAGAGCCCGGAGGCCTTGAGGTCGCGGGCGACGAGTTCCATCGCGGCAATGCCGCCGTCGCGGATCTCGCTGATGAACTGCTCGCGGTTCGCAAAAGCCGTGCCCGGTCCCCACAGGCCAAGCCGGACCGCATAGGCAAGGTTGTTGACGTCGGAAGCGCCGGTCGCCGAGGCATAAAGCACGCGGGCGCGGGGCAAAGTGTTCTGGAGCAGCACCCCGGCAATGCCCTGGAGCGAGCCCTGCTTCTGGCCAAGCGCCCCCTCCCCGCCCGCAACGCCGCCCATTTCGTGGGCCTCGTCGAAGACGATCACGCCTTCGAAGTCCTCCCCGGCCCAACGGACAATCTGGTCGAGCCGGGTATCCTCGACGCGCGAGCTGCGCAGCGTGCCGTAGGGGACAAAGAGGATGCCTTCGGGCGAGGTTATCTCCTCACCGATCTTCCAGCGGGCAAGGTCGAGAATATCCGACGGCAATCCGCCGATCGCGGTCCAATCGCGCTGCGCGTCTTCAAGGAGCGGCGCATTCTTCGAAATCCAGATGTGACGGCGATTGCCCTTGAGCCACTGGTCGAGAATACAGGCCGCCGCCTGCCTCCCCTTCCCTGCCCCGGTCCCGTCGCCAAGGAAGAACCCGGTGCGGTAATGCTGGCCCTCGGGGTCCTCCTTGAGCGCGACTTCGCCGGCAGGATGGCTGAAACGGCCATGGAGATCGCGGCTCCAGGCCTCACCGGCATAAATCACGGTTTCGAGCTGGGCAGCGGACAGCAGCCGCGCTGTCACGGTGCGTTCGGGCAGAGCTGGCACGTAGTTGGGTTTGGGTGCCGCGATCGAGGCCATGGCGGCGGATTCGACGAGGTGGGTGGGATGTTCGCCTGCTTCCGCGATTACGACGCGCGAGGGCCGGTAGTCGGAATAGACCCCGCGCTGCTCGCCCATGGCTGCAGGTTCGGCCAGAACTTCGTACGCGACGGGGCGGACGTCGTTTGTCTGGGCCGCCCGCACGATCACGGGCCGGGCTGGGCCGGTCTTCACCGAGCGGAAGAGGCTGAGCTTGGGCCGGGGCGCTGCCGCCTGCGCCGGGTCGCGCAATGTCGCCCGGAGTGGCACGGTTGGCAGCGCGGCAAAGAGTTCGCCGACCGTGCCGCGATTCATGGTCGATACACCGATCTCGCCAGGCACCTTGTCGATCACCAGCACGCGAACGGCGATCCCGGTGCCGTGCTTGGCATAGCCGCCCTTGTCCAGACGGAGCGAGAGGACGACCCGCGCGCCTTCGAGGGTGCGCCGGAAGGTTTCTTCGGACCTGGCCGAAGGCGAGAACCAGTCCGGCATGATCGCGACGATCCGGCCACCGGGCAGCAGATGGTCGAGCGCGGAGCGTAAGTGCCGGGCGGCCGTATTCCGATCCTCTCCGCGCGATTGCGACACCGAGAACGGCGGGTTCATCAGGACGACGCTGGGCCGTTCAGTCCCGGAGAGCAGCGCGCTGAGCTTCGCGCCGTCGTGGCGATAGACTTTCGTGCCCGGAAACACGGCCTCGAGCAGGTCGGCACGGGATGGTTCGAGTTCGTTGAGGATCAGGTCCTTGACCGCGCCCTTGGCAAGCGAAGCGATGATCCCGGTGCCTGCGCTCGGCTCAAGCACCACGTCATCGCTCGAAAGCCGCGCCAGATGAACTGCCAGACGGGCCAGCGCCGGCGGCGTCGAAAACTGCTGGAACTGGACCTGGCCCTCGCTGCGTACTGTGTGGGTTGGCAGTTCGCGCGAGAGTGCCTCGAGCGTGCTGATCGCCGCACCGACGTCCATGGGACCGACAAGCTCGGGAATGGCGAGGGAGAGCGCGACTTCCAGCGCTTCGAAACTGTCGCGCTGCTGCCAGGCACCTGCGGCGTCATTGCCGCCTGCACTCTCCGTCATGGCTTCGCTCAGAGCGGCGCGGTCGATCGGAACAGCGAGGAGCAGCTTGGCGGCAAGTGTGCGCGCAGCGCAAAGAATGGCGCTGGCGCGCGGAATCGTTGTGGTCATGCGGAGAACTCCTGAGCTCGTGCCGATCAGCGGCACGCCCGCTCTAGCCCCCCTCCCCTCACCGCTTCAGGAGCTGCGCCCAGTCGTTCATGCGGCCCGGCGGCCATTCGGTCTCGATGCTGCGACCCGCGCGGCGGTAGGCATCAAGCGCGCGGTCATGCGCGCGTCGGCCTTCGAGATCGTTGTCCGCGAGCAGGATCACGGTTTCGACTGACGCCGGAATGTCGACCTGGTGGAAGCGCTTGGCACCCATGGTCGCCCAGGCCTGGATACCCGTGAGCGACGTATAGGCAGCCGCAGTCTCGAAGCCCTCGCAGATGCCGATGGTCTTGGCTGGCGGGCCATTGGTCCATGCCGCGCCAATAGCCTGTCCCAGGACCAGCTTGTCGGTGTAGGTTGCTGACGATGGGTCGAGGAATATCCGCTGTATCGCGGCAACCACCCCGGCCTTGCGCATGGCGACCAGCAGTGCCGGTTCGAAGCTGACGAGGCTGCCCTGCCCTCGTGGACACCGGGGATGAAAGCGCAGGTCATCGACCGGTGCCCAGATGTTGCGGACTTCGCGGACATAGTGCTCGGCCAAGGTTCCCTCGATCTCGCGCGCCGCCTGCCAGATAGCGAAATAAGCCCCATGGCTAGTTTGCTGGTTTGGAGAAATGCTTGGAGGTGTGAAGCTCGGCAGATCCACGATGCGCCGAAGGGCTTTGAGGACATCGCGACTGTCGCACCCAGCATGGCATGTGACGAGGATACTGCGGTCACCCTGACGGATCGCGAGGGATGGGGTTCGGTCAGCATGCGCGGGGCAGCAACACATGGCAACATCGCCGGACCATCTACCGTTCAGTCGGGCTACCAGGTCGCGGAGAGCGGGTGATGGTCTGTTTTGAACTATGGACATGCAAGCCCAACCAGACCACCCTCCTCTCTCTTGTCATTGAATCCTATTTATCAAAACGCCCAAGCGCAGCTTGGGAGGTTTCTTAGATTCAGGATTCTATGATTCGGGCGTCTTTAGGCACCGAAAAACAGAGACTTAATTGCCTTCTATGTGAGCCGAAGGGGGCTTTAATATGAGCCTGTGGGGGCGTCTGCATGAGGCCGCGGGGGCGTCATTATGAGGTCTCGGGTGATTGCATGAGGAATCGGGGGACTTGGCGATCTCACAACAAGACCGGGTCAGAAGGCTCTGATTCTAGTGACTGAATCGCCAATTTGGTTCGTGGTGGATCTAAACCAGGCGTCTAGATGAGCAATGGGGGGAGTCCACGCCTCTGCGGATCGGGTTTACCTGAGGAATCGGGGGTTCGCGGGTTGCCGGGACAGCCAATCCGAGATCAATTATGTGAGTAATCGGGGTTCTCGCGAAATGTCGCTCAAAAACAATAACATGGCGCGGCGTATATGTGAGTCGGAGGGGGCAATGTGACAGCTGCCTTTTCCGCCGCGACGAACACCCTGTAACCCTGCCCGATGACTATATGAGTGATCGGGGGAATTCCGCGCAAGGACGGAATCCTGCGGCCTTCCAGAGAGCTTTATGTGAGCCCTTGGGGGCTATCCCGATGTTGCCCATTTTTGTGCAGACAGGCCTTCATGTGAGCGATCGGGGGCTTGTCTATGTGAGTTCACGGGGGTGTGTTCTCATTATGACAAGGTGATGTTATGCAACTCACATGGAGCTCGATTCGAATCCCAGTGAAATCGAGGTTACTCCAGGTTTGGAGGGCCTGAGCCGCACCTTGCGTGTGGCCGAAGTGATTCGCCGCAAGGACCTCGACTTCGTAAGCAAGCCTGGCGAACTCGTCGAATCTGAATTCGAAACCGGGTCCTTAAGTGCTGCCGCGAGAAAAGCCTTCGCGCTGATGTTGCGCAAGGCCGGACCGGATGCGGGTGAGACCAAGACCTTCACGATCACAAAGAAGGAACTTCGCGGGTCGCACAAGGGAAATGAACGAATCCAGCCAGTCATGGATGAGCTGCTTCGCGTGATTGTCCGGATCAGGACCACGTCGAAGAAAGGCAAGCCGGCGGTCATGTCGCAGTCGCTGCTTGCGAGCTGTGTCGAGGAAATCTCAGAAGACGGGATGAGCGTCGTCGAGTTCGAGTTTTCGGACAATTTCAAGCGGGTGATCCAGCGTTCGGACTATTACGCACGGGTCAATCTCGGGGTCATGTTGGCGCTGCAATCGCGCTATTCCCTCACCCTTTATGACCTTGGCTGCCTGATCATCAACCGTCAGAACCGGGTGGTGAAGATGTCGGTCGAGGAGCTGCGTCGCAAGCTCGGCGTGCCCGAAGGTAGCTTCAAGAATTTCGCGGAATTCCGCCGAGACGTGCTGGCAAAATCGAAAGCCGAAATCGACCAGCTCGCCGACTTCATCGTAGAGTGGGAGGAAATTCGCGGGGCCGGACGTGGCCGCCCGGTTGTAGCTGTCAAACTGACCTTTTCGCCCAAGGAGCCCGGGGAGCAGGAGGCAACGGCCAAGGAACTGGATCGACCGAAGGTGGGGCGCAAAGCCCGCCGCGACGGGACGGCCGAGCAGATCGTTGCGGCGCCGGCGCCGAGGATCACGGCGCGCAAACTGTTCCCGACCGATTCCCTGCATTTCTGCGGCGATCAGACCATCCTTACCATCGTGAGCGATTTTGGCGGTGGTTGGGATAAGGACCTCGTGGCTGAGGCCTATCGCAAGCAGATGGGCCCCAAGCTCGAGACATTGAGTGGACAGGCGCTCTACAAGTCGTGGGAAGGCTTCTGCAAGGGCTTCGTCAAGGCACGCGGACGGGCCTGACCCCCCAATCACTCACATTAAGCGTCTTGCCCTGACCGGTTGAGGGTTAGGCCCCCTCCCCTGCCCCTTCCGCCAGATTGAGGAGCGCCACGATTCCGTCGGGCAGGCTCAGATTGCGTTCGTCGCACCATTGGACGAGGCGGTCGCGTTCGGGTGGCGAGAGCCGCATGCTGATGTGGAGTGTGCGCGTTGGGCCACGCTGCGGCTTCCGCTTGGGGACCATCGCTGTGTCGACGGCGACTTGCGGGAAATAATTGCCTGGCAGGGCCGCTGGAGCCGGATCGCGCGCAATCGATGCTGCCGGTGCAGGCTTCGCCACTGTAGTGGCTGCGACAAGGTTCTTAAGGCGGTCTGCCGGGCTTGCAGGCGGCGCAGGCTGCTCGAGGCGCTGGCGCGTTGAACCGATGATATCGCCCATCGCGCTGCTGGCAGGGTTCTGATCAGGCATTTACGGCCTCCTTGTTCTGGATTTCGTCGAGAATGTTGGCGAGCACGCTTTGGGCGATGTGTCGCGCCTTCTCGGTCTTCGCGAGCTTGTTTGCCTCGACTTCGGCGAGCGTCATGCGGAAATTGGACATGGCGCGGAACGCGTCAAGATTGTGCATTTGCTCGGGAAATGTGGGCAAAGCCTTGGAAATCTGACTATCGATTTCCCATTCAGCCTTAGACCGCGCGACCTGGCCAGTTTGCGTGATCAGCACCCGATAAGGCACGCCGCGGCACATTTTTTCCAGCATATCGCTGGTTTCGACAGTGCGCTCCAGATCTAGGCGCGAGGACCGCGTCGGAATGACAACAAAATCGGAATCCATGGCGGCATAGGCCGTCTTGAAGTTGGAGGTTCCTTCGGAGTCCACAATGACGAGTTGCGCCAGTTCCCGTGCTTTTGTGATTGCGGCGCCGATGTCCGCATCGCGCAACTGTGAGGCATCCTCGACCTGAATTTTGGAGTCCCCTCCCCTCCCCGAAGCCAGTCGATCGCGATGCCAGTTCAGCAGGCTGTTCTGCCGGTCTGCATCCAGCATGTAGACCGAACCGCCCAAGGCCTCGAATTCCGATGCCAGCGCGAGCGCGAGAGTCGTCTTGCCTGCTCCGCCTTTGCTCTGGGCGATCGTGATAACTGGCACGGTATGTCTCCTGTGTAGCGGCAGCGCGGCACAAAGCGCGGCACAATTGGTAAACACAATTGCAAGCGCTGCACCATCTGCACGTGCTGCCCCTAGCGCGTATAGCAGCGCGGTGCAAGGCGCAAGCGCGTCACAAGTCGGCAGCGATGGCGCCAGCGCACGCGCGTGGTGCCGCAATGCAGGCAGCGCGATGTGCCGCGCCCCACATGGCGCGTCACAATAGACCACACAACGTGCAGCACATACCGAGGCACAGAGCGCGGCACATTGTGCCGCGGCCCAGAAAACGGCAGAATTCCACCAATCAAGGGGAAGATCGCGACCGCAAGGTCAGGTAGAATTGACGAAGATTCCCGCAATAGTGATCAGGCATTCGCCGCCAGAATGACCTTGTCAGCGGGGCGGAGACGAACAAGATTGGCGTTCTCTAACGCGACCACAGCCTGGGAAGCAGTCCGCGGCGTTACGTCGAGGGCACGCGCGAGCTCGGCACGGGTGAGGGGCCCTAAAGCGGAGATGAGTTGCCAAGCCTGTCGGGCATGGGAAGAGGCATACAGCGCACGCAACTCAAGGTCGCGACGGTTGAGCGCTTGACGCATCGCCAATAGATCTGACGCCACATCGATGGCGGCGTTGCCGATGGCGGTCGACAAAAGAGAGGGCAGGGGGCTTTCGAGATCCTGCTGGAACAGACTGCGCGGCGCGAGCCCGGCGAGGGCGAGGGGAGCTGCCCCAAGAGCGAACAACTGTGGGCGCATCGCGGCGGCGAGCGAGGCGGCCCAGGCCGCGCCACGCGAGGCGAAGCGGCTGAATACGTGCCCTCCTACTTCAACGAACTCGCTGCCGCCTTCGAGGAACGGCGTCTCGTCCTCGCGCAACTGGCGCATCCATTCAGCGAGCGTGGCAAGCGGGTCGGCGGCGGGAAGCAAGGCATCGAGCCGCTCGAGCGCGCGATCGGCGGCATCGAAGGTGCTGGTGAAGCTTTCGGAGGCACCCTTGGCCTTGAGCGCAAGCCCCGCGGCGCGGGCGAGGGGAGGGGGGCCGCGCCGGCTCACCCAAGACAGCAGATCGCGCCGTTCCTCACTATACCAGCTACGCATCAATTCCGCGGCCTCAAGCCCCGGATCGTGCTCCAACCCGATGTTTTCGAACGCAAAATCGCGCACATGGACGCGCCACAAACGGCGCAGCGAGGCGAGCGCGAGGCTCGCGGCGAGGTCGTTGCCGAGGAAGGGGAGGGCGCCCTCGAGCCGCGCCAGCGCTAGTTGCCACGGGGCAGGGGAGGGGGCCATCCGCGCCGATAGTATAGGAAGGGCATCAAAAGTATAGGCAGCTTGGATCCCCTGCCTGACGACTAATCACTGTCCGATAATGGCGCTTCACGGGCAATGATCTGAGGCTGGTTTTGGCACGCGAGACTGCCGGTGGACGGCCGGAAACGCGCATATCTGCGTGGATTGTTGCCTCTGGCCATAACTGCTCGAAAGTTATATCTAACGGGGGCAACCGTTCAAATGCCTCCATTCTATAATATGTGACAAATGACTCTGATCGGCTACGCCCGGGTTTCGACCGATGAACAGGACACTGCTGCCCAGCAGGATGCGCTGCGTGCGCAAGGGTGCTCGATGATCTTCGAGGATAAGGCGAGCGGCGCGAATAGGGAGCGCCCGAACCTTGCAAGAGCACTGGACCGGGTAGGGAAGGACGACACCTTGCTGGTGGTACGGATTGATCGCCTGGCGCGCTCGCTGTCGCATCTGCTCGAGATTGTCGAAACGTTGCGCGCCAAGGGCGCCTACTTCCGGTCGATCAACGATCCGATCGATACTTCCAGCGCACAAGGCATGCTGATGACCCAGATGCTGGGAGCCTTCGCGGAGTTTGAACGCGCCTTGATCCGAGAGCGTACGCGCGCGGGCATCAAGGCCGCCGTCGCTCGCGGCGCGCGTCCAGGAAATCCCAAGATGCGGAGCCGCGATCCTGGAGCGATCGCCGAAATCCGCGCCAGCCATAAGGAGCGCCACCTCAATGAGTTGCTCGATGGCCGACATCGCTGGCTTCCCACGGTGGAGCGGTTGCGACCACACCTTCCCTGGGGTTTGGTGCTAAGGCAGATTCAAGCATTGCCGCCGCCAGTGCGGTCGTTCAGTGAACGCACACTTGTTAAGGCATGCCGGACCTTGGTTCGGGAAGGCTATGCCGAGCCAGCGATCCTTAAAGTCGCACCTCGGCCGCCCGCAGATACCAGAGCAGCCCGCCTCGTGGCTGATCGGCTCAAGACTCACCCAGGTAGTTCGCTCCGCGATATTGCGTCCTGGCTGTCGCGCGACCTACGCGAGCCGACGCCGCGCGGCGGGCTGTCCTGGTCCCCTGAGGGAGTCCGAAGGGTGATTTCACAAGCGATGGCGCTGCGATTGATCGCCGCCGAATAGTTGCCCGGGTTGCCTTTCCTGGAGAAGCCGAAGTAGGATCCTGACCATGTCCTCGCCCAAGCAATTCAAGATCATTCTGCGCCTCTATAGCGGAGTGGAAATTCCGATTGGGCCCGGGAAAGCTGACTTGCTCGACGCCATCAGGGGATTCGGTTCGAGCTCGGCGGCCGGCCGGGCTTTTTGGCCTGCTCCCGATCGGTCGGCACGACAGTAGAAGGAAGAGCATGATGCACCACGAAGAGTCAGCACTCGAGCCCAAACTGGCAGCCACCATTCTGCTTCTACGCGATGAGCCTGAGTTTCAGGTGCTGATGGTCAAGCGGCACCAGCAGATAGATTTTGCCTCAGGCGCGCTCGTCTTTCCTGGCGGCAAACTGCACGACCGGGATGCAGATCCTGCCTGGGCCGAACACTGTACTGGGTGGCCCCAATTCGACGAGGTGCAGCGGAAACTTCGGATCGCCGCGATTCGCGAAGTATTCGAAGAGGCGGGAATTCTCCTTGCCCACCACCGTGACGGCAGGCTTTTCGAGCACAGCTGTGAACCAGCGGTGCGCAGCGCCGTAGATCGGGGAGATCTGGCCTTCCTCGACGTTGTGCGCGACCTTGGTGTACAATTGCGGCTTGATGCATTGAGGGTATTTGCGCGCTGGATCACGCCGCCAATCATGCCAAAGCGCTTCGACACCTTTTTCTACGTCGTCCATGCCCCCGCCAATCAAGTCGCCGCTTGCGACGGTCATGAAACCGTCGATGCCGAATGGATAGCTCCAAGGGATGTTTTGCGCCTAGCCGGAAGCGGCGAACGAACGGTCATTTTCCCGACCCGGATGAATGTGCAGTTGCTTTCCGAAGCAAGCGATGCGTCGGACTGTCTGCGTCGCGCCGAAGAGCGGCCACTCGTTACCGTGCTTCCCCGGCTTGAAGAACGGAACGGCCAGCGCGTCCTCGTCATACCCGACAATGCTGGTTATGGTCCCGTTGTTGAAATTGTCGGTTGAGGCCTGACCATCGCATGATCAACAGTCTTGGAACTTGGGTGATTCCGAAGCCTCCTCACCTCAGTCCGAAGCGGCCTCATGCCATTGAGCCAGCAAAGCGCGCACGGCGGTCACAAAAGCCAGCGGCTGATCGAGCATCAGGTGATGGCGTGCTCCCGGAACAGCGATTATCTGGATGTCTTTTCCGCCAAGATCGTGCACGAAATCCCTCGAGTCACGTGTGAACAGCAAGCTTTCCTCGCCATGGATGATCGCCTTGCGGCCTGGCGCCGCCACAAGTTTCGTGCCGATTGTAAGCCAATCGGTGCGCGCATTGTCGCGCTTGAAAACTGCGGGTGAGAACTTCCAACTCCAACCGCCTTCGACCCTTCGCAACGAATGATAGGCCATATAGTCGAACAGGAACGGTTCCCCGACTTGCTGCGGCGGCGATAGCTTGTAACGGCCGCGCGCAGTCGCAAAGTCCGGGTAGATGCGGAGCGGCTTGTCGGGATTGCCTGAACCCGGGCTGGTGTGGCCGCCCGCCCAGAATGCTTCAAGCATGGCGGGGCGCAGGGTCATCATGTCGCAAATGGCTGCACCGGCAAAGCCTCCGGGCAATTGTTCGAGCGCTTCCAGCGCGACGCTGGCACCGAAGCTGTGCGCGACGATCGCTGGTTTCGGGGCGCCGTCGAACAGACCCAGCGCCCGCGCCACCCCGATCATTTCGCGGCCTCTCGCCGCTAAGTCGCAATTTTCGCGCACCGCGCTGTCGCCCATCGCAGACAGGTCGTAGGCCACAACGTCGTAATCCTTTGCGAGGAATGGCGCGATGAATGCGAAACAGCGGGCGTGGGCGAGGAAGCCATGGGTCATCAACACCGGTGGCGCTCCGCGGCGGCCCCACCGGAAATAGTGGATCCTGGTGCCATCGACCTCGACGAAGCCTTCATCGCGGGGAACGGCAAGGGCATCGACAAACCATCGGGGCAATTCTTCAGGGTTCGGCGCCCACTCTGGATCGATATCGCCAAGGCCGTTCGTTATGTCACTCGACAAGGTAATCTCCGATAAAATTCACGACCCCAGCGTGAAGCCCCGATAGCCATTCGCGGTGACGTCCGCGCAGATCTGGGCATAGGTTGACACACTCGGGAAGTTGATGAGCTGGCGCTTCTTGCCCGGGATATTGTCACCCATGTACCAGGACCTGGCTTTGGGAAAGAGCGTCATCGCGCCGATCTGTTCGACCATTTCGGTCCATTCGCATTCCGCCGCCGGGTCGGGCTCAAACCGCGTGAACCCCTCGTTCCTCAGGTGAAGGAGGAAATCCGTTGTCCAGTCACCCTGCAGCTCGGCAGCAGTCGGACCGTTCGAAAATCCGGACGGGCTCAGCGGGCCGTAGTGAAAAAGCATGTTGGGGAAGCCGGTAACCGAATAGCCTAGATAGGCGCGCACCCCGTCCTTCCACGCCTCGCCCAGGTCAAAGCCTTCGGTGCCGCGAAGCTTCATGTCGATCAGTCCGCCGCTACCGGCATCGAAGCCTGTAGCGAACACAATAATGTCGCATTCGATCAGGGCGCTCGCGGTCTCGATTCCTGAGGTGACCACGCGCACGATCGGATCGTGCTTGAGATCGACCAGCGACACATTGCCCTGCGCGAATATCTCGTAGTAGTTCTGTTCGAGCGATGGACGTTTCGTACCGAAGGGATGCGGCGGTTCCATCGGCGCCAATGCCTCGTGAAGCGAGGGATCGGCAATCCGCGCGCGGACCCTGTCGCGCCAGAAATCGTAGGCGAAGCGGTTGGCCCGTTCATCGGTCAGCAGGTCGGAGAAATTGTTGTACCAGAACCGCAGGCCGCCGGCTCGCCATAGACGTTCGAAAGTTGCGGTACGTTCGACTGCATCGACGTCGAGCGCGCTGATTTCCATTCGATCGGCGTCGAAGCCGCCGTTCGAGGTCTGCCGTTTGGCAAAGATCGCGCGATAGGCAGCCTTTTCCTGCGCTTGCTGCTCAAGGCTCAGTGGCTGCTGCTGCATCGGCAGAGCCAGGATCGGGGTGCGCTGGAACAAGGTCAGCTGCGCGGCGTCGCGCGCGGCTTCCTGCGCCACCTGGACACCGCTTGCCCCGGTTCCGATAATTGCCACCCGCTTTCCGGCGAACGAAAGTCCGCCCTGCGGCCAGTGCGCGGTATGGTGCCGTTCGCCTGCAAAAGACTCAAGGCCGACAATGTCAGGAGTATAGGATTTGGCGGCGAAGCCAGCGCACGGTAGCAAGAACCGCGCGCTGATCTGCTCGCCTTGCGGCGTATCGACACGCCAGACATTGTTGTCGCCATCGAAGCGGGCACCGGACACCCGCGTCCCCATGGCCATGTCGGCCCAGAGCTCCAGCTTGTCGCAAACATAGCGGAAATATCGTCGCAACTCACCGCCGCCGGGGAACCGTTCGCTCCAGGTCCAGTCCTGCCACAGCTCGGGCAGCGAGAATTCGTAGATCGGAACGTGCGAATCGACCCGGGCACCGGGATAACAGTTCCAGTACCAGATCCCGCCTGGCTCCGCGGCGGCGTCGATCAGCTTTGCGCGAAACCCCGCCTCACGCAGCCGATGGAGCAGATAGATGCCGCTGAAGCCCGCGCCGATTATCAGCGCATCGCAGTCAGGTTCAGGTGTGCTCATCGCGCGTCGCTCAGCTTGGCAGCGATTTGCGCAGCACCCTTGTAGTCCGCCTTGCCATTGGGCGCGCGCAGCGCCATCGCGGTTGCGAAAACGGCCTTGGGGGTCTTGTAGCCCGCCAGCTTGCTGCGGACGTGTTTCTTCACCTCCGTTTCATTGAGCGTTTCGCCCGCTGCGAGGTGAACCACCGCAGTCACCGCCTGGCCCCACTTGTCATCGGGCACCCCCACGACAAGCGCATCCTCGATCGCCGGATGGGTCTTGAGCGCTTCCTCGACCTCTTCGGGATAGACCTTTTCGCCCGCGGTGTTGATGCAGACGCTGCCCCGGCCGAGCAGTGTCAGGCTGCCATCGGGCTCGACCGTGCACCAGTCTCCGGGAATCGAATAGCGGACACCGCCGATGGTCTTGAAAGTTCGCGCCGATTTTTCAGGATCCTTGTAATATTCGAGCGGGATCGGTCCCTTGAGCGCGATGAACCCCGGTGTGCCGCTGCCCGGAAGCACCAGCTGGTCGTTCTCGTCGAACACGTCGCACATGCTGCCGA
>CAZGWR010000033.1:0-16223 GCA_964529505.1 uncultured Novosphingobium sp. | reverse complement strand
TTACCAATCCAAGGGCCCAACCTTGGCAACCGCATCAGAGTTTGCAACAGAGCCAGATTATGTACGCTCAATCCTACCGTCCCGTTCTTTCCGCGGCGCTGCCGTTTCTGGGCTCCGGCGTTGCGTTGGTCGCGATGCTGGTGATCGGCGCGGTGTCCGTCGCGGGAACCATGATGGGGTCCATGGCTGGCCTTTGACGGGCAAGCCCAGGCTCGCCCCATCGGCGTCCGACGTTGTCGGTCCGCGTGCCCCGGCCGACCTGACCTCGTCTTCCTTCGGGAGGGACGCGGCGGGCGGCGCTGGTAGCCGCTAACATCTTGTGAGGCCCGCGTAACCATGCGGCCATCGGAAACGAACCAGCGGTAACGGTTCCACGCAACAGGAAAGCAGATCCATGTCCCTCGTTCGATTCCTCCCCATTGCAGCGCTGGCTGTTATCGCGGCGCCTCTTCAGGCACAGCCGGTCCAGCCTTTCAGCCTCGGCGCGCTCAAGGCTGCGCAGGCGGCGGGCAAACCGGTGCTGGTCGATGCCTTCGCGCCCTGGTGCCCGACCTGTCGTGCGCAGGCTCCGACGATCGACAAGCTCTCGACCGATCCGGCCTACAAGAACCTCACTATCCTCCGGCTCGACTATGACAACCAGACGGCGGAGAAGAAGGTGCTCGGCATCACCAAGCAGAGCACCCTCATCGCTTACAAGGGCAACAAGGAGGTCGGCCGCATCGTCGGCATTACCGACGGCGCTCAGCTGCGCAGTTTCGCCGCCACGCCGCTGCGCTGACCGTGCTGCGTCTCGACCGGCGTGCCGCGGTCATGGGTCTCGGCGCTGCTGCGTTCGGGATCACTTCGCTCGCGGGCGCGATCGCGGCACCGAGCTATGACGATCCGGACGACATGTATGGCGCCCTGCGGCGCCAGCCGGGTCAGATCCTCCGTGTCGGAGCCGGCACGATCAACCTCGTGTTTGCCGATGGAGCACCCGGCCTCGATCGCGATCGCGTGGTCTCCTGGGTACGCACCGCGGTCGCTGCGGTAACCGCCTATTTCGGCCGTTATCCGGTCAAGGACTATGGGCTATTGGTGATTGCCGAGCCCGGCGATCACGTCGGCCATGCAACGACGTTCGGCTATGCCGGCACCGCGACCCGGATTCATGTCGGCGTAGCGGCCGATGCGACCGCCTTCCATCGCGATTGGGTGCTGGTCCATGAGATGGTCCACACAGCCCTCCCGAACCTTCCTCGCCGAGCGCTGTGGCTCCAGGAGGGCAATGCGACCTATGTCGAACCGATCGCCCGGGCGCTGGTCGGCGAACTGCCTGTCGAGGAGGTGTGGCGGGAGTCGATCCTCGGCATGCCCAAGGGCACGCCCAAGGCCGACGACCCGGGAATGGACGGAACCCGCGCCTGGGGCCGGCTCTACTGGGGCGGCGCAACCTTCTGGCTGCTCGCCGACATCGCAATCTACCAGGACAGCGGCGGGAGATATTCCCTGCGCAATGCCCTGCAGCGCATCAACCGTGAGAGCGGCGGAAACACGGTCGAGTGGTCGCCCGAGCAGCTGATGGCGGTCGGTGACATGGCGGCCGGAACGCGCTCCCTGCAGGATCTCTATGTCCGGTTTGCCGAGCAGCCTATCGATACGGACCTGAGCGATCTTTTCCGGCAACTCGGCGTCGGGATGGACGCGCAGGGCGGCACGCGCTTTGACGATCGGGCACCTTTGGCCGAACTTCGCCGGCGGATCACGAAACCGTAGGTCCACGGATGCTCCACCAGGCGGGGAGTGGGGTTCTTGGCTCCCGTCCAGAGGCTTCATTCTGCGATCGCCTCGAGCGAATCGCGAATGGTGGTGGCGCGATCGGTGAGTTTCTGCGGCCCGGCCGCAAATTGGCCGCCCAGTACCAGCCACACGCCGAGCAAAACAATTGCAGCTCCGGCGATCAGGCCCGAATGCAGTAGCCAGAAGGATACGGCCGAGCTCGGCTCATACATCGCACCCAGCCAACCAACGAGGAGGTTTGCGGCGAAGAGGTGGAGATAGCAGAGCGCGATCATGGTCCCGCAGGTGCCACGCGGCGCCATGCGCGAGTATAGCGCAAGCGCGACGGGCAGGCTGTGGGCGAAGCCGATATTGTTGAGGATGTGGAAGGCCAGAGCCCACCCCAGGGCTACCTGGTGCGGAGCCCCGGCGTTCTTTGTCGCGATCGCCAGCGCGAGCGGCGCGAGCGCCGAGAATGCTGCACCGATCGTGAGCTTGGCCAATTCGCTGGGCTCGGGCCGCCGGCGACCCCAAGCGCGCCAGAAGGCGACCGAGAGACCCATCACCACGGTGCTGATCACCGCCCCGAAGGACAAGAGCCAGGTGATTGGCAGCATGTGCCCGAACAGCATCAGGTCGTAATTGGCCTCGCCCCAGATCAGATAGGCGTTGAAGGTCTGCTGGTTGCCGATCTGGGTTATGGTAAGCACCGGCAGGAGAAGGATGAGGATGGCGATGTTGCGCACATCATGCTTCGTGAGCTGGACAGGCTGATTGCCGGCGCGCGCGGGCGAGTTCACCGGGATGGTCCCAAGGCCCGCCACGTAGATGATCAGACCGATCGTCATGCCGACGCCGGCGGCAGTGAATCCCCACCGCCACGCGACATCCTGGCCGAGGCTTCCGCAGACAAGCGGCGCCAGGATACCGGCGATCTGGACACCGAACATGTAGAGCTGAAAACCGTCCGAGCGGCGTTCGTCGCCGGCCCGATACAAGGCGCCGATCTGCCCGGCGTGATTGCTGCGGAACGCGCCGAGCCCCAGCAGCAGGAAGAGAAGCGCGAGCAGAAAGGTACGATCGAACGCCATCAGGATATGGCCGATCGTCATCATGACTGCCCCGGCGACCACGGCGCGGGTCTTGCCGACCCAGCGATCCGCGATCGCGCCGCCGATGATCGGCGTGAGATAAGCGAGCCCCGCGTAGAGCCCGAAGATGTAGGAGGCGAGCTTTTGCGGCGACTGGTGCATATCACCGTTGCCGAGCAAGCGCTCGAGAGCGGCAAGGCCCCAGACCTGCCCGACATGATCGGGCTGAAGCAGCCAGTGCGTCATGTAGAGCACAAGCAGCGACTGCATGCCATAATAAGCGAAGCGCTCGAACGAACCGGCGAACGAGAGGGGGCCGAGTCCGAGCGGATGGCCAAAGAAGGTCCGGCCGGCCGGCAACAACGCCGGGCCTTGATGGATCGTGTTCATCTAAAGTCTCCAGAGTTGAGTGCCAGCAAAGCGTGACGTGTCAGCCGCGGGTTGCGGGGGCAGGGGAAAGGGGCTTGCGAAAACGCAGCGTCATGCGGTCGCTCTCGCCAATCGCGTCGAAACGGACCCGGTCCGCCGCGCTCACGGTCGGCTGACCTGGAATTTCGCTGAGCTGGGTGGGCTTGAGTGTCCAGACACCCAGGGGGTAAGTCTTGATGTCCGTGGGATTGGCGTTGATCTCGGACGATGCGTCGAGCACGAAGCCGGCTTTCGTCGCAGCGGCGATCACGACCCTGGTCGGGACATAGCCAGTGAATGGATCTCCGGTCAGGACCGGATCGATCTGCGGCTCAGCGCGATGTTCCTCGATCGCGAGGATGCCTCCCGGCTTCAGCGCGCGATAGACGTCGCGGAAACCCTTGTCGGCATAACGCTCGTGCAGCCACTGATGCACTTCGCGGGAGGCGAGGACCAGGTCGACGCTTCCCGGTCTCGCCAGCAAGCCGGATCGCGGCCCAAAGGTCGCATAACGGATGGGCCCCAGGCGAGCAAAAGCGGCTCGGCTGGGTTCATCGCCGCCATTCCCTCCGACCAGCAGGTTCCGCCACCGGTCGTTTCCGAGATCCGGGACGCCCGCGATATAGATGCCGCGGGTCCTGGCGAGATAAGGCGCCAGGATACGGGTCCAGTAGCCGCCCTCGGGCTGCAGATCGACGACCGTCATCCCGGGGCGCAGACCCCAGAAGCGCAGCGTCTCGTAGGGGTGGCGATCATGGTCGCGCGCGCGATCGGCGGCGGTGCGCACGGTCGAGGAGAGCGCCGCGGCGAGGTGCGCGTCGCGCTGCCGATCGGACGCGCCGAGGGATCCTTGGTGCGTGCTCGGTGCCGCCCGGGCCCGCGCCGCCACGGTCGCGCCGGAGACCAGGAGAAGCGCAATGCAAGTCAGGGCAGACCATGTGGATGATCCGGTCGGCGATGATCCAGGGACATTCTTCATTTCGTCGGCTTCCAGCTTTGTGAGGTGGTTGCTGCGACGATAGTTGATGCCAATCCGATGATAATCGGGCTTATGGGAAAATCATTATCGCGGTTAGTGAAGAAATCCGGACGGCGGTGCGATGTAGCTCGCGGTGCCGGGCGACAGGGGGGCCGCCCGGCACCGTTTCACAGGCCGTCTGTCCTCGTGCCACGTCCAGGAGCAACCGGGCACGAGGGGACGGCATTGTCGCCGTGCGGGGATCAGGGGCGGCGACAATCATGGGTTCGCCGGGACGCCTCGCTGAGTTACGCCGCCAGAAGAATTTCCGGCGTCACAGGTGCGGCGCCCGACAAGCGCTCAGAATCCCGCTTGACGCTGATAAAGCGACTGGTTATCTATTATCTCATGGCAAGACCAGCGAATCCACAGACCCATGCCCGCCTGGTTGGAACCGGCGGAGATCTCGTCCGCCGCCAGGGCTTTCATGCGACCGGCGTGCAGGACGTTGCGACCGCAGCCGGCGTGCCCAAGGGATCCTTCTACAATTACTTCGCGACAAAAGAGGGGTTCGGACTCGCGATTCTGGACGCCTATTGGGAAGAGATCGAGCGCGACCATCTGGCCAGGCTCGACGACCGGCGCCTCAATCCGGCCGATAGGGTGAGAGCTTTTTTTCGTGGGCTCTCCCAGATGCACGCCGACACCGGGTTTGGTCCGGGGTGCCTGATCGGCAATCTTGCGCTCGAGCTCGGCAACACCAGCGACCCGGTGCGCGAGCGTGCCGCCCTGCTGCTTCGCCGTTGGGATGCAGCTCTTGCCGCGTGCCTTGAGGGTGCTCAGGCGGACGGGACGCTGCAATCCGGGCTGGAGCCGGCAGCGCTCGCCGCAGTGCTGGTGGAAGCCTTCGAGGGTGCCGTGATGCGGGCCAAGGTCGAGCGCGGCCCCACCGCTTTCGCCCGGTTCGAGGCGCTTCTCTCGGTCTTTCTCCCGAAACGCCCGAAGACCACTTGATCGAACAGCGAGACAGGAGGATTCCATGGCTCTGGATGACGTGAACATCGGCAATCCGCTCTATGCCGACCCGACTGACCCTGTGCTGCCCGCCACCGGGTTTGCGCTTGATCATACGAAGGTGGCCCTTGTCGTCGTCGACCCCCAGATCGACTTTCTGAGCCCGGAGGGGGTGAGCTGGCCCTATTTCGGCGAGAGCATCACCGAGAACGGCACTGTCGATCATCTGCGGCAGCTGTTCGAGGCCGCCAAGGCTGCAGGCATCACCGTCGCTGTCTCGCCTCATTATTACTATCCGACCGATCACGCCTGGAGGTTCGGTGGTCCGCTCGAGAAGGTAATGCACGGGATCGGGATGTTCGGGCGAAAGGGGCCACTATCGCTGGACGGCTTCGAGAATAGCGGCGCCGACTTCCTGCCTGCGTTCAAAGACCATATTCTCGATGGCGACACGATCATCGCGTCACCGCACAAGGTTTATGGCCCCGAGAGCAATGACCTTTCGCTCCAGCTGCGCAAGCGTGGCGTCTCCCAGGTCATCCTCGCCGGCATGGCAGCCAATCTCTGCGTGGAATCGCACCTGCGCGAGCTCGTTGAGCAGGGCTTCGAGGTGGTGGTGGTGCGTGACGCAACGGCCGGGCCACGCTTGCCGGAGGGCGACGGCTATCTTGCGGCCCTGATCAACTTCCGGTTCCTGGCTCACGCCATCTGGACCACGGCCGAGACCGTCGATCAGCTCGAGCAGACCCACGCCGCCGCCTGAGCGCGTCAAAGGAGACCAGCGATGATACACACGCATATCTCGCCCGAAGCGCGGGCAAACCTCGCGGAGGCCACCCTGGAGGCCAAGCGCGCCAAGGGTTTGAGTTGGGACGATATCGCCGAGGGAACCGGGATCAGCACCGAGTTCGTGACTGCCGCCCTGCTTGGCCAGCATCCGCTTCCCGAAGACGTGGCGACCCGCGTCGTCGAGAAGCTCGGATTGCCTGATCAAGCCGCGCTTGATCTCCAGGCGATTCCGATGCGCGGTAGTCTGTCGGTGCAGCCGCCGACCGACCCCACCATCTATCGCTTCCACGAGATCGTGCAGGTCTATGGAACGACGCTGAAGGCATTGATCCATGAACGCTTCGGCGACGGGATCATGAGCGCGATCAACTTCAAGATGACCGTCGGTCGGGAAGAGGACCGGGAAGGTGGAGAGCGCGTCGTCATCACGTTGAACGGCAAATTTCTTCCGACGCGCCCATTCTGATGCCGCCGGTGGCGGATGCCGGACCCGAACGCAAGGAACTGCGGCGTTGCGCAGTGAAGGGCGAGGACGGGTCGGCGTTCACCGCCATCGAGTATCGCTATCTGGCGACCATCGCCACCCGTCGTGGGGTACGCACCCAGATCGGCGCTCGCCACTGGATGTTGAAGTCAGGACAGGGGCTCCGTCTGATCGATGCTGCCTGTTTTCTCCACGAGCCAAGCGGCGAGCTATTCTGGCTGGAGCGTGACTAGCAGTTCGGCCGACGATCTCAGGCATTGCTCGTCAGCAGGCACCGCAACGAAGAATTGCCGATTTTCGACATTATCATCCCGCCGCGGCTGCTCGATGATCCGGGACAAGCGGCAGGGGGCGAGAGCCTTCGGCGCCGATGCTTCGAAAGGATTCGCATATGCGCCTCGTTCCCCTGCTCATACCGGTCGCCTGCGCCCTGGCTTTCCCTCCGGTCGCGACCGTGGCCGGTCAGTCGACGAGCCCAGATGCGATGCTGGTCGCAACCGTCGCCGCGCCCGACCGAAGCGCCAAGGATAAGGCGCGCGACCAGTATCGCCGACCGGTCGAGAGCCTGACCTTCTGGGGGCTGAAGCCGGGCCAGACCGTCCTCGATATCCAGCCCGAGGGTGGATATTATGCGGAGATCATCGCGCCCTATCTTGCCCAGACCGGCGGCACCTATATCGCTGGTGTAGCGGTACCTTCGAACCCCTGGGGTGCGGATCTTTCCGACCCCAATCTGCCGGGTGCGAAGCCGGGCGCCACACCGCCCAACGCGGCTCGATACGGTAAGGTGCGCTATGCGGAGTTCAGCGGGGGCGGATTGAAGCTTCCGCCCAACAGCGTCGATATCGTCTTCAGCACGCGCGAGATCCACAACTGGATCCATGATGGCTATGCCGACAAGGTCCTGCGCGACATCTACCGGGCGCTGAAACCGGGCGGCATTCTGGCCGTCGAGGAGCATCGCGCCGACCCTCAGATCAATCCCAGACTGACCGGCGAACCCTTCACCGGCTATGTGCCCACGTCCGTGGTGGTCGCGACCGTTCGCAAGGCGGGCTTCGAACTCGAGGCGACCTCGGAACTGAACGCGAACCCCGCTGATACCAAGGACTATCCCTTCGGCGTCTGGACCCTGCCCCCGGGGCGCCTGAGTGTCTTGCCCAATCGCCCGGCGCTGACGGCCGAGCAGCGCGCGCATTATGACGCGATCGGCGAGAGCGATCGGATGACGCTGCGCTTCCGCAAGCCGGCCAAGAAGTGAAGAGCGGGACGAGCGATGTCGATCCGGTCCAAGCCCACACGTCCGGTGACAGCCTCGCTGCTCCAGGCGGCGCCGATCCCCCAAACCTCGCCGCTTTCGGTTGCCGCTGACCGTGCGGGAATGGATATCGCATTCCCGATCGCGATGACCTGCATCGTCCTGGTCGCCATAGACCTGCGGCCAGGCATCGTTTCGACCGGGCCCATATTACCGTTGATCCGCGAGGAATTCGGGCTTTCCCACACGATCGCGTCCCTTCTCACAGCGATCCCCGACCTGCTGATGGGTGCGTTGGCGCTTCCAACTCCCTGGCTTGCGCGTCGCCTGGGACGCGACCGGGTCATCCTCGGGGCTCTGGCGCTGCTGTTCGCTGCGACGCTCGGGCGGGCCTTTGCGCCCTCGACCGCCTGGCTGCTCCTGGCGACAGCGGGCGTCGGCGCGGGGATCGCCGTCGCCGGGGCCCTCATCGCCGGATTCATCAAGGCAAGCTTTCCGGCCCGTGCCGCCTTCGCCATGGGGATCTATGCCACCGCTTTATCCCTGGGCAGCACCGTCTCCGCCGCCATAACGGGACCGATCGCCGCGACGACGGGCGGATGGAGGGTGGCATCCGGACTTTGGAGCGTACTCGGTATCGTCGCACTCTCGGCGTGGTTCTTCGTGGCACGGCACGATCGACCCGAGCGCTTGTCGCGGACGTCGTCGAAGCGATTTCCCCTGCCTGTCGGCAATCGGACGGCATGGCTCGTGGCGCTATTCTTCGCCTGCCAGAATTTCCTATTCTACGCCTGCATCACCTGGCTGGCTCCCCTGTTCCGGGAAGACGGGTTCGGTGCGACCAGCTCTGGTCTCGTGCTGGCGAGCTTCACCGTCGCCTTCACCCTGGCGAACCCGGTATTCGGCGCGCTCAGTCGTAACGAGGATCGCCGACTCCTTCTTGCACTGTCGGGGATTCTGGCGTTTGCCGGTTTCGTCCTCCTGGCGGCCGCACCCACCCGTTTCCCCTTCCTTGCCGTCCCGGTCCTCGCGATCGGTCTCGGCGGTGCCTTCACGCTGGGCATGACCCTTCCGCTCGACAACACTCACGAACCTGAGGAAGCCAATGCCTGGAACGCGTTCGTTCTGACGATCGGGTACCTGATCGCCGCGAGCGGACCGTTTTCGGTTGGGGTATTGCGCGATGCGACCGGAAGTTTCGCGCTACCCCTCTGCATGTTGGCCGGCGTCGCCGCGGTCATGCTGGCACTGACGCCCCTGTTGCAGCCGCATCGGCAGACGAGGGAAGTGTGATGGTGCGCGAGTGACCGGAAGAGGCGCGATCAGTCTTTGGCGCGCTCGGAGAGCCGTGCCACGAGATCCCGCAAGAGCGCCGGGTCCTCCAGCGTACGGCTCATCATCAATCCTCCCTCGAGCTGGGCTACGACCTCGCGCGCCGTGAGGCGCGTGCCGCTTTCCGTCAGCGCGGTATCGAGCCAGTCAATCAGCAGCGTGAAGAACGCGGAGACTCGCGGGCGCAGAACGGGCGGAAGACCACCGCTCTCCGCGCCCAGGAGCCCGCACAAACACATCAGGTCGTCGGTTTCATTGGCTTTGAGGAAAAGGGCGGCGACCCGCTCGACGGCCGCGTCGGCGCTCCCCTCAGCCTGGTCGCCAAGCCATTCCCGGGCGCGCTCTGTATAGCGTTCGGCGATCGCGTCGACGAGCAACTCCTTCCCCGGGAAGTGGTAGTGAACGCTCGAGCTCTTGATGCCGGCGTCGGCTGCGACATCGCGGAAACTGAAGCCATTATAGCCTGCCAGGCGGACGCGCCGTTCGGTCACGTCAAGTATAGTTTCTCGCATAACAGTTTTCCTCTATCTAACGTTAGATAGATAATTGACCGTCCATGAGCAAGATCGCATACGTCTATCTAACGTTAGATAGACGTATGGAGTTGAAATCATGGCTGCGAATAACGTTGTCCGGTTGGCCTATGTCGTAGGCGGCTCGAGCGGGATGGGACTGGCGACTGCCAAGCTCCTTGCGGCCCAAGGCCTGACCGTCGTGCTTGTGGCGCGCGATCCGGGGAAGCTCGAGGCTGCCCGCCACGAGATCGAGCTGGCCGGGGGTAAAACGGAGGTCTTCGCTGCGGACCTCCACAACCCTAAGGCGGTCGAGCGGCTGATCGCCCACATCGCGGTCGAGACCCGCGCGATCGTCAAACTCGTAAACGCCGCTGGCTACTTCCTCCCAAAGCCGTTTCTGGACCATGAGGCTGGTGACTATGATGTCTATGCCGGCATCAATCGGGCGATATTCTTCATCACCCAGGCGGTCGCCCGCAATATGGCCGCGAACGGCCGCGGCGCAATCGTCAACATCGGCTCGATGTGGGCACGCCAGGCGGTCAAAGCGACGCCGTCCTCGGCCTACTCCATGGCGAAGGCGGGGCTCCACGCCTTCACCCAGCACCTCGCGATGGAACTCTCGGACAAGAATATCCGCGTCAATGCCGTTGCCCCGGCCGTGGTGGTGACCCCGATCTATGCCGCGTTCATCGATCCCGCGCAGATCGAGGAAACCCTGACGGGCGCGTTCGACGCCTTCCACCCGATCGGCCGCGTCGGCCGTGCCGAAGACGTCGCCGAGCATGTCGCCTTCCTGCTCTCCGACAAAGCGAGCTGGACGACGGGCGCTATCCACGACGTCGATGGCGGCGTGATGGCTGGCCGCAACTGATCGGCGGACGGTGGGCAACCCGCCCACCGGCTGGTCGACCGGGGCGCGAAGTCAGCGGGGTAGGGGTGATAGCGTCCGGTCAAGCGGTGCTATCCCCTTCACCGCCTTTTCAAGCCACGGGTAACGCAGGCCGCCGGTCCACTCGATCGAGAAGTCGTGTTCGCCGTCTTCGTCCTTCGCTCCCAGGACAATCGGCTGCCTCGTCGACGCGGCGCTGCGGATCGCATCCTCCAGCACCTGTATGCTGTATGGCACTCCATTGACGGAAACCAACGTCGTTCGCGGTGACAAGCCTGCCTTGAAGGCTGGCCCGTCCCAAAGCACGGATGCGACCTTGTTGCCGGCGCCGAGCGTCAATCCGATCGAGTGGGTATAGTCGGTAATGCCATCGGCCTTGTCGACAGCCAGGTCATAGGAGTTCGGCCGATCGCGCCAGACGAGACGATATCCTCCCCGGTCGATCCAGTCGACGGGTGCAGTCCCATCGGTCTGCTCGAGATGCCGGCGAAGAAAGCTGCCCCAGTCATGGCGCGCGACCGCGTTGAGCGCGGCGACGACATCATCGAAATCATAGGTCACTTCGCCCCAATCGCCGTCTCTCGGACCGAAAAAGGCACGGGCAAAATCGTCGAGCGAGCGTTTCCCGGCGCTCTGCTCACGAATGAGTTGGTCCACGTCGAGCCAGAGTAGCGCCGCTTCCGTGTAGAAATCGAAATCCCGCTGCCAGCTGGGCGACGGGCTGGAGCCACGGAAGATGAGAGGCTCGGCCGTCGTGTCCTGGAGAGATCGCCAACGGCTGCCCGGTTGCGCTTCCATGTAGGTGGCTGCGAGAGACGCGAACCGACCGAGTATCATCTCTCGCGACAGAAGCCCCGAGCGCGCGGCCAGCACCGATTCCCAGAAGCTGGTCTGCCCCTCATAGACCCAGAGCAGGTCATCCTGCATCGGTGTGCGATAGTCCGGCGTCCAGAGATCCGCAGGCCTTCTGAACTTACCGTTCCAGCTATGCGCATATTCGTGTGGGAGGATCGTCTGCGCGTCGGGGTTTTCGTCCGGCGACGTGAAGAAAGCGTCATCCTCATAGTTCTCGGAGCTGCGATGATGCTCGACACCCGTGCCGCCGTTGCGCGCCGATATGCTGACGAGGAATGCATACCGATCGAAGTGGCGGGCGCCGAACAGTCGATCCGCCTGTTCGACCAGTGATCGAAGTCCCTCCAGCTGCTTCGGCGAAACGGTGAGCTGCTCTTCCTTCTCGCCGGCCGCAGCAAGCGACACGTTGGCGCCGAGATCCAGGCTCTTGATGTGTCGGCCGGTGAGGACGGGACTGTCGACCAGCGTGTCGAGCGGTACGGTATCGAAGGACGCCGTTGAACCGATCGGTCCGCTCGAAAGAGCGCTCGCGCCGGTCCAGCCGTCTGGCAAGCGCAGTGCCGCCTGCACGGCGATGTCCCGGACGAAATAGCCTGCCGGATAGAGGAGAAGGGAAGACCATCTGAGCATCTGCGGCGTGAACAGGCTCGACGGTGCCGAG
This sequence comes from uncultured Novosphingobium sp., assembly GCA_964529505.1. Lineage (GTDB taxonomy): Bacteria > Pseudomonadota > Alphaproteobacteria > Sphingomonadales > Sphingomonadaceae > Novosphingobium. The sequence continues at coordinate 4,205 of CAZGWR010000033.1, read as the reverse complement.
AGGTACTGGAACTCGATGGTCAGCACGGTGACACCCGCCGGCACATCCACCCGGAACGCAGACGCATCGACGGTATCGCGACGCCAGCCGAGCTTCTTTCCGTTGGCGGTGATCTGGAGGCCCGCGAGCCGGTCGATGGACCCGGATGGGCGATGGTCGCCAGGAATCCATTTGGGGTAGAGGAGGTAGATCGGGCCGGGTCTCGTGACGGGCACGCGTTCCTGTACTTCGACGATCCCACGCGTGATAAGCGATGCATCGACGTCGAGCGTGATGACCCCTTCGAAATTTCTGTCGGCGGCCGCCGGGATTGGATCGACGATCGCCGTCAGTCGCGGAGCGCTGTTGCCGGGCGGGGTTTGGGCGTGGAGCGGGAGTGCCGTGCTCAGGGCGAGCAGCGGCATGATTGCAAAGCGCAATTCATATCCTTTCACGATGGAACGGTATCCAGACCCCGACGGGGGCCGGACGAAGGTCAGCCGGTTGCTTCGGGCAGGAAGTCCTGTTCTATCCGGGTAAAGCCGCTTTCGATCATCGCCAGAGTCCGCGTCTTCTCGGCGGCGCTCAGGTTCAGCGCGGTAATCCGGCTCACGGCATCATTCTTCAGCCGTTGCGATGTGGCCCGCATGGCGTCGGGGGCTTCGCAACGATAGGCGAGACCGGAACCTGGTCCGATGTCCACGCCGGGCGCGTCTATGTTTTCGATCCGGCTATGGATGCCGCACGCGGCACGCAAGGTTTCCCGTCCCGTGGCCAGGATTTTCCCTACTTCCCTGTCGACTTGTGGTGCGGCGGCGGCGTCGACGGACTGCATTCGTGCTGTTGCGCGGCCGACCAGCGGAGAAGGAGCCGGCTGACGGAGTTCTGGCGCCGGGACGCTTACAGCCGTCGGCGCGATAGCTGCCCGTGGGAAGAGGGCTGGTATCGCCGGGCTCGGTTCCGCGGCGAACGTCGAGGCGGTGAGCGCCACGCCGGCGACGGTCAGGGCAAGTGTCACGCCCAATCCCGTCATGCGCGCGGGGAGGGGCACCATCGGCCGGGCCATCTGCGACAGGCGCATTTTGACATGGTCCACCGATCCCAGCAGGCACGCGGCCGTGTGTGGAGCATTGGTCGCCGCCCGGACCAGTGCCAGCCCATAGGGATGCAACGCATCCTCGCTTTCGTGCGCCAGCACGGTCTCGTCGCAGGCCAGTTCCTGATCGGTGCGGAACGCCCGATAGGCCAGATGCGCAAGGGGATTGAACCAATGGACCGCGACGATCAGCAATGCGACGGTGTTAGCCCATATGTCGCGTCGCACATGATGCGCCGTTTCGTGCGCCAGCACGAGGCGGACCTGTTCGCGCGTAAACGATACCGTCAGATCGGCAGGCAGGAAAATACGCCGCCGGAGCAGGCCGGTCGAACAGGCGCCAGGTACCGTCGTGCTCAACAACACCGAGATGCCTCTTGCACGCGTGAACTCCCGGGCGCCGCCTTGGGCCACACCGAGAAAGCGATGATAGCAGGCCAGCTGCCGGAGCAGGAACAGCACGGCACCGGTAGCCCAGCAGAGCAGCAGCAAACTCGCCAAACCGGGTGAATGACTGGCCATCGCGGGGTTTGCCGGAGCCGCTGGTCCGAACCCGGCAACATCGAGCGCGGATCCGGTCCAGAGCGGCAACGCATCGATTGTCGGCCGGGCTGGCATCGCCGCTCCGGGCAGAGGGGGCGTCAGCATCCGGGCCAGCGGAAGCACCCACAAGAAGTAGGCGGCCCGCGCACCGAAACGGCTCCGCACGACATTCCGCAGCATCAGGACCACGAGCATCAGAACGCTGGACGCCGCAAGCGACGTTGCCAACCACGCGCTCATCGCTTGAGCGCCTGCAGCAGATGCTCGATATCTTCGGCATCCTTCGCGCTGAGTTCGGCCCGCCTGACGAGATGCGCGACGAGCGGAGCGGCCTTCCCGTCGAAAAGGCGATCGAGGAGATGCTGTGCTTCGGTTTCAACCAACGCCGCACGATCGATCAGCGGTCGATAGAGGAAGCGCCGTCCGTCCGCTTCCGCCTCGATCGCGCCTTTGTGGATCAGCCGCGCGAGGATTGTCTTCACCGTCTGCCCGTTCCACTGACGCTTGGGATAGACGCGCTCCGTAATCTGCGCGGCCGTTGCCGGCGCGCTATCCCACAGAGCCTCCAATACGACCTGCTCGGCCTCCGTGATCCTTTCGGACATGCTCGAATCTCCGTCTACACGCATAGATGTAACGTCTACACGCATAGACGTCAACGCGCATGTTCCTGACGGTTCGCTGCCGAAGGCCATTACAAAGCTGGGGGACGCTACCCGATGCGCCGGCGTGCCAGCAGATTTGCCAGAGCATCGAGAGCGACCTCAAGGTCTGCCTGCGATGACGGTATCGCGCGCCGGAACGACGTGAAGCCGTGGATATTGCCCTGTGCTTCGTGGAAGGCGACCGGCACGCCCGCTTCGACGAGCGCGCTGGCATAGGCCCGTCCCTGGTCGCGCACTGGATCGAGGCTCGCCGTCGTCACGACCGCGGCCGGCATCCCCGCAAACGCGGCCACGATGGGCGAGGCACGCCAATTCTGGGGATCGGGGCGGTAGCAGGCGCTGAACCAGGCGAGCATGCCCGAGGTCAAGAAATAGCCCTGTCCGAATTGATCCGCCGACGCATAAGGCGTGACGAGATCGGTCACCGGACAGATCGCCCAATGCGCCACGACGGGAACCGCCGCCGGACGATCGCGCAATGCGATCGTCGTGATGATCGCCAGGTTGCCGCCTGCGCTCTCGCCTGCAAGGACAAGCCCGGTCGCTTCGAAGCCGAGTTCCGAGGAGGCAGAGGCCAGCCAGCGCGCCGCGGCTTCGGCATCGTCGGCCGCTGCCGGCCAAGGGTGCTCGGGCGCAAGCCTGTATTCGACCGATACGACCGGCACCATGAGCGCCCGTGCGACTTCCGCGCACAGCGGCGCATAGGCATCCAGACCGCCGACGACCCAGCCTCCGCCATGAAAAAAGACCAGCACGGGTGATGGGACCCGCTCTGTACGTGCATCAAAGAGCCGCGCCCGCAACAGATGACCGCCCGGGGTATCGATCTCCAGATCGGACAGGGTCTGCACCGTTCCGATTTCGACCTCGACCTGGCTGTAGACGGACTGAGCGAGGACTCTGGCCTCGCCGGGGGAGAGTTCGTTGAGCTTCGGACCCGGGAGTCCCTCCAGGAAGGACAGGAACCCCCGAACATCGTCACGCACCAACGGATCGATCATCTTATACTCCCGAAAGCAGGCGATCAGGCGAGCGCACGTGGTACCGGCACTGCGCTTGGTCATAGCCTTCAGTTCGGGTGAGGCTCGGCGCTGGTTACATTGCCATCTTCAAGCCCGCTTTGGTGGAGAGCCGAAATGCTTCCGTGACATCCGGCCAGCGACTATCGGACGCCGGGCGAGCTGCGGGGAATCGACAGGGGGGACGACCGCTCGATCGCTGATCCGCCGAGGAACATCAGGCGGCGAAATCACCTGCTTTGTGGCGCTCAGGCAGCTGCGCTTCAGGAGGGCCGAAGGTGGTGTTCACCCGCCGCCCTCTCTTGACCGCTGGTCGACTGGCGATTTGCTCGACCCAGCGTGCGAGATGCTCGTACTCTGCGACATTCAGAAATTCCTGGGCGCTGTAGGCGCTGGTCATGATCGCGCCGTACCACGGCCAGATCGCGATATCCGCGATCGTATATTCGTCGCCGATGACAAACTCACGGGTCGCCAGATGGGTGTCGAGCACGTGAAGCTGCCGCTTCGTCTCCATCGCGTAGCGATCGATCGCATATTCGATCTTGAGAGGTGCGTAGGCATAGAAATGGCCGAAGCCGCCGCCAACGAACGGTGCCGACCCCATCTGCCACATCAGCCAGTTCATCGTCTCGGCCCGCTTGTAGTGCTCGGTGGGCAAGAAGGCGCCGAACTTTTCGGCGAGGTAGAAGAGAATCGACCCGCTCTCGAACAACCGGGTCGGCGGGTTCGTGGAATGGTCCATCAATGCCGGGATTTTGGAGTTCGGGTTGATGTCGACGAACCCACTGCCGAACTGGTCGCCGTCGCCGATCTTGATGAGCCACGCATCATATTCAGCACCGGCAGGCTCTGTTGCAAACTCTGATGCGGTTGCCAAGGTTGGGCCCTTGGATTGGTAAG
>CAZGWR010000032.1:0-20375 GCA_964529505.1 uncultured Novosphingobium sp. | reverse complement strand
GATCCCCAGACGGGGTGACGCTGCCCGGCCGTCACCAATGTTTGCAACAGAGCCCCATCGCGCAACAGGTGCCCGCACCGCGAGTGTTGAGAGCGAAGGCAATCGTTGCCAGCCGCCTGAAAGATAAGTTTAAAACTGTGGCTGCGGCTGCTCAGGAAATTTCAATCCGCGTTGCCCGGCCGAACGATCGCTGCGCGCTCAGCCGCGCGCAGGCAGGAAAAGCTGCGGATCGAGCCTGCGCCCGCGCCAGGTCAGCGCCCAGTGCAGATGCGGCCCGGTGGCGCGGCCGGTCATGCCGACATGCCCGAGCAGGTCGCCCTGGCGAACCACGTCACCTTCGCGCACGACCAGATCGGCGCAATGCAGAAACGCGCTCGACAGCCCCGCGCCATGATCGAGGATCAACAAGTGCCCCTCCAGCGTGAAGGCCTCCTGCGCGGCCAATACGACGACACCGCTGGCGGGAGCGGTGATCGCAGCGCCTACGGGCGCGGCGATGTCGGTGCCGGAATGATAGGCCCCCGGCTCACCGCGATAGATGCGCTGCGCGCCGAACGCGCCCGAAATGCGCCCCGCGGCCGGCCAGATCATCGCCTGACGCCATCCCGCCGCGTTCGTGCTTTGCGCCCGCGCGGCGCGGATGCGCGCCAGTTCAGGCGCGCGGCGGGCGCGAAACGCCGGTTCGGGCAGACCTCCGGGCCGCTTGGCCGCGTTGATGTGTTCGATTCTCCACGCGCGCGGCGCGATGGGCAGGGGTACGGCCAGCTGCAGGCCGCTGGCGTCTGTCACCGCGAGGCTGAGCGTGGCCGGCGCGTCCCGGTCGAACGCGGCAAAAAAGGCACCGTCATCGGCCAGCGCAAGCGGCTCTCCGCCAAGCATGACGCTGCGCGTTCCAGGAGGCGCGATGCCATGCAGCCAGCCGCCCTGGGTCAGCTTGCCGCGATAGCGGATGCCGCCCACAGCGGTGAGCACCGGCGCTGGCGGCGACGCCATGGGAGCGGGGGCTTGCGCAGGCGGGGCCTTGGACGAAGCGCTTGCGCTCAGGGCGGCGCAAAGCACAAGCATGCCGAGCCGCGCCGCGCGCGCGGTCATGCCGGGCCGAGATACCGGCGCGTGGCGATCTCGGCACTAGCATAGGGCTCCTGCCGCGCCACACTCCAATAACGCAGCATGTCGAGCGCGATGCGCTCGCCGCTGACCGCGCAGAGCACATGATCGCCGGGCGACAGCTGGCGAAAGCCGCTGGGCATGTATTGCAGCCGCGCGAGGCGGTCGGTCGGGCTCATCAACATGCGCGTCGCCTTAAAGCCTCTTGCGGTTCAAAGCAATTTGGGTTGCGCATCGGTCGGCGCGGCCGGGCGCGATTTCGGCAGGTTGCGCGGCGTGCGCGGATCGAGCGGCGCGACCGCCAGCGTGCCATCGCCGAATTCCAGCGTCATCGCGCCCAATGCGGCAGCAGCAGCGCGGGTGCGCACCAGTTCGCCCTCGGCGCTCGTGACCAGCACATAGCCGCGCTGCAGCGGCGCGCGCGGATCGAGCGACAGGCGCAAACGGTCGAGCGCATCGACGCGCCCGCGCAGCGCCGCGATCCGTTGCAGCAGCGCTTCGGGCCGCAGGCGGAGCGCCGCCAGCCGCTCGCGGGCGCGGCGCAGGCGGGCTTCGAGCAGGGCCGGGCGCAAGGAACCGCCGTGACGGCCCAGCGCCGCCGCCGCCAGCGCGGTGCGATGGACCAACGCACGGCGCAGCCGATCGCCCAGATCATCGAGCCGCTGCGCTTGTCCTTGCAACAGGTTGAGCGGCTGCGGCAGGCGCCGCGCGCGCTGATCGAGCCGTTCGCGCGCCTGCCCGAGGAGGCGCACCGCGCTGCGTTGCTGGCGCGCATCGAGCTCGGCCAGCGTTGCTGTGAGTTCGCCGCGCACCGGCACCGCCATTTCCGCTGCCGCCGTGGGCGTGGGTGCGCGCTTATCCGCAGCGAAATCGGCCAGCGTGGTGTCGGTCTCGTGCCCCACCGCGCTGATCACCGGGATTGTGGAGGCGGCAATGGCGCGCACCACCTCTTCCTCGTTGAAGCACCACAAGTCCTCGATCGAGCCGCCGCCGCGCGCTACGATAACCAGATCGGGGCGCAGCACAGCCCCACCGGGCTCCAGCGCCGAGAAACCGCGCACTGCCGCCACGATCTGCGCCGCCGCGCCCTGCCCCTGCACCAGTACCGGCCAGACCACGACATGGCTGGGAAACCGGTCGCGCAGCCGGTGCAGGATATCGCGGATCACCGCTCCGGTGGGCGAGGTGACCACGCCGATCACGCGCGGCAGATAGGGCAGTGCCCGCTTGCGCCCCGGATCGAACAGCCCTTCGGCGGCCAGCCGGGCCTTGGTCTTTTCAAGCAGCGCGAGGAGCGCGCCCTCGCCCGCGATCTCCATCCGCTCGATCACGATCTGGTAGTTCGAACGGCCCGGATACGTCGTCAGCTTGCCGGTGGCGATCACTTCCACGCCGTCTTCGGGCAGAAAGCCGAGTCGCTGCGCCCCGCCGCGCCACATCACCCCATCGAGCCGGGCATTGGCGTCCTTGAGCGAGAGATAGAGATGGCCCGAGGCGGCGCGTTTTACGCCCGACAGCTCACCGCGCACCCGGACAAAGCCGAATCGCTCCTCCACCGCGCGTTTGAGCACAGCAGATATCTCGGTGATCGAAAGCGCGGGAGCGTTGTCGCCCGCAGCATCCCTCGCTAACAGCCCGCCCATATCGGCGTCGTCGTCAAGATCGCCAGTGTTGCCGGGCGCGGAAGGGAAAACCATGGATATCCTGTTGATCGGCGGAGGAGGTCGTGAACATGCGCTGGCGTGGAAGCTGGCGCAATCGCCGATGTGTGATGTCTTGTGGGCTACGCCCGGCAATCCCGGTATCCGGGCCGTTATCGATGAGTTGAACGCGAGCCGCGACACATCCGGCGAGATTGGAACGCATGGCCGGTGCTTTGCTATGGATCTTCATGACCATGAAGGTGTTGTCGATTTCTGCCTCACTTATCGTATCGGCCTTGTTGTAATTGGGCCGGAAGCGCCGCTGGTGGATGGGTTGGCCGATTCCCTGCGGGCGGCGGGCGTGCCGGTGTTTGGCCCGGGCCGCGCGGCAGCGCAGCTCGAAGGATCGAAGGGTTTCACCAAGGACCTGTGCGCGCGCGCGGGCATACCCACCGCAGGCTTCGTCAAGGCCGCCGACGCCGCCGCTGCGCGCGAAGCGCTCGCCGGGTTCGGGCTCCCCGTGGTGATCAAGGCGGACGGCCTTGCCGCCGGAAAGGGCGTGATCATCGCGCAAACCCGCGCCGAAGCCGAAGCGGCGATCGACGAGATGTTCGGCGGCAGCTTTGGCAGCGCCGGAGCTGCTGTGGTGATCGAGGAATTCATGGACGGCGAAGAAGCCAGCTTCTTCGCGCTGACCGACGGGGCGACGATCATGGCGTTCGGTTCGGCGCAAGACCACAAGCGCGTGGGCGATGGCGATACCGGCCCCAATACCGGCGGGATGGGCGCGTACAGCCCGGCCAGCGTGCTTTCGCCCGCGCTGGAGGCACAAACCCTGACCCGGATCATCGCGCCCACGGTCAAGGCGCTGGCGGATGCCGGCACACCGTATTCCGGCGTGCTGTTTGCCGGGCTGATGCTGACCGCCGAGGGGCCGAAGCTGATCGAATACAACTGCCGCTTCGGCGATCCCGAATGCCAGGTGCTGATGATGCGGCTGGAAAGTGATCTGGTGGACGTGTTGCTGGCCTGCGCCGAAGACCGCCTTGGCGCGATCGCGCCGCCGGTGTTCGCGCCCGATCCCGCGCTCACGGTGGTGATCGCTGCAAAGGGATATCCGGGTGCGCCCGCCAAAGGGGGGCGGATCGACGGCATTGCCGCAGCCGAAGCAGGCGGCGCACGCGTTTTCCAGGCCGGAACCATGTTATCCGCAGACGGCGTGCTGCGCGCCAGCGGCGGCCGCGTGCTCAATGTCAGCGCTTCGGGCAAAACGGTGCAGGACGCGCGCGACACAGCTTATCGGGCGATCGGCGCGGTGCGCTATGCCGATGGATTCTGGCGTCATGATATCGCCGACCGGGAACTCAAGCGGTTGAACAGCCCTGATCCGCTGGCATGACCGATTCTGTTTCGTCCTTGCGCCACGATATCGCCGCCTGCACGGTGTGCGAGGCAGCGCTCGGCTATGCGCCGCGGCCTGTGGTACAGTTTTCAGCGACCAGCCGGATTCTGATCATCGGGCAGGCGCCGGGCACCCGCGTCCATGCTTCGGGCATCCCGTGGAACGACGACAGCGGCACCCGGCTGCGCGGGTGGCTCGGAATAGACGAGGCGACATTCTACGATCCGGCGCGCATTGCGCTGATGCCGATGGGCTTTTGCTACCCCGGATCGCGCAAGGGTGGCGACATGCCGCCGCGCAAAGAGTGCGCGCCGTTGTGGCATGACCGGTTGCTTGCGGTGCTGCCCGCCGATCGGCTCACCCTGCTGGTAGGCACCTATGCGCAGGCGCGATATCTGCCCAAGGGACAGTTTGCTGCGATGCCCGACGCGGTGCGCGGACTTGCCGCCACGCCGGGCCCGGTCATGGCGCTGCCGCATCCGGCATGGCGCAGCGTGATCTGGATGCGCAAGCATTCGTGGTTCGAGGCAGAAGTCCTGCCCGAAATGCGCGCCCGCACCGCGCGGCTGCTCGGCGCTCCCTAACCAAGCTTTTCGGCGATGAGCGCCTGCAGATCGGCCTCGGGGCGCGCGCCGTAATGCGAAATGATCTCCGCGGCGCAAATCGCGCCCATGCGCAAGCTTTCGGCCAGAGGCCGGCCGCGCACATGGCCGAACAGGAACCCCGCCGCGAACAGATCGCCAGCGCCGGTAGTATCGACCACGTGGGCGACAGGCTCGGCGGCAACCTGCACATGTTCGCCGCCCGAGACAGCATGCGCGCCGTTCTCGCTGCGGGTGACCACGAGCGTGCCGACCTTGGGGGCGAGCTGGCTAATGCCGTCATGAAAATCGTCGCACCCGGTGAGCGCGGCGAGTTCGTGTTCGTTGGCAAAGAGGATGTCGATCTGCCCCGCATCGATCAGCGCGCGGAAATCATCGCCATGCCGCGCGATCACGAACCCGTCGGACAGGGTGAACGCGACCTGCCGCCCGGCTGCGCGCGCGGCTTCGATCGCGCGGCGCATGGCCTGGCGCGGCTCTTCCGGATCCCACAGATAGCCTTCGAGGTAGAGCACGCTTGCCGCGGCGATCGCGGCAGGATCGAGCGCAGCGGCGGGCAGATGCTGCGAGGCGCCCAGAAACGTGTTCATCGTGCGCTGGCCATCGGGGGTGACGAAGATCAGGCAGCGCGCAGTCGGCGGCTCCTGCCCGCGCGCCGGGGTGGAAAACGCGATCCCGCCCGCGCGAATATCGTGGGCAAAAACCTCGCCCAGCTGATCGTCCGCGACCTGGCCGATGAACGCGCAGCGCGCCCCCAGCGCGGCAAGGCCGGCCAGCGTGTTGGCCGCCGAACCGCCCGAAATCTCGCGCGCCGGCCCCATCGCATCGTAAAGCTCTTGCGCGCGGGCGGTATCAACCAGAGTCATGCCGCCTTTGGCGAGGCCAAGTTGCTCGATATCGGCATCGCTGGCCGGGGCCATGACATCGACGATGGCGTTGCCAATGGCGATGACGTCGAACGTGGAGGCTGCGCTCAAGACCGGATTCCTTGCTGTGATGGCTACGTATTGCGCCTAGCGCTGTGACCGGCAGAGCGCAACGCCGCGTCGCTGCGCGATTGACAGCGCGCGCCGCGCGGGCAATTCGGGTGGCCATGACCGCGCGCCTCTTTTGTATCCTGCCTGCGCTGTTGGCGCTGGCCGCCTGTGTCGGTGCGCCTACCGAGCAACGTGGTGCCGCAAAGCCGGCGGCGATCCGCAGCACCCCGCGCCCGCCCTTCCGCCCAAACCCGGCGGCGCGCCTGGCCCCGCCGCCGCCGCGCCCGGCGGCGCTGGTGCTCGCCGCGCCGGGGCTCGAAGGCGTGATCGGCGCAGATGCCGATCAACTTACCCGCCTGTTTGGCCCGCCCCGCCTGGATATCCGGGACGATGACGCGCGCAAGCTGCAATGGACCGGCACGGCCTGCGTGCTCGATGCCTATCTCTATGAGGGAACGCGCGGCGGGCGGGCAACCGCGACGTATGTCGATGCCCGGCGCGGCGATGGGCGCGATGTCGACCGCGCCGCGTGCATCGCGGCGCTGCGGCGCAAACCGCCCGTTCCCGGCGCGCCCTGAGGCGTGCGCTCAGTCCTCTACCGCGAAACTGATTTCGGCATGGGCGCGCAGCCGCTCGACCAAGGCTTCGCCCAGCAGCGCGCCCGGCGTGCCGATCCCGCCCGGCGCGGTGCACGACAGCAGCGCGATCCCGGTTTCGGCGATCATCCGGCTGGTCGAGCCGTAACCGGGATCGTAGCGCCCCTTGACGCCGTAACGCAATGAACGGCCATCGGGCATCTCGCCGATGAACAGGACATCGTAAAAGCCGGTGTCGCGCTCTTCCTTGGTCGGGCCTTCGCCTGGCGCGGGGTCGTCTGGCGTGCCGATTATCGGGGTTTTGGCGACGTACTCGGCGACCGCCTTGCCCTGCTCGCCCGGCCCGGTGAGCATCATCTCGTTGTAGCCGAAATCGCTGCCATAGGGATGGCCGAGCAGAAAATTGGTGCGGTGGACGTTCTTGCTGTTGATCACCGCCATGATGAAGGGCGCGGCCCAGCTGCCGGTGGCCTCATCGAGCATCGGCGCGTTGTCAGCGGGCTGCGGCGGCCCTTCGAAGCCCGGCGTCAGGCCAAAGGGGCTGACCATGATCGGGATCAGGCTGGGATCGGCGGCGAGCGCGGTCATGCTTGCAGTCAGGCTGGCGGCGGTCCCGCCTGAAAACTTGCCCTGCATCGCGCGGACGCGGCCTTTGACGAGGGGAGCGATTGCGCCAAAACGCGTCTGTGCCTCCTTTTGCAGCATCAGCACGCCCAGATCGAACGGGATCGAATCGAACCCGGAGGAGAAGGAGATGCGTGCGCCCGTCTGCTGCGCCGTGCTGTGATGCGCATCGATCATCTGGCGCATCCACACCGGTTCGCCGCACAGATCGGCATAATCGGTGCCCGCCGCTACGCACGCCGCCAGCACCGGTGTGCCATAAAGCTGGTAGGGGCCGACCGTTGTCACCACGACGCGGGTCTGCTCCGCCATCGCCGCCAGACTCGCCGGATCGCTCGAGTCGGCGACGATCAGCGGGGTATCGGCGGGAGCGCCGATGAGATCGCGGACCTCTGCGAGCTTGGCCGCGCTGCGCCCCGCCATTGCCCAGCGAGGCCCGGACTGGCCATATTCCTGCGCGAGGTATTCCGCCACCAGCCGCCCGGTATAACCGGTCGCGCCGTAGACGACGATATCGAAGGGACGTTGTGCCTTATCCATTTCCCGATCCTTTTGTTGTTGTTTGCGAAACCTAGAGTTTTGGCAGGGTGACCCCGCGCTGGCCCATGTATTTGCCCGCGCGGTCGGCATAGCTGACTTCGCACGGTTCGTTGCCTTGCAGAAACAGGAACTGGCACGCGCCCTCGTTGGCATAGACTTTGGCCGGAAGCGGCGTTGTATTGGAAAACTCCAGCGTGACGTGCCCTTCCCAGCCCGGCTCGAGCGGGGTGACGTTCACGATGATGCCGCAGCGCGCATAGGTCGATTTGCCGAGGCAGATGACCAGCACATCGCGCGGTACGCGGAAATACTCGATTGTCCGCGCGAGCACGAACGAATTGGGCGGGATCACGCAGACGTCGGTCTTGCGATCGACAAACGAGTTGGCGGCGAAGTTCTTGGGGTCGACCACCGCCGAATCGACATTGGTGAAAATCTTGAATTCGTCGGCAACGCGGGCGTCGTAGCCATAGGACGACAGGCCATAGCTGATGCAGCCATCGCGCCGCTGGCTCTCGACGAAGGGTTCGATCATGCCGTGTTCGAGCGCCTGGGTGCGGATCCATTTGTCGGATTGAATGGCCAAGAGAGCCCCTTTTTGACGAGTTAAGACCCGCATAGCGTGCGGTTAGCACGGCATTAGCGCGGCGTCAGCGCAGAGTGGCGGGGCCAAAGGCGCGCGGCAAGAGGGTGCTGAGCGGCATGTCCACGATTTCTTGCGCGCCGATGCAGATTATGACCGGGTCCGTGCCGCCCAGCAGCGCCAGTTCGCTCAGCACCTGGCGGCAGCGGCCGCACGGCGTCACCACCGCGCCGGGCGCGCCGCCGATGCCGCCTGCCACCGCCGCCGCGACCAGCCCGCCGCGCCGGCCCGCGTGCATCGCGGCCGCCACCGCCACGGTTTCCGCGCAGAGCGCAAGGCCGTAGCTGGCGTTTTCGACATTGCTGCCGGTGATCATGACGCCATCGGCAAACAGCAAGGCCGCGCCGACCGCGAAGTTCGAATAGGGGGCATAGGCATCGACCATCGCGCCTTGTGCGGCGGCAACGAGCGCCGCGCGCTGTTGCGGCGAGAGCGCGCTCATGGCTGCACCACCACCCAGCGCACCGGGCCCGGCACGCCATCGATGCGCAGGCGGTGGCTGGCGGTCCACATTACCCAAGGGCGCCCGACATAGCCCGGTTCGAAGTAATCCTGCGCCACCCAAAGATTGCGGTCGATCATCGCGGCGAGATGATAGCGGCTCTCGATTCCGCTCGACGGCATCAGGATTGCCGGTTTGCCGACGTGTTTCTCGATCTGATTAAGAAACGTGGTCAGTTCGGACTGCATCGCCGCTTCGCCAGGCGGCTGCGGGCAGGAGGGCGAGCCGAGATCGAGCGCGATGGCCGGGGGCAGCAGCGCGGGATCGCGCGGCACGGTGGTGACGAAGTTGGCCGCCTGCGCATCGGCAGCGGCGCACAAATCATAGACGTGGACGGCTCCTGCCTGCATGCCCTGCTGGTGCGCGGCCTCGAGCGCGGCGGCAAAGGCCGAATCGCGCTGGCCCGCGCCCATGCTGGCAGTGAGATAGGCAAAATCGGCCCCGCGCGCGCCCAGCACATGCCAATCGACCGGCGCATCGTTGGCATCGAGCCATAGCCCCTGCACCTGATAGCGGGCGCGGTCCGGCGTCCAGGTGCGCGCTTTCCACCAGAGCACGCCCCCGCCGATCAGCGCCAGCAGCAATGCCCCCGCCGCCAAACGCCGACGCGCCGTCCTTCCCAATTTCATCATCACCTTGTTTACCCTGCCCGCGCGGTGCGGCCCCTGCGCGTAGTTGCCCCAAGCATGCCGGGACGACGATGTCAGCCCCTGATATGCAGCACGCAAATCAGCGTAAAGAGCCGCCGCGCGGTGGCAAAATCGGTTTCGATCTTGCCCTCGAGCCGTTCGAGCAGCATCTCGGCCGCTTCGTTGTGAACCCCGCGCCGCGCCATGTCGATTGTCTCGATCTCTTGCGCCGTGGCCCGGCGGATGGCCTGATAATAGGAATCGCAGATCGCGAAGTAATCGCGAATCGGGCGGCGAAACCGGCCAAGGCCCAGAATGATCATCTCCAGCGGATTGCCGTCATCATCCGCAATCGCCAGCACCAGCCGCCCGTCCTCGACCGAGAGCCGCAGACGATAAGGCCCGCCATGCCCGGCCTCGGCCGCGCGCACCGGGCGGAAGGTGTTTTCCTCGATCAGATCGAAGATCGCAATCCGGCGCTCCTGCTCGATATCGGCATTGCGCCAGACGATCGTCGCCTCATCGAGTTCTATATGCGAGATACGCGCGTCCGCCATTAGACAGGGTATCTCGCAGACGCACAACGCAGCGGCAAGCCATAACCTGCGTCAATCGCTATTCGGACCCGGCAATCGCTCCCCGCTATCCACAGGCACCTGCGCTTGCCGCCATGCGGGCGCTGCTGCACAGAGCAATGATGTCAGCCATTCCCGCCTTGATTCCCCGCGATACCGAACGTGTTTCCGAACTGGGCCGCGCGCTCCCGTCGAATGTCGATGCCGAGGCTGCTTTTCTCGGCGCGGTGCTGATCGACAACCGGATTCTCGAGGAATTGCCCTGCAGCCTGAGGCCCGAACACTTCTTTGCCGCGGTCCACGGCCGGGTGTTCGAGCGTGTGCTGGCGCTGACCGAGCGCAAGGCGGTGGTCACCCCGGTCACGCTCAAGCCCTATTTCGAGGCTGACGAGGGGCTGAAAGAGCTGGGCGGGACGGCTTATCTCGCGCGGCTGACTGCCGACGGCCAGGGACTGCTCGCACCGCGCGAACTGGCGCAACAGGTCTATGATCTGGCGCTGCTGCGCGAACTGATCACCGTGGGCCGCGATCTCATCAGCGGCGCGATGGATACGAGCGAAGCGGTCGCCCCGCTCACCCGCGTCGAACAGGCCGAAGCCGCGCTTTATGCCGTGGCCGAAGGCGCGCAGACCGGCAGCGAGGCGCAAAGTTTTGCGACAGCCACCCGCGCTTCGCTCGAAATGATCGAAAAGGCGCTGCTTTCAGGCGGTCATATCTCGGGCAAGACCACTGGCCTCACCTCGCTCAACGAGAAGATCGGCGGGCTGCACGATTCGGATCTGGTGATCCTTGCCGGACGCCCCGGCATGGGCAAGACCGCGCTGGCCACCAATATCGCGTTCAATGCGGCGGACCGCCTGCGCCGCGATCTGGCCGATGGCATCGCGGCCAAGGATTCAGTCGGTGCGGCGGTGGCGTTTTTCAGCCTCGAAATGAGCGCCGATCAGCTGGCGACGCGTATTCTGGCCGAGCAATCGGGGATCAGTTCGGAAGCGCTGCGCATGGGCAAGATCAGCCGCGAGGACTTTCAGCAATTGTCGTTCGCCAGCCAGCGGCTGGCCGAATTGCCGCTCTATATCGACGATACGCCCGCGCTCACCATCGGCGCGCTGCGCACCCGCGCCCGCCGCCTCAAGCGGCGCAACGATGTCGGCCTGATCGTGGTCGATTACCTGCAATTGCTGCAGGGGACCGGCCGGGCGGACAACCGCGTCACCGAAATTTCCGAAATCAGCCGCGGGCTCAAGACGCTGGCCAAGGAGCTTTCGGTGCCGGTGATTGCGCTCTCACAGCTCAGCCGCGCGGTCGAGCAGCGCGAGGACAAGCGCCCGATGCTCTCGGACTTGCGCGAATCGGGCTCGATCGAACAGGACGCGGACATGGTGTGGTTCGTGTTCCGCGAGGACTACTACGTCGCCTCGCGCGAACCCAAAGTGCCGCAAGGCAGCGACGATGCCAAGACGCAGGACGCGCATGCGGCGTGGCAGGCCGACATGGAGCGCGTGTTCGGCCTCGCCGAGTTGATCGTGGCCAAGCAGCGCCACGGCTCGACCGGCAAAGTGCGGCTCAAGTTCGAAGCCAAGATCACCAAGTTCAGTGACCTTGCGCCCGACCAGATGGCCGGCCATGGGTATGACGATGAATAGGCCTTGCCGAGGACGGGTATTGGCTGATTGCGCTGCTAAATAAGACAATTTTTCGCGCAGAGGCGCTGAGGAGGCAGAAAACGCAGAGATGCTTTGCGGGGCCCCAACCGCAACTTTGCCAGCAACACCCGGCGTATCTTGAACAGGTATCTGTGAGGGCGGCTCCGCCGCATCCGCATCCTCTCTGCGCGCTCTTCTCCCTCTGCGTCTCTGCGCTAAACACCTTCTGCGCAGCAAGATGCGAGGCCTCTCTCGGGCGACGCAATTTCTTGACTTTGCCGCCGCGCGGCCCTAGCCGCCATCGCTTCCCTTCCATCCTGCATTGCGGAGTGCCCCTATGGCGCGCGTTACCGTCGAAGATTGCGTCGACAAGGTTCCCAACCGTTTTGACCTCGTGCTGCTGGCAGCCGAGCGCGCGCGCGCGATCGCGGGCGGCTCCGAGCTGACGGTCGACCGCGACCGCGACAAGAACCCGGTCGTCGCGCTGCGCGAGATCGCCGACGAGACCGTGCGGCCCGCCGTGCTCAAGGAAAACCTGATCCAGTCGCTCCAGCGCGTGCTGCCCGACGACGACGACCAGATCGACGAAATCGGCTCGCTGTCGCAATCGGCCGAAGCGCTGCGCATCACCGCCGCCGCTCCTGTGCGCAACACATCGCTGGGCGCGGACTACGACGGCTGATTCGGGGCTGATTCGCGACGCGCAAATTTTGAACTTCCAGAAGCCCCGGGGATAAAATCTCCGGGGCTTCTTGCTTGGCGCGCGGCGCGTCGCCACATTCACCGCGATGGCCAGCAACCTGACCACGCGCACACATGGCAACCGACAGAATCGGGGCGATGGCGCTGTGGTCAAAGCCGTGCTGGGGCCTACCAACACCGGCAAGACCCACCTCGCGATCGAACGGCTCTGCGCGCATTCCTCGGGCGCGATCGGCTTTCCGCTGCGCCTGCTCGCGCGCGAGGTCTATGATCGGGTCTGCGCGATCAAGGGCGCGGCCCATGTCGCGCTGATCACCGGCGAGGAGCGGATCGAACCCAAAGGTGCGCGCTGGCTGCTGTGCACGGTCGAGGCGATGCCTTCGCGGCCCGATCTCGCGTTTGTCGCGCTCGACGAGGCGCAGCTTTCGGCCACCCCCGAACGGGGCCACGTGTTCACCGACCGCCTGCTCAACACCCGCGGGCGCGAGGAGACGATGCTGCTGGGATCGGCCACGCTCGAGCCGATGGTGCGCGCGCTGGTGCCCGAGGCCGAAATCGTCACCCGCCCGCGCTTTTCGACGCTGAGCCATGCCGGCGCGCGCAAGCTGAGCCGCATCCCGCCGCGCAGCGTGATCGTCGCCTTCTCCGCCGAGCAGGTCTATGCGATAGCCGAAATGCTGCGGCGCTTTCGCGGCGGCGCGGCGGTGGTGATGGGCGCATTGAGCCCGCAGACGCGCAACGCCCAGGTGGCGATGTATCAATCGGGCGAAGTGGATTATCTGGTCGCGACCGATGCGATCGGGATGGGCCTCAATCTCGATGTCACGCATGTCGCGTTTGCCGGATTGTCGAAGTACGACGGCCAGCGCCAGCGCCGCCTGACCACGGCGGAAATGGCGCAGATCGCGGGCCGCGCCGGGCGGCATCACAGGGATGGCACGTTCGGGACCTTGGCAGGCATGGGCGCGCAAGGGCCGGAGTTTACCGACGAGGAGGTCTATGCGGTCGAGGAGCACCGCTTCGCGCCGCTAACGCGGCTCTATTGGCGCGAAGTCGATCTGCGGTTCGACAGTCTGGCAGCGCTGATCGACGATCTGGAAACCCCGCCGCCGCGCCTCGAACTGGCCAAACCGCCGACGTCGATCGATCTGGCGGTGCTCACCCGGCTGGCCGAAGACGCCGAGACAGCGGCAAGCGTGCGCGGGCACGGCGCGGTGAAGCGGTTCTGGCAGACCTGCTCGCTGCCCGATTTCCGGCAGCAGGGCCCCGATACCCATGCGCGCTTCGTCGGCCGGCTGTGGCAGGATCTGCGCCATGGCTACCTCGGCGCGGATTATGTTGCGCAGGCGATCGCGCAGCTCGACAATCCCGCGGGCGATATCGACACCCTGCAGGGCCGGATCGCATCGGTGCGCAGCTGGTCTTATATCACGCAGCGGCCCGACTGGGTGCTCGCCCGCGACGAGATGGCGGCGCGCGCGCGCGCGGTCGAAGCGCGGCTTTCCGACGCGCTGCACGCGCGGCTGACCGAGCGCTTCGTCAACCGCCGCACCACGGTGCTGATGCGCAAGGCGGGGGCGGATTCCGGCATGCTGCCGGTGCGGATCAGCGATGCGGGCGCGGTGCTGGTCGATGACGAACCGATCGGCCATCTTGATGGTTTTCGCTTTGTCGTCGATCCGCTGGCCCGCGCCGAGGACCGCAAGCTGTTGCTGGCGGCCGCCGAGAAACACCTCCCTGCGCTGATGGCCCAGCGCATTGCCGACGTGTGCGAGGCCGCGCTGGTTGCGGATGGATTGACGCTGGAGGCGCAGGCTATCGTGTGGAACGGGCATGCGCTGGCCCGGCTGGAGGCCGGCAAGGCGCTGCTTGCGCCGCGCCTCAAGCTGGTCCCGGCGCTGGCCCGCATGCCGGCCAACGCGCGGGCGAACCTGATCGCGGCGCTCGAGACCTGGCTGGAGACGCAGGCCGCGCTGATCTTGCGCCCGCTGCGCCGCATTGCCGATGCGATGGCGGCGCCCGATGCCGGGCCTGCGCTGCGCGCGGTGCTTTTGCGGATTGTCGAGGCCGGGGGGGCGGTACCGCGCGAGACGGCCGGGCTCGACACGCTCGATGTGCGCCAGCGCGAAACATTGCGCAAACTCGGCGTGCGGATCGGCGGACTCGACGTCTATGTGCCCTTGGCCTTGCGCCCGGCGGCGATGCAGCTGTGGAGCCAGTTTGCGGCGCTGCGCGGCGGACGGCACGCTGCGCCTCCGCCGCGCATGCCCGCGGTGCTCACCGATCAGGCAGCGATGCCGGGATATCGCCGCGCCGCCGCGCAGCTGATCCGCGTCGATCTGGCCGACAAGCTGGTGCAGGCGGCGCACCGCGCGCGCATTGCGGCAACGGGCCGCCGCTTTGCCATCGATCCCGCGCTCGCGCGCTCGATGGGGCTGTCGGCAGCGGCATTTGCGGCGCTGCTGCGGACTGCCGGGTTTCGGGCGCATGCGGTGCGGGCCCTGCCCGAAGGGGCCAGCGGCCCGCCTGCGCCGCAGCTGTGGGACTGGCGCGCGCCGCGCCCGCCGGAGCCGCGCGCCGCCATGCGCCCGGTGCCGCGCCCCGGCAACGCCTTTGCGGCACTGGCCGAATTCATGGCCTCATGAAGATCAACCCCTGATGCGGATCGACAAGCTCCTGTGGTACTTGCGCCTCGCCGCCAGCCGCACGTCTGCGCAAAGCTGGGTGGCGGAAGGCCATATCCGGCTGAACGGGCGGCGAATCGAGCGGCCCAGCGCGCTGGTGCGCGCCGGCGACGTCGTGGTCCTGCCCATGCGCGGCGGGGTCAGCGTGATCGAACTGGTCGCCTTGCCCATCCGGCGCGGCCCGGCAATTGAAGCACGCGATTGCTATCGGGTGCTTGACGCGGCGACCAACTCGCCTCTAGCACGCTTGCAATTGGATTCTGGAGGATCGCCACCGCTATGACTTATGTTGTCACCGAGGCCTGCATTCGCTGCAAGTTCATGGACTGTGTCGAGGTTTGCCCCGTCGACTGTTTCTATGAAGGTGAGAACATGCTGGTGATCAATCCCAGCGAATGCATCGATTGCGGGGTGTGCGAGCCCGAATGCCCGGCCGAGGCGATTCTGCCCGATACCGAAAGCGGGCTGGAGCAGTGGCTGGAGCTGAACACCAGGTATTCTGCCGAATGGCCCAACATCGCGACCAAGAAAGAGGCCCCCGCCGATGCCGACGATTACAAGGGCGAACCGGGCAAATTCGAGAAATATTTTTCGCCCGAACCCGGCGAGGGCGATTGAGCGGTTTAGGTGCCCCCACTTGACGCAGTTTAGGATTGATTTATATTATTATTGTTAATCCAAAAAAATAAACTGGTGACAGGCGGTCGGCGATGCATAATCTTATGGAAGGAATGACGCTCACTACCCCGTTAGCCTTGATCCTGTTGCTGGTGGCCGCGATGACATTCGGATCATGCGGCCTGTTGATCGGCGCAATTCTGACGTTTGGCCGCGTAGGCAGCCTTGAAAACAAGATCATTGCGCTGGAGCGCATAGTCGCTAACCAGACCCATGTAATCGATTGCCTCAAATCCGCGCTCGAAGGCGCTCTTGACTTCATTTCACACAATTCACCGGCAGGTTCGAATTACGCCAAGAATCTGGCACTGGCGCTCGAAGTCGAAGCCTCCAAGATTCCCTATGCCGTGACCGAGTGACCAAACACGATTTTGCGCCACCCGTTCTGCAATCGGCCTCTGGCAATTTTATGACAGAGTTGCTATATACGGTCTCTCACGCTCGGTCGATGGTTGAGCCGGGCGTTTAGCAACACGAGAAGGCAGGACAAGCGACAATCGGATCGCAGGGCTCGCAGACCGCGCATGAACGGTCGTCTGATCAGACCTTTTCCCCAAAGGGCTTGGAGCTTTACCCGGAGGCATCCCGCCTCGTGTCGTTTTTTGTTTCTGCCTGCTCCGAAAGGATATGCAATGGCAACTAAGGCACTTGCCTTCGATGTTGGGGACTATGTCGTTTACCCAAAGCACGGCGTAGGCCGCGTTGTTGAATTACAGAACGAAGAAATTGCCGGGATGAAGCTGCAGCTTTATGTGCTTCGCTTCGAAAAGGAGCGCATGACCTTGCGCGTCCCGGTCAACAAAGTCGAAGCGATCGGCATGCGCAAGCTGTCGTCCGACAAGACGCTGCGCGAGGCGCTTGAAACGCTCAAGGGCAAGCCCAAGGTCAAGCGCACGATGTGGTCGCGCCGCGCGCAGGAGTACGAGGCGAAAATCAACTCGGGCGACCTGGTTTCGATCGCCGAGGTGACTCGCGATCTGTTTCGCGCCGATGACCAGCCCGAGCAGAGCTATTCCGAGCGCCAGATTTTCGAGGCAGCCTCTTCGCGGCTCGCGCGCGAGCTGGCGGCAATGGAAAAGACCGATGAGCCCGCCGCGCTCAAGAAGATCCTCGCGATTCTTAACGAATACGCGCCGAAGTACTACGAGAGCGCCTGAGCGCGCCGTGCGCGACGGGCTTCAGGAGGCCGCCGGGACCATACCGGCGGCCTTCTTGTTGCGGCGTCCGCCGATGTCATGCCGCCGCGCGGCGCAGCCGGTCGTTGATCGCCGCACCGATGCCCTGCTCCGGTACAGCCGCCACCGCGATGCGCGGCCGCGAGGCGGCGGCCGCCGCGTGCAGGCAGGCATAGAGCCGCGCGGCCGCTTCGCCGAGATCGCCGCTGGGCGACAACGATATCTCTCCGCCCACATCGCCAAAGCCGATCATGAATTCGTCAGGAGCGGCGGCGGCGGCACCGAGGCGCATGGGCTTGCCCGGCGCATAGTGGCTCAGCAGCTGGCCCGGTGCCTCGACGCGCGCACCCGGCGGTGCGGCGGGCGCGGGATCGCAGCCAAGAAGCGCGGCGATCCGGGCCCGGTCTATCGGGCCGGGCCGCAGCAGCGCCCATTCCCCTTCCGGGCGCAGCGCGACAATCGTCGATTCGATGCCGTCGGCGCTTGATCCGCCATCCAGAATGAGGGGCACCCGTTCACCGAGCGAGGCCGCGACATGCGCCGCGCTGGTCGGGCTGACCGCCCCGCTGCGATTGGCCGAAGGCGCGGCGAGCGGCAGCCCGCAGCCGCGCAGCAGCGCCCGCATGGCCGGATGGGCCGGACAGCGCAGCGCGATGGTTGGGAGTCCTGCGCTGACCGCCGGGGCGAGCGGCGCGTCTGCGCGGCGCGGCAAGACCAGCGTCAGCGGTCCCGGCCAGAAAGCCTGCGCGAGCCTCAACGCGCGGTCATCCAATACCGCGAGCAGCTCCGCGGCTGCCACATCCGCCACATGCACGATCAACGGATTGAAATCGGGCCGCCCCTTGGCGCGGTAAATCGCCGCCACAGCCGATTCGCTATCGGCCCTTGCGGCCAGCCCGTAGACCGTCTCGGTAGGCACCGCGACAATTCCCCCGGCGACAATCACGCGCACCGCTGCGGCAATCCCGGCTGCGTCTGCGGGCAGCACCACGGGGGGCTTTATCGCGGTCATGACTTGTCGCTATAGGCCTTGTGCAAAGCTGCCAAGGAAAACACGAAATGGACTTCATCGCACCGACTGCGGACCAGATTCTGGCCATGCGGGTTTCTGCCGGGATCGACGAACTGGCCAGCCACGAGCGCTACAGCGCGGCGACTCCCGATCTGGTCGAGGCGATTGCCGAGGGCATCGGGGCGTTCGCGGCGGGCGAATGGGCCCCGCTCAACCGGATCGGCGACACGCAGGGCGCAAGGTGGGCGGGCGGCACCGTCAGCGTGCCCGAAGGCTATGCTGCAGCCTATCAGGCCTTCGTCGAGCAGGGCTGGGGATCGATTGCCGGCCCGGCGGACTTTGGCGGCCAGGGCCTGCCGTTCACCTTGGCCACGTGCGTGCTCGAGACGCTGGGCTCGGCCAACATGGGCTTCACCCTGCTGCCGATCCTGACCGTCGGCGCGATCGAGGCGCTCGATCATCATGGCAGCGAAGCGCAAAAGGCGCGGTTTCTGCCCAACCTGATCTCGGGCGCATGGTCGGGCACGATGAACCTGACCGAACCGCAGGCGGGGTCCGATGTCGGCGCGCTGCGCACCACCGCCACGCCGATTACCGAGGGACCGCATGCCGGGCATTATCGCATCACCGGCACCAAGATCTATATCACCTGGGGCGAACACGAGCTGGCGCGCAACGTGGTCCATCTCGTGCTCGCGCGCACGCCCGGCGCCCCGGCTGGGTCGCGGGGAATATCGCTGTTCATCGTGCCGAAGTATCTGGTCGGCGCCGATGGTAAGCCCGGCGCGCGCAACGACCTGCGTTGCGCGTCGATCGAGCACAAACTGGGCATCAATGTTTCGCCAACCTGCGTGATGACATTCGGCGATGAGGGCAATTGCATCGGCGAGCTTGTCGGGCACGAGAACGAGGGCCTCAAGGCCATGTTCACGATGATGAACTCGGCGCGGATCAATGTCGGCAGCCAGGGCGTGCAAGTGGCGGAGCGCGCTTTGCAGGCCGCACGCGCCTATGCGCAGGGGCGCATCCAGTCGGCGCGCGCGAGCAGCAACGACCGCGCGCCGGTCGCGATCATCGAGCACCCCGACGTGCGCCGGATGATCCTGAAGATGCGCGCGCTGACCGAGGGATCGCGCGCGCTGCTTTACTACACTGCCGGACAGGTCGATCGCGGCTTGCTGGGCGACAAGGCGGCGCAGATGCGCGCAGAAGTGCTGGTGCCGATGCTCAAGGCCTGGGCCACCGATGCCGGCTGCGAAGTCGCCAGCCTCGGCATTCAGGTCCATGGCGGCATGGGCTTTGTCGAGGAAACCGGCGCGGCGCAGCATTACCGCGATGCGCGCATTGCGCCGATCTATGAAGGGACCAACGGCATTCAGGCCGCCGATCTGGTGACGCGCAAGCTCGGCTATGAAAACGGCGGCGTGGTGCAGGCCTTGCTCGCAGACATCATTGCCGAAATGGACGATGTGCCTGAAGTGACCGCGCTGGCGCGCGATGCCGCCGCTGTGGCAGCATGGATGGCCAGCGGCGATGCCACGCTCGACGACAAGTTGGCGGGCAGCGTGCCGTTCACGACGATGTGCGCAGTGGCGGTGGCGGGGTGGCAGCTGGCGCGGCAGGCGCGGGCATCGGGTTCACACGAGAAGCGCGCGGTGACGATGTTTTTCAACCGCACGATCGTACCCGAAGCGCGCGGGCTGGGCGCAGCGGCGATGGCAGGCGCGGCGCTGCTGTACGAGCTTTCGTCCGAAGCATTGGCGGGATGACCCGCGCCGAGAACTTTCTCGAACGGATAGCAGCGGCGCTGGAGCGCGGCCTGCCCGGCTCCCCGGGCCTGACCGACTGGCACGCGCACCCCGCGTATGTCTGGGAAGGGAACCGGGCGCGCGGGATTGCCGCGCTCGAAGCACCGGGCCTCGAGCTGATGCGCGGGATCGATGCGCAGAAGGCCGCTGTGGTCGACAATGTGACGCGGCTGGCAAGCGGCGCGGCGGCGCATGACATGCTGCTGTGGGGCGCGCGCGGCATGGGCAAGTCGGCGTTGCTGCGCGCTGCGGTCAAGCATGCGCAGCACGCCCATCCCGCGCGCATCGCGCTGGTGCAGGCCATGCCCGATGCGGGGCTGAGCGCGTTGCTGCACGACTTGCGCGGCATCGAGCGCCAGTTTCTCGTGTTCCTCGATGATCTGGGCTTTGACGGCGAATCGTCCGACCAGCCGCGCCGCCTGCGCTCGTGGCTCGAGGGCGGGGTCGAGGCGCGACCCGCCAATGTGCGCCTTGCGGTGACCTCGAACCGCCGCGCCATTGTCGAACGGCATCTTTCCGAACAGGATGACCCGATCAATCCGCGCGATGTCATCGATGATCGGCTGGCGCTGGCCGACCGGTTCGGCCTCTCGCTCGGATTTCACAATTGTTCGCAGGACGATTATCTGGCGATCGTGGCAGGATATGCAGCGCATCATGGCCTCTCCTGGACCGAGGCCGATGCTCTGGGATGGGCCAAGCGGCGCGGCGCGCGATCGGGCCGCGTCGCGTGGCAATTCATCACCGAACTGGCCGGGCGGGCGGGCCAGCCGCTCTAGAGTTTGTCCTGATTAGATTGAGGCGTATCCGCTGTTTCGGAGGTAGTTTGC
>CAZGWR010000031.1:0-24495 GCA_964529505.1 uncultured Novosphingobium sp. | reverse complement strand
CCGAACGCATGCTCTACAAGATGCACCGCGAGGCGCTCGCCTGGGGGACGATGGGATCGAAGGCGCTGTGCCACAAGTACCTGATGCCGGTGATGCGCAAGCAGCAGTACCGGCTGCAGATGACCAACCCGATCTCGACGGTGAAGGGCCGCTACGCTTGCGCGCCGATCGGCGCGACCACCATCATCCCCCAGACCGGCAAGGGCTACCCCGTCAAGGGCGAGGACTTTGGCTACCTCGTCTGGCGCAAGCGCAACTGCTGCATGCGAGCGCCGTGACGGCGCAGAAAGGAAATATGTATGTAATTCAGCATCATATCCTTTCGATCGTCTTGCTGACGATTGACCGGTGGCTGTGATGCCACCCCACCCGGCGGAAGGAGTCGGGTCGGAAGGGGGTCTCCAAGGTTTGCCGCGTTCCGGCGGTCAGCCTCAGAGCAGGGGACCTCAAATGTACCGGATGCGGCCCGTCAGCCGCAGGTCGGGCTACCACAGGGCCTATGGTGAGTATTCAACGAATGACGTGTCTGAAGCCTCTTTATTTACAGTTGAACTCCCGATCACCTGACGGGGTGGGGAGATCGCGGTGTGAACCGGTTGGTCTGTTGTGCTGCCTTCTGGTGAATGCTTGCAAAGCATTCGTGTGTGGGTCGTCCTTTCTTGTCCGCATGCCCGAGCCGCAAGGGGTTAAGCGTCGCACCTACGGGTCCAAGGTTGATCGCCGGAACACGGGAACCATCATCGTCCGCCTGCTTCGGAGCAGGCTATCCGCGGAGACCGGGGATGGGCGGTGGTGGGGCGGAGCCTGCGTAGTAGTCCGAGGACGGGAAAGCCGTCCACATGGCGAAGGCGGGCAGGAAGTCGGTGGGCTGTCATGACGGAGGAACTACCAGTGGACTCTGGTAATCAAGCCCCACAGGCTTGGCTCCTCAGCGTTCAGCGAAAGCTCTACCAGTGGAGTCGGGAAAACCCCGAAGAACCATACTGCGACTTGTGGAATTGGGTGACCGATCCCCGCAACTTGTATGTGGCCTGGAGGACGATTGCCGGTAATCGCGGCAAGCGCACTCCGGGGATCGACGGGGCGACCGTAGAGAAAATTGCTGCCGGAATTGGCATCGACAGATTCCTTCTTGAGCTCCGCAAGGAGCTTCGGGCGGGCGAGTATCGCCCGTCTCCTGCACGAAGGAAGTGGATCCCAAAGCCGGGCAAGCCGGGGAAGTTCCGACCCCTCGGTATCCCTACGGTCAAGGATCGCGTGGTGCAGTGCGCGGTCAAACAAGTTCTGGAGCCGATCTTCGAGGCTCGATTCTGGCCTGTCTCGTATGGGTTCCGGCCCGGACGCGGCAGTCAGGCCTGCCTCGAACATATCCGTGTGACCATCCAGTCGAGGGGCAAACCTGCGGCAGATGGCTACCGACACAATGCGCCGTACCAATGGGTAATCGAAGGCGACATCGAGGCCTGCTTCGACAATATCGGCCATCACCCCCTGATGGAACGCGTACGCCATGGCGTCGCGGACCCCAAGGTGACCCGGTTGGTCGTGCAGTTCCTCAAGGCCGGGGTCTTGGAGCATGTCTCGTACAGCCCCACCGACACCGGCACGCCGCAAGGCGGAGTGCTCTCACCGCTGCTGGCCAACATCGCGCTTAGCGTGATCGAGGAACGGTATCGGGACTGGGTGCGCCGTCCCGAAAGCCCGGGGCTGAAATCCGATGGGATCAAGCTTGCTGCGATACGGCGGGACAAGGATAGGCGGGCCGGTCGAACGGTCTTCTACCCTGTCCGCTATGCTGATGACTTCCTGATCTTCGTGTCGGGAACGGAAGCTGACGCTCTTGCCGAAAAGCAGGCGCTGGCGACCTACCTGCACGAGACAATGGGTCTGACGCTCTCGCCCGAAAAGACGCGCATCACTGCGCTGACCAAGGGCTGTCGGTTCTTGGGATGCCGCGTGCGGCTCAAGTGGGACAAGCGGTTCGGGCTCCATGCCCGCATCGAAATACCGCGTGAGCCGATCAACGGCTTCCGCATACGGATCAATCAGATGGCTCGCCGGCAAACGCTTCGGCGCTCGCTTGCGGCCATGCTTCAGGACCTCAATCCATACCTTCGGGGATGGTCCGCGTATTACCGCTACTGCGTGGGGTCCAAGCGCATCTTTACCAGCCTCGACTGGCATGTGCGCCACCGCCTCTGGCTGTGGCTGCGGGCCAAACACCCACGTGTCCCCGGTAGGAAAATCGCATCGTGGCGCAGGCCGAGCAAAGCCCACCCGGGCAACTCGGTCTGGGCCGAAGGCGGCACGGAGCAGTTCTTGATGAGCTACGTGCCTGTTCGGAGGTTCGATCTCAAATGGATGAAGAAACCCGAGTTCGCCTGGGCTTCTGGAGAGCCGGATGCACAACGAAAGGTGCACGTCCGGTTCGGAGAGCAGGCGTGGGAAACTGGCGGTGGAGACACCCAACAGCGCCCACGTCTGACTCTACTGTGAGGACGCCCATGACCTTCGCGCGCACCCTGTCAAAGGCACGGATGGCTCCAATCGCGGGCTTCCTCGCGCTTACGGCTGTCTCGGCAGCGCTCGCGCAAACGCTAGACGGCATCGATCTCAAGGCCATCAAGGACCGGGCCACCGAGGTGACGGCCGATGCCCAGACCCTCGTCGATGCGGTGGCCGGCAAGGGCGAGGCGCACCGCGCCGAAGCCGAGACCTTGCGCGAACAAGGTCTTGCCTCCGTCGCCGCGATCGATCCCGCGAGCCTCCCCAAGGGCCCGGACGGCGCTGTCGACTTCGACGAACTGCTCGCGGGGGCCGCTGCCAACACCCGCGCGCCGATGGGCGAGGGGCCGATGTTCATGGTCTTTGCCAGCCTGTCGATGCCTGGGGCCTCGCTCACCCGGCTGATCGCCGACACGACCAAGGCCGGCGGCGTGGTGGTGTTCCGCGGCTTTCCGGGCGGGAGCACCAAGGCTTTCGCCGAGGGGCTGAAGCGGGTGGTGACCGACGAGGGACAGGAAGCCCATCTCGCGATCGACCCGCGCCTGTTCCGCGCGTTCAAAGTCGAAGCTGCCCCGACCTTCGTCGCCGCAGGCCGCGAATACGAGCTCTGCGATGGGCTAGACTGTACCAGCGCCACTCCCGACCACGACCGGCTCACCGGCAATGTCACGGTTGAGTTTGCGCTCGAGAGTTTTGCCGGTGGCCGCGGACCTGGTGCCGGTGTCGCGCGCATCGCGCTCGCCCAGCTCAACAAGGGCCATTGAGATGCGCCCGCCGCGCCATGCAGGACTTGGGCTTGCCGGGATGGTGCTGCTTGCTGCGACTGGCGCACAAGCCCAGGTCTACATCCCCCCGCCCGACGATCTCGTCGAGCCGCAGCCGCCACTGCCGCCCGCGATCGATCCCGGCGTACCCGCACCAGCCCCGCCGCCCCCTTCCGCGCCTGCCACCATGAGCGTGGACGAGGCCAAGGCCGAGGCGCGCTCCACCGGTTCGAGCGTTCGCGGCGCTTACCAGGGGATCACCGATGCCCCGGGCGCCGCCGGGCAGATACCGGGCTATCAGGCGGAGTATCCCGGGCTCACCCAGTATTACGATAATCCCGGCAACATGTACGCTGATGGGGCGGCAGCCGGCGTGAACAGCGATGCCTACCGCACCGCCAATGCGGGCCAGCGGCCGACCGTCGATGTCACCCGTGCAGACCTTTCCCGGGCCAACACGGTAACCGACGATCCGAATGCCTATCTACAGGGCATGAGCGCAGACGGTTCGAGCGGTAACTGCGTACCGCTGCCGCCGAGCCCGGGGACGAGCAACACTGCCGAGTGGACCTGCAATGTGGGTTCGAGTGTAGTTGAGCAGCCCAAGACCTGCACCCGCAGCCTTACCGTCGCGGCGTGGAACGAGACGCTCTACCAGTACCTTTGCGTCACGGCCCCGGGCCTCCCGGGCTGCGCGGCGCTTGAAGGCAATGCCTTGTGCCGCAAGACCGGGACCTTCCCGGTTCCTGACTATAACCTCACGGTCGACTACTACGACTGCGACGCAGGCGTCAGCGATCCCAACGTCTACCTCATGGGCACCGTGGCCAAACCGCCGCCGCCTGACGCCTTCCAGGTCGTCAGCAACGTCTATCGCTGCAACAGCGAAGGGATCACCGATGCGCTGACTTTCGATCCAGTCACCGGCTTTCCGGTGCAGTATGTGAGCGGCCTCCAGCAGTGCGGGGCCATCGCTTCGGAGGCTACCTGCACGCGCACCACTGCCGCCGCTGCTGGTCTTGCCGACCGCCAGCTGTGCAAGACCTGGGACTTCATCGGCGATCCGTTCGGGGGTGGGGGCTACCTCTACTGCCTCGAACCTGCCGCGCCCGAGGAGGTCTATTCGTGCAGCGCCAATGTCGCCGGCAGGGTGCCGGAGAGCTCGGTGTCAAAGTGGTTTACGCAGGTCTGGACCGACAATGCCTGCTCGGTCGATCTCGGCACCTGCACCCTCGCGTCCGAAACCTGCACAGCCCCCAACGAAACCCGCCTGATCGATGGCGTTCCGGTCACACGGGCCTGCTGGGAGACGGCAAAGACCTACCAGTGCCAGACCGTGGTTGGCGGCGGCAACGACTGCGGCAAGCTCGATGCCACGCCCGGCTGCACGTTCGACCACGAGACCTGCCTCGATGATCCGCCGAGCGGCGATGGCTCGTGCAAGGTCGCCGAGCGCGTCTACAAGTGCCCGATCCCAGGATCGACGGCGCAGCCCGCCCAGTACATCTGCGGGGACGATGTCTACTGCGTCAACGGCGACTGCGAGCCGATCGTTCGCGAAGCTTCCGACGAGTTCAAGGACGCGGTCGTCGCGCTCAACGCGCTCGGACAGGCCAATTCCGAGTTCGACGAAAGCACGCTGACCCTGTTCAAGGGCACCCCCGAGAGCTGCGCGCACAAGGTGTTCGGCCTTGCCAACTGCTGCTCTGGCAAAGGGGTCCCGCTGCTCGTTCCGCTGCTGTGCAGTCCCTCCGAGGTTCTGCTCGACCAGAAGGACGATGCCGGGCTGTGCCACAAGATCGGGACTTACTGCTCTTCGAGCTTCCTTGGTATCTGTCTGTCCAAGCGCGACGTCTATTGCTGCTTCCAGTCGAAGATCAGCCGGATTCTCCAGGAGCAGGGACGGCCCCAGATCGGCAAGACCTGGGGCACGCCCAAGAAGCCCGTCTGCGACGGTTTCACCATCTTCGAGTTCCAGCAACTCGACCTCTCGGTGATGGATTTCACGGAAATCTACTCAGAGTTCGTCGATGCGGCGAAGCTCCCCGACGAGGCCGCCGCGCTCATCGAAATCCAGGCAAAGATCGAGGCCTACTATGCCGCGCACAAGCCCTGACCCCGACAGGAATGCCGTGCCTGAAGGCAGTGCGCGCGTCGTCGCGTTCGGCGCCTACGACGCCGCGCCCGATCTTACCGTGCTCGAGTTCTGCGTCGGCATGGCGCTCGCTCGCAAAGGTCCGCTGACCGCACGCGGGATCGCCGCAGAGATCTCTACCTGGTTCGATCATCCGGTCCGCGCGCGCAGCCTGCGCACGCAATTGGAGGCCGTCGTGCGGCGCGGATGGGCGCGTCTCGAGGAAGGAATCTACACCATCGCCGAAGCCGGGAGCGAAGCACTTTCCGGCTTCTACTGCGCACTGGTGCGCCTGCTCGATGGCGGGCGCCGGCTGCTCGACGTCGCCGTCTTCATGTCACTGGTCAAGGAATTCGAGAGGAGCGGATCATGAACCACCGCCAATGCATCGCCCTGCTTGCCGCCTCCAGCCTCATGCTTACCGGAACCGCGCCGCTGCGCGCCGCCGAGGGCGACGGGGTCGAGGTGCGTCAGTCAGAAGACGCGCTTTACTGCAAGGAGAGGAAGCTCGGCACCTGGTTCTACTGCGAGAAGCCCAAGGAGGAGCCGCGCAAAGCTGCTGCTGCGCAGCCACCAGCGCGCGCGCGCCTGGCCGCGATCGGGACCCAGCTCGAGGAACTGAAGGCGCGCGCGATCCTCGAGCCAAGCCCGGAGAACGTCACCGCCTATGTCCGCTTCCAGCGCGAACAGCTCGACCGCTCATCGATGTTCGCCGACGTCTGGCAGCGCGCGCTGTGGCAGGACCCGGGGCTCGATTACACGCTGCAGCGCCCAGTCTCGACGCTTGGCAAGCGCGCCTGGATCGACGAGCGCAAGACCGACCGAGACCGGGTCATGGCCAATCTCTCGCAGCGCTACGGGGTGTTCTACTTCTTCGCCTCGAGCTGCGGTGCCTGCGACATCTTCTCGCCGATCCTCAAAGCCGTCTCGGACAAGTACGGCCTCGCGGTCCTCGCGGTCTCGACCGATGGCGGGCCTTCGGCGACCTTCCCTGGCTACATGGTCGACAGCGGCCAGTACGAAAAACTCGGGCTCGGCACCGACCGCCAGGTGCCCGCGCTGGTCCTGTTCGATTCCGTCACCAAGCAGCCGATGCCGATCGGCTACGGGATTTTGAGCCAGGACGAGATCATGGACCGCGTGTTCCAGCTGACACAGGTCAAGGTGGGGAGCGACTACTGATGCGCGCCCGTCTCTTCGCCCGCCGCTTCCACCAGGTCTCGCGCCGCGCCCTTGGTACAGTCCTCGGCGCTGCCGTCCTGCTCGCTTCGCCCACGCCCGCCTTGGCCGGGGTCGAAGGCGAGATGCAAAGCTTCATGTCCGACATGGGGGTTCAGGCCAACGTCACCGGACCCAGCGCCTACCAGGGCCAGTCGGCGGGCTACTATTCGATGGGCTCGGTCTGGTCGCGCTTCCCCCAGAAGAACATCCAGCCCTTCAACCTCCAGTTGCCCCATGCGCGCGCCGGGTGCGGCGGCATCGACCTCTTTGCCGGGTCGTTCTCGTTCATCAACACCGCCGAACTTGTCGCCATGCTGAAAGCGACCGCGAACAACGCGCTCGGCTTTGCCTTCAAGCTCGCGATCGACACGATCTCGCCGGAAATCGGCAAGGTCATGGATGAGCTGGCGCAGAAGGTTCAGCAGATGAACCAGATGAACATCTCGTCCTGCGAGACTGCGCAGGCGCTGGTCGGCGGCCTGTGGCCCAAGAGCGATACGGCAAGCTCGGTCATTTGCGAGGCGATTGCCAACAGCCAGGGCGCGGTCTCCGATTGGGCCCGCGCGCGACAGCAGTGCAACAACGGCGGCCAGCGCGAGGCCTTGAAGAGCGCCAATTCCGACCCGGACATGAAAGAGCAGGCCGGGATGCCCAACAATTACACCTGGGAGGCGCTCGGCAAGAAATACGGCGGGTTCGATACCCAGTTCCGCGAGTTCCTGATGACGCTGGTCGGGACCGTGATCTACGATCCGGCGGGCAACGGCGGCAAACCCAGGGTGCAGTTCATCGGTCCGGCCGACCCGGCGCTGATCAGCGCCATGCTCGACGGCACCTCGTCCACCCCGCACAAATATTGGAGCTGCGGCGGCGATGCGACCAAGTGCATGGCGCCGAGCGAGATCGACATGGTGATCGGACCCAATGCGGCGATCAAGGCGCGGGTGCGCACGCTGATCGAGAGCATGGCCCTGAAGGTGCGCGATCCTGGCGCCTCGTTGACCCCGGCCGAGATCCAGCTCCTCGGCATGGCGAGCGTGCCGGTCTACAAGATCATCACGGTCAGCGCGGCAGCCGAGTTCGGCATCTCGGCCCAGGAGATCAACGATCTTTCCGAAATCGTCGCGGTCGACCTCGTCACCACCATGACCATGCGCTTCATCGACATGGCGGTGAACGCGCGCTCGGACTTCAACGGAGCAGACGCGGATAGCTTACGTGAATGGCGCGAGGGGCTTTACGAGACCCGGCGCAACTTCCTCGGGATCGCGGCGCGCACCTCGCAGCGCTTCGACCAGACGTTTGCGCTCATTCAGCGCACACAAATGCTCGAAAAGACCCTGCGCACGCAGCTCTCGCCCCAGATGTCGGCCGCGCTGCGCTTCTCGCGCACGCTCGGCAGCCAGGTCCAGTAAGGGGCGGCAGACATGCTCGAGGTCTTCACGGTTGGGGGCGGCGACTACCTCGTCAACACCTTCAACGCGATCGCTGCCTGGACCGGCTCGGGCGGGTTCAAGTCGCTGATCCGGGTGTGCATGGTAATGGGGCTGATCTACGCGCTCCTCATCACCGCGATGGATCTCGACTGGCGCGCGTGGTTCCGCTGGTTCATCCAGTCGACGCTGATCTACACCGTGCTGATGGTCCCGACCGTGACGGTAAAGGTCACCGACCGCGTCAATCCCGGGCTCGCCCCAGCGACGGTGGCCAACGTGCCGATCGGACTTGCTGCCATGGCCTCGTTCACCAGCCAGGTCAGCGACTACCTGACCCGCACAGCCGAGACGGTCTTCGTCATGCCCGCCGCGCTCAATTATTCCAACGGCGGGTTCGTCTACGGCGCGCGGATGTGGGACAAGTTGCGCGGCTTCGAAGTGCGCGATCCCGTCTTCAAGGCCAATCTCGACGGCTACCTCAAGCAGTGCGCCTATTACGACATTTTGCTCGGCACCAAGAGCCTCAAGCTGCTGAGCGAAGCGCCCGACCTCTGGGCCGAGCTTGGGGTCAATGCCGCGACCAACCGCGGCATGAAGTACCTCACCGACACTGGCGCGGGCACGGTCGACATCGAAGGCAAGACCTGCGCCCAGGCCTGGACGCTGATCAACAACCAGTGGGACAACCAGATCAACGCCTACGCACTGCCGTTTGCCCATTCGATGTACCCCAAGCTCACTGAGGCAGCGGCAGGCGCCAAGCTTGCCGCCGATGTGCCGATGGTCTCGCAGCTGCTGACCGGGACGGCGATGACCCGCAACCAGTTCTTCAAGCAGAAGAGCATGGTCGACGCCTTCGAGGCCGCCCAACTCGATTTTGGCAATGCCGACGCCGATTCCTTCGCGCTCCAGCGGGCCGATACCCAGACCCGCAACGCGATGACGACTGCAGCGGAGCAGGGCCTGATCTGGGTCCCGGTGCTCGGCGTGGTCCTGACCGTAGTCTTTTACGCGCTGTTCCCGATCGTCTTCCCGCTGCTGCTGTTCCCCCGCACTGGCATCGCCACCCTGAAGGGCTACTTCTCGGGCTTCTTCTACCTCTCGGCCTGGGGCCCGATCTACGTCCTCATCCATTCGTTCATCATGGACCGCCTGGCCTCCCAGACTGCAGCGGTCTCGGGGGGCAGCGTGAACCTCGCCAACTGGGCGGGCATCGATGCCGTCAACCAGGACGTCGCCACGATGGCGGGGTTCCTGATGATGTCGGTGCCGATGCTGGCGCTGATGGTCATGCGCGGGACCATGTCGGTCGCGAACAACCTCGGCTCAATGCTGGCCCCCGTTCAGGCGGGCTCGGACGCCGCCGCGCTCGAGCGAACCACCGGCAATTACGCCTATGGCGATGTCAGCTATGGCAACCTCAACGCCGAGAACCGGCAGGTGTCGCAGTGGAATCAGGCGCCGAACCTCCTGGCCGGTGCCGGGCATTCGGGTTTCCGCGAGGCGGACGGGCGCATGTTCAACGAATATGGCTCGGGTCATTCGGTCATCGATACCAATGCGGCGATCTCCCAGTTGCCCTTCAAGCCCACCATGACGCGGGGCTATGCGACGGACCTCAGATCCCAGGGCCAATGGTATCTCAACGAGGCCGACAAGATCGAGAACGGCACCTCGAGCAGCTGGACCAGCTCGAAGGGCCAGTTTGGCAGCGCGGTCACCGCGACCAGCGACGTGACAGGAGCCAGGCGCGAAAGCGGATCGCGCGCATCGGACACTCACAATGTTGGCGGCAACGTCGTTGTCGAACAGGCCAAAGGCAGCTCGACACGCGAGGTCACCAACAACGATCTTATTCTGCGCGAAGGCAATTCACGCTCGTCCGGTGATTTTGCGAGCCGCACCTTTGGCTCATCCGCCAGCCTTACTGGCTCTGGAACGCTCGGAACGCCTGGCAAAGACATTGCGGGAAGTGGTGCCTCTGCAACGCTGCAGGGTTCCATTTTCGGTCGCAAAGAGGTGGGCGACGATGCTCGTGCCGGCAACGAGCGTTCAGCAACGAACCAGACCACGCGCGGCACCGACAAGTCAGACGAGACGAGCGACCGCATGGTGGTCAGCGGGTCAAGTGGGGATATCGAGTCTTCGGGCACGTACAGCCAGAGCTCGGACTACACCGACCATAGCCGTTCGCGAACCAGCACCGATGGCAGCGATTGGCGGATTGGCGAGGCCGAGGAACGGCGCGCCGCTGCGGCCCGCTACCGCGAGATCGGCAGCCGGATGATGTCAGAGGCGAGCTACGCCGAAAGCCACGGCTTCCAGATCTCGAGCGACATGTCGAACCTGATCCAGGATCGGTATGAGGCCCTGCAGCGCGAGCACCCCGAGTGGCACTTGCCTGACCTCTCCAATCCGCGGCTAGACTATCGGGATGTCACGCGCCGCGACCAGGCCATCACATATATCATGGACGACCTCATGGGCGACTTGCGCGCTCACCGGATCGACGAGCTCGGCGATGTCGCCGGGATCGCAGGCAATGGATCGCTGGGGACCAATGCCGCTCTTGGTATGCCGCAAACGCCTGCGCTTCCATCCGCCCCGCGCACGGAGGGGCTGGTGCCTTTGCCGCTCGAAGGCGGCACGTTGCTCGCGGTGCCCGAAGGCCCGGTCGATGGCGCTGCCCTTGCGCGCGACCTCGGCATCAAGGTCAAGCCCGGCGCACGGCTCATGCATATGGATGGGGACCTTGTTCCCGCGATGGGAGCGGTGGCTGAAGAGGCCCGTTCGCTTGGCCTGCCAACCCCGGTGGTGACCTCGGGCAATGATAGCACTCAGCACATGGCCGGATCGGCCCACTATGACGACCGCGCCCTGGACTTCAGGGGCAACAACATATCCGACGAGCAGGGCGAGCGCTGGGCTTCGCAGGTCCGGTCACGGCTTGGTGGGGGATATGCTGTCCAATTCGAACGCTTCCCGGAGAATCCTGAACGCGACCACTTGCACGTTGCTCGAAGGAGAACTTGAGGCGTTCAGCCTAGCAAATGGGTCTGCCACGCGAAAAAGCCGACAAAAGCGGTCATCATCACAACCAAGATAACTCTGAGATACGGAATCCCGCCGTTCTCAGCCATTGGGGTCTTTGGGAAAGCAATGCCTGTCACGGGATCGCAGTCTGCCCCGCGACAAGAGATCGGCATTCCATCAAGTCCGTAGCGATCATGGTCCATCGAGGGTCTCCTCGCTCTGGCCATGATTACCCCAAACGGACTGGATTTTCAATCATGTGCCAGGAACAGTTCGAGCCCTCCATACTAGCTCGCACCCCCTCTCCTCGCAGCGCACTGGCGCTGGAACCACTCGGACAACAGCGTCGGCAAATGGTGCCGATTCAACCAGGCCGCTGTCCTCTTCGTCAATCTCGCGGACTAGTTCTCCGGAGACTTAGCCATTCACTTGACCACCCGGGGCAACTGGGAATCCAACATGCAGCCCGCACGTTGCATGGCCAGCGTCCGCGATCGTTCGTCGGTTGCGAAAACGACTTCCTCCAGGATCGTACGCAATTCGTCGTACCGTTGCAGGCGCATCCACATCTCATCGAAGCCTAACCCTTCGGCGTGGACACTCGCGGTGTAAGAATTATCCTGCACGTCTATGCTGTATTCTGCTGCCAACCCATAAGGCCGAAGCATTCCGTCAAGACGATCTAGCACTGCGCGCAATAGCGTGACCTCATCCCCCGGAAGGCGCTTGATTTTCATCTCGTCTCACCACTCTTTCGGTTCGGTCTGCCTATCAGCGTGCTACAACGCGGTGCTAGTCGCCAAGATCATACGGCAAGCCGACTTCGGACGTGTCGAGGCCCGCTGAATTGGAAAAGCAATGATCGCCAATGAGATCATCATGCGCTGCAATTGGCGAATGGTAGCTTCCTAAGTCTTCATCTTCGAACATTGCCAACCAACGGCCATTTGGTCGTGCGACAATGGCAAATCGTCCCCAGCGTGTTTGATGGACATATGCGACGATCATTCAGCGTTCTCCTAAAGCGGACGCGCTTGCGAACATACGTAGAACAACCATATAGGTCTAGAATGGCTTGCTAGCGCTGCGACGGGCTGGCCGCCGCAAGGGAAATTGGCTTGGAGCGTATTCGTGAAGGAATATCGTCATGCGAGTTGGTTGCAGTTCCGAAGGGACATAATAAAGCTGCACAATGGTCGCTGCGCACGTTGCGCGCGATCGTCAGCTGATGGCATCATCCTTCAAGTTCATCACAAGCATTATGTGAGTGGTCGACTACCTTGGGAGTATGACCCTGTAGATTGCGAGGCTCTGTGCAAAGGATGCCATGCGGAAGAGCACGGGATTATTATGCCTCGCGATGGATGGACTTGTGTCGGCGTTGACGATCTTGGCGATCTAAACGGAAGCTGCGAATTGTGCGGGACGGACATTCGATATGTCTATGCGATTGAACACGCCGCTTGGGGATCGATGGCCGTTGGAACCGATTGTTGCGACAAGCTCACGGGGACGTTGGACGCAAGTGCACATCTCGCAATTCACATCAAGTCGATCGACACGCTCAAACGCTTTGTGTCGTCCAAGCGATGGAAAAATCGCGCCGCAGGTGGTCAATCCATCAAGCAAAAGGGGATCAACGTTTCGGTGTTTGACGCCAACGGCGTGTTTCGAATTTCAATGAATGGCATCGTCGGAAAGGCCGAATTCGAGAGTGCTCTAGATGCCAAGCTCAAGGTCTTTGCGATCATCGAATCCGGCGAGGCGCATGAATTCTTGAAACGGCGACGAGAGCGGGACAGAGACGCACTGTTAGATGCCCTTTCGAATGGTTATTGAGTTCGACGGGGTCACCTCGTTGGCGGATCACTTGGGACGATTGCCCGGATAGCTCTCGATCCTTGCCGCGCCAGCGCGACGGATTTGAGCGGCTGCTTCCTCGACATGGAACGAGACCGCATCACGCGCGCGCAGGGTATCGCCCGCCTTCATGTAGGCGACCAGACGGGCGTGCTCGACCAAGGAACTGCGCGCTTCGTCGAGCTGGAAGTAGTTGGCGCCTGCAATCCACACCGCCGGCGGAACCGCCTTGCCATAAGCGGCAAGCGCCGCCCGATTGCCGCTCAGACGGACGAGTTCGAGGTGCCACTGATAATCGATGTAGGCCCCCTGGAGCAGGTTTGCCGCATCCATGTCGTCATAGGCCTTGAGCGCCGAATTCAGCGCCTCGAGGTGGCTGAAATCCGTCTTTCCGTGACAAGCGGCTACCTCGGCTGCCGCCAAGGCCTGGATCGCACCGGCCAGAGCCAGGTGCTCGGTGATCCGGTCAACGCTCCAGTCGATGATGGTGTAGCGGCCATGGTCACGCGCAATGAGGCCAAGATCGGTGAGTTCAAGTGCCAGGCGCTCCGCCTCGGCGGAATCGAGACCCTGTAGGCCGGGAATTTCGGCCGCGCTGTCATAGCGGCGCCGCTTGCTGGGCTCGCGCAGCACGGCAAAGATCATCTGCGCCGGGCAGGCAATCGTTGTCATGACTGGCAATTTTGCTTTGGCCACTGCTGCCCCAAAAACCCGAACGACGACCAAATGGGGATAATGCGAAGCCCCCGGATTCGGAAATCAAAACGATATTGTGCTAGGAAGTACGAAACAATGCGGTGAGCCAGAACTCACCCATGAGGGAGGTCGATTGACCAGAGCACAGTCTCTTTCTGAACACATGTTCCTCGAAATCAGGTTCGGGGTCCTGTCTGCGCGCTATCTTCCGGGGCAGGCGATCAGCAAGGCCGAGGTCGGCGAGGTCTACGATTGCCGCCCGGCCGGGGCTGCCGAAGTGCTGGGTGCTCTCGCTCACGAAGGCTACCTCACCCGCCAGGGCCGGAGCGAATTTACCGTGCGCACCTGGGGCCGCGAAGAGGTCGAAGACCTGTTCGAGATGCGCGCCAATTTCGAAGGCCTCGCCGCGTTCCGTGCGGCCGAGCGGGCCAGCGATGCCGAGATCTCGCTGCTTGCAGCGCTCGCCGCCGAGGCGCGGGAAGCGACGCCCGAGGATCCGGATTCACTTGAGCGGGTCGTCATCGAGAACCTCCGGTTCCACGTCGAGGTCATGCGCATGTCGCGAATCCCGCAAATGCCGGACATGGCTCGCATGGTGCTTCCCAATGCGCTCCACCGCCGGATCGTCTGGTCGCAGCGAGCGGAAGATGCCGAGCAGTCGTTCCGCATGCATCAGAAGATTGCGTCCGCAATTGCCGAGAGATCGGGCTCGATGGCGCGGCTGCTGATGCGAGAGGACATCTACTCGTCGCGAGAGGCGGTGCTGGCTACGATCGCGAACCTGGCCGGGCGTGAGGCGAGCGAGACTGCTACCATCGTCCGGTTTGCGCCGACCTTCGAGTTCGAGGGCAGGCTCTACGGCCAGGGGACCCGCGAGCCGGGTGCCGACGGGCGGACAATCCCGTTCGGGGTGCCGGCCGCCAACCTCAGATAGGCCTAGTTGGGACCTGCCTCGCTGGTGTCGTCTGGCAGGTGCGAGCGGTCGAGGGCGAGTTGCTCAAGGACGTCCCGCATCATCACCGAGGCTTGGAGAAGTCCTGCGGCTTCGAGGACATTGAGGAAGTCCCGGGCATCGGATGTGATCAGGTCCAATGTGCTTCGATCGATCAGCAGTCGCTGCATTCGCATCAAGCCGCCCCCGAAGCTTAAGTCCCACGCAAACGATTGTTGAAACTTGGGAATCTGTCAATATTTCGCCAAGTTAAATCTATCAAATAATGGCTCTGAAATGGTGCGAGTTAGGTATCTGCGCCTAAGTCGCGGAGCGCCGACTGCGCGAAATCAACTTCGCCGAGAGAACCCAAGCTGTCTCGACTTGTGACGACGGAATCCGGCGCGCGTCACCGCTGCTGGCATTCCGGCGAGCAGTGGCGATCAGTCACCGTCCAGTACCGTGCAGAATTCGACGTCGATCCGATCGGGTTGGACGATCTTGCCGCGCACGCTGACTTCGCCCTGAAGTCCCGCAGGCACCGGCTCCTCGCCAAAATGCAGCCGCCAGGCAAGGCCTTCGGCATCGCGCAGGATCGGTCCACGCGGTCCCGCCTCGATCGTTCCGGTTATGGTGTTGGCCGTGCGGCGGGCAGGGAGGTTCATTACAAGAGATCGATCAGAGTGGTTGGAATTAGCCGCAGCATGATCTGCGAGGGCTGAGGCACCCTAGCAAGTAACTCAGGCTAATTACAGTGTCGCGGCGCATCCCTAGCGAAAACGGCGCGGTCCGGTGGGAGGTGGTCCGGACCGCGCCGCACCCCGTCAGGCGTAGATCGCGCGTTCGACGCACTCAGGGCAGTCGGCCTTGCGCTCGTCGCTGACGGAATGGTTGTGAGCTTCAGCGTTCTTTTCCGGGCAATCCGAGCACAGGCCCTGCACTTCGTGCTGGGCAGCCGCCGAGCCGGCCTTGGTGTCGTCTTTGCGGGCTTCGAGCGCTTCGCGCAGGCGCGCAAGCTTCTGCCGGACCTGCTCGGTCATGGCCTCCCTGTCGGTCGCACGCTGGGCGGCGGCGGGCGTCACAACGGTGGCCGCCAGGCTCTGCGGGCTCGCATTCGCCGCGAGGGCAGGGGTGGCCATTGCGCCGAGCAACGGCAGGACGAGATAGAGTGTACGCTTCATCTTCGGTCTCCTTGATTTTCAGAAAAAGCCGGTCCGGCGACCAAACGAGAGGTCGGCTTGCGATGAATCCCCGAGCGCCGACCGGCGCACGCTCAGGGTGACACCCCGCTTGCCGCGGGCGCGGAAGTGGAGATCTGATGGATCGATGTTGTTGCGCTCGGCCCAGTCCTGCGCGTCGCGCTCGCTGGCAAAGTCGCCGATTTCGTCATGTTCGTAGGCCATGGTCAGTCTCCAGGATGGGCAGCCGGGGGAGGGGCGGGCTGTGAGGGAGCGGAAGGGGCGGCCTCGGCGAGGAGTGCGACCGTCGTTGCCGCCAGTGCGACAGAGAGCATCGCGGCGATCACCAGGCCGCGCACCGCTGGTTCGGAAGACAAGAAAACCAGCACCCCCAGCCAGACCAGAGTCGCCTGCGCGCGGTCAAACACGCGGCTCGCGGCGTCGGGCGAAAAGGCGAGCCACCCCTTCACAGGTCGAGCCCCAGCGTTTTTTCCGCCCGCAATTGCTTGACCGGCGCCTCGGGCGCTTTGCCGAGCACGGCGTCGAGCTTGGCCTTGAGCTCGGGACTCATTCGGAGCTCGGGCACCTGTCTGGTGTCGATCGGGTTCTCATGGCGCGGCTCGACCTCGACCTTGCCGGTGACTTCGAGCGCTGAGGTCTTGTTGCCCGGCGTGCGGTCGAGCTGCTGTTTCAGGCCTTCGAGGTTGTTGGTGACGACGGTCATGTCGTCGGTGGCGCGGGTGTTGAGGACGTTCTGCGTGCGCTGGGTGGCAAGGTTGCGCTGGGTCGAAGAGATGACCTCAATCGCCTGCGGCTTGGTCATGCCCTGCGCCATGTGAGCGTTGAGCGCATAGCCAAGGTCGAGCCGGCGCAGCATCGGATCGCCGGGCACCAGGACCAGCTGCCGCTTGTCGGCAAGTTCGACCCGGATGCTTTCGGGCCGCGCCTCGAGCACGGTGGCGTAGGTCGACTTGGCAATGTCTCGGGACCCGTCCTTGTCACGCCAGAACACGGTCTCGCCGTCGTGGAGGCGGATCTGCTTCTCTTCATGAAGCCCGAGCCGGTCGAAGCGGTGGTCGGGATTGATCCGGTCAGGATCGATGACCTTGCGCTTGCCATCGCGCTCGAGCACGACCTTGCCGTCCTTGCCCACCTCGCTCACCCGGTATTCGCCGGCCTTTAGGCCGATCTCGCGCACCTCCATCCGCGCCTCTAGTACCTGGCCGGCACGGTAGGTCGAGGCGAAGCGCAGTTCCTCGCGCGTGGCGTTGACGCTTTGCAGAGTGGCGAGCGGCACGCCCGCGCCGCTCAGAGTCCCTTCCTTTATCAGCCCCCCCTGGACCCGCGCGTTGATCTCGGCCCGGTCGTCGCGCCCTGCGGTGAAGATCGCGGTCGCCTCGCGCTTGTCCGGCGAGAGCGAGAGCCACAGCTCCGCGGCGCGCGCGACGTGGTCTGGGCCGGCCTCGATCACGCGGCCGTGCGCTGCCAGCAGGTCGAGCGCCAGACCGGCATGGCCCTCGTTGGAGAGCCCGGCTACCGCGAGCAGAAGCGGCGAATTCTTCTGGCGGATGTTCTCGTCCATCCGCACGGTCGCCTGGCCAGAGGCCTGCGAGACCGCGAACATCTTGCCTTGCTCGATCGCCGACAATTGCTGGCGGTCGCCCATCAACGGTGCCTTGGCGAGGTCGAGCTGCTCGGCGAGCGTCACCAGGCGCAGCATGTCGCGCGAGGAGACCATCGAACTTTCGTCGGTGATGATGACGGTATTGGCGAGCGCCGCCTTGGCCGCCTCGTATCGCTCGCCGCTGCCTGCAGCCGCCGCCGAACCGTAGGTATTGAGGAACCGCGCGATCGTATAGGCCTCGATCCCGGCCTCGCGCATCTGGTCGGCCGACATGCCCTGGCCGCCGCCACCGCGCAGATCCGCGACCATCTTGTTCTGGAAGGCGAGGCCGACGAGCTTCACACCTTCTGCGTCCAGCACCTTGTCGAGCGCGCCAAGCAAGGTGGATTTGCCTGCGCCAGCGACGCCCTGGACGTTGAGGAAGCGATCTCCCCCTGAGAGTATCGCCACGCCCGCCGCGAGCTGGCCTTCGTTGAGCTGCCAGCTATCCACCCCGGCGCGCTCGCGCCCAAGTTCACGCGCGGCCTCCTGCAGCCGGGCCATCGCCTCCTCGGGCGGCATGAAGGCGCGGCCCTCTCCATGACCCCTCTCGTTGGTGTCGAGGATGCGTTGCTCCATCGCCAGCGCCGCCGGCGTGGTGACCAGATCGGAATGCCCGTCGAACCGGTCCGACTTGCCGGGGATCAGGTGGCCATCGCGAATGAGTTCGCCAATCCGAGCCACGACCGCGCCGCCCTCGAGACCCTTGATCTGGAAACCCAGTGCGCTGGCTAGGATCGCCTGCGGCGAGAATGCCGCTTCGCGCTCGGAGAGGTGACGGATGGCAGAAGCGGTGGCGTGCTGCGCCTTGATGGTGTCGGCGGAGAGGAACAGAGCTGCGGCCCCGCTCACAGCAAGCGGACTTGGGGTGCGCAGTGCGGCATTGATCCGGATCGTGACTTCGCCGATCGCTGCCGTCGCCGTCTCGCGGAAGCTCGGCTTGGCTTCGATGTCTGCACGCGCCCTGGCTTCGGCAACCAGCCCCTTGCCGTCGAAACCGAGCTCGGCCGCGCGTTGCTGCCAGCCCTCGACCAGCGCGCCGCGATCTTCGACCGCCAGCTTGGGATCGCGGGTATAAAGCGTGATCTGCTTCTTGGTTTCGAGACGGGTCGCGCCGACCTCCGCGATCTTGGCTTCGATCTCGGTGGTGCGGGTCGAGAAGGCCTTGATCACCTCGGCTGGCACGCCCTTGATCTCGAACGACCCATGCTTACCGGCGGCCTCGGTCTCGTAGCCGAGCTTCTGCAACTGCGCGCGAAAGGCGGCGTGATAGAATTGGCCGATCGTGGTGTTGTTCTTCCAGATCTCTCCGTTCCACAGCGCCTTCCAGGTCCCCTTGGGATCGCGGGTCAGGTTGGCGACGACAGCGTGGATATGCCCCTGCGGATCGAGCGCGCGGCTCGTGTCGTGGGCGAACAGGGCATAGACGAGGTTGCCCGTCTTCTGGGGCTCGCCGCTGCGGCTGCGCTCGTAGTTCCGGCTCTTGGCGAACTGCTTCTCGACCAGCTGCGACATGGTCGATTTGACCGCCGCCAGATGCGCATCGAGGATCCGCCGGTCGCCGCTGACCAGCGCCAGGATCGAGGCTGACTTGGGCATTGAAAAGGTGAGATCGAGACCCAGGCGCCGGCCTTCGACTTGCCCAACCATCTCGCCATCGGGGAGCCGCCCATTGAGGATGCCCTCGAACGCATCCCGCTCGACCTGACCCTCCAGCCCGAGTGCGCGCGCTCCCTCGCCGCCCCAGACCCCTGCTTCCGCGTGTTCATCGGCCGAGTAGTAGTTGTCGTTGGCGAAGTAGTCGGCTGCGCCGCTCGACGACCGGACGGATGCGATCGAGTGCATGGCCTAGAGCTCCGGTCCATCGTCATGGGAATGCGAGCGGTCCTCGATGCCCTTGGCGGCCTTCTCGCCCCGCGCAGCCTCCTTGTCGGGGAGGGCAGGATCATTGAGTTCGCGAGACACCCCCGTGCGCTGCATCGAACCTTTCGCAGGGCCATTCTTCTCTGCCCGCTGGGTCGGGTCCTGCTCGCGGTCATTGGTGCGTTCGCCCTGCGGCGCCTGCTCCAGGCGGAAGGCCATCTGCTTGCCGACACTGGGATCTGGATTTGGTCCCTCAGGAATGTTTTCCGGCGCATTGGCATCGGGCTCGAGCGCCGGTGACAACGGCATTGCCGGATCACGCCCAAGGTCATCACCGCGTGGCTCCAGTTCCAGTTCGCCGCTGCGCTCCCGGCCGCCAGTCTCGGCTTCCTCGCCGTCATCCTTGGGCATGGCGATGAACTCAAGCGGCTCGACGTTCTCACGCAGGACATAGCCTTCTGCGACCTTGGGCCAGTCCTTGTAGGTGAGCTTGATCCGGGCCGCGTCGAAGCCTTCGGGGAAGACCAGGAAGCCGCGCAATGACGGCAGGCGCATGATGTCGTCGGGGATC
Source organism: uncultured Novosphingobium sp. (assembly GCA_964529505.1). Taxonomy (GTDB): domain Bacteria; phylum Pseudomonadota; class Alphaproteobacteria; order Sphingomonadales; family Sphingomonadaceae; genus Novosphingobium. The sequence continues at coordinate 4,640 of CAZGWR010000031.1, read as the reverse complement.
ACCAGCGGCTGCACTTCCGAGCGCGGGGTGATCGTCGCGGCGTCGCGGATGTTGGAATATCCGTAGCTGTAGGCCTCATCCATCATCCGCACTTCGCGGTGACCGATGTAGTCCGAACAGTGCTCTGCGGTATCGCGGTCAGCGGCCGCGAGGATCAGCTTGGTGCGCGCTAGCGAAGCGAGATTCTGCGCGCCTTCCTTGCCGTAGGTCTCGGCAAGCTTGGCGAAGGAATGGATGCCAAGCACGAAGGCGCCGCCAAAGCCGCGCGCGGTCTGCAGGCCGTCTTCGATTGCGGGCAGGCGGTGCAGTGCATGGACCTCGTCGAAGAAGAACCAGGTGCGCAAGGACCGGGTGCGCGGCAGCCGCATCAGCGTGTGGACCGCAAGGTTCATCCACAGCGACAAGAGCGCCCGGTTGAGCACCAGTTCGTTGTGCGAGGAGGTGATGAACAGGATCGAGCCCGGCTTGTCCTGATGCCGGATCCAGTCGCAAATCGAGAACGGTTCCTTGCCCTCGGGAAGGAACAGCAGCGCCTGGGCATTCGTATTGAGCACCGCACGCACAGACTCGGCCATGCGCGCCGCGACCGGTGCTGTCAGCGGTTCGGCGATCGTGTGCTTGAGGAGTTCGTGGACCTCCTCGAGGTCGGCCATCATCAGCTGGCTGGCGAGCGCCTGGTTGGTTGCCTGACCCTTCTTGATGAGCTTCACACAGGTCTGGACGAACAGCGTGCGCGCACCCAGCATCCAGAAAGGGTCCTGTCCGCCGCCGTCCGTGGGCAGAATGGCCGACGCGATCGCGGTGAAGTCGGCGTGGTTCTTGCCCTCGTCGAACAGCGACCAGCTCGGGCAGCGCTCGTCCATCGGGTTGAGGATCGTATCGGTTTCGGGGTTGTAGAACGCTTCGACGTAGGCACCGGTGAGGTCGAACACGACGGCGCGGTCCTGGCGCACGCGCATCTGCGCGATCATGTCTCGCATCTGCGTGGTTTTGCCGGTCCCGGTCGACCCGATCATGATCGTGTGAGCCTGTTCGCTCCGCCACGGGAACGCGACGCCGGCGATATTATAGACGTGGTGGACGCCGGCTGCCTTGCGCTCGGCGAAGCTCATTTTCATGACGTCGCCCATGGTCTTGCCGGGCATCCGTTCGGCGATCTCCTGGGCGAGCGCCGCGCTGTTGTGCTGGTTGATCACGGCAGCGAGTTCGGCGGCATCAACCAGCATCGCACCGCGCTGGTGACGTTCCTCCAGGATCGCCTTGCCGCGCCGGCGCGAGAGATCGACGAACCAGATCGAGAGCGGCACCGCGATGAACAGCGAAATGAACATCGACCCCCAGATCGCCCGCATCAGCTTGTTCCAGGCGATCACCACATCGGGGTGGCTGGCGATCATCGAAACGGGGGCGGGGATCACTCGGCCGGAGGGCAGGGTGAGATTGAGGATCTTGCGCGGATTGAACTCCATGAAGCTCCATCCGGCGGCATAGATCCGCATCAGGATCATCTGCACTTCGTGCTCGTGGAGCAGCAGCGCGAGAACGATCGAAAGCGCCAGGAGAAAGGTGAAGAACCACACCAGCAGAGGCATCTTCGCCGAGGAAAACCACATCAGGAATTCGTGCGTGATGAGCTGCGAGCCGCGAGTGAAATTACCCGCATTGCGCGGCATGCTCCCGCGCGCCGAATGATGCTTGAGCTGGCCGGGGCGGGCCTGATCGGACCAGGTGTCAGGACGACGCATAGAGCGCCTCCACGCGGCGGTCGGCTTCCGCCATCAGGGCCTCGTGCGCATCGGGAAACTGGCGCTGGATCAACAGGTCGATTCCGAGGAACAGATACTCGGACGAGAACTGCCGCCGCCGCTCGGTTTCGGTGCTGCCGGCGAAGGCTTCGAGGTAGAGCGTCAATGCCTCGCGCAGGATGATCGAGGGCGTCAGGCCGCGCGCAGCCTGTACCTTCTCAACACCATTTGCGAGGTCGCGCGGTATCCGAACCGTGAGCCGGACTTCATCTGCCATAACCAGACCCTCATCAGGGCCTGGTGGGAATTGCGCAGCGCCATTTTAGGCGATGCGGGGCGCCTTGGCAATGCCGGGGGCTTCGCCGCACCATGTCTGACAGGGTCCGACACTGGAATGACGGTATTCTGCGGGGCCCGGAGGTTGTCAGACCCAGTCAGACACCTGCGCCCCGGCGACACCCACGCATTTCCGCCATTTTTCCCTACGGTCTGCCGTGTACGGTCTGCATCCTTCCCCCTTGATCCTGCAGTGATGATGGCTCGCGGGTTTGGTGGTCTTTCGCGAATCCGAAGCTGGCCTTCCAGGACGTCCGCAGGCGTCGTGCCCGGCCTGAATTGCACTCGGAATCCGGGGGCGATCTCGGCCCGGTAGCATCAGGGCTTGCCAAACAGGGGAGGGGTCATGATCCTCGCGCGCGGGAGGTTTCAGCACCAACCACGAGGTATCATCATGGCCAGGAAAGGAAGCCTTGAAGCAGAACGACAGGCAATCGCGAAGGAGCGTCAGGCGCTGGAAGCGCGCGAGACGAAACTGCGCGAGAGCGAACGGGCGGCGAGTGTCGAACTGATGCACAAATCGGTTCTCGGCAAGGCGCCGTTCGAGAGGGTCGAAGCATTCTTCGCCGCTCTCGGAAAGCTCGGTCTGGACGAAGCGGAGAAGCGCCTGCGGGCAAGCTGAAACCGGTCTCGGAAGAGACCAGCACAGCCGGGGTTCGATGCCCCGGCTGTGCTTTATCTGGACACGCAAAAAAGGGGGGGGGCCGGAGAGCCCTTCAAGAGCCCTCCGGCGCGGTGCGAAATGCGGCATGTCAGAACGGGCAGTTCGCGTCCCACTCGGGATCCATCACCACGCTCATGAAGCTTGCGGCGCGGGCGATGTTCGCTTCGTCGAAGTCGTCGGCCATCATGCCCGGGACGGAATGGACGATCCGGTCGATCAGGTCCTGGGGCAGGGCGTTGTAGTCGCCCTCGTCGATGGCGAGGAAGCAGCCGAACTCGTCCTCAATGACGTGCTGGTCGAAGAAGCTGTGCTGGGCCCGGATCGTCGCGGCGCGCACCGCTGCGTCATAGCTGATGGGGTCGAAAGCCGGGATGTCGAGGGTCTCGGTAAGAGCGTTCATGTGAGCCTCCTGTCAAAGGAATTGAAGAGGTCTCCTCAGGGATGGCCGAGCTTGGTCCGGGTCAGGAACGGGCCGCCCGCGGCCCGCCGCGCGAGCGGGGGTGGGGGAGCCGATTTTTTCGCCTTCTTCAGGCGTAAAAATTGGGGGAACCGCCCTTCTTGACGCGGGCCAATGGCGGCCATCATGCTTGGAAGTCTGCGAGAGTATTTAACCCTGTTGGGCAGCACACCCGGTGGTCCCAGGCACGGGTCTCGAGCGCCCGGCCGATGCGAAGCCTTCGCGTGCCCGCCAGCAGGCCGTCAGGCCATTACTGGCGGGGGCAAGAAGCGAGCGAGCCGGGCCATGACAGTTTGCGTCCCGATCGACAAAAAAGAAGGGCATCCGGCGGTAAGGCCGGACACCCTTCTGGTTGATGCAATCGGAGCAGTCCCTGCTCAGAATGGCGGGAGGTCATCGGCATTGACGGTGCCACAAGCCGTGCGCTTCATCGCAGGCCGCTCAGCTTGCGCTGCTACTTTGGTCCGCGCCGCCGGAGCCTCGTTCTGGACCGAAGCGTCGCGCACAATGTGCAGGGGAACGCGAGCTTCGCGCAGCCGGTCGGCAAGGTTCGCCTGGATGCCGCCACCGCTGCACACCACCGCCTCGACAGGCTTGAAGGCGAGCATGCGCGCGTTGCGCTGATAGGGCGCCGAAGGTCCCCGCGAGGTATCGGGCTTGCACAGGATCACTGGCACATTGTGGCGCGATGCCCAGGCCGCCGCGATCACGTCCGCGCCCTTGTTCTGGGCGGTCGTTGCCAGTGCCATCGACGGGACCCGGGCATGGATCGCATCGAGATAGTCTTCGACCAGCGCAATGTCTGTGAACTGCTGCCCGCCCGAGAACACCACGACCGGACCCGATGGGGCGAACTGCTCGCGCCGCTGCGCCTTCTGTGCCGCGAGATAGTCGCGCGCTTCGATCATCGAGGCATTGGTCTTGGACGACACCCTGGACCCACGTACCGGCGAGAAAGGCCGACCGGTTTCGACAAGGTAGATCCGCGCGGCATGGTCACGCATGCATTCCATCGCATCGCGGCATTCGGCGAGGCTGCGGGCCTGCATGGTCAGGTCTTCCAGATCGGTCGCGTAAACCTCGCTCGGATCGTATTCGCGCAGCTTCTCCTGGAGCCGGTTCGCCATCGCGTCCTCGCGGTCATCGAGGCGTTTGGCGACGACATGAAAGCTGTTGGCGATGCCCCAGGCGACTTCGCTCGCGAAGTCCTCCATCCGGGTGTCGCGGAACAGGTCGAAGACGGTCGCGAGCATCATCTCGATCGCCGCCTGCGCCACCTCGGGATCGGGCATTTCGACAGCGCTCGGCTCATGTTCGATCGAGAGCTTGGCCAGTTCGGTCTGCTCCATGAATGCTCGGGCGTAGTCGGGCGTGGCGATTTCGCGCGCATAGTGTTCGGCAAGGTCGGCGAAGTTCGAGAAACGGTCCGTCATGATAA
>CAZGWR010000030.1:0-25336 GCA_964529505.1 uncultured Novosphingobium sp. | reverse complement strand
ACATCAGGTGCTGACGTTGGGCGGACGACGCTATCGACTAACCATCCCAACAGAAGCATCGGACACTGACCCGCTCACCTATATGTTGCCTGCGGATACCTTCTGGGAACTGCGCCGGGCCGCAATGTCGGCCTTCCATGAACATATTCATCTTGGTCGGCTGCGTCAGCGACCAGTTTCTCTCGACCCCGGGCCATCCGAACGCTGGCGCTTGGTACAATGGTTGAGGCTGCTCGATGCATTGCCTGAAGGTGTCAGCGCACGTGAACTCGCAGTTGACCTGATTGCCCGCGATGCGCGCCACTACTCGGCAGCTGAATGGGATGGCTCAAGCGAACGCAAGCGGATTGCCCGCTGGCACCGTCAAGCGCTCGCAGCACGCGACGGCGGCTACCGTCGCCTGTTGAACGGCATCTGATCGGGACATTCCAGACAGTCTCGGTATGTCCGTTCACCCGATCCTCTGAAAATCCGATCTCTCGCCTCCTGCTCGCCGGTCCACCCCCGTGTGTCCGGCACTTCACAGGAGGATCATCATGGATGGTGAATTTATACCCGTCGTTCCGCGCTACGTACGAACGCCTGACGCAGCCGTTCACCTTGGGCTTTCCGCGCGCACCCTGGAAAAGCATCGGTGCTACGGCACAGGGCCAGCCTTTCACAAGCTGGGGCGCCGGATCGTCTATGCCATTACCGATCTGGACGCCTGGGCACAGAATGGACGCCGAAATTCGACGTCGGACCCTGGAAAAGGCATCTGTCTGTCCGCCCGGCCGGTGCGCCGCTGATGCGAGCTTCGGGCACTACAGCGCAGCTTGAGCTGTTCCGCTCGGCTCCAGGCGAAATCGCCGCACGGGATGCGCAGGATCTCATGGCATGGCCCTTCTTCAGCCTCGCCAAGACACGGCGCTGCACACCTATCGATTTCACGATGGGAGCGACGTGGATTTCAGTCGAGGCCGTGCCGGAGCATGGCATGGCAACAATTTGGGACGCCGATATCCTCATCTGGGCAGCCAGCCAGCTCGTCGAGGCCCGCGATGCAGGAAGACCCACATCGCGCCTTATTGCGGCTCGACCGCACGAAATCCTGACCTTCATCGGGCGGGGGACCGGCAAGGACCATTATGAGCGGCTGCGCGCAGCGCTGGACCGGCTGCAATCCACCACCGTTGCGACGTCAATCCGGCAACAGCACCAACGTCGCCGTCACCGTTTCTCCTGGATCAACGAATGGCGGGAGACATCCGACGACCATGGTCGCGCGACCGGCATCGAGATGATCCTGCCAGACTGGTTCTATGCAGGCGTGCTCGACAGAGGGCTAATCCTGACCATCGATCGCGCCTATTTCAGCCTGACTGGCGGCGTCGAGCGTTGGCTTTACCGGATTGTGCGCAAGCATGGCGGGCATCAGCGTGGTGGCTGGAGCTTTGACGTTCCGCACCTCCATCTCAAATCAGGCTCGCTCTCGCCGCTCAAGCAATTCGCGTTCGAGCTGCGCACGATCGTCCGGCAGCAATCGCTGCCGGGCTACCATTTGAGCCTCGAGCACAGCTTCGGCCGCGAGCGGCTGATTTTCAAACCCGTCCCCGTCGACTCGTTCATCGCTGCAGCCCGGCGCGTTGGCTTGCCTGTGGAGAAGTTGCCATGACGCTCGGCCTATCGAAAACCGCCAGGCTCGGCCCATCGGAAACCGGATCCTCGGCCTATCGGAAACCGGATTGTGCCGGAAGCCCCCGGAAATCTGCGAAAAATCGGCTGCTCTCTAACGATGCTAATAGAAAAGAATCCTTCGGATTCTTGCTAACGGCTTGGCCGCCTGTGGAAAAAGCTGGCGCAGCGCCGACGCTTCCAGGCCTCGGGATCGGCGCTCTGCGCTCACGGTCGGGACGGCAATCATGAGCAGTCCGGCATTGCAACGGTCTGCCGCCAGACCGCAACCACGCAGCGCATTGACCGAGGTCGAACTGACCTGGATCGAGAAGCGCTACGAGCAATGGATCCGCTTCGGTCGCATGGCGACTGATCGGATCATCAACCGCCGCACACGCATCGTCGGCTTCCGTCCTGGGACAACCTTCGCGTTTGTGCGCTGGTTGTCGAACGACTTCGGAACGGTTCACTCCAGCATCGACATCGTCACCGCCGTCACGCCCGGCGAACCCTACACGACGCTGCCCTTCGTGCGTCCGGGCGGTGAGATCCTGTTGCATATCGAAGGCTGGCCCAAGGTCGCCCAAGTGCTCCAGGCCATTGATGCCGTAGAAGCTGCCGGGGTCGATCCGTGCGACGCATCACCCGATCATTGGCGCCATGTCTGCAACCGCTTGAGCGCCGGAATGCCGGCTCGCGCCTATACGGCTGAGCGCCACGCAGCCTGGCTTCGGCGCAAGGCGCTCGAAGCGTGAGCCGCCGTCCGTATCTGCGCGCGACGATGCTATCGGCATGCCTGTTCAGCGCCGGATTTGCCGCCGTCGCTGTGCTGTCACCGCGACCGCAGTTGATGTGGAACGCTAGCGCCAGCGCGCCAATCGGTCTCTACCGGATCGACAGCGATGCGCCCGTGACGCTCGGCCAGCTCGTCGCTGTCGCGCCTAGCGCCGAGATCGCCCGGTTCCTCGACGACCGCCGCTATTTGCCGTCCGGTGTGCCGCTCATGAAGCATGTCGCAGCTTTGCCGGGTCAGCAGGTCTGCCGCGTCGGTGCAGTCGTCACGATTGATGGACGACCCGTGGCCGTGGCCAAACTGCAGGACCGCATGGGCCGCGCACTGCCTGTCTGGCGCGGCTGCCATCGGGTCCGTGCCGGTGAAATCTTCCTCCTCAATCCTGCCCCCGACAGTCTCGATGGGCGCTATTTCGGAGTGCTGCCAGCAGCAGGCCTGATCGGCACCGCGCACCCGGTCCTCACACGTAATGCCCCCGCAGAGCCGCTGCGCTGGCGCGTGCCGGACAGACCCACCGCTTTCCCGACGACCAACCAGGAGATCAAGCCATGATGATCGGCGACTTTCAGTCCACGCAGGACGGCTTTGCAGGCCGCATCCGAACGCTCACACTTGATGCGGCTGTGACATTTGTTCCAGCGCCAGCAAACGACAGCGAAAATGCGCCCGACTGGCGCGTCCTTCTTGGCGACGCTGACACCGGCATCGAGATCGGTGCGGGATGGAACCGCACCGGCGAGCGTGCTGGTGCCTATGTCGCGGTGCAGATCGATGACCCGGCTTTTGTCCAGCCTTTGCGCGCCAACCTGCTGCGCTCGATGGGCCGACATGACGAGCATCACCTGCTCTGGTCGCGTCCGACACATCGCGATCGGAGATAGCCATGGATCCTCGTTCACGCTTTGCGAGCAGGCGGCGTCCGCTGCGGATCGCATATCAACTGCACCGCCGGCTGGTCCTTCCCGGCCTCTGCCTCGCACTTGGTGTCAGTTCACTGACGGCATCGCAGGCAGCGTCTGCAACCGCCTCCGACCAGTTCACTGGCCATCCTTACGCACCGCATGTCGCAGAAGCCTCACAGCGCTTCGGGATACCCGAACTCTGGATCTGGGCAGTCATGCGGGCTGAAAGCCGAGGCAATTCTCGCGCGGTGTCGCCAGCAGGTGCGCTGGGCCTTATGCAGATCATGCCCGGCACCTGGGCAATGCTCACCGAGCGCCATCGGCTTGGATCTGATCCGTTCGATGTCCGCGCCAATATTCTCGGCGGGACAGCATATCTGCGCGCCATGTGGGACCGGTATAGCGACGTTAGCCTGATGCTGGCGGCCTACAATGCCGGGCCGGGCCGAGCCGATGATTATGCAAATGGCCGTCGGCGGCTGCCTGCAGAGACAGTCAGCTATATTGCTCAAATCAGACCTAGTCTTGGCCTGGCAAGCACTGCTGCCCCTGCTGCAATGCCGACACCAGCTCCGCGATCCTGGCGTCAAGCGGCGCTGTTTGCGGCGCGTGACGATGGTGGCGCGGAAGTCATGACCGACGCAATGGCCGTGAAGCCGGAGCGCGCGATCAGTGCATCACCGCCGGCTTCTCCGCAGCCCGATGGATCGGCTCCGCATCCCCTGTTCATTCCGCTTTCGTCGCGGATCCCGTGATGGTGTTCTCAATCGCAGTTCTGACGATCACGGCGATGTACGGGGTGGTTCCGGCGGTTTGGCAGGCATGGGAGAGACAGGTCAGTTTTGGAGGGCAAGATAAAAGGACTGCCAGCAGGCTGGTCCTATGTGGCTGGGATGATTGGCAAATATTGTATGGCAAGAAACCTTGCCTGCCATACGCCGCTTTGAATTCGGCTTTGTTTTCAACGCAAAACAGTATGGCAAGCCGCCCATGAGCTGGGACGACAATGAATTTCGTGTCCGGCCGGGAAGGGGGAGGGATAGCGGCAAGGGCGCAGGCCAAAGAGGCCAGAAGCTGGCGGCACAGGTACGCCGTGCTGCAGCACGATCAGGCCAAACGCGCCTACGCAGAGGCGGGTCGCGAACCGGTCGAAGCTCTGGCAGAGTGGGTCGAGGCCGGCTTGCGCTTGCCGCTATGCGACACCGCTCGCCAGGTCAGCGGCGCGTTACTGTCCTAGCCCGTATCGTCCGGCACAAAGGCGCGCAATTTCGCGCCGCACCGCTCGCTCGCCATATCTCCTATCTCGAACGCGACGGGGTGACCCGCGACGGGCGCGATGCATTCATGTTCGATGCCCGCTCTGAGGAGAGTGATCGCGATGCCTTTGCTGAACGGTGCGAGGATGACCGGCACCACTTTCGCTTCATCGTCAGTCCGGAAGATGCCGGCAACATGCAGGACCTGCGGGACTTCACCCGCGAATTGATGACCGACATGGCCAAGGATCTCGGCACCAAGCTGGACTGGGTGGCGGTCGACCATTGGAACACCGACAATCCGCACATTCATATCCTTATGCGCGGTGTGGCTGATGACGGCACCGACCTCGTCATCGACGGCGGCTATATCAGTGACGGCCTGCGCCGCCGCGCCGAGGAGCGCGTAACGCTTGAACTTGGACCGCGCAGTGAACTCGATATCCGGACCGCGCTTGAACGCGAAGTCGATGCCGAACGGTGGACTGGTCTTGACCGCCAGCTCGTGAAGCTCGGCGAGGACATGGCGGGACGGGTCGACCTTCGCCCTGGCAGCGATGGCGAACCCGGCATGCGCCGTCTGCTGATCGGCCGTGCCGCCAAGCTGGAACAGCTCGGGCTTGCCTCCCGCGAAGGTCCCGCAGTCTGGACCATTGACCCCGGTGCTGAGCGCGCCTTGCGCGATCTTTCGGTCCGCAACGACATCATCAAGACCATGCACCGCGCCATGACCCGGGACGGCGGACGCTTCGATCCAGCTGCACTGGCTCTGCACTCAAAGACGCCCAGTGACCCCATCGTCGGGCGGCTCGTTGAGCGCGGCCTCCAGGATGAACTGGCAGGCAGCGCCTATGCCATCGTCGACGGCACCGATGGCCGTACGCATCACTTGCGCTTCGACGACATGGACATGACCGGCGATGCGAGGCCGGGAGCAATCGTCGAGCTCAGATCATGGGAGGACGCCAAAGGCCAGACACGGCTCTCGCTGGCAACACGTTCGGACGTGCCCCTTGCGGACCAGATCACTTCGCCAGGCGCAACATGGCTCGATCGCCAGATCGTCGCGCGCGAACCGGTAACCACAGGCAATGGCTTCGGACTCGAAGTGCGCAACGCGATGGAGGCCCGCGCGCACCATCTCGAAGCGCAGGGTCTTGCCCGGCGGCAGGGACAGAGGTTGATCCTCGCACAGGACCTTATCGGCACGCTCCGGAACGAAGAGCTTGCGTCGACCGCGCAAGCGATCGCTGCGCGGACCGGGCTTGAGCACAAATCGTCGTCTTCGGGCGAATACGTCAGCGGGATCTATCGCGAGCGCCTGACACTATCGTCCGGGCGCTTCGCGAGGATCGACGACGGTATGAGCTTCCAGCTCGTGCCGTGGCGCCCAGCGCTCGACACGCACCTAGGGCAACACATCACAGGCACGATGTCGCCCGGCGGGACAGTCGATTGGAGCTTGGGTCGCGGGCGGGGGATCGGCCTGTGATGCACCAATTCCGAGAGGACAAAATCCCATGAATGACAAGATTCTCTGGGGCCAGATATTGGCCGTGTTCGCGATTATCCTCTTCACCATCTGGAGCGCGACCCAGTGGACCGCTGCCGCGCTCGGCTATCAGCCGGAACTGGGACAGCCGTGGTTTTGGATCGGCGCTTCCCCCGTCTATCCGCCACCGGCCTTCTTCTGGTGGTGGTTCGCATTCGATGCCTATGCGCCGTCAGTATTCGAGCGCGGTGCCCTCATTGCAGTATCAGGCGGATTTCTGTCCTTCATGGTCGCTATCGCCATGTCTGTCTGGCGTGCCCGCGAACGCCGGAAGGCCGAAACCTATGGCTCGGCGCGGTGGGCCAATGAGCGCGAAATCCGCAAGGCGGGCATGCTCGGAGATGCTGGTGTGGTACTCGGACGCTTCGCGGACACCTATCTCCGGCATGACGGGCCTGAGCATGTCCTCTGCTTCGCACCGACACGGTCAGGCAAAGGTGTGGGCCTGGTCGTTCCAACGCTGCTGACCTGGCCCGGATCGGCGATCATTCACGACATCAAGGGCGAGAACTGGCAGCTCACGGCAGGCTTTCGCGCTCGCCATGGCCGCGTTCTACTGTTCGATCCGACCAATCCCGCTTCCGCCGCTTACAATCCTCTGCTCGAGGTCCGGCGCGGCGAATGGGAAGTGCGCGATGTGCAGAATGTCGCCGACGTGCTGGTCGATCCTGAAGGCAGCCTTGAAAAGCGCAACCACTGGGAAAAGACCAGCCATGCTTTGCTTGTCGGCGCGATCCTTCACGTGCTCTATGCCGAAAAGGACAAATCGCTCGCCGGGGTCGCCGCGTTCCTGTCTGATCCGCGCTGCGGGATCGAAACGACGCTGCACCGGATGAAAGCCACCCGGCATCTTGGTGAAAAGGGTGTCCACCCCGTCGTGGCGGCAGCGGCGCAGGAACTGCTCAACAAATCGGACAATGAGCGGTCCGGCGTGCTGTCGACCGCGATGTCGTTCCTTGGGCTCTACCGCGATCCGGTGGTGGCGAAGGTCACCAGCGCGTCGCATTGGCGCATCGCAGACCTTATGGCCGGTCAGCATCCGACCTCGCTGTATCTCGTCATTCCGCCCGGTGACATCAGCCGGACCAAGCCGCTCATCCGGCTGCTCCTCAACCAGATCGGCCGACGCCTGACCGAAGACCTCAATCCCGGCAATCGTCCGCAGCGTCTGCTTCTCATGCTCGACGAGTTTCCGGCGCTCGGACGGCTCGATTTCTTCGAGAGCGCACTTGCCTTCATGGCGGGCTACGGGATCAAGGCGTTCCTGATCGCGCAGTCATTGAACCAGATCGAGAAGGCTTACGGCCAGAACAATGCCATCCTCGACAACTGTCACGTCAGGGTCAGTTTTGCGACCAATGACGAGCGGACTGCGAAGCGAATCTCGGAAGCCTTGGGAACCGCGACGGAAATGCGGGCCATGAAGAATTATGCAGGGCACCGGCTTTCACCATGGCTGGGGCATCTCATGGTCTCGCGCTCCGAGACAGCACGGGCCTTGCTGACGCCCGGCGAAGTGATGCAACTGCCCCCAGATGACGAGGTCGTGATGGCTGCTGGGATCCCGCCGATCCGTGCGCACAAGGCACGTTATTTCCGAGACCCGCGATTCACCATGCGTGTGCTCGAGCCACCAAAGCCGGTACACGCCAATTTCTCGAAAGCTGCTGCAGATGATTGGTCTGGCCGTGAGCCCATCCAAGCCGAACAGCTTCTCCAGGCTCCCGAGGCCAATGGACGGCCCGCAGCGATAGGAGCTTTGAAAACCACCAGGCCCAATGCGTCCGTCAAGAGGCGCAACATGAAGTCGAAGGCCGATAGTCAGACCGAGACCAGCGGTATCCGCCAGGAGCCCGGCCTGCCCGAGCATGAGAATATCGCGCCGGAGCCGGACCGTCCCTTCAACCCGTTCGATCCCGACGCCGACACATCCCCGGACGAGACGGTACAGAACCGGCAGGCCATTGACCGGGCCATGCGGCGCAATGCGCGTAATGCCTCGCTCGATCCAGACGATGGAATCGAGCTGTGAAGAAGCCTGATCGCCAAAAGATGACGTTCCGCATCGATGCCCACTTGGCGCGACAGCTTTCGGAGCGTGCGCGGTCCAGGCGGGTGTCGCAAACAGAAGTCCTCGAGGCCGCGCTCGCTTCGATGCTCACTCCTGACCAGGAGGAACGGGTCGAGGCCGTGCTGACCAAGCGGCTCGACCGGATATCGCGGCAGCTTGAGCGCCTCGAATGGCATGTTGAGCTGTCGAATGAAGCGTTTGCGATCTTCGTGCGGTTCTGGCTCACCAGCAATGCTCCGTTGCCCGACGAGGCAATGCGGGCGGCACAGGCAACCGGGAAAAAGCGGTATCAGGCCTTTGTGGAGTCCTTAGCGCGGCGGATGGAGGCTGGGCCGAAGCTGCGGGAAGAGATGGAAGGGTAAGAAACCGACCTTGGCGATGGCCATTGGTTTGTGGTCAGCCTCTCATCCGACTTTAAGCCCACAACATCATCACGAGAGTTAATGCCGTCACATACGCGCGCCGGCAGTGCCCCTGCAAAAATGTTGCCTGACATTTTCTGCTGCCCGGCACATATATTCATGCTTCATATGGCCGGAAATTCCAGAAATTGGTGATGCATGCTCGTACTGGTGGAAGACAAAAAGGCGAAAGACGCAGCCCAGAAGGCTATGGAAGACGTCCTGACTAGATCTTTGCAGTGCATCGGAAAGCGCAACATCGGCTTTCCCAGCGGAAATCTCGACGAAACTATGTATGCCAACGGTGACGGCACTTTGTGGGCAGCGTTCTCGCATGCCAATGATGCCAAAATACCGAGGCGCTGGAATGCCTTCGGAGTCTATGACAGCAAGCGCCATACCCAGATGATTACCGTCGAGATTAACGTCCCGACCACTACGAACTCCGCATCTGTCGCAGGTTTCTTCGCTCACGACCCATCAACGGGCGCCACCTATCTCATGCACGATGGAAGCGTGGGCGGCGGGAAAAAGGGCGTTGGACGCGGTGCTTTCATGAGTTGGTCAGACAGTGTCCTCGAGGATGTCGAACGAACGACAGGCGAGCCAAGATCAGGGATCGTCATCGGTCGGGTAGATGATCCCGATCTGGCTGGCCGCATCTGGACCTTCGTTTGCACCGTCCGTGAATTCAAGGACGCCGTGAAGCGAGGAGACCTTGATAACGTCGCTGCTCGTAAGAAGATCGCTGAATGGGATAAATTCAGAGATGAAGCTTCAGGCCGCCGGAAAGGACGGCGACGCCCCGAGTTCGATTATTTTTCTTACCACGGCGATGTTGTGAGGGCGATTCGTGATGAACGCCAGGCGATGGCCGCAAAAAATGAAGTGGTCGTAAACAGTCTGCTTGTCGACCTCATGGTGAAAATCGGAAGCAGGATGACCGAAATTTATGAGATCAAAACGGATTGCGGGCGCCAGTCTCTCTACACAGGTATCGGTCAACTCTTAGCCCACTCAGTCCGCGAAGGCGCAGAAGTCAATCGGACACTGGTCCTGCCAGAAGGGGACCTGCCAGAGGGGATGGATCTCTGCTTAGCAGAACTCGGAATCAAGCTGCGCCGCTTCCACCTAACGCCAGCACCGAACCGCAAGGTTGTATTGGCCTAACCATTAAATCCCCGGCGTAAGCGTCGCAGCGTCGACGGCTGCTACAGGTCGCAATCTACGCTCATCCCTGTTTTTCTGCGCCCCACTACGATGATGCTAAATCCTTGTTGAATCTGCCCCTTTTCTGCGTCTCTTAATCGTCCCCGTCGAGCAGGACGAACTTGTCCCGCTCCCAAGGCGGGGTATCCGATGGGCATTGAGCCAGTCAAAATCGAGGCACGTTCACGCGGCGCACGCATGCTGCGCACCGCGATGGGGGCATCGATCTCAACCTGGCTTGCCGATCCGCAGGTCATCGAGATCATGCTCAATCCCGATGGGCGGCTCTGGGTCGACCGTTTGGGTATGGGTCTCTCGGACAGCGGTGACCGGCTAACGGCTGCCGATGGGGAGCGCATAATCCGCTTGGTCGCTCATCATGTCGGTGCCGAAGTCCACAGCGATGCTCCCCGCGTGTCGGCCGAGCTGCCGGAAAGCGGGGAGAGGTTTGAAGGCCTTCTGCCACCGGTGGTAGCCGCACCAACCTTCGCGATCCGCAAGCCCGCCATCGCAGTGTTTCTGCTCGAAGACTATGTCGGTTCCGGGATCATGTCCGTTCAAGAGGCCGCAACGCTTCGCTCCGGCGTGGCTGACCGCCTCAACATCCTCGTCGCGGGCGGAACCGGCACCGGCAAAACCACCCTGACCAATGCTCTACTCGCCGAGGTGGCCAGAACCACAGATAGAGTCGTGCTCATCGAAGACACCCGCGAGCTGCAATGTCGCGCGCCAAACCTCGTGGCAATGCGGACAAAAGATGGCGTGGCTTCGCTATCCGACCTGGTTCGATCCAGCCTCCGTCTGCGCCCTGACCGGATCCCGATTGGCGAAGTGCGCGGCGCCGAGGCGCTCGATCTGCTCAAAGCCTGGGGCACTGGCCACCCTGGCGGGATCGGAACGATCCATGCCGGAAGCGCCATGGGCGCACTTCGGCGGATGGAGCAATTGATCCAGGAAGCAGTCGTCACCGTTCCGCGCGCCCTGATTGCCGAGACTATCAACCTCGTCGCCGTGCTGGTGCGCGAGGGCACTGGGCGACGTCTCGCCGAACTGGCCCGCATCGACGGGCTCGACCCTGTCACCGGCGATTATCGCCTGATCCCCGCCACCCAAACTCAAGGAGACCTCCTATGACCCGTGCCCTCCGGCGTGGCACCACTCGTGCTTCGCTCGCCGCTGCCGCAGCATTTGTTGCGGTGGCCACTTCCACCCCGGCCCTTGCTGGTGGATCGTCGATGCCTTGGGAAGCACCACTGCAATCGATCCTTGAAAGCATCGAAGGGCCGGTCGCCAAGATTGTCGCGGTGATCATCATCATCGTCACCGGCCTCAGCCTGGCGTTCGGCGATACGTCCGGCGGCTTTCGCCGGCTGATCCAGATCGTTTTCGGCCTCTCGATCGCCTTTGCCGCATCGAGCTTCTTCCTCAGCTTCTTCAGCTTTGGCGGCGGGGCGCTCATCTGATGCCACCGGCTGACCATATCTTGGGTTTCTACGCGCCGGTCCACCGCGCGCTTGCAGAGCCGATTCTGCTCGGCGGTGCCCCTCGTGCTCTGGCCATCGTCAATGGTACGTTGGCGGGCGCGATTGGCCTCGGCTTGCGGCTGTGGATCGCGGGCCTCGCGATATGGGCAATCGGACACGCACTCGCTGTCTGGGCGGCCCGGCGTGATCCCCAGTTCGTCGATGTCGCGCGCCGTCACCTCAAATATCCGACGTGGGTGCGGCCATGATGTCGCTCCGCGAATACCGCGCCAAATCCGCCAGTCTGGCCGACTTCCTCCCCTGGGTCGCACTGGTGGGGCCGGGCGTGGTGCTCAACAAGGATGGATCGTTTCAGCGCACGGCGCGCTTTCGCGGTCCGGATCTCGACAGCGCCACGCCCGCTGAGCTGGTAGCCGTGACATCACGCCTCAATAATGCCCTGAGGCGACTGGGCTCGGGATGGGCCGTGTTCGTCGAAGCGCAGCGTATCCCCGCACAGGCTTACCCGCACAGCAATTTCCCCGATCCCGTTTCGGCCCTGGTCGACATGGAACGTCGTGAGCAGTTTCGCGAAGAGGGAGCGCACTTCGAGAGCGGCTACTACCTCACCCTGCTGTGGATGCCGCCGCCGGAGGATGCGGCCCGTGCCGAAAGCTGGCTCTACGAGGGCAAGGCGGCGACGGGTGTCGACCCAAACGAGCTGGTTAAGTCCTTCGTCGATCGGACGGACCGCGTCCTGAACCTAGTCGAGGGCTTCATGCCCGAGTCTGCCTGGCTCGATGATGGCGAAACCTTGACCTATCTCCACAGCACGGTCTCCACCAGGACCCAGCGCGTCCGGGTGCCCGAGACACCGGTCTATCTCGACGCCCTCCTCACCGACGAGCCCCTGACCGGCGGGCTCGAACCGAAGCTCGGGCAAGCCCATCTGCGCACACTCACCATTACCGGCTTCCCGACCGCAACATTTCCCGGACTGCTCGACGAACTCAACCGGCAGGCATTTCCATACCGGTGGTCGACCCGTGCGATCATGCTCGACAAGACCGATGCAACCAAGCTGCTGGCAAAAATCCGCCGCCAATGGTTCGCCAAGCGCAAATCGGTCGCCGCCATTCTCAAGGAGGTGATGACCAACGAGCAATCGGTACTCATGGATTCGGACGCTTCGAACAAGGCTGCCGACGCTGACATGGCGCTTCAGGAACTCGGCGCCGACCATGCCGGCATTGCCTACGTTACGGCAACGGTCACCGTTTGGGACCGCGATCCGGCGCTTGCTGCCGAGAAGCTTCGCTTGGTCGAGAAGGTCATCCAGGGCCGCGATTTCACCTGCACGATCGAGGGCATGAACGCGATCGAGGCGTGGCTGGGATCGCTCCCCGGTCATGTCTACGCCAATGTCCGCCAGCCCCCCATTTCCACGCTCAATCTCGCCCACCTGATCCCCCTGTCAGCGGTATGGGCGGGAGCGGAACGGGACGAGCATTTCGGTGACGCCCCCTTGCTTTACGGCAAGACCGAAGGCTCGACCCCGTTCCGCCTTTCCCTTCATGTCGGCGATGTCGGCCACAGCCTGATTGTTGGCCCGACAGGGGCCGGGAAATCGGTGCTGCTTGCGCTGATGGCGCTGCAATTCCGGCGCTACCCCGGCTCGCAAATCTTCGCCTTCGACTTCGGCGGTTCCATCCGGGCCGCAGCACTTGGAATGGGCGGCGATTGGCAGGACCTGGGCGGTGCCCTCAGCGCAGATGAGGATGACAACACGGCCGTCGCGCTTCAACCGCTCGCCCGCATCGACAATCCGGGTGAGCGCGCCTGGGCTGCGGAATGGCTGGCAGCGATGTTCGCGGGCGAAGGCGTGCATGTTGACCCGGCGGCAAAGGAGCATCTCTGGTCGGCGCTGACGTCACTTGCGTCCGCCCCACCGCCCGAACGCACCCTGACCGGACTAGCCGTGCTGCTGCAATCGCAGGAGCTGAAACAGGCGCTGTCGCCCTACCTCGTCGGAGGCCCTTGGGGCAGGCTGCTTGATGCCGAGCAGGAACGTCTTGGTGAGGCCCCGGTCCAGGCATTCGAGACCGAGGGTCTAATCGGCGCGTCGTCGGCTGCGGCTGTTCTCGCCTATCTGTTTCACCGGATCGAAGGTCGGCTCGACGGCTCGCCAACCATGATCATCATCGATGAGGGCTGGCTGGTGCTCGATAGCCCGGCCTTTGCCGCACAACTGCGCGAATGGCTGAAGACGCTGCGCAAGAAGAATGCCAGCGTCATCTTCGCCACGCAAAGCCTTGCCGACATCGAGACCTCGGCTATCGCGCCGGCCATCATCGAGAGCTGCCCGACGCGGATATTTCTGCCTAACGAGCGGGCCGCCGAACCCCAGATTGCCAAGGTGTATGAGCGGTTTGGACTGAATGACCGGCAAATCGAGATCCTGAGCCGGGCCACGCCGAAGCGCGATTATTACTGCCAGTCACGGCGCGGCAATCGCCTGTTCGAACTTGGCCTTGGCGAGGTCGCACTCGCCTTCAGCGCGGCATCCTCCAAATCCGACCAGCTCCGCATTGCCGAACTTGTCGCTGCCCATGGCCGCGACGGTTTTGCCGCGGCCTGGCTCCGGCATCGCAGCCTCGCATGGGCGGCCGAACTGCTTCCTCCCCCGCCGCCCGCACTCAACGGAAAGGAAATCCTCCCATGAAAATTCCCGTCCTACGCCGCACCCTCATGGCGACGGCAATCGCCACCTCGCTGGTGGCAGGCACCATGATGGCCGCGCCAGCGCAGGCCCAGTTCGGCGGGATTGTCTATGATCCCAGCAACTACGCGCAAAACGTGCTGACCGCCGCCCGGACGCTGCAGCAGATCAACAACCAGATCCAGCAGATCCAGAATCAGGCGACCAGCTTGATCAACGAAGCGCGCAATCTCGCAAGCTTGCCGGTTTCGACGATCCAGACGCTCCAGCAACAGGTCGATCAGACAAGGCAGTTGCTCAACCAGGCGCAGCGGATCGCCTACGATGTGACCGACGTCCAGCAGGTGTTCAACGGTCGCTACAAGGGCGCAGCCCTGTCAGCGGGGCAGGCTCAGATGGTCGCCAATGCCGATGCCCGCTGGCAGGACAGCGTCGGCGCGTTTGAAGATGCCATGAAGGTTCAGGCCGGGATCGTCGGCAATCTCGGCGCGACCCGCAGCACCATCACGACGCTTGTTGGTGCCAGCCAGTCGGCAACAGGCGCTCTTCAGGCAGCACAGGCGGGAAATCAGCTGCTCGCGTTGCAGACCCAGCAGCTTGCCGATCTGACAGCGGCCATCGCGGCGCATAGCCGCGCACAGGCACTGGAATCTGCCCGCAGTGCAGCGACTGAGGCTGAAGGACGCGAGCGCTTCCGCCGCTTCCGGACCCGCAACTGACATGAGCCGGTCGGTCAAGTTGGCGGCGGCCGCAGCACTTGGCGGGCTCCTCATGGCGATCGCGATTGCTTCGGAAACGCGGTCGCCAGTGGTGCCAACGACGACCGTCCTTGTCGCTGACGAGGCAACGTCGCCGGACCCTCATGCCGCCGAACTCAGGCGCTGTCGGACAATCACCATGCCGGAATCTGGGTGCGACGCCGTCTGGGATGCCGAACGCCAGCGATTTTTCCATGGAAGGGATGATCACCGATGAATGACACCGGCGTGATCGACCAGTTCCTGGCGGTCTTCATCCAATATATCGACAGTGGCTTTGGCCTGCTGGGCGGCGAGGTGGGGTTCCTGTCATCGACCCTGATCGTGATCGACGTCACCCTGGCGGCCTTGTTCTGGGCTTGGGGCACGGACGAGGATGTCCTGCAGCGTCTGATCAAGAAGACGCTCTATATTGGCACTTTCGCATTCATCATCGGCAATTTCTCGAGCCTCGCCGGGATCATGCTCCAGAGCTTTGCCGGTCTCGGCCTCCAGGCCAGCGGCAGCGGCATGGCGATTGGCGATTTCATGCGCCCTGGTGTCGTCGCCGCCACCGGGCTTGATGCCGGACAGCCTCTGATCGATGCGACCGCAGACCTCGTCGGACCGGTAGGGCTCTTCACAAACTTCGTGCAGATCCTCATCCTGCTGATTGCCTGGGTGATCGTCGTAATCGCCTTCTTCGTGCTGGCAATCCAGGTCTTCGTCACGATCATCGAGTTCAAGCTGGTCACGCTTGCAGGCTTCGTCCTGCTACCGTTTGCCTTCTTTGGACGCACCGCCTTCATGGCAGAGCGCGTTCTTGGGCATATCATTTCGTCGGGGATCAAGGTCCTCGTGCTGGCCGTCATCACCGGCATCGGCACCACTCTTTTTGCGCAGTTCATCAACGCCGGGCTTGGCGCCGAACCTGACATCCAGCAGGTCATGGCCATTGCTCTGGCTGCATTGACACTGCTCGGCCTCGGCATTTTTGGTCCCAGCATCGCTAACGGCATCGTTGCCGGTGGCCCGCAGCTCGGCGCAGGCGCGGCGGCAGGAACGGTGATTGCTGCAGGTGCTACATTGGCTGGTGGTATCGCGGGCGCCAAGCTTGCTGCGGGTGCCGCCGGATCGGCCATGGCAGGAGCTGCCACTGGAGGCGCTCGCGCCGCGGGTGGTGCCTCGCGCGCCTACGCAGCAGGCGCCGCCGGCAAGACTGGCGGGGCCGCAGCGGCATTGGGTTTTGCCAACGTCGCGAAATCGGCCGCCGACGCTGCAACCTCGCCGCTCAAGCGCGCAGCCAATAGCCTCAAGGCCAACTATGCCTCGGCGAAGGCTGACGCTCCCAAAGACGGAACAGCGACGCCTGACGGTCCACCGGCTTGGGCAACAGCAATGCGGCGCCGGCAGACCATGGGCCAAGGCGCCTCCATTGCCACGCACACGCTGAAGGGCGGCGACAGCCATGGCAGCGGCTCAGGCCCCGACATCACCGACAAGAGCTGAAATCATCCACGAGGACATCACCATGTTTCGACGTCCATCCATCCGCTACGGGGCAAGTCCCGAACCCGTCACTCCCTATCAGCGCGCAGCGCAGGTGTGGGACGATCGTATTGGCTCCGCACGCGTCCAGGCGAAAAACTGGCGCCTGGCATTCTTTGGCTGCCTTGCGCTTTCGGGTGGACTTGCGGGAAGTCTGGTCTGGCAATCCGCACGCGGCACAATCACCCCATGGGTGGTCGAAGTCGACAAGTTGGGACAGGCTCAGGCCATTGCTCCGGCAGACGCCGATTTTCGTCCAACTGATCCTCAAATGGCTTTTCACCTCGCCCGTTTCATCGAGCAGGTGCGCTCCATTCCGGCCGATCCCATTGTGTTGCGGCAGGACTGGCTCAGAGCCTACGACTTCACCACTGACCGCGGCGCACAGGCGCTCAACGACTATGCGCGTGGCAACGATCCTTTCGCCCAAGTCGGCAAGGTGCAGGTCGCAGTGGATGTCTCAAGCGTCATCCGTGCCTCGAACGACAGCTTCCGCGTCGCATGGACCGAGAGGCGCTATCAAGACGGGGCGCTGATCGAAACCACACGTTGGTCCGCCATTCTAACCACGGTCGTGCAGCCGCCACGAACACCTGACGCGCTGCGCAAGAATCCGCTCGGCCTGTTTGTCAACGCCATCAACTGGTCAAAGGAGCTTAGCCAATGATCCCCCATTCACGCGCGCTGCGCCTGTCGCTTCTGTTGTCGGTAACCGCTCTCGGAAACATCCCTGTCCCTGTCATTGCCAGCGGGGCACCCGTTCGGGCTTTTGCGCAGACGCCGCCGCCCACTGCCGAACCTGCAGACCCGCGAACACGTATCGGTCGCGCAAACGCTGCGGCGCGCGTGCAGCCGGAGCGGACAAGCTATTTCAATGCGATCCAGCAATATGCCTATGCTGAAGGCGCGCTGTTCCAGATCTACACCTCACCGGGGCATGTCACGAATATCATGCTTCAAGAAGGCGAGGAGCTTGTGGGGCCGGGGCCGGTAGCATCGGGCGATACAGTCCGCTGGATCATCGGAGATACAGTGAGCGGCACCGGCCTTACGCGCCGCGTCCACATTTTGGTGAAGCCAACGCGGGCCGATATCAGCACCAATCTGGTCATCAACACCAATCGTCGTACCTATCACCTCGAACTGAGCGCCACGACGTCCACCTATATGGCAGCCGTCTCCTGGACCTATCCGCAGGATGCCCTCATTGCTCTGCGCAGCGCTGAGGCCGAAGCCGAACGCAGCGCCCCGGTTGCGGCAGGAATCGACTTTTCAGCGCTTAGCTTTGACTACCGCATGTCTGGTGACCGGCCGCAATGGCGACCATTGCGGGTCTTTGATGACGGACGCCAGGTCTTCATCGAGTTCCCCGCGAGCATCGCCAACGGTGATATGCCACCCCTCTTCGTAATCGGCGCAGACGGTTCGGCGGAACTCGTCAACTATCGGGTGCGAGGGCGCTACATGGTCGTAGACCGGCTATTCGATAAAGCCGAGCTGCGGCTCGGTGCCGGCCGCAACGCACGTCAGGTTCGCATCGTACGCGAAATTCCCCGCAGCAGGGGGCGGGCATGATCACATCCTCCCAGGTTCATCATCAGCCATCTGCCGACGAGCTGCTCAAGGATTTGCATGAAAAGCCGGAAGCAGAAGCCCCAATGGCGCCGACCAGCCCCGACGGCTTTCGCCTTGGCGGAGAGCCGCCACGCGTAATGCGGCTATCGCGAAAGGCTCTTGCCACGCTCGGCGTGGCTGCCAGCGTCGCCATTGGCGGTTCGCTCATCTATGCCCTTCAGCCCAAGTCGCCTGTACCGCCAGAAAACCTCTTCGATACGAACAGCCGGAACCGCGCTGAACAGGTGACCGGCGCGCCAGCCAACTATAGCGATGTCCCCAAACTAGGGCCTCCGCTACCAGGTGATCTGGGAAGGCCAATCGTCGCTGCACAACAGGGTGGTCAAAATGTCCCGATTCCCCCAATCGGACCGCCAGCCAATGACACACCAACGTCCGATCCAAGGCAGATAGCTGCGGAGCAAGCGCGGGAACGGGCCGCGCAGGAGCGCGACAGCGCGCGCACGAGTCAGCTGTTTCTGGCAGGGGGCACACGGGCGAACGAGAATCGAGCCGATGCGGCGCCTAACGCAATACCTGCGATTGCCAATTCCGCCGGTGAGGCGGCTCAGGCCGCTCCTGCCTCACCGTCGACCAGTCGCCGTTCATTTCTGAAGCGAAGGGCGGATCGTGGGACAGAGAGCCCCGAGCGCATTATGCGGCTTGGGTCTCCCAATGTCGTGCAGGCAGGAAGCATCATTCCCGCCGCGTTGATCACGGGAATTCGCTCGGATCTTCCTGGCCAGATCACGGCGCAGGTCACGCAGAATGTCTACGACAGTCCCACCGGACGCATCCTGCTGATTCCGCAAGGGGCGCGTCTGATCGGCGAGTACGACAGCGACGTCGCGTCCGGGCAAAACCGCGTACTGCTGGCCTGGGACAGGCTCATCCTCCCGGGTGGGCACTCGATCCTGCTCGACCGGCTTCCCGGTGCAGATGTCGCAGGTATGGCCGGCCTTCAGGATCGCACCAACTTTCACTGGGGCAACATGCTTAAGGCTGCCCTGATCTCAACACTGCTCGGCGCGGGCACGGAACTGGTCGCCAGTGATGAGAGCGATCTTGTCCGGGCACTGCGTTATGGCACACAGGATACCGTCAACCAGACGGGGCGGCAGGTGGTGCAGCGGCAGCTCAATGTTCCACCCACCCTTACCGTGCGTCCGGGGTTTGCTCTCCGGATCATTGTCACGCGTGACCTGATCCTTGAGCCCTTTCAGACAGGAGAAGCGCGATGACCCGGCTCAAACTGACCGATCTTGCCGACGAAAAGCCTGTACGCCTGACACTCGAGCTGCCAGCGCGGCTACATCGGGATCTTACCGCCTATGCCCTTGCGGTGAACGGGGGAGATCCCAAGGGGGCGCCCACGGTCGAGAGGCTTGTCCCGCCCATGCTGGAGCGGTTCATTGCCACCGACCGTGGCTTCTCCAAAGGGCGTCGAAATTCTCAGGCGGGGTAGCGCTCGTTGATGAGCGTGAAGAAGCGTTGCAGCGCGGGATTTTCATTGTCCTCGCGCCAGTAGACCGAAAACTCCAGGCGGGCCGTTCCACCTTGATCATGTATTTCCCGGAAATTGAGCCCGGGCCATGTCACGCCCTGTGAAGCTTCGGTCGCGATCGTGATGAAACGCCCGACCGACACGATGCTGAGGACGCTTTCCAGGCTTGTATCCTGGACAATGATATTGGGGCGGTAGCCTTGCTCGGTCAGGCGCGCGGCCAGCAGGTTTGAAATGATAGGGCCAACCCCACTGCCGGGGACGACAAACACTTCGCGCCGCAGGTCAGACCAATAGATGCGTTCGTTCTGCAACAAGCGATGACCGTCGAGCAGAGTCACCATCAGACGATCCGACCAGACCCGTCGCGACCGTATCCCGACCACTTCCATACCTGTCGGAGCCACCGCGACATCGATCGTCCGGGCTTGCAAGCGATGGAGCAGGCGCTCGGGACCCGCTTCGACGCCATCGAATTGAACGTCGGGAAACCGCACCAGGTAATCCGAGAAGGTCTGCTTGAGGTTTCCGGCCATCAGGGACGAACTGTAGCCAACCGCGAGCCGACCTTGTTCGCCGTAACTGACCGCCCGCGCAGTGGTTTGCAGATTGTCGATATCGGTGATGATACGCCGGGCGGATTCGATGAATACCTTGCCAATTTCGGTCGGCTCAGCGCCGCGCGTAGACCGAGTGAAGAGCTTGATCCCCAGCTGATCCTCAAGCTGCGTTACCCGTTGGCTGAGCGTCGCCTGCCGCAAGTTGAGCGCCGCCGCAGCCCGGGACAAACTGCTCATGTCTGCCGTCAGCACTGCGTAGCGCAGCTGCCGAACCTCGATCGTCATGCATTCGCCCCCAAACTCGCTCCCTTATGCCAATTGAGCCAAGTTCAGCATTCGTGTTCAATGAAAAAATTCTTTATCAGCAATGTAGTGCATTGAAACGAGAACTTAAGCACAGATTTTACAGTTCAGAGAGCTGCCCAGATATCTCTCCAATTTGGAGAAATATCTGGGCCACACTGTAAGAAATTCGAGCTTGCGTCACTCGACAGATTTTTCCGCGAAGCCAAGGGTATTGGCATTTTCGATGAGTGTGCGAACCTTGGCGCGATCGAGGCCGGCGGGCACTTCTGCTTCAATCTCGAGCCGCAGAGTCACCTTGCTGCCTTGGAGCGTCGTTAATTGCTCGACTATGGCTTCGACGATCTGGTGCATGTCACGGGCGGGGCGATCTGGTGAGATCATGACCGTGCCACTGAACCGGGTCGGATTGCGCTCGACAGGCGGGGTCGGTTCCTGACCCGGCGTCTGACTCCCCGGTTCGGCGGGGTTGCCGGTCTCCGGTGTTCCCGGTTGGGGTTCGGTGGGTTGCGAAGGTGCCGGTCGGTGCGCTTCAGCAACTTCAGGCCTGATGATGACGCTATCGCCGTCGATGACGATCATCGCATTGCTGGCGTGATCAATCGCCAGACCAAGATACCTGCCTGTCGATTCTTCCCAACGCTCCGCATAAGCAAATGGCCCAGGCAGCATCCCACTCACTGCGGACTGCACAGACCTGATCAGCACGTCCTGATTCTTGAGACGGGGCAGGTAGATGTAGCGGTTGAGGTATTCGCGCAGATCCCGCAGTTGCAGGTGGGGCCGGTCGTTCCAGATGTATTTCTGCAGGTCCCTATCAAGCCGCGTCGGGCCGAGTTCGGTCAACAGCCCTTCTTCGCCGATCAGCTTCTTGCTGGCGCGAGCAAGCAATCCGTCTTGGGCGGGGATCTTTCCGGAGACCCATTCAAGGTCTGCCTGCGCACTTTCCTGCGCCGGATAGTGAAGGTAACACCACGCTTCCTTGAGCCGCGTCTTCACCGTTTCGTTGGCTTCGGCGAGCTTTGCCTTGGCCAGAGCGCTATCGCTCTGTGTGAGGTTGAGGCGGTCCGTATCTCGGACGATTTCATTCCAGGCGAGTGATGCGCGAACAGCGTCCTTGAGGTTGTCGAGCTGCTTTGCATCGGCTGCGATGAATATCAGCATATTCCGGTACACGCGCGGCGTGCTGCCGCGCTGCATCAGGATTTCCTTGGCTTCAACCAACGCTTCCGAGCCTTCCCGGCCATTATGCGGATGCGCTACACCCAAGACCACCGCCCGGACTCCACCGGCCTCATCCGGCACCTCGGCCGACCCTGCCGGTGCAACCTGCACAGCGTCGAAATGTCCTCGATCGGGCAGCGCATTGACGTACTTGGTCAGCTCTGCGTCGATCGTCACATCGACCAACGCTGCTTCGATCTGAGCCGCTCGGTCCGTCGCAATGCGATTCAGACTGGCCGCCATCGAATACCAGTAGCGCCCGAGGTCCGAGTGCATGAACTTGGCCTGATTGGTCAGGCGCCGCAATGCGTCGCCAAAAATGGCTGGCCGCTCGCCCGGCTGCACGACGCCGAGGTTGATCTGCTTGTCGTCGAGGCCCGTGTTCTGTTGCTGGTGAGTAGGGGCCGTGCCCATGAAGATGGCGCGGGCGACACGGCGCGTTGCCGAGTAGCGGTTGAGGTTGGGCGCCGATTGGTCGATCTTGTATGGGGTCGAAGCCGTGCCATCGACGTCGCCAGCAATGATCGATTGCCAGCTGACATCAAGATAATGCAGCAGTTCGGGTTCCACGCGCGGCGAATTGATGGCGACACTGCCCGGCATGATCATGACTGAGGGATCGCCGCTCATCCACAATTCGTGAATGGCCTGCGCCATCAATCGGAGCACACCGCGGGTGCGCTGGAATTTTTCAAGCGATCCCCAGCTGGTATAGAGCTGATCGAACAGTTCGGGGTGGATCGGGTATGCCTTCTCCAGCTTGCGCCGATAATCTTCATCGGCGCAGCCCTGCGGAAAATCATTGGCGTTCTCGCGGTAGAGCTTCGCAAACTGCTTCAACGTGTTGTCACGATGGTGGAAGCGGTCGCCGGGGATTTCCTTGAACAGGCGCCGGCGTACGATTTCGTAGCTCTCCTCCTGGCTGGCCGGTCGCCATGAGGATTCGACGCGGCTGAACGTCTGTTTGAGACGAGCCAAGGCCTCCTGGCCGCCTTCGCCGCCGACCTCAATCTGCGACGCCGGCAAGGACGCCACCAGCAGTGTGCCGGGGCTGGCCTTCACCGCCTCGGTCAGCGCCTGGACGAACGACAGATTGGCATCGAAAGACCCGGATGGCAGCCCCTCGACCTTGTAGATCTGGCGCAAGTAGGCGACCCATTCGTCGATCAGGATGAGGCATGGGGCGCACTTCTTGAAGATCGCTTCAAGAAGGTTCGAGCCGGGTGCGATCCCGGTCGCGTCATTCTCCGCGACCATGTCGAAGGCGTCGGCACCGCCCAGCTGCCAAGCAAGATCGCCCCAGGTGGTCCTGATCTTCCGACCGCCATCAGCATTAAGCACGTCCTGCGGGCCACGCGACGTGCCGACGAGGACAGCCCGGTTGATGCCACTGGGCACCGTCAGGCCGTTGGTCTCAAGCAGCTGGTCGAGGCCAGATAGGTCCTGCACCGGTGTCGTGCCTGCCATGTGGTAGAGCGCCAGCATCGAGTGGGTCTTGCCGCCGCCGAAGTTGGTTTGCAGTTCAACCACCGGGTCGCCGCCGGTTCCGGACAAGCGCTTGGCTGCGCCGACCAGCAGAGTGCTCAAGCCCTCCGTCAGGTAGGTGCGGCTGAAGAACTGCTTCGGATCGCGATACTCTGCGGGAGCGCTGCCCGAATGGACCTTGGCAAGATCTGCGGCGAACTCCGCCTGCTGGAACTCGCCGGTCGCCACATCCTGGTGTGGCTCGACGACTTCACGCCACGGCTTGAGGCCAGCGACCGTTTCGACCGAAATCTCCAGGCGCTGGGTCTTACGCCGCTCCTCGTTGCGCTGAAGCTCGGTGAACTTGGTGCGCAGGATCGTGTCACGCATCCGGCTGAGCTGCTCAGCCGCATCGCCTGCGCTGATCGATTCCATGAGGCGGCGCATGGAGTCGAGGGCGCGGTCGGCATCGTCGTAGGTGAAGGTCTCGTTGTGCGAGAGCTTGTTTCGGACATCGAGTAGCTCAGACACATACGAGCGCTCGGGATGCCCCAGCACCGTGGCGAAGGCGTCCTTCCAGAAAGCCATCATCGTCTTGAGAAGACCTTGCTGGTCCCAGCCCACGTCGCCCTTCGAATTGGGGCGCAACCCTTGAACGCGCTGGACCACTTCCAGCTGCCAATGGCCCTTGATCGAGCTTTCCAGGCGCTTTTCCACAAACGGGATCAACGCGGAAGGCAACAGTTCCATGCCTTCGAACACATACTGGCGGGTGCTTTTTGCCATGGTCGTTCCCTTTAGACGTCGAAGCGCATCTGGCCGTCACGGCGCGTGTCGTGGACAGCAGCTGCCTGTCGGGTAAGTTCGGTCCAGTCAGTAATCAGGGCGTTGTAGGCTGTGGCTTCCTGCCGATCCTGCCGCCGCTTGTCGCTGATTTCATAAAGGACGTAAGCCAAGTCTTTCACCGCTTCGGCCTTGTCACTTCCGAACTTTTTCAGCAGTACGGCTGTATCGTGCGACAAACCGTCCAGCTGATGTTGGCGCACCAGATATTGGCAGCACTCCCAGATGGTGAGGTGCCTGTCAGATTCTGGATCCCAGCCTTCCTCAAGCTCTTCGCGCTTGTAAATCCGAACTCGACCAGCAGACGATTCAACGATGCCAGCATGCCGCACATCGTCGACCGAAATGCCGCGGGCGCGTGCAAGGCTATCGGCGTCGCCGAACATCCCCTTGTCGAAGCCGTGCTGCGTGAACCAGGTCACCGCAAAGCGCGTTTCCGGATCGAAATCGCCCTCTTGCGCAGACAGATATTGGTCGAGTTCCTCATTGATAATCTGCAAAGCAGTCTTCACCGACATGGGCTTGTCATCGCGCTCGATCACGGAAGCATAACGACTGAAAATCGCGATGCCTGGGCCAATGGACGCTTGGGGAATGTCCACAGGTGCAATGCTCGCACGATGCATCTCTTTCAGGGCCGCAGGGAGCTCTCGGCGCAGAGCACGGATGAACTCGACGCGAGAAATGATTTCCGCGTCGGCCGAGCGCGGTCGACACGCCATCACGACAGAGGTCGCAAGCGCGTTCTTATTTTTCTTAAGGTTGCCGACCAGTTCCGTGCGAACAGGCCACGTTGCCCCGATCGAGTATCCTGCATCGACGATCGCCTGAAGGAAAGTAGCCCACCCTTTTACCGAAAAGCCGCTTTCATCTACCTCGCCTTGCCGAAATGCATAATAAATTGCAGCGGGAACATCGGGACGGCCTTGGGTGGCCATGTGATGCATAACCGTGGTCATGCCTTCGAGGAAGAAGCTGTCCGCTTCGTCCTTGCCACCATGCCGTTTGTAGTCGGCGACCAGCTCTTCCTGCTTCGGAACCAGCATGGTCGAGAACAATTCCGGGTATGTTTTCGCAAGGCCCTTCCTAAGCCAGACGTAGAAGAAGTCCGAAAGGTCAGCGTAGGGGACATTGTCGTAGTATGGCGGGTCAGTTGAAATGACGTAGCCCGAGAAATCGACGTTCTGGGCATCCATTTGCCGCTCGATACCAGGGTGCTCACTGCAAGGAAGTGCAGCGACACTTTTTGCCAAGTATTCGACCTGACCGATGAAATTTCCTGATGAAGACGAGAAGGGGTTTCCTTCAGCTGTGTCCCATCGCATTGGCAGGGCCTGCATAGCGAAGACCTGCTCAACGTTCTCGCGCGTTGTATGCCAGAACGTGCTTGTTGATTGCCGGTTCGCCAATCGGCTCACCCCCAATACGAGATAGGAATGTATCGCCTGTCTGTAATCGGAATTGTTGAGTTGCACTGAGAAGTGACCCGGGATTTTCATTGAGAAGTGACCCGGGTG
>CAZGWR010000029.1:0-26049 GCA_964529505.1 uncultured Novosphingobium sp. | reverse complement strand
TTGCGCTTGGCGGCATAGTCGGGCGCGACCATCGGGTAGTCACCGGGCAGGCTCCAGCGCGTGCGGTACTCGGCGGGCGTCAGCCCGTGCTCAGTGCCGAGATGGCGCTTGAGCATCTTCATCTTCTCGCCGCATTCAAGACAGGTGACCGCATCGGGCTTGACCGAGGCGCGCACCGAGACGGCAGGCTTCAGCTCTGCCACCGCCGGTTCCGGCGCCTGTCCAAGCGCGGCAAGCGAAGCGTAGACCGCCTGGATCAGGCCCGGCAGGTCCGCGGCCGCGACCGCATTGTTGCTGACATGGGCAGACACGATATCCGCGACATGATCCAGCAGTGCTTCGTTTTCCATGCGGGCGAGACCCTTTTCAATCCTCGGTCGCGGGTGTCCTAGGCGATCGGTTGCCACCACGCCAGAGGAGCGTCGACGCAGCGCGCGCGAGGCGTCGCTTGCCACTCGACAAAGGGTTCAGGCCGCGAAGAGTTCGCCTTGGTGATTGGCAGCGCCCGGACCCTGACGCCGCAGCGCCGCGGGCTTGCGCAGCAGCGCAAGCACAGCCGGCTTGATCACATAGACCGCATGGCGTCCGCCGCCGCGGTTCTTGTGGTTGGTGGCGTAGCCCGCATAGTGCCGGCTCATCAGCCCGGCGCGGACCAGATCGGAAATCGCGCGGCTGACATTGGCGCGGCCAACCGCCTGGACCTGCTCCTCGACCGCGGCCTCGATGCGTGCCGCATCGCGAACAGCGTCACCGGTCAGTTCGTCCTTCAGCGCAGCGGCCACGCGCGCGCGCAGGGCGGCGCGCCGGGCGGGTTGTTCGCTCATCGGCAAGAGCTGGGAGCAGAGCCATTCACGCAGGAGCATGGGCAAGCCGCCTTGCGCCACGAAGGGCCCGGCTTGCCCTCGCTCGTCGGCAATCTCGGCGACGAGCTGGAGGACGAGGAAGGCGTAGCGCGGCCGGTTCGAGGCTTCGACCAGGACCGCGTAGATCCCACCGACGCCAGTGATTTCTTGGGCTCGTTCCATCGATCAGTATTGAGCACAAAAGGTGAATCCTGTGAATCCCCTTTGTGCCCTGCCCTGTCGTTTGTCGCCCGTGACACTTCGGCTGGAGCCCCTACTTGATTTGCGTGACCGAGGGTGCTGCTCCTGCCCCGCGACTACTTTGGCCAGTATGCAAGCATGCTCGATGACCCGCCCTCGCGCATGTCACGCGCGCAGCGCAACATGACACTCCATCCGAGGGCAAAGTGTCACAGATGCCATGCCCAAATGGGCAAGCCGCCGATCCGGCAGGTAAAAAAATAGGGCCAGCTTGCGCCGGCCCCTTGGAAAGTTTTGGGAGAGGATGCCTGAAAGGCACTCCCCATATGGGTCGGACGCCTTCATGCTGCAAGTGCGAAACAGACGCCGCGCATTGCCTTTTTCGCAACCGGTATTTCGCCCGTCGCAGCGACTACATGAGTGATGGGGGCCGGCCCTGTGGCCCTAGTGGGAGGCGGCGCTGCCGCCTCCCGGGCTCGGGCGTCAGAGGAAGAGGACTTCCTCGGCGACGATCTCGACCGCGTAGCGTTCGACGCCCTCGCGGTCGGTCCACTTCGAGTAGTGGAGGCGGCCCTGCACCTCGACCAGGTCGCCCTTCTTCTTGTGCTTGGCGACCGAGGTGCCGAGGCCGTTGAAAGCAGTGACGCGGTGGAATTCAGCGAGGGTCTCGGTGTAGCCGGCCTCGTTCTTGACCGTCTTGCCATCGACCAGCTTGGGGCGATCGGTAACGAGGGTGAACGAAGTGATCGCGGTCTCGCCGGCGTGGCGGGTTTCGGGAGCGGCAGCGATGCGGCCGATCAGGATGACGAGGTTCTTCATGGGGTATCTCCGTGGCTTGAACTCGGCGGAACCGCCCGCCGATGAACACCACAGGCAGGGCCAAAGGCCCGGGCCCGCACCGAACGTCATGTGAGGGGAACCCAAAAGCGAGGAGTGGTGCGGCAAGCCCGCAGGGCTTCACGGTCCGCTGCTTTTGGGTTGCGGCCAGGGACTTGCCCTGCAGGGTTCATCGGCAAACGAAGGGCGGTTTCGTCAGGTCAGGCCCAGCGGATCCCCGCAAAGATCAGACCCGTCAGCCTCGGCCATTTCGACAGGGCCTGCTCCTACCCGTCAGCGCCCGCGGCAGCGGGCATTGCCTGCCTCGGCCCCCGCTCCCTACTGGTCAGTGCCGCACGGTCACACGGGGCCGCACCAAGGCCCTCTCCGTCCAGCGCCATGCGCCACGGCAAGAGGCTTGGTCAGATGCGCAAGTTGGCGCCCGCAGGCGAGCGAGGCTCGCCTCTTTCGATAGGGCCGCTCAGCGCCAGCGCCTCGCGAGGCCTTGCGCGACCAGATAGTCGCCGGCGTCCACGCCGTTCACCGAGACCGTGGCGAGCGTCCGCCCATAGGGGTCGGTGCCGAGCCGCGTTATCGTCACGCGTCCACGCGACAACAGCCGCGCAAGGGCAATCCGCGAGGCTTCGCCCGCGGCAAAATCACACCAGGCATAGGACCGCCGCCGGTCCTGGCATTTGGGGCTGTCAGGCAATTCGGGTGCATCGATGTTGGCGATGCGGACCCGCTCGCGGCCGCAGCGGATCGTGTCGCCGTCGTGAACCGAAGGCGACATGCAAAGGGCGGCGGCAGCGAGAACGATCGGCATGGCCCGAAGCCTAGCGCCCTCGCCCGCCCGCGCCAACCAGCCTCACCACTTCCTCCACTGGCCCCGATCGTCACCCGCAGGGCCGGCATCCATGCCGGCGAGCTTGGGTGGGCGGCGGTGCGACAGCGCCGACGCTCCGCCCTAGCGAGTAGAGCGGGTCGCCGCGGGGCCCGCGCGGGGCGCGGGCTCCGGGGTGCCCCTTTGCCTCTCTACCTCGCCAAACCCCACCAAAACCGGTATGCTCGTCCCTCCAGCTTAACTTGTCCGGCCCCGCTGCCGCAGGCAGAGCCGCCCAAGGGAAAGGATCCCGGCCCATGGCTGAACCACAGCAAATGCCAAGCGCGTTGCAGGTGGCGCGCGCAATGGCGCAGGTCCTGCGCACGAAGCTTGCCGTGTTCGGTGCTGAAGAGATCATGCTCACGCGCGAGGAAGCCGCGCTGTGCCTCGGCCTTGCCGAAGGCCTAAACGAACACCTGGACGAGGACGAGCGCGCCGCGGACTGAGACAAGCGGTCCCGCCCTGCGGCTACCGGACGTTGAGCCCCAGTTCGACCAGCAATTGCCCGGCCTGCTCGCGCGAGATCGTCGCCCCTCGAAACAGCCCGGCATCGACCAGGCGCAGCCCGCCAAGGTCGGCGCCGCGCAGGTCAGAGCCTTCGAAGCGCGATCCCGCCACCATCGCTTCGCGCAAGGAACAGTCCTCTAACACCGTCATGCGGAAATCGCCCTTGCGCAGATCGGCACCGGACAGATCGACCCGGCGCAGGCTCTCCTTGCGGAACGAGAATCCGGGCAGCTTTGCCGAGACCAGCAGGACTTCCTCGAAGTGGATGTGCATGGCGCGCGCCTCGGTGAAATCGGCGCCGGTGAGCTTGGAGCCGGTGAACCGGGTCGAGGTCAGGGTGGCCCGGCGCATCGCGCAATTGTTCCAGTCGCCGCCGACGAACTCGGCTTCGCTGAGGTTCGCGCCCGAGAAATTGGCGAACGGTCCCCGGCAGCCTTGCCAGACCGTACGTTCAAGCTTTGCCCCCGCAAGATCGCTGCGCCGCAGGTTGCAGCGTTCGAAGCGCCAGCGGGTGAGGTCGAGCCCGGAGAGGTCGGCCTCGTCGAGGTCGCAGTCGATGAGTGTACGCGGCCCCTTGCCGATCAGGCGCTCGATGTCGCTGCGCGCTAGCGTTGCGCCGGCGATGGGCTGCGAAGCGAAGAGGTCATCCATCACGCGCCCGGTCGCCACGCGCCAGCTCGGGCGGGTTGGCACAATGTTCCCGTTGTCAATTGGCCGGGAGTGCGCATATAGGGAACACAAGTGGACTGGGGGTTCCCGGTCGGCGTCATAGCCTCGGTGAGTTTCATCGGGGCTTTTCGCTTATTTGGGGCGGGAAAACCTTGAGCCCCCAGTTTTCATAGCCGCTGCCAACATTCTCGCGCCCGCCGTCGCAATAGAACTTGCGGGTCAGGACCTCGAATGCGCGATTGTCCTGGCTCGGCCGCAACACACTCATGCCGATTGGCCTCGCCACCAGGTCTGCGAGCTGGAGCCCGGACGAGTTCGCCTTCTTGTCGGCAAGGACAATCTCGAATGGCAGGGGCGCCCCCAGCTTGTTCTCGCCGTCGCAGATCCTGCGGAACTCCAGTTCGAGGTCCTTGTCCTCCTTCTTGCCGCGGCACTCGAAGACCACGTGGGTCTTCTTGGCGTTCTGGTTCTTCTCGATGAGGAACTCGTAGAGCGTCTCAAGGCAGAACCCGAGGGCGAGATGATAGGGGTTGTCGCGTTCGACATCGCGCGCGCCGAGCCGGTGCTTGTCGATCACGCAGCTGATCAGGATGAAGTTCGACTTGTCGATGATACCGCTGAGGCCATCGATGAAACCCAGCTTCTCGGCTTCGTTAGCGAACTTGAAGGGGCCGGTTTCCTTGCGAATTTCTCGCTCGTGCAAGATCACAATGTCGTGGCCGAAATGGTTGAACTTGAACTTCTCGAGCGCCGGGACGACCTTCTCGCTGTAGTGCTTCTTGTAGAAGACGCAGAATGCGAGGACGAACAGCGGGTAGTTGGGATCGACGGTCTGCATGCCGTGATCCCCGCTCTCATCGACGTAGACGATGAAGTTGCTGAAGCGCCCCGTGGGCGTGGTCGCGCTCTTGCGGTCCTCGACCACCGGGTCGAGATCCAGATCGAACAAGGAAAATTGCTGGTCGGACGCCGTCATCGCGCCGTGATGCCAGCGTGGAACTCGCAAGCCAAGCCGAAGCGGGGTTTTCCACACACCACCCCCGGACACAGCAGACCTTGCCGCACTCGCACCGCCGGCATAGACTGGCCCAGCGTGCCCATCCGGGGCCGCGTCAGACGAAGGAGATGCGCGAGAGGTCGAACGGGCAGCGTCGATCGCGAGAAATTGGAGCAGACCCCAATGATCCAGCGATACCGTGTGCTCGGCCGCAGCGTGGCCGAAGGCGAAGAACTTCAGCACGTGCTGCGCGAGGCCTACGAGCGCAAAGTCCCTGTTACTTGCGAATGCCGCAAGGGCACCGAACTCCCCCTCTACATTTCGCACCGGCAGAATGGCTACGTGCTCGCGCGTTGGCCGGGCTCGGGCGCGCGCCATGCGACCGCCTGCGATCACTACGAGGCACCGGACTATCTGACCGGCATGGGCCAGGTGCGTGGGAGCGCCGTACTCGACGATGAGACGAGCGGCGAGACCAGCCTGAAGCTCGGTTTCCCGCTCTCGCGCGGGGCCGCCCGGCTCGCGCCCGCGGCGCTCACCAACGACAAGCCGACGGTGAAATCGTCGGGTCAGAAGCTGTCGATGCGCGGGCTGCTGCATGTCCTGTGGGACCGGGCGGAGCTCACACACTGGCATCCCAAGATGGCGGGCAAGCGGACATGGTTCGTGGTGCGCCGCGCGCTGCTCGAGGCGGCGGCAAGCTGCCGGACCAAGCAGGAAGCCCTGCCCCACGTGCTGTTCGTGCCCGAAAGCTTCAAGGTCGAGGAAAAGGAGGAGATCCGGGCCCGCCGCCGCGCGGCGCTTGCCCGGGTCTATGCCTCGCGAGACGAGATGATGTTAGTCGTGGGCGAGATCAAGGAAATCGTTGCCGCGCACGGCGCGGAAAGAATCGTCCTGCGTCATGTCGGCGACATGCCCTTCGTGATGGACCAGGACATGGCGCGCCGGTTCCACAAGCGGTTCGCGGGCGAACTCGCGCTGTGGCAGGCGCAGGATGGCCCGAACGGCAAGAGCGGCCATCTGGTTCTCGCCGGCTCGTTCTCGCGGCGGCGCGAGGGGACATTCGACCTGATCGAGGTCGCGCTGATGCCGGTAACGGGAGAATGGCTGCCCTACGAGACCAGCGACGAGCGCTACCTTGTCGGCAAGGCGGTGGCGGAGAAGCGGCGGTTCGTGAAGGGCCTGCGCGTCAATCTCGACACCGACACGCCGATCGCGAGCCTGGTGCTCAAGGACACCGGCGAGGAAGCGAGCGCTATCCACATCCATGACCGCGACAACGAGGTGGCGGAACCCTTGGAAGCGCTGCTCGCCGGGCAAGGCGTCTCGCATCTGCTGTGGAAGGAAGGCGAGCCGCTCCCGGCCCGCGTCAGCCGGCCGCCGCGGCGCAGCTGGGACGCGCAGCAGGCCGCCTGAGCGGGTTCAGTCGTCCGATCGGGCCAGCGGTTTGGTCGGCAGCAGGTCGAGACGCCGGGGCGTATCGCCGATTGCCCGCAAGGCTTCGAGCCGCGCCGCGACCTCGTCCTCGTGCTGAGTGATCTCAATGCGGTTCATTCCGACGATCGTCCAGACCGCAAGGTCAGGCCGCTCGGTCACGTGGACGGAGTAGGCAATCGGCAGCTTGTCGGGGTAGAGCCAGAGCAGCAGCACCGGCAGCGCGGCGAGATTGGGTTGGCCATCGATCGCGGCGAGGATCAGCACGCCAGCCTCGCGGTCATACCGGCAGGTGATCCCGAGCGGCTGCGGGTGCCCGGCAAGGCCGAGGATCGTCTCGCGTGGCCGAGCACCGAAGATCGCGTCGAGTTCGGCCGGGGGTTCGGCCTCGGCGTTCTCGGCGATGTCGGCGAGGAACAGCTCGACTGCGTCAAAGCGCGCGGCTTCCTCGCGAGTGCAGACAAGTTCGAGCGTGAGCGTGATCGAGGACATGGCTGGGACTTTCGTGTTGCCGCGCGCGCCCCGCGTCCCGTTGCCAAGGCAAGGGATAGAACGGCGGACACGTGCGGAATTGAACGGATCAGAGGACGAGGTGGCGCTCGACGTGAGCGCGTTCGCGCTCGCGCTGGAGGTTGAAGACGGGGACGCCGTGGCTGGCGGCGATCCGCAGCGCCTGGCCGGTGCCGCCCGAGGCCTCGCCGTCGGCGGTCCAGCACAACACGAATTCCGCTGGGCTATCGAGCGAGCAGCCCAAGACCTGGAACACGTTGCGGGTGTGGAGCGCCTGGACGAAGGCCGAGACCCCGGCAAAGGCCGGATGGTGCGCGGCGGCGATAGTGCGCGCCCTGCCCCAGAGCTCGTCTCCGAACGTATCGGGATGGAACGCGCTTGCCGAACCGCGCCAACCCGCCGCCGGCAGGAAGATCTGCGCATCACGGCCGGCCCCACGCTCGAACGCGCTGTCGGCGCCGATCGCGTGGCCCGAGCGCAGGACATAGCCGCGCTTGGTGAGCGCGAAGGCGGCACGCGTCATCAGGCTGAGGATCTCGGGCGGCGTCGCGCGCGCACCGATCCCGGCATAGAAGCGAGGCATGGGCTTGGACTCCCTTTAGGAACGCCCAGCTCCAGCCCCCTCCCCTTACCCGGTGTCGGCGGCAGCGACCGTGGCAGGACCGTAGGCGGCGAGCAGGTTGCGGTGGAGCACCGCGTTCTCAGCGGGGAAAAAGCTGCCGTCGGCGCCCGGCCGGGTGATCTGGAGCGCGGCAGCGACCACGTCGCGGAATGGGCGCATGACGGCGCGCGAGCCCTCGTAGGTCACCGGCTGCGGAAATCCCGCCGCGATCCAGGTGGCGGGTTCAACAATATCGTCGAGCCAGCCTTGCGCGTCTTCGGGCAAGGCCATCTCCGCCGAAACAAGCCACAAAGTCCGGTATGTCCCGAAATCATGGGCATTGGCGACGAGGGCAAAACCGAGCGGCAAGGGCGGCTCGCCGTTGAGGGCGATGATCGCGGCCTTGTAGGCGAGCAGTTCGAGGGTGTTGACCGCGGCAAAGTCCGCACATTGCCCCAGCTGCGCGCAGGGCTCATCGGCCGGACCAGCGCCGAGTTCGTAGATCCGGTGCCGGGTCATGGCACGGCCTCCCCCGGTTCGTCGGGATACCAGGCGAGTTCCATCGCGTCCGGATGGGCGACCTCGAACTCGGCGATGCGCGCATGGGTGATGAGGCCCGCGCGATCCTTGAGCCCGACATAGCCGCCGTAGAAGCGGCCGCCCGCATGTACGAACTGGGCGTGGACGTCGTCGCTCACCGCCTCGGTGACGAAAAAGCCCGGCACGCCCGCGATGTGCGCCGGCGGCAGGACGCCAAGCATCTCGTCGAAGAAGGCCTCGCTCACCCGCGATAGCGGGAAGCGGGCGAGCACGGCTTCGCGCGGAACGGGCAGCAGGGCCCCATCAGCTACGGTCATCGCTCGCACCTCCGGTCACCACGAAGGCCGGGATGGTCAGCTCGGCGCGGGCCATCTCGCGTTTGAGATCGCGCAGCCGCGTGAAGCTGTTGATCCACGACGGCGGGAAGAGGACGTATTCGTCTTCGCTCGCCGTGTAGTCGCGCATCGGGCCTTGCCCGTCGAACAGGATGATCTCGGGGAGATAGGCGCCGAGGCAGCCTCCGGACCAGCGGCGGAACGGCAGGCCGTGCGCGGCGCAGAAGGCGTCGATCTCGGGGATCTGCCCACCATTGAGCTCGGTTCCGTAAAGCTCGAGCGGCTCTCCGTCGGGCAGCACAGCGGGATCGAACGGTTCGCCATCCCACTCGGTGCGCAGGTCATAGTCGGCAGCGTGCGCGGCAAAGGCTTCGAGATGTTCGCGCGGCAGTGCGCCGCCGATGGTGATGTGAACGGGGGCTCGGTCGCCCATGGGCTTGGGTCCTTTCGCTTGGGTCTGATCCGACCGCCGAAGCCCCCCTCCCCTCAGCCTGACGTCGCCGCGGGCCTTCCTGCACCCCAGCGCTCGGCTGTGCGATCGACCGCGAGTTCACTGGAACAGGTCTGGCACAGCGCGAAGGCTTCGGCGGGCGTGCCCGCGAGCCACTGCTCCCAGTTTTCTCGGGCGAGAACGACGGGCATGCGGTCGTGTATGTCAGCCATCTGCGCGCAGCCATCCACCATGACCATCGAATAGGCCGCGCCCCACTCCTCGGTCGATCGCCACAGCCCGGCGACGGCAAAGACTTCTTCGCCCGCCAGCGAGTACCAGGTCCGGGTCATCTGGCCCTTGATGCCCTCGGCCTCGGCCCAGGCGGTGACCGGGATCAGGCAGCGCCGGCGCTCGAAGCTTGGGCGCCAGAATGCAGTGCCGAGCTTGTCCTCGCGCGCGTTGTTGACGGGCTTGGGCTTCAGCGGCTGACCGTTCTTGCCCTTCAGGATCAGCGGGAAACCCCATGTCATCACCCGCGTTTCGCCCTCGGCAACGACGAGGCCGGGATAGCCGGGGTAGACCTCGGCGGCGAAGTTCGCGCCCGCGCCACCGCGCGCGCCGAACAACCGGGCGATTTCCGCTGGGGCCTTGGTCATACGGTACAAGTTGCACATGCCCCGATGCTCGGCGGACCGCCCTCCCCTGTCAATCGGGACGGGAAGCGACACCGGCCATCTTGCAATTGTGTTCCCTCTATGTTCTCTTGCCGGTATGGAACGAATCGATACGTCTGCTGTCGCGCATGCGATCCTGGACGCCCCGGGCTGGGCGCGGGTCGGCATCACGGCCCCAAGCTCCTGTATTCGCGAGGATGCCGCGCTCGAACTTGCGCGCGCGATCGCCGATGCGGTCGATGCGCCGGTCAGTGCTCCGTCACCGGAACAGTCCGCCCTGCCGCTCTGAAGCGCGCCAGCTCAGCCTACCGGGCCGGCCAGCAGCGCCTCGATCTGCGGGTCGAGCGGAAATCCGAAACGCCTGGCGATCTCGGCGGCGTGTTCGAAGTCGGCCGCGCTGACGTGGAGCGAGTGGGCGAGATCCGCGAGCGTCTCACCCTCGCGCGGCGCGGACAGGGCATGGAGATTTCCATGCGCCTGCGTCACGGCGAACGGCCAGGTCATGGCGACGCCGATCACCTCCTCGGCAAGCACGACCAGCGTGTCGCCGGTGTGGATGGCCTCGTCGCACTGGACCGCGTCGTAGGCATTGCCGGTGCTGGCAAAGGCGTGGTGGCGCCGGGCGGTGAAGGCGAAGCGTTCACTGTCAGTGAGCATTTTGGTTCTCCGGATATCCCCATGCAAATGAAGAGGCGGAACGCCGGGCGGGGGGCAGTGCCGGCGTTCCGCCTCAGGCCGCGCGGGGGGCTCATCCGCGGCCTTGCACGGGGACGGGGACCCGCTTGGGGTCCCCGTCGGTTGGAGTTGGGACAAGCCGATCAGGCGTCGACGAGCGGCGGCAGCGCGCCATCGTGTTCGGCGCCGTCCTTGGCACCCGCCCGGCCGCGCTTGGCGGGCGGGGTCGCGGTGCTGTCGCCCAGACCGTCGTCGTTGCGCCCGTCGCCGGCCTGTTCCTCGCGGCGATCGCCGCCGGCATCGTCAGCCGGGAACATGTCGCTCTCGCCGTATTCGGCGGTGCCGAGGCGGTTGTCACGACGGCGCGGACGCTGCCAGGCCACCGCCATCGTGCCATCCTCGCGCGGGAAAGCGGCGATGTAGAGCGGCTGCGCCATCGACGGGTCGTCGATTTTGCCCTGGTAGAAGCTCTCGCCGGTCGAGTTCGAGGAGAGTTCGAAGAGCGCGCCGACGATCACCCAGCGGCGCTGGTCGTTGAGCGCGACGATCTCGAACTTGGGCGCGCGGGGGTTGCTGGAGGTCACCGGCCGCAGGCCGATGGTGCGAGTGATGGTGAGCGTTTCGACAGAGCCGATCAGCTGGCCGTTGGCGTTCTTGCGGATTTCACCGATGTTCATGGACGTTCTCCTAGGTGGATCGATTGCGATCGAACCCCTTGTTCGATCACTCTCTTCCCACCCCCCTTCCCTCCCGGCCGTCAGGCCGAAGCTGCGGGCACTGCCCGCAGGAGGTTGCCTGTCCCGTGATGCGCGGTGCTTGCGGAAAGCGAAGACGGCACCTGGATGCTCAAGCTTGCGGTCTTTCCCGCCACTCTTCATTTTTGGGGACGGTTCAGCGCTAGCCGGACTCCTTGCAGCGCAGCCAGTGCAAATGCTTTGGTAGATCAAGACCAACGTCGGGCATGATGCGGTTGACGACTGCAACTGGGGTTCGCAGGATCGGTCAGTCGCAAAGTTATCAAACACGCGGATTGGAATTGAATATGGCGGTAAATGAGGCTGCAAGACTGGGATCTGCAATCAAAGATGCGGCTCTCGCTTCGCAATCCGTTCTCGTCGAAGCAACAGTTCAGACACGCGACGACGGATACTGCCCGGCGGTAATCTTGAGTTCCGAAGACGCGCTCAGAGTGATCAGCACCCATGCACCGCGGATCATCTACCTTGTTGAGCGCGTTTTCGACCTTGCCGGTGAGATCGAAGCTGCGCGGGATGAGCTTGACGACATTGGTGTCGAACGCTCGCCTGATCATTTGAAGGCAACTCAGCGTAGGTTTGCCGCCTGCGACGGGCAAATTGGTGCAACGATCGCAAGTTTCATGATTGATGGGGTGCTCCATACAGCGGTCTCCACCGCGTCTTGGCACGACGAATTCGGTGACGCCGTAGAGGCGATTCTCGAAAATGCCCGCGAAAGCGCCAGTGCTGGCCAGATCTCAAAGAATTTGGAAAACGCAAAGGCGATCGAACGCATGGCGTTCGTCCTGGTAAAGCACCCGTCCTTCAATCATGGACGCGTCTCGTTCGATAAACGCATGGCGTTGGCCGAAATACTCTTTCAGGATTGTGACCCACACACGCTTTCAGAAATTACGCGACGGGCGGAGAACCTGTTCTGGCTGGAGCAATCAGGCGTCAAACTTGATGGCACCTGACCAGGGAAGAGCTTTGCCCCTATTCACCTCCGGGACCTGGGGAGTTTGTCGAGAATCGCACGCAGAGCAGAAGGGTTATCACATTTAGCGCGCCATGAGCTGATAAAGAGGCGTGCACGTGTCTCGTCAGGATAGGCTTTCCTGGCGGCTTCTTCGAGTTGGTGTTGATACTCTAGGACAGCGTCAGCCGCCGCCCGCCGAGCATTCCTCTCTCGGATTGCCGTTCGAAGGAAGGAAAATGCCTGGGCCAGGTTGCCATCAGTTTCGCTCGCCCATTCTATGATCGATTTGGGTTCATCCGCCACGTTCTGGTTTAGCCAAGTCTTGGCATCTGGCCCAAGGCTTTCACGCGCATAGCTTTCTAGATCAATTCGGCGCGCCAAAGCGGCTGCCACCTTCTCTTTCGCCAGTTTTGCGTTTTGCTCTTCGACTTCCGACATGCGCTTCTGACGCATCGGCTCCAGCGGGAGTCCGCATAAGTCGTCAACCACAACCGGTTTGTAGTATGAGTCAGCCATTCGCACGAGTGCTTCTACCCTGGACAGAAGCGAGTCGTATTCAGCCCCTCCTTCGCGAGCCACATCGGCTGGCGACATGCCGTTCACATTGTACTTCCTTAGCCATCGGGCCTTGACTTCGTCGGGGTCGATAGCTCCTGCAGCCTCGAGGACGCGACGGATTTTCCAACCCAATTCATGAAGTCTGTGCACGCGACCGTGCAATTCCGACGTGACGAAGAAGGCCTCTTCGTCACGATCCCAGATCACGACATCTTGTGTGGCAGCGAGATGTGCGAGGTAGTGAAACACCGCGTGATCTGCGTTGCCGAAGCTGGATGTCGAGTAGCCCGCTTCCTCCAGCCTCTTCCAATGATAGGAACTCAGATCGGTGCGGATCATCCAATCTGGCAGACGGTTGGCATAGCCGTGGTAGTCAGGCCAGTCGCCCCGAACCTTGATCCTCGATCCTGGCGAGCTGATCCGCGCAGGTGCAATAATGCATATGGCCAGGACAGCTGCCTGCCAAACCGGTAGGCCGACGCAGAACCAATGTTGGCAATCAACTGGAATGCCAATCTCGTCCAGCAGACCGGCTTCTTCGAGCGCTGCGAGCGACTCCCGATGGAAGTCGTAGTCGACATTGCCACGCGGCTTGCGCTCGATATGATATTTGAGGCGCCGGCCGCGTTCCGCTTTTTTGGCGACAACGCGGGCTTCCAGGCGAGCTTGTCCATTATTTCGTTCGGGATGATGGATCCATTTGCGATCAGCGCCATGAAGAATGGCTTCGTCTAATTCCTCCATGCTGATCTGCCGGAACCTCAAGGATTTGAGGTCAATTTCAATCATGGGAATATCGACGGCGGCCACCTTCTCCTGTTTGGCATCGTCAACAGCGTGTGCAACTTTGAACTCGACCGCAAACTCCTTGCTCCACAACCCAACGATTGCGTCTGGTCGAAATCCTGGGCGGTCTACCTCGATGATGACATGATCAAGCTTGAATCGGCCTCCTTCGAACACGATTTCCTCGATGCCTTCCTGCCGCAAAATGAGCGGTGTGAAGGTAAGTTCCCGTTCCCGTTCGAGCAGCTCCTTGGCGTAAATGTGCAAAGCCGTTTCGCCTGCGCAGCGGGAATCCGGCATATGCGCGAAATGTGGTCGCGCCCTGGTCGAAATTCTGAGCTGCAGAGTTTCACCGCAATCGAGACAGCGAAACGGCCCCATTGACCTGGCAGTGATCCGATCGACGTGTCGTGCGACGCCA
Organism: uncultured Novosphingobium sp.; assembly: GCA_964529505.1. GTDB lineage: Bacteria > Pseudomonadota > Alphaproteobacteria > Sphingomonadales > Sphingomonadaceae > Novosphingobium. The sequence continues at coordinate 12,451 of CAZGWR010000029.1, read as the reverse complement.
TCGTTGCATCGGGCAAACGGCACTCTCAGGTCGCCGGACCTTTGCCATGTAGTGATGCAAGGGCGCCTGGCGACTTTCAATGTTGCATGGCCTCTGCGGTGGAACTGTCGCTTCGTACTATGTCGATTTCGAATCTTGTGACCGCATGGACCGGTGCCCGCGGATCAATGGCTACGTTTCCAACCAAGGTCACCTCCAAACATTCGGCAGGCGATTCTCACGCTCGCCAGACGCCTAACACCGTTCCAATCTCGCTCCTGGCCGATTGAGTCCCCAACGGCGCTCGATGTAAAACTCCATCGACCTTCGAACCTGAAAGCTCAGAACATCTTCCGTGAAGCCATACTCAAGCCGGACAGCGGCCTTTTGCTCTTCCGTTAGATCGCTCAGAGGTCTGAGACGGATATCAATGAGATCTTCCCAGTCAGCGTCTCGCGGAAGCTCCTCGCTGAGCGGTGCGGCAGAAAAGCTGCTTTCGGGCAACACTCGGACGGGAAGGTAGTCACGCCATTCCTGATGATGGAAGCTCCACGCGCGGACGTGGAGCCGCTCTCCATCCGATGCGAAGTGCGCGGGAGCGATCCATTGCTTTAGACGGAGGCCACTCGACATCGAGACATAGTCGATCTCGATTTTCTGCCGCTGCTCGATCGCCTGGTAGAGATGGCGGATCACAAATGGCGGGCACTGCCGAATGGGGGACGGCAGCAAGGAGAAGTTGTTGGAAGCAGGGCTTCTGACAAGCTCATCCGGCGAACCGGCTTCATATGTGAATGGCAAGCCTTTGTGCTCGCTGTCGGCAACGTAATATTTCCGAACTGTGTCATACTTGGGCTTTGGTTCAGCTACCCGCTCGAGATACTCTCTGAAATCGATCGCGGCCTGCGGCGAGGAAACACCGAAGCGCGCGATCAGGTCCTTGCGGTTCACTTGTCCGCGCCAAGTCAGGCATTGGTCTAGATAGACCAGTCGGGCGAGCATCGCCGGCTTGAGCACGGAATCTTTCATCGGCGTGGAGGCTACTTGACTCGATGCCGCTCGTCTATATAATTTTTATACATATTGAGATTCGAGGAACGGCGAATGCGCATATTGCACACAAGCGACTGGCATCTGGGCCGCCAATTCCATGGCTTGGCTATGGAGGAAGACCACGACCATGCGCTCGTCCAGATTCTGTCGATCGTTGAAGACCATCAGCCAGACGTCCTGATTGTCGCGGGTGACATCTTCGATCGGGCGAACCCACCCCAGAGCGCAATCAAGCGGCTGTCCGAGTTTCTTACGACGGTACGGGCAACGTCCAGCGCCGCCATCGTCCTGATCGCAGGAAATCATGATTCTGCAGCCCAGATCGGGGCGCTGGGAGTTCTCGCGACGCATGGCGAGGCGATAGTGCGTGGGCCGTTGGATGCAGATGAACGGCCGCTAGTCATATTCGACGCCGATGGCCCGGTGGCGATTTCAGCTTTGCCGTTCGCATTCGAATATGCGGCGCGGCTGTGCTTCGAAGACGAGGAGATTGCTTGCCCCGCCGACGTCATTCGGGCTCAGCTGTCGAGTTCGCGAAAGCACGTTGAGGATGGAATGCGCTGGATCGTCGTCGCGCATGCATTTGTTGACGGCGCTGCGACCAGCGAAAGCGAGCGCCCGCTCATGCGGACGGTCGGCGGGATTGAAACTGTTTCAGCGAACGCATTTGAGGGCGCGCACTATGTCGCGCTGGGTCACCTGCACCGCCCGCAAGTGGCCCGGCACGCGCACATTCGCTATTCCGGTGCACCGCTGGCTTTCGGCTTCGACGAAGAAGGTCAGCAGAAGTCTATCAGCCTGATCGAGCTTGCATCCGACGGCACTGTCGAGGTGACCGAATTCCCTATCAAACCCCTGCGTCAGGTTCGATCCATCCGCGGCAGGCTGTTGGAACTGCTGGCTGCAACCGAGGTGTCTAACGACTTCATTCGCGTGGTGCTGACCGACGAGGCCCCGCAAATTGACCCGATGAAGCGAATTCGTGAGTTCTACCCCAATGCCGTCCAGCTCACCTATGAACGGAACGAGCGTCCCGTCGAGCAACGCCTGGCGGAACAACGGTCTGCGATCGACGACCCCCACACGCTCGCCTCGACATTCCTGGATTTTGTCCGCGGTGACCCACTGTCCGAGGCGGAGAACGGCATAGTTGCTTCCGCACTACATTCGTTTGCGACAGCGGAGGAAGATCAATGAGGCCGATCAAGCTGACGCTCAGCGCCTTCGGCCCTTATGGCGGCGTCGAGACCATCGATTTCCGTGAAGCCACCGACGCTGGTCTGTTCGGGATCTACGGGCCGACCGGATCGGGGAAGTCGTCGATCTTCAGCGCGATCGCCTTTGCCCTGTTTGGCGAGGGTGCAAAGGAGGAGCAAGGCATTGGCACAATGCGGTCGGATTTTGCCGACGGCGCGCTGTTGACCGAAGTTTGCCTGCAGTTCGAGCTCGGAGCCAAGCGCTACTACGTCCGGCGCATCCCCGACCAGCCCCGCCCCAAGAATCGGGGGGAGGGGCAAACCATGCAGGTGCATGCAGCCTGGCTCTTTGATGTATCGGCGGTCGCAATCGACGATGTCGGCCCTGAATGTTGCGGCGTCCCGATCGCCGAACGAAAGGTCAGCGATGTCGCAAGGCATGTCGAGGATCTGCTGGGTTACGGCGCGCAGCAGTTCCGCCAGATCGTGCTTCTTCCGCAGGGCCGTTTCGAACGCTTCCTCGTTTCCAACAGCAAGGACCGGCTCGAGATCCTGCGCGAATTGTTCGACGTGTCACTTTACCGGAGGCTGACCGACAAACTTAAGACAGACGCTGCGGATATCCGGCGCGAGATCGAAGACGGCTATCGATTAAACGGGCAGCGGCTCACGGCGGAAGGCTTCGCCAGTTCAGACGAATTGAACACGGGCATCGCGACCGCGCTCGACAAATATGAACTCAGCCGACTGGCCGTGGCCGAGACAGCGGCGGCGCTCAATGTGGCCAACAACGCATTTGCGGCTGCCGCGGCCCAAGAGAAGCTCTTCAGCGAAGTCGATGCCGCCATCGCCGCACTAGAGCAACTGGAAGGCAAGATACCTGAATTCGACAGCATTCGCGCGCGCAAATTTCAGGCCGAGCTGGCGCGGCGCATGGTCGATCTCGACAACAGTCTGGTCGATGCCCGCACCCGTCACGCGTCGGCAGTAGCGGCGCAGGCGGATGCCGGCGAGGCGGCAACTCGCGCCCGCGACGCTTCATCGGCAGCAAGCTCTGCGCTTGCCGATCTGCGGTCCAAGGAACACGAAATCGAGAGCCTGAGCCGCAAGGTCGACGAACTTGGCCGCCACAAGCAAGTCTTGGCAGATTCAGCCGAGCGGCAAGCGGAACATGAAATAGCTTTGGGTGCCTTCAACAGCGCCAAGCAGGCGCAGGAAGAGGCCGCTTCGGATCAACTGCAGGCCGAGCGACTCTTCGATGAGAAGTCCGCTGCGCACGCAACCGCACAACGGGACAGCCTTGAACGGCAGAAATTGATCGGCCGGCGCGACAAGCTGAAAGTCGAGATCGATAGCGCGCGCGCGCACCTGAATGCAACGCGGGCCGAAGAACAGGCGCGAGTTGAATCCAGCGCGGCATCGGTCACAGCACTGGAAGCGCAAACTCGTCATCGCGAGGCCGCAGAAGCCGAAGTCATCCGCGAACGCGATTTCATTGCTGCCCAGGCTAGCGTCCTTGCAGAACGGCTGGAAAATGGTCTTCCCTGCCCCGTCTGTGGCGCCAGCGACCATCCGCAACCTGCGCATGGAACCGGTGACGCGGCGCTTCTCGAGAAGGCGTGGCGGGATGCACAGTCTGCGTCCGTATCCGCGGCAAAGGTCGATCGCGAAGCGCAGTCGCGTGCCGGTTCGGCCATAGCAACTCTGGAGGCACGCAAGGCAGCAGTGGCCGATCTCCCGGCGCCTCAGCGCGGCATTGACGAGATCGACGCCGAGTACCGTGATACCGTCAGTGCAATTGAGGCGCTTGGTACGACCGGCGATGTCGCGCTTTTTGCGCAGGAAGTCGAGGAATCCCGGAAGATCAAGCTGACGACTGCGAGCAAAGCCCAGCAAGCCAGTTCGACCCTGGGCGCGGCAACGACTGCTGAGGTCGTGGCCCGCCGGGCCTATTCGGATCGCATCGCGTCCGTTCCGGAGGTGCTACGCGATCCGGTCACTTTGCAGGCCGCGATCGATGCCGCGACCGGCGACATCAATAGTCGCAGGAAGGCTATTGCCGACGCCACAGAGCAGCATCAGATTTGTCACGCTGCTCAAATCAAGGCCGACGCCGTTCTACAGAACGCGTCGGCCAAGCTCGTCGATTGCGCGGCAGAAGTCGAAAGCAAACAGACCGCGTTCGAGGCACGGCTGGTCGAACTCGGGATTTCCGAAGCGGCCTTCCGCTCAGCTGTTCCCGACATCGGTTCGATTGATGAACTGGACGAGGCGATCGTCGCGTTCGATAGGGACCTAGCGGCAGCGCGGGGACGGCAAACGGCTGCTAGGAATGCCGTCGCCAGCGCCCAACGGCCGGTCATGGAACCGTTCCGGCTCAGCTGCAACCAAGCCCAAGCAGCGGCCGAAGAGGCCGCAAGGAACAGTGCCGTAGCGCAACAAAGACATCTGTCGCTCGTCGAGTTGCAGACCAGTCTGGCTAGCGAACTGAAGAGCCTGCAGGGTCTCGAGCAATCGTCAGGTTCGTTGCGCGGTCTGGCCGAAACTTTCGACGGACAAAACGAGATGCGGACCAGCCTCGAGACGTTTGCCATCGGTGCCATGTTTGACCAGGTCCTGGAAGCCGCAAATCTGAGACTCGATCCGATGACCAGCGGCCGATATCGATTCGAGCGCGACACCGTGAGTGTTGGCGGACGTTCGAAACGGGGTCTCGATGTACGGGTTCACGACATCGAGACCGGTCGGGCACGTGAGATCATAACACTATCGGGCGGCGAAACATTCATTGCGGCCCTGTCGTTGGCTCTTGGACTTTCTGACATCGTGGAGATGACCAATGGGGCCATCAGTCTGGATACGATTTTCATCGATGAAGGCTTTGGCAGCCTCGACACCGAGAACGACGCCGGCACGCTCGATCAGGTTCTTCAGGTACTCCAGAATATCGTGGGCGAGCGTCGCGCCGTGGGCCTGATTTCGCATGTGCCATTGGTTCAGCAGGCGGTCCCCAACGGCTTCACCGTGCGGAAAGGTGTGAATGGCAGTCAGATTGAGGTGCGCTTGCACTGACGTCGGGTATCCCGGAAATATCACTTTCTGAACGCATCAATTTGACCTCGCTTGGCTGCGCAGGCACTCCACCGCCGCTTCAAGCAGCTTCTCGTCGGGCTGTAATATCCCCCATTCCTTCCAAAAGTCTCGTGTAGCGCTGTCCGGCTTTACTTGCGGCTGATCGAGCTTGATCCGCGTGGGGAGTAAGACTGCATCGCCGAGCAAAAGGGCTTCGCCTGTATCGAGCAACGGGAGCATTGCCGTTAAACCAACGAGAGAATCCGGCATAAGCCGCTTGATGACGTTCTGATCGCTGTCGTTCGTCAGCCTGAGGGCAAGGAAGTTGTTGCATTGGGAGAGGATTGTTCGGCTGACGTCGGAAGGGCGTTGGCTCACCACGAGCAAGGAGAATCCGTACTTTCGACCTTCCTTGGCGATGCGCTCAAAAGACCACAACGCCTGCCGCTGCACGGCGTCGGCATCGTCCTTCACCGGCAGATAGAGGTGTGCCTCGTCGCACAGCAGCGTGATCGGTGTGCGCGATTCCGCATTCATCCAGAATTGGACGTCGTATAGCAGGCGGGCAAGCGTGCCGGTAACGACTGGGAGGACGTCTGCGGGAACCTCGGAAAAGTCGATGATTTTGATGCCATTGCCGGAGTCCGCCCGAAGCAGTTTCACGATCTGCTTCGCGAGCCATCCATAATCGAGCGCCTCATCGGGCGGCGAGAACATAAACCCGTACCGGCGATCATCGAGCTTCGCTTCCAGACGGGAGAGGAAGCGGGTGAGCTTGTCTTCCCATTCTCCTTTGACGGGCCCTGTTTTACCGACACCCTTTGTGGTGTTGTCCGTCTTCAGGCGTGCAACCAGATCTTTGACAGCATAGGGGATAGGTGAATCGACCGTAAAGGTCTCTTTGACCTTGGCTTTCCCGGACGCATCCAGAGTTGCACCCTTAAGATCGCGTACGTGAAGAGTGAAACGAGACGCCTGATTTGGGGCATTCTGGTCGCTGCGATCCAAAATCATCGACAGCATCTCGTCACGGTTGAGCAGCCAATAAGGCAAGAACAACACGTCGTCTTTGGGATCGGCGAGGTCACCAGGGCCGGCGATGCGGAAGCGCTGAGCGAAGCCGCCTTTACTCTTGTCTGCAAGCGGCTCGTATTCCCCATGCATGTCGAAAACGACAATATTAGGGTACTTTAGCTTGGCGGCCCGTTCGAGGATGAGTGCAACCGCCCAGCTTTTACCTGAGCCAGTGCTACCGAGGATTGCAGCGTGGCGCTGAAAGAAGCGATCGCCGCTCGCGATCGCTTCAGCGCTCCGATCGGCGACAAATGTTCCAAGCTTCAAGCGTTCATCGTCGGAGAAGCCTGCACCTAAGATGCCCATGAACCGCTGAAGGTTGCTGCCTTCGATGACGAAACAATCTCGATCGATCTGCGGAAAACTGTCTGCGCCACGCTTGAAGGTGTCAGTCTTGTCACCATCGACAGTTCGGTATGTGCCAATGACGAATGCCTGCATGTGATCGGCGGGTGAGACGGTTAGAGCGGCGAAGTCGCCCCCGTCAGGATCAGGCAACTCTTCCCTGAGTGACCGTGTGACGCGGTCAGTCATTCCGATCAGAAATTCCGCCTGTGTCGTACCTTTGATGGCTATGAGTTGACCAATCCCCACGCGAGTTAGCATTTCGGAATTGGTGACATCGATGGCCACCCGACTGGTGTCGACACCAGCCACCCGGCCGATCTGATCATTATCCGTAAACGCAAGCGCCGGGCCGGTCATGTCGATAGAACTCCCTTCACAAATCCGTCGAGGTCCCAGTAGTCGATACCTGGGTAGAATATCTCCGCTCCTTCAATTATGAAGCGGGTTCCTTTGATGCTAATTTCCTGGTTGAATTCTGCCGCAATTACATTCTTGTTTTCGATCGCCAATTCCCGCGCTTTGGGGGAAAGCGCATATGTCAAGATTACGGTTTTCACGCCTGATTTGATGCGCGGCGTGAGGTGGGTTTCAAGGTGATCATCGTTGAAGCCGTAGCCGATGATGAGGAAGCGGTGCGCCTTGTCGATGGCATCGTTCCCTTTTTCGCGATGCTTGTCGAACGGGCTCTCATAACCACTGCGAAACTTGTTCAACCCGGGCGTGATGATCAGTCGCGGCAAGGGCAATGTGCCTGCGTAGCGAACAGGATTACCCTCGCGATGGTACCAGTCCAGACTGCCGTGGGGTTTAAACACATTGGCTTTTGGGGCGAATTTATATCGCACGCTCTTGCGGACCAATTGCACGTGCCGACAAAAGCTCCAGTAGCTCTCCTCGGGATCAAGCCGAGCAGCGAAATGGCCGCAAAACATGGTATCGACGCCAAGTCCGGCTTCCTCGCAGGCAAGCTCCGCGAGACGATCATAGTTCGTTGTCACAATTGGAATGCCGGTGCCTGGCTTCAGCAGATGAGGAATGAGCTTGGTGAGGCGAAGCGTCCTCGTGTTGTTGAAGACTTCTGCGATAATGTTCGCCTCGGACGCTGCGATGAAGTCGCCAGTGCTCTGTACGATGGCAGCTTCAAGCGATGGTGTTGGAGCATGCTTCAGCAGCGCGGCTTCCAAGCCTTCGGATTCGATTAAGGGGTAGATGTCTTCCCAAAGCGTCGTGTCTTCCGGAGACAGACTTGCCGGTATGTGGGTCACAAGATGGTGCCCGAGCGCACCCATGCCGGGCACGCCCTCTGCGCAAGACAGTCCGGAGCCGACTACAAGAACGAGTCCATCGCCCAGGTGCTCTTGAAGCAGTTTCTTTAATGAACCTAATTCCACGGGCCCCCGCTCTTGTCACAGCGCCATCGCCAGACGGAATACATTGTCCCGCTGGGGGCAAGCTAGCGCGCTAAGCACAATATGCCAATGCACTGACTTGCCTCAGAAACATAATGGACAAGAGGTCATCCAAATCCAATTCCGCCGTCGCGAAGTCAGTTCACGCATTTGCATTGCCTGTCGGCTAGCGTTCTCTCGCTTCGAGCAACTTCGAAATAAACCGGCTCAGCCGCCGAGAAGGGATCCTGTTGGGAGCGCGCTGGTCCTCCGCAAGCCGCCTAGCTAGCTCCGTCGAAAGCTCGGCGTACGGCGCGGCCGCAGCCAGGAGTTCCTGTACCGTGGCTATCTGGTTCGGCTGTCCCCCTTGCCAGTATCGCACTTCTGGATCGCGGCCAGCATCTGCAACGCCGAACACCATCACGAAAAACGTACCGAGCCCCGGATCCCACCCAACGGCTACCTCGAAAATGTCCGAATGCTGAGGCAGCGGCTTCAAAGAATACCGACTCATCGGCTCACCAGTCGCTCGCCAGCATGACCGTGACCACGCGGAAGCTTTGCTGCGCGTCCCACGGTGTTTCGGACCCCCAGGAGAACGTCCCGTCGTTGGCGTAGACATCGATCTTCCAGAAGATCTTGTGCCCCTGAAACTCGACCGCGCCGAAGTCGCGCTCGCCGTGAGGGTCGTTCCCCGGCTTGATCGGGGTCTCGTTGATGAGCCTGCGCAGCGCCGCCTGGCCCGTCATCAGACTGGCTTGGCGGGCGCCGAGGTCCTCGGCGTCGCCGGCAAGAATGTCAGCCAGCGCCCGGGTGAACACGGTGCGCGAGGTTGGCAGTGAGCCTACGCGGGCGGCGTCGTTGAGACGGGCGATCTCGGTAGTGTGGTCGGCAGTGACCGGCGTGGATTGTGCAAGCGTGGTCATGGTTCTTCCTTTCAAGATTGATCCCCCGCCGAGTGCCCCCTCCCCTCCGTTGTCCTGTTGACGGGGTCTGAGCGTTCACGCTACGTTCTTTCGGAAAGGATCTCGCCATGCCTGCTCCGACCCACCTCGACCATTTCGATCTCGACATCGGCCTGCGCGATGCGTCGTGCGACGAGAACCTGCCGCCGGTGCGCCGGGCGATCGCGGCGCTGTGCATCGGGGTCGGCGTGGACGACGCCTATCTGTCGGTCCGGGAACTGCGCGAGGCAGTGTCGCTGGTGCACGAGAACGCCCCCGGCGGACGGGCGAAGCTCGCCGGAATCCTCAGCACACAGTGCGACGACTTCCAGCGGGCGATCTATTACTGCCTGGCCGGGCGCGGCGTGGTCGAAATGGCCGAGGCGATGGATTGGCTACTGACGATCCTCAAGGCGCGAGGCCGAACCGCCGCCTGGCTCAGCCGACTGCGGGTGCGGCGCAAGGATCTCGTTTCACCCTATGTCAGCGAAGCGCCCGATGGACCGGTGGTCTCGGCCAGCCCGGATTTCGAGCTTGGGCAATCGTGGTTCGTCGAGCGCGGACCAGACCCTTACTGATCATCCGGGTCATCGTCATTGCAGGTGACGACCCGTGAGACGGTGCGCCCGGGCGTTGCCCTGCTCGCCAGCACCACGCGGAACGGCTGCAGAGGATTGCCGGTCTTGACCACGGCAGTGTCGCCCTGGACGTGTTCGGCGACCCGGGTGGCGATCCGGTTGGCGTTCTCGATGCTGCACAGGCGCGCCCGTTTTGACGAGCGCTGAGGCGGTGCGGGGTCAGTCATGGCGCTACTCGCTTGGGTGCCGGGTCACGAGGTTGACGGAGCTGCAGGCGGCGGCACGATCGTCCAGGCCCGGCTCATCAGCTTGCTGATCTTCACCCCTACCCCGTCGCTGACCCGGCGCAGGGTGGTCTTGCGGCCCGACTGGACCACGCGGAAGCTGCGCTCGCTCTGCCCGTCGGTGAAGGTCAGCGGCTCGGCCAGCACCAGCATGTCGCCCGGTGCCGGCTTGCGCCGCGTGGTCAGAGCGAGGCGTTGGCGGCAATGTTCGCGCCACTGCGCGGCGTATTCGTTGCCGGGTGGCCCGAGCAGATCGAGGATCGAGGCCGGGCAGTCGTAGCTATACGGACCCATCGTTTCGCTCATGTCCTTGTAACCGAACTCTTCGCCGCTGCGCGCGCCGGGGTTCCATTTGACGAGGCAGATGATCGCGAATGTCTCGCACGGGCCTTCGAGGTCATAGCTCTGGCAGGCGGCGTAGTAGGCGCCCGAACGGACGGTCGACTTGAGGACACGCAGGCCCGTCGCCCGGCCCTTCTCAGGGTCGGGCGGATAGGTGCACTGGTTGTCGAGATAGGCCTTCGGCGTGGCAAACGGGGCCATGCCGCCGCGGGACATGAACAACCATCCCATGGTGGTTCTCCTAGACGAGCGCCTGCTGGCGCGGATTGATGGAAAGGCCGGTCTCGCGGACGACGAGCGCGCGGAAACTCTGCGGTGCGGCGAGGACCGCGATGTCGCAGAAGTGATTGCTCATCCCGAGATAGTCCTGGCGGCCCTTGCAGCGGCGGAACATGACCTCGCGGCCCGGACGAACGCAGGGGATCGAGACCTGAACGTAGATTTCGTCGCCGTGAAGCGTGATCTCGCCCGAGACCGCAGGCCCCGCAAAGTTGCTGCGCAGGTCGAACTGGTCGGGCTCGAGACCGAGATGGCGCGCCGCCACCCGCAGCGCCGAACGCGCTTCGCGGTGGAAGGCGCGCTTGGCTTCGGGATCGTAACCGATGCCGCGGCGGGCCAGCGCGACGAGCGCGGGCTTGGATTTCAGCTCATCGATCTTGGCGAGGCACTGCCGGCGCAGCGGCAGGTCTTCTGCGAAGGTCTCATCCGGCGCGTGGCCGAGCGCGATGCGGCCAACATGACGCGCGAGCAGGATGGTCGCAGGATCGCGGGCCGGGTCAATCCCGGCGTTGCGCGCATCCTGCATCGCATCGACCACGGCCTGGGTGGCGGTGGCAATGGTCGCGAGCGCGTCGGGCTGGAGGGCACGGCGGTAGCGGAAGTCGAGGTCATAGTTCATCGGTGAGGTCTCCCTTTGCGCCCCCTGGCGCACCGGGCTCCCACCCCCTCCCCTTCCCGCTCGCTCTGCGAGAGGCCCCCGTGCCCCGGCTTCCCGGCCGCCGTCAGGCCGCCTCCTTGAGTTCGTCCGGCAGGGTCGAACCGAGCGCCGGATCGAACTGGCGCAGCCACTTCACCGCCTGCTCGGCCTTGGCCGCCGCGTGGAGGATCGCGGTCTTGTCGCCGCGCAGGATCTTCATCCAGTGGTGGATGTATGAGGCGTGGCTGTCGTGGAGTTCGTTGGGGAGGCCGTATTCGGCGCAGAGGGTGGCCTGGCAGAGCGACGCGACGATTTCCTCGAAGGCATAGGCGTCGTCCCCGAAGCGCTTGCCGAACTGGCGATTGAGCCGCTTGGCCGACCCTGTGGCGTGGCCGAGCTCGTGGCAGCGGGTCGAGAAATAGGCCTCGATCGAATGGAACATGTGGGGTGACGGGAGCGTCACCGTGTCGGTGCTCGGCGTGTAATGCGCGCTGTCGCCGCCGTGGACGACGCGGACCGGGATCGCGTCGAGAAAGGCCTGCACCCCAACCGAGAGTTCGCCGATCGCCTTGGGATCGGGCGGCTCGGGGTAGTAATGCGCCGGCAGCCCCTCGATCTGCGAGGCGTTGAACACGTGGTTCCACTTCATGAAGCGGATGGTCTTTTCGGTCGTCTCACCGGTCTCGCGATCGGTGTCGGTCTTGCGCGCCGAGGAGTAGAACACGCTGAACGAGCCGTTTTCGCCCTTGCGGACATGGCCGCCGAGTTCGAGCGCCTGGCGGAAGGTCATCCAATAGGGGCTGGCGTAGCCCCGGCTCTCGGCGACAGCCCAAAGGAAGAACGTGTTGATCCCCGAATAGGGGACGCCGTTATGGCGAAGCGGGCGCGTGCTGGTCGAGGTCCAGGGCTTGAGCCACGGAGCGGTGCCGGCGGCGATCTTCTCGAGGATCAGGTCAGTGATGACCTGCGCGACGTCGGGTTTCGGCTGACGGGTCATTGGGCCGGGCCCTCCTGGGCGGGATCGAGGGTGAGGTCAGAGGCGGCGCTCGACCAGGAGAGGCGCAGCGTGCGCCCGTGCGGGATGCGCCATGCGACGCGGTCGGCGAAAGCCATGCGAATGCCGGCAAGAATTGCCGCGTCCTCGCCTTCGAGGATGGCAAGGGCGCGCACCGCCGCGTCGTGGCGGAAGCGGGTTTGCTGCGTGTCGTAGCTGTCCGCATCGGAATCGTCGGAAGGGCTGAACACCGCATCGATGATGAGGTCGGTGAGATCATCGG
>CAZGWR010000028.1:0-30806 GCA_964529505.1 uncultured Novosphingobium sp. | reverse complement strand
TCCTTGTTGAGGATCATGCCGGCCACGCCGACATTGCCGCCCATCTTGCGGAAATACTCGACCGCCTTGCAGACATTGTTCGCCACGTAGAGCGACTGGAGATCGTTCGAGGCGACGACGATGACTTTCTGGCACATGTCGCGCGCGATCGGCAGGCCGAACCCGCCGCAGACAACATCGCCCAGGAAATCGAGCAGCACATAATCGAAGCCCCACTCGTGGAAGCCGAGCTTCTCCAGCGTTTCGAACCCGTGGATGATCCCGCGCCCGCCGCAGCCGCGACCGACTTCGGGCCCGCCCAGCTCCATTGCGAACACGCCGTCGCGCATGAAGCAGACATCTTCGATGCCGATCTCTTCGCCAGCCAGCTTCTTCTTCGAGCTCGTCTCGATGATGGTGGGGGTCGATTTGCCGCCGAACAGCAGGCTGGTGGTGTCACTTTTCGGATCGCAGCCGATCAGCAGCACGCGCTTGCCCTGCTGTGCCATCATGTAGCTGAGGTTGGCGAGCGCAAACGATTTGCCGCTCCCGCCTTTGCCGTAGATCGCGATGATCTGCGTTTCCTTCGTCACCGGGCCGGTGGGCACCTCGTCCGGCTCGATCGCCGCTTCCGCGCGCAGCGATTTCGGGTCAAACACACTCATATTGCTCTCCAGTCGAGTACCATTTTCAGGCAGGCCGGGTCGTTGAACGCTTGCGGATAGGCTTCGCTGGCCTCGGCCGCGGGACGCGCGTGCGTGATCAGACCGCCGAGATCGAGCGCGCCGGAATCGAGCAGCGCAATCACCGCCGCGACATCGCCGGGGGTAAATTCTGCCGCGATGCGCATCCGCGCCTCGCGCATGAACGCGGGCGGAAAAGCAAACGACAGGCGGTCGTAAAATCCTGCCAAAACCACTTCGCCGCCCTTGCGCAGCCGCGCGAACGCGGTGTCGAGCACATCGGACGCGCCGCTGGCGTCGCAGATCAAGGCATAGTCGCGGCGCTCATCGGTCGCCGGGTCAATTGCGGTGTAATGCGATCCGTCGCAGCGGTCCGGGTTGGTCTCCCAAACCGTTGGTACAGCGCCGCCCATTGCAACCGTGATCCGTGTGACCAATCGGCCCAGAATACCATGGCCAATGACAAGATCAGGCGCACCACCAAGAGCAATCGCATGGTGCGCAGTTGCCGCCAGCGCCAGCAGGATGCCGTCGCGGCCCAGCGATTCGCGGATCGGAATGGCGCGGGCATGGGGTAGGATGACCGTCCGTGCGGTGCCGCCAAACAGACCGCGCGCGCCGTCATAGCAATTGGCACCGGGGACAAACACCCATTCGCCGATCCGCGCCCGCGCGTCGGCACCGGCATCGACAATGCGTCCGATCGATTCGTAGCCGGGCACCAGCGGATAGCCCATGCCCGGAAAACTGGGCATGCGCCCGGCCCACAGCAGCTTCTCGGTGCCCGAGGAAATGCCGCTCCAGTCGATCTCGACCCGGACATCGCCGCCAGCCATCGGAGACAGCGTCAAGGACCGCAAGGCGAGCCTTTCCGGTGCTTCCAAGATGACTGCCAAAGTATCCACCCGTCGATCCCCAGTTGCAGCGGGTGCGATCCGCCACAACCGTAACCTTAACTTGACGGGGCATGTTGTCAACTAGATTGGACACATGATTTTCAGCGTGTGGCGATGATCGCGCTGGCGTTCAATGGCATGGCCGTCGGCAGCTGACGCGCGCGCGCAAAGCCCGCCGCGCGGAGCATCGAAATGATCTCCGCGGCGCTGCGCGGTCGCCCTGATCCCATGGCAAGCAGATAGAAGCCGAAATAGGCATCGCCCATGGTCTCCGCGCCCGGCGTCTGGGCCATCGGCTCGGCGATGAACAACACGCCGCCCGGCGGCAGCGCCGCGTGAATGCCGCGCAGCAAGGTCATCGCAGGATCATCGTCGTGATCGTGCAGAACGCGGATAAGGGAAATAATATCATAGCCTTGCGGAAGCGAGTCGGCGAGGAAATCGCCGCCGAATACCGCCGTTCGCGCAGCCAGACCTGCCCCCTCGAAGCGCGATTTTGCGCGCTCGACCACGGCCGGCAGATCGAACAGCCCGAGCTCGATTCCCGGCACGCGCGCGCCTACCGCGGTCAGGAAAGCCCCCTCGCCGCCGCCCACATCGAGCAGGCGGCGATGGCGGTGAAAGGGATAGGCATCGATCGCCTGGGCCGCGACCATCGGCTGCGACGCCGCCATCAGCGCCGAATAATCGGCCACGGCGGCGGCTTCGCCGGTGCCCGCTGACTCGGCATAATGCCATAGCCGCGACAGGGCACCGCCCCCGCCGCCGCGCCGCAGCAGCGCGACGGGATCGGCCAGATCGGCGTAGAACAGGCGGTGGTGCGCGATCATTTCCGCGATCCCGGCATTGCCGCGCAGCGCCGCGCCGCTGCCGCCCAACGCCCATGCCGTGCCGACCGATTCGGCCAGCCCGAGTGCGGCGGCCGCGCGCAACAGGCGCAGCGCGCCGGCTTCGGGCAAATCGATTCGCGCGGCGATCGCGCCCACGTCCTGCGCGCCTTCGGCCAGCACATCGAGCAACCTGGTTTGGATGCAGGCGGCGAGGATCTGCGAATAAGTGAACCCCGCGACCATATCGAACATCGCGCGCGCGCGCCGCCGGGCAATCGGCCGGGTGAGCGGAAAGCGGACGGCAAAGTCTTGAAAACGCGGCGATGCGAGCAGCCGGTTGCGCCGGTTGATCCACCATCCGCGCCAACCGAGCGTATTCGTGTCAGGCGATTTCATATGTCCACTTTTGTGGACACCTGTTAGCCTGCCGTCAATTGGAGGTTTGGCGTTCGATGCAAGACACAGGCGCGATACTGGGAGGCGCGATACAAGACCGGCGGGTGGTCGTGATCGGCGGCGGTATCGGCGGGCTGGTCAGCGCGGCCTTGCTCGCGGCCAATGGGTGCGATGTCACGCTGATCGAAGCGGCCGCCGGTCCGGGCGGCAAATTGCGCACTGTCATGTCCGATGGCGTGGCGGTTGATGGCGGGCCGACCGTGTTCACCTTGCGCCGCGTGTTCGAAGACGTTTTCAGCGCCTGCGGGGCCGATCTGGCCGATCATGTAACGATGCAGCCGGCCACCATCCTCGCCAGGCACGCCTGGGGCAATGCGCGGCTCGATCTGTTCGCCGATCCGGCGGCAAGCGAAGCGGCCATCGGCGAATTCGCCGGGGCAGCCGAAGCGCGCGGCTACCGCGCTTTTCGCGCCGAGTCGCGGCGCCTGTTCGAAGCGCTGGACCGGCCGTTCCTCCATGGCAGCAAGACCAATCCGCTGACTTTGGGCTGGCGCATGGGCCTGCGCGGTCTGCCCGATTTTGCCAATCTGCGACCGTTCACCTCGATGTGGAGCGCGCTGGGCGGCTATTTCAAAGACCCCCGACTGCGCCAGCTGTTTGGCCGCTATGCCACGTATTGCGGGTCCTCGCCATTCCAGTGCCCGGCCACCTTGATGCTGGTCGCGCATGCCGAGGCGAGCGGTGTGTGGTTGATCGATGGCGGGATGCACCGGCTGGCGCGGGCACTCGAGGCGCTGGGCCGCAGCCAGGGCGTGCGTTTTCGCTACAGCGCGCCGGTGCGCGAAATCGTGATGGCGAACGGCCGCGCGGCAGGCGTGGTTCTGGCAAGCGGCGAGCGGATCGAGGCCTCATCTGTGGTCTGCAATGCCGATGCCGCCGCGCTCGGCGCAGGCCATTTCGGCGAGGCGGCGCGCCAAGCCGCAGCGCCGGTGCCGCCGCACCGCCGTTCGCTAAGCGCGATGGTGTGGACCGCGCGGACCACCACCGATGGCTTTCCGCTGACCCGCCACAACGTCTTTTTCTCGGCCGACTATGCCGCCGAATTCGCCGCGCTCGCAGCCGGGCGGTTGGCCGATGCGCCCAGCGTCTATGTCTGCGCGCAAGACCGCGCCTGCGACGATGGCGCGCCGATGGGGCCAGAGCGCGTGCAGATCATCGTCAACGCCCCGGCGATCGGCGATGGCCAGGGCTTCAGTCCGGCCGAGATCGCCAACTGCCAGCAAGGCATGCTCGACGCCATCGCGCGGTCGGGGCTGTCGCTCGATCTGGCGGCAGGGTCGGTGCTGACGACACCGACCGGCTTTGCCAGGTTGTTTCCCGCGACTGGCGGTGCGCTTTATGGCGCTGCGTCGCATGGCTGGGCCGCCTCGTTCCAGCGGCAGGGCAGCCGCACCCGCATCCCCGGGCTCTATTGCGCGGGCGGCAGCACCCATCCCGGCGCAGGGGTGCCAATGGCGGCGCTATCCGGGCGCATCGCCGCGCACAGTCTGCTCGAAGACCAGGCAGCAGCGTGCCCCGCGCAATGGCGCCTCGGCAAATTGCGCGGGCCGGCGGCGCTGGAGCCTGCCGAATAGCTGCTATCGCGGCTGAGATGCGAATTGCCGGATCAGCGCGGCCACTTCGCCAGGCCGCTCCTCGTGCGCCAGATGGCCGAGCCCCGCAAGCACGGCGGCCCGCGCGCCGCCGATCAGCGCTGCCGCCTCGTGTGCGCCCGCGACCGGGATCGCCGCGTCGGCCTCGCCATGCACCAGCAGCAGCGGGGTCTTGAGCCGCGGCAGGTCGCGCTTGAGCGAACCCAGATCCCAAGCCGCCATCATCGTGATCGCCCCGGAGCAATGCTCCGGCGTGGCGAACAACCGCTCATACCACGCGGCGCCCTCGGCATCGATCTTCGAGCCGGTGCTGCGCGCCAGAAACCGTGCGGTTTCGCCGGGCTTGCGCGCTATCGCAGCGAAGAAATGCGGCGCGAACGGATTGACGAACAGCATCCGCGCCAGTGTCGGAAAAAGCTTTGCCCCCAGCCCCGGAAACGGCAGCAGCGCGGCGTTAAGCCCGACGATCGCCGCCGGATCGGCAACGCCATCGAGCGCCATGCGCACGGCAATCGCCGCACCGGCGGAATGGCCAACGATGGAGTGCGGGGCGAGATCGAGCGCTTTCAGCAATCGGCTGAGCTCGCGCGCCATGGCCGCCATCGTCAGCCCGCCGACCGGACGCCCGGTGGTGAACCCATGCCCTGGCAGATCGGGCGCGACAACGGTGAAACCCTCGGCCAGCAGCGGCGCGAGCGCACGCCAGCTGTGCGTTGCCGCGCCGGTGCCGTGGATGAGCAGCAGCACCGGCTTGCTGCCGTCCTCGGGGCCCCAGACCTGCACATGCCAGCGCAGCCGCCCGCTCTCGACAAAGCGGCTGTGCGCGCGGTTCGGCCAGTCGCGCCCTTCGCGATCCCAGCGCGGCGCGCTGCTCATGCCGGCGCCGCGGCTTTGACCGCCGCGTGCATCGTCGCGGCATCGGCGCGCGGCAGCGGCAGATAGCGCGCGCGCATTGCCGCCGCCAGCGCTGCGCCTTCGGGCCGGGGTCGCACCGAAATGTCGACAAACGCGCTGGCAATGCCCGTATTGCCCATCGCCCGCGCCGCCGCCTCGGCGTCCGCCTGGGCAAGCGCGCGCACGGCGGAGCCATCGGCGGCAATATTGGCGCGCCCATCGGTGAGGATCACGACAAACGGCGTTTTCCCGCGTGCCCGTGCCGCTTCCGCCAGTTCGCGCGCCGCGTTCAACCCGGCGGCGAGCGGCGTCCCCCCTCCGCCCGGCAGCTCAGCGAGCGAGCGCCGCGCGCGTGCCAGCGAGCGGGTCGGTGGCAAGAGCAGCTCGGCCACCACCCCGCGAAACGCCACCAGCGCGACTTCGGCCCGTTTCACGTAAGCTTCGGCGAGCAGCAGTTCGACCGCGCCTTTGGCCTCGGCCAGCCGGGTAAGCGCTGCCGAGCCGGAGGCATCGACCGCAAAAATGGTCAGCGCCTGCGCGCGCGTTTCGAAGCGGCGCACGCGCAAGTCATCGCGGCGCACGCAAACGCGGCCGTTGCTCCCACGCACCTTCTGCCAGGGAGCCGCCGCGCGCAGCGTGTCGATCAGGCTGAGCCGCACCCCGCCGCCGGGCACGCCGGCACGCGCGCCCATCGGCCGTCCCCGCGCATGGGATTTGCGCCGTTCGCCCGCCCCGCTTGCCCGCGTCGCGGTGCGCCCGCGCCCCGCCGCGATCCGCGCCAGCACATCTTTGGGCAAAGCGGCCAGAGTAGCCGCGAGCACGAGGTCTTCGGGCGGGGTCGGTTCACTCTTCTCTTCGTCGCCCCGATCCGATTGTGGCGGAGGCGGCGGCGGCTCATCCGCTTTGCCCGAAGGGTCGGGCTCGGGCGCCGCCATCGGCACCCGCGTTGCCCGGGGCGCATAGACCAGCCGCGCCGCCAGCGCCGCGTCTTCCTCGTCGATTGCATCGCGCCCTGCCAGAATCGCAGCAGCGCGGGCGGCGCGCAACGCGAAGATCGGCGCACGCGCGGAATCGATGCCGAGCGCGGCGGCGGTCGCGGCCAGAACTTCGAGGATCTGCGCCGAAGGTTCGGCAAGGGCGCGCGCATCGCTTTGCTGCGGGTTCCAGCCGTCCCACGGAGTCGGCTCCCACCGTCCTTCATGCCCGCCCAGTATGCGTATGTGATCCTGAAACGTGATCTCGGAGAGATCGATCCAGAACGCCAGCCGCTCGGCCAGCGCGGGCGGAACCCGCTCGTCGGGCTCGGCCCCGTCGTCGAGCGCGGCGAGCAGGAACCGCGCCGGCCCGCGCAGCGCCGCGCCATCGCGCTCGACCACCACTTCGCCGGTATCGATCACCGCCGCGAGCCGCCCGGCCACGGCATCGGAGAGCCGCTCGGCCATCGGCACGACGACAACGCCGCCATCCGCCTCCGCCAGAAGCCCGGTGCGCGAGATCGCACGGCCCAAGGCGAGCGTCGCGGTGAGGTCGATCCCGCCGAGCAACCGGTCGTCGTCGATATGGGCGGGGATGCGCCGGATTGGCGCGCCTGCGGGCAAACCGCCGCGCATTTCGGCGATCAGCGCTTCACGCACCTCGCCGCCGCCGCGCAGGACCAGGCCGCCAAGGCCAGGATCGATCGCGCAGAGCCGCGCGGCAATCAGCGCGTCATCGAAAACGTCCGGTGCGTCGTCATCGGGCGCATCATCGCCCCAATCGCTCACGCCGCCAGCCCCTCCAGCGCGCGCTCGATCCGCGCGGTCGACCCGGTCTCGTCGAGCACATTGCGCCGCAACCGGTGGCGCAGCGCCATCGGCGCGACCGCGCGGACATGATCGACAGTCGCCGCACCGGCACCGTTCAGCGCCGCCAGTGCCCGCGCCGAGCGCATCAAGGTCAATTCACCGCGAAGACCGTCCGCACCCACCGCCATGCACAGCCGCGAGGCGAACGTCAGCACCTCGTCGCGCACTTCCACCCCGGCCAGCGCTGCCCGCCCACGCGCAATCTGCTTGAGCGCCTTGCGCTCGTCCTTCTGCCAGCTTTCGGCAAAGGCCGCGGGTGCACGCTCGAACGCGTCGCAGCGCTTCAGGATCTCCACCCGCTGCTTCAGGTCTTGCGGCGTGCGCACTTCGACCGAGAGCCCGAACCGGTCGAGCAATTGCGGGCGCAATTCGCCCTCTTCCGGATTGCCGCTGCCCACCAGCACGAACCGCGCCGGATGCCGCACGCTGAGGCCCTCGCGCTCGACCACATTCTCGCCCGACGCCGCCACATCGAGCAGCAGATCGACGATATGATCCTCGAGCAGGTTCACCTCGTCGATATAGAGAAAGCCGCCGTTGGCACGTGCCAGAAGCCCCGGCTCGAACGCCTTGATCCCGGCGCCCAGCGCGCGCTCCAGATCGAGCGCGCCGACCACGCGGTCCTCGGTCGCGCCCAGCGGCAGATCGACGAACGGCACCGGCACATTTCCTTTGCGCACCGTGCCGTCCTGATAGCCCGCTTGCGCCGCGGGGATCGGCGGCAGCAGCGCAGCCAGCGCCCGCACTGCGGTCGATTTGCCGGTGCCGCGATCGCCGAACACCATAACCCCGCCGATCCGGGCATCGACTGCCGCAATCATCAGGGCACGTTTCATTTCGTCTTGGCCGACGATGGCGGAAAAGGGGAACGACACTCGCATCGGATGCGTGTACCATGCGATTGACACTGCACAAGATGGACATTGCCCCTGCCCTCGCTCCTCCCTTCCATGCCGACGATCATTGCAATCGCCGTCGCCGTCCTTCTCGGGGGGCTCGGCGGACTGATGACGCCGATCGGGCCGTGGTATGGCAACTTGCGCAAGCCACCGCTGCAACCGCCCAACTGGCTGTTCGGCCCCGCCTGGACAGTGATCCTCGGCCTCGCCGCGTGGTCGGCGGTGATCGCGTGGAACGCGGCCGGCAATGCCGGGGAGCAGACCAGCGTCGTGATCCTGTTCGCCACCAACGCGGTGTTTCATGCGCTGTGGAGCCCGCTGTTCTTCCGCCTGCGCCGCCCCGATTGGGCGCTGATAGAGGTCGTTTTTCTGTGGGGCTCGCTGGTGGCGCTGGTTGTCGGCCTGCGCCCGATTTCGCCCACGGCGAGCAATCTGATCGTGCCCTATCTCGTGTGGGTCAGCTTCGCGGCGTACCTTAATGTCGGGATCGTTGCGCTCAACCGGCCGTTTGCGCGTGTGCCCAAGCTCAGCGCCTAAGCTCAGGATTTGACACGCGGCACCCGCAATAATAGGCGGTAAGCCCGCGTTGAAGGTGCCGCTGATGCTGCGTTTCGAGTTTGTGCCGATCTTGCCATCCCGCGCCGGAGCCGCCGCGTGAGCCATGTCCGGATCGGCACGCGCGGCTCCCCGCTGGCGCTGGTGCAGGCCAATATGGTGCGCGACCAGCTGATCGCGGCGCACGGGGTCACTGCCGAGATCGTGATTATCAAGACCACCGGCGATATGGTGCAGGACCGCGCGCTCGCCGAAATCGGCGGCAAGGCGCTGTGGACCAAAGAGCTCGACCGCGCGCTGCTCGGCGGCGAGATCGATTGCGCGGTGCATTCGATGAAGGATGTCGAGACGATCCGCCCCGCCGAGATCGTGATCGCCGCTATGCTGCCGCGCGCGGATGTGCGCGATCGGCTGATCGGCGCGGCCTCGATCGCGGATCTGCCCCAGGGCGCGGTCGTGGGCACGAGTTCGCCGCGCCGCCGCGCGCAATTGCTGCGCTTGCGGCCCGATCTCGGTATCGTGCTGTTTCGCGGCAATGTCGATACCCGGCTTGCCAAAGTGGCGGCGGGCGAGGCCCATGCCACCCTGCTTGCGGCGGCCGGGCTTGAACGGCTGGGCCGGCCCGATGTCGGCGTGCCCATCGCGCTCGATGAAATGCTGCCCGCCCCGGCGCAAGGCGCGGTCGGGATCGAGGCACGGCACGACGACGCCGCGATGCACGATTTGCTCGCCAGCCTCAATCACGCGCCCACTTTCCTGTGCGTGATGGCCGAACGCGCGCTGCTCGCCGCGCTCCACGCCGATTGCCATTCGCCGGTCGCGGCTTTAGCCGACGCATCGGGCACAATCCGCGCCGAATTGTTCGCCGAGGACGGCAGCGCGCACGTGGCGGCAACCGGGAGCGATCCAGCGGCGCTGGCCCGCGCCCTGCTCGACAGCGCGCCCGAGAGCATCCGGCGCCTGTTCGCGGCCTGACGCCGGGCTAAGCGCAGAGCGGCCGATGTCCGACACGCCGCCACAGCGCGTTTTCCTGATCGGTGCCACCGGCACGATCGGCCGCGCCGCCGCCCGCGCGCTGGTGCAGGCGGGCCATGAGGTTGTCTGTCTGGTCCGCCCGGGCACTGCCAGCCTGCCGGAATTTGCGGGGGCCACGGTGCGCTTCGGTCAGGTGACCGACCCGGCCTCGCTGGCGCGCGATGGCTTTTGCGGCGAGCGGTTCGATGCGCTCGTCTCGTGCCTCACCTCGCGCACCGGCGCGCCGAAGGACGCCTGGGCGATCGAGCATGACGCCCATGTCGCCGCGCTCGGCGCCGCCAAAGCCGCCGGGGTGCGCCACATGGTGCTGCTCTCGGCGATCTGCGTGCAGAAGCCGCTGCTCGCGTTCCAGCAGGCCAAGCTCGCGTTCGAGAAAGCGCTGATCGAATCCGGCGTAGATTACACCATCGTACGGGCAACCGCGTTCTTCAAATCGCTGTCCGGACAGATCGATCGGGTGAAGCAGGGCAAACCGTTTCTGGTCTTCGGCGACGGCACCCTGACCGCTTGCAAGCCGATCAGTGATGACGATCTCGCCCGGTTCATCGCCGAATGCCTCACCGATCCCGCGCGCCGCAACCGCATCTTGCCCATCGGCGGACCGGGCGAGGCGATCACGCCGCGCCAGCAGGCCGAACACCTGTTCGCGCTGCTGGGTCGCAAGCCGCGCTTTTCGCGCGTGCCGGTGGCGCTGCTCGATACGATCATCGTTGTCCTGTCGGCGCTGGGCCGCGTCGTCCCCGCGCTGCGTGACAAAGCCGAACTGGCCCGGATCGGGCGTTATTATGCCACCGAATCGATGCTTGTGCTCGACCCGGTCACCGGCCAGTACAGCGCGGCCGCAACGCCATCGACCGGCACGGAAACGCTGTTCGATTGCTATGCGCGCCTGATCGAAGGCAACGCCACCATCGCGCGGGGCGAACACGCGGTTTTTTGAACAGGTTGGACCATGGTGATCTGGCTACAGCGATGGAAACGGCGGCGGAGCTGCGCGCATGGACGCGGAAGTCGGCGCGATCGAAAGTCAGTCCGATAATGGACATATAGAGCCCCATACCGAGCTGCGCGCCGACATAGAGCACCTTGCGCGATTCGGGCGGAAACAGCGCGGCCTCGATCCCGGGCAGGACCATGCCCAACAGCTAGGGAGCCAGAAAGCGCTTGGCGAGCCAGCCCACCACGCGGCAGGCGGCAGGAATCGCCGCCATCTGCAGAAAGAACAGGATGCTCGATTGGGCGGCGGTCATGGTGCCGCTGCACGTAGCATCAAATTGCCGCGCGCTGCTCCTCTTTGGCAGGTTTTGCCGCGTATATCCCGAAAGCCGCGATCACCGCGTAGCACAGCGCCGGGAGCGCCAGCGCGATCGCCAGGCTCCCAGACATATCGGCCAATATGCCCGTCAGCGGCGGGATCACCGCGCCGCCAACGATGGCGACGCAGATCACGCCCGAGCCATCGGCGGTGCGCGGCCCTAACCCTTCACAGGCCAGGCTGAAGATGGTGGGGAACATGATCGAGTTCATCAGACCGATCAGCAACAGCGAATAGCCGGCCACCACGCCGCTTGAATTGGCCGATAGCGCAATCAACACGATTGCGCTCAATGCATTGGCCGCAAGCACTTTGCCAGGGCTGACGAGGCGCAAGACGCCCGACCCAATAAACCGCCCGATAAGCGCGCCGCCCCAGTAGAGCGGAATAAGCTTGCCGGCGGACTGCTCATCAAGCCCGAGCACGGACGGCTGCTGCAGATAATTGACGATCAACGAGCCGATCGCAACCTCGGCGCCCACATACAGGAAGATGCACGCTGCGCCGAAGCCAAAGCGCGTCCGAGTCAGCAAATCGAAACTCTCGAGGATCGAACCGCCGCTGTGCTGCTCTCCTTTGAGCCGGTTGCGGTTGAACCAGACCACAGCGGCAACCACTGCCAGCGCTCCCGCAAGGCCGATATAAGCCATGACCACCGCACGGGTCTCATCAACCCGGTAGGTATCAAGCGCCGCACCGGACAATTGCGCGGCCGATACATTGGCCAAGCCCCCAAGGATCAGGATCGAGCCGACATAGGGGAAAATCGTTGTGCCGAGTGAATTGAAAGCTTGTGCGAAGGTCAGCCGGCTGCTGGTCGTGCTGGCAGGGCCAAGCAGCGAAATCAGAGGGTTTGCAACAACTTGCACCACCGTAATGCCCGAGGCGAGCACGAACAGCGCAAGTAGAAAGACACCGAATGTTGCGCTTGCAGAGGCCGGTATGAAGAGCAGGCAACCGCCCATCATCGTCAGCAGCCCGACCACCGCGCTGCGCATGTAGCCCAGCTTTTTCACCAGCGCGGCCCCCGGAACCGAGATCGCGAAATAAGCCGCGAAGAACGCCGACTGCACCAGCATCGCCTGCGTGTAATTGAGCGTGAACAGCTCTTTCAGCTTGGGGATGATCACATCGTTGAGCGAGGTGATCCCGCCGAAGATGAAAAACAGCGCAAACACGAAGACCTGAAGCCCCGGCGCATCGATCGATGCTCCATTCGCGTCTGCGCCGCCTGAATGGCTCGGTGCTAGTGCCATGATGTCTCCCCCATTGTTTTCATTATTTCGCCGCTGGACAGGGCACAGTCACACCGACCGCTTCCACTCTGGCATTGCGCAATGTTGCGGCGAACCCGGCTGGCGCGGCAATGCGCAGCGGCGCGCCAACTGCCGCCATATTGGCACCGGCATCATGGAAACACCGCAGCGGGATGCGCGTCTGGATTGCCGCTCCCGCAGGCGCCGCGCGCACGGCATCGCCAAGATCGAATGTCGCGCCCCCGAACGAAACCTTGACCGGCCCGGCGACCGCACGATCGATCCGCCAATCGAGCAAAAGGACAAAGCCTTCATCCAGCTGGCGCATCAGATTGACCGGTGATCCTTCGATCGAGAGCACGCCGTCGGCGTTCCAGGTGAATTGGCGCGCGTCTTCCTGCGCCGAAAGGTCGACCGACCGCACCGCAATCGCGCCATCAGGCGCGAGGTGCCAGGGCGCCGGAACCTTGCCGCGCACGAAATAGCTGTCTGCGCTTTCCGCCGCTGCCAGCGCCATGCGCGGATCCTCGTTCAGTTTGGCAAGGCTGGCCGGATGCGCATAATCGAGCCCGTACCCGGCGGGAAAGGCCGGATTGACCACCGGCGAACGGGCATCGTCGGGCCAAGCGAACGGCAGCCTGCCGGTGAAATCGCGCGGCGCTTTGCCATCGGCTTTGGCGACCAGCACATCGGCGATGCCACCGCCCTGCGTGCCCGGCAACCACGCCGCTACAAACGCGTCAGACTGGTTGATCAGCTTGCCCGCAAACATGGGCCTGCCGGAGAGAAACACGGTCACAACACGCGTGCCCTGGGCCTTGAGGCGGGCGATCAGGTCTTCCTCTTCGGGCGTGATCCGAAAGGCGATGTCGGGCACGTCACCCTGAAACTCGGCATAAGGCCGCTCACCGAGCACCAGGACCGCAACATCCGGCTTTACCGAAGATACGCCGCCTGTGGAAATGGTGGCCCGGCCGCCTGCGGCGATCACCGCATTGGCCACGGCGTTCCCGATCGTCTCGCCTTTGGGGAAATCGGCCGCGCTGGTGTCTGTCCCTTGCCAGGTGATCGTCCAGCCGCCGGCCTGCATCGCCATGTTGTCTGCGCCCGGCCCTGCGATCAGCACATTGGAACCGGGGCGCAGCGGCAGCACCCCGCCCTCGTTCTTGAGCAGAACCAGCGACTTGGCTGCAGCTTCGCGCGCCAGCGCGAGGTGGGCGGGCGCACCTACCGCGGTGTGATCGCTGCGCCGGATCGGATTTGCTCCGAGCATGCCGAGCTTAAGCTTGACCCGCAGCACGCGGCGCACCGCATCATCAATTCGCGCCGCCGGGATCACGCCAGCGCGCGCTTCGCGCACGGTATTGGCGAAAAGCGGCTTCCAGCTGTCTGGCGCCATGAACAGATCGAGCCCGGCATTGATCGCGGCCGGGCAATCATTAACGGTGCAGCCGGGGATCTGGCCATGACCATTCCAATCGCCGACCACCAGCCCGGCAAAGCCCATGCGGCCTTTCAGCACATCGGTCAGCAGCGACTTGTTGCCGTGGTTCTTCGCGCCATTCCATGCCGAAAAGCTGGCCATCACGGTCAGCGCCCCGGCGTCAATCGCCGCCGGATAGCCCATGGCGTGCCGGGTGATCAGCTCGCTTTCCGGTATTCTCGCGTCGCCCTGATCCTTGCCATCGACAGTGCCGCCATCGGCTAGATAATGCTTGGCGGTTGCGGCAACATGGCGCGCGTCCAACGCTTTGCCGGCCAGCATCTTGCCCTGCAGGCCGATAACCATGGCTTTGCCATATGCGGCCACAAGCGCCGGATCGGCGGCATAGCCTTCATAGCTGCGCCCCCAGCGCAAATCCTGCGGCACGGCCAGCGTAGGCGCGAAGGTCCAGTCGATGCCGGTGCCCGCGATTTCCGCGGCGGTGGCCTCGCCGATCCGCTGGATCAGCGCGGGATCATGCGCTGCGCCGAGGCCGATGTTGTGCGGAAAGATGGTTGCGCCCGGCAAGTTCGAATGCCCGTGCACCGCATCGATGCCGAACAGGATCGGAATGCGGGCACCCGAGGCGCGCGAAGCATCATGAAACGCTGAAACAAGCTTGTCCCAAGTCGCTCCGTCCGCGCGTTCATTGCCATAAGGACCGCTGTTTCCGCCCGCCAGGATCGAACCAAGCGGATAAACCGCAAGGTCTTCCGGCGTGATCGCAGAGATATCCGCCTGGATCAGTTGCCCCACTTTTTGTTCTAGCGTCATCCGCGCGATCATCGCGCCAATGCGGGCTTCGTCGGCACGGGTCGACATCGATGCCGGGCTGCGCGCCATGGGCCAGAGCGCGGGATGAGCAACCGCGTCGGGCGCGGTGGGCATGGCCGCTGCGGCGGGTGCCTGCGCCTGCTCCGCCCGGCTCCCTGCTCCCCAGCTGCTGGACAACAAAGCCGCTGCCATCAACGCCGATCTGCGCATCGAACCTCCCAATTTTTTGCTTGTGAACGTTATCAGAAGCGAGTGGCACGGCGCATCCAAGAAATCAAGCGATCATGGCCGCATTTCCGCGCCAGAAGATCACGCGCGGCGCCCGGGAACCAACAAAGCGGCAGCGATAAACCCAAGCACCGCAAGCACCACGAAAAGCGCGCGAAAGCCGAGTGTCGGGATAAGCATGATCGCCAATCCCGGCATGATTAGCGAAGGCATCGTGTTGGTGAGATTGAACAGCCCAAGGTCCCGGCCGCGCCGGTTGCTGCGCGGCAGCACCCGCAACGTCTGGGCAGAATGAAGCGCCAGAAACACACTGCTGCATAAGCTGAAGACGGCGTAGCCGGCGATGGCTTCGACCAAAGTCTGGCTTGCCCCCATCACCAGCAGCGCTGCGGCGGCAATCGCTGCAACGATGCGCAACGGCAACAGGGGCTTGCCATGCCGATCAGCCCAGCCACCGACGGAAAGCGCCACCGGGGCAGCAACCACCAGCACCACGCCAAAGATCTGCGCGGTCATCGCGTCGCTGAAAGAGGGATCAAGCGATCTCAGCCAGAAATAGAGATAGGCGAACAGCGTCGCTTCTGACACTTGCACAAGGAGCCGCGCCAGCCACATGCGCGCCAGGATCGAGCGATCCGGTAAATCTGCCCTCGCCGACGGTGCTTCTTGCGCCGGGCTTGAGTCCGGGGCGGCTGTTCCGAACAACAGCAGCGGAACGACGCAGCAGATTTCGAGCAGCGCAA
This sequence comes from uncultured Novosphingobium sp., assembly GCA_964529505.1. GTDB lineage: Bacteria > Pseudomonadota > Alphaproteobacteria > Sphingomonadales > Sphingomonadaceae > Novosphingobium. Next base: position 15,344 of record CAZGWR010000028.1, on the reverse strand, counting down.
CGAGCACCAACCGTCCCTCGGGCCCCGCCAGCCCCGGCAACGTGATCAACCCGCCCGTGAGCGCGCCCGCCGCCGGTGCGAACGCCATTGCCCCGCCCAGTTTTCCCTTTTGCGCATCTGGCACCAGATCCCCAGCCCAGGCGGATAGCGGGCCGATCATCATGTTGAGCGCCAGTTGCCAGCAGACCAGCACTGCAACATGCCCGCCAAAGCTGGTGACCTTGGCGGTCAGCAACAGCAATCCAGCGGAAAGCACCATGCCCGCAGTGACCCAGAGCCGCCTGCCACCGACTACATCGCTGGCCCAGCCAAACGCGATATTGCCGACGCTGGCCGAAATCGCGCCGGCAAATGCGATGGCGCCCATCCATGTCACCGTGGCAACTGCATTGCCCGGCACGGCAGCCAGCGCCTCGATCCTGACCGGCAGCAGGATGGTCAGAAACGGCATGTAAGCAATGGCAGCGCCAGCCCAAGCGAGTGCGAACAGCCAAAGGACCTTGAATTGCCCGCGCGGCCGATCAATCCCCATCGCGCGGCGCGGCGGTGGATTCGCGCACGATCAGGCTGGCTGGCACAACCACCGGCATTGCCGAGGGCAATTGGCTGCGCTGCGCTGAAATCAGGAGTTCGACCGCGCGCGCGGTGATCTCGGCAACCGGCTGGTCGATGGCGGTAAGTGGCGGGCGGGTAAAACGGACGAGCGGCGTATTATCGAAGCACACCAGCGAGAGATCCTCGGGGATTGACAGACCGAGGGCGCGCGCCACTTCGATTGTTCCCAACGCCATTTGATCATTGCTGACGATCACCGCACTGGGCCTGCTTGGCGTGCCCAGCAGTGTGCGTGCGGCGTGCTCGCCCGAGCTGTAGCTGAAATTACCTGCGGCCAGCAGGCCATCGGTTGCGATCCCTGCTTCGGCCATGGCGGCGCGCCAGCCATCGACGCGCCAGCTTGAAAGCTGATAGTCGCTGGGGCCGGCAATGAAACCGATGCGGCGATGACCCAGCGCGAGCAGATGGCGGGTTGCCTGCTGCGCCGCGCCTTCGTCATCCATCGTGAGCGCGATACCATCGCCTTCGGTGCGTGAGCCGATGCGCGCAAACGGGATTTGCCGCAACGTCAGCAACCCGGTGATCAGCGGGTTGTCGGAGTGTGGCGGCGTCAGGATCACCCCGTCGGGCTGGAGCGCGGCGATGGCGGCGGCAAGTTCGCGCTCGACATGGTCGTTGTGGGTGTCGACAAGTTCGATGATCAGCCGGTAGCCATGTTCGGCGCAACTGAGCATGCCGCCCAGCAGCATCTGATCGACCCAGTCCGTGCCCTGCCGTGCGCGCCAGTCGGCAATCGTGCGGTCGCGGTCATTTAGCGCAAGAATAATGTAGGAGCGCGAGCCGCTCATCCGCTGTGCGGCGATCGAAGGCACATAGCCTAGCTTGTCGATCGCGCACTGTACCCGGTCTTTCATCTCGGGCCGCACGCTGGCCTCGTTGTTGATCACGCGGCTGACCGTCTGCAGCGATACACCAGCCTCGGCGGCGACATGCTTGATCGTAACTGCCTGCTTACGCCGCACCATACTTGAATTCAGTCCCCGGTAGCCTTGCAACTGGAAGTGCTAGCCGGATCGCCAGCGCATTGCCAGACATGAACCCAATCGATTGCAAACTTCTTGGGAAAGCCTGCAGGGGTAATTCCGCGCCGGTTGCGCTCTTCGGGCAGATGCCCGCCCACCGCCAGGTTCAAAATCAGATGGAAGCGCTGATCGAACGGCGCGCCCGGTGCCGCAGAGCCGCTGGTCGACCAATCGCCGGGATGCTGCGTCTGATAGGGCGCTCCATCGATGAACCAGGTGATCGCTTGCGGGCTCCATTCCATCGCGTACGTGTGAAAGCCATCCAGCGCGCCGGGCATCGCGGTGGTCATGCCGCGATGCCGGTTCGCGGGCGAAACTGCGCCAAAGTGCAGCGTGCCGAGCACGCCCCGCTCCTGGCCGGCCACGCAACCTGGCTGCGATTTCTTGCACTTTTCACCAAGATTGACCGCCTCCATGATATCGATCTCGCCCGAAGCGGCCCACCCACCGTAGCGGCCCTCTTCGGGCAGCATCCAGATTGCGGGCCAGGTCCCTTGTCCGAGCGGTAACCGCGCGCGCACCTCGATCCGGCCATAAAGCCATGCGGCTTTGCCCCTTGTTTCAAGCCGCGCCGATGTAAACGGGCGTTTGGCCCGCCCCTGCTTTCCGGATCCGGATCGCTGATCAATCGGAAACGCAGGGCCAGTGAAAGTCTCGCGCTTCGCGGTTATCACCAGCTGGCCGTCCGAAACCACGGCATTGTCTGCCCGGTCCGTGTAGCATTGCCGCTCGGCGTTGCCACCGCCCCAGCAATCGTTGGCCAGCGTCCACTTGTCTGGATCAACGGCGTTACCGTCAAATTCGTCGGACCATACCAGCGCCCACCCCGGGCCGGGAGGGGCGAGGGCTTGAGTGGATACCGCGATCGCGGCGGACAGCGCGAGCAGCGCGGCGCTCACGCCACTTTCGCTTCGCGCACGCCGCAGTAATGCGAAACATAGGCAAAATGCTCGGGCATCCCCGCCACGGTGCGGGCCACGTTGTCGCGCAGCGAAGCCAGAAGATAGCTGAGCTCCTCGCCGCGCAGCTTGGCCGCTACCGGATGATAGCTTTGCGGGATGATCCCTTGGCCCATCATCACCTGCACCCAGCTGTTCTCGGCAAACAGCTCCTCGTTGCGGCGAAACACGCGGCCGGTTTCGCGGAACAGCTCGATCTTTTGCGCAAGGCTATCGGGTATCCCCATTGCTGCGCAATGTCGCCAGAATGGGCTGTCGGCGCGCTGCGTCACCTTATAATGAAGGATGAGGAAGTCGCGGATCTGCTCCATGTCGGTAAACTGCTGATCATTGAATTCGGCGATGTCTCGCGCGCTCGGTCGCCCTGCCGGAAGCATCCGCAACAGCCGCAGCACGGCGCGTTGAATCAAATGGATGCTGGTCGATTCCAGCGGCTCCATGAACCCGCCCGAAAGCCCCACGGCGATACAGTTGCGGTGCCACTGTTTGCGCCTTGCGCCTGTCTTGAAGGCGATGAAATTGGGCTCGGTCAGTGTCTTGCCTTCGATCGTGCCGAGCAACCGCTCAAGCGCCGCCTCGCGCTCCATATAGCGGCTGCAATAGACGATGCCATTGCCCGCGCGGTGTTGCAACGGGATGCGCCATTGCCACCCCGCTTCGTGCGCGATGGCGCGCGTGTAGGGCACCGGTGCGCGCACGCTGGCGGTCTGGATCGCCACCGCGCCATCGCACGGCAGCCAGTGGGTCCAGTCGTCATACCCGGCATGCAGCGCGCCTTCGATCAACAGCGCGCGAAACCCGGTGCAATCGATGAACAGATCACCTTCGATGCGGCGACCACCATCGAGCATCAGCGCAGCAATATCGCCGCTCGCGCCGTCCAGTTCGACCTGCGCAATGCGCCCCTCGATCCGGGTGCAGCCGTCGCCCTCGGCCATGCGGCGCAGGAATGCGGCATAGAGCGAGGAATCGAGCTGGTAGGCATAGTTGATCCGGTCATCGGGCAAGTGCGCGAATTTGCCCGCTTCAGCTGCCTTCAATTCTAGGCAATAGTCATCGTAAGGTTCAGAGTGTCCCTGCGTCTGTCCGTGCAGCCAGAAATGCTGGAAACCTGCTGACCAGTGATCCTTGCCCGTGCCGCCGAAGGAATGGAAATAACGCTCCCCCTGATCCTTCCAGTTTTCGAACATGATGCCGAGCTTGAAAGTCGCCTGCGTGGCTTTCATGAACTCGGCCTCGCCGATGCCAAGGAGCCGGTTATAGGCGACCAGCGGCGGGATCGTGCTTTCGCCCACGCCGATGGTGCCGATCGCATCGGATTCCACCAGCGTCACCTCAGCCACCGGGCCAAGCGTGCGGGCGATGGCGGCTGCCGCCATCCAGCCGGCGGTGCCGCCCCCGGCAATCACGATGCGGCGTGGAAGCATTGGCATATCCATGGTCTGTCCTTTGCTCATTGGCTGAAACTGCGCAGCAGGAAGGCGTGCATTCGCGCGGCGCTTTGCGCATCGAACGGCGCAAGAACGCCGCGGGCGGGCGCGGGAATATGCGCGGCGGCTTCTGCGCCGCCGGAAAAGACATAGTGTTCGAACATGTCGCGCCAGATCACTCGCTGCGCTTCGGGCAAATCGCGGATCGCCAAGATCGCGTGGTTGAGCGCGTTCTGCGGCTGGCCGAGGAAGCGCGGGCTTTCGCGCCACCAGTAGTTGATGAGCACGTTGAACGGCGCGCTGGCCTCAACGTGGTGATACCATAAAGAGGGGATATAAAGCGCGTCACCCGGCTCCAGATCGGCGACCACTGCCTTGTCCAATGCCTCGGAAAAACGGGGATAAGCGGCCAGATCCGGGGCCGCCAGATCCACCATGCTCACCGCGCGACCCGCTGGGGTATTGTCGATCGGCCCTAGGTAGAGGTTGCGAAACTGATCGGGCGGAAACAGCGTGAAGCGACGCCGCCCAACCGCGCAACACGCCAGATTATCGGGAAAATCATTGTGCGCCGCGATCTTCGTCGGCGTGCCGATCCAGATGCTGGCGAGCGCATCGCGCGGCGAGAGCGGCATCGGATTGGCAGCGCCTAGCCCATCGAAGTACTGCTCGATATCGATCGAGGCGAGGTACACCGTGGGGATCACCGCACGGCCCTCAGCCGCATCGAAGCCCGCAAAAATCCGGTCGAGCCGCCCTTGCCCCATGCGGAAATTCATCTGCATGTCTGCGCTGTAAAACAGGCGGCCACCCGCGTCGGGCTCGCCCATCGACACCGTAAATTCTCGCTCGCGCGCATAGGCGAGCAAATGCGCGCGGGCCTCGCGCGCGGAGCGCCGTGCCGCCTGCACCAGCGGCCAATCGCTTACCAACCCGCGCACGACGAAAGGCCGGTTCGCACTTGCCATCGCCGCGTCAAGCGCAGCGGCGTCTACGACGGCCATCTCCGCAACAGGCAGCAAGGCCGCTGTCACGCGCCCGAAATCCTTGCATTGCGCCGGGCCACCAGTCCGGCGAACTGGCTGACCGAAGCCATTGCCATGAACAGCGGCATCAAATGCCCTTCGCGGTGCAGATCGCCCAATTCGCCGCTGCCCAGCGCGCGCAGCTTGTCTTCATTGATGGCCAGAAAGCCCACCAGCGTATGCTTCGAACCATCGACCAGCGGCACTTCAAGCGTGAAGGGCTCAAGGAGATCATAGCGCTCAAGCGCTGCAAAAAAAGCTCCGCTAGCGCGGTATGACACATCCAGATCGCCAAGCATTTGTGCCGCATTCTCGAGCAACGGGCTCGCCCGGCCATCCTCGTCAAACAGCCGCACGCCGCGATCGCCCGCCTGCGTAACGCGCGGATGATCGAGATCGATGTGCACTTGCCCTGGCTCGTCCGAGCCTGCTGCGCGCCCGATCAGAAACGGCTGAACCGCATGCGCCAGCGGCTGGCATGGCGCATCCCAGCGCTCGCCTTGAAGATACAGGTTTTCGCCGTTCTCGAACCCGAACAGCGCGAGCGCAGAAACCTGCCCGCTGGCCAGATCGCGCCGAAACACGATCGGATAATACGCCTGCAGCGCGCGAAATTCATGCGGCGTGGCCAGTGCCGCCATCACATTGTCGCCGAACGCGGCAGACGCGGCGGTGAGCACCCGCAGATCGCGGTGGCTCACGGAATCGACGATGACATGCTGGCTCATGACAAACTTTCAAGAACGGGTTGGGCATCGGCGTGCGGCAGCAAGGCGCGGTTGGTGGGCAAGGCCGCCGCCAGCGCGCGCGCGCGATAGGCGACTTCGTCCAGCCGCGCCTGCGCCTCGGCGCTGTCCTTGGCATAAGCCGGCGCGGCAAAGCCCATCCCATAAAGCACATAGGCATGGCTCTCGGCAGGAAAAATCTCGTGCGCCTGCGGGAAATCCCATGCCGAGGGTGGCTGATCGCGCCAAAGCTCCATCAGCCCCGCGAGCCGCGGCGGCACATGCGCCGGATCGCGCTGGGCCAGCCAATAGGGCTCGCTGCGCTTGCTGGGCAAATAGTGCAGTTTCAGAAACTCGACGATCCGGTCCCAGCGATAGCGGAACAGCGCATTGAACCGGTCGGCAAGGATCGGCATCGCGGCGCAGCTCCTCGGGAAATTGGCGCACAGCGCTTCCAGCGAAAGCTCGATCATCACGATGGCAGACGCCTCAAGTGGCTCAAGGAACCCGGCCGAAAGCCCGACCGCCACGCAATTGCCGCGCCAGAATTCTTCGCGGTGCCCTGTTGGGAAGGCCAACTTGCGCGGAGCCAGTGCCGCCACATCGGCACCGGGTACCGCCTGCGCCACATAGTCAAGAAGCGTCTCACGCGCGGCTTCGTCATCCATGAAGCGCGAGGCGTAGATGCAGCCGATACCGCGCCGGCCGGGCAGGCCGATATCCCAGATCCAGCCTGCTGCATGCGCCGTGGCAATCGTGGCCGAAGCGATCGCGCTGCCGGCCAGAACCGGCACTTGCACCGCCAGCGCACGGTCGTTGAACAACACATCGCTGCGGTCGGTCCAGCCTACGCCGCAAGCCCCTCCGATGAGTAGCCCGGCCAGCCCGCTGCAATCGATGAACAGATCCCCGGGGATCGTCCCGGCGCTATCTGTAATCAACGCGGCAAGATTGCCATCCGGATGCTTCGTCACATCGGTTACTCGGGCGGCCAGATGCTGCACCCCAAGTCGCGCAGTCGCATGGCGCATCAGCAGCGCAGCAAACTTGCCAGCATCGAGGTGATAGGCATAATTCAACGCCCCAGCATAGCCCGGCATAGCCGCCTGACGCGGCGCAAGATTGCGCGCAACCGCTGCCGCCTGCGCGGTCATGGCATCGGCATAGGCAAGGTTCTGCTTCTCGCTGCGCCTTGCCCATGCAGCAACCAAAGCTTCCGGTGAAGAGGGCGGCGGCGGGGTGAACGGGTGCAGGTAGCTGTCGTCCGCAGCGCCGGTCACCCAGCCATCGAAACGCGATCCCTGCTTGAACGACGCATCGCAGTCCCGAAGGAACTCGGCTTCCTCGATGCCGATCGCGGCTAGCGTCGCGCGCATCGTTGGCCAGGTCCCCTCGCCGACACCGATAGTCGGGATATCGGGCGCCTCAACCAAGGTGATCGCCAGCCCAGGCCGCTTGGCCGCCAGCAGGCACGCCGATAGCCATCCAGCAGTGCCCCCGCCGACAATGATCACGCGTTGGATCGAAGATCTCATGACTGCTCGTTCATAGCGCACAATTGTCTGTCGCCATATGCATGGCTGCTAAAGAAAGAGAGCCGCACTGCGGGGCAATGCGGCTCTCGATCATGCGACCTTCACAGGATTGCCTGAGGGGTTAGAACGTGAAGCGCGCACCTGCTGCATAGCGAGCATAGCCCGGCTGCGAGAAGGACACGATCTGCACGTTGCGCAGCTGGCCGCGACGATCGGCATTGGTAATGTTGATCCCTTCGACGAACACCGTGATGCCCTTTTTGATCTCATAGCTCGCGCTTGCATCAAACTGGCCATACGAATTGGTGTAGAACGGATCGAGGTTGCCGCCGCCGAGGAACTGGCCGCGCCAGTTGTAGGCGATACGACCCTGCAAGCCATGCTTATCATAGTACAACACCGCGTTGGCGCTGTCGCTGGCCCCGGGGAGGGCAAACTGGCTACCCAAGCGCGTATTGTCGTAGTTTCTATCGCTCTTGACCACCGTGTAGTTCAGGATCGTACCGAAACCGGTTTCCCAGAAGCTGTGCTGGATCGCGAATTCCCAGCCGTGGATCGTAACCTGCTGATCCGTGTTTGTCGGCGCAAGGATGAGGAAGTTGGCCACGGGGTCGTTTGGCCCGCTGATAATGCCGGTAACATTGCCTTGCGCATTCCGGCCTTCGACCAAAGCAGGATTCCTGTCTCCGATATAGTTGATCAATGCCTGCGGGGCCGCGTTCTGGCCAAGTGCGGCCCGTGCTTCTGCCGCAAGCGCGCCGGCGGCCGCATTGGTAAGGCCGAACGCCGGACGGATGACCTGGTTCTGCGCAATGAAGTTCTTCACAACCTTGTGGAAGAACCCGACCGACACGTAGCTCGTCGGCGCATAGAACCATTCAGCCGAAAGATCGACGTTGTTCGACTTGTAAGGCAAGAGGTTCGGGTTGCCGCTTGAGCCGTCGCCCTGGCCACCAGCACCGCCTGCGCGGATCAGCGATTGCAGCGTCGTGCCGCCCTGAAGGCTGTTATAATCAGGCCGGGTGATCGTAATGCTGTAGGATGCGCGCAGCTTGACATTCTTGATCGGCGACATGTCGAAATCGACCGCTGGCAACCAGTTGGTGTATTTGCCCGAAAGCGATGCAAATTCGAGGATGGGTTGGCCGTTGGCATCGACCCTGTTAATGATCGTTGTCTCGTTGCCACCCGACCACACCGTCCGGTCGGGAACCGGGACAAGCGAGGTCGAATTGATCCTCGTCGTCTCGTAGCGCAAGCCAAGCCGCAGATGCGCCGGATTTTCGCCCAAGTCGAAGCTGTGTAACGACTGGATATAGGGCGCCCAGGTCCTCTCACGGATTGAGCGATCCGTATCGAACGCTGCGCGGCATTCGCCAACCACCGCCGATCTGGCACAGATGTTCTGCGTGGTTTGGAGCAACGTAACCAGCGCCCTGGTATCAACCTGGAAGTAACTGGGAATGATCCCTGCACCGTTCGAGCCTTCAGCACCCCGCAGATCGTTCGGCAGATTGGTGATCGTGTACAGGTTGTCGGGTGTATCGGCTGCCGAAAGTGTGCCGCCCCAAGTGTCGTTCTGGATCACGCTGAACGCCGAGCGCACTTTGTTTTCGGTATAGGTGACGCCGAAATCGAGGCTGTCGATGAACGAAGAGTCGAAATCGTATTTGCCTCGGAACGAACCCTCGTTGATCTCGTCGCGGAAATAGGCGTTGCGGAAGGCATTGCCAGCCGGACGGATATTCGCAGCGGTCAGGTCGATTCCCGGCGCCAGGGTCGCGGAAATGACCGGGATCTGGGTGGTGAAGTCCACCCTTTGCGACTGGACGCCAAAAATCGCGCTGCCGACCGCAATGTTGCTGCCAAAGGGCGAGGTCGGCTTGCTTTCTGCGGTCGAGTGGTGGCCATCAATCTCGAGCTTGAGGCCGCCGGGACCGTCCCACTTGAGGTTGCCGCCGAGTGAGCGGTTGATCGAGCGGTTGGCCGCAACCGCGCCGGTGATGGCGAGATCCTTGGTGAAGGCACCGGTATTGTCGGGGCCGAAGGTTTCTGCATAGAAATTGGGGCCAGCGGCGGGGCCGTCGGTCCAGCTGCTGCTTGTCGCGCCGTGGTTGAACCAAACGCCGATGCTGTTGGTGCGCGACTCCACCGTGTTTTGCGAGAACGTGTAGTCGACTGTTGCGACGAGCGTGTCGGTCGGCTTGACCTGCACCACAGCCTGACCGTTGATACGCTTGCGCTGGAAGCTGGTGAAATCGTAGCCGGCGTTCTGCGTGACCTGATAGACATCGGTCGGGCCGGGGCGGTTGGTGATGTTTTCAGCGCCCGGCGTGCCTGGCTGGGCCAGCGAGCCCCAGTTGTTTTCCGCGCCCGAATAGCCTGCGCGCCAGCCGGAATTGAACCCGGCCTGGCTGGCCTTGCGGTCCTGATACGAGCCGCTGAGCAGGATGCCGATGCGGTTGTCAGCAAACGTATCGCTGATGATGCCTGATACTTCAGGCGTGATCGGCCTGCCCTCGAACCGGGAGGTGTCCAGGAGCCCTTTGAAGCCGATGCTGCCATGCAGACCAGCGCGGTCAAGCGGGCGGGCGGTCTTGATATTGATCACCGAGCCGATGCCGCCCGTCGCAAGCGTGGCGCGACCCGACTTGTAGACCTCGACCCCGGCAATGCCTTCGGATGCAATGTTGAAGAAATCGTAGCTGCGCGAGGCGGGCGGGCTGGCGGCATCACCCAGCGTGGAGGTGGGCAACTGGCGGCCGTTCAGAATCACCAGGTTGAATTCAGGGCCAAAGCCGCGGACCGTAACCGTCGAGCCTTCGCCGTTGTTGCGATCAATCGAGACGCCGGTGATGCGCTGGAGCGATTCTGCTAGGTTGGTATCGGGGAACTTGCCAATGTCTTCCGCAGAGATCGCATCAATCACACCGATGCCATCGCGCTTGATATTGAGCGAGCTCCTGAGGCTGGCGCGGATGCCGGTGACCACGATAGCGTCCTCGCCCGCTTTCGGGGCGACATCCGCTGCTTGCGGCGCTTCCTCGGTGGCTTGTGCCAGAACCGGCTGAATGCTGCCGACCAAAGCCAGCGCTGAAATGCTAACGCTGCAAACCAAGCGCGCGCGCCCTGCAAAACCCTTCATTGTCGCCTCCCCAAATGCGATCCGACTCAAGTCGCCGCGTTGATAACGTTCATTTGAATGATAACGTTCACTTCGTCAAGGGGGCGTTCATGCCCTATGCTGTCGACGTGCCATTGGGGTGGAAGTTTCCGACGAGAGGGCGCAGGTTCGTCGCAGGCTTGTCCGTTACGCTCCGCGCATGCCAAGATGCGGTAATACACTGACCCTCGCAGGATCTGTCCCGAGCGTTGATTGTGTAGCAGTCCCGTGTAGCACTGAGCCGGTCTATTTTGACTGTCTTTTCCTAAACTTACCTGAGATTGTCGGTCTCGATTGTGTAGCAGCCCTGTGTAACAGACACGCTTAGGAGACCGTCTTTGCGACGATTTCCAAAGCTATTCAGTGAGTTTTGCGTTGTTGGTGCCCAGAAGAGGACTCGAACCTCCACGCCCTTGCGAGCGCCAGCACCTGAAGCTGGTGCGTCTACCAATTCCGCCATCTGGGCACGGGAGCGGTGGGCCGATGCGCCCGCCGCCGGGTAGGAGCGCGCGATTAGGGGATGGTCTGGCGGGTGTCAACAAAGCTTTGCCCAAAAGGTTTGCCGCCCCCGGGCCCGGTGCTGGCGCTTCTTGTTGAACGCGGGGGCCGCTCTGTGGCAAGGGCTCGGGCTCAGTTTACCGGAAATGGGTTGGAACGCATGAGCATGGGCACCACACGCGATCTCGATGGCCAGTTGATCGCCCTCGTTGGCGGCAGCGGCTTTTTCGGCGTGCATCTGGCGCAGGAACTGCTGGCGCGCGGTGCGCGGCTGCGGATCTGCAGCCGCCATCCGGAGCGCGGCTTTCGCTTGAAACCGCTCGCCGGGCTGGGCCAGATCCAACTGGTCGCGGCGGATATCACCAAGCCGCATACGCTCGAAGTCGCGCTCACCGGCTGCGACAGTGTGGTCAACCTCGTCGGCGCGTTCGCCGGCGATCTCGACGCAGTGCAGGGCGCAGGCGCGGGCCGGCTTGCGGCGATTGCCCAGCGGCACGGCGCGAAAGCGTTCGTGCAGATTTCGGCGATCGGGGCCAATGCCGGCTCGGATGTGCCCTATGCCCGGACCAAGGCCGCGGGCGAATCGGCGGTGCTGGCGGCATATCCGGGTGCCACGATCCTGCGCCCCTCGGTGCTCTTTGGCGAGGATGACAATTTCATCAACATGTTCGCCGGGCTGATCGCCAGCCTGCCGGTGGTTCCGGTGTTCGGGCCTGCCGCGCCGTTTCAGCCGGTGCACGTCGATGACGCAGCGCAAGCGGTGGGCAACGTGCTTGCCGCGCCTGCGGCCCATGCGGGCAAGACTTATGAACTTGGCGGCCCCGAAGTGATCACCATGGGCGATCTCAACCGGCGCATTGCCAAGGCGGCGCAGCGCACGCCGCTGTTCCTCGATTTGCCCGATGCGGTCTCGTCCGCATTTGCCAGCGCCACCGGCTGGCTCCCCGGCGCGCCGCTGACGCGCCATCAGTGGACCTTGCTGAAGGCGGGCAATACGGCCAGCGCCGCCATGCCGGGCATGGCCGAACTGGGCGTTTTGCCCCATCCGCTCGAGCTCTTCCTTGACCGGTGGATGGTGCGCTATCGCAAGCATGGCCGTTTCACGGCGAAGGCGGCGTGAAGCGGCGGCCTCAGTACGCCGCTTCGGACAAAGCCGACTTCCGTCAGAACCGCATGTTTCGGAGGCAATATGGACCACTTTGAACTTGGCCCCGTCAAAGTTCACCGCATCGAGGAATGGCGCGGGACGTTCTCGCCTCCGGCCGAGCTTTTCGCCGGGTTCACGCAGGAAGGGTGGGACCCGCACGCCGAGGAGTTTGCGCCCGAATACTACGATCCGGCATCGGGCAAATTGTATGCTTTCCTACAAAGCTGGGTGCTCGACACGGGCACGCAGCGCATTCTGTTCGATACCGGCGCGGGGAACGACAAGGACCGCCCCAATCTGCCCATCTTCGGCAATCTGCAAACCGATTTCATTGGTAATCTGGCGCGGGCCGGCTTTCAACCGGAAGATATCGACATCGTCGTGTGTTCGCACATCCATGTCGATCATGTCGGCTGGAATACGCGGTTGGTTGAGGGCAGGTGGGAGCCGACCTTTCGCAATGCCCGCTATGTTCTGCCGCTCGCCGATCGCGACTATTGGGACCCGCGCGATTTTGCGACCGGGCCTGCTGGCCTTGGCGAGGCGGTCAACGCGGGGATGTTCGAAGACAGCGTCCGCCCGATCATGGAGGCCGGACGCGCGGAATGGGCAGAGGATGGTTTCGAGGTGGCCGACGGCCTCGTGCTCCACGCCTGCCCGGGGCACACGCCGGGCAGCATGATGCTGGAAGTTTCCGGCGCAGCGGAAACCGCGCTTTTCGTTGGCGATGTGGTTCACCATCCGGCCCAGATTTATCGCCCTGAGTGGAACAGCGTGTTCTGCGAAGCGCCCGAGCAGGCGCGCGACACCCGGCGCAAGGTGCTTGAGCTTGCCGCCGCGCGCGAGGCCTTGCTGGTCCCGGCGCATTTCGGAGGCAGCCACGTGGCGCGCGTTCTGCGCGACGGAACAGGGTTTCGCCCAGTGCTTGGAGCTGCCGGGCTTGGAGCGGCGGGGCTTGGAGCGGCCGGGCTGCGGTAAATCCGGATGATGTCAGATCGGCAATCCGGCCGCGATTCTTCGATATCTGGCCTCAGGCGTTCACATCGGCATAATGGCTGGGCGGCTGGATCACGTCCATCCGTTCGGTCAGCAAGGGGCGGAAGCTGGGGCGGCTTTTGAACACCGAATACCAGCTGCTGGCCTGCTCGTGCAGCGACCAGTCGATCCCCCCCAGATAATCGGCCACCGAGATCTGTGCGGCGGCGGCAAGGTCGGCGAGGCTCATCGTCGATCCCGCCAGCCACGGGCGATTGTCGATCAGGAAGTCGATGTAATAGAGATGTTCGTTCGCCATCCGCATCGCTTCGCGCAGCACGCGCGAATCGGGCGATTGCCGGGTCACCAGCCGCTTTTTCATCCGTTCGTCGAGCAGCGGATGGGTGACATCGTGGAAGAAATTTTCATCGAACAGCGCGACCAGACGGCGGATTTCGGCGCGGCCTGCCGCCGTGCCGTTGATCATCGGCGATTTGTCGGCGGTCTCTTCGAAATATTCACAGATCGCCCGGCTATCGACCAGCGTGACCTGGCGCAGCGGATTGTGCAGCACCGGGGTGCGTCCGGCGGGGTTGAGATTATGGAATTCGTCGCGCATGTCCCACGGGTTCTCGCGGATCAGCTCGTAGGCGATGCCTTTCTCGGCGAGCAGGAGCCGGACCTTGCGGCTGAACGGACAGAGCGGGAACTGATAGATTTGCCACATGGCGATGGTTCATGGACGATGGCGCGGGGCCAAGTCCAGTAAGACCGTGTCCTGACGATAAATTGGTGCACGTGCGAAGGCGGCATTTGGGATTTGCGGGCGGCGATGCTAGGGGCCGCAGATGCTCACCATTCAAGGCATCACCGTGCGGCTCGGCGGGCGCACTATCCTCGACCGCGCCAGCGCGACGATCCAGCCCGGCGCCAAAGTCGGGCTGATCGGCCGCAATGGCGCGGGCAAATCGACACTGATGAAAACCATCATCGGCGAGATCGAGCCCGATGAGGGCGCGATCGAAATGCCCAAGCGGATGCGGCTGGGCTATATTTCGCAGTCGGCCCCCAGCGGTTCGCTGAGCCCGGTGGAAACGGTGCTCGCCGCCGATACCGAGCGCGCGGCGCTGCTCGAAGAGGCCGAGACCTGCACCGATCCCGACCGGCTGGGCGATCTGCACGACCGGCTGATCGCGATCGACGCCTATACCGCCGACGCGCGCGCCGCGCGCATCCTCATCGGGCTCGGCTTCGACGAGGAGATGCAGGCGCAGCCGCTCGACAGTTTTTCGGGCGGCTGGAAGATGCGCGTGGCGCTCGCTTCGCTGCTGTTCTCCGCGCCCGATCTGCTGCTGCTCGACGAACCATCGAACCACCTCGATCTCGAAGCGACGCTATGGCTTGAGAGCTTTCTGCAAAGCTATCCCGGCACGATGGTGGTGATCAGCCACGAGCGCGACCTGCTCAACAATGTCGTCGACACGATCCTCCATCTGCAAGGCGGCAAGATCGCGCTCTATGCCGGGGGCTACGACAGTTTCGAGCGCCAGCGCGCCGAACGCGCCGCGCAGCTCGCCTCGGCCAAGGCGGCACAGGATGCCGAACGCAAGAAGCTGGCCGACTATGTCGCGCGCAATTCGGCCCGCGCCTCGACCGCCAAGCAGGCGCAATCGCGCGCCAAGATGCTGGCGCGGATGCAGCCGGTGATGGCGATGATCGAGGACCCCTCGCTCCATTTCGATTTCCCCGATCCGACCGAGCTGCGCCCGCCGCTGATCACGCTCGATCTGGCGGCGACCGGCTATCTGGCGGACACGCCGATTCTGCAGCGGCTGAACTTGCGGATCGATCCCGATGACCGCATCGCGCTGCTGGGGCGCAACGGCAACGGCAAGACCACCCTGGCGCGGCTGCTGGCGGGGCAACTGGCACCGATGGGCGGCGACATGCACCTCTCGGGCAAGCTGCAGATCGGCTATTTCACGCAGTATCAGGTGGAAGAACTGCCCGAAGGCTCGACTCCGATCGAGCTGATGACCCGCGCGATGTCGGGCAAGACGCCCGCTGCGGTGCGCGGACAGCTGGGCCGGTTCGGCTTTTCGGGGCAGCGCGCAGAATCGCAAGTGGGCACGCTGTCGGGCGGTGAGCGGGCGCGGCTCGCGCTCGCGCTGGTGACGCGCGATGCGCCGCATCTGCTGATCCTCGACGAGCCGACCAACCACCTCGACGTCGATGCGCGCGAGGCGCTGG
>CAZGWR010000027.1:0-33784 GCA_964529505.1 uncultured Novosphingobium sp. | reverse complement strand
GCGAGTGGATCTCCTTGCGCCGCGCCGGGCGATCGGAATACTCGTCCAGCACCTTTACGATGTCGGCGCGGGTGATCTCGTGAACGGGTCGGTTGCCCCAGCGCGGAATAAACACGTTGTTGATCGTGCATTGCGCCGATCCCCACGTCCCCCGCCAGTTCGGCTTGAGATACAGCTCTACGAACCTTTCGCTGTAGGTCCGAAAGTTCAGCGTCTCCGTCTTGCGTTTCGCTTCGCGCTTGGCCTCCACCGGGTCGATCCCCTGATAGACCTGGACGAGCAGCCGCTCGGCTTCCTTGCGCGCCGTGGCAGGTGTCCATGGACTACCGACCGGCCCGATCGTTTTGCGTCGGGCAGGCCCGCCGTCGACCCGATACTGGAACACAAAGGACTGTGCTCCCCTTGGTGTGATGCGAAGTCCGAAGCCCTTCAGCCGGGGGTCCCAAACGTAAATGTCGCGGTGTGGGTCCGGTGTGACTGATTGAATTGTTCGCAGTGTGATTGACTGATTCGGCATAACCTGGCGCTCGTCCACGTAATCGCCACGTAATCAGATGTCGGGATTACGATGGCGTAGCGAAGGGTAATCCACGGCGGATTTATTCCAACCGTTTCAAGCCTTTGAGCGTAGTTTGGCGTAGTATTGGAAAGGAACGGAAAGGGCCCAAAGCTCCGCTCTTAATCAGCGGGTCCTTGGTTCGAGCCCAAGTGCGTCCACCATATTTCCATTAAAATTGAGATACTTAGCTTTCGATAACAGCCTTGCGGTTTTCGGCCTTGTCCGGCTGGGTAGCTCTCCAGGTAGCAGCGCTCCGACCCGCGATAGGCCTGAGCGATTGCGCTGTTGGACATATCATTGACTTTGGACGCACCGGGAATCGTCTAGCCGCCTCGGCCCGCCCGATCATTCCTCTTCCGTCTTGCCCTTGCGAGCAATCTCAGCGCTCTCTGCCTTGAGCGGGCGCGCTACCGGACAAATTTCCTGCACATAACCGCTAAGCGTGTTGACCAGATTGTCCGGCACCAGACGGTAAAATACAAACTGGCCGCGCTTCTCGCTGATGACCAGCCCAGCATTCTCAAGCACCGCCAGATGCTGGGACACCGCTGGTTTCGACATGGTAAACCGCGACGCGATGTCGCCCGCGCTCAGCTCCGCATGGGCCAGAAAGGCCAGAATCCGTCGGCGCGGAGCCGAGGCAAGAGCTTCGAAGACTTTCTGCATGGGGCGCATTTAAGGAATAAGCTAATCGCTTGACAAGACCCTCCCGACAATTAAGCAATAGGTTAATTATCGAGGAGGCCGCCATGATGCCTGACCATGCCTTCGACCGGGTCAACAGCCTTGTTCCGCTGCCAGACAGCGATCCTGTCATCGGAGCAGTTCGTTGGGATCCGGGGCACTCGCTGTGGAACGGGGGGATGCTGGCGGCATCGCTGGTGCTGGCACCGATCTACGTCAGTTGGTCTGCGATCGCGGTATTTGTTCTCACCACCGGGGCCACACTGTTGCTCGGCCACAGCATCGGCTTCCACCGCCTGCTGATCCATCGCAGCTTCGCCTGCCCACTCTGGCTGGAGCGCGTACTGGTCTGGTTCGGAACCGTGGTGGGCATGAGCGGCCCGCTTTGGATGATCCGCACACACGACCTCAGGGACTGGGCGCAGCGACAGACGGATTGCCACGACTATCTGGCGCATCGCCGCCCGATGCTGATCGATGCTTGGTGGCAGCTGCATTGCCGGCTCGAACTGGCGCGGCCGCCGGCCTTCGATCTTGGCCGGGCCGGGCAGGACCAGTACACCCGGATGCTGGAACGCAGCTGGATGCTTCAGCAACTGCCGATTGCGGTGCTGCTTTATCTCACCGGCGGTTGGCCCTGGGTGGTCTGGGGCGTTTGCGTGCGCGTTTCGGCCTGCGTAACCGGGCACTGGTTTGTCGGTCATTTAGCGCACCGGCGCGGCCCGCAGACATGGCTGGTCGAGACCGCCGGCGTTCAGGCGCACGACGTGCCATGGGCGGCCATCCCGACCATGGGCGAGGCGTGGCACAACAACCATCATGCCTTTCCCGGATCGGCGCGGATCGGTCTCTATCCTGGCCAGAGCGACTGGGGCTTTGCGGTCATCTCTGGGCTGGCCAGACTTGGCCTCGTCTGGGACGTCAAGACGCCCGAGACGATGGGGCATCGGCGTGAATTGTACCGCATCGAGCCTAGCCGGATTGCGCCTCAGGCCGCCCCTGATCCTGCAGTTGCCCGATGAGTATCCGGCCATTCAACCTCACTGGCCGGGTCACGCCTTGGGTCTATTCGCTGGCCGCTCCCACGGTGCTGCTTTCGCAAAATCTTGCGGTCGCTGTTTGCTATTGGTCGGCGGGCGAGCACCTTGAACCGGACCTCGCCTTCTGGCTGCTGCCGCTGCGACGGCTGGCCGACATGCCGGGCGTAACGAGCGCAATGGCCGCCACAGTCTTCGCGCTCGGCTTTGCGATTGCATGGGCCTTGGCAGTGTTCTCGTTCCGCCGCGCCTCTTGGTCAAATCAGGGGCATTGGCTAAGCTTGTTTGCCATCTTTCCGGCGATCCAGCTTCCAGCGACCCTTGCACTGGCCATCCTGCCGCAGCGGACAGCCACAGGCGATGCTCCGAAAGTACATGAAATCGAAATCGCCGACGTCTTGCAAGGCGTGATTGCAGGCGTGGGCATCATTGTGGCAGCGGTGCTGGTCTCGGCGTTGACGCTCGGCAGCTATGGCTGGGGCCTGTTTGTCTCGACGCCGTTCGTGGTGGGCGTGACCACCGGATACATCGCCAACCGCCGGGTACTGCGCAGCGGTTCCCAAACAGCAAGCTATGTCGCACTTGCCGGCGGGCTCGGCGCAATGGCCTTGTTGATGCTCGCACTGGAGGGGCTGGTGTGCATTTTATTGATCGCACCGCTCGGGCTTGCGTGTGCGGTGCTTGGTGGTGCGATCGGGCGCGCCATGGCCAAGTTCGGACATCATCCCGGCGCACCAATGCTGTCGGTTGCCGCCTTGCCGCTGATGTTCGCGCTGGAAGCAGCGATGCCGCCCGCCGTGGCGATCGAGACGACGGAAAGCATCGAGATCGCGGCGGCCCCTGCGGCTGTCTGGCGCGTGGTGACCAGCGACCGGCCCATCGGTCTTGATCCAGGCATGCCCGGTCTGGCAGGTCTGGCCTATCCGCTGCGCGGGCGGCTGCTCGGCGAAGGTGTCGGAGCGCGGCGCCTTGGCTATTTCTCAACCGGTACGGCAGTCGAGCGCGTGACGGACTGGCAGCCAGAGCGCCTACTTGCGTTCACCGTGATCAAGCAGCCGCGCGCGATGGAGGAAATGAGCCCCTACCGACGCGTCCACGCCCCGCATCTCTATGGTTATGTGGTGACTGGTGACACGCGCTACAGGCTGACACCGCTGGCGAACGGCGGCACCCGGCTTTCGCTTGAGGCAACCACCGAGTTGCGCATCGACCCCATTGCCTATTTCGAACCGATTGCCCGTTGGGCTTTCCGGACCAATGTCCGCCGGGTTGTGGAAAGCGCCAAGCTGCAGGCTGAGGAGCCGCTCTGACTGCCAATCGGGTTTGGCTCTGAGCGAGCGATAAACCAACTCGGGATTACCCCGAACCTGTTGCTTAGGGGCGTTGGCCATGCGGGCAGATGTTGTTCTATAATCAATGCTGGCTCGCGCTGAAACGCGGTTGTCCTTTTCAGATGCCAAATTACTATGGCGGCGGTGATGAACTGGGGGGCCTGTGTCGGTCGATCTTAAGGCGATTGAGCAGTTGGCGACCGATCAAGCATCGCTCAAGGCGGCCGCAGGGTTGGCGAAGCCGGGCAAATGGTCTGGCATTGGCGCGAGCCGCGATGCGGCTCTGATCTGGGGTGAGTGCGCTGGCTCGGGCGCCAATCCCTACCGCGTAATGGCCGACCTGCGCGATCTGGGAAACAAGTGCACCTGCCCTTCGCGCAAGTTCCCCTGCAAGCACGTGCTCGCGCTGCTGTGGCTCAGGGCCGAGGCGGTGGTGGCGTTTTCTGCGGGCGAGACGCCGGACTGGGTGAGCGACTGGCTGGGTCGGCGACGGACGGGCGGCGCTGCAAAACCAGCCCTGGCGGCGGCGGACAAAGATCTGGCTGCCGCACACCGCGCCGAACCCGATCCCGTGGAAGACGAGAAGGCTGCGGCGCGGCGCGAGGCGGCCAGTGCCAAACGCACCGAGGAAACCGAACGCGCAATTCTCGATGCGCTCGATGCGCTTGAACAGTGGATCGGCGACCAGTTGCGGATGGGGCTCGGCGGCTTCATCGATGATGCCACCGCACGCTGCCGGCGGATCGGGGCACGGCTGGTCGATGGCAAGGCTGCAGCATTGGCCGGGCAAATCGATGAGCTGCCGTCCAGATTGTTGTCCCTTCCAGCTGGGGACCGGGTGCGCGGCGTGGCAGTCGAGCTTAGCCGATTGGTGCTGCTGGCGCGGGCTTTCCGGGCCGAGCCGCGCAATCCCGAAGTACGGCGCCTGGTCGCGGTGGCCGAAAACCGCGAGGCGCTGCTGGCCGATCCCGCAACGCTGCGGATCACGGCACTGTGGGAAGTCCTGGCCGAACGCGTCCTCACCCGGCGCGACGGGCTGGTTTCACAAACCACCTGGCTGCTGAACCTGGGCCCGGATGGGCCACGCTTTGCGATGCTGCTGGATTACTTCCCGGCAAGTGCGGGGCGGCGCGGGTCGGTCTTTGTGGCCGGTGACCAGTTCGTGGGCGAAGTGGCGTTCTATCCGGCGCTGGCGCCGCTGCGCGCGGTATTGGTGGGGCGCGAGAGCGGTGATGCGGCAGTTTGCGACTGGCCGGATGCCGCAGACCAGGTGTCTGCCACGCTCACTGCCCCGCTGCTCGCCGAGCCGTGGGCGGAGGCGCGGCCGGTGCTGCTGCCGGCGGGGCGGATCGGGTTTGACCGCGCCGGTGCGCCGTGGTGGCGCGGCCAGGATGGCACGCCTTTGCTGCCGGTGAGCGGTGAACTGGCGGCGCTGGCCACGGGCGCGGAGTTGACCCGCACGGCTGCCTTGTGGTCTGGCGGCAGGCTTGAATTGCTGGCCGCGCAGACGCCGTGGGGGCGGATTGATGGCTGACCAGTTGCTTCCGGCGCTCGCTCCAGTGCTCACACGTTGGACCATGGGCGGCAGCGCGGCGGCGGTGGCGCCGGAAGGCTGGCGCGGCGCGCTGCTGGGCAACGAAGCTGCCGAGGCAGAGCTGCGCCTGCTCGCGCTGGCAGGGCAATTCCTCGGAGCGCTGACGCTGGTAGAGCCATCAAGCGCAGTGGAGATGCGCCCCGATATTCCCGCCTTGGCCAAGCCGCCGATCAAACCCGCGCTCCGCCCGCGCGTGCGGCGGCTTCTGCTTGCGTTACGCGAAACTGCCCCGCGCCGTGCCTTGCTCTGCTTGCTCGACCGGCGCGGTTGGACCTTGCACCCTGCCGACTGGATGCCGGGACCAAACGAAGACGATCTGCCCGAAGTCTATTCACCGTGGCAAGATTGGGCTGCGCAGGCGGGTACGCAAGGCACGGCCATCGAAGACGAGATTTCAGCTGCAAACTGGGACCAGTTCGGCCCAGCGGCGCGGCGGGTGGCCTTTGCCGCCTTGCGGCGGCGCGATCCGGTGCGGGCAGCGGCGGTGCTCGCAGAGACCATTGCCAGCGAGACTCCGGATCGCCGGTTGCTGTTGCTGGATATCCTCACCGCAGGGCTAACTGCGGCGGATGCGCCAGTGCTCGAAACGCTGGCAGGCGACCGGGCCCCGCGGGTCAAGGCCCGCGCGGCGGCACTGCTGGCCCGGCTCGGGCACGGTGAATCTGGGAGCGAGGATGCGGCAGACCTGGCCGCTTTCTTCACGGCCAAGACCAAGGGCTGGCTGCGAACGTCGCTGGAGCTCGCGCCGACCGACTTGAAAACCCAGGCCCAGCGGGCGCGCCGTGCTGCGCTGATGGATACGCTGTCGTTCGGCGCGATGGCGCAGGCGCTGGAACTCGCCAGCGAGGACCTTATCGCCGCCTGGCCTTGGGGGAGCGATACCATTATCGATCATGCGCTGGCAGAGATGATCGAACGGTCTGCCACCGATGCGGTGGTGCGGCTTGCGATCGAGGCCATGACCGCCGGGTACGCACTCAACCTCCAAAGTCTATCGCCTTTGTTGCCGCGCATGCCGGCCGATTGGCGGCGGCAACTCGGCTTGCAGGTGCTGATGGCAAACGGCGCGTCGTTTGGGCAGGCACTATCGGTCACCGGAAACGATGGTGAAATCGACGGCGTGATGGCAACTGCTGCTGGCAAGAGGTTGCTCGCGGTGCTCGCAGGCAACAGCGAAGCCAAACCAAGCGATCACGCCCCCGAACTTCAGGCACTCGGCTTGCTCGCCAGCCGGGATGCGGCTGTGCAGGCGCTCCAGAAACTGGCGGACGCGGGGCTGATCGCCTCCGATCCGCGCCTCGATATGCTGCGGCTGAATGCCGCTCTCGAACACAGGGGAACATCATGACCGAAATGCTGCGGATGCCTGCTGAACAGAGCCACGCCGCCGAACTGGCCGCGCTGGCGGCAGGCGATACGGGCAAGCGCCCCGCCGGTTGGGCGCTCTCGCCGCAGCTGGTGGTGACTTACCTGATGGGCGGACACGCCGCCGATGGCAGGGTGATCACGCCCAAATATGTCGGCGATCGGCGCCTGATCGAAACCGCGGTCGCCACCCTCGCCACCGACCGGGCGTTGCTGCTGCTGGGCGTGCCGGGGACGGCGAAGTCATGGGTCTCCGAACACCTCGCCGCCGCCATCACAGGCGATTCAACCATGGTCATCCAGTGCACCTCGGGCACCGACGAGAACCAGGTGCGCTATGGCTGGAACTATGCGCAGCTGCTCGCGCACGGACCGAGCCGCGCGGCGCTGGTGCCGACCCCGCTGCTGCGCGCGATGGAGGGCGGCAAGCTCTGCCGGTTCGAGGAACTGACGCGCATGGGCAGCGATGTGCAGGATACGCTGATTACTGTGCTTTCCGAAAAGATGATGCCGATCCCCGAGCTCAATGACACGGTCTATGCTGCGCGCGGGTTCAATATCATTGCGACAGCAAACAATCGCGACAAGGGTGTCAACGAGCTGTCTTCGGCGCTTAAGCGGCGGTTCAATGTCGTGGTGCTGCCCTTGCCGGACAGCGCGGCAGAAGAAGTGGCAATCATCGTCAAGCGCGTCGGCGAAATGGCGCAGAGTCTCGATCTGCCGGAGCCCAAGAACGTTGCCGAGGAAGTGGCGCGCGTGGTTTCGATTTTCCGCGAGCTCCGTTCGGGATCGACCGAGGATGGCAAAGTCGCGCTTAAGGTGCCTTCCGGCGGGCTTTCGACGGCGGAGGCGATCGCAGTCATGGTCGGCGGGATCAGCCAGGCGACGTTCTTCAACGACGGCAAGCTGGGCCCGGAAACGCTGGCGAGCAACATGATCGGCGCTGTGGTGAAGGACCCGGTGCAGGACCGGGCAGTGCTGGGCGAATACCTCGAGACGGTGCTCAAGAAGCGGCGCGGCTTCGAAGGCTATTATGCCGCGCTGACCGATCTGATCTGACACGATGGCCGCAGTGGTTTCCCTGCTTGGCATTCGGCACCACGGCCCCGGCTCGGCCCGGCGGCTGGTGGCGGCGCTTGACGCGCTGGGCCCGGAAATGGTGCTGATCGAGGGGCCGGCGGACGCTTCGCATCTTTTGCCGATGCTGGCCGATCCGGCGCTGGAAACCCCGGTCGCACTGCTGACCTATGCCGAGGATGATCCCGGACGGGCGAGTTTCTTTCCGTTCGCCGAATACTCGCCCGAGTTTCAGGCGGCGTGCTGGGCCGTGGCCAATGGGGCGGTTTTGCGATTCATCGATTTGCCCGCGTCGGACCGGCTGGACGAGCAAGATG
Source organism: uncultured Novosphingobium sp. (assembly GCA_964529505.1). Lineage (GTDB taxonomy): Bacteria > Pseudomonadota > Alphaproteobacteria > Sphingomonadales > Sphingomonadaceae > Novosphingobium. Next base: position 25,820 of record CAZGWR010000027.1, on the reverse strand, counting down.
AGGAGGCCGAAGCCCTACCAGACGATCCCATCGGCCGCGATCCGATTGGCACGCTTGCGCAGGCGGCGGGCTATGATGACGGCGAATCGTGGTGGGCCGATGTGATCGAACAGAACCCAGCGCCCGGCCCGGTGTTCGCTGCGGTGGCCGAAGCGATGGCGGCCTTGCGGACTGAGGCCGGGCCGATCTCGGCGCGGGAGGCGGCGCGCGAGGCGCATATGCGGATCGAGATCGCGCGTGCGGCCAAGGAGAGCGGCGGGCCGGTCGCGGTGGTCTGCGGCGCTTGGCATGTGCCCGCGCTAGCTGCGAAGCACAGCCTTGCCGCCGACCGCGAGCTGTTGAAGGGACGCGGAAAAGCGAAAACCAAGGCCACCTGGGCGCCATGGACGACGCCCCGGCTGGCGCGGGCAAGCGGCTATGGCGCGGGCGTGGTCGCGCCGGGCTGGTGCGCGCATGTTTGGGAGAGCGGCGACGCGCCCGACCGCGAAGCCGTGTGGCTCGCGAAAGTGGCGCGCGTGCTGCGGACACGCGGGCACTTCGTCTCGACCGCCGCGGTGATCGAGGCACAGCGGCTTAGCGTGGCGCTCGCCGCGCTGCGCGGCCGGCCCGCGGCGGGGTTTGAGGAGCTGCGCGAGGCGGTGATCGCCTGCCTGTGCCACGGCGAGCGCGCGGTGTGGGATGATATTGCCGCCGAATTGCTTATTGGTTCGGGCGTGGGCGCGATCCCCGCCGGCACCCCGCTCGCGCCGCTCCTTGAGGACCTCGCCCGCCAGCAGAAGGCGACGCGGCTGAAGGCAGAAGCGCTGGAGCGCGCGCTGACGCTCGATTTGCGTAGCGAGAGCGGTCTCGCCCGCTCGACCTTGCTGCACCGCCTGACGGCGCTAGGTGTGCCCTGGGGGAAGCTCACCGATGCCGGGCGCAGCCGGGGCACGTTCCGCGAGAACTGGCTGTTGTGTTGGGAACCGGAATATGCGGTGCGGCTGGTCGAAAACCTCGTCCACGGATCGACCATTGCGGATGCGGCGAGCGGGCGATTGCTGGAGGCGATGCGCGGGGAAAGCGAGCTCGGCCGGCTGGCGGGGCTGGTCCACGATGCCATGGTCGCGGATCTGCCGCAGGCGACCGCCACCGGGATTGCGCTGCTCGAAGCCAAGGCGGCGCTGACCAGCGATTGCCTCGGCCTGCTTGCCGCGCTGCCGCCGATGGCTAATATCCTCCGCTATGGCGAAGCACGCGCCGGCACAGCCGATCATCTTGGAACGTTAATGCCGCGCCTTGTGGTGCGGGCGGCAATGGCGCTTGGCTATGCCGCGCGCGGGCTCGATGCAGAAGCGGCGGGGCAGCTCCGCGGCGCGATCCTTGCCGCCAATGGTGCAATCACGCTGGCGGAGCTCGACGCTGAGGTTGCCGCAAGCTGGCATGAGGCGCTGGGCAAAGTCGTCGCCGACGATCAGGCGACCCGGCTGATTTCGGGCGTCGCGGCGCGGCTGCTTTACATGGCGGACCAGCTCTCGGCAGAGGGGGCGGCAACGTTGCTTGGGCGGATGCTGTCGCCCGGCACGCCGGTGGCCGAGGCCGCCGGGTTCTTCGAGGGCTTCTTCGAGAGCATGGGCGAACGGCTGATACACGATACGCCCTTGCGCGAGGCGGTCGATGCATGGCTCAGCGCGCTCGACGAGGAGGCCTTCATCGCCAACTTGCCGCTGTTCCGCAGGGTCTTCTCCGGGCTCGACAAGACCGAGCGGCGGCGGCTGATGGATACGGTGCTGGGCCGGACCACGGCAGGGACGCGCGGCTATCAGCTGTTGCCGGGCGCGGCGGCGATCTGGCCGGCGCATGAGGCCCGCGTTCTGGCGCTGCTGCGGGCGGGAGCACCGGCATGAGTGACGAGCATGACCGCCGGTGGATGCTGGCGCTGGGCGTCGATGAAAACGAAAGCGAAGGGCGGAGCCTTTCCGATTCCGATCGGCGCATGGCGCAGGCGCTTTCGGCGCTCTACGGCGACGGCAACGAGGGCACGAAGAAGGGTCAGGGTGGGCTGGGCGGCTCGGCCCCGCGTGTTGCCAAGTGGCTGGGCGACATCCGCGAGTTTTTCCCCTCGCCGGTCGTGCAAGTGATCCAGAAGGACGCGTTCGAGCGCAAAGGCCTGCGTCAGATGCTGCTCGAGCCAGAGTTCCTCGCGACGATCGAAGCGGACGTGAACCTGGTCGCCGATCTCGTCGCGCTGCGCGGGGTCATGCCGGAGAAGACCAAGGAAACCGCGCGGATCGTCATCGCCAAAGTCGTCGCTGAGCTGATGGAGCGGCTTGAGCGCCGCACTGCCGAAGCGATCCGGGGGGCGCTTGACCGTTCGCGGCGCACCAATCGACCTCGCTTCGCCGATATCGACTGGCCGCGCACGATCCGCGCCAACTTGCAGCACTATCAGGCCGAACACCGCACGGTTGTGCCGGAGCGGCTGATCGGCTTCGTGCGCCAGCAGCGCCGCGTGGTCGATCTGGACGAGGTCGTGCTTTGCGTCGATCAATCAGGCTCGATGGCGACTTCGGTGGTCTATGCCTCGATTTTTGCAGCGGTGATGGCCTCGCTGCCGGTGGTCGCGACCAAACTGGTGTGCTTCGACACCGCGATTGTCGATCTGACCGAGGAGCTGGCCGATCCGGTCGAAGTGTTGTTCGGCGTCCAGCTTGGCGGGGGCACCGATATCAACCGCGCGGTCGCTTATTGCGAAGACCGGATTGAACGCCCCGCGAAGTCGCACCTGATCCTGATCACCGACCTTTATGAAGGCGGCAATGCCGATGCGCTTGTCGACCGGCTGGCGCGATTGGTGCTCTCAGGCGTAAACGTTATCGTCTTGCTCGCGCTGACCGATAGCGGGCGGCCATCCTATGATCCGGCGCTTTCAGCGAGAGTGGCGGCGCTGGGCATTCCGGTCTTCGCCTGCACGCCCGATCAGTTTCCCGATCTGATGGCAACCGCACTGCGCCGCGAAGACATCCACAGCTGGGCGGCGGACCGCGACATCAAGCTGATCCGGTCCGACGACTGACCCCGCCATATCCCATCTGCACATTTTCTGCACGGAGACCTGACACAAAGCGCACGCGGACCGCAGCACGCGCTCGACACGGACGGGCCATTCATCAGCGCATATCTGATGGAGGTTTGCATGATGATTGGGCAGCGGACGGGAAGTTTCTGTCTGAAACTGGGCGCAGGCCTTGTTGTGGCGGCCGTATTTGATGCGGTGCTGTTTGGCTGGCGACAAGGTGGCGGGCTGTTCGGCGTGCTGGAGCTGCTGCTGCTGGCCACGGCGTTGGCGCTTCGCCCGGCTTTGCGGCGAAATCGCGGGGCGCTGGCCTGCTTTGGCGTGGCCGGGGTGATGGCTGCTGCGATGATCTTCGATCCGGGGCTCATAGCCTGGTGCCTTTTCTGGACCTTCGCCAGCCTTGGCGCGATGCTGCCCGGCGCAGCGCGCTTCGGCGATACTTGGGCCTGGGGACAGAGGTTGGCCTGGCAGGCGCTGCGTGCGGGTCTCTCGCCTGCGTTCGACCTACGGCGCTGGTTCATGCTGCGACGCCGCCGCGGCGGCGGACGTGTGCGCAGCGCCCTGCCCCATCTCGTGTTGCCGGCGCTCGGCAGCGCGGTGATCCTCGGCCTGTTCGCCGCAGCCAACCCAGTGATCGAGATCGCGATCGACAGGATTCTCTCGCTGTCGCCGCGCGAGGACCTGTTTCTCCGGCTCAGCCTTGGGTTTGTCTGGTTCACCTTCGCGTGGAGCCTGCTGCGCCCGCGCATGGCCCGGCGGCTGATCGGCACGTTTGACGGCAGCGGCGATCTTGCGCTGCCTGGCGTGACACCAGCTTCCGTTCTGCTGTCGCTGATCCTGTTCAATGCGCTGTTCGCGCTGCAGAACGCGATGGACCTTGTCTGGCTGTGGGGCCTGGCGCCCTTGCCCAAGGGGATGACGCTGGCCGAATATGCGCATCGAGGGGCCTATCCGCTGATCGTGACCGCGCTGCTCGCGGCAGGCTTCGTGCTGGTGGCGCTGCGCCCAGGATCGAAAACCGCCGCCATGCCGCTGGTGCGCCGTCTGGTGGTGGTCTGGGTGGCGCAGAACGTACTGCTGGTGGCCAATGCCGCGCTGCGCACGCTCGACTATGTCGCAGCCTATTCGCTTACCCAGATGCGCATTGCCGCGCTGCTGTGGATGGCGCTGGTGGCGCTCGGCCTTGTGCTGGTGCTCTGGCGCATGCTCCGCGAGAAGAGCGCGAGCTGGCTGATCAACACCAATGCGGCTGCCGCGCTGACTCTGCTGGGCGCGTGCAGCTTTGTCGATCTGGATGCGGTCTCGGCGCGGTACAACATTGCTCATGCCCGCGAACTGGGCGGCGGCGGGGCGGCACTCGATATCTGCTATCTGCAGCGGATGGGCCCTTCGGCGCTGGTAGCGCTGTCGGAACTGGAACGGCGGCCCGCGCCCGAGCCCATCCACCTCTGGGCGCGCCTGCTGCGGGAAAATGCGCAGTTCGAAGTGACGCAGAACCTTGCCCATGGGCACTGGAGCCTGCTGGGAGAGATGCGCCTTGCGCAGGTTCGCGCGCGGCTGCGCACGGCCGCGCTGAACCCCCGCAGTCTGGACTGGGTCCCCTGCGATGTCCGTGTCGTCCACGCGCTGCGCATCGCACTGAAACTGGAACAAGCGCCGCCATCGTCGCCGGTGCCGGATTCAGCCCGTGCCCCTGCCCCTGCCCCTGCCCCGACTTCGCTCCCCGCCGCATTGACCAAACCGGTGAAGCCATGAAAGATCACGCCATGGAAATTCACCCCACGCCCGGCGCCAGCCCTCGCACAGTGCTCGTTGTCGATGACGATGCGCATATCCGCCAGGTGCTGGCCTTCGCGTTTGCCAAGGCGGGCATGGCCACAGCGGAAGCGGTGGACGGCGAGGACGCGCTGGCGCGGCTTGCCGATGTGCGGCCCGATCTGGTGGTGCTCGATATCAACATGCCGCGCATGGACGGTCTGGAAGTCTGCCGCCGCCTACGCGCGATGGACTGCGCGGTGCCGATCCTGTTTCTGTCCTCGCGCGATGACGAGATCGACCGCGTGCTGGGGATCGAGCTGGGCGCGGACGACTATGTCGTCAAGCCCTTTTCCCCCCGCGAAGTCGTGGCGCGGGCGGGTGCCATCCTGCGGCGCAGCGCGCCTGCGACCGTGATGGCTTCGACGTGGGGCGTCGAACTGCGCCACGGGCGGCTCCGGCTGGATACGGCGGGGTGGCAGGCGTTCTGGGACGGGCAGGACGTTCCGCTCACGGTCACCGAGTTTTCGCTACTGGCCGCGCTGGCGGCAATGCCCCAGCGTATCTTCTCCCGCGAGGCGCTGATCGACCGGCTGCACGGGCCCGGCTTTGCCGTGACCGATCGCACGATCGACAGCCATATCCGCAACCTGCGGCGCAAGTTTGCGGACAGCGGGGGGCCTGATGTGATCGAGACCCGCGCGGGCATCGGCTACCGGCTGGGCGCCTGCCAAGGATGAATTGGCCCGCGTTGAAGCGGCAGATTGCCCGGTTCTGGCCGGTCCTGCGGCTGCGCACCATCATGTTCATGCTGCTGCTGCTGGTCGCCGCTCTGCCCGGCGTGGCGGCTGTCGGGCTCAGGGTCTATGAAAACGCTCTCGTGCGCCGCACCGAGGCCGAACTGATCGCGCAGGGGTCCGCGCTGGCGGCGAGCACAGCCATGGGATTTGCGCAAGGCAGCGTGCAGGCAGCGGACACGCAGCCAGCCAATCCCTACGATTTCGATGATCGGGCGATCTCGACGAGCATCGATCTGCGTACGAGTCCGGTGCTGGACGAGCGGCCCGACGCCGTGCCTACAAGGTTGAAGCCCGATCCGGCGGCCATACAAATGGCCAAGACATGGGAACCTGTGGTCAATCAGACCAAGCAGGCCACGCTGGCTTCGATTGTGCTGCTTGACCGGCAAGGGATCGTGCTGAACGGCCGCGATGCCGGCAGCTCGCTGGCGACCTTGCCGGAAGTACGCGCCGCGCTGGCCGGGAAATCGATCACCACCTTGCGTCAAAACGGGGCCTATTCGCGCTCGTTTGCGCTGCAGTGGATCAGCCGCGCGACCGACATCCGCCTTCACCATGCCCGCCCGATCATGGCAGATCGGCGGGTCATGGGTGTGGTGCTCGTCTCGCGCTCGCCGCGCGCGCTGTTTCGCGGAATGTATGAGGACCGGGGCAAGATCGCTGCGGGCACATTGGCGATCTTCCTGTTTTTGCTCGCGGTCACGGCGGCGATGGGCCGCACCATCGTACGCCCGATCGAAGCGCTCAGCCGTGCGACCCGCTCTTTGGCTGATGGACGACGGGCTGCGCCGCCACAGCCTACCTTGCGGGTGCAGGAAATCGACGGCCTGATCCGGGACTTTGCCACTATGGCGGCAGCCATCGAGGTGCGGTCCCACTACTTGCGCGATTTTGCCACCGCGTTGGCACATGAGTTCAAGACGCCACTGTCCGGCCTTTCGGGCGGGATCGAGTTGCTGCAAGACCACGGTGCGGCGATGTCGGACGAGGAGCGGACCCGGTTCCTTGCCAACATGGCGGGCGACACGCAGCGGCTGAACCGGCTTATCTCGCGGTTACTCGATCTGGCCAAGGCGGACATGCAGCGCCCGCAGGACGGCGCAACCTGCGATCTTGGCGACGTTCTTGCACGTATTGCGGACGGGCTCGGTGGGCCGGATTTCCGCATCGATTTCGCGGGCGTGCGCGCGCCGGTGCGATTGCCAATAGATGGGTCTGCGCTGGAAACCGTGCTCACGACACTGATCGACAATGCGCGGGCAGCGGGCGCGAGCCTTGTCCAGATCGAAGCGGCCGAAAGCGGCGGCCATTTGCACCTCACGGTCAGCGACAATGGCAGCGGCATTGCGCCGCCGGATCGCGCACGCATTTTTGAGCCGTTCTTCACGAGCAAGCGGGCGCAAGGTGGAACCGGGCTCGGCTTGCCGATCGCGCGCGCGCTGATCGAAGGCAACGGCGGCGCGCTCGAACTGAACGACGCCGCCGGGGGAACCACCTTCCGGCTTGTGCTGCCCTGCGCTTAGCTGCTTGCCGCCCGTGCCCGCAGGTCGTCGAAGCTGTGGTGCACCAGCAAGGCCCCATTGCGCCAGACCGGGATCATAAGGTTGTCGCCCTCGGCAACGCTCTCCAGTCTGGCCGCCAACGGGCTGCCATCCTTCAAAACAACCGCCTGCCTGCCGGCCTTGCTAGACTTGCCGGGGTCGGTTGCGGGAGCTTTGGACACATCGTGCCAGATCCCGGCGGCATCGCGCATCGCGTTGGCCTTCATCGCGAAGCGCAAGGTGTCACGGTTGACCTGCTGCAACAACCCGCCACCCATGCCAAACGCGATATTGTCGATGGCATAGTCTTCAGCGATCAGCCGCTCGATCAGGCGGGCGATGCTGGCTGGGGTCATGCCGTCGCCTTGAATCACGCGCACATGCGGATCGAGCACACGGTAACCTTTGGCGTTGACGGTGCCACCAAACGCCTCCCACAGTGTCTTGATCGCGCGGACCGGGGTTTCCACCGGATCACCGCTGTCCGGCCGCACGACCAGCGTGCCCTTGCGGCCCAGCACCTTCTCGCGCAGCGTGCCGCCCCATATGCTGCTGAGTGCGGCGTCGAGGTCGTAGCTGTCAGAGACCACCGCGACGAGCCGCCCTTCGCCTTCAAAGGCATCGAGCATGTTGGCATAAGCCTCAGCCTCGCGCGCACGGCCCCAGCTGGTCATCGTGCTGTGTTCGGCTGCGGGGATCGAGAAGCCGGCCATGTCCGCGCCGTAATAGCGCCGTGCGGCAAGCAGCGCTTCCATCGTGTCGGTGCCCTGGAAATTCACCAGATGCGCCATGCCGCCAAGTGCCGCGCTTTCGCCGCTGCTTGTGCCGCGCGCGCCGAAATCGTGCAGCTTGAACGGCAGCTGGCCCGCAACGTCATCGCTCGTCTTCTCGAGACCCGCGCGGATGATCTGGCGGCACTTGCGGCTCAGCGTGGCGACCGTGCTGGGATACCAGACCGCGCGCAGCAGCGCCGTCTCGATGAACGTAGCGAGCCATGGCAGGCGCGGATCTGTGGTTTCCACCTGCACCATCGGCACCCCGGTCGGCACGATCATGCCTTCGGGCAGCGCGTGCACTTCAATGGGAAGCAGGCCGGCGTGCGCGGTGAGGATGATTTCCCAACCGGCCCGATTGAAGGGCACGCCATGCGCGGCGCAGATCGCCGCAGCCTCATCGACATCGGCCACAGTGATGGGGCGGGACAGATAATCCATGAGGAACGGCTGGAGCCCCATGAACAGCACCTCCTCGGCGAAATCATTGGGCCGCGCCTCGATATAGGCACTGATCGCATGCGCTTCGGGCGGGTACTGCAAGAAGTGGCTGTGCTTGTAGCTGTCGGTTGCCAGTATCAGATTGGTCATGATGTGAACTCCTCACATAGACGCCGGATGCGGGGCTCCCCCGCGTGGCAGAATGGATATTAAAGATCGGCCATTTCCTCGATGATTGACCAGTGGTCCTCGAACAGCATTTCGGGGCTGAGATCGCCGAAGCGATACCACTGCGCATGCGCAGCATCGTCACCGCCTTTGACCGCGAAGAGCTTGCGCCGCTCTGGCAGGCGGAACAGGAAGGCATGGGTGATGATCCGCCCGCGAAGCGAACGGCCCGGCGCATCGAACACGCGAGTGCGGGCGTCCTCGATGAAGCTCGCAAGCATCGCGGGTGGGATTTGCCCCTTTCCGTCGCTGATCGCGGTCTCTTCGCGCAGTTCGCGGATTGCAGCGTCGCGGATGCGCTCGGCCGGATTGACGAAGCCACCCGGCAGCGCGAGCAGCCCCTTGCCCGGCGCGCGGCCGCGCTCGACCAACAGGATGTGGCCCGATTGCACGACCACCGCATCAGCGGTCACGAACGGACCGGTGCCCCACTGCGCCGGATAGGCGGCCAGGAACTCGGCCTCTTCCAGCAGGCTCCGAAACGGCTCGCCCAGCATGAACTCTCGCAGGAAATCGGCCACGCCGGTAGAGAGGATTGCCCTGGGCACATCGGGAATGCGCTGGAAATAGCGCCCGCGCACGTCGCTGGACGAGAAGGTGCCATACTGGCTGTCAATCTGCAGATTCTCCCATTCGGGGAACAGCTTGAGGTAATAGGACGAGGCATCCTTGCCATAGCCAGTCAGCGCCACGCGGAAATCCGTGACCCCGTGGTTCTGGAAGCCGTGGTTGTTGCCGTGTTCGATCACAACTGCGCGGACCTGGCGCTGGACTTGCGCCACCCACGCCGTGTCCGAATAGAGCCGGTCGTCAATCGGAGCGATGATTAGACGGCCCTGCGCGATTTCGTGCCGAAAGGCGGAGCGCAGCATCGCCTCGCGCTCGACATAGGTGAATGGATTGCGCGGATCGCGGGCAACATTGGCGGAGCCGACCAGCACGATCAGCCGCTCGACCCTTTCGAGCGTGCGCGTGATGACGTGTTCGTGGCCGATGTGCAGCGGCTGGAAGCGCCCGATGAAGACGCCGAAATCATAGGTGTGCATTCGAGGCTCCCTCGAAGAATGAAAGCAAGGCGGACTCCCCGACTCGCTGTCACTAACTTATACGCATTTGACTTATATCTCGTCAAGATATAAGATACTTGCCATGCCCTATCCCGCCCTCGCTGTAACCGTTGATCTAGTTCTGATGACCGTGGCCGACGGCGAGCTTGCTGTACTGCTCCAACGGCGCGGTGCGGAACCCTTTGCCGGCCACCTCGCCTTACCAGGCGGCTTTGTCGGACCCGAAGAGACGCTCGATGTGGCGGCCGGGCGCGTGTTGCTTGAAAAGGTCGGCTTCGCGGCGGCCGAAGGCGGATGGCTTGAGCAGCTCTACACTTTCGGCGATCCCACACGCGATCCGCGCATGCGCACGGTCACTGTTGCCTACTACGCGCTGTTGCCACAGGCACGGCTGGGGCAGGCCTTGGCCGCGCGCGAAGATCTGTCGCTGCTGCCTGTTGCCGGCTGCGCCGGGCCGATGGCGTTTGACCATGCCGCTATTGTGGTGACGGCACTGGAACGGCTGCGCGGCAAGCTCGATTATGCGCCCGTCGCTTTTGCCCTTCTGCCCGAGCTGTTTACCTTGCGCACTCTCCAGCTGGTTCACGAAGCGATCTCCGGCACGGCCTTCAACAAGCCTGCCTTCCGCCGTCGCATGCTCGATAGCGGCTGGATCGCGCCGACCGGCGCGCGCGAGACGGATACTGCATTCCGCCCGGCAGAGCTTTATCGCCACGTGCGCTGAAAAGACGACAGTTTTGTGCTGATGGCCGAGCCAGGAGATTACCCCGGTGCTTGGCGAGCGCGAACGCATAAGTATCATTGTAGAAGCATGCTAACGCAAAGCAGCGCTCAGTCAGCGGATTCTTGGTTCGAGCCCAAGTGCGTCCACCATTTTTCCCTTATGATGCAATATTTTCGAATGCGTAAGCGGCGCATTGCGCTTTGCGTGTTAGCATAAGGTAGCTCTCTGTGTAGCATCGTGGTGGGTGAGACTGGCGTGTCTTTGCGCGCAGAAGAGATGGACTGAGACCAATCAGGCATCGGTGAGGGACGCCTGACCCTGTTGCAGATGCTGATTGCCTAGCTTGATCATCTGCAAACGACGATCGGCGCGCCTGGCTTCGGCCCCGGGCGGGAGGGCGCGCTTTCAGAGCACAAATTGTGTGAGCAACAAAGACAGTGCGCGCCTTATCCGGCGCTGCACAGACGCCATGAATTTCTAATTTCAGATATTTTTCGGAGCTAGAAGTTGCCATCGGCAAGCGATGGGACATCGCTACGCTTGGCAACCTTGACCTCTTGCGTTTCTATCGAAATAAATATAAAAATCCTCCAAGAAAACGGAGAGGCACATTGGAAGCGGCAGAGATCACGCTGATCGAAAACGGCATACTCTTCGACGGCAGTGGTAACCCGCCAAAGCACGAAGCCATTGCTTTTTCAGACAAGATACTGGCGCTCGGGGATGAGGCATTGGCATACTGCGCCGACCGCGGGGTGACGAGAATTGAAGCTGGGGGCATGACGGTCATGCCGGGGCTGGTCGATGCGCACTGCCACATCAGCTTTGACGAACCGTTCAGCAACGACGAGCTGTTCTTCCACCGCCGCGAAGGCCTTGCCGCCATCATCGCCGCCTACAACGTGCGCAAAGTGCTGCGCGCCGGCGTTACCACGATGTTCGATGCAGACACCATCTTCGATGTTTCGCTGGATCTGCGCGACGCGATCGAATGCGGGGTCACGCCGGGGCCGCGCATGCTGTGCGGCGGCAATGCACTGTTCACCTCGGTCGGCGGGACGGCCGGACTGCTGGTGCCCGATGAAGGCGGCATCGGCTATCTCAAGGTCACACCAAGCAAGGATGACATTGTCGCCGAAATCCGCCGCCAGGCCAAGCGCGGCGCGGATTGGATCAAGATACACGTCACCGGCCTGATCCCGCGCCAACGCAGCGAGGGCGAGATTCAGGTCTGGTCGTTCGAGGAACTCGCGCTCGCCGCTGCAACCGCGCACGATCTCGGGCTACCGATCGTCGGCCATTGCCGCAACGCGGCGAGCACACGCGACGCCGCGCGCGCCGGGTTCGACATGATTCTGCACGCGACCTACATGGACGACGCGGCGCTGGAGGCGGTGATCGCCGCGAAAGTGCCGATTGTTCCGACGCTTACTTTCCAGGCGGTTCTGGCTGATCACGGGCAGAGGATCGGTGCCAGCGCTTATCTGCAGGACCTGTTTGCGAAGGAAATCGAACAAAGCAGCCGCCAGCTGCGCATCGCCCATGACGCCGGAGTGCCAATGGCGTGCGGCACCGAGAGCGGGTTTTCGATTACGCCCTATGGTGAATGGCACTGGCGCGAATTGCAGATCTTTGTCGACAACCTCGGGCTCACGCCGCTGCAGGCGCTGCGCTGCGCCACGTTCGAGGGTGCGCGTGCGCTTGGCCTTGCCGATCGCGTCGGTACGCTGGAAGTCGGCAAGGACGCGGACATCATCTTGGTGGCGGGCGATTGCACGAAGGACGTGACCCTGCTCGGCAAGAAGGGGGGCATCGCCCAGGTGTTTCAGGCAGGCAAGCCGACCGATCTGGCGACGCCGCTGCCAGAACGGCGCGACCCGCCATCGTGGCGCGTTTCGAACTATTCGAGAGCCGCGGCGACACGGCTTGCCACCGGTCACTGGGAAGCTGGCGAATGACCGAGCACACGATCACCGGCTTCGAGGCCTGCTCAAAAACCCTGCGCCAGAGCGATCTGCGCCAGTCGCTCTATGACGCGGCCTCGCTGATGATGGAGCGCTGTCTCGTCAATCTGCATGGGGCCGAACACCGTACCCGGCGCAATGTCGAGGCAACCGTGTTCCGCAAGAACATCTTCGTCGATTACGAAAAGAACATCATGCCGCAGACGCTGGCAGAAACGCTGGGTCCCTTTCTGGCAGCTGGCAAAGGCGATCTGGTCGACATCGGCTACCGGGTCATGATGAACCTCACCGTCGATTTTACCGGGATCGACCGGACAGAGCGTTCGGCCGAGGAAACCGCCGAGCTGCTGCGTCTGCTCAAGGAATTCAGCCTTGCTCCCGCGCTCGGCCAGTCGCGCCCCGAGGATGTGCCCGAAAAGCGCGCCCGGATCGAGCGCGCCATGGAACAGTTCCGCGACCGGTTCCTCGCCCCCTCGCTGGCACGCCGCCGCGCGCTCAAGGCCGAGTATCACGCAGGGCAAGTGCCTGCCGATGCCCTGCCGCGCGATGTTTTGATGGCGCTGGTCATGGACGAGGACAAGCTCGGCATGACCGAGCAGGAGTTCCTGCAGGAGGGCATCTTCTTCACGATGGCCGGCGCACACACCACTATCCATTCGCTGACCCATGCGATCCATGAAATACTGGAATGGATAAGCGCCCATCCCGAAGATGGCGCGCGTCTCGGATCTGACCCGTTCTTTATTCAGCATTGCGTGTTCGAAAGTGTGCGCCTGCACCCTTCCAGCCCTGTCGCCAAACGGCGCGCGCTTTGTCCCATGGCGCTGGGCGATGGCAATCTGGCAGACGAAGGCGACACGGTTGTGATCGATCTGCGCCAGGCCAACCGCGAGGAAGCCGTGTTCGGACCCAATCCGGAGCACTTCGACCCCCACCGGACCGTTGCCGGGCAGGCCTTTGCCCACGGCATCTCGATGGGGCTTGGCGCGCATGCTTGCCTCGGGCGCAATCTGGCGATCGGGGCCGAACCGCGCGGGGACACCGAGCCTGCCGATCACCAGTTCGGCACGGTGCCGCTGATCGTAAAGGCTCTGCTGGAGGCCGGTATACAAGCCGATCCCGATGACAAGGCCGCTCTCGACCAAGGCATCACACGGATTTCCTGGGCACGCTATCCCGTCCGCTTCGACCGGGAGCGAGCGATCATCTGATGAGCATTCACCGTGTCACCTCGTTCAGCGATTGCGAAACGGCCCTGCGCAACCGCGATCTAAAGCAGGCGCTTTATGATGCGGGCAAAGCCGTCATGGACGGGGTGCTGCTGACACTTCACGGCGAGGAGCATGGGCAGCGGCGCGCGGTCGAAGTCAGGGTGTTTCGCCGCAACTTCTTTCAGTATTACGAGAAAGAGGTCTTCCCCAAGACGCTGGGGGAAACCATGATGCCGTACCGCGCCGCCGGGGGCGGTGACTTGATCAGGCTCGGATACCGCCTGACGGTAAACCTGACGTCGGATTTTGCCGGGATCGACCGGCCGCTGCGGACCGGCGATGAGACCGAACGCCTCATCGCCATCACCAAGAAGCTCAGCGAAGGGGCCACCATGGTCCATTCGACCCGCAACCACGCCGACATCAACCGCGAGGTCGCGGCGGTGATGGCGGATTTCGACAGGGACTTTTTCCAACCCTCGCTGGCCCGGCGCCGCGCGCTGATCGCAGCTTGCGGGACTGGCGACATCTCCGAAGCAGAGTTGCCGCGCGATGTGCTGACGACGCTGCTCATGGGCAATGATGCGCTGGAACTGGAAGAACACCAGATCTTGCGCGAGATCGCGTTCTACATGCAGGCGGGCGCGCATTCGACCGCCAACGCGATCGTCCATGCGCTTGACGAGATCCTGCACTGGGCTGGCGCTGATGCCGCGCGCTGGGCCCGCCTCGACGACGCGATCTTCGTGCAGCATTGCGTGCATGAATCGCTGCGGCTGCACCCCGCCAGCCCCGAAGCCTGGCGCAACATGACTTGCCCGATGCACGTCGCGGGCGCGGGTGAGCTGGAGGCCGGCGACCGGGTCGAGCTCGACTTGTTCCGGGCGAACCGCGACCGGGCGGTCTTTGGTGCAGATGCGGACCAGTTCAATCCCGACCGCATCATCCCTGGCAATGTGCTGCGTTCGGGTCTCGCCTTCGGCATCGGCCTGCACACCTGCCTGGGGCGCGAGCTGGACGGCGGTGTCGTCGCGAAACCCGGCTCCGACCCCGACGAGGCTCAACTCGGCATTGTCACGCTGGTGGTGGAGGAGCTTCTGCGCTGCGGCGCGCGAACAATCGCCAGCAATCCGCCGGTACCCGATTCAGGCACAAGACGCGCCAACTGGGGCTCCTTCCCGGTCCAGTTCACAAAGGATAGCAACTGATGAAATTTGCGCTCGTGACGGGCGGCGGTGCCGGCATCGGCGCAGCAATTGCCGAAGCCCTGCTGGCCGCAGATTACCGCGTTGCCATAGCAGATGTGAATGCCGCCGCCGTCGCAGCCCTGGCTGCTGCCCATGCGAACCTGACCGGTCATGTCGCCGACGTTTCCGATGCCGCAGCAGTCAGCGTCTTGTTCGATGCCATCGGCGACGTGCCCGACCTTGTCGTCAACAATGCGGGGATCGTGCGCTTCGGCCAACTGGGCGAGCTTTCGGTCGAGGAGTTCCGCCAGGTCGTCGATATCAATCTGATCGGCGTGTTTGCCGTGACGCGCGAGGCGGTGCGGCGCATGATCCCAAGAGGATCGGGCCATGTCGTTTCGCTCACCTCAGTTAACGCCTATAGCCCTGGTCCCGGCGCCGGAGCCTATCCCGCAACCAAAAGCGCGGTGCTGCAACTGATGAAGCAATTCGCGCTGGAATATGGCGGCCATGGGCTGCGCTTCAACAGCGTGGCCCCCGGCTTTATCGATGGCGGCATGTCCGCGCCGATCTATGCCGACCCCAAAGTGCGCGCCAGCCGCACCGCCGGGGTGCCGCTTGGCCGCCTCGGCACGCCCGAGGACATCGCCAATGCCATCTGTTTCCTCGACAGCACAGCAGGCAGCTATATCACCGGGCATGACCTCGTGGTCGATGGCGGCGTGACTCATGCCGTGCTCAAGAACCTGCCGCGCGGCAATGAATGAACCCCATCTGGTCATCTATAGCGATGGCTACCGGCATCCGTTTGCCGAATCTTCGGCAGCGCTGGCCAGCATTGCGCAAGGCATCGGGCTGCGGACAACGATCACCGCGCACCTTTCTGAAGCGCTGTCATTGATCTCCGGTCGTCGCGATATACTTGCCGTCAACGCGCTGCGTTGGTCAATGACCCAGGCCGAACGCCACGCTGCAGATCGCGCGGAATGGGGCGCCTTGCTGGATGATGCGGACATGGCGCGGATCGCAGGCCATGTTCTGGGCGGTGGCAGCTTGCTCGCGATGCACACCGCCGTGATCTGCTGGGACAACCAGCCCAGCTGGATCGATCTGCTCGGCGGTGGCTGGGACTGGGACCATTCCTTCCATCCGCCTTTTGGCGCGGTGGCCGCCGAACTGACAGCTGCCGGAGCCGCGATCAGCGCAGGCGAACGCGACTTCACGCTGGCGGATGAGGTTTATCACAACCTTGACCTTGTCAGCGACTGCGAGGTTCTGGCCGCTGCCGATGCCGGACATGGCCCGGTCCCGGTGATCTGGCGGAGGATGCATGGCACCGGCAAAGTCGCGGTCGACACGCTGGGGCATGACGGGGCTTCGCTGCAGCACCCGGCACATAGCGCGATCCTTACTGGATTGCTCGAATGGCTGCGCGGAGATCCGACATGACTGATGTTGCAGGCAAAAGCATTCTCATCACCGGAGGTGGTTCCGGGCTTGGTGAGGCGATGGCGCGGCATTTCGTGGAGCAAGGTTCCCGTGTCACGATCAGCGGCAGGCGCGCCGACAAAGTCCGCGCGGTAGCCGCCGAGATCGGCTGTGCGGCGGTGACGGGCGACGTGACCGTAGCGGCAGACCGCGCGGCCATGATCGCGGCCGCGCTGGCCCACGGCGGCAAGCTCGACGTGCTGATCAACAATGCCGGCAATATGGTTCGAGGGCCTCTGACCGAACTCGACGAAGCCCAGCTGCTGGGAATTTTCCATTCGAACGTCGTCGGGGCGATGATGCTTTCCGGTCTTGCCGTGCCGCATCTGGCCGAGACCCGCGGGTCGATCCTGTTCTTCGGGTCGAGCCATACGCGGCGGGCCTTTCCCGGCGCATCGCCCTATGCTGCCACCAAGGCGGCGGTGCAGACCTTGACGCAAGTGCTCGCCGCCGAACTCGGCGACCGCTCGATCCGGGTCAACTGCATTGTTCCCGGCGGCGTTCTTACCGAAATCAACGTGCGCGCGGGGCTGCTGACAGAAGCAGAAGCGCGCGAGCGACTGACGGCGATGCTGCCGCTTCAGGCGATCGATCGCACCGGCCAAGGGATCGATGTGGCCCAGGCCGCCGAATACCTCATCACCGCGCCTTGGGTTACCGGCACAATTCTGGATGTCGATGGCGGCCTCGGCCTTGGCCTGACGCGGAATTAACCGCGCAGCAGGCGCCGCGCATTGTCCGCCAGCAGAACATCCATCCCGTGCGTTTCGAGGCTTTGCGGTGCATCCCAGCCGGCAAAGTTGGTGCCATAGACGAGCCGTTCCTGCCCGACCCGCGCGATCAGCAAGTCGAGCGACTGCCCGTCGTGCATATGGATGTCGTACCAGATCCGTTGCAAGGCCTCCTCGAACCGGCCCTCGGGCTGCAGATGCTCAGGCACCCACGCGCGTTTGTGCGCAGCATGGCGCAGGCGCCCCCACAGCAGGCTGATCGCGCCGCCGCCATGGCTGATGCAGATGTCGAGCGCGGGATGGCGGTGCAGCACCCCGCCGAACAGCAAGGTAGCAAGCGCGACCGTTTCCTGCATGGCGAAGCCGACCGTGATGTCGAGCTCGAACTGGCCGAGCGAGGCGGGGCCCGGCGGTCCGTCGATACCGGCCGGGGCCGGGTGGATGAACAAGGGCACATCCAACGCGCTCACGGCGTCGTAAAACGGGTCCATCACCGCATCGGAGAGCCCGTGGGGCATGTCCGCGCCGATATAGGCGGCGCGAAACCCAAGTTCGCGCACCGTGCGGCGCAGCTCCGCGATGGCTGCCCCTACATCCTGCATCGGCAGCGCAGCGGCGGCACCGAGCCGGTCAGGATATTGCGCGACGACAGCCGCGAGCGCATCGTTGTGGACGCGGCAAAACCGGATCGCCTCGTCGGCACGAATGTAGTGGAAATAGGTGAGCGGGTTGGGCGAGAGCAATTGCCAGTCGATGCCGATCCGGTCCATCGCGGCAATGCGCAGCGCCGGGTCCATGAACGGACTGCCGCGATATCGCACCCCGCGCAGGCGGTAGTCCGCGATGCGAAACACCGGAACTCCGTCGGCCGCCGCGTAAAGTTCCGGACCGAAAGCCCCGGCCCCGCCAAAGGTTTCCTCCAGCACAGCATGGGCATGAATATCGATGACACGTGCGTTGGCTAAGCTCATGTCAGGCATACCCCCTGTTTGCACCGCCATCGACGGCAATTGCGGTCCCTGTGACATAGCTTGCTGCCGCTGACCCCAGAAACACGATCATGTTGGCGATTTCATCCGCATCGGCAAAACGACCGAGCGGGATATCGGCCAGAATGGCATCGCGGGCTGGATTGGGCGCATCGCGGGGGCCGAGCAGCCCGGCAATCCGGGCGGTTTGGGTCCAACCCGGGCACACCGTATTGACCAGCACATTGTCGGCCGCGACTTGCTCTGACAGCGTCTTGGCCCACCCGAGCACCGCCATGCGCACGCTGTTGGAGAGCGTGAGGCGCGGGACGGGTTGCTTGACGCCGAACGAGGAGACATTGATGATCCTTCCCCAGCGCTGCGCCCGCATCGCGGGCAGCACCGCGCGGGTCATCCGCACGACCGACATCAACGTAAGATTGACCGCATCCTGCCAGTCTTGATCCGCCAGATCCTGAAACAGCCCGGGCGGCGGGCCACCGGCGTTGTTGACCAAGATGTCAACGGGTCCGAGCCGAGCTGCCACGTCGCTGCAGACCCGCGCGATATCGTCAGCAATGGTCACGTCGGCCGGGATAGCCAGGGAGCCCGGCATGAGCGCGCTGGCCGCATCAAGCCGCGCCTGGTCCCGCCCGCAGATCGCGACTTGCGCGCCTTCGGCGTGGAACCCCC
The DNA here is from genome assembly GCA_964529505.1 of uncultured Novosphingobium sp. GTDB lineage: Bacteria > Pseudomonadota > Alphaproteobacteria > Sphingomonadales > Sphingomonadaceae > Novosphingobium. The sequence continues at coordinate 7,197 of CAZGWR010000027.1, read as the reverse complement.
GCGCTGCGGCAAGGCCGATGCCCTGGCTGCCGGCGCTCACCAGCACAGTCTTTCCCTCAAGTCCCAGTTTCATGCCCGCCCCTTTTATCAGTGCGCTTCCAGCCAGTTGCGCCCGATAGCTCGCCTCATCGAAGCAATCGCGCCATTCCTCGAAAAGCCCGCCGCATATCCGGAACGGGCCCATGACCGGCAAAGTCACCATCCGTGCGCAACCTGCAATCCAGCCGAACGCTTGACATGACGCTCCATCTTTGTGAAGTATCGAAATAAATATAATAAGCAGGTCCAAGAGAGGAACTGCAGGCTGATCGCCCAGCCCCTTGAAGGCGAGTTCCTGATCTAGATCGGCCATGTGCGGCCCGCTGTCGATGCGCCCGGGCTGCCGGTGTGACTTTGCTGTAGAAGGACTTGGCGCGGTGATCAAAAGAACAACCGGACAAGCTGAGTGACCGCAATAGGCAGCCTCGCCGAATTGAAGGCCGGATGGCGGCTGCTCGTCGCATGCTCGCTCGGCATTGCCGGCAGCGCGATTGCGGTGCCTTATTACACCATCGGTGCGATCACCAAGCCGGTCGCACTGGCAACCGGCTGGGCGCGCGCCGACATCCAGTTTGCCATTGCCTTCAGTTCGGGGATCGGCGCACTGACCGCGCCGCTAACGGGTTGGATGATCGACCGCTTCGGCGTCCGCGCGGTAGCATTGCCAGGCTTCCTGGGCGTTGCGCTAGGCATGGCGATCGCCGGATCGGCGCAATCGATCTGGACTTTCTATGCCGGCTTCGCGCTGGCCGCGATCCTGGGAGCCGGCACCAATCCGGTGCTGTGGTCCAAGGTCGTGACCGCCAGCTTCGACAAGGCCCGGGGCACCGCGCTGGGCCTCGCGCTGGTGGGCACGGCGCTTTCCGCCATTGCGCTGCCGATAGTAGTGACTGTGCTGATCGAACGGTTCGGATGGCAGCGCGCGCTGGCGCTGGTTGGCTTGTTGCCGGTCCTGATATCGTTGCCGGTAGCCACGCTCTGGCTGAAACCAAAGTCTGCCGCCCGCGCAGTCGAAGCGACGCAAGCAGATAGCAATGCCATAAGCATAAGCGTGCGCGCAGCCCTTCGCGGATACCGGTTCTGGGTCCTCGCGGCATCGGTCCTTTGCAGCTATCTCGCGGTGTCCGGCGTCCTGGCGGGCCTTGTGCCCGCCTTTACCGATCGCGGACTTGCACCGGCTTCCGCCGCCGCGCTCGCCGGAACGGTGGGCTTGGCGATGGTACCGGGGCGGATTCTGGTCGGGATCGTGATCGACCGGATCTGGGCGCCCGGCGTCGCTTGCGCAATCCTGCTCCTGCCTGCTGTGGCCTGCATCGTGCTGGCGGGTACGTCCCACGTCGCAGTGCTGGCTGCGTGCTGTATGACACTCGGCCTTGCAGCAGGCGCGGAGCTTGATCTGCTGGCCTTCCTTACCGCGCGCTACTTCGGCCTTGTTCACTTCGCCAGAATCTATGCTCTGCTTTATGCCGGACTTGCCACAGGTAGCGCCCTCGCCCCGGCCCTGTTCTCGCTGATCCGTGACCGCACGGGCTCGTATCAGGCAAGTTTCCAGACCTCGGCGCTACTCTTCGTTGCTGCGGCCGTGTTATTGCCCCTGCTGGGGCGCTATCCTAGCGGACATGACGATGACCAAAACTCTCAAACCGAACCTCTCACCGCTCCCGCATAACCCGGACAATCAGCAGGCGGCCTTGCCGATGCTCGTCGATCGCGTGTCGTTCATGATCCATCGCATCGGCGAGCACATGGCGCGCATCTGCAATCCGTGGTTTCAGGAATGGGGCCTCGATCTGGTCACATCGCGCATGATGGTGGCCTTGCTCGAACGCGAAACGATGACGGCGGGGGAGATTGTCAAGATCATGGCTTTGCCGCAGTCAACGATTTCGCACCAGCTCAAGCGGCTCGAGGGCCTCGGCTATCTGACCCGAACGGTTGGCGCAGAAGATTCACGCATCGTCGTTGCCCGCCTGACCGAGCGTGGCCTCGATGTGGCGCAGTGGTCAAACCAGCTCAGTCGGACCGTCGTGGCGCAATTGGTGTCAGCGATCGGGGAGGATGATCTGGACCGGGTCAGCGCGGCACTCAAGCGCGCCGATGGCGCGCTCGAAGCTATGTTTGATGCAAGCGCCGTAAGTGCGCCAGGATCACGGCGGAAGCGCAAAAGTGCGGGCAAGGTGCCAAGCGATCAGCCGCGCTGATCCCTAACGAGGCAACCCTTCAGCGCAGCATGAAGACCGCACCGGCCACAGCGGCCAGACCAAGGCCCACCAGGATCAACCTCTGACGCTTGCCACTCCGTGCGTTCGCTTCCGAAAGCACGCCAGTCTCCGATGCCGCACCAATCGGCGCTGCGCTCTCTTCCACATCGGCCAGAACGACCGCGAACTTTCCAAAAAAGTCATCGGCCATGGCCTTGGCCGTGCCTTCGATCAGGCGGGCACCCATTTGGGCCAGCTTGCCGCCGATCTGGGTTTGCGCAACATAACTGAGTGCCGTGCCGCCGCCGTCCCGGGGCTCCAGCGTCACCACAGCGCTGCCCTTGGCGAACCCGGCCACCCCGCCTTGTCCTTCGAACTCCATTCTGCACGAGCGAGGCGCATCGATCTCTGTCTGGCGCATGGTCCCGGCGAACCGCGCGCTCACGGGGCCAATCTTTGCGGCAATTTTGCCGGCAAATTCGGTCTCGCTGGTCCGCTCGAGCGCCTCGCACCCCTTGAGGCAGGCTTTGAGCACTGCGGTGTCGTTGATCGCCGCCCATGCCGCCTCCGGCGAACACGGCAAATCATAACGCCCCGTGATTTCCATTACTGTACAATTCCCTGATTCAGAACGGTTCTCACGCGATCTGCGTCAGTGCGCGGCGCGTGATCACCTTGGCAATATGACAGCGATAATCGGCGGATCCGTGAATGTCGCCGGTGAAGTTCGCAAGGTCGAGCGGGACCGCGTTCAAGCCGTCAATATCTCCCCCGCGGTCGAGATGCTGCTCAGCCTCGTGCCAGCGGAACACCCCGTTCCCGCCTCCGATGATCGCAATCCGGTGTTCGGACCCGAGCCGCGCCGCAAACACGCCGACCAGGGCAAACCGCGAGGCCGGATTGCGAAACTTGAGATAACACGCCTCAGCGCATGCGGGGAACTGCACGGCGGTAACGATCTCGCCCGGCTCCAGCGCGGTGGCAAACATGCCGGCAAAAAAAGCCTCCGCGTCCAGCATGCGCAGGTTGGTTTGCACGCGCGCACCCAGCGCCAGTACCGCGCTGGGATAGCAGGCCGCCGGATCGTTGTTGGCGATCGATCCGCCGATTGTGCCGCGGTGGCGAATCTGGGGGTCGCCAATCCCCCCCGCCAGCGCAGCCAGCGCCGGAAGCTTGGCTCGCACGATGGGACTAGCGGCAACTTCGGCGTGGGTCATGCCCGCACCGATCTCGATGCCCCCATCAATCGGGCGAATCTGGCGCAAGTCCTCAAGCCGCGCAATGTCGACCAGCTGCGAAGGTGCAGCAAGGCGCGCGCGAAGCACCGGCATCAAGGTCTGCCCGCCCGAGAGCAGCTGCGCCATGTCGTCCTGCTGCAGCAGTTCAAGCGCCTCGGCGAGCGAGGCCGGGCGGCTATAGCCAAGATCATACATCAGGACTTCTCCCGCGCGCGGCAAAGCTGCCAGATCTTTTCAGGCGATGCCGGCATGTCGATATGGTCCATCCCCAGCGCATCACACACTGCATTGATCACCGCAGGCGGCGCTCCGATCGCGCCCGCTTCGCCGCAGCCTTTCATGCCAAGCGGGTTGACCGGTGTCGGCGATGGCCAGAAGCTCAGGCCGAATTCGGGCAGACTGTCTGCACGCGGCATGCCGTAGTCCATGTACGACGCCGTCATGAGCTGGGCGTTGTCCGGATCATAGAGCGCGTTTTCCCACAAGGCCTGCGCGATCCCCTGGGTCACGCCGCCATGGACCTGCCCTTCGACGATGAGCGGGTTCGCGACATTGCCGAAGTCATCGGCCGCATTGAATGCGACGACTTCGACAACACCGGTTTCAGGATCGATCTCGACTTCGCATACATGGACCCCGGCGGGGTAGGTGAAGTTGGGCGGATCGAAAAAGCTGGTCGCAACAAGACCCGGCTCGATCTGGTCGGTGGGAAAGCTCGCGGCACCATGTGCTGCCTGCGCCATCTCCACAAAGGCCACCGTTCGATTGCTGGCAGCGCTTGAATAGATGCCGTCTGCGAACACCACGTCCGCGAGATCGACTTCGAGCATGTGCGCGACGATCGCGCGGCCTTTGGCAATGATCTTGTCACAGGAATGGACCGCCGCCGAAAGGCCAACAGACGCGCGCGACCCATATGTCCCCGTGCCCGCCTGGATCCGGTCGGTATCGCCCTGGACAACGTTGATTGAACCCATCGGCACGCCGAACCGCTCTGAAACGATCTGCGCGTAGACTGTCTGATGGCCCTGTCCGTGGTTGTGCGCGCCGGTCAGAACTTCGATCGAACCGCCCGGCTGCACCCGGATTTCGCACGATTCCCACAAGCTGCCGCCCCCGCCAAGGCTAGCCATCAGCTTCGATGGGCCGATACCGCATGCCTCGACATAGGCAGACAAGCCTATCCCGCGCAGCTTGCCTTTGGCTTGTGATTCAGCCTTGCGCGAAACAAACCCGGCATAGTCGGAAAGACCCAGCGCCGCATCAAGACAACCCTCGTAATCGCCGCTGTCATAGCAGTAGACCAGCGGTGTCTGGTACGGGAACTGCCGAATGAAATTCCGCCGCCTTATTTCCGCCTGATCAACCCCGATCTCGCGCGCGGCAAGATTGGCGAGCCGTTCGATGAGATAGGCAGCTTCGGGTCGCCCGGCACCCCTATAGGCATCGACGGGGCAGGTGTTGGTGTAGACGCCCTCGACCCGGGCATGGATCGCAGGAATGGCATACTGGCCCGAGAGCATTGTGGCGTACATGTAAGATACCACCAGCGCGTTCGAGGTGGAGATGTAGGCGCCAAGGTTGGCCAGCGTGTGAACCCTCAAACCCAGAAAACGGCCATCGTCGTCCATTGCCAGTTCGGCAGTAGTCAGGTGATCGCGGCCATGCGCATCGGTGAGGAAGGATTCGCTGCGCTCGGCAGTCCACTTCACCGGACGGTCGAGCATCTTGGCGGCAAACGCCACCGCAAATTCCTCGGCATATGCCGGCGCTTTCGATCCGAAACCGCCGCCGACATCGGGCGAGACAACGCGCAAATTGTTTTCCGAAGGTAGCCCAAGCATGATTGCGAAAAAACCGCGCATGCCTATCGGATTCTGGTGTGTGAGATAAATTGTCATTGCCTGATCAAAGGCAGACCATTGGACGTTGATAGCGCGCGGCTCGATTGCATTGGGGATGAGCCGGTTGTTGCGTAGGCTCAGCGTAACGCGCCGGGCAGCGCCAGCAAACGCGGCCTCGACTTCGGCGCTGCTGCCGATTTCCCATTCAAACGCGCGGTTATGCGCAATGCCGTCATGCAATTGCGGCGCGCCATCGGCAATCGCAGCCGCGAGATCGACGACAGTCGGCAATTCCTGATACTCGACCATCACCGCGTCAGCGGCATCGCGCGCCTGATCGCGCGTTTCGGCGATAACCAGCGCAACGGGTTCACCCACGAACCGGATTGCATCCACCGCCAGGGCATGATGCAGCCCGACCCGGGCGGGCGTGCTATCAATGGAGCTGAGGTTCCAGCCCGATGGCAATGGCGGCAATCCGGCGTCGGCCAGTTCGCGTCCGGTGAAAATGCGGATCACGCCGGGCATGCCTTGCGCAGAAGCAATGTCGATCCCGGCAATCGTCGCATGGGCGTAAGCCGAACGGACAAACGCGGCATGGGTTTGGCCGGGGAACACCAAATCATCGACGAATCGGCCCCGCCCGGTGATCAGGCGTGCATCCTCGACCCGCTTGACCGACTGGCCGAATTTCCCGTTCGTAACCGTCTCGTTCATGCCGCTTCACCCATGCGTTCCGCGCCCGCACAAACCGCCTTGACGATGTTGTGATAACCCGTGCAGCGGCAAAGATTGCCTTCAAGTTCCGCGCGCACTGTCGCCTCATCCGGGCGTCCGTGACGGTTGACGATATCGACCGCCATCATGATCATACCGGGGGTGCAAAAGCCGCACTGTAGCCCATGGAAATCGTTGAACGCCGCCTGCATCGGATGCAATTCGCGGCCGTTCGCCAGCCCCTCAATGGTCAAGATATCGCAGCCTGCGGCTTGCACGGCGAGCATTGTGCAACTCTTCACCGCTTTGCCATCGACATGCACGGTGCACGCCCCGCACTGGCTGGTATCGCAACCAATGTGGGTGCCGGTGAGGCGCAGATGATCGCGCAGGGCATGCGTTAGCAAGGTCCTGCCATCCGCTTCCACTTCGACATTCCGGCCATTGACCCGCAGTTCGATCCTGCTCATCCCCATCCCCGCCTGCTTCCAAGTTTATATCCAGCAGCGCCGCCGCGCGGTGCGTCCCTGTCGCGCAGAGGAGAGCAAAGCACCTGCCCGACCACGCTATCTATATACTGCCACGCCTTGCTCCGGCACGCCAGAGGAAGGCGTCTTCAGCATCGATCGGCCCAAACTGAAGAAGCTATGCGAGCGAGCGCTTCGTAGTCAAGACCATGAAAAAGCGCACACTCCCAGCCCCCATCGCTCAAAACTTGATCTCGAACATTACGCTGAAAATTGTCACCGCGATGATATTGCCAAACTTGAACAGTGCGGAATTCGTGACCGGCGTGGTGCTGGCGGTCGCCCTGCCGAATTTCGTCCCGGCGTCCAGCACTTGCAGGAAGCTTTAATCGTCAGTTCCGATCATTCCACTTGGGAAGTATTGGATAGCGATGACGGGTGCATAAACCTCGGCTGGGAAAGCGTACTATTTCACGCAAGCGAATTGTGGGTGAGCATCGAGCGCGGGTTGACCATCACCGCCCCCTCGCCTCGGTATGGTCGCCTGCTTAGGCAGGGCGAGCCATCCCGGAGCGAGGGGACCGCAATCAGAACTTCGCGCCGACCGAGACCGTGACCGTCGCAGGCGCGGCCCATCCCTGGAAGAACACGGTGGGGAGCGACTGGGTGCGGTAGGCCTTGTTGGTGAGGT
>CAZGWR010000026.1:0-38106 GCA_964529505.1 uncultured Novosphingobium sp. | reverse complement strand
CCGAATAATCGAGCGTGTCATTCCCCGACGAGCCAGTGACCGCAAGAACGCCGCCATTGGCCAACGCGACCGCATCGCTGAAGGCAACCGCAATCCCACCGTTGCCGAACGTGAGCGCCTCGATCGAGGTCATGCCCGCAAGGCTCGCCGCAGAAACTGCACCCGATCCGGTCAGAACCAGCGTGTCGGTCCCGCCATTGCCCGTCAGCGTGTCAGCGCCGGTGAGGTTCGCAACGGTGAAGTTGAACGTATCAGGCCCGGCCGTGCCGATGAACGTGTTGTTGGTGCCTGCTTGACCGGTAAACACGTCGGTCACATCCGTCACGGTCACCGCAATCGCCTGGGTGTCGGTCAAAGTGCCGTCACTGGCGCTTACGATCACATCATAAACGTTGTTCGTGCCCACGTCGGTCGGCGCCTCGAAGTCAGGAGCCGACAGGAACGACAGCACGCCGGTCACCGCATTGATCTGGAACCGCAGTGCATCAGCGCCGCCGCTGATCGAATAGGTCAGCGTGGTGCCCGCATCGGGATCGGCAGCGAGCACCGTGGTCACGACGGTTGAGTTTTCTAACAGTGAACGGAGCGCAGTTGCCCCGCCACTGTCGCTGGAGATGACCGGCGCTTCATTCACGTCGGTGACCGCGACCGTAAAGACCTGTGCGGCCGTGGCACCGTCTGTGGTGCGGAAGGCGACAACGGTAATGTTATAGCTCGCGGCCTGCTCGGCATCGAGCGCAGCCGCTGTAGTGACGACACCTGTCGTGCTGTCGATGACAAAGCGCCCGCCCGCACTATCGGCGAGGCTGTAAACCGCGTCAGGCCCGATCAGTGCGGAGGAGAAAGCCGTAAGCCCCACCGTCCGGCCAAGGCCTGACCCTTCAGCGACGCTGTTGAGCGCGGTATCGAGATCGGCTGGTTTGGCAATGCCGCTTGGCGGAGCGAACGCCCGAGCCGTAAGCATGGCGGCATCGACATTGGCGACCGACGCGAGATAGACGCCGGTTGCCGTGATCGAGATAACAGCGTTGCCGCCGCTGTTCACGATGGTCAGGTCGGCAAAGCTAAGGCCCCGCTCCAATTGCAGATAGTCATCCTCGGGCCCGGAGAAATCGGTGATCTGATCGGCGAGCGCCAAATTGGTTCCGGCCGACCCTTCGAGCACAAACACGTCCGCATCGGTGCCGCCGGTGAGCACGTCGCGGCCAACACCGCCGTCGAGAAAATCGTTATCCGCGCCGCCGTTGAGCGTGTCGTTACCGCGCTGACCGTTCAGTCGGTCGTTGCCGTTGCCCCCTGTGATAGTGTCGTCGCTGCCCTCGTCGGGCTTTTCGGTGTAATCGCCGACAATGACGTCGTTGCCATCGCCGCCGTCGATCTGATCGCTGCCACCGCCTCCTTCGATGAAATCGTTGCCGCCAAGGCCGCTGATCACATCGTCGCCGTTATAGCCGCGCAGCGCCCCATCATCGCCGGTGGTGCCATTCAGGGTATTGGCGCCGACGGTTCCGCCTGCTGAAGTTGCGTAAAGGGTGACGCGGTTCTGTAGCGCCGATAGCGCAGTGGAGCCGTGGTTGGACAGCACGACCCGATCGACAAAGCCGAAGGCGGAACCGGCGCTGCCATCGCGGTCGAACTGCAAGGTTGCATCGGTGCCGCTCTGGACAAAGCGCAGGTAGCCTTGATCAAACAAGTTGTTGGCATAGCCGCCGGTCCAGCCGATCATTTGATCGACCAGATAGTTGACTGCGATGAATTCCAGGCTAGCGGAAATGTCTAAATCGGCGATGCGGTCTACTGCGAACGTTGCCTCGATCGGGATTATCATGAACACGTCCGCGCCGGCTTCGCCAAAGAACGTGTCGGCCGTAGCCCCCGACGAGAGGAAGTAGAACGTGTCGTTGCCGCCGCCGCCATAGATTGTGCCGCTGCCGGCCATCAGATCGTTGCCGTTGCCGCCGCGGAGGGTGTTGGTTCCGACAGAATCAATAATGATATCATTGCCTTCACCACCGTCGATGGTGTCATCACCGATGGCTGTGGTGCTCTCTTCGAAAATGTCGTTGCCCGCGCCGCCGATTAGCAGATCATTGCCCTCGCCGCCGCGCAGAGTATCGTCGCCGCCGCCGCCGTAGATCGTGTCGTTGCCGGTGGTGCCGGTGATCAGGTCGTTGGCCAGCGTACCAACGCTCAACGCGCTAACGACAACCGTGCCATCGTTGAAAACCAGGCTTTCAACATTCGTCAGCGTGTCGGTGCCGGTGGAGGAGCTATCCGTGCGAAGATCGGTGACACGCACCGTTCCATCGAACAATCGCACGACATCATAGTTGGTGCGGACCCCGGCAAACACCGCTGTGTCAGCGCCGGTTCCCCCATCGATCGTGTCGTTACCGGTGCCGCCAACCAGTTCATCATCGCCGCCAAGGCCAAACAAGGTGTCGTTGCCGCCGACGCCCGCCAGCCGGTCGCGCACTTCGCCGCCGGTTACGGTATCGTTGCCGCCTTGTGCGCTGATGTTGTTGGCAAACCCGGTTGGGCCAAACGGCGTGGTGAACAGGGACCCCATGATCACGTCGTCGGCTAGCGTGCCGGCAAGGAACAGCGATTCGACGTTCGATACCTGGTCGGTCCCGCCGCGGCCATCGTCCCAACTGAAACTGGCGGTAGCAGCGAAGTTCCGGAAATCGAGTGTTCGGCCCAGCGTAAACTCGTTGAACCGGTAGGAAACGAGGTCAACTCCGGAGCCGCCGTCGATCTGGTCGCTACCGGCATCGGCACGCAAGTCGTCGTCGCCATCCCCGCCAAACAGCCGGTCATCGCCATCGCCGCCGAAAAACGTATCGTTGCCCTTGCCGCCATAGAGGTCATCGGCCAGATCGCCGGGCTGCGCGCTGATACTGCCATCAAAACCGCCGAACAGGAGGTCGTCGCCGTCGCCGCCCTGAAGAATGTCTGCGCCGGCGCCGCCGGTAAGACTGTCGTTGCCGTTGTTGCCGGTGAGCGTGTCGTTGCCCCCTTGCCCAGAGATGGTCCAAGCGTCGGCATCGGGAGCGGTGAACATGTCGTCGCCGCTCGTCCCCGCATAGGTCTCGGGTGAATCCTGAACGGTAACTGCGATGGCCTGCTCGTCAAAAAGACTGCCATCGGAAGCGCGAACAATCACATCGTAAACGTTGTTGGCGCCATCGTCGCCCGGGGCCTCGAAGTTCGGCGCAACAATGAACGACAGCGCGCCCGTCGCGGCGTCGATCGTGAACCTGGCCGCATCCGCGCCGCCGCTGATGGCATAGACCAGTGTCGTGCCCGCATCGGGATCGGCGGCTTGCACCGTGGTAACGGCGGTCGTATTCTCCGCAACGCTTTGCGCCGCCGTCGTAGCGCCGCCGTTCGAGGTAATAACCGGCGCTTCGTTTACATTCGTGACGCTGATCGCCAGCGCTTGATCGTCATAGGCATCGCCCGAGTGGGCACGGACGATCACGTTGTAGGTATTATCCTGACCTTCATCGGCCGGAGCTTCGCGGTCTGGGGCAGCAAGGAAACTGAGCGCGCCAGTCGTGAGATCGATCTGGAAAAGCGCAGCGTCGCTTCCGCCCTGAATCGAGAACGATACCGGCAATAATGCGTCCGCTGTCGTGATGGCCGCGACGGCGGTTGTATTCTCGGCGTTGGAATAATCGGCGCTGCTGCCCCCGCCGCCTGATGTAATGCGGAGATCATTGGGCGTGAACACCTGCAGAATGACCTGATTGGAATCGCTTGCAATTGACGGTCTGGTTGCGGTGATCAACTTGCCATCCGCCGTCGCCGCCAGGGCAAGGGTGCCGGATCCGAAATATGCACCAGCATCTGTCCCTGCGCTTTGCAGACCGGAGATGGCGGCACCGGTTGCGTCAAACACGGCAAAATCCATGAGCCTGGAGGTGTTGCCATCGTTCCACGATACGGCAACCCTGCCTCCGGGCAGGGCAGCAGCGCTGATGCCATATTGTTGGGAATACGTACCGCCCGCATTAGCGAGAATCACGCCGCTGGTTCGGCTGCCGTCATCGCTGTAAAATTGCAGGGCAATATCAATTCCCGAACCCAGCGGGACGGCCGCGCTTTCATAGGCGACTGCAAATCCGCCTGTCGAAAGCCCAACAACAGTTGCGGTGGGGTAACCGGGATTGTAAATGGCTACATCGTTGACCGTAATAGGCGAGCCGTCCGGCAGGCCATCCGCCCCGAACGTCTGAGCCTGAAGCACACTGCCCGGCACTCCTCCGACAAGCGCGGGGTGATACCAGAGCATGACAAAACCGCCATTCGCCAAACCGGCGACCGACGGATAGGCATCGCCTTCCAGCGGGGCCGGAAAAGTGACTTGGAAATCCTCACCGATCGGTATCCCGGTTGACGATATATGCCGGTAGGAGATGCCGGCAGGGCTGTCGGTCCACCAGGTGATAACGACGCTGCCGTCGTCCAGAGTTGCAATCGCGGGATCGAGATGGTTGCCCTCTGTTCCGCTATTCACAACGAAGCCGTCGTTCAGGCTGTTGTCTGCTGCGTCGTACGCCCGGGCCTGCACGCTCGCATACCTACCAGGAGCGTAGCCCGACCCCCAAGCTATGACATAGCCACCGGTCCCAAGTGGGCTAATGAACGGCTGACTTCCGACTGACGAGGCGGGTGCAACAAGAAAAGCATCTCCTAACGACTGTCCGGAAGCTGAAAGATGCTGGGCATATATCTCCATGTAACCAGTGCGATAGTCATTCCAGGCCGTTACGAAACTTCCGTCATTAAGCACTGTCACAGCAAGTCCAATTGCTGGAACTATCCCGATGTCGTAAGTGGCTGTTTCAGCGTATGGATTCACCAAATTTCTCCCATCGAAAAGTTCGCAGGCTGTTGCCGAATTTTTCTGCGACTCTCGAACTCGCGATTTGCCCATTCTTGAGCAGAAATACGCTGAATATGCCGCTGCACAATCGGTAACAAATAAATTCACCGACCGAGCAGGTTTGCTAGCACGCTTAACGGAAAAACCTCGGTTATTGGGCGTGAGGCGTTCCCGCTGTTGCGCATGCTGCAGATGCGCAAAGAGCGGGCCTGGATCTGTGCATGCTGAGCCTTAGCAACTGTCTCAGCTTCGTCAGAAATTCGAGCAGCACGCGCGCAGATCTTGTCGCCGCCAGCAATCTGCCGGATTGCATTTGGCGTGCCGGTTAATAACGGAGCCTGCCTTGACGCAGCCATGCCCAGTGTCATGTCGGAATTGCGAGAGCACTGTCAATCAAACCAATTTTACTACAGACGCGCAACTTAGCCTCCGGCTGGTGATGTTTAGAAACGTAGCGAACTCGCTGCGTTCACTCATGCCCCAAATGGGTTAGAACATTCGGCTATTGGCCGTTAACGTCGATTTTTGTCGAAATGCATCCACATGAAGTCGGCCGCTAGCGCGACAGAGCAGCGCGCTTGGGATCCGTTCATGCGTTCCCACGCATGCCCTTCGTCCTCCCACACCCGTGCAAGGCTGGAACGTCTACTTTCGCCAAAAGCCGGGGTTGAAGGAGTAGGCAGTGAACGACGGCAAAGTCCCAAGATCGGCCCTTTGCAGGATAGTCCTTTAGAGATTCCGGATGCGGGAGATTGGTCTTCGAAACTGGTAGTCCCAGAACTGCCAGGGAATTCTCGGATGGCCCGGCAAACTGCCGACGACCTCGCACGGTGCCGCGCTGACCCAGCCAGCTAGGCAGATCGATTGTTAAACCTGCCTGTTTCAGCGCGCCAGTCCGCAGGCATATGCTCATGCCCGATACTGATTGTTGGGATTTTTGTGGGGAAAGAAATCGATCTGGATTCCCAAAGGATTGATCCAGAGCGATTATTATTGAAGGAATGGATGCCCCGCGAGGACTCGAACCTCGATAAACGGAATCAGAATCCGGTGTCTTACCATTAGACGACGGGGCAAGGGGTGGCGCGCTTTAGATTTGGCGGGGTGGCAAGTCAAGGCGCTGCGCGGCGGCAATCCACCATGACACCTTGCCGCGCGCCCGCACTATCGCTAGGATCGTTGTCAAGTACCCGGCGGGCATTATCCCGCCGGGAAAACATAAAGCGAATTGCAAGTCATGGCGGAGTTTGATCCGCCGACGAGCGCGCAGGATCCGCGTCCTGGCCGGAACGGGGGGCCACTTCTCCCGCAAGCCGATTTTGGCCAAGCGCCGACCCAGTCCGCTGCCGTCGGCACCCTTGCGGGCCAGCCGCGCCCAGAGCACGATGTGGCGGGTAGCGATGTGGCGCAGGGCGGCCATGCGCCCGGTGCCAAGCCCGCCGAGAGCCAGCAGGTGTGGCACAAGCCGCCGCCCGCGCACCGTCAGGCCTATGCCGCGATCGATCTGGGCACCAACAACTGCCGCCTGCTCATTGCGCGCCCCGCGGGCGATCATTTCATGGTGATCGATGCGTTCAGCCGCGCGGTGCGGCTGGGCGAGGGGCTCGCGCAATCGGGCCGCCTGTCGGATGCGGCGATGGACCGCGCGCTCGCCGCGCTGCACATCTGCGCCGAGAAACTGCGCAAGCGCAATGTCAATCTCGCGCGCTCGGTCGCGACCGAGGCGTGCCGCCGCGCCGCCAATGGCGAGGAATTCATCGAGCGGGTGCACCGCGAAACCGGCATCCGGCTCAATATCATCACCGCGCAGGAAGAAGCCCGGCTGGCCGTGCTGGGCTGCCACATCCTGCTCGAACACGGCGACGGTCCGGCGATGATTTTCGACATCGGCGGCGGCTCGACCGAAGTGGTGCTGGTCGATACCAGCGAGGCCGCGCCGCGCATTCTCGATTGGCAATCGGTGCCGTGGGGCGTCGTCTCGCTCACCGAAGTGACCGGCACCATCGCCGATACGCCCGAAGCCCGCGCCGCGGCCTATGCCGCAATGCGCGCGCGCGTGGATGCGGACTTCGCCGATTTCGCCGCGCGCATCGCGCCCGTGCGCGAGGGCGGGTCGCTGCGCCTGCTCGGCACCAGCGGCACGGTCACGACGCTCGCCAGCCTCTATCTCGATCTGCCGCACTATGATCGCCGCGCGGTCGATGGCGTGATCGTGCCCGCCGCCGCGATGCGCGCGGTCAGCCAGCGGCTGGCCAGCCTGTCGCATGCCGGGCGCGTCGCGGTGCCGTGCATCGGTCGCGACCGCGCCGATCTGGTCGTGGCGGGCTGCGCGATCCTTGAATCGATCTGCGATATCTGGCCCGCCGAGCGCCTGGGCATCGCCGATCGCGGCATTCGCGAGGGCATTCTGCGCAGCCTGATGGCGACCAATGGCGAGGGCGACCGGGGCCGCGCCGCCGTCCGCTCTTCCGGGCAAGCCCGCAGCAAGCGCGCTTCATGAGCCGATCCGGCCGCGACCCGGGCGAGCGGGTCAAGACCGGCAAAGGCCGCACCGCCTCGTCGAACCGCTGGCTCGCGCGGCAGATCAACGATCCTTATGTCAAGCAGGCCAAGGCCGATGGCTGGCGCAGCCGCTCGGCGTTCAAGCTGATCGAGCTGGATGCCAAATTCACCCTGCTGCGCGGCGCGCGGCGGGTGGTCGATCTGGGCATCGCGCCCGGCGGGTGGAGCCAGGTCGTGCGCAAACAGGCGCCGAATGCCAAAGTGGTCGGCATCGATCTCTTGCCGACCGAGCCGATCGAGGGCGTGACGATCTTCGAGATGGACTTCATGGCCGACGAGGCCCCCGCCGCGCTGTCCGGCGCGCTCGAAGGCCCGCCCGATCTGGTGCTTTCGGATATGGCGGCCAACACCGTGGGCCATAAATCGACCGACCACTTGCGCACGATGGGGCTGGTCGAGACCGCGGTCGATTTTGCCATCCATGCGCTCGCGCCGGGCGGCGCGCTTGTCGCCAAAGTGTTTGCCGGCGGCACCGATGGTGAGCTGCTGACGATTCTCAAGCGCAATTTCGCCACCGTCAAGCACGCCAAGCCCCCCGCCAGCCGCAAGGATTCGTCCGAGTGGTACGTCATTGCGCAAGGTTTCAAGGGGCGGGCGGAGGAATAGCCTGATTTCCACAGGTCAGGTTTTGCGCGAATCGGCGCGGGCAGCCTAAGGGCCGCGCTTGCTGTTTTCTTTGCCCGAGCGGAGTCGATCCCATGTCCGATGCCACCTCCACCGATGACCGCCTGCGCCTGCTGATCGAGCGGATCGAGCGCCTCGAGGAGGAGAAGAAGGGCATCGGCGACGATATCAAGGACGTCTACAGCGAAGCCAAGTCGGCGGGCTACGATGCCAAGATCATGCGCCAGATCGTGCGCCTGCGCAAAATGAAGCCCGACGACCGGCGCGAGATGGACATGCTGCTCGATACCTACAAGGCAGCGCTCGGCATCGCCTGAGCCGGCAGCAGGGAGCGGGGGCAAATGCCGCGGATGTCCGCGCGATGAAGGCACCGCTGCTGCGGCCCGCCACAAGGCACGATGCCCCCGCCTGCGCGGCGATTTACCGTCCCTATGTCACGGATACCTGGGCCAGTTTCGAACTCGATCCGCCCGGCGATGCCGAAATGGCGCGCCGCATCGAAGACTATGGCGCCAGCCACGCGTGGTTCGTCGCCGAAGTGGACGGCGCGCTTGCAGGGTATGCGTATGGCAGCCCGCACCGGTCCCGCGCGGCCTATGCCAGTTCGTGCGATGTCGCGATTTACGTGGCCGCGGCGGCGGCGGGAAAGGGCGTGGGTCGCCGGCTCTATGGCGCGCTTCTGCCCGCGCTGCGTTCGCGCGGCTTCCATGCGGCGTTTGCCGGGATCGCTCAGCCCAATCCGGCCAGCGTGGCGCTGCATCTCTCCGCCGGGTTCACCCCGGTCGGCACCTACCGCGAGGTCGGCTGGAAGCTCGGCGCCTGGCGCGATGTCGCGTGGTATCAGCGGCTTCTTTAATTCGCCAGAAGCGCCAGGCTGATCGCCGCCGCGTTCGATAATGCATGAATCAGCATCGCGGCCGGCAATCCCATCCGCATGCGCGCATAGCTCAGCACCAGCCCGGCCCAGACTTGCGGCAGCACCATCGGCAGTAGCGCCCACGAGATCTGCGGGTAGTTGATCAGGTGCGAGAGGCCGAAGATCGCGATCGACAGCACGAACAGGGCCGGAAACGCCGCCTCGAACCAGCGCGGCACACCCCGTCGGCGCAGCAGCCACCAGCCGACAGGGGCGACAAGACCCATCGCGACAACGCCGAGACTCGCCGGAATCTCCGCCACACGATAGCTCACCATGGCCAGCAGCACCCCCGCCACCAACCCGCAGCCGAGCAGCCACAGCGCGCGCACGCGGCCGGTAAGCCAGCCGCGAAAGGCGAGCTCTTCGCCGATCGGGGCGATCAGCACCACCAGCGGCACGAGCCATTCCTTCGGCACGTTGCCGAACGCTTCGGGCGCGGGCAGGTGCATGGCCGACTGCCAAAGCTGCAACAGCGGCGCGAGCACGCCCAGCAGCACGGCGACATGGAACACCAGCAAAGCCGCCATCGAGCGCCATATGCCCGGCGCGCCGAGGCCGCCCGGCGCGACGAGCCTGGGGCGAGCGAGATAGGCGGCAAAGTCGGCGAGCGTGGAACGAAGCGCGGAATTCATGGCGCGCACCATGCCCGCGCAAGCGTTAAGACAGCGATACCGCGCGGCAAGATTGCCGTTTGCCCGCGCCTCGGCTAGGGAGCGCGCATCCCACCCTGAAAGACGCCAAGAAGAAAAACCATGGCAGGCCATTCCAAATTCAAGAACATCATGCACCGCAAAGGTGCGCAGGACAAAAAGCGCTCGGCGCAGTTTTCCAAGCTCAGCCGCGAAATCACCGTGGCGGCGAAGATGGGCATGCCCGATCCCGACATGAACCCGCGCCTGCGCGCCGCGGTCAACGCGGCCAAGGCGCAATCGGTGCCCAAGGACAATATCCAGCGCGCGATCGACAAGGCAAGCAAGGGCGACGGCGAGAACTACGAAGAAGTGCGCTATGAAGGCTATGGCCCGGGCGGGGTTGCGATCATTGTCGAGGCGCTGACCGACAACCGCAACCGCACCGCCACCAATGTGCGCATCGCCTTTTCCAAGAACGGCGGCAATCTCGGCGCTTCGGGCGCAGTGAGCCACGGGTTCGAGCGGCTCGGCCTGATCGAGTATCCGGCCAAAGTGGGCGACGAGGAAAAAGTGCTCGAAGCCGCGATCGAAGCCGGCGCCGACGATGTCGAGAGCGACATGGGCGACGGCGACGAGAACCCGGGCAGCCACCAGATCTGGGTCGCGGTCGAACAGCTTCACCCCGTCGCGCGCGAGCTTGAAAAGGCGCTCGGTGAAGCCGAGGGCGTGAAGCTGGCGTGGAAGCCGAGCATCAAGACCACCGTCGATGCCGAAACCGCCGCGACTTTGCTCAGGCTGATCGACGTGCTCGACGACGACGACGATGTCCAGACCGTCTGGGGCAATTATGAAATCCCCGACGAAGTGATGGAGCAACTGGGTTGAGACAGCCCCTCCCGCTTGCGGGAGGGGTTTGGGGTGGGCCGCTGCCTCCGCTGCGCCGGATCAACCGGCCCCCCGGCTCGCCCCCGCTCGCGGGCGCGACCGCCGCATGATTATCATCGGCATCGATCCCGGCCTCACCTGCACCGGCTGGGGCATTGTCGCCAAGGCGGGCAGCCGTCTCAGCCACATCGCCAACGGCCAGATCCGCACCGATGCCAAGGCTCCGATGGCGCAGCGCCTTGTCGAGCTCGATGCCGCGCTCACCGATGTGATCCTGCTCCACCGCCCCGATTCCGGCGCGGTCGAGGAAGTGTTCGTCAACGTAAACCCGCAATCGACGCTCAAGCTGGGGCAGGCGCGCGGCGTGGCGATGCTCAGCCTCGCGCGCGCCGGGATGCCCGTGGCCGAATACGCGACGCGGCTGATCAAGCAGGCACTGGTCGGCACCGGCAAGGCCGAAAAGGAGCAAGTGCAGGCCATGCTCAAAGTCCTGCTCCCCGGCGTCAAGCTAGCGGGCGCAGACGCCGCAGACGCGCTCGCGGTCGCCATCACCCACGCCAACATGCTGGGTAGCCACCGGTGATGCCCACCCCCGACCCCTCCCGCAAGCGGGAGGGGAGAAGACGGGAAGGGAGCGAGACTTGCTGAACGAAGTGAAGTTAGTCGCAGCGGGGTGGGCTTGCCGCCTCTCGATATGCCTGCCATAAGAACAAACCATGATCGCAAAGCTCACCGGAATTCTTGACGACAGCGGCCCCGATTGGGCGGTGATCGACGTGAACGGCGTGGGCTATCTCGTCCACTGCTCGGCCAAGACGCTAACCCAGCTTGGCCTGCGCGGCGACCGCGTGGTGATCCACACCGAGCTGCAAGTGAGCGAGACCGACCAGCGCTTGATCGGCTTCACCAGCGCAGGCGAACGCGGCTGGTTTCGCCTGCTGACGGCGGTGCAGGGCGTGGGCAGCAAAGTCGCGCTCGCCATCCTCTCGGCGCTTTCGGTCGAAGACCTGCAGCGCGCCTGCGCGGGCGGAGACGCCGCGATGGTGGCGCGTGCCAATGGCGTCGGCCCAAAGCTCGCGAGCCGCATCGTCAACGAGTTGAAAGACAAGGCGGGCGGCATTGTGCCCATCGCAGCAGGCCCCGGCACCCCGCCCATCGAAGGCCTCGGCGCGGCCCCAGCTGGAACCGTGAGCGCAGATGCGATCTCGGCGCTGCAAAACCTCGGCTTCAAGCCTGCCGTCGCGAGCATGGCGGTGGCTGCGGCGGTGAAGGAACTGGGCGATGATGCGGTGCTGAACGATCTGGTGCGGGTGGCGCTGAAGCGGGCGGTAGGGTGATGGAGCCAAAACTTCAAAAAATGATGCTATTTGTGGATCACTGCAGCGATCCTAAGAAACTGCGGCAAATTGCCAAGAATGCTGAGGAGCAGGGAGCCGAAGACCTTGCTCAGGCAGCAAGGAAGAAACTCTACAGCATCTTGCCGGCGGACGAACCCGGAACAATCGAACATGCTGTCTGGCAATCCATTTATGCTCTTGAGGATGTGCTTAAGCAGGAGCGGGGCAAGACAATCATGCTGTCGCGCACCCGCCAGAAGATTGCGCGCCAAGGCGAGACCCAATGTGTTGCTGATCTCGTTCGCGGCCCGGCTTCGGAAGGCTTTCGAATGCTACTCGATCGCAACTTGCTGGAATTGTCTTTCGAGGCAGTCGCATTGCGATTCCCAGAAAAGTTCGATGCGGAGTTGCTTGATGCCGCAAAGGTCCGGTTGTCTGACGTGGGATACTCCATTCCCGATCCATCAGCAGCGAGCTAGTCGCAGGCCTTTGCCATCCAACCGAAGAAGCGGTAGTATTTTGCCATGACCGACCTCAGCTTTTCCCTCCCCAACGCACTCCAAAGCTGGATCGAGCAGCAGGTAGCGCAAGGGCACTATGCAGATGCAGGAGACTATCTCCGCGATCTCATTCGGCGGCATCGCGCGGAAGCCGAAGACGTGGCGCGGCTCCGCGCCCTGATCGAAGAGGGCGAAGCGTCAGGTTACATCGATGCCGATCCGGCAACCCTCATCGAAGACATCATCGCCGAACGACGCGCCCGGCGTGCCTGACTTCAAGGTCACCGTCGCCGCTCGCTATGATCTGGCGGAAATCGACGACTACAGCGTGGAGCGGTTTGGCGAAGAGGCTGCCGAGGCCTATGCGCGCGGCCTAACGGAAGCATTCCTGTTCCTGACCCAATATCCTTTGTCGGGCAGGCCGCGCCCGGAGCTGCCCACCGGTACCCGGTGCAAGACCTATCGCAGCCACGTGATCTTTTACCGCTACGCCGACGAGACCGTTTTCATCCAGCGCGTCCTCCATCAATCGCAAGATGCAGCGGCGCGCCTGAGGCCATGACCGACAACCCCATCCTCTCCGCCGCGCGCCAGCCCGAAGACCCCGACGCCGCGCTGCGCCCGAAAACGCTCGAGGAATTCGTCGGGCAGGAGGCCGCGCGTGATAACCTTCGGGTGTTCATCGAAAGCGCGAAGATGCGGCGCGAGGCGATGGATCATGTGCTGTTCTTCGGCCCGCCGGGCCTTGGCAAGACCACGCTTGCCGCGATCATCGCGCGCGAACTGGGTGTCAATTTCCGCGCCACCAGCGGCCCCGTCATCGCCAAAGCCGGTGATCTCGCCGCGCTGCTCACCAATCTGGAGAGCGGCGATGTGCTGTTCATCGACGAGATCCACCGGCTCAATCCGGTGGTCGAGGAAGTGCTCTATCCCGCGATGGAGGACCGCGCGCTCGATCTGATCATCGGCGAGGGGCCCTCGGCGCGCTCGGTGCGGATCGATCTGCCCGCTTTCACGCTGATCGGCGCGACCACCCGCGCCGGGCTGCTCACCACCCCCTTGCGCGACCGGTTCGGCATTCCGGTGCGGCTGCAGTTCTATTCGGTGGCCGAGCTCGAGCGCGTGGTGCTGCGCGGCGCAGGACTGCTCGGCATCGGCCTCAGCCCCGATGGCGCGCGCGAGATCGCGCAGCGCGCGCGCGGCACCCCGCGTGTGGCGGGGCGGCTGCTGCGCCGGGTGCGCGATTTTGCCGCCGTGGCGGGCGAACCGGTGATCACGCAGGCGCTGGCGGATTCGGCGCTCACCCGGCTCGAGGTCGACAAGCTCGGCCTCGATCTGCAGGATCGGCGCTATCTCGGCATGATCGCGGGCATCTACAAAGGCGGGCCGGTCGGCGTCGAAACGCTCGCGGCGGGCCTGTCGGAGCCGCGCGACACGATCGAGGATGTGATCGAGCCATACCTCATCCAGCTCGGCCTGGTGGCGCGCACCGCGCGCGGGCGGTGCCTGAATGACCGTGGCTGGCAGCATCTTGGCCTTGCTCCGCCCGCCGGCCCGCTGCCCGACTTGTTTCCAGACGAGGTGTAAACCTGCGCGCCTGATTCGGTTCCAGTTTGGTACAGAACAAGCTTAACGCACGGAAATCGGGCATTTCTCGCGCTTCACCGGCCCCGAACGCGCGCTATTGGCATTGCCGCGCGGATTGCGATCTGCATTGTTCCATCCATCAGGATTGCCGTTCTGGCCTTTCACCAGAACAGCGCGGCGATCCGGCAGGAACAAGAAAGCCGCAATCATGTCTGTTCGTTTAGCATTGGTGAAACTGGCAGCCTGCGCCCTTGGCGGCGCGGTCCTTGGCGGCGGCGCGGTCCATGTTTCGGAAGCGCCGTTCACGAACGAGATTCGCCATGCCAAACCGATCAAGGTGAAGCAGGCCAAAGTGCATCATTACGCGCACCGCTCGGCCCCGCGCAAAGTGCGCCGCACGCGCCGCATCGTGAAGACAACGGTGACACGCACGTATGCCCAGCCGCAGCAGATGGCGATGGTGCCGGTGCCCTATCTGCCGCCGATGCCGCCCCAGCCTTCGGGCGGTGGCGGCGGTGTTCCGGTGGTGATCGGCGGCGGCGGCATCGGCGGGTTCGGTGGCGGCTTCTTCGGCGGGTTCTTCGGCGGCGGCGGCGGGGGCGGCAGCGTGGTGATCTCCTCGACCACCACCGGAGGCATCAGCACGTCGGGCGGCTCGACCTCGACATCGAGCGGCGGCTTCTCGACCTCGGGCGGATCGACGTCGACTTCGGGTGGTTCCACCTCGACCTCGGGCGGCTCGACCTCGTCCACTTCGGGCGGCGTCAGCACCAGCACCGGCGGGATCAGCACCAGCACGAGCACCGGCGGCGTGAGCACCAGCACCGGCGGCGTGAGCACCAGCACCGGCGGCGTGAGCACCAGCACCGGCGGCGTGAGCACCAGCACGGGCGGCGTGAGCACCAGCACCGGCGGCGTCAGCACCAGCACCGGCGGGGTCAGCACCTCCACCTCGACCAGCACCGGCGGGATCACCAGCACCTCGAGCAGCTCGGGCAATGTCAGCACGAGCTCCAGCAGTTCGGGCAACGTCAGCACGAGCACCAGCTCGAGCAGCTCGGGCAATGTCAGCACGAGCACCAGCTCGAGCAGTTCGGGCAACGTGAGCACCAGTTCGTCGACCTCGAGCAGCACCAGCAGCTCGACCTCGTCGTCGACCAGCTCGTCCTCGAACGGCTCGACCTCGACCTCCACCTCGACCTCGTCGAACGGCAGCACGACCAATGGCGGCACCACCGGCGGCACTCCGGTGCCCGAACCATCGATGGTCCTGCTGTTCGGCGCTGCCGCCGCAGGCCTCGTCATCCGCCGCCGCCAGGGCATGAAAGCCCCGGCCGCCGCCTGACCGGCCCCGCGCAGGAACCAAAAAAGAAGGGCGGCCCCGCAAGGGAGCCGCCCTTCTTTCTTGAATAACAATCTTCGCAATCACCTATTGATGATATAGGCGATACGCGACTAACAGCTCCCGCCTTGCGGGGTTATTCTTACATTAACAATCAGATCATCGTAGTCCGATTGCTTCTTGTCCTCGAAAAAATAGGTGTAAGATCCTGCCCTGAAACTGGTCTTTACTCGCGAAGACCTCCATCCATTCTTGCTATAAAACCCTAGAACTGATAGTGACATGTTAGTAGATGAAGTTGTGCCAATGCTGTATATTCTTTTTTCTCTTTTACTCATAACTTCTTCAAAATAATTCGATTTATCGCCAGTAAAAGTTACAATAGCCCTCTGTGAACGGCCTGCATTAGTTTGTAGTGTCAAGCACAGATCACGGTTTGGCGGAATAGTAGGATTTGCGAACAATTTTGTCGGGCTGAATACTAGAATGCTAAAGCAGGTGAGCATGGTTCCCAAACGCATATTCTGCCCCCCTACACCAAGATCAAGCCGCCAATTTCCGCAGCACGTAGTGCAGGATCCCGCCGTTCATATAGTATTCGAGCTCGTTGGCGGTATCGATCCGGCACAGCGCCTTGAACGTGAAGCTGGTGCCATCGGCGCGGGTCACGGCCACATCGACCATCTGCCGCGGCTCGAGGCTGGCGACGCCGGTGATCGTGAAGCTGTCGTCGCCGGTCAGGCCCAGGCTCAGGCGCGTATCGCCATCCGTGAACTGCAGCGGCAAAACGCCCATGCCGACCAGGTTCGAGCGGTGGATGCGCTCGAAGCTCTCGACGATCACCGCGCGCACGCCGAGCAAATTGGTGCCCTTCGCCGCCCAGTCGCGGCTCGATCCGGTGCCGTATTCCTTGCCCGCGATCACCACCATCGGCGTGCCTTCGGCCTTGTACTGCATCGCCACGTCATAGATCGCGCCGACTTCGTCGCCATGGCGGCTCATGCCGCCCTCGATGCCGGGGACCATCTCGTTCTTGATGCGGATATTGGCGAACGTGCCGCGCATCATCACATCGTGATGGCCGCGCCGCGCGCCATAGGAATTGAAATCCGCGCGCGCGACCTGATGCTCCATCAGCCACTTGCCCGCCGGGCTGTCGGCCTTGATCGAACCGGCCGGCGAGATGTGGTCGGTGGTGATCGAATCGCCCAGGATCGCGAGCGGCTTGGCCTCGATGATGTCGTTCACCGGCGCCGGGGTCATGCTCATGCCCTCGAAATAGGGCGGATTGGCAACGTAGGTCGAACCCGCGCGCCAAGCATAGGTGTCGCTGCCGGTCACGTCGATCGCCTGCCAGTGCGCGTCGCCCTTGTAGACTTCGGCGTAGCGCGTCACGAACATTTCGCGGCTGACGCAGGCAGTCATCGCCGAGGTGACTTCGGCGTTGCTCGGCCAGATATCGCGCAGGAACACGTCATTGCCCGCGCTCGAAACGCCGATCGGCGTGGTGGTGAAATCTTCGGTCACCGTGCCTTTGAGCGCATAGGCCACCACCAGCGGCGGCGAGGCGAGGAAATTGGCGCGCACATCGGGCGAGACGCGGCCCTCGAAATTGCGGTTGCCCGAAATCACCGAGGCGGCGACGATATCGTTCGCGTTGATCGCGGCGCTGATCGGCTCGGCCAGCGGGCCGGAATTGCCGATGCACGTGGTGCAGCCATAGCCGACAAGGTTAAAGCCCACCGCATCGAGATGCTCCTGCAGGCCCGCCTTGACGAGGTAATCGGTCACCACCTGCGATCCCGGCGCAAGGCTGGTCTTGACCCACGGCTTGGGCTTCAGGCCCAGCTCGTTGGCCTTCTTCGCCACCAGCCCGGCGGCCACCAGCACGCTGGGGTTCGACGTGTTGGTGCAGCTGGTGATCGCCGCAATCACCACATCGCCGTCGCCGATGTCATGTGCCTTGCCTTCCACCGCGACGCGCTTGGCGCTGTCGTGCTTGTAGACCGAGGCAAGGTCGGCGTTGAACACGTCGTCCACTTCGGTCAGGATCACCTTGTCCTGCGGGCGCTTGGGCCCGGCCAGCGAGGGCACCACGGTGCTCATGTCGAGCTCCAAGGTCGAGGTGAACACCGGATCGGGCATCGCGGGATCGAGCCACAGGCCCTGCGCCTTGGCATAGGCTTCGACGAGCGCGATCTGGCTTTCATCGCGGCCGGTGAGGCGCAGATAGTCGATCGTCTTGTCGTCCACGCCGAAGAAGCCGCAGGTCGCGCCGTATTCCGGGGCCATGTTGGCGAGCGTGGCGCGGTCGGCGAGCGACAGCGCGGCAAGGCCCGGGCCATAGTATTCGACAAAGCGCCCAACCACGCCGTGCGCGCGCAGCATCTGCGTCGCGGTCAGCACGAGGTCGGTGGCGGTGATGCCTTCCATCAGCGCGCCGGTCAGCTTGAAGCCGACCACTTCGGGGATCAGCATCGAAACCGGCTGGCCGAGCATCGCCGCCTCCGCCTCGATCCCGCCCACGCCCCAGCCGAGCACGCCGAGGCCGTTGATCATCGTGGTGTGGCTGTCGGTGCCGACGCATGTGTCGGGATAGGCCACGCTCGCACCGTGCTGGTCGGTGCTGGTCCACACCGTCTGCGCGATATGCTCGAGGTTCACCTGATGGCAGATGCCCGTGCCCGGGGGCACCGCCTTGAAATTCGACAGCGACTTCGAGCCCCACTTCAGAAAGTCATAGCGCTCGCCGTTGCGGTAATATTCGATCTCGACATTGTGTTCGAAGGCCTTGGGATGGCCGAACTCGTCGACCATCACCGAGTGATCGATCACCAGATGCACCGGCACCAGCGGATTGATCTTGCTGGTATCGCCGCCCAGCTTGGCAATGGCGTCGCGCATCGCGGCCAGATCGACCACGCAAGGCACGCCGGTGAAATCCTGCAAAAGAACGCGCGCCGGGCGATACTGGATCTCGCTGCTCGATGAAGGGTCCTTCGTCCAGTCGATCAGCGCTTTCACGTGGTCGGTCGAAACGGTGAAGCCGCCGTCCTCGAAACGGAGCAGGTTCTCGAGCAGCACTTTCATCGAGAAAGGCAGCCGCGAAATGTCGCCGAATTTTTCGGCAGCCTTGCTCAGCGCGTAATAGCCAAATTGCTTGCCCCCTACGTCGAGCATGGTGCGGGTGCCGAGCGTGTCCTGTCCGACCTGGGTCATGGATGAGCGTTTCCTACTTTGATGGTGCCAGAAATGCCCCGGGCGCGCCCCCGGATCACGGCGCTGCGGATGCGCGTTTCGGGCGTCCGCGTCAAGGCCGCGCGCGGTTTTGGTCGGCGCTTCAGGTCGGTTCGAGATGCGGTTCGTCGCTGCGCGAGGCGATCAGGCAGCCCGCCACGATGATCGCGGTGCCGAGCAGCGTGCGCCCGGTCAGCTCCTCGGCAAACACGATCCAGCCAAACAGCGCTGCCCAGATGAACGTCGAGTATTCCAGCGGCACGAGCACTTGCGCCTCGGCGCGGGCATAGGCCCAGCTCAGCGCAAGCATCGCGGCGACCGACAGCACCGCCGAACCGATCAGCACCCACCAGTCGCCCGGTGCCGGCGGCGGCGCGAACCACCACGCTCCGAGCCCAAGCATGCCGAAAATCATGGACGTCTGGAAAAACGCGATCTCTTCGGGCCCGGCCAGCTGCGCCTGCTTGCGCTGCAATACCAGATACCAGCCATAGAGCACCGCCGAGACCAGAATCGCCACGAGGCCAAGCACGCTTTCGGTGGTGTATTCGCCGCCCAGCTTGCCCGCCGCAATCACCACCACCCCGGCCAGCCCGCACACCGACCCTGCCACCGCGCGGCGGCTGATCCGCTCGCCCAGCATCACCGCGGCGAGATAGAGCGCGATCAGCGGCGAAATGAACGTCAGCGCCAGCGCTTCGGCAATCGGGGTGTGCGCCAGCCCATAGAAAAACAGCGTCGCCAGGACCGCGCCGATGGCGGATCGCAGCACATGCAACCGCATCACTTCGGGCCCCGGCCAGCCTTGCCCTCGCGCCAGCCACAGCGGCAGCATGATCACCGATCCCGCCAGATTGCGCCAGAACATCGCGCCATACGCGCCCAGCGCCAGAGTCGCGACTTTCATCATGCCGTCCATCACGCCGTAGGCGGCCAGACCGAGCAGCGCGACCAGGATCGGCAGGAGGGGCGCGGGCGGCGGCATGGTACGGGCCTTACCCGCGCCCGCCCCGCCCGGCAACGCCGACAATTGCTCGGCATGCAGATCGATTCAGCAAACTGTAAGGCGCTTTGCTTGATTGGAGCACCTCGCTCTGGCATTGCTGCGGCAAATCAACGGGCTTTGCCAAAGCGGTTGCGCCGCCGGGCGGGTGATACCTATCCGCGAAAAAGGGATTGTAAGCCGATGCGTGTCTCCACCAAACCCCGGCCTGCCGGGCTGATCGCTGCGGGCCTCATGGTCGCCGGCGGCGCGATGGTGCCTGCTGCCGCCGCACCCCCATCTGCCTCGGCCTCGGCGTCCGCTCCCGCCGCCGCTGTCCCGGCCGCGCCGGTCCCCGCGCAGCCCACCGCCGCCCCGGCCGCAACCGTCCCGGCCGCTACACCGACGCCCGGCGCGACTGCCCCCGCAGGCGAAGTCCCGCCGCCGCCCGCGCCGCTCATCGCCGAATGGACGCTCGCCGATGCGCGGGCGCTGGCTGGCGTGATCAAGGGCATCGGCAGCGAGGGGCTCATGGCGTCGGACTACGAGCCCGCCGCGCTCGCCGCCGCGATGGCCAAGGGCGAAGGCCCCGAGCTCGATGCGCTGGCCAGCCGCCTGTTCGTCTGGCTGGCCGAGGACTTGCGCGACGGGCGCACCCCGGTGCCCGCGCGCGTGCAATGGTTCGCGCTCGATCCCGATCTCGATGTCCATCCCAATGGCCAGCTGCTCGCGCAGGCGATCGAACAGCACGACGTCCCCGGCGTGCTCGCCAGCCTTGCCCCCACGCACCCCGATTATGCGGCGCTCAAGGGCATGCTCGCTGTCGCCAAGGAGCCGCGCCAGCGCGCGATGATCCGCGCCAACATGGACCGCTGGCGCTGGCTGGCGCGCGATCTGGGGCCGCAATATCTCATCATCAACGTGCCCGAGCAGGAACTGCGCCTCACCGTGCGCAACAAGATCATCCGCAGCTACCGCGCGATTGTCGGCAAGCCGGGCCGGACCGCCACGCCGCAGCTCGCCGAATCGGTCAAGAACGTGGTGTTCAACCCGACCTGGACCGTGCCGCAGTCGATCGTGGTGGGTGAGGGGCTCGGTGCCAAGCTGATCGCCAGCCCCGCGCGGGCCAAGCGCGAGGGCTATGTCGCGACCAAGGCGGCGGACGGCTTTATCACCGTGGTGCAGCAGCCGGGCGGCAACAACGCGCTGGGCAAGGTCAAGCTCGACATGCCCAACCCGCACGCGATCTACATCCACGACACGCCCAACCGCAATCTCTTCGCACAGCCGATGCGCGCGCTCAGTCACGGCTGCATCCGCGCCGAGCGCGCGACCGAACTGGCGATGACGATGGCCATCCTCGGCGCGGACCTGCCGCCGGAAACCGCGGTGGAATACAATCTCTCGGGCAAATACACCAAAGTGCCGATGACCAACCCGTGGCCGGTCTACATCACCTATTTCACCGTCGCGCGCGATGTGAACGGGCTGATGCGCAGCTTCGGCGACCTCTACCAGCGTGATGCCCCGGTCATCGCCAGCTTCGCCGCCCCCCGCGCGCTCAAGACCGAACAGCGCACCAGCAACGAAGCCGTGATCAAACTCGACAACCCGCTGTAAGACAAGGGCCCCGCTTCTTGCCCCCCTCCCGCTTGCGGGAGGGGTCGGGGGTGGGCCTTGGTTGCTCGACCGGGCAGGCCCACTTCCCTCCCGCGCCGCGCTGCGGTATCCGCGCCGGATGAACCAACCCACCGATGATGTCGCCGCGCTGGCCTGCCGCCTGATCGACCTGCCCAGCGTGTCGCCCGCCAGCGGCGCGGTGTTCGATGCGCTGTGCGCGATGCTGGAGCCGCTCGGCTTTGCGCTGCACCGCTTCATCGATGGCCAGCCGCCCGAAGGCCCGGTCGAAAACCTCTACGCCGTTCGGCAAGGCCCGCCGGGGTCGCGTCACTTTGCCTTTGCCGGGCATCTCGATGTGGTGCCGCCGGGAGAGGGCTGGGCCAGCGCGCCGTTCCAGGCCGAAATACGCGGTGATTTGCTCTATGGCCGCGGCGCGGTCGACATGAAGGGGTCGATTGCCGCGATGGTCGCCGCGGTTGCCGCCATTCCCGCCGAAGCGGGCACGATCAGCTTCATCATCACCGGCGACGAGGAAGGCCCCGCCAAATATGGCACGGCGGCCCTGCTCGATCATATCCGCGCGCTCGGCGCCCAGTCTGATCTGTGCCCGCCCGATCTGTGCCTGGTGGGAGAGCCGACTTCGGTCGAGCGGCTGGGTGACATGGTCAAGATCGGGCGGCGCGGCTCGGTCAATATCTGGCTCACCGCGCGCGGCACGCAGGGCCATGTCGCCTATCCGCATCTCGCCGACAATCCGATTCCGCGCCTCGTCGCGCTGCTGGCCGAGCTCGGCGGGCTCGAACTCGACCGAGGAACCGACTGGTTCCAGGCCTCGAACCTCGAAGTGACCGACCTCGACGTCGGCAATCCCGCCACCAACGTGATCCCCGCCGAAGCGCGCGCGCGCCTTTCGATCCGCTACAACGATCTGCATACCGGGCCGGAACTGGTCGAGCGCATCAGTGCCATCGCCGCCCGCCACCGCACCGATCTGCGCGCCACGCTGCACGGCGAGGCGTTCATCACCTTGCCCGGCGCGTTTTCGGCGCTGGTGGCAGGCGCGGTAACCGCCGAAACCGGCCTCGAACCCGCGCTCTCCACCACCGGCGGCACGTCCGACGCCCGCTTCCTGCGCGCGCTCTGCCCGGTGATCGAATTCGGCCTCACCAACGCCACGATGCACAAGACCGACGAGGCAGTGGCACTGGCCGATCTGGCGGTGCTGGAGCGCATTTATCGGCGCATCGCTCTGCTCGCGCTGGCGGAGCAATAACCCCTCAACCCTACCGCGCCTTGCGCAGAACAATGTAAACCGCCCCCGATCCGCCATGGCGCGGCTGGGCGGGGCGCACCGCCGCGATGCGGCTCGCGTGCGGCCCGGCCGCCAGCCAATCGAGCAGCTTGGCCCGGATCGCGCCGCGCGTATCGCCGCGCATGTCGCTTTCGCTCGGCGGGCGCGGCTTCCCTGCGATCAGCAGCACCACGCGCGATCCCATCGCCAGCGCCTGCGCGATGCCGCCGTTCAGCCGGGCGTGCGCCATGGTCAGGTTCATGCCGTGAAGATCGATCGTCACATCGGGCGCGATGCTGCCGCGCGCCAGCTTGCGGTCCCAGCTGGCATCGAGGCCCTGCGCCGCCAGCGGTCGCGGCGGCGCGGGCGCGGGCGGCTTGGCCTCAAGCGGCGGTGGCACCCGGCCCCTGGTCTTGCGCACCGCAGGCGCAGGCGTCACGGGCGGCGGCGCAGCGGCGGCCGCGGGCAGCGCTGCAGGTTTCGGCGGATGCAGCGGCGTCACCGTTTCGGCCACGCGCCGCCACAGCGCGCTTTCCTCCGGGCTCAGCCCGCGCGGCGGTCTCATCGCCCGTTCGTCATGGTTGATTGAGCCGCGCCAGCGTGCCCTTGGGCAGCAGCACCAGCGCCCGCCCGCGCGCGCTCATCCCGCCCGCGATCGTCCGCGCCGCCTCGCCCGCGCCCCAGAAGCTGTCGAACCGGTTGGCCCCGGTGATCGCCCCGCCGGTGTCCTGCGCCACCCACAGCCCATTGGCCTGCGCGCTGTCCAGCTGCAGCCAGACCGGCGCGCCCAGCGGCACATAGGCGGGATCTGCGGCGACGCTCGCCCGCGCGCGCACCGGCACGCCCAGCGCGCCGACCGGGCCAATGCTCTCGGCGGCCCCGGTTGTCTCGCGCATGAACACATAGCTGCGGTTCTCGCGCATCAGCGCGCGGCCCTCGTCCGGGTGTTCGCGCAAATAGCGCACGATGCCCTGCATCGATCCGGGATATTGCCCCGGGCCGCTGCCGATCAGCCCGCGCGCGCGCATCACCGATCCGATGCCGGTATAGGCAAAGCCGTTTTGCGCGGCAAAGCCCAGCCGCATCACGCTGCCATCGGGCGCGCGCAGGCGGCCCGATCCTTGAATCTGCAGGAAAAACAGGTCGGCGCGGTCCGCCGCCCAGCCAATCTCCAGCCCACGGCCGGCCAGCGCGCCATCCTCGATCTGCGCGCGGTCATAATAGGGCACGAACCGGCCGCTTTCATCATAGCGCCCCACCGGCTGCCTGCCATCCGCGAGCGGCGCGGCGTCGCCGGGCCGGGCTCGGACCATGTTGGGCGGGGGGCCATAGATCGGCACGTCGAAACCGGGCTGGCGGGTGCGCACGCCCGCAATTTCGGGCTCGAAGTAGCCGGTGACAAAGGCTTCGCCGCCGCCCACTTGCGCCGTTTCGAAATGCGTTGCGAAGAAGGATGCCGCATCATCGCCCGGCCACGTGGCGGCCGCAGCGCATGCCGCGCGCCAGTCCTCGGGCCGGGTCAGCCCGCTGGTGTCCTTGCGTCGGGTCAGGCGCGGGCAACTGGTGACGAAGGCGGCCAGCGCCTCGCGGGCATTGCTCGGCGCGACGCCGAGACCCGCCGCCGCCGGGCCGCGACTCACCCCCGCGAGTGCGGCGTTGGCCTTTGCCGGGGGCGCGCGCGAAACCGGCGCGGTCGTTTGCGGAATCAGCCGGACGCAGCCGGCAAGCAAGGCAACCATGGCCAATGCGAGCGCGGTGCGCCGCATGGCCGCGCTGCGCCGCACCGCTTACCCTTCGTCGGTCTCGTCGACCAGCCAGTCGGGATCGCGCGAGGTCATGTTGCGCGAGAACGTCCAAAGGTCGCGCGCCAGAATTGCGTCGTTGAGCGATCCGGCAATCACCGCGCCGCTGGCATCGCGTGTGACCGAGGCGACGTCGGATACGAAGCGCACGGTCAGCCGCGCCATGGGGGCGTTGTATTCCGCGTCGATCACGGTCGCTTCCTCGATGCGGATCAGCCGCGACTCGAGCGATTCGCCCGCCTCGGCCCGCGCGTCGATCGCGGCGGCAAAGCCTTCATAAACATCGCGGTCGCACAGCTGCGAAAGCTCTTCCTTGTCGCCGCGCCAGAACGCTGCGAGCACCATGCCGTACGCGCCGCGCGCGCCTTGCAGGAACTGGCCCAGCTCGAACTTGCGGTCGGCGGCGACAATCGCGCGGATGCCCGCTTCGGCGGCAGGTTCGAACCCGGTCACATTGGCCAGGCCCGTGGTTGCGGCCGGGGAATTGGCGGTCTTCTCAGGAAGTTTGGGCGCAATCGCGCGTGCGGCGCCCGAAGGATCGGGCTGTTCGATGCGGCGGCGCAGCGGCTCGTCGGTCTGCTCGGGGCGGCGGCCGAGCACCGCATAGAGCCGCAGGCCGAGGAAGGCCGCGATCATCGCCAGTATGATAATCTCAACAATCACGCGCAAAGTTCCCAATTGGTTCGAGCATCAGGCTTTGAGGCTCTAGACTGGCGGCAGGCGGTTCGGGCCCGGCGCAGCATCGGCCTAAGGTTTATCGTGCATCAAGTAAGTACGAATTACAAATGAACAACGCGTGCACATTGCCCTCAGAGCGCCACCTTGTGGCATTCTTGCCCCAAAGCGCCGTGTCCCTTGGGGCAAACCGCGTGCGAAGCTTGCGCCTGCGCGCGATTGCGGCCTGCGGGCGCAAGTGCTAGGCGGCGCGCCAAACACCCCCGCACCCCTTTTGCACGAAAGCAGGATCATGGCCGACGAAGGCAACATCATCAGCACGCTGAACCTCGATACTCCCGGGATGCCGATGGTCAATGGCGAGGATACCTCGCCCGCGATCGGGCTGATTTCGCAGTATATCAAGGATCTTTCGGTCGAAAACCCGAATGCGCCGGAAAGCTTCCAGTGGGTCGAGGCAGCCGAAATGCAGGTCGAATTCAACATCGGCGCGCGCCCGCTCGGGCCGGATCTGCACGAGATCGAGCTCAAGATCACCGCCACATCAAAAGCGCCGCAAGGTGTAATTTTTGCGGTGGAATTGTCCTATGGTGCGCTGATCGGGATGCGCAACGTGACCGACGAGCAGGCGCATCCGTTCCTTTTCGCCGAAGGCCCGCGACTCGTGTTTCCCTTCGCCCGCCGCGTGATCGCCGATGCGGTGCGCGACGCCGGCTTCCAGTCGCTGATGCTCGAGCCGATCGATTTCACCGGCATCTATTTCGCGCAGCTGGAGCAGAAGGCCGCCGAAGACGCCGCCGAAGCCGCAACCCGGGCCCAGGACGCCTGATCGTTTTGGCCACCCCCCGGCGCGCTGTTTCCGCGCCATGAATCTGCTGCGCGCGGCGGGCACGATCGGCGGGCTCACGCTGGCCAGCCGGGTCCTGGGGCTGGTGCGCGACAGCCTGTTCGCGCGCTATATCGGGGCCAGCTTCGCCTCCGATGCGTTTCTGATCGCGTTCCGCCTGCCCAACATGTTTCGCGCGCTGTTTGCCGAAGGCGCGTTTTCGTCCGCCTTCATCCCGATGTTCAATCAGAAGACCGCCGATCCCGCCGGGCGCGGGTTGCCCGACGGAATTCTGTTTGCCGAACAGGCGCTGGCTGTGCTGCTGCCGGTGCTGCTGGTGATGACCGTGCTGCTCGAAGCGTTCGCCTGGCCGCTCACCTTGGTGCTCTCGGGCCGGTTCAACGGGGTGAGCGCCGACCAGTTCGCGTTTGCGGTGCAGCTCTCGCGAATCACCATTCCCTATCTGATGCTGATCAGCCTTGTCTCGCTGCTCGGCGGCATCCTCAATTCGATGCAGCGCTTCTGGGCCAATGCCGCCGCGCCGATCCTGCTCAATCTCACGCTGATCGCGGCGCTTTTGGGGTTCCACTCGGCCGATCCGCTGATCACCGCGCGCAATCAGGCGATCGCGGTCTCGGTCTCGGGCGCGCTTCAACTTGTCTGGCTGGCGTGGGCCTGCCGCAATGCCGGGGTAAAGCTGCGGCTGCGCTGGCCGCGGCTCAATCCCGAGGTCAAACGGCTCATGGCGCTGATCTGGCCGGCGGCGGCGGGGGCGGGGGCGGTGCAGATCAATCTGGTGGTCTCGACCGCGCTCGCCGCCTCGCTGCTGGCGCATGGTTCGGTGACTTACATCTACATGGCCGATCGGCTCAACCAGCTGCCGCTCGGCCTCATCGGCATCGGCCTTGGCACCGTGCTGCTGCCCACGATCTCGCGCCAGCTCGGCGGCGGCGATGCGCGCGCCGCGATGGAAACGCAGAACCGGGGGATGGAGCTGGCCTTGCTGCTCACCCTTCCGGCCACCGCGGCGCTGGTCCTGTGCGGCGAGCCCATCGCGGCGGCGCTGTTCGGCTATGGCCGCTTCACCCCGCAAGATGCGCATTTCACCGCGCAGGCGCTCGCCGCGTTCTCGATCGGCCTGCCCAGCTACATCCTCGTCAAAGTGCTCACCCCCGGGTTCTATGCGCGGCAGGACACGAAAACGCCGGTGCGCTATGCGGTCATCTCGATGGCGGTAAACCTGATCGGCAATCTCGCGCTGATCGTGCCGCTCCAGCACATGGGCCCGCCGCTGGCCACCGCGCTGGCCTCCACCGTCAACGTCGCGCTGCTCTATCGCACGCTGGTCCTGCGCGGGCATTTTGCCGCCGACGCGCAGCTGCGCCGCCGCGCCCCGCGTCTCGCGCTGGCGGCGCTGGCGATGGGCGCGGTGCTGTGGGCGGGGCAGGGGCTGCTCACGCCCTATGTCCACGGCACGTGGTTCATCCGCTTCGCCGCGCTGGTCGCGCTGGTTTCGTCGGGCACGCTCGTCTATGGGCTGTGCGCTCTGCTGAGCGGGGCTTTCTCGCGCAGCGACCTGCAACTCCTTTTGCGGCGCAGGCGCAAACCTGAAGAGTAACGGCTCCATGCGCATCGTCTCCGGCATCCAGCCCACCGGCCAGCTGCACCTCGGCAACTATCTCGGCGCGATCCGCAACTGGGTGGCGATGCAGGACGAATGGCACGAAAAAGGGGGACAGTCCCTATTTTTTCTGGCCGACCTCCACGCGATCTCGATGCCGCACGTGCCCGCCGAACTGGCCGCGAGCACGCGCGAGATGGTCGCCGCGCTGGTCGCCTGCGGGATCGATCCGGAGCGGTCGGTGCTGTTCAACCAGGCGCAAGTGCCCGCGCATGCCGAGCTGCAATGGCTGCTGATGGGCACCGCGCGGATGGGCTGGCTCAACCGCATGACGCAGTGGAAGGACAAGGCGGGCAAGAACCGCGAGGGTGCCAGCGTCGCGCTGTTCACCTATCCGGTGCTGCAGGCCGCCGATGTCCTGCTCTATCAGACCACGCACGTGCCGGTGGGCGAAGACCAGAAGCAGCACCTCGAGCTCGCGCGCGATATCGCGCAGAAATTCAACAACGATTTTGCATCGGAAGAAGACCCGGTGTTCACGCTGCCCGAGCCGATCATCCCGCCCGAAGCCGCCCGGATCATGAGCCTGCGCGATGGCAGCGCCAAGATGTCGAAGTCCGATCCGTCGGACATGAGCCGCATCAACCTGACCGACGATGCCGACACGATCATGCAGAAGATCAGGAAGGCCAAGACCGACCCCGAGCCGCTGCCCGGCGATGCCAAGGGGCTGGAGGGCCGGGCAGAAGCGGCCAATCTGGTGGGCATCTATGCGGCGATGGCGGGGACTTCCGTCGACGCCGTGTTGGCGCAGTTCGAAGGCAAAGGCTTCGGCGCGTTCAAGCCGGCGCTGGGCGAGGTGTTGGTCGAACGGCTTGCGCCGATCGCCGCGCGCTACCGTGCCTTGCGCGAAGACCGCGCCGCGCTCGATGCGATCCTGCGCGCGGGCGCGGCGAAAGCGCGCGCGCTGGCTGTCCCAACTTTGGAAAAGGCCTACCGGGCGCTCGGCCTTGTCCGGGGATAACCAATTGAATTAAAATGTAAAAAATCTTCTGCCCGAGGCGATGGGCGCCTTGCCGTTCAACGTCCATTCAGCACGTTCCGTCCAACCTCACACCATGCTAGCCTGTCGCGGTGTCCACCCCGGGTGGCAAATCCGCGCCGGATCAAGGAGTCGCCCTAATGACCATCAAGAGCAAGTTCAGCCGTCTGGCCCTGCTGGCGGTTCCCCTGGCGCTGGCGCTGTCCGCCTGCGCCACGAACTTCAAAGCCAATGTCTCGCGCTTTCAGGCCGAATTGCCCGCCCCTGCCGGGCAGACGTTCGCGGTCGTCGCGCAAGACGCGCGCGATCAGGGCGGCCTCGAATTCTCGCAATATGCCAGCCTCGTCGCGGCGCGGATGCAGCGGCTGGGCTATGTCCCCGGCGCGCCGGAGAACGCCGATCTCATCGTCAAGTTCTACTACGGCGTCGATCAGGGGCGCGACCGGATCCGGAGCACCGGGTTCGGTGATCCCTTCTGGGGCGGCTGGGGCGGTCCGTTCGGCTATGGCGGCCCGGGCTTCTATGGCCGGGGCTTTTACGGGCGCGGCTTCGGCTATGGCGGACTGTGGGGCGGCGGCTTCGGCCCATGGGGCGGCTTTGGCGGTTATGGCGGCCCGTGGGGCGGCGGCGGGTTCAACAGCGTCGATGTGGTGACCATCTTCACCAGCGGCATCGACCTCAAGATCGATCGCCGCGCCGATGGCAAGCGCCTGTTCGAAGGGAAGGCCGAAGCGGCGTCGAGCTCCAACCGTCTGCCCTATCTCGTGCCCAATCTGGTCGAGGCGATGTTCACCGGCTTCCCCGGCAATAACGGCGAGACGGTGCGCATCTCGATCGCCCCCGAAAAGAAGAAGTAAAGCGGAAGTAGCGCCGGCGGCGGATATCTGGCGCTAGATGTCGATATCCGCAGGTGCCAATCCCGAGCGCGCGCGCTCGACAATCGCGGTCCACGCCGCCTCGAGCGCGCGGGTGTGCGCCTCGGTATCGAACAGCGCGCAGCTCCCGCGCTGCGCCGCCAGCCGCGCGCGCAGCGCGGCCAGCCGCGCACGATCGTTTGCCAGTTCCAATGCGAGCCGCGCATAGTCCTCGGGCGATGTGGTGATCAGTTCGGGCAAACCGGCAGCCACCAGCAGGCTCGCCGCGACTCTCGCCGGAAATGCGCGGCCCGCGCATGTCAGCACCGGCACCCCGGCCCACAGCGCGTCGCTCGCCGTGGTATGCGCGCCATAGGTGAAGCAGTCGAGAAACAGGTCCGCATGGCGCAGCCGCGCAAGGTGCTCGGAATGGGCGAGCGGCTCGGCGAGCACCAGCCGCTCCGGGTCCACGCCGCGCGCCGCCGCTGCCGCCCGCAAGTTGCCGCCCGCCAGCGCATTGCTGCGAAACAGCCACAGCACCGCGCCCGGCACCTGGCGCAGCAGGTCCATCCACACGTCGAATTCCTGCGGGCTGATCTTCCACACCTGGTTGAAGCTGCAAAACACCAGCCCGGCCTCGGGCAGCCCATGCGCCGCGCGGGTGGAGGTAATCGGCGCAATCGTGCGCTGGTTGTCGTTGGGCTGGTAGGAGCCGGGCAGGCGGATCACCGCCTCGCTGTAATGCGCGCGCGCGTCTGCCGGAATGACCACCGGGTCGCCGACGATGTAATCGATGAAGTCTGCGCCCATCGTGCCGGGATAGCCCAGCCACTGCGCCTGCACGGGGGCCAGCCGCCGCGCGAACAGGCGGGGGCGGCGATGCGCGGTATAGCCTTTGAGGTCGACCGCGAGGTCGAGCCCGTGCGCGCGCGCGAGCGCGACGATCGCCGCATCGGACATTTCGAGCACATCGTTGAAGCTGTCGACCATTCCTGCCAGCTCCTGCCGCCGCTCGCCGCTGCGGTTCGCGCCGAACGAATAGGCGTGGATGGCAAAGCGCGCGCGGTCGTGCGCGCGAAACGTGCCCTGCATCAGAAACATCGTCGCGTGCTCGTGAAAGTCCGCCGAAAAGTAGCCGATCCGGATGCGCCCGTCGGCGGCCGGCGCGGGGAGGGCAATGGGGTCCACCTCGCCCACCTCGTTCAGGATCGCGGCGGCGGCGGTGCGCGCCCGCACCAGCGCGCGCGCCGGATCGGGGTCGAGCCCCAGCAGCGGAAAATTGGGCACGGCCTGCCCCGAAAGGCCAACCGCGCAGACCGCGTCCAGCGCGCCATACGCCGACCAGTCCCCGGCCAGCGCGCGCACATTCTCGAGCGCGACGCGCAAGTCCTCGCGCTCCGGCGCCAGCGCTACCGCGCGCTCATAAGTGGCGATGGCCGGTGCCAGCATGTCCTTCTGGCGCTGGCTTTCGGCCAGCCCGTCGAGCGCGCTGATCTCGGCCGGATCAAGCGCGAGCGCGCGCTCGAACGCGCCGATCGCGTCATCGTAGGCGCGCCGCCGCGTATAGAGCCAGCCGAGCCGGGCCAGTGTCGGGACATGATCGGGGCGCAGCGCCGCCGCGCGGCCATAGAACCCCAGCGCCTGTTCCAGCTCGCCGACGGCCTCGTAGACCGTCGCAAGGTTGTAATGCGCATCGGCGTAGTCGGGCTTGATCGAGAGCGCTTGGAGATAGGCCGCGATCGCCGCGTCGCGCAGGCCGATCGCATCGGCAATCGCCCCGCTCAGATTGAGCAGGAAATGCGATTGCGGATGCGTGGCGAGCAATTGCCCGGCAAGCATCTGCGCCTCTTCCAGCGCGCCGCCCTGAAAATACGCGACCAGTTGCGCCAGATAGGCATAGGGCGGGCTGCACGATTGATAGGCCGGGGTCAGCGCGCGGTCGAGCGCGGCCAGCGCGCCGCGCGCGCGGACATTGCCGGGTTTCTGTTCGAGCACTTCGACATAGGCGTGCTGCGCGGCCACCGGATCGCCCCGGCGTTCTGCCGCGCGCGCTTTCGCCAGCAAAGTATCGACAGCTGTGCTCATGGATCTGGCCCCTCTTCGAAGGGGGGATGGCGGCGCTTCGTGACGGTTGTATGACGCGCAGAACGTGGCGCTCAGCCGGGCAGCGCCGCCAGCCCGCCGGTGCTGCCAAATCCGCCTTCGCCGCGCGCGGTCTCGCCCAGCTCGTCGACTTCCAGCCACGCACCGCGCGTCACCGGGGCGAGCACCAGCTGCGCAATGCGGTCGCCGCGCCGCACGCTGAACGGCGCAGTGCCGTGGTTGATCAGGATCACTTTCAGCTCGCCCCGGTAATCGCTGTCGATCGTGCCCGGGGTGTTGGGCACCGTGATGCCGTGCTTGAGCGCAAGGCCCGAGCGCGGGCGGACCTGGATTTCAAAGCCGGGCGGGATCGCCATGGCAAGGCCAGTGCTGACAGCATGGCGCGCGCCCGGTGCCAGCTCCACGTCTTCGGCCGAAACCACATCCATCCCGGCCGCGCCCGCCGTGGCATAGTCCGGCAGCGGCAAGTCCAGCCCATGAGGCAGGCGCTTGATCATCACGGGCACGGGTTCAGGAATAAAGTTCACCGGCGATCCATTCGGCAATCCTTTGGACAAGCGCTGTCGCGACCGCTTCCTTGGTCCCTTCGGGCAGGCTTACGACGCGCGACGAGGTAATGATATGCACCGCATTGCGCGCGCCGCCCATCACATCGCCCGAAACATCGTTCGCCACGATCCAGTCCGCGCGCTTGCGCGCCAGCTTGGCCCTGGCATTATCGATCACGTTCTCGGTTTCGGCGGCAAAGCCGATCAGCAGCCGCGGGCGGCCCGGCCCGCGGGCGAGGTCTGCTAGAATGTCAGGGTTCTCGAACAAGTCGAGCGGCGCGATCTGCCCGCTGCCATCCTTCTTGAGCTTCTGTTTGCCGGGAGAAGCGCTGCGCCAGTCGGCCACGGCGGCAACCATCACCGCCACATCGGCGGGCATCGCGGCGTCCACCGCTGCCGCCATTTCGCGTGCGGTTTCCACGTCAATGCGCGTCACCCCCGGCGGCGTGGCAAGGGTCACCGGCCCGGCAATCAGGGTCACCCGCGCGCCCGCCTGCGCGGCGGCGGCGGCAATGGCAAAGCCCTGCTTGCCGCTCGATCGGTTGGCGATGTAGCGCACCGGATCGATCGGCTCGTGCGTCGGCCCGGCGGTAATCAGCACATGTTGGCCCAGCAATGGCCCGGAGTTCCGCGCGCAAAGCTGCGCCGCGATTGCCGCCCACACCGCCTCGGGCTCGGGCAGCCGGCCGGGGCCGAATTCGCCGCACGCCATCGGCCCCACATCGGGGTCGAGCACGGTCACTCCGCTGGCGCGCAAGGTCGCGACATTGCGCACCGTCGCGGCGTGCTGCCACATCCGCACATTCATCGCGGGCACCGCCATCACCGGCTTGTCGGTCGCCAGCAGCAACGTCGTCGCCAGATCATCGGCAATCCCCGCCGCCATCCGCGCCATCAGGTCCGCCGTCGCGGGGCACACCACGATCAGATCGGCCTGCCGCGAGAGCTGGATATGCCCCATCTCGACCTCGTTCTTGAGATCCCACAGCGTCGTGTGCACCGGGTTCTCGCTGAGCGCCGCCAGTGTCATCGCGGTCACGAAATGCGCGCCGCCCTCGGTCAGCACGCAGGTCACCGCGTGCCCGTGCTTGCGGATCAGCCGCACCAGCTCGCACGCCTTGTACGCCGCGATGCCGCCGCCGATGATGAGGAGAATGCGCTGCTGGGTCATGGACCCCGCGCTTGTGCCCCGGCGGCGCAGCGTGCGCAATCCTTTTGCATCTGCGCGCCGCAAGGCCCAGAGCACCCCCTGACAAAGGAAATGCAATGATCCGACTGGCCATTACCGCTGCCATATTCCTCACCGGAATGTTCGATCTGTTCCTGGCCGTATCCTTCCTCACCGGGCCGCAGCAGGCAGCGGCGGGATTGGGGGTCACACCGGTCATGCTGGGCGGCGCGCCGATGATGACGGCCGGGCTCTCGACCATCCGGGGCGATTTCACCTCGTTCTTCGGCGTGGCGGGCTTTTGCATGATGTGGGGTGCTTGGCGCCGCAATGCCGATCTGCTGCTGGTGCCCGCGATGCTGTTCGGCGTCACTTTGGCCGGGCGCGCGCTCAATCTGGCGCTGATCGGCGATTATCCGGGCTGGTGGTTTCCGATGGCGGTAGAGGCCGGCCATGTCGCGCTGGCGCTGCTTGCGTGGCGCACGCTGCCGCATCACCGCATCGAAGAAATCGCAGCTTAAGCTGCCGCTACGCGCGCCGCGCCAAACCTGCCGGCCAGCCGCATGATCCGCCGCTGCGCCGGCCGCTCGATCCAGCGGTGCGAGGCGAACCCCGCCAGAATCGCCGCGCAGACGAAGAAGATCATGAACGCGGGCTCGCGGGCAATGGCGCGGCTGCGAAACAGCGCATCGATCGCCAGCACCAGCGCCAGCTGGAGCGGGAAATGCCACAGGTAGATCCCGTAAGACGCCTCGCCCAGCTGCCGCCCGATCGCCAGCCGGTCGTGCCCGTCGAGCAGATCGATCATCAGCGTGAACGCCAGCGCGGCAAACGTCCCCGCCAAAGTCGCGCCGTCGAGCGAATGCCGCGCCGCGCCCAGCCAGATCGCGGCCAAGGTCAGCGCCGCCGCCAGCGCGCCGAGCGTCGCGGGCCGCAGCCAGCCTTTGAGCGCCGCGCCATAGATCGCGCAGCCGCCGAAGAAATAGCCAATGCAGGTCAGCGCCGGCGCATTGGGCGCGCCGGCAAAAAACAGGCCCAGCGTGATCCCCGCCACCGGCAGCGCCATCGCCAGCGGCGCGCGGCGCAGCATCGGCAGCAGCAGCCAGAACGCGGCGTAGGCCAGAATCTCGGTCGAGAGCGACCACGACGGTCCGTTGAACGACTGGTTGTCCTGCCAGCCCCAGTAATGCGCCAGCGGCACGCTGAGCAGGAAATGCTTGAGGTCCTGGCTGTGATAAATGAAATCGGTGCCGTTGATCCGGCCATAGGCGGTCTGCAGCATGGCCACGATCACCAGGGTCAGCAAATGCAGCGGCCAGAGCCGCGCCACCCGCGCCAGCCAGAACCGCCCGCGCGCCTGCGTGTCCGCCAGATAGACATGCGCAAAGACAAACCCCGACACCGCCCAGAAATACTGCACCGCGACATGGCCATATTCATAAAGCGCGAACAGCGGCTGATAGAGCGGGGTAACCACCTCGCGCGCC
The DNA here is from genome assembly GCA_964529505.1 of uncultured Novosphingobium sp. Classification (GTDB taxonomy): domain Bacteria; phylum Pseudomonadota; class Alphaproteobacteria; order Sphingomonadales; family Sphingomonadaceae; genus Novosphingobium. The sequence goes on along the minus strand of CAZGWR010000026.1, from coordinate 3,571 downwards.
ACGAAAAAGTTGTAGGCGACCGGCGGCACGAAGAAATGCTGGTAATGCCAGAACAAGACCGCGCAGGCCGCGAGCAGCCGCGAGAAATCGAGCGCGTTGAAGTGGCGCTTGCTTAACCGCAAGCCATGCGGGGCCGGATCTCCGGGCATCTCAACCCCACCAGCCGAGCGCGGCACCCGCCGCCACCAAGGCCCCGCCGGCCGCGGCCGAGAGCAGCGTGTTAAGCCAGCCCGGCAAGGCGCGCTGCTTGTCCCACAGCAGTTGCACCGGCGGCAGCGGCGGCGCTTCGGGGGCGCCGCCCTTGGCCGGAAAGCGGTCTTCGATCCGCCGGATCAGCGCGGGCAGGCGCACCAGGGTGGCGGCATCGTCGCGCAGCCGCTCGGCAATCGCCGCTTCGGGCCCCAGCTCGTCGCGGATCCACGCGCGCACGTAGGGCGAGGCGACCTCCCACATGTTGATCGCGGGGTGCAGCTGCGTCGCGATCCCCTCGACCATCACCATGGTCTTTTGCAGCAGCAGCAGGTGCGGCTGGGTCTGCATGTCGAAATCGCGGGTCACGGCAAACAGCCCGTCGAGCATCTGCCCCACGCTCAGCTCGCTCACCGGCCGCCCGCGCATCGGCTCGCCCACCGCGCGCAGCGCGGTCGCGAATTCCTCGACCGAATGGAAGCTCGGCACATATTGCGCCTCGAAATGGATCTCGGCCACGCGGCGATAATTGCCCGTGGTCAGGCCATAGAGAATCTCGGCGAGCCACTGCCGCGCGCGCCGGTCGATCCGCCCCATGATGCCGAAATCGATCGCGGTGATCGTGCCGTCGGCTTCGACGAAGAGGTTGCCCTGGTGCATGTCGGCATGGAAAAACCCGCCGCTGATCGCCTGCGTCAGGAAAGCAATAACCAGCCGGCCCGCCAGCTCCTCGCGGTTGTGCCCCGCCGCATCGAGCGCCGCGATCTCGCTGATCTTGATCCCGTCGATCCAGTCGAGCGTCATCACCCGGCCATTGGTCCGGTCCCAATCGATCGCGGGCACGCGGTATCCGGCAAAGGCGTGCATCATCTCGGCCAGTTCCGAAGCCGAGGCCGCCTCGCGCCGCAGATCGAGCTCGCGCACCGTCCAGCGCTTGAAATTGTCGATCACCATCCGCGGCCGCAGCCGCGCCGCCTCGCCGCCCAGCGCTTCGAGATGCGCCGCGGCCCATTCATACGTCTCGATATCGCGCGCCAGCTTGTCGCGCACCCCGGGGCGCAGCACTTTGACCGCCACTTTGCGGCCATCCAGCGTCGTCGCGCGGTGCACTTGCGCGATCGAGGCGGTGCCCACCGGCACAGCGTCAAAGCTGGCGTAGAGCGCTTCCAGCGGGCGTTCGAAGCTCGCCTCGATCTCGCGCCGGATATCCTCGAACGGTACCGGCGGCAGCTTGTCCTGCAGCGAGAGCAGATTGTGCGCGGCCTCCGCGCCCACCAGATCGGGGCGGGTGGCAAGCGTCTGGCCCAGCTTGATCGCCGCCGGGCCGATCTTCTGAAACGCGCCGGCATAGTCGGGCACGCGCGGCTGGCGCGCGCCAAACCGCGCGACCCGGCACAAGCGCTTGACATGCATCGGGGTCGCCTGGTGCTCCTCGAGCAAGCGCAGCGCGCCGTGCCGCGCAAGCAGGCGGCCCCAGCCGAGCAGGCGGCGGATATGCGTGGCAGGGCGGGTCAAAAGACGCTCAGACTTTCCAGCCGGAATGGATCGCAACCAGCCCGCCGAGGATCGGCTCGACTTTGGTATGCTTGAAGCCACCAGCGCGGATCATCGCCTGAAATTCCTTCATCGGCGGAAATCGGCGGATCGATTCGACCAGATAGCGGTAGGAATCAGCGTCGCCCGCAATCGCCTTGCCCAGCTGCGGCACCACGCGGTGCGAGTAGGCGTCATAGACTTCGGCAAATACCGGCCATTCGGTGGTCGAAAATTCGAGACAGAAAAAGCGCCCGCCGCGCTTCAAGACCCGAAAGGCTTCCGCCAGCGCGCGGTCGATGTGCGTCACATTGCGAATACCGAAGGCAATCGTGTACGCATCGAACGAAGCGTCGCCGAAGCTCAGCTCCTCTGCATTCTGGCAAGACCACACGAGGCCATCGATGCCGCGCTTGGCCGCGCGCTCGATGCCCACGTCGAGCATGTCCTGGTTGATGTCCGACACGGTGATCGCCGCGCCCGATACCGCCATGCGAAACGCGATGTCGCCGGTCCCGCCCGCCATGTCGAGGATCGCCTCGCCCGCGCGCGGCTTCACCCGGCGCACGAAGCGGTCTTTCCACAAGCGGTGCATGCCGCCCGACATGGCGTCGTTCATGCGGTCGTAATTGCGCGCCACGTTGGAAAAAACCGCGCCGACGCGCGCCTCCTTCTCCTCAGGGCTCACTTGTTCATAGCCGAACGAGACGCTGCCTTGCGCGTCGGTCCCGGGGATGGTGTCAGTGGTCATGGGCTTCGCCTTTAGTGGGGAATTGCCGTCACGGCAAAGCCTGTTAGGGGAAGCCTTCAAGAGTGGGAACACCATGCCCGAATTGCCAGAGGTAGAAACCACCGTGCGCGGTCTGGCGACGGTGCTGGACGGTGAGACGATTGTCCGCCTGCGGGTCAACCGTGCCGATCTGCGCCGCGCTTTCCCGGTCGATCTGGCGCAGGCGCTCACCGGCGCGCGCGTCACCGGCCTCTCCCGCCGCGCCAAATATGGCCTCATTCATACAGACCGCCAGCGCACGATGGTGTTCCACTTGGGCATGAGCGGGCGCTGGCGGATCGATCCTGCCGAACTGGGCAAGCACGATCACCTCGTCATCGAGACCGGCTCGGGCCATGTGCTCGCGCTCAACGACGCGCGCCGCTTCGGCTCGGTCGATCTGGTCGATACCGCCGCGCTGGCTGCCTGGCCCACGTTCGCCGCGCTCGGCCCCGAACCGCTCGGGCCAGGGCTCAGCGCGCGCCATCTCGCCGCTGCCTTCGAAGCGCGGTTCGCGGCGGTAAAGCTGCTGCTGCTCGATCAGCGGATCGTCGCGGGGCTGGGCAATATTTATGTCTGCGAGGCGCTCAACCGCGCGCGCATCCACCCCGAGCGCGAAGCCGGCAAAGTCTCGCGCGCCGCGCTGGCGCGTCTGGTTCCCGCGATCAAAGAGGTGCTCGCCGAAGCCATCGCCGCCGGCGGATCGACCTTGCGCGATTATGCGCAGCCCGATGGCGAACTGGGCTATTTCGCCAAGGACTGGCGCGTCTACGGCCGCGAAGGCGAAGACTGCACCTGCGGCCACCCGGTCCAACGGATCGTGCAAGGGGGGCGTTCCACGTTCTTCTGCGGCAAGTGCCAGAAGTAATCCCACCCCCAACCCCTCCCGTAAACGGGAGGGGAGCAGCAAGCCCAACCAGTCCCCCTCCCGCGTGCGGGAGGGGCCGGGGGTGGGCCTCTTCCGGGGGTAGGCAAATCCCCCTCTTCCCCCCTCCCGCGTGCGGGAGGGGCCGGGGGTGGGCACGTCCACACAACACCCTTGACAAAACAAACCATATAGGTTATACGCCCCGCCGGATC
>CAZGWR010000025.1:0-43957 GCA_964529505.1 uncultured Novosphingobium sp. | reverse complement strand
CTGATCCTCGACGAGCCGACCAACCACCTCGACGTCGATGCGCGCGAGGCGCTGGTCCAGGCGCTCAATACCTATAGCGGCGCGGTGATCCTCATCAGCCATGATCGCCACATGGTCGAGCTGACTGCGGACCGGCTGGTGCTGGTCGATGCGGGTACCGCCAAAGACTACGCTGGCAGCATCGAGGACTACATCGACTTCGTGCTTGGTCGAAACCAGCCCAAGGGCGATGGCGGCAAGAACGGCAAGGCAAAGGGCAAAGGCGGGGCGAAAAGCCGCGAGGAAATGAAGGCCCTCCAAAAGGCGGTGACCGAGGCCGAAACCGCGATCGCAAGGGCGCAGGCGCTGCTTGGCGCGCTCGACGCCGCGCTCGCGGGAAAGCCGGAGCGTGATCTTGCGCGGCTCTCGATGGGCGAACTGTCGCGCCAGCGCAGCGCGGCGGCCAACGCGCTGGAAACCGCAGAAGCGCGCTGGATCGCGGCGGGCGAAGCGCTCGAGACGTTCAAGGCGCCAGTATGAACTTTGAGGCCATGAGCTTGGCTACATGAGCGTCGCTTTCCGGCGCGAAAGCGATGAGGAGCATCTCGAACCCAAGTTTGCGCGGCCGATCCCGCCCGGCCCCAATCTGGTGACCGGGGCCGGGATGGCGGGGATCGAGGCGGAGGCGGCGCGGCTGGCCGCCGCGCTTGCCGCCGCCACCGAAGACGCCGCGATCGCCGCGCTGAAGCGCGAGCTGGCCTATTGGCAAGCGCGCCGCGCCAGCGCCGAGATTCAGCCGGCGGCGTCCGGCGTCAAAGTGGAATTCGGCACGCGCGTTCGCTTCCTGCTCAAAGGCGCGGCCCGCGTGGTGGAAATCGTCGGCTCCGATGAGGCCGATCCGGCGCACGACCGGCTGGCCTTCACCGCCCCGCTCGCCCGCGCGCTGATGGGCGCGGAACCGGGCGAAGAGCTCGATTTTGGCGGAGTGGAAGCGGCAATCGAAGTGCTGACGGTCGAGGCGCTTTAGGGCGAAATCGCCGCCCTTGCCGCATCGGGCATGCGCGCGATGACGCTCAGGTAGGCGCTGGCAGTCGCGTCGGGTTGGCGGCGGCCTTGCTCCCAGCCCTTCAGTGTTGCGAGCGGAATGCGGTAGGCGCTGGCGAACGCCTGCTGCGAAAGCCCAAGTGCTTCGCGGATGGCGCGGACATCAGGCACCACAATAGTGTGGACACGCACCGCCGCGCCCTTGCCCTCGGCGTGGGCAGCGGCTTCTTCCATCGCGGCGATCAGGTCTGCGCCAAAATCGGTCATGTGGATACTCCTTGCCGACGATCCGTCGCCGCTTTGATCGTTGCGGCAAATGCTGCAACCGCCTTTTTTTCGTCCGCAGTCAGATCGATCGCTTGCGCCTTGGCATAAGCCAGCAACAGATAGAGCGGGCAGTCCGGCTGATAATAGAAGTAAATCACCCGCGTTCCGCCGCGCTTGCCCGTTCCTGCTTTGCCCCAGCGCAACTTTCTGATCCCGCCAGTCCCGGGAATGATGTCGCCAACCTCGGGATTGTGCGCCAGATGATCGACTAAACCTGCCAGTTCATCCTCATTCCAGATCCGGCTCGCGGCCCGCATAAAACTTTGCGTCTCGGCAACCGTTATCGGACGCATGAACATCATCGATGTATACGTCAATGACGCCTAAAATGCAAGCGGGCAATAATGGAAGCGCTAAGCCGAAATCGCCGCGCGCATCGCCAGTTTGGCCTCGATCGCGTCCCACAGCCGCTGCAGCCGCAGGTTTGCCTCGCTCCAGCCCGCGAAGGTGCCGATCGGCGCGCGGCGCACGGCCATCTGCTCGATCATGCTCGACATCGGGATCACCGGCCAGCCCGCGGCCACGCCGGTGTGCACCTCGCGGTGCAGCTTGCGCCGCGCGTCGTACATCGAAAGCACGGGCAGGATCGGCGGGTGGCTGTGGTGGCTGCTCATCAATTCGCGGCGCAGCATGTCGAGCGCGCGCGCGGCCAGCGGGGAGGCCGGGAGCGGCACGATCAGGAGATCGGCGGCGGCCATGATCTGGTCGCTGATCTCGTTCATCACCGGCGGGCAATCGACGATGATTCGGGGGTAGTCGGTGCCCAGCGACGCGGTCAGCTTGGCCAGGCGGCGGCGCTTGCCGATCCGCGCGAGCGCGATGCTCAACGAGCGCAGGCTCTCGTCCGATTGCAGCAGCGAGAGCCGGGCATAGCGGGTGGGCACGATGAGGTCGCGCGGGCGGCCATCGTTCTGGAAAACCGAGGCCGCCCGGCGGCCGCTGCGATCAGGCTCGCCCAGCAGCCAGCCGGCCCCGCCCTGCGGATCGAGATCCCACAGCAGCGTCATGTGGCGCGATTGCACAGCCGAACGCCAGGCCAGATCGACCGCCATGGTCGTCTTGCCCACCCCGCCCTTGACGCTGTAGACCGCAATGACCGCCATTGAATTCCGAAACCTGTGGATTCAACGGGATGATCATGGATCACGCGGGCGAACGCAATCGCTTTTGCGGCCGCATCCCGCGATGGCACAAGGCCCCGGCAGGCCTGGTATTAGTGCGCCGAACGCATCCGCTGGCGCAGCTTTTCGAGACCGATGCTCTCGACCCCTTCGACCACGCAATCGGCATTGAGCACAGCGGCGAGCGAGCGCTGCTTCTGCGCGATCAGGTCGATGGCCTGCAGGGTATCCATGTGGCGCATGGCAATGTCCATGTCGGTGCACAGCGAGGAGCCGAGCGCCTCGACTTCTTGCGACAACTCCTCGAGCACTTCGGCAATCTGCCGGTGGGTCGCCTCTTTGGCGATCATGGGGCCTTGCACCGGGCGCGCCTCAGGCCGCTTCGGCGAGTTGGACACCGCCGGTCGGCGCCGCCAGATTGAGCACCATGACCATGTGATCGTCGATCGCCGCCAGCCCTTCGAGGAACGGCACCACGCTGTCGTTGCCGGTGCCCGGGGGCGGCGGTTGCAGCGCCTGATCGGGGACGGTGACGATATCGCTCACCGAATCGACGATCCACCCGCCGACTTGCGCGCCGAGCTGGGTGACGATGATCGCATGGCGCGGAGTCGGCTCGGTGGCGCGCCAGCCGAGGCGCGCGGCCAGATCGATCACGGGCAGGATCGTGCCGCGCAAGTTGACCACGCCGGCGACATAGGCGGGCACGCGCGGCAGCCGCGTGGTGGGCGTCCAGGCCCGGATTTCACGGATCGACATGATGTCGAGGCCAAAGACCTGACCTTCGACTTCGAAGGTGATGAGTTCGCGAATCATGAGCGTGGTTCCTTGGGCAAATGAAAAATCAGTGCGCGACCCGGCGCACGGCGGCGACGAGCTTGGCGGGATCGAACGGCTTGACGATCCAGCCCGTCGCGCCGGCTTCGCGCGCGCGCGCTTTCTTTTCGTCAGAGCTTTCGGTGGTGAGCACGAGGATCGGGCGGTCACGGTGGCGGCTGCCTTCGCGCAGCCGCTCGATCAGGCCAAACCCATCGAGCCGGGGCATGTTGATGTCGGTTATCACGACATCGACTTCGTTGAGCGCCAGCCAATCGAGCGCGGCGATGCCGTCCTCGGCCTGTGCCACATCGAAGCCCTGGGCAGTCAGCGCATGGTTCAGCAGCGCCCGCATGCTCGGGCTGTCGTCTACGGTCAGTATTCGGGTGATCTGGGTCATGCTCTCGCTCGCTTTTCCGTTCAGAACAGTTCGACTTCGCCCGAGGCGCGCGATGGGCGGGCAACAGGCTGGGTGGTGGGGGCCAGATGATCTTCGACCGTGCGGCAGCGGACCTGGCCTGAGGCTGGCCGAAAATCGACCCGGCGCGCGGACGACCCGCCAAGGTCCTCGCGCAGCAGCGCGATCCCCTCGCGCTGGAGAAACACGCGCGCGAATTCGGCATTGGCGGTGCCGATCTTGATCATGTTGCGATTGATATTGGCCCCGCCGTAGAGATGCGCCTTGAGCCGGGCCTTGCGCGCGCCCCGGCTGAGCATCGCGTTGACCAGCAGCTCCATCAGATAGACGCCGTAATGCTCGTCCACTTTGGCATGGAAGCCCAGCCCGGCGGGAGGCTCGGACAACAGGAAATGGTTCATGCCGCCGATCCGCACCTCGGGATCGAACAGGCAGGTGGCGACACAGCTGCCCAGCACGGTGGAAAACTCTTCTGAGGTCCGGTCGCTGACCAGCGCCTGGCCCTGCATCACGGTGATGCGCTCGATCTGGGTCGGGTCCGGCGGCAGGATGCGGCTGTGAAACATGGCTCAGGCCGCCTTGCTGCAAACATGGCGGGCAATCGCGCCGATCGGCGCGACCAGCCCTGCGGCCCCGAGCGCGATCGCGGCGCGCGGCATGCCGAAAACGGTGCAGGTCGCCTCGTCCTGCGCGATCGTGCGCGCGCCCGCCTGCGCCATGGCAAGCAGCCCCTCGGCGCCGTCGCTGCCCATCCCGGTCAGCAGGATGCCCACCGCCTTGCGCCCCACGGCCGCCGCGACCGAGCCGAACAGCACATCGACGCTGGGTAGATGCCCCGAAACCGGCGCGCCGCCGCGCAGCTTGGAAATCAGCATGCCGCTGCCGCCCACCGTGAGGTGACGCTCGTCGCCCGGAGCGATGTAGACATGGCCCGGTTGCAAGGGGAGATCGGGCTCGGCGATCACGATGCGCGGCGGGCAGTTCTGATCGAGCGTGCGCGCCACCGCCGCGGCAAAGCGCGCCGAGATGTGCTGCACCACCAAGGTCGGCGGACAATCCACCGGAAAGCCGCCCAGCAGGATCTGCAGCGCCTCGACACCGCCCGTGGAGGAACCGATCGCGATCAGCTGGGGGCGCTCGAGGCTGCTCGTCTGCAAAGTCGCGGGAATCGGGGCCGCCTGGCCCGGGCCGAGCACCGCAGGCGCGCTTGCGGGCGCACTCGCGGACCGGGCCGGCCAGCGGCTCGATTGGCGCAAGGCCGCCGCCCCCCGGATCATGGTGGCCAGCCGGCCCATGTCGTCGAACGGCAGTCCGCCCGAGTTTTCCGATTTGGCGTAGCAATCGACCGCGCCGAGCGCGAGCGCGCGCGCCGCCGCATTGGTGCCTTTCTGCGTCGCGCCGGAGACGATGATCACCGGCGTGGGCCGCAGCTGCATGATCTTCTCGAGGAAATCGAGCCCGTTCATCCCGGGCATCTCGACATCGAGCGTTATGACATCGGGGTCCAGCTCGCGGATCATCTGGCGCCCTTGCGCGGCATCGGCAGCAGCGCCAACCACGACAATGTCGCCCTCGCCTTCGAGACGGTTGCGCAGAATTGCGCGCATCGTGGCTGAATCATCAACGATAACAACGCGAATGGTCATGATGGCTTCCTGCGATAGATCGTCGGCCCGCACGATACGAGCTGCCCGAGCGCCGGCCCGGTGACGCGTTCGCTGTGCCCGACATAGAGATGCCCGCCCGGCACCAGCGCCTTGGCAAAGCGCGCGACGAGCCGCTCCTTGGTCGGGCCGTCGAAATAGATCATCACGTTGCGGCAGAAGATGACGTTGAACTGCCCCTGCATCGGCCATTCGCCCAGCAGATTGAGCGTGCGGAAGCGGGCGAGCGCGCGCACTTCGGGCACGATCTCGGCAAATTCGCCATCGCTGCGCGCCCAGATGCGGGTCAGCGCCTCGGGCAGCACTTTGATGTCCTCGGCGCGGTAGCGCGCGGCTTCGGCCTTGCGCAGCGCATGATTGGCAATATCGCTGCCCAGCAGCCGCACGTCGCCTTTGGCGATGCGCAAGCCAGCCTCGCGGTCGGGGCCGAGCAAGGTCATCAGCAGCGACCAGGTTTCCTCGCCGCTCGATGCCCCGGCCGACCACAGCCGCACTTTCTCGCGCCGTTCCAAGCGGGCGATCAGCTCGGGCCGCACCGTCTCGGCGAAGTGATCGAAATGATGCGCCTCGCGGTTGAAGAACGTGTGGTTGGTGGTCAGCGCCATGATCGCGCGGTTGCGCTCGGCGTCATCCTCGCGGATGCGCATGACATATGCAGCGAACGTGGCGCATCCCGAATCGCGCACCAGCGGCGCGAGGCGCGAATAGACCAGCATCGCCTTGCCTTCGCTCAGCACGATGCCCGCCTCGGCGTAAGCGATGTCGCTCACTGCCTTGAAATCGGCCGCGCCATAAATGCCGGGGCTGATCCCCGGCAGTGCATCGCTGAAGGAAACCGCCGCGTTCACGCCGCCTCCGCCAGAACTTGCCCGGCCATGCTCTGGACCACGAGGCTGTCGACATCGACGATCAAGGCCACCCGGCCATCGCCGAGGATGGTTGCCCCGGCCACGCCTTCGACCGAGCGATAATGCGTATCGAGGCTCTTGATCACCACCTGGCGCTGGTCGCAGATGGCATCGACCAGCAGCGCGGCGCGGCCCGAACCTTCGGTTTCGACCACGATCAGCACGCCTTCATGCGGGTTGGTCACCGCGCCGGCCGCGCCCACCGCGAGATGCAGCGGCAGCACCGGGATGAAGCGCCCGCGCACATTGATCATCGCGCGGCAGGCCCCCATGCCCTGCACTTCGGATTCCGCCGGGCGCAGGCTTTCGACCACATTGGCGAGCGGCACGACCAGCGTCTGGTCGCCGACATTGACCACCATGCCGTCGGAAATCGCCAGCGTGAGCGGCAACGTGAGCGTGAAGCAGGTGCCCGCGCCGGGCTCGCTTTCGATCGTGATGCGCCCGCCCAGCTCCTTCACATTCTGCCGCACCACATCCATGCCGACGCCGCGGCCCGAAACGTTGGTCACCTGCTGCGCGGTGGAAAAGCCGGGCGCGAAAATGAGCAGATCGATCTCTTCCTTCGAAAGCTGCGCGTCGGGCGCGATCAGGCCTTTCTCGACCGCCTTGGCAAACACCCGGTCGCGGTCGATGCCCGCCCCGTCGTCGCCGATGCGGATGAGAATGCGGCCCGATCGGTGCTCGGCGGAAAGCGTCAGCGTGCCCTCGGCAGACTTGCCCTTGGCAAGCCGCTGTTCGGCGCTTTCGATGCCATGATCGACCGCATTGCGGATAAGGTGCGTCAGCGGTTCGCCGAGCCGTTCGATCACCGTCTTGTCGAGCTCGGTGCTTTCGCCCGAAACCTCGAGGCGCACATGCTTGCCGGTCGAGGCGGTCAGCTCGCGCAGGATGCGCGGCACGCGGCTGAAGACCGAGCCGATCGGCTGCGCGCGGATCGCCATTGCCGATTCCTGAATATCGCGGGTCAGCCCATCGAGCGTCGCCAGTTCCTCGGTCAGCGCCAGACCGTCGCTCGACAGGCGCTGCGCGAGCATGGCCTGCGCAATCACCAGTTCGCCGACCGCGTCGATCAGCTTGTCGAGCTTGCCCAGTTCGATCCGGATCGATTGGCCGGGCACGGGCGCGGCGGGCGGCGCCCCTGCGGCCGCGGTAGCGCGGGCGGGTTCCTGATCGGACAGGGCAGGCGCTGCGGCGGGGGCGGAGTCACCGCCCAAAGCCTTTGCCGGTTCCGGAGCGGCGCGCTTGATCGGGGCGGCGGGCCTCACAGGCGGCATCGCCGCGTCTGCGCCAATGGCAGTGCCGCATTCATCGCCGACAAAGTCGAACACATCGCGCGCGGCGGATTCGCTGACCGTAACGGGCAGCGTGTAAGTCCAGCCGAGATACCCGGTGCCGACATCCAGCGTATCCAGCGGCGGCACATCGCCACATTCGCAGCCAATGCACCGCGCGCCCAGCTCGCTCAGCTCGCGCAGCAGCAGCAGCGGTTCGCCGCCATTGCGCATCGCGCCGGCATGCGGGCGCACCTTGAGATGCCACGGCGCGGCGGCAGCGGAGTCGGGGCCGGCGGTGTCGCCCGCCCCGCCCATTTCGCCCGCAATATCATCGAGCATCGCATCGAGATCGAAATCATCGCCGCTGTCCGGTTCATCGGCAACGATCGTGGCGGCGGTGTCCGCGGCCTCGCCAATCGGGGCTGCCACGGCCATGCCGCCGTTGGCCGCCTGCGCCGCGGTCAGCTCGGCAAGCAGCGCGACATCGTCGGGGGCATCGCCGGTGCCGCGCGCGAAGGTGACATGATCGCTCAACGTATCGAGCGCGCGCAGCAGCAGCTCGAGCAGCGGCGCGGTCAGCGCCACGGTCTCTTCGCGGACATCGGAAAGCAGCGTTTCAAAGGTATGGGTAAACGCCTGCAGCTCGATATAGCCGAACGCGCCCGCGCCGCCCTTGATCGAATGGACCGCGCGGAACACCGCGTTGACCGTATCGTCGTCCTGCGTGCCGGCCTGGCAGGCGGCGAGCCCGGTTTCGGCGGCGAGCAGCGATTCTTCGCATTCGGCAAAGAAGATGGCCTGAATTTCTTCAACGTTCATGCGGCGATCCCGTCAAACAGTTCGGCTTCAAGTCCCAGCGTGCGGGCGGTCTCGAGCAGCGCAGGCGATGCCATGATCACCGCGCCGTCGCCGGTGCGCCGCGCGCTGACCAGCACTTGCAGCATCACCTGGCCGATCACCGTGCAATCGCGCGCGTCGATCTTGAGCGGGCCGGACCCGAGCGCGGCAATCATTTCCGGCAGCAGCGCCTCGGCAGCGGCGCGGTCGCATCGCTGCGGCAGGGTGATCGTGGGCATAGCGCGGGTTTCCTGACGTACTGCGGGACAGAAGGCGGGCGTGGGGCGGGCGGTTGCAGGCGATGCAGCCGTCACGATGTGCCCTGCTTAGCGCGCGAGCAGCAAAGTTAACCTTGTCCCCCGCTTATGGGGAGATACCTATGCCGCCGAGCAAGATTTGCAGGGGTGCGCTGCGCTAACCACGGCCGGTATCGATCCGCCGCGCTGGCGGTACAAGCAACCAGAAGGTCATTGTTAACATGCACGAAGCCCGGGTTCTCGTTGTCGACGATTCCGCCGCCATGCGCGCCCTGTTCTCGGATATCCTCGATCAGGCCAAGAACGTCCGCGTCGTGGGCGCGGCGCGCAATGCCGATGATGCGCGCGAACAGATCGCCGAGCTCAAGCCCAACGTGATCACGCTCGATGTCGAAATGCCGGGCATGAGCGGCATCGAATTCCTCGAGGAAATCATGGGCAGCGAGCCGCTCCCGGTGGTCATGCTTTCCAGCCTCACGCAGGCCGGCACCGAAACCTCGCTGCGTGCCTATGAACTGGGCGCGGTCGAATGCTTTCCCAAGCCGCTGCGCGCTACGCCCGAACAGTTCAGCAAGGCTGTCGGCAAGCTCGGCAAGATCGTGCTGGCCGCCGCCAACAGCAACGTGCGCGACCGCAAGGCGGCGCGCGAGCACAAGCAGTCCGAAACCGCGTTCACCTGGAACGGCCGCATCGCCGCATTCAGCGCATCGATGGGCGGCATCGACGCGCTGACCACGATCCTCGCCGATTTCCCCGCCAACTGCCCGCCCACGGTGGTCTGCCTGCAGGCCGAGCCGATGGTGGTCGAAACTTTCATCAAGCGGCTCGACACCGAGCTCAAATGCCATGTCAAAGCCGCGCGCGACGGCGCGCAGCTCACGCCCGGCACGATCCACATCGCCGCCGATCCCGAACGCCACGTGGTGGTCGAAGCCGGCCAGCCCCCGCGCCTGCGCCTCATGGAGCGCGATCCGATCGACGGCGTGCGCCCGTCTGCCAACCTCCTGTTCGGCTCGATCGCGCGCGGCGCGGTGCTTTCGGTCGGCGCGGTGCTCACCGGCATGGGCAGCGACGGCGCCAAGGGCCTCAAGCTGATGCGCGACGCTGGGCTCGATACCCTTGTCCAGCACCGCGCCACCGCGATGGTCAGCGAAGCCCCCTGCGCCGCACTCGAACTCGATCCCGGCGCGCGCGAAGTGGCGCTGAACGAGCTGGGCGCGGCGGTGCTGGGATGCTGCGCGATCAGCTAGTCACTTGAAAAGTCCGTTCGCCATGACGGAAATTGCGGAGGGAGGCGCCGCAAGCGACATTTGGCGGAACATCGAGGTATCGAGCGCGTTGCCAGCTTAGCAGCTTACCATCCTGTCTGCGATCGGACTGCGCCATGCTGAGAATTTTGATCGCGGAAGATGATTTCATGATCGGGGATATCGCAGAGGCCTTCCTCGTCGATGCCGGTTATGATGTGTGCGGAATCGCCCGCACTGCCTCGCAAGCCGCCGCATTGGCAAAAGCTTGCGAGCCCGATCTGCTTTTGCTCGATCTGCGCCTTGCTGATGGAGGACTGGGCACGGAGATCGTTGCCCAGGTTGACCCGCGCGCCGGGCTTGGCATACTCTATGCCAGCGGCAACACCTCCGACCTGGTGTTGACCCAAGCGGACGGACATGCCGCCCTCGCCAAACCCTATCGGGCGAACGACCTCCTGCGCGCGTTGGAACTGGTCCGGGCGTTCGCTGCGACAGGAACGACCGCGCCGCCCTATCCCCATGGATTTCGGATCCTCCCCCCCGGTTGCCCACGCGGCGAATGTAATTTCACTATGAGCGACGAGGCCGAGCATGTGCGCAAGCTGCTTCGCCAGCAGGCGGCGTTGCGTTCACCTGCGAAGCCGGCGAGATTATCCTCGACCTGGATGTGATCACGGCCTTGGGCAACGTTATCGCGGAATTGATCTCCACCCCTGGGATGGTGCAGAACTTCACGTTCCGCGCAACGGAGGGCGGGTGCACGTAGCTGGAGCGGCTACGACCGCTTTCCACCAAAACCCATCGTCGCCCCGTGCTTGACACGGGGCTTGGCTACCTTTCGGCCTCGCCAAACTGCGCATCCCCCGCCTGATGCCACTGGTCCCAGAGTTCAGGCCAAACGCACGACCGCAAGGGAAGCCAAGCCCCGTGTCAAGCACGGGGCGACGGGTGGTTTTCTGAATTGATGTCCGCTTCCCACCAATCCCGGTCCTTCCGGCATCGCGGTTATTGCCGCGAGCATCGTTCGCCTTCATTCAACCGCAACCCCGCCCCTCGGTACGGCGCGGTTTGCAGCACCGCCTGACAGGTCGAAGAAATCGGCGCGCGCAAAGTGGCGCGCTATGAGCCGGGCGCGGCGCTGCTGGGATGCTGCGCGATCAGCTAAAGTAAAGGCCGCCGATCCCTTGGGATCGACGGCCTGTACCGAATGCTGGCTGACAAGGTCAGGCGTAAGTGACGCGCACCGACTGCTTGCGCTGACGCCGCAGGCTGCCACCCACGATGCCGAAGCCGACAATCATCAATGCCCACGTCGCGGGCTCCGGAACGGCGGCGGCAAAGACGCTGACGTCATCCACGCCGTTCCATGCCGGGTTCTGGAAACCAGAGAAAGTCAGGGTGGTGCTCGGACCGGTTGCGGTGAAGCTGGCGTTATAGACGCTCCAGCCCTGTGCACCGCCGATAATGTCGACGAGCGTGTTGCCGTCGATCTGCACCAGAGTGTTGCCCTGATCAGGTTCGGCCAATGGACCGGGGTTGAAGGCGAAGGACAGGTTGTAGCTTGCGCCACTTATCGTCGCGAAGCTCTGGCTGAGCGAGCAATAATGGCTAACACAGCCGGTGCTCGCGAAAAACGAGCCTTCATAAACGGTGTTGCCAAAGTATAAAGGGGAAGCAAACCAACCGTCGAAACCGGTGTCCCAGTTGTCGATAGTGTTCGAAAATGCGCCGCCATTGCTTTCGAAGCCGCCGTTGCTGATGAGGTTTACGGCGGCATTGGCCGGGGTGGCGGCAGAA
The DNA here is from genome assembly GCA_964529505.1 of uncultured Novosphingobium sp. Classification (GTDB taxonomy): domain Bacteria; phylum Pseudomonadota; class Alphaproteobacteria; order Sphingomonadales; family Sphingomonadaceae; genus Novosphingobium. The sequence continues at coordinate 32,262 of CAZGWR010000025.1, read as the reverse complement.
GCGATTGCAAGCGCGGCGGCTGTGGCAAGAAGATTCTTCATGAATGATTTCCCCTGTTCGTCATCGCGATTCGTATCCGCAAGCTTGCTTGTGCTTCTGGCGCTCAGCGGCGCGCCGCCGGTCGGGTGCATGGGATCAAAGCGAACGCCGGCCGGCAGATCAGGCGTAAGTGACGCGCACCGCCTGCTTGCGCTGGCGGCGCAGCCTGGCACCCACGATGCCGAAGCCGACAATCATCAATGCCCACGTCGCGGGTTCTGGAACAGCGCCGATTTCAGTCACGCTGACATTGTCGAGTACATAAAAGCTCGGCGGGTTAAAGAAACCGAAGGTGAGCGTCGGGTTCGCGCCAGCGGTCGCGGTGAAGCTGTAGTTCGTCCAGGCACCGTTAGTGTTGGCAATGTTCGAAAGGATCGTGGTGCCGCCGAACTCGACATAATTGTCCGAGCCGGCCAAGTTGCCGAGGTCGAACGAGATCAGGTAGCTGGTCGCCGACGAGGTCAGGGTCTGGGTGATGCCGCCAAAACCGAAAACCGGGCCGAAGGCAGCCTGAAACGCACCGTCGGTTGGTGAATCGAAAAAGGTGCCGCCGAAAACGCCGGTAACACTGGTGTCGCCGAACTGGGTCCAGCCGGGGCCGAAGGCGCCCGATTCGAAGCTACCGTTCGTGACGAGGTTTACGGCGGCATGCGCCGGGACGGCGGAGGAAGCGACGGCAAGCGCAGCGGCTGTGGCAAGAAGAGTCTTCATGAAGATCACCCCTGTTCGTTAACGTGATTCGTAAACGCGATCTTAGTAATCCTCCTGATTAATGTTCATCAAGTCAAATCTACTCATTTGTGATGACCGAAGGCAACCTGCTGCCCCTTCAGTTGCAGACATCAAAATATTGAAAAATAATGAAAACATGGGTTGTGTAGTCGCGGCCCTCCGGCCGGGGAACAATCCCGGATGTTCTTTTTCAGTACAGTGGACGCGGCCCAATGTCGGCCTGCGACACTTTGTTTCGGTTTGATTACAGTCATCATGGCAAAGCAGTTGGGCCGCAATCGGCCTGTTCGGCGCATAGGGGTGTTGCGCCCGCCAGCAATGCGACCGTCAATACTTGCCGGAATTGCGGAACCGGCCCTCAGTTCGGCGCGGTTTGCAGCATGGCCTGGCGGATGTCGATGAAATCGCTGCGGATCGTGTCCAGCTTTGCGGCATCGAAATTGAGAACGCAATCGAGCACGGTACGGCGCGCGGATTGGTAGAATTGCAGCAGCGCGCCGCCGGTCGGGTGCGCGGGATCGACGCCCAGTTCGAGCGCGGTCAGCGCCGCCACCGCGCGGGTGAGCGCGGCGCTCTTCGCCGCATTGTCGTGATGGCCGGCGGCGTAGATCGCGCGGCCCAGCGAGCCCGCCATTTGCTCCATGCACAGTTCAACCAGCTGGCGCGAGTTCGCGCCATTGACCCGGGCATCGAAATCGATGCGCCGATAAGTTTCGCCCGGATCGCGGCGCAGCAGCATCAGTTGTTGTTTCCGTTGTTGTTGTTGAAGCGCGCCTCAAGAAACGACATGGTCGATTGCGAGGCGGCGACCCGCGTGTTGAGCGCGGCATAGCGCGAGACCAGCTTGACCCGCAGGTCTTCCTGCTTGGTCTCCAGCGTCGTCCGCTTGCTGCTCAGCGAGGTCTGCAGCGCGGTCATCCGCGCGATCGAGCCGCCGATCGAGCTGCCATCGGCATTCGAAGTGGTGGTGCGCGCAAGTTTGTCGAACGTGGCATAGACGCCGAAAAGGCCATTGGTGAACATCGCCGACGTGCCGACCGGATCGCGCTTGAGCGTGGCGGCCAGCCGCACCGTATCGAGCTTGAAGGTGCCGTCACGGTTGGTCGAAAGGCCCAGATCGGCGAGGGTGGAGGGCGCGCCGGCCGCCGCATTGGGCATCACGATGCTGCCCGCGAGCGTGGTCATCGAGCGGCGCAGCGCGCGCGTGCCCGGATCGGCATTCAGCGTTCCGCCGATCGGATCGGTGTTGCGGTTGAGCTCGGCCATAAGCTCGTTGAGCGCGGAAGTCAGATCCTGCATCGCGCCGGTGATCGCGGTGCCCGGATCGCTGAAACTGATCGTGGTGGGCGCGCCGGGATTGGTGCCGGTCAGCTTGAGGTTCAGCCCCGGTGCGGCCTCGTTGATCGTGTTGGAGGTCGAGCGCTGGCGCACCCCGTCGAGGATGAACACCGCGTCGCTGGCAGTCGCGGCCAGCCGCGCGGGCGCGCTCGCCGGGTTCCATGCGAGCGCGGAAAGGCCGGGGTCCGCCGGATCTTCGGTGGCTTCGAGCACGAAGCCGTTGGCCGCGCCGTCCTTGCCCTTGAGCACGATCCGCGCGCCGTCGGCGTCGGTGGCGACATAGGCGGTAACCCCCGCGCCGCTGTTGTTGATCGCCGAGGCGATATCGGTGAGGCTCGCGCCTTGCGCGATCGTGATATCGACCGCCGCGCGCGCGCTGTCGGCGGTGAACGCGCCGCCGGCCACCGTGCCGAAACGCACGGTCAGCGTGCCCGAGCCGGTGGTCGATGTCGCCGCGCTCAGCACAGGCGTGGTGATCGTCTGCCCCTTGGCAAGCGAGGTTACTTCGAGCGAGGCAGTGCCGCTGCCGCTGGCAATGCCCTTGCTCACGCTGGCCACCGCGGCATTGGCGATCACCGGGGTAACCGCCAGATCGCCGACGCGAACGCGGTCGCCCAGCGAACTGGCAAGCGAGCTGACCATGCTGCGCAAGGTCGAAGCGGCGGAAATCTGCGTGCTCAGCCGGTCGGACTTGCTCGCGATCCGGTCGATCCGGGGGGCATATTCGGCCGCCGCCAGCTGCTCGGCCAGCGCGGCGGCATTCACGCTCGTCGAACCGCCGAGCGAGGCGACCAGCGTTGCCGTCGCGGACGACGAGGAGGAGGAGGTGGGCGCTAACATGCTAACGAGAACGGTTTTGCGAGGCGCACTTTAAGGCTTCGCCGCGCGCTCGGGCCGGCCATCGGTGTCGAAGCGCAGCGTGATCGGCACCTCGATGCGCGGCGCGGCCGGGGTATCGCCGCGCTTCAGCGAGAGCACGAAGGCCAGCACCGCGGCAACCGCGCCGTAAAGCTCCTCGCGGATCACCTGGTTCTCGCGCGTGGTGAAGTAGACCGAGCGCGCGAGCGCGGGATATTCGAGCGTCGGCACTTTCAATTCGGCGGCGAGTTCACGCATCGCCAGCGCCTTTTCGCCGCGCCCTTTGGCCAGCACGATCGGGGCTGAGGCTTTCTCCGGGTCATAGGCCAGCGCCACCGAGAAATGCGTCGGGTTGGTGATCACGAATTGCGCCTCGCGCATCGCGCGCTGCACCCCGCCCATCGCCATCTGCCGCTGGCGCTGGCGGATCGCGTTCTTGAGTTCTGGCGAGCCTTCGCTTTCCTTGTGCTCGTCGCGCATTTCCTGATGGCTCATGCGCAGGCGCATGAAGCGGCGCAGCCATTGCACCGGAAAATCGATCAGCGCGATCACCGCCAGCCCCCCCCCGAGCGCGAACACCAGCGCGATCAGCGCGTCCCAACTATAGCGCAGCGATACGCCGAGATTGCCCGAGCCCAGCCCGATCAGGCCATCGAGCCGACTTTTGAGGAAAAAGTAGCCGATCGTGCCGAGCAGCGCGAGCTTGGCCAGCCCTTTGCCCAGCTCGATCCAGCCGGCCGGGCCGAACATGCGTTTCAGCCCCGACATCGGATTGAGCCGCGAGGCCTTGGGCGCGAGATTGTCCGGCACCCACGCCCCGTCGCCGAGGCCGATCTGCGAGCCGACCGAGGCCAGCATGACCAGGCCCCCCAGCGCCAGCACCGGGGGCAGCATCTTCCAGATCACCGCATCCAGCATCTTGTCCGGCGAAAAGTTTTCAAGGCTGGCGTGGTCCCACGTCAGCCCGATGCGCAGCGTCTTGCCCAGTTCGTCGAACAGCCAGGGACCGGCAAACTGGAGCCATGCCGCCGCCACCAGCACACCGATCGCGGTGGTCAGCTCCTTGCTGCGCAGCACATCGCCGCGCTTGGCGGCGTCGCGTCTGCGCTTTTCTGTCGGCGCAAAGGTTTTCTCGCCCGACTCGTCAGCCACCGGGCTTCACCAGCAGCGTGCGCGCCTGCCCCACGGCGGCGGCGGAAAGATCGGTCAGGCGGTCGGTCAGCAGCGGCGCGGTGAGCACCAGCGCGGCCAGCCCGGTGAGAACCCCGGCGGGAAGACCCAGCGCAAACAGATTGAGGCTGGGTGCCGAGCGGCTGATGATGCCGGTCATGATCTGCACCAGCAGCAGCAGCAGCGTGACGGGCAGCGCGATGCTCACCGCGCACACCAGCATCTGCGCGCCAAAGCTGGTGATGAGGTCCAGCCGCCCGGGGGTGAGCCAGGCCGCGCCCGGCGGAAAGGTTTGGTAGCTTTCGATCACCAGCGCCAGCCAGCTGAGATGCGCGCCGAGCCCGAAAAAGAGCACTGTCAGCAGCACCGAGAAATACTGGCCGAGCGCGGGCGAATTGCCGCCGCTGACCGGATCGGACGCGGTGGCGATGCTCATGCCCATCGCGCCGCCGATGATCTCGGCCGCGATCACCGGCGCGGCAAACGACCATTGCAGGACAAAGCCGAGCGAAAGCCCGATCAGCGCTTCGTTGGCAATCGTCAGCATGCCGGGCAGCGAGAGCAGCGCGGGCGGGGCTGCGACCGGGGTCCACGCGCAGACCATCACCGCGATCGCGCCGGCCAGGCTCACGCGCACTTGCGGCGGCACCGGCCCGGAGCCGAACAACGGCGCGGCGAGCAAGGCTGCGCCGATCCGCGTCATCACGAACAGCATGCGCCAGAATTCGGTCTCGAGCGCGCCGAAGCCGAACGTGAGCGCCATCATGAGCCGCGCACCGTCACTGCGCGGTGAGCGCGATCTGCGCGAACACGTCCTTCATGAAATCGCCGATCAGCGCGAGCATCGCCCCGCCCATCAGCACCAGCACGATCGCGGTAACGGCAAGCTTGGGCACGAAGGTCAAGGTCTGCTCGTTGACCGAGGTCGCGGCCTGGATGAGGCCCACGGCAAGACCCACGGCAAGGCTGGCGAGCAGCACCGGCGCGGCGACCAGCGCGGTGACCCACAGCATCCGGTCGGCCAGCGCCAGCAGCGAGGAAGTGTCGTCCATCAGCCGAAACTCGCGGCCAGGCTGCCCATCAGCAGCGCCCAGCCATCGACCAGCACGAACAGCAGCAGCTTGAACGGCAGCGAGACGATGGTGGGCGACATCATCATCATGCCCAGGCTCATCAACACCGACGAGATCACCAGATCGATCACCAGAAACGGCAGGAACAGCATGAACCCGATCTGGAACGCGGTCTTGAGCTCGCTTGTCACATAGGCGGGCAGCAGGATCGTGAACGGCACATCGTCGGGCTTCGCAAAGCGCGGCGCTTTGGCCATGCTGGCAAACATCTGCAGATCATGCTCGCGCGTCTGGCGCATCATGAAGGTGTGAAACGCATTGCCACCGGCCACAAACGCCTGTTCTGCATTGATCGTGCCCGCCGCATAGGGCTGAACCGCCTGCGCATTCACTTTGTCGAGCGTGGGGGCCATCACGAACAGCGAAAGAAACAGCGCGAGCCCGACCAGGACCTGATTGGGCGGCGATTGCTGCAAGCCCATGGCCTGGCGCAGGATCGCCAGCACCACGAGGATGCGGGTAAAGCTGGTCATCATCAGCACAAGGCTGGGCAGAATGGTCAGCAGCCCCATGATCAGCAGGAGCTGGAGCGACAGCGAGAGGCTGCCCCCGGTCTGCGCGCCCGCCAGTTCGCCGAACGCGCGGTCGAGCGCGCCGGGCACGGCGGCGGGCGGGGTCGCGGCAGGGGCTAGTGCGGCCGCCGCATGCGCCGCTTCGCCCGAAAGCAGGAAAACCAGCAGAAAGGTCCCGACGCCAAGCGCAACCGTTCCGATCGGGCCGATGCGGTGTGAAGCCTGCATCATTGGCCTAAACCACAGGATCGCTGGGCAGGTCGCGGACCCGCGCCGGTGCTTCGGCAAGCCGGACCAGCCCGGACTTCGAAGCGGAGACCAGAATCTCGCGCCCGTGGAATTCAAGCACGACGATGCGCAAGGTCGGCGAAAGCAGCTGCGTTTCGACGATCCGCACCGAGCGGCCCCCGGCGGGCGCGCCGAAGCGGCCTTCCATGCGCTTGGCAAATTTGAGGCTGGCCCACGCGAGGCCGCCGATCAGCGGCAGCAGTATGGCCAGCTTGAGCAGATACCAGATCATCAGCCGGCCTCGCTGCGCGACGTATCGCTGCCGATCAGCTCGACAATGCGCAGACCGAAGCGTTCGCCCTGCGCCACCACTTCGCCGCGCGCAATCAGCTTGCCGTTGACCATGATATCGAGCAGCTCATCGGTCAGCCGGTCGAGCATGACCACGCTTTCCTCCGTCAGCGCGAGCACGTCCTTCAGCTTCATCTCGGTGCGGCCGAGCTCCACGGTGAGGCGCACGTCGACATCCTTGAGAAAATCGAAGCCGCGGGTCTGGAATGTCATGAGGACCTCATTTTCAGGAAAGTTGCGTGAACTGGATGGCGACGCGGTCATCGACCGCGCCGATCGAGCCGTGGCCGATGGTCAGGTCGCCGATGCGCAGCGGAACATTGCGAGCGATCGGCACCGTGAGCACTTGCCCTACTTCGAGCCGCGAGACCGCCGTGATCGGCATCGCGACATCGACGATCACCGCGCTGAGCAGGAGCGGCACAGCGCAGAACGGGGCCTCGTGCGGGTTGGCAGGTTCGCCCACGGCGGATTGAAACCCGCCGCGCTTGCCGTCCAGCCCGAGCAAGGCGGCAATCGCGCCGATCGGGATGGCAAGGCGCAGCCGCCACGCGCCGCGCCCGGTCTCGGAAATCGTGAGCTCCAGCAGCGCCAGCCGCGTGCCTGCGGCAAAGGGCCGCAATTGCGCCAGATTGGTATCGCGCGCACGAGGGGAGATCGCACCGGTCCCCTGCCCGAGCGCAGCGCCCAGCTGCGCTGCCATAATCACTTCGATCCGCTCGACCATCAGCTGCGCCGAGACGGGCAGCTCCTTGGGAAGCGGGCGCGGCGCTTCGCCCGGGCCGCCAAAGGCGCGGTCGAGCAGGCTCAGCACCGCTTCGGCATCAATCGACGAGGCCACGGTGATCGTGCCCTCGCCCGCCGCATAGGCGCTGTAGGCGACCAGTCCGGGGACCGCGAGATTCTCGGCCGCGATCTCGCTCGGCGCGGCGCATTCGACTTGCGGCACCTCGCCGCCCAGCAGCGGGGAAAGCGCGGTGCGCATCATCCGCGCCAACCGCTCCCCCGCGCGCGCCAGTTCGGGCAGCGGATCGGGGGTTTCGCGGGCGGCGCGGATCAGCTGCGCGCAATGCTGGGCGAGCGGCCGGGCGGCAACCAGCTTGCGTTCGGGCTTCATGACTGCGGCTCGTTCGGGCGCATCACTGAACGATGAAGGTCTTGAAATAGACCGCGTCGACCCCGCCAAAGCCTTCGTTGGTGGTCAGCACCTTGTTGATCGAGGCGGTCAGGCGCTTCTGCAGCTTGTCCTTGCCCGCGGGCAATTGCACGTCTTCCTCGGGCGTATCGGCCAGCACGCCAAGAATGGCGGAGCGCAGCGCCAGCTCATGCTTCTTGAGCCACAGGATCACGCGGTAATCGCGCCGGGTCGAGCAGGCGATGCTCATCTGGACCAGCGCCGAGGATTCCTTGAGGTTCGAGGTGAACTCCTCGGCAAAGCTGAAATAGGCGGTGCGGTATTTGCTGCCGCCCTCGCCATCGACATCGTGGCCGCCGCCGCCTTCCTCGCCGTGTCCCTCGGCGGCAACCGGCTCGAAGGGATCCTCCTCGCCTTTCAGAATGAGCTTGGGATTCTTGTCCTCGTGCGCATCGCCGTGCCCGCCGCCGCCGATGATCCCGGCCGCGACCAGCCCATAAGCGCCGCCCCCGCCCGCCGCGAGCAGCGCGGCCACCGCGCCGAGCTTGAGCAGCATGCCGCCGCCCTTCTTGGCCGGCTTGGCGTCTTTTTCTTTCTTCTCGCTCATGCTTGGTTCCCTGATTTTGAAAAACTGCGCTTAGGGCTGGATGCTTCAGGCCCAGATCGCGCCGCGGCGCAGGTCATCGCCAGTAGCGGCGGCTCCGCCCGGGTTCTCGCCCGCCCGGCCGGTCTGGTTGCGGCCCTGCGGCTGGGCATCGCCGCGCTGCGACGATCCGCCGCGCGCCTGGGCGGAGCCATCGCCGCTCTGGCCCGCTTGCGAACCCGCCGCCTGACCCTGAGACTGCTGCGACTGGTTCTGTTGAGTTTGCTGATTCTGGCCCTGTTGGTTCTGGCCGAACCCGGTGTCCGCCAGCCGCGCTGCGGCAACGGCGGGGGCAAAGCCCGGGTCCGGGCTCATCATCGAGACCGCCAGCCCGTTTTCCTCGCTCTGGAAGCGCAGCGAAACGCGGCCGAACTCGGCATGGGTGACCGAGGCTGCCACATCCGCCCCGCCGCCGGTTTCGCGGGCGCGCGCAACCGCATCGACCAGCGCGGCAAAATCGATCCGCTCGGCCGCCGGGGCCGCGCCGCGCGCTGCCGCAGGGGCCGGGTTATCCCCCAGCAGGGTGGTGCTCAAAGCAAGCGCGGGGGCCAGCGGCGCGGCATCGTCCTGCTCCGGTTCGGCTGAGACGGTAAGCGCGGCCAGGGCGCTGGCGGACCCGGCCGGGCGGGCTTCGCGGTCTGCCCCGCCGGCCAGCACGCTTGCTTGCAGGCCCGCAAGCGCATGCACCGCCGACGGCTGATGGCCCCGTTGCCCGATGATCTGGTCGGTCGGCAATGCCACTGTCGGGCTTTCGGAAGAGCGGGTGCCAGCCGGCGAACCGTCCGTCTCGCGCTCCAGTTTGAGGCTGAAAACACGCGGATCGAGCGCTGCGAGGCGCGCGCCGGTGGTTTGGGCAACCCCTTGCGGATTGGCCAGCACTGCGGCTGCCGCCGACGATGCGGCGGCGCCTGATTCCGCGCCCGGATTGACCGGACTCGCCGTCTCTGGCCGCGACGCTTCTTGCGCTGTGATTGCCGCAGCGCTCGGCAGCGCCGCCAAAGCGCCAAAGATCGGACTGACCAGCACGCCGACCCCGTCGCTCAGCGGCGCATCGGTCTCGTCGCTCGCCGCCGATGATGTGTCCGACTTGACAGAGTCCGCAAGCGCATCCCCGGCACGGATCAGCGCGTAGAGCGGCGCGGCCGCGCCGAGGCGGGCCAGCCGCGCGCTGTCCGGCAGCGGCGCTGCGGTTGCGGGCTCGGCGATAAGCGTCCCGGCAAGCGCGTTTTGCGCTCCCGGCAAGATCTTGCCGCCTTCCGGCAAGCCTGCACGTTCGGCGGCGGGCGAAGCCGCGCGCGGACCAGCCGCGAGGGCGGCTTCCGGTTCAGACGCGGCGGCAGGATCGGCGGCCGAACCGGGCTCGGCCACATCCGCTAGAAAGGCCGCAAATCCTTGGGTTTCCGCGCCCGATGAGCCAGGCTGGCCGGGGCCCGTTGGTCCGCCCAAAGGTCCGGAATGCAGGCGCGCGGGTTGCGGGGAAAACTCGATCATCGGCTTGGCGCGTCCTTGAAAGCAAGTGTTGCAGGCTCTTATTCAAGACCCGTGCCAAGTTTGCCCGCGCCCATCTTATTGCCCCGGGGTGCAGCGGCGTCGCTTGCGCCCGCAATCTTGCTGGCGATCTTCTGCGCCTGCGCGGTCACGCGCTCTTCGACCGCCGCGCGGCGCTGCTCGGCCAGCGCGGCTTCGGCGGCGCGCGCATCGGCCAGATCGCGCGCGCGCGCGGTGTCCTGCGCGGTGCTGACCGCGATCCGGCCCAGCCCGCTGACAAACCGGTGCAAGTCCTGCAATCCCGCCGCATCGCCGGCATCGCGCCGCGCGGCGTATTCCGCCGCCAGATCGGTGGTGCGTGCGCCCAGCGCTTCGAGCTGCGCCAAGGTGCCTTCGGCGCGGCCTGCTTCGGCCAGCGCGGTCTGGCGGGTGATATCGCGGATGCGCTCGAGCCGCTTCAGCCGCGCCAGCCGCGCGCGTTCGGCTTTCATCCGCCGAGCAGCGTTTCAAGCGCGGCGATGCTTTCATCCAGCGGCACTGTCTCGCGCTGCGGCTGGCAGAGGAAAGCGGTAAGCTCGGCCTGCATGGTGATCGCGCGGTCGAGCGCCGGATCGGCCCCGGCGCGGTATGCCCCCATGAGCACCAGATCGCGGTTCGCCTCGTAGCTCGCGATCATCGCGCGAAACTGGCGCGCGAGCACCTGGTGCTGCGGCGTCACGATATCGTTCATCACCCGGCTCAGGGAGGCGGCGATGTCGATCGCGGGATATTGCCCGCGCTGCGCCAGATCGCGCGAGAGCACGATATGCCCATCGAGGATCGCGCGCGCGGTGTCGACCACCGGATCGTCGGCATTGTCGCCATCGGCGAGCACGGTGTAGAGACCGGTGATCGAGCCGCCGCTTTGCGCCGAATTGCCCGCGCGCTCGACCAGTTTGGTGATCGTGGCGAGCGAGGAAGGCGGATAGCCGCGCGCCGCGCCGGGCTCGCCCAGCAGCAGCGCGATTTCGCGCCCGGCATGCGCCACGCGGGTGAGGCTGTCCATGATCAGCAAGACCTGGTGGCCCTGCGCGCGGAAATATTCGGCCATGCTGGTCGCCAGCATCGCGCCGCGAATGCGCAAGTTCGGCGCATGGTCCGCCGGCACCGCCACGACCACGCTGCGCGCGCGCTTGGGCCCGTGCATGTGCCGCTCGACAAAGTCCGAAACCTCGCGCGCGCGCTCGCCGATCAGGGCGACGATCACGATATCGGCCTCGGCCCCGTGCGCGATCATGTCGAGCAGCACCGATTTGCCCACGCCCGAGCCCGCGATCACTCCGATCCGCTGGCCCACGCCGAACGTGGTCAGCGCATTGAGCGCGCGCACCCCGACATCGAAGCTATGGCGCACCGGCGAGCGATCGAGCGCGCCGGTGCGGATGCCGCCTGCGGGCCATTCGCGGCGCGTGGCGATCGGGCCGCCGCCATCGATCGGCTTGCCCTCGCCATCGACCGCGCGGCCCAGAAACGCCTCGCCCACCGGCAGCAAGCCGGGCCGCCCATGGCCGCGCACGCGCGCGCCGGGGCGCAGCAGCACCGGATCGCCGAGCAGCATCATCAATGTGCGGCCGTTGCGAAAGCCGATCGCCTCGGCGGCCAGCGTGCCCGCGCCGTGCGCGATCTGGCATTGCGCGCCGATCGGCAGCGACAGTCCGGTCACTTCGAGCAGCCCGCCATCGCAGGCGCTGACCAGGCCATAGCGGCGCGGGCCGAATTCGGGCCGCGCTTCGGCCAGTTGCCCCAGAACGGCAAAGGCGGGGCTCAGCATTGCGCCAGCGCGTCTTCGAGCGCGGCGCGCCACAGCGCCGGGCCATCCTCGACCCCGCCCGCCGCGCCCTCGACGCGCAGAGCGCCGCGCTCGAGCGCGGAATCGGGCTCGAAGTGCCAATCTTCGGGCAGGAACGCGCCGACCAGCGCCAGATCTTCGGGATGCAGCCGGATCACGCGCTCGTCCGCCGCGCGCGCCAGCATGGCCGCGGCAATCCCGATCCGCGCGGTGAGCGCGGCGGGATCGAGCGCCACGTCGCCGATCACGGTCTCGCAAAGCGCCAGCACCGTCTGGCGCAACCTTTGCTCCAGCTCGCGCAATTGCGCGGCGTCCATCTGGCCGAGCGCCAGTTCGATGTGGCTGCGGCCTGCGTCTTCGGCGGCGCGCGCGGCAGCGGCGGCATCGCCCGCATCCTGCGCGCCCTGGGCGTAACCCAGCGCAAACGCTTCCTCGAGCGGATCGACCGGTTCGGGTTCGGGCTCGGGAGGGGGCGCGGCAATCGCAGCACGGCCGCCAAAGCGGACATCGCGCATGAACGCGCCGCTCCCCCCGCCCAGCGCGGTGAGCTTCAGGGCACGTCCGCCATCGGGCAGCGCGCCTGCCTCATCAGACATAATCATCGTCGCCGGCGCCGAACACGATCACCCCTTCGGCGGCGAGGCGGCGTGCGGCCGCGATCACGGCTTTCTGCGCTTCGACCACTTCGGCCATCTTCATCCGACCGCGCGCCTCGATCTCGTCGCGCACGCCTTCGGCGGCGCGGCTCGACATCGAGCGCAGGAAGCATTCGCGGTCGGGCGCGCCAATGCCCTTGAGCGCGGCGATGAGCGTGTCGCTGTCCACTTCGCGCAGCAGCGCGCCCATCGATTTGTCGTCGAGCGCAAAGACATGCTCGAACTTGAACATCTCGTTTTCGATGGCTTTCGCCAGCGCTTTGTCGGCGCGGGCAATTTCGGGCATCACGCGTTTCTCGACCGCGCGGACCGACGCGTTGATGATATCGGCGGCCTCGCGCGGGCCGCCCATAGTAAGTGCGGCATTGCCGTGGCATTCGCCGATCCGGCGCGCGATCAGATCCTCGAGCATGACCAGCGCCTCGGGCGCGACCGGCCCCAGGGTGGCGATGCGCTGCACCACTTGGGACTGGCTGGCATCGGGCAGCGCATGGAGCACGGCGGCGGCCACTTCGGGATCGAGCTGCACCAGAAGCACCGCCAATGTCTGCGGATGCTCGCCCTGCACCATCGGCACCAGAACTTGCGGAGTCAGCCAGCGCGCCAGATCGAGCGCGGAGGTCTTGCCCGATTCCTCGGGCGCGATGCGCTGCATCAGGCTTTCGGCCTTGAGCTCGCCCACCGCACTCGTCATCAGATGGCGAACCTGCCCCACCCGGTCGTGCCCGCTGAGGCCAAGCTTTTCGGTGCGTTCGACAAAGCGGGCAATCGCGCGCGCGATATCCTCGGGGCTGATCTCGCCCAGCGCGCACATTTTCTCGCCCAGCAGCCGCAATTCGCCGGGGTCCAGCTGCGAAAGCAGGCGGGCGGCCTGTTGGTCATCGAGCAGCATCACCACGACAGCGGCGTGATCGGGGTCGCTGGTCACGGTGGAGGCGGCGGTCATTGCGTTCATGCTGCGGGCTCCGCTGCGGGTTCGTTGATCATCTGGCGCAGCGCGGCGACCGCGCTCTCGGGCTGATCAACCACCATGCGCTTGGCAAGGCCCACTCTGATGTTCAGCACTTCGGGATCGATCTGGCCGGTAAGCGGATCGGTGAGCGGCGCGGCAAGGCGCGGATCGGCCCTTGCCCCCGCCGCCGCAACGCCGTCCGCCGCGCCGCTGTCGTCATCGGCATCGGCATCGGCCTCGTCGTCATCCTCGCCCGCTGCGCTTTTGCCCTTCTTGCCTTTTTTGGCCTTGGCCGCGCCCGCAGCATCGGGCTTCAGCGCCTTGATCAGCGGGCGAACGCCCAGCAGCAGCGTGAGCAGAACCGCCAGCAGCGCCACCGCGTTGCGCACGATGGTCGCAAACCACGGCGTTTCCCAGAACGCGGGGAGCGCGATCACATCGGGCTGGAACTTGCGCACCACCACCGCCACCTGATCGCCCCGCGCCGGATCGGCGCCGACCGCAGCGGAGATCAGCTGCTTGATCTGCTCGATCTCGGCAGGCTTGGCCTTGGCCATGCTTTCCGCGCTCAGCGCAACCGCGACCGACAGCCGCCGGATCTTGCCCGGCGCCGCATTGGTCACCGCCACTTCGCGGCCCAGCTCGTAATTGCGCGAGGAGGTCGATTCGCTGCCATTGGCGGCCGGCGCCGCCCCCGGAGCCGCCGCTGCGCCCGGCGCTCCGGGCTGCGCGGTGGTCTGCGGCGGCGGGGTGTTGGACAGCACGCCGGGCACGCCTGTTGCGCCCGCCGCGCCCGGCACCTGGCTGGCCGACTGGGTTTCCGAACGGACCACGCCGTTCTTGTCATAGCTCTCGCGCGCCGAGGTCATCTGATCCATATCGAGCTCGACCTGGATCTCGCTCGAGAATTTGCCCTCGCCCAGCATCGGCACCAGCAGCGCGGAGACCTGGCTGCGCAGCTTTTCCTCCATCCGGCCCTGCAGATCGAACCGGTCGACCTCGCCCGATTTCGACATCGCCAGCAGGCGGCCATGCTGGTCGATCACTTTGACCGCATCGAGCGACAGCCCGGTCACCGATCCGGCGACCAGATTGACAATGGCATTGACCTGGCTGTCAGCCAGCTGGCGTCCGCGCGCCAGCTTGACCATGACCGAGGCGGTCGGCGGCACGTTTTCGCGCACGAACACCGATTTTTCGGGCTCGGCCAGATGCACGCGCACCGCCTCCACGCCGTCGATCTCCATGATCGTCAGCTCCAGTTCGCGTTCGCGCGCCGATTGCAATCGCTCGCCCTCGACCGTGCGGCTCGCGCCCATCGGCAGCTTGTCGATCATCTGTTCGCCGGTTTCGGGGGTGGCCAGCGCGCCGTTGGTCGCCGCCACCATGCGCGCCTTGTAGAGATCGTTCTCGCCCACGGTCACCGCGCCGGTGCTGTTGTCGATACTGTAGGCGATCGAGGACTTGTCGAGCGCGGCGGCCACTTGCGCGCGCTCGCTGTCGGAAAGCTCGGTATAGAGCACGCGCTGCGGCGCGGGAGCCATTGCCAGCCACAACATGCCGGTAAGCCCCGCCGCCGCGACCCCGCCGAACCACGGCAAAGTGCGGCGGATCGCGCTCTGACCCAGAAACCCCGCCAGGCGCGCGGGCATGCTGCCCCCCGCCGGATCGGTCAGCGGCGCCAGAACAGAGCGCGCGCCCTGTTCCACCGGAAGAAGATCAGCCATTTATCAGACCCCCATCCGCATGATGTCTTGATAGGCCGAAAGCAGCTTGTTGCGCACTTGCAGCGTGGCCTCGAACGCCACGCCCGATTCCTGGCGCGCCAGCATCACTTTGGCGATGTCGGTCACCTCGCCCTTGTCATAGCCTTCGCTCAGCGCCGCCGCGCGCGTCTGCGTCTCGTTCACGCTGTCGAGCGCGGACTTGAGCGCGCCGCCGAAGCCGCCGCCCGGGCTCTCGGTGGGTGCCGCAGGCGCCGCATCGGGCTTGCGCACTTGCTGGAGCAACTGCGAGCGATCGATAATCTGCTGGCGCAGCGCGAGGATCTGCTGGAGCCCCCCTGCGCCGCCAATTCCCCCGATGCTGCTCATCGCCGTCCTCCGGCCACCGCGATCCCGGCATCACGAAATCCGGCGAGGCGATAGCGCAAGGTGCGCTCCGAAATGCCCAGCTTGCGCGCCGCCGCCACGCGGTTTCCGCCGCAGGCATCGAGCGTGGCGAGGATCGCGCGCGCTTCGGAAAGCTGCACGATGTTGGAGAGCGAGGCATTGTGCTCGGGGCCGGGCTGCGCCGCAGGGCGCTCGCCCGCCACGCGCACCGGCTGATCGAACACGATGTGCTGCACCCCGATTTCGGCCGCATCGCCCGCCAGCAACAAGGCGCGGCGCACCACGTTCTCCAGCTCGCGGACATTGCCCGGCCAGGGATGCGTTTCCAGCATCGCCAGCGCGGCATCGCCGATCCACGGCACCGCCCTGCCCTGCGGCACATGGCGCAGCATCATCGCAAAGGCGAGCGGGGCAATATCGCCGCGCCGCTCGCACAGCGCGCTCAGCGACAGCGGGAACACATTGAGCCGGTAATAAAGGTCGGCGCGAAACCGGCCTTCCTGCACTTCGAGCGGCAGATCGCGGTTGGCGCAGGCGATCACCCGCACATCGACCTTGATCGCCTGGGTCGCGCCGATCGGCACCACTTCGCCTTCCTGCAGCGCGCGCAGCAGCTTGGCCTGCAGGCTGATCGGCATTTCGGCGATTTCATCGAGCAGCAGCGTGCCGCCGTGCGCGGCGCGGAAAAATCCCTCGGCGGCCGCGTTGGCCCCGGTAAACGCGCCTTTCTGGTGGCCGAACAGCATGGCCTCGAGCATGGTTTCGGGCATCGCCGCGCAATTGATCGCGATGAACGGCTTGGCGCTGCGCGCCGAACGATCGTGGATGAACCGGCTGAGCACTTCCTTGCCGGTGCCGGTCGGCCCGTTGATCAGCACCGGAATGTCGCTCGCGGCCAGCCGCTGCGCCAGCGCAAGGACCGAGAGGCTTTCAGGATCGGCGGCAACCGGGCTGCCCGCCGGCGCGGCGCAGGCCAGCAGCGCGGCCAGCGCCGCCTCGCCCGCCGCGTCGGCATAGCGCAAAGTATGGCGCCCGCCCGCGCCGCGCTCGATCGCGCAGGCACCGCCGCGTTCCAGAATGACCGTCCGGGCAAAGACCCCGGGGCTCGCCGGATCGTCGCTCCCGCGCAATTCGATCGCCCCGCCCGGCGCGCCAGACCCGTTGGTGCTGCGCAAAATTGTCGCGGCGCGCGCCACAAGCCCGGCATGCGTCGTTGTCGCCGCCCCGGTAACTGCCAATCCACTGTAATCGCGATTCATATGTGTGAGTCCCGGCTTAACCACGCTGTCTGCCGCTTTTTCGCGCGAAAACGTCAAGCCGTGCGAAACTTTAACCCCCGCGCAAATGCTAAGTGAAAATACGCAGAGGCGGCAGAGCCGTGCCGCACCCCCCCTTAAAACCGGCAAGCTTCTGCCGCTCTTTGCCCCGGTAGCCGCGTCGCTTCATGGCCGGCATCCAACGGGAATAACATCTCAACGGAGACGTATCATGGCAGTTATCAATACCAACATCAGTGCAATCAAGGCGACGAATTCTTCGAACTCGGCAGCGAAAATGGCCGGCATGGCCATGGAGCGTCTTGCGACCGGCAAGCGCATCAACGGCGCCAAGGACGACGCGGCTGGTCTGGCCATCGCCACCACGATGACCTCGCAGATCAAGGGCATGAGCCAGGGCGTGCGCAACGCCAACGACGGTATCTCGCTGGCGCAGACCGCTGAAGGCGCGCTCAACGAAGTGACCAACATGCTGCAGCGCGTTCGTGAGCTCGCCGTGCAGTCGAAGTCGGCCACCTATCAGCAGACCGACCGCGACGCGATGCAATCGGAAGTCGGCAACCTCAACGCCCAGATCTCGGACGTGCTCAACAACACCAAGTTCAACGGCAACGCCGTGTTCGCGGTGGTCGGCGCGGCGCCGGCGGTTGACGGTTCGGATGACGCCACGTTCGCGATCCAGACCGGCGCGAACACCGCCGACACGGTCGATATCGTCAGCAAGGCGTTCGACGGCACCAAGCTGTTTGGCGGCACGCTGACGGCTTATGACGCGGCAGCGGCCACCCAGGCGCTCGACGTTTCGTCGGCCACGGCGGCTTCGACCACGATCGACAACGTCGACGATGCGCTCGCCAACGTCAACTCGACCCGTGCAACGCTCGGTGCCGGCCAGAACCGTCTGGAATCGGCCGTCAACAACCTCAACGACAACATCACCAACCTGTCCGACGCGCGTTCGCGCATTCAGGACACGGACTACTCGTCGGAAACCACCGCGATGGCCAAAGCCCAGATCCTGAGCCAGGCCTCGACCGCGATGATTGCCCAGGCCAACCAGAGCCAGCAGAACGTGCTGTCGCTGCTGCGCTAATCGGCGAAGCGTTCCCCCCGCCTGAACTCCACCAGGCACCCACTGGCCCGGCGATCCTCCCCCGATCGCCGGGCCTTTTGGCGTTTGGCATTTAGGCCGCAGCGCTGCCCCTGCTCCTCCGTTCGGGGGAAAGGCTGGCATTCCTTCCCGTCCCCCGTTCGGGGGAGGCCTGCTTTCCTTCTCCTCCCCCGTTCGGGGGAGGCCTGCTTTCCTTCTCCTCCCCCGTTCGGGGGAGGCCGGGTGGGGGTGCGCTGCCCCCGCAAAGACCGCAGAACGCCGCCGATCAAGCCTCAAATCGCCTGATAATCCTCGATATGGATGGTCCACGCGTTCGGCACGAACTGATTCACCACGCCGCCGTTGTCGGCAAACCCGCCGTTGGCATTGCCCAGCCATTCACTGAGCTGGCCATTGTCGTTGCGCCACAGGATATCCGCGCGGCCATCGCCGTTGAAGTCGCCCGTCCCGGCGATCTTCCACGCATTCGGCACGAACTGGTTCACCACCGCGCCGTTATCGATCAACCGCCCCGACGCGCTGCCCAGCCATTGGCTGAGCTGCCCGTTGTCGTTGCGCCACAGCACATCGGCAAAGCCATCGCCGTTGAAATCGGCGGCATCCTGGATCTTCCACGCATTCGGCACGAACTGATTGACCAGCGCGCCATTATCAGTCAGCGCCCCGCTCGCGGTGCCGAGCCACTGGCTAAGCTGCCCGCTGTTGTTGCGCCACAAAACATCGGCGCGGCCGTCGCCGTTGAAATCCGCGACTTCCGCCACATTCCACGAGACCGGCACGAACGCGTTGACGTTGGCAAAGTTATCCGAAAGCCCGCCGTTCGCGGTCCCCAGCCACTGGCTCAGCCGCCCGTTGTCGTTGCGCCACAAGATATCGCTGCGCCCGTCGCCGTTGAAATCGCCCGTGCCTGCGATCTTCCAGTCGAGCGGCACGAACTGGTTGACCACATTGCCGTTGTCCTGGAGGCCGCCATTGGCCGTGCCCAGCCAGCTCGAAAGCTGGCCGTTCACATTGCGCCACAGCACATCGCTGCGCCCATCACCGTTGAAATCCGCCGTCCCCTGAATCCGCCAAGAGGTCGGCACAAACTGATTGACCACAGCGCCATTGTCCTGCAGCCCGCCATTGGCCGTCCCCAGCCAGCTCGAAAGCTGCCCATTGGCATTGCGCCACAGCACATCGCTGCGCCCATCCCCGTTGAAATCGTTGCGCACGGCCTCGCGCTGCACCGAGATATCGACCCCATTATCGATCGTGTTGGTGATAACCGATAACCGCGCGCCGACGGGCAGGTTCTGCAGCGTGAGCGTTCCCCCCGTGAAAGTCAGCGTGCTGCCGCTCAACGACGCAGCAAATGGCGTGCTTCCGGTCAGGCTGGCACCCAGAAACGTGATACGATCGCCGATGCCAAGATCGGTAATCGTGTCGCCATTCAATTCCGCCGCGGTTCCTGCAAAGGTGTCAGCGCCAGTGCCGCCAGTCAATCTGTCCGCGCCGGTTCCGCCATAGAGCGTATCGTTCCCGACGCCGCCTATCAGCGCGTCGTCGCCGTTTCCGCCGATCAGCGTGTCGTTGCCTGCGCCACCGGTCAGTGTGTCATTGCGGGAACCGCCATCGAGAGTGTCGTTTCCGTTGCCTCCAAACAAAAGGTCATTACCATTTGTTCCCGAAATATTGATCGTCGCCATCGATGTATTGAATATGAAATCACTGGCGATCAGTTGGCTGTTAGCAACCCCGTTGATTGTTATTGTTTCGTTTATGCCATTTGAAAAATCATTGACAAAAAAGGAAATCACGGTGTTGCCGAGGCTTTGAGTAATAAACGGCAAAAGGGTCGCCAAATCAGCAACGCCAAGAGCGGATAGATCAATCCGGTCTTCGCCCTGCCTAAAGTCAGTAATTACATCACGTCCAGAGCCACGGAAGGTGTACGCGAAGATATCCCTTCCTACACCACCGACAAGAGTATCATTATCTTCGCCACCAACGAGAGTGTCATTGCCAGCGCCGCCGGTCAGTGTGTCATTGCGGGAGCCGCCATCAAGGGTGTCGTTTCCATTGCCTCCGAACAAAAGGTCATTGCCATTCGTTCCAGAAATATTGATCGCCGTTGTCGATGTATTGAAGATAAAATCGCTTGCAGCCAGTTGATTGTTGGATATCCCATTGATTGTTATCGTTTCGTTTACACCGTTTGAGAAATCGTTGACAAAAAGGGAAATCACGGTGTTACCGAGGCTTTGCGTAATAAATGGCAGCAGGGTCGCCAGATCAGCAATACCAAAAACGGATAGATCGATCCGGTCTTCACCCTGCCTAAAATCAGTGATTACATCACGTCCTGAGCCACGGAACGTATACGCGAAGATATCCCTTCCAGCACCCCCGACAAGAGTATCATTATCTTCGCCGCCAATGAGAGTGTCATTGCCAGCGCCACCAGTTAGTGTGTCATTGCGAGAACCGCCATCAAGGGTATCGTTTCCGTTGCCCCCGAACAAAAGGTCATTGCCATTAGTTCCAGAAATATTGATTGTCGTCGTGGACGTATTGAATATAAAATCATTGGCAGTCAATTGGCTATTTGTGATCCCATTGATTGTTATTGTCTCATTTACACCGTTCGAGAAATCGTTTACAAAAAAGGAAATAATACTGTTGCCGAGGCTTTGCGTGATAAACGGTGTGAGTGTCGCAAAATCGGCAATGCCTAAAGCCGACAGATCGATTCGGTCCTGACCCTGCGTGAAATCAGTGATTACGTCCCGGCCGAAACCGCGCGTCGGGAATGCAAAAATGTCATTCCCGGCAAAGCCAGTGAACTCATCGTTGGCACTCGAGCCAGAGAGGGTATCGTTGTTTGGACCACCAGGGATAACTGCCACATTAATCTCCGAATCAATTACTTACGTTAAACTACGTTAACCCTACGCTGGGCAAAAAGCATTGCAAGCGTATGACATGTTTTCAAGGAGCTTGTTCGTCTGTCTATGCTATTGTTTTCTGATAATTATTTGCGATGCGTATAGATAATATTTGCAAGACTGCGCGCGCGGAGATCAATTTAATGCCCATCAGGTGCGCATGGATCGGGCAGCGTGGCGGAAGGCAGCAGAAGTTAGTGCCATTATGGCGGGACCGTTGCTTCCGGCGCGGAATAGAATGTACATGAACCGAGGGGCTGGCATGGGCGTCATCGGATCGTGACCAGCTGCTGGCAGACACATGTCAGCAGGGCCTGCGCTTCGCCATGGGGACCAATCAATGCGCCGCAACGCCTACGATGTCGCAATTGTCGGGGCCGGGATTGTCGGCCTTGCCCATGCGCTCGCGGCAGCGCGGCGGGGCAAGCGGGTTCTGGTGATCGACCGCGATGCGCAGGCCAATGGCGCTTCGATCCGCAATTTCGGCTTTGTCACTGTCACCGGGCAGGCGCGCGGGCTGGTCTGGCAGCGGGCCATGCGCACCAGCCGGATCTGGTCCGAAATCGCCGCCGAGGCCGGGATCGCGGTGGTGCATCGCGGGCTGCTCATGGTCGCCCGGCACCACGATGCCGCCGCCGTGCTCGATGCTTTCCTCGCAACCGAAATGGGCACCGGCTGCACCCGGCTTTCCGCCGCCGAGGTCGCGCAGCGCCTGCCCTGCGCTCCCCCGGCCGAGGGCGGATTGTGGAGCCCGCACGACTTGCGCGTCGAATCGCGCGAGGCCATCCCCTTGCTCGCCCAGTGGCTCGAGCAGCGCTGGCAGGTCGCATTCCGGCGCGGCCTCAGCGTAACCGCCGTGCGCGAGGGCCGGGTGACCACGACCGGCGGCGAGATCGCGGCGGAGACCATTATCGTCTGCCCGGGCGATGATTTCACCACGCTCTATCCCGATCTGATCGCGCGGCATGGTCTGGCGCGCTGCCAGCTCCAGATGCTGCGGCTGGCCGATCCGGGCTACCGCCTGCCCGGCGCGGTCATGTCCGATCTCAGCCTCGTGCGCTATCTCGGCTATGCCGATCTGCCGCAAAGCGCCGCCGTCGCCGCGCGCCTGCAAACCGAACAGCCCGATCATCTGGCGCACGGCATCCACCTGATCGTCGTCCAAAGCGCCGACGGCTCGCTCGTCGTCGGCGACAGCCACCACTACGCCGCCACCCCGCCGCCCTTTGCCAGCGACGCGGTCGACCGGCTGATCCTCGGTGAATTTGCGACCGTGCTCGGCCCCGCCCCCGCCGTGCTCGAACGCTGGACCGGCACCTATGCCGCCGGGCGCGAGCAATGCCTGATCGAAGCGCCAGAGCCCGGCGTACGGCTCGTCATCGTCACCAGCGGCTCGGGCGCCTCGACCAGCTTCGCCATCGCCGAAGACGTGATCGCCGATCTCTATGGATAAGGGAGATCTGACCATGGTGCATCGCATCCAAGCTATCGTGTTCGATTGGGCGGGGACCATGGTCGATTTCGGCTGCCGCGCCCCGGTGCGCGCCTTGCAAGAGGTGCTGCGCGCGCAGGGCATCGCCGCCAGCGAGGCCGAAGTGCGCGCCGATATGGGCAAGGCCAAGCACGCCCACATCGCCGCGCTGCTCGCCATGCCCGCCATCGCCGCGCAGTGGCAGGCCCGCCATGGCCGCGCGGCGACCGGCGCGGACATCGACCGGCTCCACGACGCGGCCGGCCCGCTGATGATCGCGGCGGCGGCGGAATGCGCGGGCCTCATCCCCGGCGCGCTCGAAACCATGCGCTGGGCGCGCACGCGCGGCCTGAAAATCGGCTCGAACACCGGCTATACCCGCGCGATGATGGACGCGATCGTGCCCCTGGCAGCGGCGCAGGGCTATGTGCCCGACATGATCGTGTGCGCGGGCGAAACCGCCGAGGGCCGCCCCGCGCCGCTGATGCTGTGGAAGATCATGGCCGAACTCGGCGTGTGGCCCGCCGCCGCCTGCGTCAAAGTCGACGACGCCCCCATCGGCATCGCCGAGGCGCGCAATGCCGGCACCTGGGCCGTGGGCGTCGCCGCCTCGGGCAACGGCGTCGGGCTGGATGCCGCCGCGCTCGCCGCGCTGCCGCCGCAGGATCGCGAAGCCCGCCTCGGCAAGGCGCGCGCCGCCTTGCTGGCCGCAGGCGCGCATCTCGTCATCGACAGCGTCGCCGACCTGCCCGCCGCCATCGCCGAGATCGAAGCGGGGACGGTCGCCCCTTAGATCGCCTGATAATCCTCGATATGGATGGTCCACGCGTTCGGCACGAACTGATTCACCACGCCGCCGTTGTCGGCAAACCCGCCGTTGGCATTGCCCAGCCATTCACTGAGCTGGCCATTGTCGTTGCGCCACAGGATATCCGCGCGGCCATCGCCGTTGAAGTCGCCCGTCCCGGCGATCTTCCACGCATTCGGCACGAACTGGTTCACCACCGCGCCGTTATCGATCAACCGCCCCGACGCGCTGCCCAGCCATTGGCTGAGCTGCCCGTTGTCGTTGCGCCACAGCACATCGGCAAAGCCATCGCCGTTGAAATCGGCGGCATCCTGGATCTTCCACGCATTCGGCACGAACTGATTGACCAGCGCGCCATTATCAGTCAGCGCCCCGCTCGCGGTGCCGAGCCACTGGCTAAGCTGCCCGCTGTTGTTGCGCCACAAAACATCGGCGCGGCCGTCGCCGTTGAAATCCGCGACTTCCGCCACATTCCACGAGACCGGCACGAACGCGTTGACGTTGGCAAAGTTATCCGAAAGCCCGCCGTTCGCGGTCCCCAGCCACTGGCTCAGCCGCCCGTTGTCGTTGCGCCACAAGATATCGCTGCGCCCGTCGCCGTTGAAATCGCCCGTGCCTGCGATCTTCCAGTCGAGCGGCACGAACTGGTTGACCACATTGCCGTTGTCCTGGAGGCCGCCATTGGCCGTGCCCAGCCAGCTCGAAAGCTGGCCGTTCACATTGCGCCACAGCACATCGCTGCGCCCATCACCGTTGAAATCGGCGGTCCCCTGTATCCGCCATGAAGTCGGAACGAACTGATTGACCACCGCGCCGTTGTCCTGCAGCCCGCCATTGGCCGTGCCGAGCCAGCTCGAAAGCTGCCCATTGGCATTGCGCCAGAGCACATCGCTGCGTCCGTCGCCGTTGAAATCGTTGCGCACGCCCCTGATGATTTCGGCCACATCCGTCACTGTCACCGCAATCGCCTGCGTGTCCGTAAAGATGCCGTCGCTGGCACTGACGATCACATCGTAGACGTTGTTCGCGCCCGCATCGCCCGGAGCCTCGAAGTTCGGTGCCGTCCGGAACGAAAGCGCACCTGTCGCCGCATTGATCTGAAACCGCGCCGCATCGGCCCCGCCGCTGATCGCATAGGCCGGCGACGTGCCCGCATCGGGATCGGCGGCCAGCACCGTGGTCACGGCAGTCGTGTTCTCCGCCACCGAACGGGCCGCGGTCGCACCGCCGCCGTTGCTGCTGATCGCCGGGGCCTCGTTGACGTTGGATACCAGCACGGTGAGGGCCTGCGTAACAACCAGCGCTCCGTCGCTGGCACGAACGATCACGTCATAGAAATTGTCCGCGCCGACATCGCCCGGAGCCTCGAAGTTCGGTGCCGACCGGAACGAGAGCGCGCCAGTCGCCGCATTGATCTGAAACCGCGCCGCATCCGCCCCGCCGCTGATCGCATAAGTCAGCACGGTGCCCGCATCGGGATCGCTGGCAATCACGCTGGTCACGGTTGCGGTGTTTTCGGCAAGCAAGCGGAACGCTGTCGCGCCGCCGCCGTCGCTGCTGATCACCGGCGCCTCGTTGGCGTTGGTCAGCGTCACCGCAAGCGCCTGCGTGTCGGTCAAGGTGCCATCGCTCACGCTCACGATCACATCGTAAACGTTGTTCGCGCCGACATCGGCCGGAAACTCGAAGTCGAGTGCCGTGAAGAACGAAAGCGCGCCCGTCGCCGGGTCGATCTGAAACCACCCCGAATCCGCCCCGCCGGTTATCGAATACGTCAGCCTGGCACCCGCATCGGGATCAGTGGCCCGCACCGCCGTGACGGCGGCGGTGTTCTCCGCAACCGCGCGGGATGCCGTCGCCCCCCCGCCATCGCTGCTGATCACCGGTGCTTCGGCGACATTGGTCACGGTCACGGCCAGCGTCTGCGTGCCGGTCAGCGTGCCGTCGCTGGCGCTCACGATCACGTCGTAGACATTGTTGGCACCCGCATCGCCCGGAGCCTCGAAGTCCGCCGGGGCAATGAATGCCAGCGCGCCAGTCGCCGCGTTGATCTGAAACTGCGCTGCATCCGCGCCGCCGCTGATCGCGTAAGTCAGCGTCGTCGCGGCATCGGGATCGAATGCCTGCACCGTGGTCACCGCGGCGGCGTTCTCCGCAATCGAGCGAGACACGGTCGCGCCGCCGCCATCGCTGATGGATACGGGTGTGCCCGCCGGGTTGCCGATGGCGAAAACCTGCGCCTTGATGCTGGTGCCGCTGCTGTCGCCCAGCGTGCCGCTCGCGTCGGTCCAGGTCACCGCGAAGCCGCCGTTCGCAAGGGCCGCGACGGTCGCAGATTGCTGATCGCCCGCCGTCTGGGTGTTGACCAGAAACTCGGTTCCCACCTTGGTGCCGTCTGCGCCGAACGCTTGCGCCTTGACGCTCAGGCCGGTGCGATCGCCCAACGTGCCGCTTCCGTCCGTCCACGTCACCACGAAGCCGCCGTTCGTAAGGCCCGCGACTTTCGACCAAACCTGATAGACCCCGGTCTGGGTGTTCACCATAAACTCGGGCCCGATTTTGGTCCCGCTTGCGGCATACAATTGCGCTTTGACAATGGCTTCGCCGCTAGGGGGTAAGACGGCCCTCTCGTACCACGAGATAACGAAGCTGCCATTGGCAAGGCTGGTGATTGACGGGTTGTATTGCCCCAGCGCCGTTAGCGTGTTGACCAGAAACTCCGATCCCGTCTTCGTGCCATTCGCGCTGAAAACTTGCGCCCTGATGCCGCCAAAGTCGGGGTCGGGCTGCGTTCCGCTGAAGTCTTGCCACGTGATCACAAAGCCGCCGTTCGCCAGCCCCGCGATCCGAGGGACGAGCTGAAGCGACGCCGTCTGGGTGTTGACCAGAAACTCGCTGCCTACCTTGCTGCCATTTGCGCCATAGACCTGCGCCTTGATGCTTCCTTCGCTGCTATCGCCCAGCGTACCGCTATAGTCATTCCAGGTGATCACGAAGCCACCACCTGCAAGGCGCCCGATTGCCGACGAGACCTGATGGCTCGCCGTCTGGGTGTTGACCAGGAACTCGGTTCCGATTTTGCTTCCATCTGCGCCGAACACTTGCGCCTTGACGCTCTCACCGTCGCTGTCCCCCAGCGTGCGGCTTGAGTCTGTCCACGTGACAACGAAGCCGCCGCCCACAAGGCTCGCGACCGCGGGAGACATCTGCCGGCCCGCCGCCTGGGTGTTGACGAGGAATTCTGTGCCCGCCTTGGTGCCATCGGCGCGAAACATTTGCGCCTTGATGCTGCCAACGCTGCTGTCGCCCAGTGTGCCGCTCAAATCATACCACGTGACCACAAAATCGCCGTTGGCAAGCCCCGTGATCTCCGGATTGCCCTGTCCGCTGGCCGTCTGCGTATTCACCAGAAACTCGCTGCCGAAGACCGGCGCTTCGTTGGCATTGGTCACCGTCACCGCAATCGCCTGCGTATCGGTCAAGGTGCCGTCGCTGGCGCTGACGATCACATCGTAAACGTTGTTCGCGCCCGCGTCGGTCGGAGCCTCGAAGTTCGGTGCCGCGATAAACGCCAGCGCACCGCTCGCCGCATCGATCTGAAACCGCGCCGCATCCGCGCCGCCGCTGATCGCATAGGTCAACGTCGTGCCCGCATCGGGATCGGCGGCCAGCACTGTGGTCACGGCGGTCGTGTTCTCCGCCAGCGAACGGGTCGCTGTCGCACTGCCGCCGTTGCTGCTGATCACGGGCGTTTGGTTGATGGCCAAGACGCTGGACCCCGCAGCAGTTTCCCTGAGATCGAATGCGCCATTGGCAATCGTCAGCGTCGCGTCGGCCACGCTGTCGCCGTTGGCATCTACTTGAAGCAGCGTGGTCGCGCCTGATTTTTCATAACGCACCTGATTAACGACACGCGTGAACGCCGCCCCGCCGATGAAGCGCGCTGGGTTCGCCGGATTGAACAGGCCGACACCGCTCAGATCGATGCGGTCCTCGATAGCAAGATCGGCAATTAGGTCTTTATCGAAATTTGTGCCGAAATGGGTGTAGTAATAGATATCGGCTCCCGCGCCACCGGTCATGGTGGTGATCCCGCCCGCAGTGCCGCCGCTGGTGCCGTTAGCGAACCGATCACCTCCACTACCGCCAGTGTAGCTCATGTTTGAGCCGGCGTAACGAACGTTGAAGGTTAACGCCGAAGACGCACCTGCCGCATTGATCGAGCCTCCGGAGCCGAGCCAGAGATCGAGTTCAATATTCTCAAAATTGATCGCCTCTGTAACGTTACTGCCGGTCGCGATACGAACTGTTGAACCCGATTGGGTGACCGTGGTGGTAGTCGTGCCATCCAAAAGCAATTGCAGGCTGTCGATCCCGCCGCCGCCATCGAGCAGATTAGAACCGGCCCCGATTCCTACAAAATCTCCGGCCGCCGAGCCCGTGAAAGTCAACCTGTCGCTAAACGCATTAACAACATGGACGCCGGATAAACCAGTAAACGCACTAGAATCTACTATTGTTCTTCCGGACGTATTAAAACGCACTCCGTTATTGCTTCCTCGTTCGAGCCGAACAAGTTCAACTCCCGAAAATGTAGTGTCTATCTGACCTGCGCTGTCCGTTATGCCAGATGCCGTTATCGTAAAGGTACGATCACCAAGCGTGCCGAAAAGGCCCGTTCCGGCTCTGGAAAAATCGAACGAAAGAGTATCCGCTGTTCCGCCGCCACCGCTTATTGTGTCTGCCCCGGCAGAACCATAGAACCGATCATTGCCCGCCAACCCGATCAGATTGTCGCCGTTTTGTGTGCCACTGAGCGTGTCTGCCTGACTGGTGCCGACAATGTTGAGCGGGGTAAGACCTAGGTTTGAAACAGCAAAACCCGAGTTTACGATATAGGTTTGCCATTGCGCCAGCGAAAGGCCGACAATGCCCTTGATCGTTACCGAACCGGCTTCGAAGAAGAGAGTCGTATCGCCCGCCGCCTCGGTCCGCGATAGCAACGTATCCAGCGCGATCGTATCGGATTTGATATCGAGCCGGTCATCGACCAGCGAGAAATCGGTGATCGTATCGTGGCCAAGGCGCAGACCGGTGAACACAAAGGTATCCGCGCCGCCGCCGCCAGAGAGCATATCATCCCCCCAGCTCCCTTCGATCTTGTTGGCATTGCGATCGCCGACGATCTTGTCGCCGGACAGAGAACCCCGGACATTCTCAAAATCACTGAAGCGAACATTTTCACCGTTGGCAAAAACCACTGTACCACTGGTGCTGGAGCCAAACCCAAGTACAATGTCAACGCTGCCGCGCCCGATAAAGTCGATGGTATCAATCCCGAGGCCACCATTGAGGTCATCGTTGCCTGACGACCCCGCGCGAATAGTATCGTTCCCAGCTTCACCGCTTATACCTTGGCTACCCGCTGATCCAATCAAAATATTATCAAATTCATTTCCTTTTATTATTTCACCTTCAGTGCCATAGGCAACAACATTCTCGATATTTAGAAGTCGAACGTTATATTGATCTAGCCATCCACCAATCGGCGCAGCTCCCGGAGGTCTGATCACATAGGAACGTCCTTCGGTCAGGTCTGTAATGATCGGAACAAAATCCGGACTGGGCGTGTATGTGTCATTCCCGGCCCCGCCATCAGCTGTCCCACCGCCCAAGCTGCCAACCAAAAAGTCATCGCCATCCAGGCCAAGACCGGTCTCTCCAGCGCTAACAAATATGCTATCATTCCCTGGTGTTCCGGTGATTACATCTCCAGCAGCCATCAGTCAGGTCTCCGAATCTGGGTAATCGTGAATTGCTCGTAGCGGAGGCGGCGCCGACTGCGCACGTTTCGCTCGGTCTGCGTTGTTCAAGGCGAGGTGCATGGACCCTGCAGTCGGCTTCCGCCAAGCCGGCAGGCCGATCGTTGACAACAGCACTGGAGAGGGCGTCGCCGGTTCCGGTGTCAGTGACGTTAACAAAAATTCACTCCGGAACGGATGAAAAAGCGACCGTTACCATGGTAAGCTGGCCGTTGAGCATTGCAAGCGCGTGACACACGCCAAAAGCGCGCGCGTTGCGCAAACGAAGTCTTTGGTTCTTTTTGTTTATTTGAAGAACAGATAAATGTTATTCTTGGAGCAGCGCTCGCCGCGATGCATTACACAGGCCGTCAGCGCGTCAATCCATCAGCCGCGCCGCGATCAGCCGCCGCAGCAGCGGGCGATACTCCGCAAACCCCGCCGCCGCGCGGCCCGGCTCCTTCGCCGCATCGTCGCAGCGCCGCAGCCGCACCGCCTCGGCAAAGCCCGGCATCGCCGCAAACGCCGCCGCCTCGGCCTCGCGCATCGGCCCGCCCTGCTGCGCCAGCGTCTCCGCCGAGGCGGCGGAGAGCCGCGCGGCATAGTCCGGCTCGCGCGCCACAAGATAGCGCTTGGCCGCGACATGGAGGCGCACCGGCGCGCTCACCGCCGGGCCCAGCACCGCCGCGAGCACATCCGCCCCGCGCTCCTCGTGCGCCGCCGCGCCGGTGGCGGTGTCGGCGGCTTTGCCGCTGGGCATAGCCCAGCCGATGTCATGGAGCAGCCCCGCCGCGATCAGCGCGGGGGCAAGGCCCGCCGCGTCGGCCAGCGCCGCGGTTTGCAGCATATGCGCGCGGATGCTCAGCGCCTCACCGTAAGCTTCGTCCATGCCCGGCGCGGCAAACAGCGCCTCGATCCGTGCCAGCCGCCGGTCCGCCTCGGCGCGGATCAGCACCGCCAGCGCCGAGTATAGCCCGTCGCGATCGGCGTAAGCGCCCACCAGGTGCCGCCCCCCGCCGCGCCTGTCAGTGCCGGGATCGTCGCTAAAAGCGCGGCGGCCATGGAGCACCCGCGTGTTGTCCATGATGATCAGATCGCCCGCGCCGAGCCGGAACGACACCCCCGTCTCCGGTGCTTCGATCAAAGTGCCCAGCGCGCGGATGGCGGCGCGCCAGCGCGTGCGCTGCTCCGGCGGCGCGGCGATGGCCTTGAACGCGCGGTGGTTGAAGCGGATCGCGCTCACCTCGCCGCCCGCGTCCAGCGTGATCACCGGCTGCGTGGTCTGCAATGCGTTCGCGCCGTCGCCCCAGCCGAACTGCACCGGCGTTTGCGCGAGCACGGCAAAGCCCGCCGGGTCGGCCGCGCGCAGCGCCTCGGCGGCGGCAAAGCCATCGACCAGCCGCGTCTCGCCGCCCTCGCTCGCATCGGCGAGGCAATGCAGCAGCTGCAGCCCCGGCACCGGATCGCGGTAAGGATTGTCGGTATGCGGCGCGAGGCCCGCGTCGGTAAACGCCAGATTGGTGGCCTTGGCCTGGCTGCGCACGTCGAACGTGCGGCCATAATTGGTCTCGCGCACGAAACCGAAACTGCGCACCACGTCTTCCACCGCATCGGGCCGGATGGGAACGCCCGAGAGCAAGGCCCAGCCCTGCCGCGCCACCCGGGCCAGCACCGCGCGGCGCGCGCTGTCATCGCCGGCATAGTCCCGGTAAGCGGTGGCCCCCGCCTGCGCAGCCTCGCCGTCAAGCCATAGCAGGCGCGGCGGCGCGGCCGGGGCAGGATCGAGATAGACCGCCAGATCGGCCACGCGCAGCACGATTTCCCCGCCGGGACTGACCGTGAACCGCCATCCCTCCGCCGCCGCCTCGGCCCCTGTCAGCACCGGAGCCACCGGCAAATCGAGCAGCGCCGCGCAGCGCTGGCCGTTCCCCGGATCGAACTGGGCGGGCGCGCATTCGATCAGATCGGCTGCCGTCAGCCGCGCCTCGGGCAGGCCGGGCACCGCAAACCGCGCGCCGTCGCGGTCCCAGTGGGTCAGCCGCGCCATGTCATCGCGCCAGCTTGCGGTTGAAGTACCACGCGGCAAAGGCCAGCAGGGCAATGCCAAGCGCGGCGCTGCCCATCGACATCGTCACCAGAAACGCGGTCCACGGCAGCGTGAGGCCGATGAAATTCTTGACGAGCAGCAGGCCGACTGTGCCCAGATAACCGCAACTATCGGCAATATAGATGAAAAACCCCGCCGTCCCGACCGAGCCGGTGGCCGCGACCAGCCGGTCGAACAGCGCGCCGTTATAGGGCGTATAGGCCAGGTAAAGCCCGCCGCCGAGCAGGATCATCCACGCCACCGGCCCGATCCAGTGGAGCGAAAAGGCAAGGCTGGCCGCGCCGGTCAGGACCAGCCCGAAGCCGATCAGCGCGATGTTCGCCACGATCGCCAGCCGGTTGCTCTTGACGAGGCCCAGCAGCGCCATCGCGATCAGCACCACCGCCGCGATCGGCAATTCCGACAGCGCAAACAGCTCGGCCTTGTCCGCCAGCCCGGCATCAGCCCAGATTTCCGCCGAAAAGTTGTCGCGGAAATCGCGCAGCGCGGTCAGCAGCACATAGAGCACGATCAGCGCGGCCAGCCCGGCGGCGTAGCGGGCGGTGATCCGCGCGCGCGCGGCGGCGTTCATCGGCTCGCGCCGCACCCGCGCGGCCACATCGCCCGCGTTGGGCGGCGGCAGGCTGGCCAGCCCCGCCACGCCCACGAGCAGCAGCGGCAGGAACACGAAGCCGGTCTGCATCGGCATGGTGAAATCGGTGGCCGCGCCCGACAGCAGCAACCCCTTGCCCACCGCTTTCACCGCGCCCGAGGCAACGATGAAGCTCGCGCACAGGATCGATCCCAGCACCTCGGTCGTCCGCCGCCCTTCGATGAAGCCAAAAACCAGCCCCCAGATCATGCCCAGCGGCAAGCCATTGAGAAACAGCATCGCGACGTTCCACGGCGCGGGCACATAGGCGAACCCCACCAAGGCCAGCTGCGCCGCGCCGATCAGGCCGAGAATCGCGAGCGCGCGGTAGCGCGCGGGCAGTTCGGAGACGACCTTGATGCCGATCACCTTGGACAGCGCATAGCCCATGACCTGCGCCATGACCAATGCCACCTTGTAATCGATCACCACGCCCAGAATGGCCGGCACCGCGCCCGCTTCGGCAAAACTCGCCGCCGCAAACGGTTTGCGGTAGGCATACATCGCGAAATAGGTGCCAAAACCCATCAGCCCGCCATAGATCGAAAACGCCAGCGGACTGCGATCGAGCCAGCCGCGAAAGCGCCCGAGCAGCCCCGCACCGAGGGGCCGCGCGTCGGGCAAGGAGGCGGGGATGGTCATGCCCCTGTCAACCACGCCCGCGCCCCCCTGTCAAAACCCCTGCCCACCCCCAACCCCTCCCGTAAACGGGAGAAAAGAGAAAACCAAACCACCCACCCCCGACCCCTCCCGTAAACGGGAGGGGAGCACCAAACACAACCAGTCCCCCTCCCGCCTGCGGGAGGGGTTAGGGGTGGGTTCGTCTCCCCTCCCGCCTGCGGGAGGGGCTAGGGGTGGGCACGTCCCCCTCTTCCCCCCTCCCGCCTGCGGGAGGGGTCGGGGGTGGGCTCTTAGCCTTCTTCCCCCCTCCCGTTTACGGGAGGGGCCGGGGGTG
>CAZGWR010000024.1:0-50390 GCA_964529505.1 uncultured Novosphingobium sp. | reverse complement strand
GATTTGCCGTATGAAAAGGTCTATAAAATTCGGGAAAAGAACCGTAGACTTGGCCTTGGACTTATGGGCATCCACGAATGGCTCCTGCAACGAAATAAAGGATATGAAGTAGATGGTGAATTCAGAAAATGGCTTAGTGTTTACCGTGACGTTTCCGAATCGTCAGCAAATGAGCACTGTGATCGACTATTTATCTCTCGTCCAGTTGCCTACAGAGCAATCGCGCCGACTGGATCAATTGGTATCCTTGCTGGTACTACCACAGGAATTGAACCGCTATTTGCTGTCGCATACAAGCGAAGATTTCTCACTGAGGGAACTAAATGGAAATACCAGTATGTCGTGGATGGGACAGCACAGACACTAATTCAGCAATATGGAGTTGATCCTGACAAGATTGAAACAGCTCTTGATCTGAGTACGAATTATGAAAAGAGAATCAAATTCCAAGCAGACGTACAAGATTACGTGGATATGTCAATTTCCTCCACGATCAACCTCCCAGCATGGGGAACTGAAGAGAATAATGAATCTAGAGTTGCAGAATTCACGAAGACGCTTGCAACTTATGCACCCAGACTTCGAGGATTTACATGCTACCCTGACGGAAGTAGAGGAGGTCAACCCCTAACCTCTGTTCCTTACAAGGAAGCATTAGCTCTTGAAGGAACCATCTATGATGAAGTTATGGATGTATGTGACCTCACCAAAGGTGGTCACTGCGGAAGTTAAACAACCAAAAATTAAGCCCCGGTCCTGTGAAGGATACGGGGCTTTTTCTTTGGCTAAATCATTTACAGATTCCACCAATATTGGTAACGCATGTCGTTCAAGCTTCCAGTGTAGCCTAACGATGAGTAAAATTGTCTTCTTCTATTATTCAAAGGATATGCAGTTGCACCTTGAATAGCAAGCCACTGCATCTCTGCCTCATTCAAGACATTCGATGTAGCACCACCATCTTGGTAATACTGGAGTAGTATATCATTCAATGAGCCGGTATAACCCAGCAATGCTAATTTAACGTACATATCTCCTGGCCCTAATGTTGGTGCATCTCCTGGTCCTAACAGATGAGCAATTCTTCCTGTAAAAGTGTAACTTCCTTGTTCTGCGGAAAGTAAATAGACATTTGGGAATGTTCTAATGAAAGAAGCATCTTGTCCATTTAAGGCATAATCACCCTTTCCAGCAGACACAAGTCTATTGTATAGGATATTTGCAGCTTGCCCAGTGATTAAATAAGATCCCCCTTCCGCAGTAAAGACTCTGCTATACAACAGTCCAGCATTCTGTCCAGAGAGATTGTAAGTTCCAAAGTCAGCAGCTAAGGAGAATGATCCTGTGCCAACCAAGTTGGCATCTTGACCATTCAAATTGTATACACCAAATTCTGCCGAAACTACATAATCACCTAGTGCATCACTTCCTGTGACTGTATACCCACCTTGATCTGCAACAACTTTAAATCCCTTTAGAGTGTTAGCAGCTTGTCCAGTGATAGCAAAGCTTCCTTGATCGGCAGTTAAACTATAAGAACCTACTGGGGTGTAAGTTAGTGTAGCATTCTGACCATTAAGAGCATAGCTCCCTTGGTCAGCAGTAAGGGTAAATCCTCCGGCAGCTCCATCTGTCCAATCATCAAGAACAAATCCTCCATTGTACAGAAAGATTCCCGGAGCACCCCCGGTATATGTATTGTCTACACTAGATGTTAAGACATCTGTTCCATTAACACTGGCTACAATTGTGCTGCCCACTCGTCTAAGGCCTAGAACATCTCCTACTTGATATGTCCCAGTCCCAAAGCCAATCTGGGTAAAACTTGGCAGTTGGTAAATATAGAAATTCCCAGCATCCCAGTTGAGCAAACAATATCCACCGCCACTATTATCCAAGTGGATAGCGGGACCACCATTTCTACCACCAGTTACATCGGAAACAGTAACGTAGCTAGAAGTTGCAGTGGAAACAGTATGCATAGCTGCGGAGTCTGTACTAGCAGTAACATTCTCAACAGCATTTCCAACTAGTCTGAGCGCATTGAATGCTGTAGGCGTAGCCCAGTTACCATCCAACGGGCTAGCATTTGCTCTGTTAAAATTGTCACTAGCCATTAGATTTCCTCTACTATTATATTTCTAAATCCATACCTATTCGCCGCACTACCACCTTCTAGGGTACGCCTGAATGATCCAATTCCCATTCCACTTCCAGTAGCTTGTGCAATTAGAGCGGCATTTGCTGCTCCTGATCCACCAGTAGAACTGTTAAGAATTTCACTACCATTCCTATAAGTAATGACGGTATTTGTTGAACGATAGAATTCTGCAACCCAAACATCTCCATCTACTAATAGAAGACCTTCCCCACCTAAATTATTAGGATTGAGGAGGGTGTATCCATTATACGGACCATTCATCAATGCCATGAGTCGATTACCAAGGCGATCCCACGTACAAGAAATCCATGTACGATTTCCCGCAGTGGAGGAACACCCTAATAGCAATTCAATTTCATGATTGGCAGCAGGAAGGTATCCAGAATCAACATACATAGTTGCAGTGATTCTTTGATCTCCTGTAAATCCAGGAACAAATGCAAAACTATCTAAATAGTCAAAAGGATCAGATTGACCATTTGAATCCCCACCTGCCATATTAATTCCACCAGAGGCCGCTGCAATAACGCGCATAGAACTTTGTGCGTTCATAGCAACATTACCACCTGTCCCCTGTGTGTTATTAGTAAAGACCCCTCCCATAGAGAGGGGGTCTTGTGTACTAGCTACAGTGAAGTCAAAGAAATTACTAGAGCCAGGAGCTGGAAACCCAATCCTAAGGCCGCGTCCCATTACACCAACTGGAAGATGCCGTTAGTAGCATCGAAGTCAACAGTGAATGTTTCTCCGTTAGCCAACGAAATCGAACTACCATAATCCCAGAATCCAATCAGAGGATCGGCAGGTGTTGTGGGAGTATCATCATACAGCACAGCATAACGAAATGGACCCACAGCGCCTGTAGCAGTAAACACCACGTCCGTACCCGTAATCTTTGATGTGCCCGAAGATCGGCTATGTGAGATAGTCGTAGCAGTTCCACCAGCCGTATATCCATTGCCAGCCGAGATTTCAGTCAGATCAGCCTTAACCGAATTAGTAGAGACAGGGGCAGTGTTACACAGCATCACCTTAAAAGTATCCGCATCAAAATCAATTGCTTTAGTAATGAGCAGATATTCAACGAACGCATTAAACTTTTGATAAGTAGCCATTTATTTATTTCCTTTTTCGCTTGTCATATTGATTCATGGCTCTATTTTTAGAACGAGACATGACACTTAAGTTACCAGCGCTCTTATCGCTAGTTTTGTGATTTCTATGATCTACATCTTTTCCATCACCCTTGCGGACCTTACCGGCCTGCTCCATCTTTGCCCGAGAAGCGTTACGTTCTGCACGCCTACGCTTCTGTTCGGGCCGCGAGTTGTACGCTCGCTGGCGAATCGAGTCAGCCTTAGCGCCCTTCTTGTACTCACCTCTTTTCGGCATTTTTCTTCTCTTCCTTCAATTTATCCAATTCAGTTTGAAGAATTGCTTTGATTGTGGGATTGTTAGTTCTAGAGATTTCATCTTCTAGCTCTTTCATATTTCCAGGACTTTGTTCAAACCTATCGCTAACTTGTTGCTCAAGCGGAGCGAGTTTAACTGTATCTCTTAATTGTTTTTCTGTTCCATAGGAAGGATTATCAGCAGCCTTCTTCGGAGGAGCAAACATAAACGGAAGAAACTCATGTTTATGTGCTTCCCAGAATTTAGCATAGTCTGTGCTTCCCTCGAAGTGAGTTCCGATATGAATGAGTTGATTAATAGCTTTTTGAGCTACCTTCAATTCTTCCAAAGCTTGAATTTGACTTCTAGCTTCAACAGGATCAAGTCCCTTGACATCTTTTGTCACGAAAGTAATTCCACTTCCAGTAAACTTGACATCAACAACATTCTTCAATTGCTTAGGATCAGCACTCTTACCTCTAGCGAATACAGCCTGACTATAGAGGTATTCCTCCATTTTCTGCTGCACTCCCTTGATAATCGTAGGCTCGAAATTCAATTGGAATGTCTTAAGAGCTGCCGCCTGAGCTTGCGAATCAACCTTACCACTCTTAACAAATTCTCCATATCGAGGATCAGCAAAGAAAGCAGCAAGCTGAGAAAGGCTCTTAGCATCTGCTCCATTGTCCATGGATTTTCCAACTTGCCCAAGGATATGGTTGATAGAATTACTAGCTTGCAATGTAGCAAGCTCCTTATCCCCAATCAATGTCCCTTTTAGCTTAGGAAGAACTTCCTTAAGGGATTCTAGAATCGGCCCTTCCGCTTGCGGATCACCAACAACTTGAGGGACAAATCCTTTACTCCCGTAAGGAGTATTGGCGATCCTAGCTAAGATGCTAGGGATTCTAGGAATAGCTTCCACCTGCATTCTAACACTATTGGGAATAAGCATATTACCAACAATCACAGACGCATCAGAAGGATCAGAAATGGCTGCCGTTTTGTAACGAGCAAGGAGCGATCTGTACTGAGCTTCAACATCATCGGCATTAGCTTTTGGATCGATCAGTTTCTGTCCTAACGTATTAGCTTCATTGAACAAACTACGATAGGCAGAAGCGAGTTCAGGATGAACACCTGCAGCAGATTGAATAGCTGCCGAGATGTTGCTGAAACGCTCTCCTAGAAGCACTTGGGCTCTTGCAGGATCAATTGTTCCTTTCCTTACTTTATCACCGAGATCGGCACCTAAAGCCTGGAATGCAGATAGATTGTCACCAGCAATAGTGTTGATAAGCTTAACAGATAGACGCTTCCCTTCAGCATCCGCAATACGTGTATCGAAGTCTCCTTGCGATCTACGCTCTTGTTGCGAAGCATAGAATTGCTGCATTTCTCTTTCAGCTTGGATGCCTGACTGAGAAGCTTTGATAATCGAATCTTCAGCAGCTTTCCCCATTCCTTCATACGTAGTAAATCCTCTAGAGACAGCTTGATCGAGAGCTTTCTTACGCAATTCTCTTTCAGACTGAATAGATTGCTGTACTTCGCCTGTCTCAGTAAACCCCCGTAAGGCTTTACCAGCAGCTTCAAAGTCGGAAATGTATTCCGAAAAACCAGAAGCATACTTATTAAAATTAGCACGAGAACGGGCAGCAGCTTGAGAGGGAGTCATTTGTCCACTAACAATAGCATCGTTGATGGAAGTTTCTTCTCTTACAAATCCCTGCACAATAGCATTCTTACGCTTCTCTGCTTCTTCTTTCCGTGTAACACTTACCCCCTTAGAAAAGATTTCTAATACAGAGCTACCAAGTTCAACCAGTTGGTTAGGGCCATTAGGAAGAGATTCTACTGGCCTCAGTGGTGTGCTCCCCGAGCCTTGCGGCTCGGAAAGCTGTGTTGCAGACACGCCAAATTCGGCCATTATTCATTTTCCTTATTTAGTTCTCTAAGCTTCTTCAAGCTATTTTGAGTGTCGTCTAACACTTGGAGGGCTTTCTTCTTGTCTTCATCAGAAATAGGCATCTGTTGGATTTGATCTCTTACAGCACCAGGATCAGGAACACCAGCTCTCTTAATCATTAGTCTAAGCAGATGTTGGTCTTTACCAGAGAGGTCCTTACCAATTTCCGCTTGGATAATATTAAGGGCAGCAGGATTGTTCTCAAAAATCTTCATGATTTGTCCAGTAACTAATGTAAGATGAT
Organism: uncultured Novosphingobium sp.; assembly: GCA_964529505.1. Taxonomy (GTDB): domain Bacteria; phylum Pseudomonadota; class Alphaproteobacteria; order Sphingomonadales; family Sphingomonadaceae; genus Novosphingobium. The sequence continues at coordinate 44,624 of CAZGWR010000024.1, read as the reverse complement.
TAATGTCACTCACTTCATTACCAAGACGCTCAGTATAATAACGACTCACGTCCTTATATACGCTAAGAACATCTTCCTTAAATTTCTTATCATCCTTAGTCCATTGCTGAGAAATACGATAGAGATCACGAGTGTCTGCTGTACTAAAGCCAAAGGCCTGAGCCCAGGCTTCAATCTTAGTCACCTTCTCATCAACAGGACGCCCTTGAGCATCAAGTCGTTTCTTGGTGTTAAGCAGAAGTTGTGCCTTTTGCCAGTTGGACCATCCAGAAGAAATCTTAGCAATCTCATCAATCATTCCATCAAAGTCTTGCGGCATCTGATCGTAATCTTCAATCACTCCAAAATACCTAGCCATTGCCTTAATGGCATTCTCTATCCGGCTTCCGTCCTTAAAGAACAACTGTCCAGCAGGACTGTTCATGAGCATTTGCTCAGCACCACCACTATACATTGCCTCAAAGAACTTACCCCATCCAGTCATGTCATAAGGAGCCAAACTTGACAAATCAAGATTTGTATCTGTGTCAGAAAATGCTCTAAACATATTGTTCAGGAGCATGCTTTCAGCACCCCACAAAACTAATTCTCTAGCCTGTTTATCTTCAGGAAGAACATCTTCCCCAATGGTGTTGGCGATAAATGCCGCAGGAGTTCCCCAGAGAATTGTATCCCCGAGGAGCATACGCATACGAACATCCACAGGAATTCTTCTATTAGTTACTTGCAAGAAAGCCTTGTGAGGCACTTGCATGAATTGAAGAATCATAGCTGCAGAAGTTTGATTGTATGGCATGTCCCCAGCAAAATTCATGTCATAGCTGATAGCTCTGATCTCAGAATAAGCCTTATCTCTCACTGCCTTGTCTGCAAGATTAAACCCCTTGCGTTCATACTTCTCGTAAACAGCAGCAGCATGGGCCAACATATTAGCCATCTCGCCAGTGTCGAAACCAATTCTACGCGGAACTTGAACAGCTTTAGCTGTATTTCTCACAAGGGCATCATGACTGTCTGCAGCATCTCTAAGAGTTCCTCTTACTAAATTCTGTTTATCAACAGCATCCATAAGACCACTGTCGTCAATAAACTTAGTGAATTTACTAGTTTGGGAATTACTTAGCCCAGACTTATCTGCCAGGAACTCTCCAAGGTATTTCTCAATTCTTCCGTTAAACCAACCTTTAGGATTGTAGGAGAACATACGAACTGCCTGATGAGGCTGTACAATCAACTGACGAAGAACGTTAGTTCCGATGTATGCAGTGAACACGACATTCTTAGCAAGACTAACTGGACCACCAAACTCTTCATTCAAGAGATTAACACCTCGTTCTGCTTTACGCATACCAATAGAACCTAAAGCATTAGCCATCAGATTTAATCCAGCCTTAACAAGCTGGTCAGCCCCGTTGATGTAACCATTCTCTAAGTAATTGATATATTCCCAAGTAGTACGAGCATCTGCTAGTTCTGAAGAAGTAAATTCTCCCTTCGATCCCATTTCTGAAACCTTATTAGGAAATCTTTTACCTCCCATTCCATTGCTTGGAAGATACTTCTCATACTGAGACATAAATCGAGCCTTAGCTGCTTCAAGCATCGGACGAGCAATTGTCCTGCCGGCAATACTGCGAGCAGCTCTTACGGCGCTTTCAACAGGATTGAGAATATAACTACCATCCCCAAGGTGATTTAGTCCACTAGCATCTTCCAGAAGTTTACCACGCTGGCGTTGAGCAATTCGACCACCAGCAGAATTGACATCCCACCAATCATCTGAGCCTCTCAATAAGGCTCTGTCATCTCCACGCACAACATATTCATTACCCGTGGAGCCTCTCATTCTAGCCGCAAAAGATTCAGCTTCTACTGTATCTCCTGCAACAGCTACGGCCTTTCTCCCAATCACTTTACCCGAACTATCTTTGAGGAGTTCATCCACAAATTTAGGGGCGGTATACTGGATTTGGAAATATCCCTCACGATAGTTTAAGACTTGGTCAGTGTCTCTAATCTTTCTCAGATGTTCAGAAGGAGTGTTCCGAACAACCATGTACTCAACAGTTTGACCCCCAAGAGTAGTGGGCCTACGAAGTCTTGCATAGTTACCACCAGCCGCATAAAGCGCGTCTGCATCAGTCTTTGTAACAACAGAAACTGTATCTGTAGCTGGATCATAAACTTTTCCAATGGTTGAATCTTTAACAATCGGTTTTGCGAATAGTTCTGCGTTAGCATTCCTGAAAAACTCAAAACCTTGTGCATTAAGAGTTCTAACAACATCATAGTTTTCTAAATAGAAATGTACGTCCCAGAAGTTTCTCCAGGCGCGTACAGCTTCAACTTGCTTAGGGCTAAATCCTCTAGCAAGCAGGTCAGCTCTATCAAACTTGATGCCATTATAGTTGGCTTCACGAAGATAGTCATTAACAATCTTCTGCTCTTGTTTAGGCAGGCTTTTCCATTTATCAGAATACTCACTGGCGATTTTGATAAGTTCTTTATCAAATCTGGCAGTTCTATCGCTGACAACAGAAGCAGCCCCAGTGTAAACCTCGTCTAACATGCTTGCAGCATCTGCAATCCATCTAGACAGGCTTCCACCCGAATTACTAACAGTAGCTCCAAGTCGATCGAAGAAATTACGCTTAACCTCTACTTTAGAGAAATGTCCAATATCCGTAGGATCAATCTCATGGTAGGTGTCTACTCTAACGAAATAGTTTCCTTCTCGTCCAGCAGCTTCTTCTAATGTAACAGGAACGTGATCGAGCCCCTCTTTACGAAGAATTGTAATTTCGGAATCTAGAACACCTTCATTAACTAGGGCAAGCTTTGCTTGTCTATGAGCATCTTCTGCTCTAAGGAATCCACCTTCAGTGGTTCCATAGACAGCACCAATCTTGATTCTTCCTCCATCAGTAGCAAAGCTGCTCATCGCATCATTAACAACAAGGCCTTCAGCATTCCTAAAGCGATTTACAATTACAGCTTTAGCAGCAGCAATTTCTTCCTTGAGAAACCATGTGGCTCCTGTGTTATGAATCATCTCGATAATCTTCTCAGGAACCGAAAGCTTAGCTCTCAAATCTCTTTCTATGTCTGTCACTCTTGTAACAACAGCTCCATCACCAACTGCAGCCTGAGGGAACACATCACTAGCTACAGCATCAACTCTCGATGTTCCATAGACAGCCTCAGCAACAGCATCTCCTTCACTTTGTACAACAGCCGAATGAAGGGCTCTCGCTTGGTCAGGATTTACTTGCTGAACAATCTTAGCAGGAGAAGCAGGATTTTCTGCCCTCACAGTATTGTTAATTTCAACACGTTGGAACAGAGAAGAAATGTAATTCCTCTGGGCAGGAGTTTGAGTATCCCCCTTTTTTAGCGCCTCAATCTGTTTTTCGAGAGAAGCAACTTCTTGGGTGATCGTGGAAGCTTGCCTATTTTGTTCAAGCATTCTATCAATTCGAGAAGTGCTTGCTTCATAATCAGCAACCTCATTTGCATGGATTTGTTCAGCTTGCTTTTTTGCTTCCTTAGAAGTCGTCTTCTTGCTGCTTCGCAAATCGGAGATAATCTCTTCGATTGAACGAGGCTTGCTAATAGACTGTCTTTCAGAAACCAAATTAGAAACTTGTTTCTTATCTAAGAGATTTCCTGCATCTCCCAATAATTCTGCTTTCCGTGCTTCAAGTTGAGAAATCTTTTCAGAATTTGCGCTAGTTGTGGGGACACCACCAACTCTCGAAATTTCACCTTCAAACCCAGCACCTGTTGCAACTCGGTTAGGAACAGGGGCCATAGGAGCCTCTCCAGCAGCGTTAACAGCAGGGGGAGCTACCTGGGTAGCCGGAGGCACAGGGAGAGGCGCTGTGGGCGTTCTAGGGGCCTTCTTGAGCCCTCTAACCAGTCCACCAACCCCTACAATGTCCAAAATACCTGCAACGTTGTCAATAAACTTAGCAGCGCTAGAATATCCTCCATCACCAACAATATTCTCTGCCATCATATACTGAGAAAATTGGTTGTCTGAAGAGATGATGAGCCCTTGCGACTCAGAAATGTCCTGCATAAGGCCACGAACAAACTCAGGACGCTTTTCAGGAGGAATGCTTTCTAGTTGCTTACGATATTTATCAATCGTATTCCCAGCAAGTAGTCCGCTCTTGAGGCGTTCCCACAATCCGGGCGAACGTCCTTCTCTTTTTTCTCTCTTAGTAGCAAGTTGTTCAGCAGCAGCAGCCGTAGCAAAAGGAACAACACCAACTTCAACAAATTCCCCAATGTTCTTCAAATTGCTCGAAGATTCAAGGGAAGCAGCATGGGCATTAACAATCCCTTGCGTTTCAATCATGCTTTCATAAATCTGACGAATGCCATCAGAAATAGTCATACGGGAGGCTTCTTGCTCGACACTCTCTCCAGCCACTGGCTTAGAGAGTCCTTGTGTCATAAGAGCAACGCTAGGTTCCTTTAAAAATTGAGATTTCTTAACATTGCCAATCACTGCTTCTTTGGCTTCAATTGACATATTAGGATCAGAGAGAACACTCATAACTCCGCTCATGTCTCCACGAGCGTTAGTTTGAGCAACTGTTTCCCAAATCCTTTTCTGCGTGTCATCCATTCCCATCGCTGCTTCGCTCATCATAATCTGATAAGATTCAGAAACGTTGGATGAGAAAGGATTGAGAAGGGCCGCAGTAGCTGCGCTGTTACGTGTAGTGGCTAAAGGAAATTTAGGAGGAGCAGGCTCTGCTACCACTAAACTAGTCAAATCAACAGCGGCTTCATCTTGATAAACAGAGCCTAGAATATCCATTTAATCTCCAGAGGTCCCTGTCTTGAAAAAGCCAGCCAGGGGGTCTTGCGGTTTAAAAATACTTGATCCAGCAACATATCCACCAATATTGCCGATATTGCCAGATTGATTTACTAACATCTGTCCAATCTGTCCTTGGTACTGAGCAGAAGCTAAGTCTCCTTCAGCATTCGCTCTTGCTTGAGCAAAAATGCTAAACTGTTCCCCAAATTCTTGCTTGCCAAGGTTGAAACCTAGATTGGAACCGAGCTGTGTAGCGAGGCCTCCAATTGCCCCTAATTGTCCAGAACTTTCAGAAGTGCCAGTGTTTTCAGCAGCCTGCATCACTCTAGCTCTTTTCACTCGTTCTTCTCGGATGAGTTGTCTACGCTCTCTTGCAGCATCTTGGGCATTATTTGCTCGCTGCACTTTCTGCGTGTCTCTTTGGGCTTGGGCAGCTTGGCTACGGGCTCTACGTCCGTCTTCCATAGAATCAAGCACCACAGCTCCGCCAACAAAAGCAGCGCTAAGGGCGACAAGCCCTGCTACTCCAAGTCCCATACGACCACCTCATATTCTTTATCATCATTATTCCTTTTTACTTTTCCAAATACTTTACAATTAAACAGTTTGCAAAAAGGAACATTAGGAGTGATAGCAAACATATGTAAATATCCTCTCGCTTTAAAATATTCTTCCATCTGTACAAATACTTGATACATCCGACGTAAGACAGATGGAGAGAAACGTTCTACATCGCAATGGATATTCACTTCAGGAAACACATCTTCAAACTCAACCTTAAAATCCGGATCAAGATAGAAGAGAATTTTATGTGACTTCGTTTGCATTCAGATTTAGATGCCAACCAACAAGCTGACAGTCTTTTCCTTCTTCTGTTGAGAAATAGAGAGAAAGTGCTTTTCCTCTTCCTCTTAGCTTATTCTTTGTTGTGACAATCCCAAATCCATTATCAAAGCCATCTTCAGAGAAGAGAGGCAACCGATAACGATAGGCTTGGAAGAAAGGACTAAACTTGTTTGAAAGTGCACTTACTGCCCAGTTCCACTGACTTCTAATTAAACAGCCAGACTGATGTAATGGAACACCATCTACATCAATTCCATCCTCTGTCTTAGTAAAATGAGTAGTTAGATAAGGGGTTTGCTTAGGGATTGCTGTGTTGTTTGCAGTAACAGCACCGGTTAGAATAAATGCGTCTGCATCAAATTCTCCCCAATCAGAAAAATCATCTCTAGAGAATTCTCCTACAGAGAGTCTTGGAGATGTAGCAGAAACTCTGATTAAGTATTTCTGTTCTGATTTGGCTGTAGGAACAAAAATTCCAGCAACACGCCTTCCATCAAGAGAAGCTACACCTGTAAAATTGTAAAGCTTATTGATGGTAAAGGCTCCAAACCTGAGATGGAGCACTAATTCCTTAGCTGTTTCTCCATCACCCCCATCAAAGAACCACCGGATTGTTTTATTAGCGCCCTCATAAACACCCTGAGCTACTTCTTTTTGTCCTTCAGGAATTTCATTATAGAGAGATTGAATTGTCTTTTCAGAAATATTCTGAGCAACAATATCTTTGAATTGATTAAATGAAAGTACATAGATACCGTCATTTCCCCAATAATATAACTTGTCATTCTCTAAAACAACAGAATATCTCGCAGCGAGTCCTCTATCAGTTACCTTTTGCGTTTTATAATTGGCGGCGCTAAACCCATAATCACTTCCACCAGTAATTGCCCACACTCCGTTGTCAGCAAAGACAATCAATGAGGAACCAATATCTTTCATTGCAAGAATCTTATTTGCTCCCGAAAGCTTGATAAATCCCCCATCAGTATCGACAATATCACTACTGTCCCTTGAGGTAGGATCGCCTTCTTGGTAACATTTTACGGTGTCTTGTTTATTCTTGATTAATTGAGAAAAGCACACCATGTTATTGAGGGAAGGACTCCTAGCATCTCCACCTGTAGTAACCCCACTAAAACCAGCATACCAGACTCTTCCAGCAAAAGAATGAACTACTGAAGCACCTCCAGCAGAACTATCCGTTGGAAGAGTAATTGCGAGTTTAGCAGTTAATTCTGGGTATTTAGAAAGATTGGCAGAAAAAGCATCTTGTCTGGAATCGCTTCTATCTAAAAGATCAATTACAAAATACCCTTTTGAAGCCGGGAGATTAGAATTGAAAGATTCTCTAAAGAGATTGGTATAGAGTCTCTCAAATGGATCATTAGTAGGATCAACTGGCTGAAACTGAAGACCTGTCCAAACAACCTCTGAATTAGAGGGATATTTACCGAGGTCCGCAAAATACTGAACAACAGGGTCCCCCATTGCAAACGCAGCATCTTCGACAGCTCTGGGTATCCCCCATCCTTGATTCAGAAGATTGTAATAGTGTTCATCTGAAAGTGTCGTGGGAGTAAATGTCGGATCATATTCGTCTGGATTACTATAGATCGGAATCATGTCTCTTCAACTCCCCACAAATCTCTTACTTGAATTCTATCTGTCGAAAAAGTAAATGTTGTACCATCATAACTAACAACACCAATCTCAGGACCACCATTGACAACGATCAAGATTCCATCAACAGACGTAAAAGCATATTTAATTGAAGCTGTGCCCATTGATCCCATACTAACTGCGCCGACAACGTTTGCTGAATAAGGCTGTGTTGCTAAATCGAAAAAATAGAGTACGGGGGTGACTGAATCTACCGCCCTAGCTTGCACAACGAGGAAGTTCAAACTAGAATCATTATTTACAGATTCCCACACATAACTGATGAGAGGAATATCGTAATTGAAGACGACAGGGAGACTAAATCCATCTTCCAGATCAAGTCCTAGCCTTCGTCCTCTAGTTCCATCCTTTTTAATCTCAAAGTTCTGTTCATCCAAAGAAGCATCAGGAGGAAAATTAATTAAGCTAGCCTCTGTAATAATACCTTTGGTGAACGTATTAAATTCTACTCCTGCACTCTTCTTAGGCATTTCGTTCTTTCTGATCTAAGTATGAATCAATTTGATTCTTTGCAACACCAGCAGATGTAAACAAACCAGAGAGAACGTTGGGAATTTTGCCCCCTTTTCCATCTGTGACAATGATACAACTCGCAGGATATTCCTTATGGGCTTTAATTTGAAAACCCTTATAGATAATCATTTTCTACCTTTTCTTCCGAAATCGGGATATTGAATCCCACCTTTAGCACTCCAGGCTTTTCTAGAAAGCCACGTGCTTTGTCGTTTAGCTTTTTGTTCTGCTTTAGAATTAGCCATTTGCTTCAACGTAAAGAAAGCAGTGCTCTTACTCTCCTCAAGAAGATTAGAGAATGCTTCAATAGGTAAGTCAGGAACAAAATCATCTACTTTAGTGAATGTTGGGACTGTATAAGCTAAACATTGTGATTTGGAAGCTTGTAACGTACTGTCAACTGCTGAATCATAAGCATCCGTCACCAAATAGACATCATCAAAGGATGTCCAATACTGGGGGGGAGTGTCATTTAGAATCAGCAACTTGCTTCCACTAAAATCACTAATAGTTTCTACATTTGAATTATTGGAATTTCTTCCACTAATCATCCTGAGAAAATCATCAGGCTCTTTAAATCTGACATCATTGAGAAGCGTCTTTGTGTCCGCCAGTCTCTGAGTCTCATATTTAAAGAATGAAAGCTCTTTCAAATTGTCAGGAAGTTTCAAATAGTTTGGTTTAGCAGTGTCTGCAAGACCTTCTAATTGAATTAGCTTTCTCAAATGAGGCCAATTACGATTTCCCAGCAGCTCAAAATAGCACGTCTTTACAATCTGTGCAATTTGCTGAGCTTCAACTGTATCATCAATACTATTGACTTCATCAGAATCTAAATCGTTGAGTATGTCTTGCGTCATTTCTAATAATGTCATTTTCATGTAAGATTCTCCACTACTGATTTACAAAAATCTAAAAACTCATCCATTTTTAATCTTGATTTCATCAAATTGACACCGGTACAAACTAACCAGACATTATCTTTTGTATATCCTAAATCCGAATCAATTCTATCTAAAGAAATACTAAAAGGAGAATCAGCAGCACAATTAGACCCTCTAATAATCATTTCTTTTCCTGAAATAGCACACTTACCTTGCTGATTCTCATACAGTTTTCGTAAATCATCTACATTAATTGTATGTTCTCTTTTTGAGATTTTACAACGATATCTAGAAGTTGTAATAAGATTAGCTAGTTTTCCATTTAATGTTCTTTTTTGTATAGCAGAATTTTTATTAGCTCTCTCTTTATTATCTCGATACCATTGAGTTGATTTTGAAACTGTCATGTTTTCATTCTTTAAATGAAAAAAGGGAGCAACTTTTTTACGAGCTGCCCCCTTTTTAGTTTAGACCTTAGTCTTGTGGACGTATTCCACAATCAGTGTGCCCTTACCCGAGCCAGCAGTAACCGTACCAGTGATGGCCTTAGCCACACGTTGCGAGGCCGATGTACCCACTGCCGAGGAAGTAGCCCAAGTGCCAATAGCCACCGAACTCACATCCTTAGTACCCACAGCTTCAAGCTGAGCTTCAGTCAGCACAAAACCGTTAGTACCCGGAGCAGTTCCACCGATAGCGACAGTGCCAGCGGCCGAAACCACAAAAGCCTCATCAACTCGCAGGGTGCCCTTCACAATCTTAGCACCCTTCGGCACATAGACAGCAGGCATGTAAGTGCTGTTCAGCATATCACCAGTCAGATCGATAGACATCGTCTGCACGGAGTTGCTCGAACGCTCGGCGCCAATAGCACCACCTGTATCTCGCGGGCCGTATTGGTTAAAAACCCCAAGGCCCGTATTCGATTCGTATCCCATTATAGTTCCTTTTAGCTGTTGACAGCGGAAGTGCCAACGATACCCAGAGTGTCAACACGTTGTGTACCAAAGCCCCAACGCGCCGAAGTGACAAATTCATCACGACGCAGGTCCTTGTTACGCTCGCCTTCCACCTTCGGCATACGTCTCCACGCACCCATGATGGGCTTCGTGTTGTCATCAGCAAGGCTCATGAACACGTTAGCAACACCGTTAGCGACTGTAGTAGTACCATCGCTCACCGAACCTGTGAACAGGCGGTTAGAAGTGATGATGTTCCAGCCATACAGGTTCATCAGGAATTGGTGCTCACGCGCCCAACCATTCTGCAGAATCTGTTCACCGAACGGGGTGACATCTCGGCCAATCGAAATCAGCTTATCGAGAGTGGCAGCAACCACCGGATCAACAATGGCAATACGACCAGCCATCGGAACGTTAGCCTTATCGAAGGCCAGCTTCATGTTAATGAAGTGGTTCAGCGAAATAACGTTGTTAACTTCAGCCGAGACAATACGGTGAGCGAAACCGTTCACCAGATTGGCGTTAGCATTAGTTTGCGAGCTATTGCACTTGCGCAGGAAACGAGTTTCAAACGTTTCTTGGATGGCACGAGTCGATTCTTGTTGGCGAGCAGCCATCAGAGCTTCAACTTGAGCGCCGTCTTCACGAAGTTCATCAGTAACGTACCAAGCATCACCGACATAATCAGTAATAGTCATGGTCACTTCGCCCGATTCAATCGGACTATAAGCGAAAGCTACTTCTTCAGCTCCGTCTTGGATGGTAACTGTACCAACCGTCTTAATGTGGAGAGTTGTGCCCGAACCGAAGTCCGACACGTCACGATAAAACTGCCCAGGGAGCAGGCCATCGTGCAGATTGCGCAGAATGAACGCGGAATATTGTTCCGCTTCAATGAACGCAGTCGAGTTAGCGCGATTTTGCGACATTATTTACCCTTATTTCTTAAAAACTTTTCGATAGACCTTTGGATCGCTTAAATCATGCATAGTCAATCCTTGAGCATGGAGTTCATCCACTAAAGCTCTAGATTCTCTAGACTCATTAATCAAGTCTTGAGTAGTGGCACCAGTAAGTGCCGTTGTCTGATTACGCTTAATCTTAGTATCCGGTTTCGGCTGGTAGCCGCTAGTGTTAATGCTAGTAAGCGGAGTGGTTTCTCTGCTTGTTCCAGCACCAACTAGTTGTAAAACAGCTTGCGGAGTACGGGAAGCCATTGCGTTAAATTCTGCAACTGACATACCCAGTTCCTTCGCTTTCTTAATGAACACTTCCTCAGCCTTGTCTCCGAATGCTTCGCTCATTTTTGTGACTACAGTCTTAGCGTTTTGTTCGGCAACAGCAGCCTGTTGTGTTCTAGTTAGCGTTCTATTAACCAAATCGGCAATTTGCTCTTCGGTGATAGCAGGTGCATTTGTACTGCCACCTTGACTAAACCGTTGAGTGAGTTCTAATACAGCAGCCTCTAATTGCTCTACCTTAGCAGCTTTACCACTTACTTCTTGAAGCCTTGCTTCGAGTTCCGCTGTCGTTTGCTTGAGAGTCGGAATATATTCTTGCGAATGTTGAAGTGCTTTTAGAGCTTCTTGGACTGTCTTGTATTTAGGCTCTCCACGCTCATTCTTAATCGTGCCTAACAGGGTAGTAAGGTCGTCTGGATTTGCGTTAGGTGCCCCGCCTTGGGCGCCCTTATTAGTGTCGGCATCAGGGGTCTGACTGCCAAAAATACTTGTATCGGCTTGGTCGGCCATTATGAAATTCTCGCTTTACGTAAAGAAAAATTGGCAGGACGGTAAGGATTCGAACCCTAATCGCATGGATTTGGAGGCCAGCATTTTACCATTAAACTACCGAACTGCAGATTGGTGCTCCGTGAAAGAATCGAACTTCCACCAACGGACTACAAAACCGTTGTTCTGCCATTAAACTAACAGAGCTTGTTTGGCTGGCGGGGTAGGCTTCGAACCTACGCGCGTCCGGTTAACAGCCGGGTGCTCTACCTACTGAGCTACACGCCACTTGTCTATTTGTGAGGGTTCGTGAAATACACTCACTCCTCACTATCTCTAATATACATTAGCTATGACCTAAAATTTTGATGTTTCTCTACATCAATCTTCTAGAAGAGATAAAATTTCGTTCAAAGCTCTGTCATATCCCATTCCATCTGCCTGAAAATAAGGCCAATGAGCAATTTCGTATTTAGCTTTCTCACGCATCTCAGAATGCTTTACTCGAATTTTGTCTACAAGCATCTCAGAGAGGAGTCTACGAAATGCTTTAGACTCCTCAAATTCTTGCTTGTTCTTTTCCCAGTTCTTTTTCATTACTGTACAGGAACTGTTTGTTCCGCCATAAGGTCTTCAGTCGCTTGGTTAGAAAGTCTAGCAGTTTCCTGTTGTTCAAACACAGCAACATTAGGCTTAAAGAGGCTGAAACGATTAAGACCCATAACCTCCTCAACCAAACTAGCAAGATTTTTACTGCTGATATGAGGACTAATTTGTTGCCATACAGGGGTGTTAGCAAGGCTTACTAAATTCTGCATAAGCTGTGCTTGAGCACCAAAATGTCTAGCACCAATAGCTCTAAGCTTACCAGAAGCTGTAATGTCTTCTTTCGTAATCTCAACAAACTGGAGAACTCCAAGATCGTCATCAATCACTTTCACAACATCTTCACGATCTAAATTACGCTTAGAAACTTCAAGCATGGCATTGAGAACACGTTCGAGAAGCTCTGTTTCGAATGTAGTGATTTTCTCTTGGAAAATTCTACCGGCAGCATTTTGTAGTTGCTGCACTTCAAACATTGTTTTCTCCCCAGGAGAACGAATACCCATAGCCTCTCTAGGAGCACCAGCGTATTGTTCCATCCTCATTTCAAGCTTATCAATGTTATTCTCAGCAGTAATCACCCACTGGACATTACGAGCGAGTTCTTCCACATCTCCATTCTCGTCAATATGGATTTCCACTCCCGGCTTGTATTCAAACTGCTCAACCTCGCCCTTAATCTTTAGCGGAGGAAGAATAGCTAAGTCCATAGCATCTGCTTTAGCATTCTCTAAGTGATCGATGCGATATTGCATTCCCACAAGATTTTCTAAAGGACCCATAGCCCATAGGTTATCGGAACGCAGTCTCCAACCGACGTGGTAAATAGGAGCATGACCCATCCAAGTTTTGAATGGTTCTTTCTCGATTACCCACATCCGATCGATGATTACAATCTTCAATCCAGATTGTAGAGACTCTTCTTGGGAATTATAGATGTCTCCATAGAACTCAAGCATCTCAACATAATCTTGTTGGAGATATTCTTGGTAGCTTCCAAATCCGTCTACTTCAAATCCCTCAGACTTATTGGCATCTTCAATACCATAAGCTGCGTTATGCTTGCACAGTAAATCACGCTGTCTAATGGCATTCTGCAGGTAGAAATTGTCGGGCTGTGAAGCAGCCATAGACATCAATTCCCCCTTATTTACCAACCTGCGGATAATCTTAAAACTCTCTTTAAACGTTTGCGCAAGAGGGTTGAAGACAATGTCCAGAGGGCTAATACGACGAAGGCGTGGGCCAATGTAGTCAGGAACCCTCTCACCAATCTTGTTGGTGATGTAAGAAGCTTCGTAATCCACTGTAGCAAAGCAATTCCCATAATCGATATAATCATAGAGAAGCTTGCTAATTTCCTGCCTAAAATGACTCTCCCGAGTCTTATTAGACATATATGCCTCAATCGAAACAGTCTTCTGTTTCTCAGCATCCTTCTTAGTGTATGCTTCCCACTTCAGCCAATCATCATTTGGGAATAGAGCTGAAATGTAATTAGAATGAAGATTATCTCGAATCTGGCAGAGCTTAGGAAGCGTAGTGCTATTCTTCCAAGGAAGGCTCTTATTCGTTGTTGTTGTCGTGTCTGTAGCAAATACATAATTACGGATTTCTTTCCATAATTCAATCTGCTTCTGACGCTGGCTATTGTAATTGAACCAAGTAAGAGCAATATATTCTGCTTCACTATCCCGCCCAAATACACTAGAAATATCTAATGCTTTATTAGTCATTTATCACCTGTAATTCACGCCACCAAAGCGAGAATGGAATTGGATAACATTGGTTCTTCCTTCATCTTCTCCACGATTTCTCCTAGGCTTTATTGCAATCTCAACAGCAGAAGCCAAGGCATCTTTAATGTCATCATGGGGAGGGCGAGCAAGAACAAGTTCTTCTTCAAGCATATCTGTAAATCCACCTTTATAGTGCCAAACAGACATACTCTCGTATTTATGCTCTAATGCAGCAGCAATACGCTCTGCTTTAGTTCCTTCGTTTCTTGTAGGACGATGTTCGTCAATAGAGAGATTTAGTCCCTCTGCTCTGAGTTTATCCTTCAAATCCCGAACAATTACCGTTTGCGCGACGGTGACTTCCGCTCTAAGCTTGCGAAATTCCCATTTAGAATGAAGGGAGGCAATCCGATCAAAATACTCACTAATCCTATCGGATTTAAACACATCAATGTCCAGAACATAGAAAAATCCTTCTTGGTCAACACCAATAACTACAATAGCTGTATTATCGCTCTTCTTTGATAAACTGAAGGCAAAGTCAACAGCAGCGTAAACGTTAAGCTTATTCCTCTTGAAAAACCAATATCCACCTTCTTGCTTTAAGAAGCGCTTGTCATAATATTGGAATTTAGAACGATTAATACGATTGCTACCAGGATCATTAGGATTGTTGTAATACTGGGCATAAAACTGTACCTTGTCTGAATACTCAGCCCTAATTCTTGATAAAACTTGATTATCAAATCCAAAGAATTTGCCATCTGAACGCATCGTCTTGGGCCAAAGGAATACACCATCAGTCTCAACAGCGAACTCTTGAATCTCCCAGACAGGTTCTCTAGCAACAACACTACCTTCTTCATCATATACATCATATTCTTGACTCTTCCATGTGTAATACACATCAGAAGGATGGTAACGAGTGCCGCAGGCCATTGTGAAGCCTCCAGCGTTACGAATGGAAGTGAATTGAGAGCTTTTCTTTACAACACTTTCCCGTCCATCTTCTGTGTAGGCATTCTCGGGAACCACCAAGTCATCTGGGATGATGATGTCAGCATGCCAGCCAGTGGTATTTGTTGTAAGACCTGCTGTAGCAACTGTAGCATCTCTAATTCCTTCGGATCGTCTTTTTGGATGGTCAATAGAGAACTTTCGCATGCTCCATTTTTCACGCTTCCCCTCCTGAGGATTGATGTATTCAGGGAAATATCTCTGGTAATTAGAACTCGCTAGAATGTTTTGAATTGCGAAAAGCTGCGTTTCTGCTAATTCTGCGGTGGCGGAGACGTAGAGAATCGTGACCTCGGGGTGCCTCGTTATAATCCAAGCGGCCCACGTTGCCACCATGTGGCTTTTTAAGTGCGCGCGAGGGAGCATAATAAGTTTGTTCGAGGTATTCTTCTTCCCCGTCCCATACAGATTGTACTCTTGCATCCATTTGAAAATTTCCTTGTGAATCTCCCCGTACATATATCCGGGGTTGACTAGTTGTGCAAAAAAGAAGAGGTCATCCTTAGCTGTTTCTCGAATGCGTTTAGCCTCTTCAGGCATCTTCTCAATCTTCTCTAATGCTTTTTCCAGCCAAATGTCCTCTTCTCTAGCCATTTCAGTATTTCTTATCGTCTGTCGTTAACTTAATCTTACCACTAGCCGCGTCTTCATTCTTCTTACGGCGTTCAGCTTGCGCTTTGTCAGACATGAATTCAGTATTCTTATCATTCACCTCACGCCCATGAGCTGATTTTGTGTTGCTCAAGTAACTTGTGGGAGCACCGGTATCTCTCCGATACTTTCGTTCTCTCTGAGGGAGAGGACTATCTCTTGTTTCTTTATAGTCCTGATTACCATAGTGTTTTGCAGCCTTTTCATCAGCCACGGAATACCCGCTTTTTCCCCGAGTATACTTATCTTTTTCTGCCATTATTTCACCTGTGAGAAAAGCCTATGAACATCTGCGCTGTAATCATCGCTAATGCGTTTCTCCACAGCCAGATTCTTCTCAATTTCGGCCTTTGTAGGCCTTCCAGCGGGCCTAGAAGCCCATCCACGGTCTAAAAGCCACTTAGCAGCCTGAAAGCTGCCTTTATCGGCTTCCTGAATCATAATTTTCGCTGCTTTACTGCGAAGCTTATATTCCAACTCCTCTCGCCATTCATCAATATGCTTACGAATAAGTTTATTTTCTAGCATACGCTGCCAATGAGTCCATCCAGTAAGGTAGGTGCAAGCAAATTCGTATTCTGTAGGGTCTTCCATCTCTAGATAGAGTCTCTTTAACGAATAATACGTTACACCGTTCCAAACGTGATCTTTCTCTTTAAACGTATAAATAGCAATAGGAGAGTATCCTACTTCTAGAAAGAGCGATTGTGTACGAGGACGGTTGCCCTCGTCTACTAAACGTGTTTTATCAACTTCCATTACTTTGCTGTCCATCCAGTATTCCCTGATCCGCTAGTCTTAATATACAGAGTAGTAGATGCTCCCCCGCTCTGATTGGTATACATCGATCCGATAACAGCAGTGACAACACCTTCTGGACTTCCTGTCCCTGTGAAAATACCTGGAGCACTAGTTGTAGCTCCTAAATAAACACCTACTGTACCTGAGACATTATGAACGAAAACCTTCCCATCCTGTCCAATACTCACTTTGTCAGTGGAAATGTTTCCATCACGCTTGGTCTGGATAGTAAGCCTACCTCCAGAAGTTCCCTCAATGGAACCCTTAAGCGTATACACCTCAACCTGATTGGCTCCAAGATAGTTGGAGAAATCTACGGAAGTGCTAGAGCCATCTTGCTGGGGATTCCAGACAGAAAGCTTTGATCTCTGAGCCCATTCCCCATTCCCCAGGCCCGGATCATAGTGAACAATCCAGTTCTTCCCAGGGGCATTTACATCTCGAATGCCAGCATAAGCTCCGCCAGAATCTTGGAAACGCATTCCAAGAATACCATTCTGAACTGCTCCCAGCTCAAAATCAATTTCATCTCCAGCAGCGCCCGCTCCACCATTATTCCCTTCAGTATAGGGCTTAACGAGGAAATGCCCTCTGGCATTGGCCCTGAAAACTGCACCCTTACTGACGTTGTCCTGAATAGCTGTGCCAAGAACTAATGTGTCGATTGTATTGTTGAATTCCCAACCAATTCCGGCGTTCCCCCGGATGTCTCCACCAACAGCCACGCCAGCATTAACATCAGGGATGCCTAAAGGATAGGTGCCTGTAACTGTTCCGCCAGTATGATTTTGGTAAATCCCTCTTCCGCCATTGTAAATGGACACAAGATTGAAAGCTCTCCAGAGATTGTTATTCCCTGTAGAACCAAGTTTAACACCATCCCCTGCTTGTCTCTGCACCGCTGTGTCTGTAATTACAGCACACCGTCCAGCAACAACTAATCCATCCCCAGTGAAGCTAGCCTTTAAACCATTCAGATTTACCTTGGAGATGCTACAATCATATCCCGAAAGAGTAAAATGTGTGCCATTAGCATTCTTTTGGAATGTTGTTCCAGCATTCTCATTCTCTTCACTGCTCCACCCCTCTCCATGTAAATGCTGCTGATTGGAGGTCATTGTGAGGGCAGCTCCAGAATAGGTCCCTGCGGGGAGGAAAATCTTCTTCTTTCCTGAATTAGTGAAGGCTAACGCAGGAGTGGAATAATCAACTCCCACATACACATCTCTCTTCTCATTGACAGCATGCTGGGTAGATGCTTCAGCATTCGTAAGTGTCTTCTTGACACCTACCTGTGCATCTCCATTGGCTACATTATTCGTATCCGCCAAATCACTAGAAACTTCAGCAATGGCCCCCTGAGCTGTTGTAGCTGCAATTGTCCCTGTAGGACTGAATGAAATTAATGCAGCAGATGTCTCTCCCGCAATGGCATCCTGTACATCCTGAATTCTAGCAGGACTATTCAATGTAGCTGGAGCAGGAAGATTGATAATCTGGAAACTATTCATATCCAGATTGTTATCCATGCTGTTAGGCTCTCCTGCAGGATTGTCCCTATACAGCACATTGTTATTCAGCTCATCCTCAATAGCCTGGAAATTCTCATTAATTACGCTTAACGCATATCCACTAGCTACTGTACTAAGTTCTACTTTGCTCATGCTTTTCCTTTTACTTTTTCATATGCTCTATATCCACCAAGCCCTAATAGGGCGAATAAAAGGCCCATGAGCGTTTCCATATCCATTGCAGGAATAGAAGGGAATGTCTTGCCAAATAAGCTTAGTGCCCAAGGAAGAAGGGGACGGAGAACGAATTCTACTCCCAGTCCTAATACACAAACCCATCCAGCAGCAGGACGCCATCCAGCTCTGAACATGCTATTACTTCCCGCATCAATTTTATTAATCTCAGCCTGACCAACAGCAATTTGTGTCTCTGCATTAAGAACAGCAAGCTCTCCTCTCTGCGCTAGCTCCATAGCCTTTAGCTTGGCTTCTGCAGCAGCTACAGGATCGGGGATTAGATTGTCAATGAGTTTTGTGGCAATAGCTAAGAGAGCCAATGTCATTCTTTTCCTCCAAGTTCCCAATATGTCGTTAACGTCTTCACATTAACTCCCAATGTGGACCATCCTTAAATGTTTTCCAATCTCCGCCCCAGACAATCTCCACATTCAGTTCCTTAGCGGCTTCTTTCACTACTCTAGCCAATGGATAGAACAAGGGCCAATCCCATTTAACTTCCCCATTAATCGTAGGAGCTAAATCAACAGCTTTACCAATTAGATGCTTACTCTTCATTGTCTTAGAGGCCCCCCTAGAGACAAGCTCTTGTTGACGCTCAACAGTACGCAAACCTTCTACAACAATAAACTCAGCTTTTTCTCTAGCTTTTTCTACAACCCTCTGTAATCGTTCATCAACGCCTTCAAGACGTTTCTTACTCTTTTCGTCTAACATTAACAATCCATTTCTTAAATGTCTTAATTCTAGTAATCACCATCGGGAGTTTCTCTAGAATGAAGAAAAGGGAGACAATTGCTGAAAGCACATATGTCCATTCCTGTAAAGACATTCCTAGAATTGTAAGGACAGGAGCAGCAGCAATAGCCGTAAGCTTTGCACTATCTGGGACAGCTTGAGCAGCTTCTTGTAAATCTGTAAGTTTCATTTATTCAGGTTTCCTACGACTATTTATTTATATTGATAAGGAGAAGGCTATGTATGCCTTTGTCTATTTATGGGAATTTTACAACAAGCTATTGTTGTAATTTCTTGGAGAAAAATATGAGGTGCATTGCACTCTTACGAACCCGGGTGCACCCCCGGGGTACCCCCTCGCAGTATGTCTAGACATTACAGACCAGAATATCACCAGGATAATACCACTAGAATGCCTGTCGGCAGACCAGATGTATACCAGGGGGTCAAATGACTCCCTCCATCAATATTCATCACACACCACACCAGGCCAACACCCTGATATAGAGATACTGTCGTCTCATGCCCTGCGGGCAGCCTAGAATATCTATATGAATCAATCACTTAGACACTCTCTCACCCTCTTCGTCTGTTTAGGGCATACTATCGTATGCTATACATACACTTTCCCCCTAATGACGTTAGTTATTACCCCGAAAATGAGCGTTTCTATACATACTCCCTCAAATATATCTAGACTGTTGACTAGGGGGCGGCATCATCTTTACATTCCCGTAAGGTTCGTGTAAGTTTCATGGCCTACAGTTCATCCCAAGGTCAATCACTGGTTGACCCCTCGGAGCCTAGCGCCAGCATCTGGAGCGAAGCGAAGATGCTCTCTAACAATCCATCCCCTCGGATGCTCCCTAGAGCATGACATGGTGTCATGTGCCTACGGAGAGTGTCATGTATCAAGTGTCATGGATTCGCAATGGTTCCTTGCGTGTGGTCAACACCCCAAGTGTCGGCACAGCAACTAGCCTTGCTGCCGTGATGTTCCTTGCGGGACAGCATGCCCGCCTTTGGAAGATGTGCAAGGCTGGCCCCGTCCTGATGGACTGAGCTGGCTAGTGTGGGGCCTGCCCGAAAGGGCATGCTCTAGAGAGTGTCTAAGGGGTGAGTAGAGAGCGAGGATGATAGCACTTGACACGCCTAGTGTTTTGAGCTAGAGTCTGTACCACGGTGGATCAATGGTCCACATCCCTGGACGCAAGCCCGGGGCCCGCCCTTTAACAATCTGTGTCTGTGCATGCCTATCGTATCCGGTTGACTCAGGGGGTAGGAGATACATGCACCATGCGCCAGCCCTTAACTGTGGACACACTGCCGCATGTATGACACGGACCATTGAGGGCAAGCATGACCCTAGGTGTAGGCCTAGGCATCGTTCCTTAACAATTCAGAGATAGATAGACCTAATGCATAGGGATGGCTACGGCTCTCCTCGCTTTGTCTTATCTAAGCGTTTCCCTTAGCGGATACGTGCACCTAATGCGGCTACAGATACGGCACACAGAAGCTCGTAGGAGAGTGCCTAAAAAGGTCTGCCCCATGGGCAAAAGGTGCACGCAAACACAAGCTCAACATTCGCCGACATTGATAACACATATGCATGTAGGGCATGCCTAGACTGTAGAATGCGACACCCTTACGCGAGGGTGATTGCGAACACACCGGGGCGCCGCTGATTAACGATGCTCGCACAGTATCCTTGTGTGTTAGGTCTATCTATCTCTGACAATCCCCTTAAGTCAACGATACGCGGGCGGTTTCTGCCATAGCGTATAGGTAGCCTAGAGGGCTAGGCGTAAGCTTGGCCCGTAGTGAGAGAAAGCAGGAACGAAAAGGATGATAGCTTAGTGAGCCTAGGCGTCATCCCCACTAGTAGTGCGCTCACTTGAAAACCTTTGAGCCTATGCGATGCCACTATGGCAGAGAATGAACGCGAGACACATGCAAGGCGCATCGCTAAGCATGGCTAATGGCTTTCGGGGTATTCTTTTACAATCCGGGCGAGTAGGTGTTTAGGTGAATGGCTGAGCCATGGGTGAGAGTTACTCCCTATGCGTCCGTAGGCCACTACCACGCAATTAAAGTGTAAGCCCCGGGCTAATCATATGCCTGGAAACTTGCGCCCATATTCTCCATTCTGTCTGAACACTGAAAACCCGGCGCGCTGCGCAAGCAGCGTGGTCCGAGGATGGTGCATAGCCTAGCAAACTATGCACTGTCCCCTGGACGTTGATTAGAAATCCCCTCCCTGAAAGCGACCCTAGATAGGCGTTGCCCTTGTAATCCCTAGATCGCATGGTTTATGACGATAGGGCAGGCACGGGGCTATGGAACAAAGGGATTTCTAATGAACGCCCACGTATTTTGGGATGACGTGGCATCCCATGTGTTAACTCACGCCGTTTGAAAAACGGAGAAGGAGAATTTTATGAACCGCCAAGAATTCATCGATGCATTCCGCATCACCCTGGGCGCGCTGCGTGGCGCCGAAGACGTCACCAAGCGGGAGCTTAAGGGTCTGTCCCGGTCCCTGCTGTCGGCCCTGCATGGCAAGGACGATGCTCTGCTGACGGGTGACATTCAGTTCATCAATGAACTGCTGCCCGTGCTCTCGCCGATGAACCGGAAGATGTGCGAACTGTTCTTCCAGCACTTCGCCGGCTTCCACTTCGCGGCGGAGCTGCGCATGTTCAGCAAGAAGGACGCAAAGGGCTACGCCGACAAGCAGGCCGCGGCGCTGGCTGCGCTGGAAGACCCCAACTTCAACGTGTTCTCGTGGGCGGAACGTGAAGTCGTGGTGGAGCGCAAGCCCTTCGACCCGGACAAGGTGGCGCAGTTCATCAAGAACAGCCTGAAGAAGGCACAGAAGGACAACGTGCCCCGGCAGACCGTCCTGCGCAGCATCTTCGCCGGCGGCTTCACGGCTGTCGAAGTGGTGCAACTGATCGACTTGATGGCGGCCGAGGCGGCGGCCCTGGACGCGGTGCGCAACGCTCAGGCTCCGCAAGCCTGAAGAACGGCAAGACAATTGCCAGCATAGGGAGCGAGTCTCTCTATGCGGCAGGTGTTTTCCTAGCTGGTGCATTGGTGCACTAGCGAATACCTGTACCTGGACTATATGAAGGGGAATCCCATGTCCGTGAAGAAGATGACGCTGATGGCGGCCTGCCGCGATTTCTTCGGCCTGAAGGAAGGGCAGAGCTCCCTCGACTTCGGCCGGGAATACAAGGCGCTGACCGAAGCCGACAAGGCTGAGATCAAGGCCGGCCTGGAGCAGAACGGCTACGAGATCGTGGCTGCGCCGGGCGTGCCGAGCTAACGGCGCGAGCTATCACGACGCGGCTTAAACGCTGTATCGCTGGCCTAGCAATAGGCCTCGGGTCACCAGCTTAAATTCTGGTGGGCAAGCAGGTGTTGCGTTCACCTGTGGGTGTTTGTGGATTGTGCTCTACATCAATCCATAGTCGAAAGACGTTAAAGTGCACCATACGTTTGCGGGTATCGTATTAACCCGGACATTAAGACAACCAGCTTAATGGTTATTATCGGGTGTAATACCGCCGGACAGCGTAACCGGCACTATCGTTGGTTCCTCAGATACACGATCATAGGAACATCTGACCCAGCGCTTCGTGGAGTGGCACTAAGCTGGGGAATAAATTGCCACCTAGGTGTATCACTTGCGGGTATGGTATAGAGGTTGTGCTTCTGGCTTCCAACCAGAAAAGGCAGGTTCGAGTCCTGTTGCCCGCTCCAGTTAATGCCGGGGATGCTGACATATTAAGCGTATGTCTAGCCTGTAGTTGCTTGCTACAGCCCGGCTCCATTCTTTTTCGCCCTTCGGGGCTTTTTGCACGGAGGAACGAAGATGAAGTGCGTCAAGATTCTGAAGAGCGGTGCCATCCTGCGCACCCACGACATCCAGGCTGCCCAACTGGTGTGGGATGGACTCGCCACCTACAGCAACAAGCTGGCCTGGAAGGCGGAAGGCCGCATCCGTGGCGAGCTGAAGGCCCACGAACGCAAGGAGAAGTGAGCATGAACTGGCAACCTGCAGACAAGAAGCCTCCTTTTGCTGGGGTGTTTCGTACAAAGCTCCTCGATCAGGATGGAGGGGTTATCGACGACGACTTCGCTTTCTTCAATGGTGAGGAGTGGGGAAATAACCAACACCTCGAAGTTGCCCTGTTGGACGAAGCGGATTTCGCTTCTGGCCGTTTCTTCCGTGGTTCCCAGAACAAGACCTGGGCCTTCATTCCTCAGGCTGGCATCATCCTCCCGGGGGAGAAGAAGGCACCTTGGGTGCGTGACATGGAGAACAATCTCCCGGACGGCTGTCTCGTGTGGGTGAAGGATATCATCAATGGCAACTTCTTTCTGGAAGCGCATGACATGAATGGAGGTTGGTATGTCCATCTCTCCAACGTCCAACTTCTGGGAGCTTGACATGGACCACCAGCTCACCCTAAAGGAATCCCTTCTCCGCACTGCCAGCCTGAAGAAGGCAGCAGCGGCTCGTCTCAAGCTGCCCAAGTGGCGCATTGGCAATCTGGACAGCGCTCTCAAGGGCCTCAATCGCAAGCGCGAGGCCAAGCTCGATTCCCGCAAGAAGGATTACGAGCTGATGATGTCCAACGTCAATGGCCGTGCCTACAAGGCCTCGGCCGGCGCCTTCCATCGTCCCGGCTCTTTCACCTGAAGGAAATAACATGCACACCATCCGTGTCTACAAGAAGAAGGGCGGACTCTACCGCACCTTCACCGGCCCCAACGCTGAACAGCTCATGCGTGAGCACTTCAATGGCGAGCCTGATCCCCACTTCTACAACGTCCTTCGCTGAAAGACCATCATGGAAATCCTCACCAGCATGTCGCAAGCCTTCCTCAACGCCAAGATCACAAAGAGCACTGGCGCGGCTATCATCAACACCTGCGCTAAGGCTCTCGACCGTGGTCCCTTCGCCCTGGTGTTGCCCAAGGCCGGCTGGAATGCCCACCTGTCCTTCAAGACGGCCAAGAAGCTGGGCATGCCCGAGTGCACCAACCCGCACGCTCACATGGCCTACGATGACATGGTGGCTGGGTGACCCCCGTCCCATACCTCTGGAAATTCAATGAGTGGGCCACGAAGAATTGGCTCATCCGTTGTGAACTCCAGCTTATCAACAACGGAATTCGTCAACGCCTCAAGGAGGAATGATGAAACATCATCGCTACTGCTGGGAGCTTGGCTCCCTCGCAACGATGGCGTGGCTGGTGACCATCCAGCTTGATTACTGAGCTACGCTAGGGCACATCTAAGGGTGTGCCTTATGGGTGGCTTAGGTGCTAACGCACTGATGCCCGTTGAGGCCCTAATCTTTCCCCCTTATCACCTCTTGGAAAAGAGAAGATGATTTGGACAAAGGAAATTAGGAACAGGGGAATGAGTCATGCCGGCTCCTCCCTCAGGAGAGAAATACTCCTGCAACACTTGGCCTATCCTCGAATTGCGACGGGGATAGAGAGACTCACGGTTAACCCTGTGGTGGAGGCGTAAGCCTTAGAAGCCCGGTATTCCTTTGGTATTAGACTAAACTAATACTATTGGATGCCGGGCTTTTTCTTTGTCCAAAAATCTTTCGACATTCTATGAAAATCATTCTGTACATTTTCTGCATGCTTTTCATGGCATGTGGAGGCTCATTCTCTGATGAAGAAGAACATCAGAAGATTCCTACTCAACCAATCAGAGAGAACTCCCAGTGAAGAAGCCTGAATTCCAAATGATGACGCGAGATGCTCTTCGTGAATATGCTCGCAAGAATCATGTCAAGGGCTATGGAAGCCTTCTAAAGAATGAACTCATCCACCTGCTTGAAAATTACAAGCAAGAAAAGCTTCCTCTTGAAATTCCCAAGCCTGTTCCTGCTGTCCCTACTCTCGGGCAGGAACTGAAGAAGAAAGTTGGTGGCAATGGAGCGGGAACTTGCAGCTATGCCCTGGAATTTGGTAAGCATCGCCGATTTCAAGTGAGAGATATTTGCCATGGAAGGCTTAAGTCACTTGCAGAAAACTACTACGCGCGACATCCTGAAGAAGCAAAAGATTGTACGGCTGTTGCTTTGAATGTGAGTGGACATCTTGAACAGATTGCTCCCGATCTGAAAGAAGACTATAAGGAATTCGTTCGTTACACAATTACCGAATCACCCTATGCTTCTGTATTCCTCACCAAGAACATCAATGATGCTTTCAGTGAAGCAATCTATCTGGATGTGAACAAATCCCTCAGCCAATGTGTGGCAGGAGCTATTGCGCTTCGAGAAGGAAGTGAACATCGTAACTGGTTGTCTTCTTTTGCTTCCTTTAGAAAGCTCGGATTTTCCTCGAAGGAAAGCTGGTTTCTTGCATCGTTTTTCCGAACTGGTCCTGATTTGACTACTTTTGACTTCCACTTTAAGGCTGGCGGACACATGACCATTCATGGAGGAATGTCTTGGGAACATTTCGTTAAATTCTACAACGAAGGTTTCCATCGGGTTGCTGATGCTCCACTCAAAACCAATAAGAATCACTATTCAATTTTTAGTCACATTGCTAACCAAGATGGCGAGCCTTGCCGAATTAGAATTACTAAGGAATTCCCACGAATTCCTTTTGATGTCCGTGGTAAGTACAAGATGCTTGAATGGGTTGTCTCCCATTTGAAGAAGTAATTAAACAGCGCCTGTGGTGAAATAGGTAGACACAAGGGACTTAAAATCCCTCGTGCTTTGCACGTGCAGGTTCGATTCCTGTCAGGCGCACCAGCTCTCCCTCGCTAGCTCAGTTGGTAGAGCGGCGGACTTTTAATCCGTAGGTAACAGGTTCGAGCCCTGTGCGAGGGACCAATCAAGGAAATACCATGGAAAAATCTGTGTGTATTGTGGAAGAATTGGTCATAGATCATCAACGTGTCCTTGGAGAAATTACAAATGAAAGAATTCCGAACAATTCGTCTGTGTAGCGACGGAACTTTGTGGCTTAGTAATTGGTACCCATGTCACCATCTGGATTTTGTTGCCAATTATATTGAGATTTGCATCATGTCTAATGCTGTGTTTATTGGTCTTTGGGATGTGGAGACACGATAATGAAGAAGGTTTACATCGAATACGCAAGCGTCAGCTATCATCGCCTTTTTGCTGGCCTTGGTTATCAGAATGTCTATTCCCCTGAAGCAGCAGATTTCATCTGTTTTACTGGTGGTGCTGACGTTTCTCCTGGAATCTATGGTGATGTGGCTCACAAAACCACACACAACGATTTGTTCCGTGATGACAAGGAAACTCGTCTGTTCAATTGGGCGCTTGAAAAGCGTATTCCAATGGTGGGCATTTGTCGTGGCGGTCAGTTTCTCAATGTGATGTCTGGTGGTCGTATGTACCAGGATGTCTCTGAGCACGGTCGCTCTCATCCTATCGTGGATAAGCGTACTGGAGAAATCTTCTACGTCACTTCTACTCACCATCAGATGATGCTGCCGCAAGGCAAGTATCAGCTTGTTGCTTCTTCCAATCTTCGTGGCTATCGCGAATGGTATGAAGGGGAAGTTTTCAAGCGAGACATCTTTGATGAAGACATTGAAGTAGTGTGGTATGAATCCACTTCCTGCCTCTGCTTTCAGCCGCATCCCGAGATGTATCAGGAAGAGCATGTCTTCAATCCGATGCGCACTTATTTCCATTCCCTTCTCAAAGAATTCTTCGGAGGATAATCATGTGTGAAAAGAAAATTCCTCATGTCCATGCTGAATTGATTAAGGCTTGGGCAGATGGTTCCATTATCCAATATCGTTATTCTAAGAATTGGTTTGATTGCCCTGATAACCATCCTGATTGGAATCAAGAGGACACTTACCGAATTAAGCCCGAACCTAAATCTCTAGGGCAAGTCGCTTATGAAGCGGCTTTCTCTACATACGCAAAAGAAACTGTTACTCCGTATAAATGCTTAAGCTCAGAGACACGTACTGCGTATGAGCGCATGGCACAAGCTGTAATCAATCACAAGTAACAACCTCCGCCCTTAGCTCAGTTGGACAGAGCAACAACCTTCTAAGTTGTAGGTCGCTAGTTCGAGTCTAGCAGGGCGGGCCAAACATTATGTTTAATCCAGATGAATATCGCTGGTGTCAATTTAGACGCGGATGCGGTGAGATGTTTGAATGCTATTTAAAAGCAGGTGAAGCTGTTGCAGCCCTTAATTTTGTGAGGTTTTTGTCATGAAAATTGCAATCATTACTTCTGTATCTGGGAAGAGTAGCAAGCAACTTGCTGAACATCTGAAGGAGAATGGAATTGAGGCTGAAGTATTCAAGCCTCTGGACACAGGTCGTTATGACTTCCGTCATTTTGACTATGTGTTCAGTTATGGTTGCTCGGCTGAAACAGCCCACCAAAAGCGATTGAACACTTCTCCTGCAACTAAGGTGTGTATCGATAAGGTGCATGCTTTCCAGAAGCTGTTTGCTGCTGGTCTTCCTCATCCTCGTTTCTGGACAGATAAGAAACAAATCCCTAAGGATGCCGAGTCTTTAGTGATTCGCCAAGATCGTAAGGGGCGTAAGGCTGAAGACCTCCAATATTGGGACAGATATCCCCTTGAAGGCATTGCTGGGCCAATTCCTGATGGTGATTTGTATACCGAATGGTTTGGTCCTGCCCGTGAGTATCGAGTGACTGTCTTCCTCGATCAAGTGTTCGTGTATTTCAAGCAGAACGTTGATGGAGATCACTATTTCAATATCCAGCCGCTAAAGAACCATAGGAAGATGGCAGACGCTTGTCTGAAGGCAGCTAAGGCTATTGGAATTGACTATGTCTCTTTTGATGTGCTTGTCAAGAGCAAGGACAACTTCGTAATTCTCGAAGGAAATTCTGGAGCAGCTCTCACCGATGAAGTGAGCACTGCAATTGTTGAATACTTTCTAAATCTGTGAGGAAAATCTAATATGTGTGGAATCGTAGGAGTAATTGGGCAATTGACTATGAAGGATGATAAAGCCTTCAAGACAATGCTCATTCTCGATGCTCTTCGAGGAATCGATAGCACAGGGATTGCAACTGTGGATGGTTCACGGGATGTGAAGGTTGTAAAGCAGCCTGGAAATCCTTATGAACTGTTTGATCTTGGTGTATTCAACAAGGCAATGAGCAGAATGAATCGTGTCCTCATTGGACACAATCGCTTTGCTACTCAAGGTCTTGCCACTAAGCGGAATGCTCACCCCTTTGATTTTGAAACCATCACTGGGGTTCATAACGGCAGCCTTACGAATAAGTCCCGTCTGAAGAATGGGAGTGACTTTGCTGTTGACAGCCAAGCTCTCTATAACCATATCGAACAAGAAGGCATTGATGACGCCATCCATGTGGCGGAGGGTGCCTGGAGTTTGGTGTGGTGGGACAAGGTTTACAACACGGTGAATTTCCTGCGTAATGCAGAGCGTCCTATGTGGCATGTGTTTACTGAAGACCGTAAGTGCATGTACTTTGCTTCAGAAGCTTGGATGGTTGAAATTGCTGCTGCAAGAGAGGGAATCAAGCTGGAAGACCCTGTCCCCACAAAGGTGGATCAATTGTATAGCTTCACAATCAGTGAAGAAGGACACATTCTTCCTGAGGAAACCCGAAGAGTTGCTGCTCCCCTCAAACATCATGTTTATCAGGGGCAACAAAATTTCTCCCAAGGGAGTTCCTCCAGGAACAGTCAGACGACTGGTGGGGATAACCCCTTAAAAAACACGGGGGTGACTCCCGCAACAGTCATTCCCCTCCCGCTACCGGGATACATTGGATCAAAAAATGTTTCTCTCGAAGTAATGTCGGGAGGAATTGATGAACATGGAAGCATCTTTGTTCGTTGCTTTGATGAACAACAACCTGCTGCGTCGATTCGACTCTATCTCAATAAAAATGATTCCCAATCCAAGTTGATTGGTAAGAAGATCATTGGGACTATCGGGAAGTATTACGCAAAGAAAGATGGAGCTTTTTACAAGGTAGACTATTCCACCTTTCGGTTGGATAAGTCCGAAGAAACAGTAGACAATCACCTTGGCAACCCTATTTCCATTGAAGAATGGAATAAGGAATACGGAATGTGTGATTTTTGTGGATGTAACATCAATCACACGGACAAGTTCAAGTGGTATAGAAACGAGGGTAATATCCTCTGTGAAGACTGTGGCGATGATGCCGAATTAACCAAGTATTTCTAGGAGAATCAAATGACTGCAATCCTTATTGGCTGTGATCCTGAAGTTTTCGTCAAGCAAGAAAACATTTTCAAGAGCGCTTTCGGCCTCATCAAGGGCACCAAGGCAAACCCCTTCCGAGTTAAGCGTGGAGCTGTCCAGGTGGATGGTATGGCTCTTGAATTCAACATCGATCCTGCAAAGAGTGAAGATGAATTCTGCATTAATGTGCAAGATGTCTTTGCTCAAATGAAGAAGATGGTTCCGCAATACGATGTGGTGGTTTCCCCTGTTGCAGATTTCGATCCTGCATATATGAAGCAACAACCTAAGGAAGCTCTTGAGCTGGGATGTGATCCTGATTTCAATGCATGGATGTTTGGTGTCGTGAATGAGAAGCCAGACGGAGATCGTTCTTTCCGCACGGCAGCAGGCCATGTCCACATTGGTTGGACTAAGAATCAAGACATCGGGGAATACAACCATCTTGAGCTGGTTCAGCGTGTGATTCGTCAAATGGATTTCTACCTGGGGTTGGGCAGTCTGTTCTATGACGATGATGTGAAGCGTCGTGAAATGTATGGCAAGGCTGGTTGCTATCGTCCGAAGGAATATGGCTGTGAGTATCGCACGCTCTCTAATATGTGGCTGAATAGCGAGAAGCTCATGCGCTGGGTGTATCGGAATGCTGTCAAGGGCACCAATGATCTATTCGCTGGGAATGAATTGGCTCTGAAGTATGGCGATATTTCGGAGATCATCAATACTTCCAATCGTGGAGAGGCTTTGGCTATCATCCAAACTGCTGGACTGGAGTTGCCTAATGTATGAGAATGTTGGGATCGCTGACCTTCGTACATTTTTCCAAGGCTCATTAGCCATTCATAAGGGAAAACCTAGAAAGGTTATCAGTATTGGGGAGAACCGAGCTTTCAAGCTTCTCGACCTTCTTACTCAGAAAACCGTCATTGACGAGGAAGGGATTAAGCATATTAATCCTCCTCTTCTTCGGCTTGGAATGGTTAACATTGAGGGGGAGGTTGTGTTTATGAGTAGGCTTCCCGTGCGTAAAATGCACATTGGATTGAATTCTCAAAACACAACTGTCCAAGCTCTCCGACAGGAAGAATACCCCCAAGGATTTCCTGCTCTCTATAAGAAGGCCCTCGAATTCACTTCTCCTGGTATTGCAGAGACGATGCTTGGGAAGTTTCCTTCCTTTCGTGAAGCACTGAAGCAGACGAGGGAATTTGGGGGAGCCTGCGCATTCGATAGACAGTTTGCTGTCAACAAATACGGAGATATCTATTACAAGACAAATGTTGTAGGATGCATCAAGAAATCCTATTCTTCTGTGAAGAAGATTGAATTCAAACACGGATACGAGTCTCTCATTTACTTGATTAGGAACGATGATGAAAACGATTGCGCAGATTCTCGGGAAGGCGAATAAAGCAGGGGACGTTGGGATTGAGATTGAATGTGAGGGGGCACGGCTTGTTGGAGAAATCCCTGGAAATGTCTGGAAAGCTGAGAATGACGGTTCACTACGCGGTGCTTTCCCTGACACTGCCTGTGAATATGTCCTGGAAAAGCCTATTCCAATTGCAGAAGTTCCAGGAGCATTGCAGCTCCTTGATAAGACTCTTAAGGAGAACAAGGCCAAGCTGGATTTCTCTTTCCGCACGAGTGTCCATGTGCACATCAATGTGTTAGGACTCACTGAGAAACAGTTGGACAATCTGATCCTCACCTATTTGCTTCTTGAAGAACCCCTCATGAATTACTGTGGCAAGGAGCGTAAGTGCAATCGCTTCTGTTTGCGTGTTCAAGACGCAGAGGGTGTCGTAGAAGTTCTCTCTGAACTGTGCCGTATTGGTGTCTATGACTTTTGCAACGGCTATCTGAGAGAAGATAACGTAAGATATTCCGCATTCAACGTTGCTTCCATTAAGAAATATGGAAGTGTCGAATTCCGTGGAATGCGTGGAACAATGGATAAGGGAGTTCTCCTTAATTGGATTAATGCTCTTCATGCCATTAGAGAGTTCGCCAAGAAAATGCCTAGTGCTGTCGAGATTGGAAAGCTATATGAAGATACTACTTACGAAGAATTCCTCAAGGAAATCTTAGGAGAGTTTCTCTACAAGAATTTCCTCTACCCCAAGCTTGAACAAGACATGGCTAGAAGTTTCTCCCTCTGTTGGGATGTTCAACACACCTTAGCTAATAAGGAATATCTAGAGGAAAAAGAAGAGAAGCCGAGAGAATACAAGGTTAAGGGAAAGGCCCCTCAACAGCTTATTTGGGGAGAGGGTGGAGCAATCGTCCAATTTGAAGAATTTCTAAATCCTGTCCCTCAGCCTCGTCCTATCGGATTGCGCCGTGCTGCAATTATTCCGCCTGTTCCTCATGACCACGATTAAGGATAGATATGAAAATCCATGCATACAAGAATTCTAGCAAGAGTGCTCGTGCTCTTGCTGATGCTCTTGGTGTTAAGCTCCTCAAGCATGAGGGGAAAGTGATTGAAGACACTGTCCTCAATTGGGGAAGCTCTCACATCAATCGTCGTGTCTTTGGGCAAATCATCAATGCCCCAGATGCTGTTGCAAGGGCCATAAACAAGCTAGAAGCCTTCAAAAGGTTTGAAGGTAGGGTAGTAGCTCCCTCCTATACAGAATCGACTGTAGAGGCTAATAGGTGGCTTGCTGAGGGTGTTACAGTTGTGGCTCGTTATGTTCTCAATGGGCATAGTGGAAAAGGTATTTCCATCTTTACCCCCGAAGGTGCAGTGGAGGGAATTGAAGAAGATGCTCCACTCTACACTGCCTATATTCCAAAGGACGAAGAATATCGCATCCATGTCCATGCAGGAGTTGCCTTCTTCAAGCAGCGCAAGGCCCGCCGTAAGGATGTGCCTAAGGACAAAGTGAATTGGAAGATTCGCAATCACGACAATGGCTTCATCTTTGCACATAAGGATTTAGATGTTCCTGATTTTGTCACCACAGAGGCTCTGAGAGCAGTAGATGTTCTTGGTCTTGATTTCGGTGCTGTGGATGTGATGCTGGGCAAGGATGGGAAGGCTTATGTCCTTGAAGTGAACACTGCTTGTGGTCTTGAGGGAACAACTCTTGAGAAATATTCTGAACAATTTGAGAGGTATCTATGACTGACGAATTCCCTGATTTTGAAGATTCTATTCCTGGCGAGTCAACCGGATGCTGTGGCAATCCGTTAAGAAGTTATCCCAATGGACGAGGGTGTCCTGAATGCCCTATCCCTTCTTCTATGGAACGTAAAAAACAGCTTACTTTTGAAGCATGGAATACAGCACAGGAGAGTATGTGATGATTTTGGGTTGGTTGTATTTCTTCAATAATCAATGGGTTCTCTTAGATGAACCTGGTCTGGAGTATCTAGAAGATACTTTTCATAATTCCTTTCCATTGCGACCTCTCTACTCTCCTATTGAGGATGAAGAATGACTATTCCATCTGACGCAACCCATCAATGGCTTCCTGCTATTAGAGAGCCGTTTGTTAATGGATTTATTTTTCAGAGAGCTTACTATAAACAAATTAATGGTGAATGGTATGTGTATAACTATTACCAAGAATGGGTTAAGAGCAGGAATGATGAAATTTGGTTTGCTACTGAGGTAACTTCTGGTGAATTTGTGGAGATAGATAATGGACATTGAACAACTCAAGCTTATCTTTAGCATGGTTAAAGAGCTTTCTAATGGGGCTCAAACTGTTGCTATTGCTTATTTCGTACTTGAGCTTCTCAAGGCTTTAATGTGGTTTTTTGGTGTGATTGTTGTATTTAAAGCAGTGAGTAATTTCATCCTTAAATTCAATGAACCTAAGGCAAAGCCCCCAGAGGAGTATGAGCTGGAAGACCTCACAATGGCAAAGCATGATGCATTACTGATTAAGTCTGCATTGGCATCTTTTGCAGTTCGAAGGGATGCAAACTATTCTTTAGGTTCCTACAAATATGTCCACAGAGACGATGCACAAGCAATCGTCAAAGTGTTGAATGACACGGTTTTTGAAAGAAAGAAATGATTTCAGAAGTTGACATTCGAGATTGGGAGCATATTGATCTTCCTCTATTGAAAACTTGTAAGAATCTTTTAGAAGATGAAGGATACACTTATCATCCAAAAAAGTTGGAAGAGACACTCAATCAGCTAATCGAACTAAGGAACAAACAACTCAAAGCAATTCAAAAGCTTCCTGCACTGTTAGATAAGGATTTCAAATGAAATTGCGCCCCATGGCATCCGCCCCCCAGAATAAACCAATTCTTGTCCTGGGAATCTGTGATACTGAGATTGGTGGCGTGAGAGACTACAAGGAATATGCTGTTGTTGAATTTGATGGCACAAACTATTATGTTCAAGCATGCTCAACCTATTATGCAAGAATGTTAAACTGCGAGGGATGGTATCCATTAAAAGATGTCTAAATGTGTAGAAAAACTTCCTCATAGAACAGATAAATGCAATAGTGGTGATGGTCTTCAAGTCTTTGAAGAAGATGGGAAGTACACTGGCTATTGTTTTGCATGCGGGACATTCATTCCAGACCCCTATGGGGACAAGCCTAAAGGCTACAAGCCTCACGTCTTAGTTAAGACACAGGAGCAAATTGATGCTGAGATTGCCGAGATTCAAGATTATCAAACTCTGGCCCTTCCTGATCGTAAACTTCGGAAGGACAGTTTGGAATATTTCGGTGTCAAAATCGGTGTATCCGAGAACGACGGAGTTACACCTGAAACTCACTATTACCCGTATACCAAAGGGGACAAGCTTTGTGGATACAAAGTACGACTCGTTGAACCTAAGAGGTTTTGGGCAGTAGGGACAATTAAGGATGTAGACCTGTTTGGTTGGAAACAGGCTATTGCAACAGGTTCTAAGAAAATCTTCATCACTGAAGGAGAGCTAGATGCAATTTCTCTTTACCAGATTTGCAAAGATCAGAATAAAGGAACCGCTTACGCTGATCGTAATCCTGCAGTTGTCTCTCTCATTAGTGGGGCCAGCTCTGCTCCACGGGATTTACAAAAGCTTCTGAATGAAATTCATAAGCATTTCAAGGAAATCATCTTAGTATTTGATACTGATGAACCTGGGCAAAAAGCAGCAGAAGCTGTAACTAAGCTTATCCCTGATGTGCTTGTAGCAACTCTCCCTGGAAAGGATGTAAATGACTGTCTTAAGCGAGGGCACGGCAAAGCGGCTTACGCAGCTTGTCAATTCAACGCAATCAAGCCCAAGAACACCCGTTTTGTATCTGGTGACGAACTCCATGAAGCAGCAAAGCAACCCCCAAAATTCGGATTCTCCTGGCCCTGGGAGCATATCACTAAAGCAACTAGAGGAATACGTCTCGGAGAAACCATCTACATCGGAGCTGGACAGAAGCAAGGGAAGAGCGAAGTGGTTAACACCCTCGCGGCTCATTTCATTAGAGAGCACGGTTGGAAGGTGTTCCTGGTAAAACCTGAGGAGGCTAACAATAAAACCTACAAACTCGTTGCAGGAAAGCTCGCTGGAAAAATCTTCCACGATCCTAATCGACCGTTTGATGAAGATGCTTACGACAAGGCGGGAGATGTTCTCAAAGGACACCTTTACATGCTCAACCTCTACCAGCATGTCGGATGGGACACGCTTAAGGCTGACATTAGACAAGCTGCCGTCGAGGGATGCAAAGCTATCATCATCGATCCAATCACCAATCTAACTAATGGTATGGAGGCAGCTAATGCTAATACAAAGCTTCAAGAGATTGCTCAAGAACTATCAGCAATGGCCCTCGACCTCAACGTTGTTATTTTTATCTTTTGTCATTTGCGTAACCCTGATTCTGGACTCCCTCATGAACGTGGTGGAGAAGTTCTCTCTAGCCAGTTTGCTGGCTCCAGAGCTATGGCTAGGTCTTGCAATCTTATGCTTGGTCTTGAGGGAAATCGAGATCCCAATCTTCCAAAAGAACAAAAAAATCTGAGAACTCTAGTTCTGCTTGAGGATCGGGAATTTGGTGAGACTGGAAGATTTAAGCTTTATTGGGATGACCAAACAGGACTATTCAATGAACTCTGAGATGCAATGTCCTTGTTCTGATGACAATAATGCTAGCTGTCAGAACATCATGACTAAGAAAGAAAAGACGCAAGACGGATACTGTATACGTTGTGCAGAACTTCTTTGGAGCTGGCGTCAAGATGACACACCTGTTGCTTTTATCGATCCAGCGTCGAGAAAGCTCAAATAAGGAGGTATATGCTAGTTTCAGCAATCGAAGCCCACTACCTAGAGAACAGAAGTAAGTACGTTAAGCGTATGCTCTTCCGGTCAGGTAGTATTGAGAATGCTGAAGACATCGTTCAAGAAGCATACGAGAGAGCACTTAGATATAACAAGAGCTATACAGGGGAGAACTATGAGAAATGGTTTAACACTGTCCTCAACAACTGTCTAAGAGATTTCAAGAATGATGAGAATGGATATTCAGCAGAGATGTTTGATGAAGAGGAAGCTGAAGGACGACAATGTCCTAGCTACCCCAATCATGTAATGAGAGAAGTGTTTGAACTCATTGCAACCAAGTCGCTTGTTCAACAAGAAATCTTAACCTATTTCTTTAAATATGAGTATTCTCCTATTGACATTAGTAGGATTACCGACTACTCTTATTCTAATTGTCATCAAATTATTCGACGATTCAGACAAGAACTGAAGGAACTTTATGGTTAGGATTCCATCACACTATCCTTCCCTCTCTCCTCAAGAGAGGAAATTAGTTAGAGAAGAATATGTAAAACTCCAAAGAAGAAACTGTTATCATTGTGGGAGTTCTCTTGATGGAAATCCTCCTAAAGAGATTCGTTCACTAAAAATCAATAGATTCCTCTTTCCACAAAATTTCTTCAAATATCCTGTACATCTGCATCATAATCATGATACAGGAGATACAATTGGAGCAGTACATAATTACTGTAATGCAGTTTTGTGGGAGTATCATGGTGAATAAGAATGGCTAACGTTTGGTTTTGCTCAGATTTACATTTTGGACATAAGAGAATTGGAGAATTCAGACAACCTTGGGGGATTGAAAGTGAAGCAGCTAATCGGGAACGCATTAAGCGAGACTGGAACGAAGTTGTTACTAAGCGTGATGATGTTTACGTTCTTGGTGATGCTTGTTTTACTATGGAGTGTCTTGCAGATTTTCGAAAGCTTAGAGGACGGAAGTTTCTGGTAAGAGGAAATCATGACACGCTTGACACTGCAGCTTATCTTAAAGTGTTTGCTGAAGTGTATGGACTTTGGAAGAACAACGGGATGTGGCTTAGTCATGCTCCTATCCATCCTGATGAATTGAGAGAAAAACCAAATCTGCACGGGCATGTGCATGGTTCTTCGATTCGAGATTTCACTTTATGTGAGGATCGACAATATTTTAATTGCTGTCCTGAAAACCTCTGGCCTAAGTTTGGTAGAGCGTTAATTTCTTTAGAAGAGGTAAGAAAATATGTGGCGTGATAAATGGACAGTGGGACAATGGCTTCCTAATGCACTCATGAATGGCTTCTATAAGATGAAGAAGCTTAGTGGGGAGAAAAATAAATTCTATGTTGAGGTAGACGAAATAGTCTTTGACACCAAAGATGGTTCAGTGTCTTTCTCATTGAGAGGAAATTTCTTGCAGAAAATTGCCTTTGGAAGCGCTCTGCGTGAAGGAGACACACTTACTCTTACTTTTGCAGACGACCCAATTCTAGTCAGAATTAAACTCGGTTCGTGAAAATCTGCTTTGGTGACTTATGTTAATAAAGAGTGGTGGTCAATATGGGAACCACACTGGACACCTAACCAGCACAGAAAAGTTTGTATGTGTAGAACAGGTGATGAGGGAGCCTATGAGATTGGTAACATGAGAATTGATACATGGGAAAACAACTTGAAAGAAAGATGGAGCCGCGTATCGGATTCTTCGATATTGAAGCAGATGGTCTTCTCGAAACCGTTACGAGATTCCATTGTGGAGTCGTTAAAACTAAAGGCTCTGGCGAACTAAGAAAATTTAGGTCTGAAGAATTAAAGCAATTCCTTGATTACTTAGATTCCTTTGATGTGTTAATCGCACACAATGGGATAGGGTATGATTGGCCTCTCTTAAAGAAGCTTTACGGATATACGTATAAGGGGAAGAAGGTTGACACGCTCGTTATGTCTCGCCTTCTAGACCCAAAGCGTATTATCCCATTCAATTGTCCTAATAAAACCTGTGGCCCACATTCCGTGGAAGCCTGGGGCTACCGAGTTGGTAGAGGCAAACCTCAGCATGATGACTGGGAAGTCTTCTCTGAGGAAATGCTACATCGCTGTACAGAAGATGTAGAAATTCTTGAACTTATCTATGAAGCTCTCCTAAAAGAACAGAAGGCTTCTGGCGGTAAGTGGCGAGATGCCTTCCTTCTCTCCTTTGAACTATTTGAAAATCTTCAGAAACAAGAAGAATATGGTTGGCTTGTTGACAAAGAGCATATGCTCCAATGCATTCATCAACTCACAAGGTGGATGGATAAGATTGACAAAGTCATCACTCCATATCTTCCATTAATCGTGGAGGTAGAAGAAACCAAAAAAGATGGTGAATACAACTATGTCAAGAAACCGTTCCTCAAAAGTGGGAAATATTCCCAAAGCATTACTGACTGGTATGCTCGTACTAATCTTAACCCTGACGCTCAGCCCGTTAGTGGTTGCTTTAGCCGTATTTCTTTCAGGCGGACAGACCTAAATAGTAATCAAGAGACGAAGTATTTTCTCCTTTCTCTTGGTTGGGAACCTCTAGAATGGAATACAAATGATGCAGGTGAGCGCACTAGTCCCAAGCTCTCGAAGGATGATCCTTTTGATGGACTTGAAAGCAAAATTGGACGCCTTGTTGCAAAACGGGTTCAATGTAGACAGCGTAGGGGAATTATCGAAGGCTTACTGGAATTGGTACGGAGAGATGGAAGAATTGGATCAGCAGTTAATACACTTGCTGTTACAGGGCGAGCCACTCACAGAAACATCGTCAACATTCCAAAAGCAGGAAGCTTCTACGGGAAGCAAATGCGAAGGGTGTTCACAAGTGCCCCTGGAAAAGTTCTGGTCGGAACTGACTCAGATGGATGCCAATTGCGAATGCTTGCAGGAAGAATGCGTAATCCCGTTTACACACAGGCGCTGGTAACAGGAGATAAGAAACTTGGAACTGACAATCACAGTCTCACCGCAAGAATTGGAGAACTTGAGTCCAGAGACATTGCAAAGAATGTCATGTATTGCTTACTATTTGGAGGGGGAGATACTAAACTTGCAAAAACTGCTAAGAAGCCGATTGGGAGCGGAGGATATCTTAGAGATAAATTGTATCGAGGGCTTGATGGGCTTGGAGTCCTCATGGAAAATCTCACGAAGGAATGGAGACTAACAGCTAAGCAGGGATACAATCCTAAATTCAATCGTATGGAATACTATGACGGATACATCATCGGACTTGATGGTCGTCCTATTAGAGTCCCTTACGAGCATCAACTCCTCGTGTACCTATTGCAATCAGACGAAGCCATTATGATGACCAAAGCTTACAACAAGCTGTGGTCTGACTTATCAGAAAAGTATGTCTTTGGAAAAGACTTTGGTGTTGTCTGCTGGTACCATGATGAATACACTATTGAGTGTAGAGAAGAAATTGCAGAAGATGTCCGAAAGATTAGCGAAGATGCTATTGCTTGGGCAGGAGAATTTTTTAACATTGAATGCCCCCATCTCGGTCAAGGAAAGATCGGTAAGAATTGGTATGACATTCACTAAAAGGTAAATATGGCTAAGAATGATAAGGTAGTCGATCTGGTCCCTCAGAAGGAAAAGGTTCAAGATATTCAAGTTTGGTTCAATGATGCTCTCCGGCCAATGATTATTCGAGATATCCTTGGATATCAAGTTGGAAGTCATTGGGTGGCTATCTCTGAAAAGGATGGAACTACTCAAGTGTATAAATATGAGAATGTTCATCATCTTGTTCATAAGAATGTGGAAAAGGAATAACTATGGGTTTGAACGCAAAGAATGTTGGTGGCAATCAGAAACAGTTTGCCAAGCAAGAAGCTCTTGATGCAGATGTCTACCGTGCTCGTCTGGTTCAAGTGATTGATATGGGGCTCCAGCCTCAGCAAGCTTTTAAGGGGCAAGAAAAGCCTCCTGTTCAGGAAATCATGCTTACGTATGAACTCACTGACGAATTCATGAAAGATGAAGAAGGAAATGACATTGAGGACAAGCCTCGTTGGATTTCTGAAACGCTTCCATTCTATGGGCTGTATGCTGACAAAGCTAAGAGCACTCAGCGCTACAATGCCTTTGACCCTGCTGAGCTTTATGGCGGTGACTTTTCTAAGTGTATTGGCGTTCCTGTCAATGTTACCATTGTGAACAATGTCAAGGGAGACACTGTCTACAACAATGTTGGCAATGTGGCTGGTATGTCCGCTAAGAAGGAAGCAACCACTCCCAAGCTGGTTAATGAAGGAAAGGTGTTTGATCTTGATGCTCCCGACATGGAAATCTTCAACAAGCTTCCTAAGTGGTTACAGGACAAGATTAAGGGGAATTTGAATTATGAAGGTAGCGTTCTGCAAGCCAAGCTTGGCGGAAAGGCTCAAGCACCGAAGGCTGAAGCGAAACAGCCGAAACAGGCTGTGGGTGAGGAAGGCGAGAGCGACGTTCCGTATTGATTATGCAACCATATCAACAAAGAGTAATTAATGAGCGTGATGATCTTGCTGAGAAGCTAGATAAGCTCACAAAATTTGGTGAAACGGATGTTTTCGACAATCTCTCATTAGAAGATCAACAACTTCTAGATAATCAATGGGATTTTATGTCTCTTTATCTTGATTGCCTTAATCGGAGAATTGCAAAATTCAGCCTCTAATTGACGCTGACATTCTCTTATACGAAATTGGATATGCTGCGGAAGCGGGTTGGCAACAGCCCGGCTTCCCTCCCTTCTCATATGTAGAAGAACTTCTCAACAATAAAATTGAGAATATTTGCGCTATCACTGAAGCTACAGAATTCCCTATATTCTTCCTCACTGGTAAAACCAATTTTCGTACTGAGATTGCTAAGTTAAGACCATACAAAGACAGGCCTAGTTTAAAACCTTGGCATTACAATAATATCAAAGCTTATATCAAAGGAAGTTATGATGTGCGAATTCAAGATGGACTGGAGGCAGACGACCTTCTCGCCATTGAACAGACTAGAAGACCGCTTGAAACAATTATCTGCACAAGAGACAAAGACCTTAGAGCTGTTCCAGGATGGCATTATGGTTGGGAGTTGGGAAATCAACCGCAATACGGTCCCCAACTTGTTTCGGAACTTGGAGAAATTCGACTGTCTGCTGACAGAAGATCAGTCAAGGGCGAGGGTTTATTGTTTTTCTACTCCCAGTGCATTACTGGTGACTCTGTTGACACAGTTGCTGGATTACCACGTTTTGGAGCGGTCAAGGCTTTTGAAATACTGAGTGGATGCCAGAGTAGCTACAATGCATTTGAACGCGTCCTAGAGGCGTATAGAGGGGTCTATGGGCCTCTAGCAGAGGAGATGCTCCTTGAGCAGGGAAGGCTTCTCTGGATGACTAGACAATTAGATGAGAAAGGAAATCCTGTCTTATGGCAGTTTCCAAAACTAGAAACGGGGGAGGGTGGACAGCCGGAAGAAGGCAAGCCTTCATAATTTCCGTTCTAAGAAACGGAACTAGGAGATATCCTCCTAAATTCCAGACATTGAATGAAGCGAAGACTGAGAAAAAGGTCAATCCTAAAACAAATAGGATTGCGCAGCATTATAAATGTGCTGTCTGTGCGTGCGATTTCCCAGCAAAAGATATTCAAGTAGATCATATTATTCCTGTAGTCGGTGTAACCGGATTTACTACATGGGATTCTTATATCTCAAATCTTTTCTGTGAAAAGCATAACCTACAAGTCTTATGCAAAGAATGTCATGGATCAAAAACAGAAACGGAAAGAATACATAAAAAGCTGGAAAAAACAAAATCCAGAAGCAGTTAAAGCCATTGCACAAAGATGGCGAAATAAGAATATGGAGAGTATACGTTCTAAACGTAGAATTAAAAACTACGGACTTACAGAAGAAGAATTTCAAACAATGAAATTGGCTCAAA
Organism: uncultured Novosphingobium sp.; assembly: GCA_964529505.1. GTDB lineage: Bacteria > Pseudomonadota > Alphaproteobacteria > Sphingomonadales > Sphingomonadaceae > Novosphingobium. Next base: position 3,369 of record CAZGWR010000024.1, on the reverse strand, counting down.
ATAATTGCTGTGCAATCTGTAGAATTGAACGTAATGATAAGCGAAGACCTGAACTCGATATAGATCATTGCCATGTCTCTGACAAAGTAAGAGGTTTACTGTGCAATAATTGCAATAGAGGGTTAGGACATTTCCAAGACAGTATAGAATTTCTAGAAAATGCTGTTAACTACTTGAAAGAATTTAATGCAAGATTATAAAGGATTTTATCTTTTCAACGATATTGAAGATGCGTCGCTTCGTAATAGGAATAGAGCAACGACTCTAGCTAATATTGCTGAGGATAATACCAAAAATCGTTTAATTAGTCCTAAGGGTGCTTCTCTAATCCTTGGATATTTTGGAGCTGTTCCTGATGCAGATAAGCCTAGTGTTAGTGAACGATTTAAACAGAGTATGACGCAACGTGGATATGCAAACCTCTTTTGACTTTGGGCCTCAAGGAATTGAGGCTAAAGTCTGTGAAGACATTACCAAGCGGCAACAGTTTGGGATTAATAAGTATGGACGCACTGTTGAATTCAATCCTTTGGATTTGAAGCAATGGCTGCAGCATGCTTATGAGGAATGTTTAGATCAAGCTATTTATCTTAAAAGAGCGATGAAGGAACTTAGTTGAAAGTCATTATCGCTGGCTCTCGACACATGCCTGAATCTCTCTATCCTTTAATTTCAGCGGCTGTAGTTGCTTCTGGATTTCCAATTACAGAAGTTGTATCAGGAAGAGCAAAAGGTGCAGACAGACTTGGTGAAAGATTTGCTATTGAGCACAATCTCCCTCTAAAACTATTTCCAGCTAATTGGAATTTACATGGAAAATCTGCAGGACCTATTAGAAATTCTGAAATGAAGAATTATGCAGATGCTGCTATTGTTTTCATTTGGGACGGAAGTAGGGGATCAGCTAATATGATTTTACAAATGCAAAAAGCAAAGAAGCCAGTCTTTGTAGTGAAGGATGGAATTCTTGAAAACTAAACTAATCTGGATTACTCCTAATGTAGAAGACCAAATCGTCTATATTGCTAGAGTGAGTAATCCTAAAATGCAAGGAGAACCATCTGACAAACTCATCCCCTATTGCATCCGAAACTCCCACTGGAGCCCGTTCGAGATGGCAAACGCTGTGGTTGAAATTGAAACAACTCGTGACATTGCTCGTCAAATCCTTCGTCATCGCAGTTTCTCTTTCCAAGAGTTCAGCCAGAGGTATGCATCAGTAGATGCTCTCCCTGAGCCTGACTATAGGGAAGCTCGTCTCCAAGACACTAAAAATCGTCAGAATAGCATTGAAACTGATGATGAATATCTGCAGAAATGGTGGAGCTGGAAACAAGCAGAAGCTGACGCTGTAACGATGAAAGTGTATAAGGAAGCTTTGGAGGTGGGGATTGCTAAGGAAGTGGCAAGAGCTGTTCTTCCTGAGGGACTCACTGCTAGTCGTATGTATATGAATGGAACTATCCGTTCATGGATGCATTACGTTAAGCTTCGTAGTGGAAATGGTACGCAGAAAGAGCATATTGAAATTGCTCAATCGATTGGAAAAATCTTGGAAGAACATCTTCCTATTACATGGAAATCTTTGAATGAAACACCTAGTAATTCCTGACGTTCAAATTCGTCCTGGTGACAATACTGACTTTCTTTACAATATTGGCAGATACATTGTTGAGAAACAGCCTGATGTTATTATCTGTATTGGTGACTTTGCTGATATGCCTTCTCTGAGTTCCTATGATGTGGGTAAGAAGGCTTACGAGGGACGGCGTTATCTGAATGATGTTCAGGCTGTCCAAGATGCTATGGGGCAACTTCTGACGCCCTTGTGGACTTACAACGCTCAACAAAAGCGTAATGGAAAGAAGCAATATCGTCCTCGTATGGAACTTACCCTTGGTAATCATGAAGAGCGAATCAATCGTGCTGTGAATAGTGATGCTAAGCTTGAAGGTATTCTTTCTATTGACAATCTCAGATATGAAGCTTATGGATGGAAGGTTCATCCTTTCTTAGAAGTGGTGATTATTGATGGAGTCGCTTACTCGCATTATTTTGTTACTGGCGTTGCTGGTCGCCCTGCTGGAACTGCTGCTGCCCAAATCAGAAAGACCAATATGTCTTGTATTGCTGGGCATCAACAGGGGCTTCATATTGCTACTGCTCATCGCGCCGATGGTGCGTTGCTCACCTCTGTAATTGCTGGTTCTTGCTATGAACATAACGAAGACTATCTCGGACCCCAAGGTAATAAGCACTGGCGTGGAATTCTCATGCTTCATGAAGTGAATAATGGAGCGTTTGATCTGATGCCTGTTAGTCTTGACTATCTCAATCGGAAATACGCTTGAAAGGAATAAATGACAAAACAAGAATTTAAGACTTCGTTCGGAGCAAACATCTTCAGATTTAAGTATGCACAAGGACCTGATGACACTTGGGCTAAGCTTGCTGATCGTCTTGTGGAAGATGTTTGCGGAACGCGATGGGGCACTCTACATAAGCTAATGTCAGATGATGATCGTAAACAGCTTGCTCAATATATCAAAGAATTCAAATTCATTCCTGGTGGGCGTTATCTGTATTATGCTGGCCGCCCTTTTAAAGGCTACAATAACTGCTACCTCCTCCGTGCTGAGGAAGATACGCGGGAAGAATGGAGTGCAGTGACATGGAGAGCAATGTCCTGTTTAATGACTGGAGGAGGAATTGGCACTGACTATTCTCGATTGCGTCCAAACGGAGCCGCTCTCAAGAGAACAGGAGGAACGGCTTCAGGACCTATTCCACTCATGCATTCCACGAATGAAATTGGACGAAATGTTATGCAGGGTGGCTCTAGGAGAAGTGCAATCTATGCAAGTCTCAACTGGAAACACGACGATATTCCTAGCTTTCTTACCGTTAAGAACTGGTCTGAAGATGTACGGAGACTGAAGGAAAAGGATTTCAATTTCCCTGCTCCCCTGGACATGACTAACATCAGTATCAATTATGATGATGATTGGTTGCGTCCTCAAGGGGTTCTCAATGAGATTGATGATCCAGTTCTCGTAAATCTCAGAGCCTCTAATAAGATTTTCCAACAGAATTGCTTACAAGCAATGAAAACTGGAGAACCCGGATTTTCTTTTAACTTTGGTGATAAACAAAATGAAACGCTTAGGAATGCTTGCACAGAAGTTACTTCCGAGGACGACAGCGACGTTTGTAATCTTGGGAGTATCAATCTCGGCAATATTCACTCTCTGGAAGAATTCAAAGCAGTTGTTGCTCTTTCCTCAAAGTTCCTCGTCTGTGGAACTCTTCGAGCCGATTTGCCGTATGAAAAGGTCTATAAAATTCGGGAAAAGAACCGTAGACTTGGCC
>CAZGWR010000023.1:0-52715 GCA_964529505.1 uncultured Novosphingobium sp. | reverse complement strand
ACGCGCGCAGAGAAGCAGGGTGAACTTATCCCCAATCGGGCAGTGCGCTATCCCCGGCACGGGATAACGCTGAGCCCTGCTTGCCGGGACAAAACATTCCCAGAGGCAATGATCTGCCTGTTGTAGTTGAGAAATTGTAAAATTGCTGCTGAGATTCGGTGAACGGCGGTGGGTTTGCGTTCAATGTCCGGCAGACTCGTCGAAGAAGCGGACCGGTTCGACTGCAAGCTCAGTGGCGAGTCGTTCGATCGTGTCGAGCGTTGGCGAATTGGCTGCGCGTTCAAGAAGACCGACATAGTTGCGGTTGAGTCCGGCACGGTGCGCCAATTCCTCCTGCGAAAGCCCACTTGCGTGTCGCAATCGCCTTAAGTTAGTAGCAAAAATCTCCCGAAGCTTCATGCCTCGTGGGTCGGCGTAACCCTAATATACTGCCACCCAATATACTAGGGATTCGTCATCGCCCGGTGTGACCCGGGCGATGACTTGGCCGATTCAATGGTCGTTGCGGCGGCTCGGGCGGTTCCAGACCAGATCGTGACTGCCGTCTTCGGTTTCGAAGAGCTGCGCGAAGATTGCGGCAGTAAAGCTGGGGTCGTCGAGCTTCACCGAGAGGTAAGGCCGGTCGTCCTGGGTGTGCTTTTTCCAGGCTGCGCCGATTTCGACTTCGCCGATGAGGACGCGGTGGGTGGGGGCATTGCCGCTAGTGTTTTCTTCCGCGACGATCCTGACTGATTTGGCCTGAAGGGCGAGAGTGACGATCTGGCCCCGGAGTTCACCCGAAACCATCTTGAAGTTGCCGATCTTTGCCATGGGTATTTCCTTTCCTTTGGACGGGACCGCGTCTCCAAGAGTTTTCCGGGCGGCTTCCATGCGCGGGTAAGGGTCAGCCAGTGGAACGCGCCGCAGCGTCAGCCCGCAGCGTTAGTGAAGAACGGTGTAGCCAGGTTTCCTGTTTCGTGAGGAACGGCAGCATGCGGATGCGTAGCGGATCCTTCACGGGTTGATTGAAGGAGAACGGGCTTCCGTGACGCCTGTCTTTGAGAAGACGGCAAGCAAGTGCGCGTTCCAATCGGCAAGTGCTTGGCGCTTCTCTGCCTTCCAGTCATGGCGTTGATAGATGCCTACAACCCCTGCACGTGATCCACCGACATGATTGAGGATCGCCTCGGTCACTTCAAAACGAACCCCAAGGCGTTGGAACCCTGTTGCCAACGTGCGACGCAGATCATGTAGCCGCCAAGCTGGCAATGGGTCTCCATGTTCTTCAGCAATGAGGCGATCAAGCTTGTCCTTGGCTTTGGCATAGCCGGTGAAGCCAGCGCCAGTAGATGTCGGGAATACCCTTCCGCGCTTGGGCCATTTGTCTCCTCTGGCAACGGTATCAAGCTCCGCGATGGCCAGACTATTAAGCGGGATGGTATTAGGTTCGCCGTTCTTTGTGCGCTGGCCAGGCAACGTCCACATCTGGTCGTCACGATTTAGCTCTTCCCAAGCGAGGCCAGATACCTCTTCACGTCGCTGTCCCGTTGCGATGAGCAAGCGGACGATGGGGCCGAAACAGCGATGGGTCTCAGGTGTCGCGTCCCAAACAATTTTTAGTTCAGCATCGCTAAGCCAGCGTTCACGCGGCTTGACCGGCGGCGGTGTCTCCATTCCTTCCATAGGGTTGTGAAGAAGGTCGCCACGGCTGACGGCCCACCGAAACATCCGCCGTAGGACGGCAAACACGTTGCGGCGATTGGCTATTTGTTCTACAGGCATTGTGTCGAACACCGAAACCACGTCGGACCGTGTGATATTCGGCAGAGCTTTGCGTCCGAGAACCGGCGTTAGATAAAGGCGGATTGATCGTTCAACCAGCCGCCTCCATCCCTCACGCTTGCAACTATCAGCGAAGCGCAGTGCGTAATTGCCAAACGCCAGATCAACCGCTTCTCGGCGTCGTCGCTTGTCGGCGTCCACCGGATCAATACCCTGCGCAACGAGCAACAACAAGCGAATCGCTTCAGATCGGGCTGTCGCGGGCGTCCAAGGCGATCCGTGATTGCCAATCGTGTATCGACGAGTCTTGGCTTCGCGGCCGCCAAGGCGAAATTGCAAAAGATAGGAGATGGCGCCTGCGGCGGTCACCTTCACACCGAAACCCTTGATGTCATTGTCCCAAAGGAATTGCGTCCCACTATTTGGGACGATTTCATCCACTGTTCGTTTAGTGATTTTACCTGTCGCCATACATACCTCGTGTCCATTTTCTAGCAATCACCCAGCAATCACGGAAGTGAAAAAAAGGGCGCTCTCGGGACAATTTGGGCGTAGTCGAAAATCAACAAACCGTCAGATTTAAGCCAAAAATGGCGGCTTACCGTTTCTGATACCGAAAGTACCAGACCTCGTGGCCAAGCGCGTGCGCCTTGGCTTCGTAGCGCGTTTCGGGCCAGCCGCCGGGGCGGACCTGAAAGTCGCGCGGGGCGGCGGCGGTCCAGGCGAAGTGATCGCCAAACTGGCGCATGATCATCAGCGCATGGCGCAAGTAAACCGGATGATCGGTGCCGAAGCGAAACTCGCCGCCCGGCTTCAGCTTGCGCGCGATGAGCTCGACCGGCCCGGGGTTCATCATCCGCCGCTTGGCATGGCGCGCTTTGGGCCAGGGATCGGGATGGAGCAGATAGACAAACGACAACGCCCCGTCGGGCACCCGCGCGAGCACTTCGAGCGCATCGCCATGATGGATCCGCACATTGCGGATCGGCAGTGATCGTCCGCCATCGCCATCCAGGTGGACAAGCGCCTGCGCCACACCGTTCAAGAACGGTTCGGCGCCGATGAAGCCATGATCGGGGAGGAGATCGGCGCGGAAGGCGAGATGCTCGCCGCCGCCGAAGCCGATCTCGAAATGGAGCGGACAATCGCGGCCGAACAAGACGGCGGCTGTCACCTCACCCGTTTCGGGCACCGCAATGGCGGGGAGCAGGGTGTCGATCAGGCTTTGCTGGCCCGCGCGCAAGGGCTTGCCTTTCGCGCGGCCGTAAAGGCGATTGAGAGTCAGCGGATCGCCGGGTTTGTGCGCAGTCATGATAGCTGCGCCGATGGCAGGGGCACCGCGCCCGGTCAATGCTGCCCTCCAAAACCGCCCGCCGACAAAAGAACGGCCCGCCTTTGCAGGCAGGCCGTTTCACGTGGAACACGGGTAGAAAGGCTGGCGATCAGGCTGCGGCAGCGTCCATCTTGTCTTCCGGATCGCGCAGGACATAGCCGCGGCCCCAGACGGTCTCGATGTAGTTGTCACCTTCGCAGGCATGCGCCAGTTTCTTGCGCAGCTTGCAGATGAACACGTCGATGATCTTGAGCTCGGGCTCGTCCATGCCGCCATAGAGGTGGTTGAGGAACATTTCCTTGGTCAGCGTGGTGCCCTTGCGCAGCGAGAGCAGCTCGAGCATCGCATATTCCTTGCCGGTGAGATGCACGCGAGCGCTGTCGACTTCGACCGTCTTGGCATCGAGATTGACCGCCAGCTTGCCGGTGCGGATCACCGACTGCGAATGGCCTTTCGAACGGCGCACCACCGCATGGATGCGGGCGATGAGCTCGTCACGGTGGAACGGCTTGGTGACATAATCATCGGCGCCGAAGCCGAAGCTGCGCACTTTGGAATCCATCTCTGCGATGCCCGAAAGGATCAGCACCGGGGTCTGCACTTTGGCGACGCGCAGCTTCTTGAGAACATCATACCCGTGCATATCGGGCAGGTTCAGATCGAGCAGAATGATATCGTAGTCATACAGCTTGCCCAGATCGAGGCCTTCTTCGCCAAGATCGGTGGAATAGACGTTAAAGCCTTCGGTCGAGAGCATCAGTTCAATTGCTTTAGCCGTGGTTGGCTCGTCCTCGATCAGCAATACGCGCATGGATCAACCCCTTCTTGCCATTTCCGGATGGCATGAACCCCTTATGAAGGGGTCTTGCTCGTCATTAACCATATGACCAATGAACATGAAAGGTTAATTTTTCGTGAGCGTAGTTACCGGTATCGTGCTGCACCTGCCCAGCGGCGAATGCCCGAGGCGCCCCAGAACCCGGCCTTTTTCAACGCTCAGGCTACATCGACGAATGTGTTTTCGACGCGGAATCTAAGCCGGCCGCACCAGTAATTTTTCACTCCCGAGCAGCGCCAGCGCCAAAATCCGGTCACGCTCCAGCAACACCGGCGCTTTTGGCGGCTTCGCGCAAGCGGCTTACCGCAGCACTATCGTCGCGCAACGCCGCAAGCCCTGCTTTGAGCGCCTTGCCCGCCTTGTCCGGCTGCGCAAGCTGCATCCGGCTGCGGACCAGCATGATCCATCCTTCGGTGTTGGCCGGATTGCGGGCCAGCTTCGCCTCCAGCCCATCGACCATGCCCAGAATCATCGCCTGCTGCTGCTGCGGGGACATGCCTTGCGCCGCGCTGACTTGCGCGCCGGTGGGCCCCGAAATCGTGCCGGTTGCCATCTTTGCGCCCTCAGCTTTCGCGTCGGCGGGCGCGGCGCTGCTCGCGGCCGCGGCCGGCTCGAGCGCGGCGAGGCGCTTTTCCACCTCGATCTTGCGCATCGCGCCGACATTGCGGATCACGGCGCGGATATCTTCGGCGTAGGGTGCATCGGGCGGGGTATCCTTGAGAAGCGCGAACCACGCATTGATCGCCCGCCTGTGGTGCCCGGCAATGTCCATCGACACCGCTTTGAAATAACGCGCCCGCGCATCTTTGGGATCGAGTTTGTAGGCCCGTTCGAACGCCGCCCGCGCGTCGGCCGGAATCTTGCCTTCGACCTTGCTGGCCAGAACCAGGCTTTCGCCAAGAAACGAAAACGTCTCGGCATGTTCGGGATCGAGCTTGGTCGAGCGTTTGAGCGCAGTAGCGGCCTCGGCATAACGCTGCGTCTGGAAATAGGACCAGCCGAGCATCCGCCATCCTTGCGCATCGTCGGGCTTTTCCTTGAGCTTTGCCTCAAGCTTGGCGATCACGTCATCGACCGACGGGGCCTGGCTGGGGCTAGGCACCGGCGGAGCAACGACACGCGCGGCGGGCGGTTCGTCCTGCCGGGCGCGGAAAGTCGCCACGCCGCCAGCGCCGGCAACCATCACCGCCGCCGCAACCAACAGGAAGCGGCCTGCTCGGGCAGGCGCGGGCGTTGCGGAATTGGCGTCAGCCTCGTTCATGCCATGCTCCCTGGCGGGTCTTGCGACCTCGCCTTGCCTCAAGCCCTATCCTGCGTGCCCGGTCGGTTGCAAGCGAAGCGAGCGGCAGCGCAGCCTTCATCGCACACCGACCAGCGCTTTGCGCCGCCGCCGCTGGACCGAACTGCCAAGCCCGATCGCCTCACGGTATTTCGCCACGGTGCGGCGCGCCAGATCGAAGCCGCGCCCCTTCAGCAGATCGACCAGAGTATCATCGGACAGCACCGCCGCCGGGTCTTCGGCCTCGATCAACTGGCGGATGGCCGCCTTGACCGCTTCTGCCGAGGCCGCGCCATCGCCTTCGGATGAGCCGACGCCCGACGTGAAGAAATACTTGAGCTCGAACGTGCCCAGCGCGCAATGGAGATACTTGTTCGAAGTAACCCGGCTGACGGTGGATTCGTGCATCGCGATCGCCTCGGCCACCGCGCGCAGGGTAAGCGGTTTGAGCTGCGACACTCCGCCACGAAAAAAGCCCTCCTGCTGGCGCACGATCTCGGCCGAGACTTTGAGGATGGTTTTCTGGCGCTGGTCGAGCGCCTTGATCAGCCAGTTGGCATCGGCCAGCTTTTCACCGAGCCAGGCCTTGGCATCCTTGGCAAGGCAGGCGTGGCGCATTTCGACATAGTATGCGCGATTGACCACCAGCCGGGGCACTGTCGCCGGATTGAGCATGATGTCCCAACCCGTCGCACCATCCTGCTGCACCGCTTCGCGCACGAGCACATCGGGAACGACGATTTCGGCCGAACCGCCGCCGAAACGCAGGCCGGGCTTGGGATCATAGGCGCGCAATTCGCCCAGCATGTCGGCAAAATCCTCGTCATCGACCCGGCACAGCCGCTTGAGCCGGGCAAATTCGCCGCGCGCGACCAGATCGAGATTGTCGATCAGCCGCGCCATGCACGGATCGTAGCGATCCGCCTCCTTGGCCTGCAGCTCGAGGCATTCGGCCAGACTGCGCGCGCCCACGCCGGTGGGATCGAGCGATTGCACAAGGCCAAGCGCGCTTGCCACCTCCGCCGCACCAAGGCCGAGCGTCTCGGCCACTTCGCTCAGCGGGATGGCAAGATAGCCCGCCTCGTCGAGCTGGTTGATCAGCCAGCGCGCCACGAACAGCCGCTGCGGATCCGAACAAGTCGCGCCGATCTGCGCGTGAAGATGCTCCGCCAGGGTCAGCCCGGCCCCGGCGCGCTCGTCGATGTCGGGCCCCTCACCGCCGCCCGTGCCGCCGCCCTCGCCGATATCCATCGCACCGCCCGCACTATCGCCGCGCGTGCCATCGCCGGGCATGCCGCTGCCGGGCGTGACGCCATCGCCTGTTTCGCGGTCGGCATCGAGCGCGGCGGTGTCGATATCGAGCGGGCGGTCTTCGGCGGCGCGGCCTTCGCTGACCAGCTGATCGACCGGCGAGCTTTCAAGATGCGTGCGGCGAAGCGCTTCGGGAAGCGGATCGGCCGCTTCGGCAGGCCCGCCATCGCCCATTTCAAGCAGCGGATTTGAATCGAGCGCTTCCCCGATGAAAGCTTCCACTTCGAGGTTCGACAGCGCCAGCAGCTTGATCGCCTGCTGCAACTGCGGGGTCATCACCAGCGATTGGGATTGCCGCAGATCCAGCCTTGGCCCGATCGCCATCGCTAGGCTCCCCCGCCCCCGGGCGCGAGGGTCCTTGAGGCCGCTGCGCGGATCACAGGGTAAAACCCTCGCCCAGATAGAGGCGGCGCACATTCTGATCGGCGACCAGCGCTTCCGGGCTTCCGGCAAACAGCACCTGCCCGCCGTAGATGATGCAGGCCCGATCGACGATATCGAGCGTTTCGCGCACGTTGTGATCGGTGATCAGCACGCCGATGCCGCGGTTCTTGAGGTCGATCACAAGGTGGCGGATATCGCTGATCGAAAGCGGATCGATGCCGGCGAAGGGTTCATCGAGCAGGATGATCGACGGGTCCGCGGCCAGCGCGCGGGCAATTTCGCAGCGGCGGCGCTCGCCCCCCGATAGCGCCATGGCCGAGGAATCGCGCAAACCGGTCAGCCCGAACTCGCCTAGAAGCCGCTCCAGCTCCGCCTGCCGGGTGGCCTTGTCCGGCTCGACCATTTCGAGCACGGCAGCGATGTTCTGACCCACCGTCAGACCCCGGAAAATCGAGGTTTCCTGAGGGAGATAGCCAAGACCCAGAATCGCGCGGCGATACATGGGCAACTTGGTGATATCGACCCCATCGAGCAGGATGCGGCCCGAATCCGGGCGCACCAGTCCCATGATCGAATAGAAGCACGTGGTCTTGCCCGCTCCGTTCGGACCAAGCAGGCCAACGACCTCGCCTTTGCCGACGGTGAGCGAGATATCGGTCAGGATAGCGCGCCGATCATAGCTCTTGGCGATCGACACGACTTCAAGTCCGCCTTGCGCGATCGGGGCCGCCGCAGGGTCGCGTGCTGTTTCGCCAGCCACGTCGAGGGTGGGTACGCCGGGAGCAGGGGCATTCATGATAGTGCGGATCGCTTTTCGCATCGTTTCTGCATTTCCGACAGCCATAGCCGCGTCTGGCGACGGCGCAAAGCCCGCGCGGGGCGCAACTGGCAGGATTTATGCATGGTGCTTTCCAGGTCGGTGACAAGCAGCGCGCCGCTTATCGCCGGAAATGCCTGATAAATCCTTGAACGCAGCATGAATGCATGATTAACTTTGCGAATCGGGAGAGCAAAGGCGGGAACAGCCCATGGTCAAAACACGCGGTGAGTATGCAAGCGAATATGCCGAGCCCCCCCGGCGGCTGATCGATTGGCGCAAATCGATGAGCGACACGGTTGCCTATGCGCTGCTGATTTACACCGCGTTGCAGATTTTCGTGACCATGCAGGCGATGGAAGACGATCGCGGATCGCTGCTGCCGATGCTCGCGCTGGTCGTGCTTGTCGCGGCCATCATTCCGATGTTCCGCCATTTCGAACGCCGCTGGGATGGACTTGACGGCGATGCGGCAGTCGATCCCGCGCTGCGCGCCGCCTGTCGCCGCGATCAACTGGCGGTCTGGGCGCTGGCCATCGGCCTGCCGTTCCTCCTCACCGCCCTGTTCAAAGGCGTCATGGCCCTCTTGTAAGGCGCGGCTTGCAGGGTTTTGGGCAGCGGGCTACGGCGCGCGCTTCTATGCCTCCTCCGGACATTGGCCCGGAACGGCTCCCGCGCGAAAGGCTTTCCCCCATGCTCCCTCCCCCCGTCGCTTCCGAGCGCTGTCAGGCGTTGATCGAACGCGCCATGCGCAGCGGGGCCAGCGCCTGCGACGCGGTCTACATTGGCAGCGCCTCGCAATCGGTGCAGATCCGGCTGGGCGCGCTCGAGGATGTCGAACGCTCCGAATCCGAGCATATCGCGCTCCGCGTGTTTGTGGATGGAGCATCGGCATCGGTGGGCTCGACCGATCTGGGCGAGGCCGCGCTCGACGAGCTGGCCGCCCGCGCCGTGCTGATGGCGCGCGCCGCGCCGGTCGATCGCTATGCCGGGCTCGCTCCGGAAGAATTTCTGATGCGCGGCCCCGCGCCGGAGCTCGACCTGCTCGATGAACGCGAGGCGAGCCCGCAGGAACTGCGCCGCCTGGCCGAAGAGGCCGAGGACGCCGCGCGTGCCATCCCGGGCGTGACAAATTCCGAAGGCGGCGCCGCCGGCGCAGGACGCGGTGTGGCCGCGCTCGCCACCAGCCATGGCTTTGCCGGGGTCTATGCCACGACCAACCACTCGCTTTCGGCCAGCGTGGTCGCGGGTGAGGGCGGAGCCATGCAAAGCGATTATGCCTATCGCAGTGCCCGCCACGCCGCCGATCTGCTGTCCCCGGCGGAAATCGGCCGCAAGGCCGGGACCCGCGCAACCGCCAAGCTGAACCCCGGCCGGGTCAAGAGCGGCACTTATCCCATCGTGTTCGATCCGCGCGTCGGCGGCAGCCTTGTCGGCCACTTGCTCGGCGCGATTTCAGGTGCGGCGATCGCCCGGCGCGCCAGCTTCCTGCTCGATCATGCGGGCGCACAGATATTTGATTCGAGCATCACGATCACCGATGATCCGCTCCGCCTGCGCGGGCAGCGTTCGCGCCCGTTCGATGGCGAGGGCCTCCCGACCGGCCCGCGCGCCTTGGTCGAGCAGGGCCGCCTGACCGGCTGGCTGATGGATGCAGCCGCGGCGCGCCAGCTGGGCGCAGCCCCGACCGGCCACGCGGCGCGCGGCGGCTCGGGCCCGCCACATGTGAGCGCCAGCAATGTCGTGCTCCAGCCGGGTGGTCAAACCCGCGCGGCGCTGATGGCCGACATCGCCGACGGCATCTATGTGACCGAGTTGATCGGGATGGGCGTCAACGCGGTTACCGGAGATTACAGCCGCGGCGCATCGGGATTTCGCATCAGCAATGGCGACATCGCCGGCCCGATTGCCGAATTCACCGTTGCCGGCAATCTGATCGACATGTTTGCGCGGCTGATTGCCGCAGACGACCTCGACATCCACCGCGGCATCGACGTGCCGACCTTGCGCATCGACGCGCTCAGCGTGGCCGGGGATTAAGCGGCCAGGGATTTCCGCCCCGGGCCGCCGCGCGCATCAGCCCTCTTTGGACTGGCGCTCGCGCTCTATCGCTTCCACGGTTATCTGGCGTGCTTCCTCGGCCCCGCCCCAGGTGCCGACGCGGACCCACTTTTCCTTTTCCAGATCCTTGTAATGCGTGAAGAAGTGCTCGATCTGCTGCAGCAGGATTTCGGGAAGATCCTCGCGCTCCTTCACGTCCGCATAATAAGGGAACGTGGAGTTGACCGGCACGCAGATCAGCTTTTCATCGCCGCCATGCTCGTCTTCCAGATTGAGCACCGCGATCGGCCGGGCCCGCACCACCGACCCTGGCACGAACGGCGAACGCGAGATCACCAGCGCATCGAGCGGATCGCCATCGGGCGAAAGGGTGTGCGGCACAAAGCCGTAGTTGGCCGGATAACGCATGGGCGTGTGGAGAATGCGATCGACGAACAGCGCGCCTGAAGCCTTGTCGAATTCGTACTTCACCGGCTCGCCGCCCATCGGCACTTCGATAACGACGTTGAGGCTTTCGGGGGGATTATCGCCGGTGGGGATCATGTCGATGCGCATGGTGTGCCTTTGGTTGGGCCCGCCGGGCCGGTTACAAACGTCGCCCCGCCTCTAACCCGGCGCCTTGCCCGCTGCAACCGGCCATGTCGTTGCCTCAGGTGCCGCCGATCGCATTGATAGTAAACGCGATCACGCCGATGTTAAACACGAACGCGGCGAACGAATGGAGCGTGACAACGCGGCGGATCACGCCCGATGTGATCGCCACGTCCGATGTCTGGAAAGTCATGCCCAGCGTGAACGCAAAATAGCCAAAATCAAAGTAATCCGGTGTCCTGGTATCGGGGAACTGCAGCCCGCCCGCGTCATCGCCTGCTTCCGGTCCGGAACGATAGTATTCATGCGCATAATGCAGCGCATAGACCGCGTTGGCGAAAAACCACGTCAGCATCAGCGTGCCGATCAGCCGCATCAGCGCCCAGCCGGATCCCGCCTTGGCCACTGGCAGTTCGCCCGCAATCGCCGCCAGGATGACCAGCGTGAGCGTGGTCGTGATCACCAGCACCAGACCGCGGTTGGCGTCGTTCTCGCGCGACGATCGGCGCATGGAATGTTCTTCGCCGTGCCGAAAAAGGGGGATCAACGAGAGCAGAAAGGCCGCCGCCGCGATGTCGAAGCCGGTGGCCAGCGCATCGGCAATGCTGACCTGCATCGCCGAGCGGCCCGCAAAACCAAGCACCAGCAAGGCCAGGAATGCTGCGAAACGGGGCGGAACGATCCGCCGGCCAAGCGGCATGTCCTTGCGCGGCACCCCGCTACTTGGTGGCGGGGCGGCGCGGCGCGAGCAGGCGATCGAGCCCGGCGACAGCCTTGCCGGTGACCGCTCGCTCAAGCCAGGGCCAGCGCAGCCCGTCACGGTAATCGATGCGCATCGTGCTGTAGCGATCATCGCGCTTGACCAGCAGCTCGATCGGCTTGGCACCGCCTTTCGCAGCGGTAATCGCGGCCTTGATCGTCTCCTGATCGTATGCCGTGCCATTGACCGCGACAATCTGCATGCCGCTGACCACGCCCGCGCGGAACGCCGGGCTTTCCCAGCGGCTCGCGGTCACTTTGCCGTCCTTGTCGATGGCGATGCCCAGAGAATGATTGAGCGAGATGAATTTGTTTTCGGCCATTCGCGCCTTGTCGAAGATGTTGGGCTCTTCCTTCCACACGAGCTTGTAGCCGCCGCGCTCGATGCCATTGAGCGGTGCGGGCTGGCCAGGAGTTTGCAGCCGCGTCTTGAGGAAGCCTGCCCAGTCATAGGCATGGATCCCGTTCAGCGCGGCAACGACATCCTCGAATTCATAGGGAACGGTGCCCCAGTCGCCGTCGCGCAGCCCGAAGAAAGCCTTGGCGAAATCGTCCATGCCCTTCTTGCCGCCGGTGCCTTCGCGGATGATCGCCTCGGCCTCCAGCCAGATCAAAGCGCCCTCGGTGTAGTAATCCTCGTTGCGTGTCAGCGAGGAGAAGGGCTTGGGCTTGCGGTCCGCCATGATCGGATCGTGCGTCGTATCCTCGACCGATCGCCAATCGCGCCCGGGCGTCTGGGTAAAGCCGCCGGCATCGCGCGCGATCATCGCGAGCACCATGTCCTTGCTCTGCACGCCCGAGCGCGCGGCCATGACATAGCCCCAGAACTGGTTCTGCCCTTCATAGACCCACAGCAGATTGTCCTGCATCGGCTGGCGGTAATCCGGCGTCCACAGCTTGGCCGGGCGGCGGAACTTGCCATCCCACGAATGGGTGAACTCGTGCGAGACCACATTGCGGTCCCAATCGCCCGCCGCCCAATCGGACAGCGTCTTGGGCTGATACTGGTTCTCGCTCGAGCGATGATGCTCGAGACCAATTCCGCCCATGCGATCGGTCAGCGCGAGCAGCAGGTCATAGTGGTCGAAATGCTTTGCGCCGAACGTGAGCAAGGTTTCGTCGACGAGATTGCGATAGGTCTGGATGTTCTCGGGCCTAGTCACCAGCAGTTCGGGCTTGTCCGCCACCACATCGAGAAACACGTTCTGCCCCAGATCGTGCCGCTGCGCATAGATCCCGGCGAAGATCGGCGAATCGACCAGCGTTTCGTAGTCGGTGACGTCCCAGCTCACCGTGTCGCCGCCCTGCGTCTTGCCATCGAGCGCGGTGAATACCTGCCAGCCCTTGGGGAAAGTCACCGTGGGCTTGATCTTGATCTGCCGCACATAGTGGCCGGCGGGATAAAGGCTCATCTTCTCCCACTGCAGATTGAGCATTTCGCGGGTCATGGTGATGCGCCCCTCGCTCTCGCGCAGCGGCGAGGTGTGGATCAGCTTGGCCACCACCTCGCTCGTGCCAGCGGGAACATCGACGTGGAAGGCAAACACCTCGACCGGGTCGCGCGTCCATGTCAGCGGCTTGCCGCCCGCAAAAAAGCGCACTTCGGCCAGTTCGGCGATCAGGCCATCGGGCGAATGGTTGCCCGGCAGCCATTCGGGAAGCAGCAGCGTGAGTTTGCCGGTGCCCGGCGCGACCGGGATCGTTTCGGTCACACGATAAGCCCCGGTGGTCACATCGCTGGCATCGATCTTGAGATCGATCGTGCCGGGATAGGGCACATCGCGCGCATCGGGCACCGCGGGCACGATCGGCACTGCCATCGGGCGGGTGTTGCTGGCAGGCTGGACTTGCGCATGAAGCGCGGTGCCGCCAAGCGACGAGGTGAGCAGAAGGGCGGCGAGAAGCGGCTGGCGCAGGGCGTTTTTTTGCATGGCACCTTCATGCCGCGAAGCTTGTCCCTCTGCAACCGGGGCGGTACAAGTTTTGGGTCCTGTTTGCGGGCACCTTTCCGCGCGCCTTTCCCTTCGCGCGCATTGCCGCTAATCGCTCCTGCACCATGAGCGAGAAAAACCCCAAGCTTTCGACCCCGCAGGCGATCCGCGGCACACAAGACATTTTCGGGCCAGAAGCCGAAGCGTTCAGCCATGTCGTCGAAACCTTCGAGCGGGTGCGCCGGCTCTATCGCTTTCGCCGCGCCGAGATGCCGGTGTTCGAAAAGACGACCGTGTTCTCGCGCTCGCTCGGCGAGACGACCGATGTGGTCTCCAAGGAAATGTACAGCTTCGAGGATCGCGGCGGCGAATCGCTCACGCTCAGGCCCGAATTCACCGCCGGGATTGCGCGCGCTTATCTGACTAATGGCTGGCAGCAATACGCGCCGGTCAAGATCGCCACCCACGGCCCGCTGTTTCGCTACGAGCGCCCGCAAAAAGGCCGCTACCGCCAGTTTCATCAGATCGATGCCGAGATCATTGGGGCAGCCGAACCGCAGGCCGATGTCGAGCTGCTCGTGATGGCGGATCAGATCATCCGCGAGCTGGGGATTAGCGAGGGCGTGACCCTGCAGCTCAACACGCTGGGCGATGCTCCAAGCCGCGATGCCTGGCGCGCCGCGCTGATCGACTACTTCCGCGGCGTGCGCGACGGATTGAGCGAAGATTCGCAGGAGCGCCTGGAGAAGAACCCGCTGCGCATCCTCGACAGCAAGGACCCGCGCGACAAGGCCTTCGTGGCGGATGCGCCAATGATCGACGCGTTCCTGAGCGGCGAAGCGCAGGACTTCTTCGGCGCGGTGACGGCAGGCCTCGATGCGGCGGGCGTGGCCTGGACCCGCGCGTCCACGCTGGTGCGCGGGCTGGACTACTACCGCCACACCGCGTTCGAATTCGTGACGGACCGGCTTGGCGCGCAAGGCACCGTGCTCGGCGGCGGTCGCTACGACGGGCTGATCGAGGCGCTGGGCGGCCCGCATACACCGGCGGTGGGCTGGGCGGCGGGAATAGAGCGGCTGGCGATGCTGGTGGGGGAGCGGGAGGGGGCCAGGGCTGATGTCGCCGTCATCCCGCTTGGGGACGCAGCGGAAGCTGCCTGCCTTTCTATTGCCACGGCGCTGCGCCGGGCTGGCTCGTCGGTCGACATGGGTTTTCGCGGCAACATGAAGAAGCGCATGAGCCGTGCCAACGATAGTGGCGCAAGTTATGCTGTCATTGTCGGTGAGAACGAACTGGCAGAGGGCAAAGCACTCGTTCGTAATCTGAAGACCGGTGTCCAGACTGCGCAACCGCTTGAGCACTTCGGCAAAGTTCCAATCAAGTTAATGGATGGACTGGAACTCGGCAAATCTTCCCAAGCTAATCAGTACGTTGAGGGGCTCCTAAAGGGCCACATGAACAATTCGGAATGAGCGTCTCTGACACCCGCCTTGCTCAAATGACCGAACGCCTGGCTGAACTCGAAGCGCGGCTGGGTTCGGGCACGCTGGAGGGGCCTGCGTTTGTCGCAGCGAGCCGGGATTATGCCGAACTGGGGCCGGTGGCGCGGGCGGCTTCGCAAGTGCTGGCCATGCGCGGCGAACTGGCGAGCCTTTCCGCCGCAAGCGACCCCGATCCCGAGATGCGCGCCATGACCGAGGAGGAAATCGCACGCCTCCGCGCCGAACTGCCCGCCGCAGAGCACGCGCTCGCCATCGCCATGCTGCCGCGTGACAGCGCCGACAGCCGCCCGGCGATGCTCGAAATCCGCGCGGGCACCGGCGGCGACGAGGCCGCGCTATTCGCCGCCGATCTGCTGCGCATGTATGAAAAGTTCGCTGCCGAGCAGGGCTGGCGGATCGAGGTGATCAGCGCCAGCACCAACGAGATCGGCGGTTTCAAGGAAGTGGTCGCCAATATCGCGGGCACCGGGGTGTTCGCGCGGCTGAAGTATGAGAGCGGGGTCCACCGCGTGCAGCGCGTGCCCGTCACCGAAAGCGGCGGGCGCATCCACACCAGCGCGGCGACCGTGGCGGTGCTCCCCGAGCCCGACGAAGTCGACGTGCAAATCGATCCCGGCGACATCAAGATCGATATCTACCGCGCGAGCGGCGCGGGCGGGCAGCATGTGAACACCACCGATTCCGCCGTGCGGCTGACCCACCTGCCCACCGGGCTAGTCGTGATCCAGCAGGACCAGCGCAGCCAGCACAAGAACAAGGACAAGGCGATGCAAGTGCTGCGCACGCGCCTTTATGACTTGCGCCGCGCCGAGGCACATGGGGCCGAGGCCGAGGCGCGCAAGGCGATGGTCGGCTCGGGCGACCGGTCCGAACGCATCCGCACGTACAATTATCCGCAAGGCCGGGTGACCGATCACCGCATCAACCTGACCTTGCACCGCCTGCCCGAAGTGCTCGAAGGCACGGGCCTGGGCGAGTTGATCGACGCGCTGATTGCCGAGGACCAGGCCAAACGGCTGGCCGCGCTGGATGCCTGAGCCGGGCGTCGGCGCTGCGATCCGTGCGGCGGCGGCGCAGCTCGCGGCATGCAGCGATACAGCGCGGCTCGATGCCGAAGTGCTCATGGCGCATGCGCTGGGGGTATCGCGTTCCGACCTTCTGCTTCGGCATCTGGGCGATGCCGCACCGGATGGCTTCGCCGCGTTGATCGAACGGCGTGCGCAACACGAACCAGTAGCCTATATCACTGGAATCCAAGATTTTTACGGGTTGGAGCTGCTTGTGAACCCGGCAGTGCTGATCCCCCGCAGCGACTCCGAAGTTCTGATCGATGCCGCTCGGGCGCGGTTTGGCAAATCCCCGCCCGCGCGCATCCTCGACCTTGGCACCGGATCGGGTGCGCTGGTGATTGCGGCGCAGACGATCTGGCGCGCGGCCGAAGCCATCGGCATCGACCGCTCGGATGCGGCCTGCGCGGTGGCGCAGGCCAATGCGGCGCGCCACGGCAAGGCGCGCATTTTGCAGCGCGACTGGCACCGGCCCGATTGGGCGCACGATCTTGGCCGGTTCGATCTGATTCTGGCCAATCCTCCCTACGTCGAAAGCGGTGCTCGGCTGGCGCGATCGGTGCGCGCATTCGAGCCGTCCGCGGCGCTGTTTGCCGGGCCAGACGGGCTGGACGATTATCGGATACTGATGCCGCAGCTTGCCGGTCTACTGGCACCCGGCGGAGCGGCGCTGGTCGAGATCGGGGCCACCCAAGCGGGGTCGGTTTCGGCGCTGGCGGCTGCCTCGGGCTTGTCGGCAAAGCTCCACCGCGACCTGGCGGCGCGGCCGCGCGCGCTCGAAATGGCTGTGTTACCGAATATTTCACTTGGCAAGGCGCAAGCTGCCGACTACCTAGAAGTCCGGCAGGGGTGACGGATGAAGGCTTCCCGTCTCGGCCAGATCCACCATTTGCTATGATGATCGGTCAATCGTATCGATGACACGCAAATGCTGGGAACCACGGCTTCGCGCACCGCGAGCACGGGGTAAAAGGTGGCGCGGCCGCACGGTATTTTGGACGTACCGGATGGGCCGCCCCGGGCAAGGATGTGTCTGACTTGAACAACAATCGTGGGAACAATAACAACCGCCGCCGCGGCCGGACCAACAATCGTCCGCAAGGTGGGGGTGGTCAGCAACTCAACCGGATCGATAGCCGCGCGCGGGGCAATGCGCCCCAGATGCTCGAAAAATATCGCAAGCAGGCGCAGGACGCGCACCTGAACGGTGACCGGGTTCAAGCCGAATACTACCTTCAGTTTGCCGATCATTATTTCCGCGTGATTGCGGACAGCCGTGTGCGCCCGGACGATCAACGCCCGCGCCAGCCCGGCGGTCCGGCAGGCGACCGCTGGAGCGAGGGCGAAGCCGAAGAAGAAACGATGGAATACGGCATGGACGCCGATTTCTCAGGATTCGACCGCCAAGGCCGCCGCGACGAGCGCGATGCGCCCCGAGAACAACAGCGCGATCAGCAACGCGAGCAACCGCGCGATGGCCAGCGCGAGAGCAGTCGCGACTCCGGCCGCGATGCGCGTGATCGTGATCGTGATCGTGATCGTGACAGCGAACCGCGCGAACGCGATGGCAATGGCAGCCTGTCCGTTGATCGCTCAGCCGCAGAGGCGCGCGATCAGCGCCCGCCGCGCGAGCCGAGGGAAGCACGCGAACCGCGCCCCCCCCGGGACGATCGCCGCCCGCGCAGCGAGTCCGCGCCGCCGCACGTTGCCCCGGTTGAACTGGTCCGTGCCGCAGAAGGCGAGCCGGTAAGCGATGCCGATGAAAACCCCTTCGTGCGCGACAACCGTGGCCCGCGTGGGCTCCGTCCGCGCCGCGATGGCCGCGCGCCGCGCGAGGTTGCGGCCCCGCCAACGGTGGGTCTCGATCCCTCGATCCTGCCGCCGGCTATCGGCATTCGTGCCGAGCCCGAACCGGCAGCGGAGATCGATGTCGCGGTGGATGCCTCGTTTGTCACTGCAGAGGCCGAGGCACCTGCGCCCAAGCGGCGCGGCCGTCCGCGCAAGACACCTTTGCCCGAAGCTGCCGCTCCGGCCGAAGGTTGATCCGTTCCGGCGGCAGCGCTTCGTGCGGATGATCCCGGCATGAAAGCGCAAGACCGTCTGGCACATGGTTCCGACTGGAGCGGCTGGATCGGTCTGGTTGCCGCAGGCGGTGCCGCCGCGACCGGATTTCAGCCGCTGGCCCTGTGGCCGGTAACTTTGCTGGCGTTCGCTTATTTTGCCAGCCGGATCGAGGCCGCGCGCAGCCCTTGGCGCGCGGCGGGGATTGGCTGGCTGTTCGGGCTGGGCTTGTTCATCGTGGGCAATGGCTGGATCGCCAAATCGTTCACCTATCAGGCGGCGATGCCGGCGTGGCTGGGCTGGATCGCGGTCGTGCTGCTGGCCACCTATCTTGCGGTCTATCCGGCGCTGGCGGCGGGGGCGGCCGCGATGCTGGCGCAGCGACGCCAGGCGGCGCTCGTTCCTGCGCTGGCGGCGTGCTGGATCCTGTCCGAATGGCTGCGCGGGTGGGTGTTTACCGGTTTCCCATGGAACCCGGTGGCGCTGGTTGCGCTGGGGCCTTTCTCCCGCCCCGGTCTGGCCTTGATCGCGCCGTGGCTGGGGACATATGCCTTGTCCGGCCTGGTCGTGCTGCTGGCGAGCCAATGGCTGTTTGCGGCGCGGGCCGTGAAGCTCGGCCATTGGCGCACCGCGGCGTGCCATGCGCTGGTGCCGGTGGTGCTGTTCCTGCTCCCGCTAGGGGGAAGCGCTGCCGAGGGCACGCTGGCGTTCACGCTGGTCCAGCCGAACACGCCGCAGGATGAAATCAACGATCCCGCGCGGTTCGAGGATCATTTCCGCACCACGGCCAAGCTCTCGCTGCCGCTCGGCCGCGGCGATCACCGGCTGGTGCTCTGGCCGGAGGGCGGCGTACCCGATTACCTGCGCCCCGGTTATGCACCGATGTGGTATCAGCAAACGACGTATGCGGCCGATCCTGCGCTGGCGCGGGCGCGGATGGGCCAGATTATCGGGCCCGGCAGCCTGCTGCTGACGGGCGCGACCGATCTTGCCGAAGCGAACGGGCAGATCGTCGGCGCGCGCAACGTGGTCACCGCGCTCGATGGGCGGGGCACAATTCGGGGCAGCTACAGCAAGGCCCACCTCGTGCCCTACGGCGAGTATCTGCCGATGCGCCCCATTCTCGAATCGATCGGCCTATCGCGGCTGGTGGGCGGAACGCTCGATTTCCTCGCCGGTCCCGGCCCGCGCACGCTCGATCTTGGCGATCCGGCCAGGGGCGGGTGGGGCAGGGCGGGGTTTCAGGTTTGCTATGAGATCATCTTCTCTGGCCAGGTGACCGACCGCGCGGCGCGGCCTGATTACATCTTCAACCCCTCGATCGACGGCTGGTTCGGCGCTTGGGGCCCGCCCCAGCATCTGGCGCAGGCAAGGATGCGCGCGATCGAGGAGGGACTGCCGATCCTGCGCTCCACCACCACCGGGATCAGCGCGGTGATCGATGCCGATGGCGTGGTGCGCCAGTTTCTGCCGTTGGGCACATCCGGCCGCCTCGACGGGCGGGTGCCGCCCGCGCATCCGCCCACGTTGTTCGCGCGCATCGGCAACTGGCTTGTGCTGATATGGGCCAGCGTTCTGCTCGCCTGCGCTATCTTGGTTGCAAGGCGCGAGCGATCTCGCTAGGGGAGATATAAAGAAAGCTTTATATCAGGACTCACCCATGCGCAGCGATTACCTGTTTACTTCCGAAAGCGTTTCCGAAGGCCATCCCGACAAAGTCGCCGACCAGATCAGCGATGCCATCGTCGATTTGTTCCTCTCCAAGGACCCCGAGGCGCGCATCGCCTGCGAAACGCTGACCACCACGCAGCTGGTCGTGCTCGCCGGAGAGATCCGCTGCAAGGGCGTCTATGAGGATGGCGAGTGGGCCCCGGGCGCGAAGGATGAGATCGAGCAGGCCGTGCGCGCGACGGTGAAGCGCATCGGCTATGAGCAGGACGGCTTCCACTGGGAAACGTTCACCTTTCTCAACAACCTCCACGGCCAATCCGCGCATATCGCGCAGGGCGTCGATGCGGGCGACAACAAGGACGAGGGCGCGGGCGACCAGGGCATCATGTTCGGCTATGCCACCGACGAAACGCCCGACCTGATGCCGGCCACGCTCTACTACAGCCACAAGATCCTCGAGCGCATGGCCGCGGATCGCCATTCGGGCGCGGCCCCGTTTCTCGAGCCCGACGCCAAGAGCCAGGTCACGCTGCGCTACGAAGGCTCGCTGCCCGTTGCCGCCACCGCAGTGGTCGTCTCGACCCAGCACGCCCCGGGCTACTGCCTGACCGGTGACAACGCCGATCCGGCGAAGTACGCCGAACTCGAAGCCTACGTGAAGCGCGTTGTTGCCGACGTGATCCCGCCGGTGCTGCTGCGCGACACGAAGTATTACATCAACCCGACCGGCGCGTTCGAGATCGGCGGTCCGGACGGCGACGCGGGCCTCACCGGCCGCAAGATCATCGTTGATACCTACGGCGGCGCCAGCCCGCACGGCGGCGGCGCGTTCTCGGGCAAAGACCCGACCAAGGTCGATCGCTCGGCTGCCTACATCACCCGCTACCTCGCCAAGAACGTGGTCGCCTCGGGCCTCGCCACGCGCTGCACCATCCAGATCGCCTACGCCATCGGCGTATCGCAGCCGCTCTCGCTCTATGTCGATACGCACGACACCAGCGATGTCGGGGACGATGCCATCGAGCAGGCGATCCTCGCCATCACCCGCCTCGGCGGCCTGACCCCGCGCGCGATCCGCACCCACCTTGGCCTCAACAAGCCGATCTACCAGCCCAGCGCAGCTTACGGCCACTTCGGCCGCAAGCCCGAAGGCGATTTCTTCCCATGGGAACGGCTCGACCTGGTGGACGACCTCAAGGCCGCTTTCGCCTGATCGAATGACGGACCTTGCCCGGCTGAGTGGCATTGATGCCTCCGGCGGGCAAGGGCTGTTGCCCTTGCATCCCGGGCGCTGGATTGGGCGAATCCTTGCAAAAAAGGTGACAGAGGTGACACTGTGTCACCTTTTGGTCTGGCCTATAAGCAGCTGAAAAATAAAGACAAATCGGCCTGAGAATGACAAGTGACACTGCATTGCCGCATCGCGGCAGAGGCTATTGATCGACGATGTCAAAGAGCGCGGCACCAATCGAGCGCTTGTGCCAGAACATCGCTCTGTAGGAAAATGCCGGGTCGCGCAGCGCCAAAAAGCAGACTTCGCCCGGCATCGTGAGACTGCCCACCATTGATCCGCTTCACGTCGCTCCACCTGCCATAGGCGGTGCAAAGATCACCTCCGCGGGCACCGGGCCCTCTGCGGTGTGCAAACCCCAATAGACCTCCGCAATGAGATCGGGCGCAAACGCGGTCTGCGGCGCGATCTGACCGGTGATCGTCACTGTCGACACGCGGATACCCGTCTCTGAAAGCTCCTTGTTCAGGCTCTGGGCAAGGTTGCGAATACCAGCCTTGCCGATGGCGAGCGAGGCGGCGGGGAGCCATCCGGTCGGATCGAGCGCAAGCCCGCCGCCGGTCAGCAGGATCGTACCGTGCCCGCGCGCGTGCATGGCAGGCAGCACCGCCTGCACGGCGGCCAATGCCCCTGCGACATTGACGCGGAAATCCGCCACCACTTCGTCAACGGACACTTCCGAAGGCAGGCCGAAAGTGGCGCGATAAGCGTTGTAGATCAGCACCTCGATGGGGCCGACATCGCTTTCGACTTCGGCCGCCGCGCGCGCCAGATCGCTGGCATCGGATGCATCGACCCCGCGAAGCACCAGATGCTGTCCGTTTGCCGCCATGCTTGCGGCAAGATCGGCAGACTTGTCCGGGCTTCGGGCAAAGCCCGCCACCGTGAAGCCGCCCGCAGCGAAACGCTCGGCCAGCGCGGCGGACAGGCCGGGGCCGATACCGATGATGAGTGCAACGGGTTGTTTCACTTCGCTCACTGACTGTCCCCCTACCCGAACATGCCCTTGCGCGGCCCCAGATAGCCGAACAGATAGGCCGCGACCTTGCGCATCTGGATTTCCTCCGCGCCTTCGGTGATGCGGTAGCGGCGGTGGTGGCGGTAGATGTGTTCGAAGGGTTTATGGCGTGAATAGCCGATGCCGCCGTGGACCTGCATCGCGCGGTCCGCCGCTTCGCAGACGAGGCGGTTGGCCCAGTAGTTGCACATGCTGACCTTGTCGGAAAGCTGGCGCTCGATCTCGCGGTGGCCGCCTTCGCCTTGCTCGATCTTGTCCATCGCCCAGGCTGTCTTGAAAATCATCAACCGCAGCATCTCGCATTGGGTGGCCAGCTCCACCAGCGGGAACTGGATCGCCTGATTGCGCGCAAGCTCCTCGCCGAAGGGCTTGCGCGTCCGCGCGTATTTGACCGACTCCTCGATGCAATAGGTCGCCGCGCCCAGTGAGGATGCGGCCTGGCGAATGCGGTTTTGATGGACGAAGCTTTGCGCGATGGCGAGGCCGCCGCCCTCCGGCCCGAGCATTGCGGATTCGGGCACCCAGACGTTGGTGAACGAGAGCCGGGGGTGGTCGGTCGGCATATTGAAGGTCCACATGTATTCCTCGATCACCAGGCCCGGGCTGGGATTGGGCACGAGCAGGCAGGTGATCCCGCGCGCGTCTCCTGGCTCGCCCGCTGTACGCGCGAAGGTGGCGCAGTGGGTCGCGACATGCATGCCGGTGATCCACATCTTCTCGCCGTCGATCCGCCAGCCGGGCACGCCATCGCGGGTTTCGCGCACCGCGCGCGTTTCCATGTGCGTGGCGTCGGAGCCGTGGTGCGGCTCGGTGAGCCCGAAGGCGACCTTGCGGGTGCGCTCAAACCCGCCGAGGATGAATTCCTGCTGCTGCTCCGGCGTGCCGAAATGTTCGAACATCGCGACGAACGGGAAATTGCCGACAATCGAGTGCTCGTTCTGCAGATCGTTGTGCAGGCCGAGGCCCTGCCGCGCGAAATGGTCGCGGATCACCGCCATCCACAAGTTCGAACCGTCCTTGCCGCCGTATTTCTTGGGCGCGGAGAAGCGCCAGTGGCCGGCGGCATCGGCGCGGCGCGTGGCTTCCATCAACAGCGCCTCCCATTCGTGGCGCGGCAGGCCCCCGCCTTCGAAATCGGTCCTTGCCCATTCGCGGCGATGATCGAAGAAGCGGATGTTGTCGTCGGCGGCTTCGAGGGGGCGGATTTCGCCCGCGATGAAGGCATCAAGCTCGGAAAGGTAGGCCGCGAGATCGGCGGGAATATCAAAGTCCATCAGGCATTCTCCCAAAGCGCGCGGGCGATCGCCAGCGCGGGATATTTCGGCATTTCGGCAGTTACGGTATCGAGCGCGCGGCGGCGCAGCTTGGCAAGCAGGCCGGGCTCGGCAAGCGAGACTTGCCCACCGAGAATCGCATCGGCGAGCGCGCGGTCGCCGGCTGGTGGCCGCGCGGCCAGCTCACGGCGCACGATGCCCAGCGCATTTTGCGCCACCGCCAACTCGAACCGTTC
This sequence comes from uncultured Novosphingobium sp., assembly GCA_964529505.1. Lineage (GTDB taxonomy): Bacteria > Pseudomonadota > Alphaproteobacteria > Sphingomonadales > Sphingomonadaceae > Novosphingobium. The sequence goes on along the minus strand of CAZGWR010000023.1, from coordinate 29,530 downwards.
GCGCCCCTCCAGCTTCGGCTTGACCGTCGCTGCCAGCCATTCGGAGATGGCGGTGAGGATTTCGGCGGCGTCTGGCTCGCCCTGCGCGGCGGCGGGCGCGCGCGCCGGTGGAGGCAAGGGCCGGGATCGTTCTTGTGCGGGGGCCTCCGCCTCGAGCAGCATCAGCAGGTCGAGCTCCTGCTCGCCGGTGCGCCGCGCGACGACGACCCGTTCGAGCGAGCGATCGGTGCCGCTGCGCCATGCCAGGCCCATGCCGAGGCAGCCGAGCGCCCACCACACCGTGCGGTAGACCAGCCAGAACCGAAACCGCGCCGGATCGAAGCGCTCGCCGCCCGCAGCTTCATAGGCACCGGCGAAAGCGGCGATATCGGTGAGCCCGAGCGCGGGATTTTCGGGACGATGGAACCGCCAGACGGTCATGCAGCCATAGGCGAGATCTTCGTGCCCGTCGCCGAGATGGCCGAGTTCCCAATCGAGCACGGCGGTGAGGTGCCCATTGTCGACCAGCACATTGCCGACGCGCAGATCGCCGTGCACCACGCGGAAGGGGGCAAGTGGCGGAAGATGGGCGCGCAGCCATGCCAGGCCCAGCGCGATCAGCGGCCGGTCACCGCCGCTTGCCGCAAATTGCGCGGCGAGCGCTTCGACCCCGGCGGCGGGCTCCAGCCGGGGAAGGAAGGCGAAAGCGGCGGGATCGAGCGCATGAATGCGCGCCATCGCTCCCGCGATCTCGTCCGCTAGCGCGGGCGGGGAAGCGAGAACGGCAGCAGGATCGGCGCTGCCCGGCACATTGCGCATGATGAAGCCGATGCCCAGCGCGTCATCGGGTTCGAGCTCGATGATCACCTCGGGCGCCGGAACGCCGCCGGCACGCGCGCCGCGGATGAATGCCGCCTCCTGCTCCATCGACAGCGGCCGCGCGCCGATCCATGCGGCAGACGGCGCGCGGCGCAGCACAAACTCCGCATCGCCGCAGGCAAACCGCCAGCTTTCCAGATTTGCCCCGCCCGAAAGCCGCAGCGCCGCGCCCACTTCGCCAGCGATCCCCGCGCGCCGCATCACGCGCGCCAGCGCCTCGCCTTGCGGGATGGACAACAGGTCTGCCGCCATGCGTTCTTCTTTCCCGGCCGGGGCCTGTATTAGGCGCATCGGACTATCCTTAATCGTCCGATTAAAGTCCACCCCTCAAAAGCGAGGGTTGCGCTTGGTTGGCGAAGCAGAACAGCGCTGCGTGCGCGGTGTAAAACTCTGTGGATAAAACGTGGAAAGTTTACCCGGCAGGACGAGGCGGGGGCGCGACGGGCCGTGCAACCGCGCTTGCGCCGTGATCCCGATGGGTTAAGCTGTTAACGGTGGCGAAGGTAATCCGAGGTAAACCACGACCATGATGGGTCGCATTCATACTTTTCTGGTCGCAGCGCTTATGCTGGTGGCGCAGGCCGGGGTCGGAATTCCGGGCGCGCAGGCTGCGGAGCAGGATCAGCGCGACTTGGTGCTGCAGGCTCAGGTCGCGAGTATCGCGGCGCAGGCACGCGGACGGGTGGGCGTTGCCGCGCTCGATCTCGACGGCGGCGGCGCGGTCTATGTGAACGGTGACATGCCCTTTCCCATGGCCAGCACCGCCAAAGTGGCCATCGCCGCGACGTTTCTCGACGGGGTCGAGCAAGGCAATCTGCGGTTGGACCAGCAGTTTCCGATCATGGTGCCTGTATCGCAGACGGCGCGCGACCGCGGCGCGGTTGCGTCGGTACGCCCCGGCGAAGTGCTTTTGGCGCAGGATCTTATCGAGCGCTGCATCACGCGCAGCGATAACGAGGCGACTGACGGCTTGATAGCGGCGGTCGGCGGGATTGGCCGGGTGAATGCGTGGCTGACGCGAATCGGGATTTCCGGCCAGCGGCTTGATCACACGATGGCGACACTGGTGCGCGACGATGGCCGGATCGATCCGGTGCGGACAATCGATGTGCGCACCAGTAGCACGCCGCGCGCGATGGTGGCGCTGCTCAATGCGATTGATCGCGGCGGCGCGCTGACCCCGCAAAGCCGCGCCGCGCTGCTCGATACGATGACCCGCACCAGCACCGGCCGAAACCGGATCCGCGCCGGGTTGCCCGTTGACGCGATCCTGGCGCACAAGACCGGAACGCTGGCCGGCGTGACCGACGATGTCGGCATTGTCCGCCTGCCCGACGGGCGCCATCTTGCCATGGCGATCTTTGTAACAGGCCCCGGCGGCCATACCGCGCATGCCGCGGTTATCGCGCAGATCGCCCGCACACTTTATGAGGGGTATAGCCAGCCCCTGGTCGGCACCGCGCAGGAATTCGTCCGCCGCTGAGCCGGCACTCCGCTGCGCCTCACGTCATCGCCCACTCGCGGCAAACAAAAAGGGGCACGGCCGATCTCGGCCATGCCCCTTGTCTGTAATCTGCCCGAAGGGCGGGAATTACATCTTTGCTGCAGGCTTTGCAGCGTCAGCAGCCATGCCCGAAGCATCGGCAGCCATGCCCGAAGCGTCAGCAGCCATGCCCGAAGCATCAGCAGCCATGCCAGACGATTCCATGGCGGCTTCCGTCGATTCCATGGCAGCTTCGGTAGGAGTTTCAGCCGGCTTTTCCGAGCAGCCGACAAGAGCAAAGGCAGTGCCGGCGACGGCGGCGAGGAGGAGCTTGCGCATGCGTTACAATCCCTGGATTGAAGTGGACCGCGACGGGCACACGGCCCGACGCAAAGCCTACTCTTGCGGTAGACTTCGACCCCCAATTAATCAGCAATTCATCAGCTTGCAAGCATTAGACGCATAATGTGTCTGTTTCTGCGCATATCGCGCGGATTGAGAACCGTTTTTTTGCGTTTTTGCGACAGCGGCGGTGCGATCCAAAACGCGCGCCTTTGCTTTTGGCCGCGGCCCGAGTGAAGCGCTTTCGCATCGGCCGCGCACCGGCTAACACCCGTGGCATGGACATCGACACCGCCGCTCCCCGCCATCTCTATCTGGTTGACGGGTCCGCCTACATCTTCCGCGCTTACCACCGGCTGCCGCCGCTGACCAATCCCGGCGGCGTGCCGGTCGGTGCCGTATATGGCTATACCACGATGTTGTGGAAACTTGCCGAAGATCTCCACAAAGCCGATGGGCCGACCCACCTTGCGGTGATCCTCGACAAGGGCGCGGTCACGTTTCGCAACGCCATGTACGAGCATTACAAGGCCAATCGCCCCCCCCCGCCCGAAGACCTGATCCCCCAATTTCCCCTGATTCGCGACGCCACGCGCGCGTTCAGCCTCGCCTGCATCGAGGAGGAGGGGCTCGAGGCCGATGATCTGATCGCTTCTTATACGCGCGCGGCGACGCTGCAGGGCTGGGACGTGACCATCGTGTCGTCCGACAAGGATCTCATGCAGCTGGTCGGGGTCGACCCGGTGGGCGGCGGCACGTGCGACATGCTCGATACGATGAAGAACCAGCGCATCGCGGTGCCCGAAGTGATCGAGAAATTCGGCGTGCCGCCGGCTCTGGTGGGCGATGTGCTGGCATTGATGGGCGATGCGGTGGACAATGTGCCGGGCATCCGCGGCATCGGCCCCAAGACGGCAACCAAGCTCATACAGGATCATCACGATCTGGAAGGCGCGCTGGCTGCCGCAGCGGCGATGAAACCGGGCAAGTTGCGCGACAGCCTGATCGAGCAAGCCGAGATGGCCCGCCTCTCGCGCCGCTTGGTGCAGCTCAAGGAAGATTGCGCTTTGCCGATCCCGCTCGAGCAGTTCGCGCTGCGTTCGATTCCGCCCGAGCCATTGGCAGCGTTCCTTGCCGAGCACGGTTTCACCAGTCTGCTGCGCAAGCTGGGCACAGCACCCGCCGCGTCCGCCGCGGCCGCTCCATCGGATGCGCAGCAACCCGACAGCACGCGCCAAACCTTGCCCGAATGGCCAAAAATCGACCTTTCTGCCTACACCTGCGTACAGACCTTAAGCGAACTTGAGGTATGGATTGCGCGCGGTTTTGCCACAGGTGTGATCGCCATCGACACTGAAACCAGCGCGCTCGATGCGATGGCGGCGGATCTGGTCGGGATAAGCCTCGCCACCGGGCCGAACGAGGCCTGCTATATTCCGCTGGGCCATGGCGGCAGCGACATGTTTGCCCAGGCACCGCTGCAGATCGCGCGCGCCGAGGCGCTGGCGGCGCTGAAGCCGCTGCTCGAGAGCGATGCGGTGCTCAAGGTGGGCCAGAATATCAAGTACGACATCACGGTGCTGGCGCGCGCGGGCCGGGCGGTGGGCGGCATCACGGTGGCCCCGATCAGTGATACGATGGTGATGAGCTTCTGCCTCGATGCCGGGACGGGCGAACTCGCGCCCGCCGGGCATGGCATGGACGAGCTGGCCGAGCGGCATCTGGGCCATACTACGATGAAGTTCAAAGACTTGTGCGGCACCGGCAAGAAGTCGATCTCGTTTGCCGAAGTGCCTCTGCCCGATGCGACGCGCTATGCCGCCGAGGACGCCGACGTGACGTGGCGGCTGCACCGCGTGCTCGCCCCCCGTCTGGCCGATGAAGGCGGGACGCGGATTTACGAGCGGGTCGAACGCCCACTGATCCCGGTGATCGCGATGATGGAGCGCAACGGCATTCGCGTCGACCGCGAGCAATTGGCGCGGCTTTCGGGCGAATTTGCGCAGTCGATCGCCGGGCTCGAGACGACGATCTTCGAGAAAGTGGGGCAGAGCTTCACGATCGGCAGCCCCAAGCAGCTGGGCGAGATCCTGTTTGACAAGCTGGGCTACAAAGGCGGCAAGAAGGGCAAGACTGGGCAGTATTCCACCGATCAGTCGGTGCTCGAAGGGCTGGCCGCGCAAGGGGCCGAGGTCGCCTCGCTGGTGCTCGAATGGCGGCAACTGTCGAAGCTCAAGTCGACTTACACCGATGCGTTGCAGGCCGCGATCAATCCGGAAACCGGGCGGGTGCACACCAGCTACAGCCTCGTCGGCGCGCAAACCGGCCGGCTCTCCTCGAACGACCCCAACCTGCAGAACATTCCCATCCGCACCGAGATCGGCCGCCAGATCCGCGAAGCGTTCGTGGCCGAACCCGGCAATGTCCTGCTGGCGGCGGACTACAGCCAGATCGAGCTGCGGCTGGCCGCGCACATGGCCGATGTTCCCGCGCTCAAGGAGGCCTTTGCGGCGGGCGAGGACATCCACGCGCGCACCGCGATGGAAATGTTCGGCGTTGTCGACCGCGATACGCGCGGCCGCGCCAAGACGATCAACTTCGCCATCCTCTACGGCATCAGCCGCTGGGGCCTTGCCGGACGGCTGGGGGTAACCGCCGACGAAGCGCAAGCGATGATCGACCGCTATTTCGAGCGCTTTCCGGGCATCCAGCGCTATATCCACGAAACTTTGGAGCAGGTCCGCCTGCGCGGCTATTCCGAAACGCTGTTTGGCCGAAAAACCTGGTTTCCGCGCATCAATGCCAAGAACCAGGCCGAACGGCAGGGCAGCGAACGGGCCGCAATCAACGCGCCGATCCAGGGCACGTGTGCCGACATCATCAAGCGGGCGATGGCGCGGATGATGCCTGCGCTCGAGGACGCCGGGCTGGGGCATGTCAGAATGCTGCTGCAAGTGCACGATGAACTGGTGTTCGAACTGCCCGAAGCAGATGTCGCGGCGGCAAGACCAGTGATCGAGCGGGTGATGGCCGGCGCGGCGGAGCCCGCGGTGATGCTCACCGTTCCGCTCGGGGTCGAGATTGGCACCGGGCGCTCATGGGGCGCGGCCCACTAAAGCCAGATCAGAGCGGGGTTTGCTCCAGCGCGGCGTAAGGCGCGATGTCGGGCGTGTGCAGCACGAGCACTTGGTCGTTCGCGACCGAATTGGTGAGGGCATAGAATGCGGCGGCTTGCGCCGCGCTCAGCCCCATCTCGCGGTAATAGCGCGTATAGGCGGCGTTGACCGGATCGGCGACGGCGAAATCCTGAGGCTCGCGGCCGTTGTCGTCGCGCCAGCTGTGCACCGCGAATTCGGCATCGGGCGCGGCATGGCGGGCGCGCCCAGCCAGAAACAGCTCGACCGCGCCCGAGCGCACCGAACCGCCCGGCGGCACGGCCGTGGTCAGCCCGTGCGCGCGGATCATGCGGCCGAGCGCGAGATTGGCGGTGTCGTCGACCGTTCCCGGGCAATCGATCATCTCGAGCACGCGGATACCGGGGAAAGCGCGCAGCATCCGCTGAAAAGCAGCGGGCGAGCCGGTGTCGGTCTCGTCTACCAGCGCGGCGCGCCCGGAATCGACCACGACAAACGGGCCGAAGCGCGCGATCCCGCCAATCCTGGCAGCGGCGGTGGCAGTCGAGGGCGGGGCGGCAACGAACCGCTCGCTGCCCGCCACGGACCACGAGGTGGTGGTGGTTTCGGTCCAGGTGGTGCCATTGGCATCGACCCAGGTCCGCGTGGTCACCTGCTGCGCGGCGGCCGGGGCCGCGCATAGCAGCACCAGCATAAGCATAAAGGCGGCCATCGTTCGCAGCATGGCCGGATTATCTGCCCGCGCCTCTTGCGCCTTTGCCAAGAAACGCCGTTAAAATCGGTTCACCGCATGTTTCCATCCGGCGCTAAAACACTCTAGCCTGATGGCCTGCTTAGGGGAGTACCGCATGGTCGCGCTGGTTTCGACGGTCGCCTATCTCGGGCTGGAGGCGCGCAGCGTGGAAGTGCAATGCCAGGTCGCCCCCGGATTGCCGAGCTTTCGCGTGGTCGGCTTGCCCGACAAGGCGGTGGGCGAGAGCCGCGAGCGGGTCCATTCTGCGCTTGCCGCGCTGGGCCTGTCGCTCCCGCCCAAGCGGATCACGGTGAACCTCTCGCCCGCCGATCTGCCCAAGGAGGGCTCGCATTACGATTTGCCGATCGCGCTGGCCCTGCTCGCGGCGATGGGCGTGGTCGATCTGGAAACGATCGGCGATTATGTTGCGGTGGGGGAATTGGCGCTCGATGGCCGGGTGATTTCAAGCCCGGGAGTGCTGCTGGCCGCGCTCCATGCCTCATCGATCGAGAAGAGCCTGATCTGCCCCGCGGGGCAAGGATCGGAGGCGCGCTGGGCGAGCGGGATCGATGTGATCGCAGCGCCCGACCTGATCTCGCTGCTCAATCATCTGAAAGGCACGCAGCGGCTTGCGCCGCCCGAGCAGGGCGAAGTTGCGCCGCCGCGCCGCATGGCCGATCTCAAGCAGGTCAAGGGTCAGGAAACCGCCAAACGCGCGCTCGAGATCGCGGCGGCGGGCGGGCACAATCTGCTGATGAGCGGGCCGCCGGGCGCGGGCAAATCGCTGCTCGCCTCGTGCCTGCCGGGCATCCTGCCCGAGTTGACGCCTGCCGAGGCGCTAGAGGTGTCGATGATCGCATCGGTTTCGGGCACGCTGGAAGACGGCCGCATCAGCCGCGCACGCCCGTTTCGCAGCCCGCATCACTCCGCCTCGATGGCGGCGCTGACCGGCGGGGGGCTGCGCGTGCGGCCGGGTGAGGTGAGCCTGGCGCATCTGGGCGTGCTGTTTCTCGATGAGCTGCCCGAGTTTCAGCGCGCGGTGCTCGATTCGCTGCGCCAGCCGCTGGAGACCGGCGAGGTGACCGTGGCGCGCGCCAATGCCCATGTGACGTTTCCCGCGCGGGTGCAGTTGGTTGCGGCAATGAACCCGTGCCGGTGCGGGCACCTCGGCGATCCGGCACTGGGGTGCAGCCGCGCGCCCAAATGCGCGGGTGAATACCAGACCAAGATTTCCGGCCCGATGCTCGACCGCATCGATCTGCATGTCGAAGTGAGCGCGGTCTCGGCGGCCGACCTGTCGCTGCCGCCGCCCGCCGAGGGATCGGAGCAGGTCGCGGCGCGGGTCGCTGCCGCGCGCCGGGTGCAGAACGCGCGGCTAGACGGGACTGGCAGGCGCACCAATGCCGAACTGGACGGCGATCTCCTCGAGACGCACGCCACGCCCGACGAGCCCGGACGCAAGCTGCTGGCGCAGGCGGCCGAGGCGATGCGCCTGTCTGCGCGCGGCTATACCCGCATGTTGCGCGTCGCCCGAACGATCGCCGATCTGGCGGGCGCGGAGCAGATCGGGCGTGTGCACATCGCCGAGGCGCTCAGCTACCGGCGGCTGGCCCCGCGCGCCTGAATGCCAGCAATCACGCCGGGAGCAGGCCCTCGTCGGCGATCTTCTGCTTCCACACCAGCGGCGCGAGCTGGTGGACATTCTGGCCCGCCGAATCGACCGCAACGGTAACCGGCATGTCTTCCACGGTGAATTCGTAGATCGCTTCCATGCCCAGATCGGCAAAGCCGACGACTCTCGATTCCTTGATGGCGCGCGAGACCAGATAGGCCGCGCCGCCGACCGCCATCAGATAGGCCGACTTGTGCGCCGCGATCGATTGCGTCGCCGCGACGCCGCGCTCGGCCTTGCCGACGCAGGCGAGCAGGCCGAGCCCGAGCATCATGTCCATGAACTTGTCCATCCGGGTGGCGGTGGTCGGGCCGGCGGGGCCGACCACTTCATCGCGCACCGGATCGACCGGCCCGACATAGTAGATCACCCGGCCCCGGAACTCGACCGGCAGCTCCTCGCCCTTGCCCAGCATGTCCTGAATGCGCTTGTGCGCGGCATCGCGCCCGGTCAGCATCTTGCCATTGAGGAGCAACCGGTCGCCCTGCTGCCAGCTTTGCACCTCTTCGGGGGTCAAGGTGTCGAGATTGACGCGCTTGGCCGCCTGGTCGGGGCTCCATTGCACGTTTGGCCATTCATCGAGCTTGGGCGCTTCGAGGAAGCTCGGCCCCGAGCCATCGAGCACGAAATGGGCGTGGCGCGTGGCGGCGCAATTGGGAATCATCGCAACCGGCTTGCCCGCCGCGTGGCAGGGCGCATCGAGAATCTTGACATCGAGGATGGTGGAGAGGCCGCCAAGGCCCTGCGCGCCGATGCCCAGCGCGTTCACTTTGTCGAAGATATCGACGCGCAGCCGCTCGATATCCGTCTCGGGGCCGCGCTGCTTGAGCTGCGCCATGTCGATCGGCTCCATCAGCGCCTGCTTGGCGAGCAGCATACAATGCTCGGCGGTGCCGCCGATGCCGATGCCGAGCATCCCCGGCGGGCACCAGCCCGCGCCCATTTGCGGCAGCATCTCGACCACCCAGTCGATGATCGAGTCGCTGGGGTTCATCATCTTGAACTTGGACTTGTTCTCGCTGCCGCCGCCTTTGGCCGCGACATCGATCGAGACCGTATTCCCGCGCACCATTTCGACATGGAGCACGCACGGCGTGTTGTCGCGGGTGTTGCGCCGGGTGAAAGCGGGATCGGCAAGGATTGAGCCGCGCAGCTTGTTATCGGGATTGAGGTAGGCGCGCCGCACCCCCTCATCGACCACCATCTGCAACGAATGCTCGCTTTCGAGCCGGCAATCCTGCCCCCATTTCACGAACACGTTGACGATGCCGGTATCCTGGCAGATCGGGCGGTGCCCTTCGGCGCACATCCGGCTGTTGGTCAGGATCTGCGCGATGGCATCCTTTGCCGCCGGGCCCTGCTCCGCCTCGTAAGCCGCGCCCAGCGCGCGGATATAATCCATCGGATGGAAATAGCTGATGAACTGGAGCGCATCGGCCACACTCTCGATCAAATCCGCCTCGCGGATTGTTACCATCTCGCCCATGACCGCAACTCCTTCACCGCCGCGACCGCGCTTTGCGCGGTGCTTGTCTTTGCCATTGCCCCTTACGCCTTGACCGATGCCATGCAAAGCGCTTGGCGCGCTGGGCACGTTATTCTAGAGGCGCGGGATTGCCCATGGCAGCCGGGCCAACAAGCAAAGCGATTGCGTCGGTGTGTTATAGGTGCAATACAGCTTCCAAACGATGGATCGGATCTCCGTGACTGAAGAGCACACGACCGAAGCAAGCTCCCGAGGCGCCGCGATGGAAAAGGCGCGGCGGGCAATGATCGACAGCCAGCTGCGCGTCAGCGGGGTGACCGATCCCGATGTCGTGGCCGCGTTCATGGCGGTCGCGCGCGAGGACTTCGTACCCACGGCCCGGCGCAGCGTTGCCTATGCCGACCGCGCCGTGCCGCTGGACAACGGCACGATGCTGGCCCCACCGCTGGCATATGGCCAGATGCTGATGGCCGCCGCCATTACCAAGTGCGAGCGCGTGCTGGTGATCGGCAGCCCCGGCGCTTACCTCGCGGCGTTGGCGGGCGTGCTGAGCGATCATGTGACCTGCTGCGATCCGGACGCGGACCCCGCTGCGGACGGCACCTGTGCGGTCTTGTTGATCGACGGCGCGATCGAGCAGGTTCCCGATCGGCTGGCAAGAGCGCTGGACGCGCAGGGCCGCCTTGTGACCGGATGGATCGAGCGCGGGGTTGCCCGGCTGGCAACGGGGCGCAAAGTGGCGGGCCAGATTGCCCTGACGAGCATTGGCGAGGCCGATTTTGCGCCGTTGCCCGCTTTCGCCGCCCGCCGGCAATGGAGCTTTTGAACTTGATGCGACGCTCCTTGGTGCGCTTTCTTCTGCTTGGCGTTGCGATTGGCGGCATTTCGGCCCCGGCACTGGCCGACGATCTGCGCGGCGCGCTGGTCGCCGCCTATACCGGCAACCCCGATCTCGAAGCCGCGCGCGCCAATTTGCGCGCGACCGACGAGAATGTCCCGATCGCGCGCGCGTCGGCGCTGCCCACCCTTTCGGCCACGGCGCGCCACACCGAGAATCTGGAAAACGGGCCAAACGCCTTTTTCGCGCCTCTGCGCAACTTCGCCGGCCAACTCTCGCTTGAAGTGCCGATCTATTCGGGCGGCGGGGTCAAGAATTCCATCCGGGCCGCGAAAGTACGCGTGCAAGCCGGGCAGGCAGGCCTGCGCGGCACCGAGTCGGGCATTTTCAGCCAGGTGGTGGCGGCGTACATGGATGTAATCACCGCCTCGGCTTCGGTCGGGCTCAATCGCGGCAACGTGCAGGTACTCGAGGTCAATCTCAAGGCCACCAGCGACCGCTTCGAGATCGGCGATGTGACGCGCACCGACGTGGCGCAATCCAATTCGCGGCTGGCACTGGCCCGCGCTGCGCTGCGCAATGCCGAGGCTTCGCTGGTCGCCGCGCGCGAAACCTATATCCAGCTGGTCGGCAAACCACCGGTCGACCTGTCGCCCCCGCCGCCGCTGGCCGGGCTGCCGGCCAGCCCCGAGGAAGCGGTGCAGACCGCGCTCGAGAGCAATCCCGACCTGATAGCCGCGCAGCAGCGTGCCAAGGCGGCGGGTTTCGACACCAAGGCTTCGGGCTCCGGGCGGTTGCCGCGCTTTTCGCTGTTCACCACCAGCAGCTACGACGATTATTACGGCTCGCTCGGCGGCGGGTCGCTGGGCGGCAATTTTGCGCAATCGCAAGCCACCGCGCAGGCTGGCCTGAGCGCCACCATCCCTTTGTTTCAGGGCGGGCTGCCGGCCGCGCAGCGTCGCCAGGCGCAGGCGCGTGAAACCGCCGCGCTCGACGAGGTGATCTCGGCCGAGCGGCAAGTGATCGCCTCGGTTCGTTCGGCTTTTACCCAATGGCGCGCCGCGAACGATGCCATCGCGCTCAACCAGACCGCCGTCGATGCCGCTGCGCTCAGCCTTGAAGGGGTGCGGGCCGAGAATACCGTCGGCAACCGCACCATTCTCAATATCCTCGATGCCGAGCAAGAATTGCTTCAGGCGCAAGGCGGGCTGATCACGGCGCGGCGCAATTCCTATGTCACCGCGTTCAATCTGCTTGCCGCCATGGGCAGGGCGCAGGCCAGCGATCTCGGGTTTGACAACAGCCTGATCTACGATCCGCAGATCAACTACGAGCGCGTGCGCGGCAGGATCTGGGATTGGTCGTTCGGTTCGGTGCCGCAGCCCCAAGCGACGCGCACCGTTGACACACCGGCGCAAGATGCGGCAATTGCCGGACCGATGGTTCCATAAGTCGGGGTGCTGAGGCGCCTGCGTTGTGATTCGGGGGAATAGCCAGCAATGCGCCAGAGCACGGAACCTTCGGTCGAAGAAATCCTTGAGTCGATCAAGAAGGTGATCGCGCGCGATACCCGCGTCGATGTCGCGCCGCGCGCGCAGGCCGCACCGGAAAGCACGCGCAAGCGGGATACCGGCGTGCTCGACCTGACCGAGGTCGCCGCGCAGATCCTCGCCAACGATCGCCCGCCGCTCTCCGATCTCAAAAATACTGATTGCGACATTGCCGATATGGACGCCGAATTCGATGATGGCGCTGGCGCAGACGAGGCACCCATGGTCGCGCCCGCAAAAGCCGCCTCGATGCGCGATTCGCTTGCGACCCTGGCGATGATGGCGCAGCCGGGTGCCGCCCCGCAGATCGTGCGCTCGGGCGAGACCTCGCTTGAAGGGTTGGTGCGCGAGATGCTGCGGCCGATGCTTGCCGATTGGCTGGACGCCAATCTTCCTCCCATGGTCGAAAAGATGGTGTCGGCCGAAATCGCGCGGATCGTAGGAAAACGCAGCTGAGCTGCCGCGGTTTGCCGCGTTGTGACGCGCTGAGCAGCGACGGGACCAGCTAGATGGCAAAGCCGGACGCCGCTCTGCTTGATCCGGCACGCTATCGATGCGTGCACGAGGTGACCACGCGCTTTGCCGATCTGGACCCCATCGGCCACATCAATAACGTGGCGATGGCCGCCGTGTTCGAAGATGGACGCGTGCGGTTCATCCAAGGCGCAGGATTTCGCGAGGCGCTGGGCGAGAGACGCTTCATGGTGGTCAGCGTCGCGATCGACTACCTCGCGCAGGCGCATTTTCCGCATCCGCTGACATGCCACACTGCCGCGCTGGGCGTGGGCACGTCGAGCTGGACCATACAGCAGCTTGTGCTGCAATCCGGCGCGCCGGTGGCGACCGCGCGGTCCACGGTCGTGTGCACCGACGGCCAGCGGCCCCTGCCGCTCACCGAAACACTACGGGCGCTGCTCGGCCAATGGCTGATCCTGTGAGCGAACCTGCGCCGGCCACGATCGCGGAAGCGGAAAACGCGCTGATGCTGCTCGGCGGCTTCACCACGCAGCGCCACATCATGCTCTGCGTCGATCCCGACAAGGACAAGTGCTGCCCGCGCGCCGTGGGGCAGGAGGCCTGGCTGTTTCTGAAGCGCCGCCTCGGCGAGCTGAAGCTGGGCGGCGCGCAGGGCGTGCTGCGGACCAAGGCCGGCTGCCTCAGGGTTTGCCTCGCCGGGCCGGTGGCGGTGGTCTATCCCGACGGTGTCTGGTACCATTCATGCACTGCACCGGTGCTGGAGCGGATACTGCAGGAGCATATCATCGGCGGCGTTCCGGTGGAGGATTATCGGCTCAAACCGCCACTTGCAGGCTGATCACCCAACTTCCTGATCATGCTGCCCAAGTATCGTCCTCGAACGGATCGTCGATCGATTCGTCGTGGCCAGTGCCGCTCGAGAGGAAAACCAACCCCATCAGGGTGGCCATCAGCATCATCGTGAAGCCGATCCCCAGCATGGTGGCGATATAGAAATGGATCGAGACGAACCCGACCACCTGATAGAGATAGACCGCTGCGGCGATCATGACCAAGCCCGTGACGAACCCCATCCAGCGCATCAGCCGAAAATACCGGCTCCACGCGTATTGGGCAGTCGCTGGCTCATCCAGCGGTGAACGGCGGGGCTGAGGGTATCGCGGCATCACCTGCGCCATGCGCTCGCGGCGCGCGCGAGGCAATCGCTTTCGAAATGTGGCACTTAGTGTCATGCTGTCCCACCCCGAGGCCGGAGAAAGGGCCATGATCGGGAAAAGGAGGATGTCATGACGATTGCGACAATGATCGCAGGCCGCACAGGCGACGTATGGCGGTGCCGCGCAGACGACAGTGTGAAGGATGCCGCCGATCTACTCGCGACGCGGCGGATCGGCGCGTTGCCGGTCGAGGACAACGGCGCGGAAGTGGCCGGAATCTTTTCGGAACGCGATGTGCTCTATGCTCTGAAAGCGCATGGCGCAGCGGCGCTCGACATGAAAGTGCGCGAGGTTATGACCGCGCCGGTGATTTCGGTTTCGCCCGCCGACTCGGTGCTCGATGCGCTGGGGCTGATGACCCGGCGGCGCATCCGCCATCTGCCGGTGATCGATCAGGGCCGGATGGTGGGCTTCGTCTCGATCGGCGATCTGGTGAAGTACCGGATCGACCGGATCGAGGAGGAGGCCGCCGCGATGCGGGATTATATCCGGTCATCATGACTTGAGCGCGGCCCGCGCGCGGCCTATCTAGGGAGCATGAGCGAAACCACAGCCCCTCTCCCGGTGATCCTTGCCCCCAGCGCGGCGGCGCGCGTCGCCGCGATTGCGGCCAGGCAGGCGAGGCCCGCGGTCCTGCGGCTGTCGGTCGAAGGCGGCGGCTGCTCGGGCTTCCAGTACAAGTTCGAACTGGGCGATGCGCCGCAGGATGACGACAGCGTGGCCGAAACCGATGGTGTCAGGCTGTTGGTCGATCCGGTCAGCCTCGATCTGCTGGCCGGCGCGACGGTCGAATACATCGAATCGCTGGGCGGCGCGGCGTTTCGCGTCACCAATCCGCAAGCCGCCTCGGGCTGCGGCTGCGGTTCGAGCTTTTCCGTGTGACGCTCAAGGTCGCCTCGTTCAACATCAACGGGATCAAGGCGCGGTTGCCGCGCTTGCTCGAATGGCTGGAAGAAACGCGGCCCTCGGTCGCCTGCCTGCAGGAAATAAAGACCCAGGACGAAGGCTTCCCCGCCGCAGACTTTGCCAGGATCGGCTACCACGCGATCTGGCACGGCCAGAAGGGCTTCAACGGGGTGGCGATCCTCGCCGACGGGGCCCAGCCTGTCGAAGTGCGGCGCGGGCTGGCCGGCGAGCCGGAAGACGAACATGCGCGCTATCTCGAGGCGGACGTGTTCGGCCTGCGCATCGCCTGCATCTATCTGCCCAATGGCAATCCGCAGCCCGGCCCCAAATTCGATTACAAGCTGCGCTGGATGGAGCGGCTGCGCGCGCGCATGGCCACGCTCTGGGCGCAGGAACTGCCCGCGCTGGTGATCGGCGATTTCAACGTGATCCCCCAGGAGAAGGACGTGTGGGACGTGCGCGCGATGGCCGATGACGCGCTGATGCAGCCGGCATCGCGCGATGCCTACCGGCGCCTGCTGGGCGATGGCTGGACCGATGCGCTCGGCCTCCACCACCCGCGCGGCGGCCTGTGGACATTCTGGGACTATCAGGCGGGCGCGTGGCAGCGCGACCACGGCTTTCGCATCGATCATGCGCTGCTCTCGCCCGAACTGGCCGACCGTCTGACCGGCTCGGGTGTCAACAAAACCTATCGCGGCCGCGAAAAAGCGAGCGACCACGCGCCGGTCTGGGTCACATTGCGCGCCGCTGCGGGATGATCGTTTGAGATCAGAACTGCTTGATCTCGGCTGCCCGGGCAAATTTTCTGCGCGCGCGGCGTAACCATTGATCCCCGCGCGGCGAACCCCAGATCACAGTCCATGCCGCACGCGGCGTGAAGCGACGTCCATAACGGAAAACAATCTACCATGAAAATTTTCGCCAATGATCTGTTCCGATCGCTTGCGTTCGGATTTCTGCTGGGAAGCGTCGGTATGGCCGCCGTTTCTGCCGCTGGCCCGGCGCAAGCCGCCGCGATCCTGCACGCGCCTGCAAGCCAGGTGTCGCAATGACGCCCCGCATCGCGGCATTTGCCCTCGGGGCCGGCCTGATGGCCGCCGCCTGCACCCAAACCGCGCAAGCCGAAAGCGTGGTTGCCGCGCCCGCTGCCGTGGTCAAAGCGAGCGAGACCGGCGGCCTCAAGACAGCCGTGCTCGCGGGTGGGTGCTTCTGGGGCATCGAGGCGGTGTTCAGCCATGTCAAAGGCGTGACCAGCGTGGTCTCGGGCTATGCCGGCGGCAGCCGCGCCGATGCCGATTACCACACGGTAAGCAGCGGCACGACCGGCCACGCCGAGGCGGTGCGCATCACCTATGATCCCGCCGTCGTGCGCTATGACCAGCTGCTGCAAGTGTTCTTCGCGGTCGCCACCGACCCCACCCAGCTGAACCGGCAGTATCCCGACAGCGGCACCCAATATCGCAACGCTATCGTGCCCCAGAGCCGCGAACAGGCGCGCGTGACGGCAGGCTATCTGGCGCAGCTCAAGGCACTTAATCTGTGGAAACGCCCGATTGTCACGAAGGTCGAGCCGAATCGCGGCTTTTTCCCGGCGGAAGGGTATCATCAGGACTTCTTGCTGCACAATCCTGACCATCCCTACATCACGACCTGGGATGCGCCCAAAGTGGTCGCGCTCAAGCGCACTTTCCCGCGGCTCTGGAAAAACGACTTCACGTCCGGCTGATGGCGGTGGGAGCCTCGCTCATCGCGAAATTGCGCTTTGCGCCCTGCGGCCCTATTCAGGTTCGATGAGCGGGCTCCACAACCATCACGACTTTGCCGGCGAAAGCCTGATCCATGCCGCGCGCGACGTGCTGGTGGCTGCGGGCGAACAATGGACCGAGATGCGTTCCGATGTGTTCGAGGCGCTGGCCGATCAGGACAAGCCCGCCTCAGCCTATGACATCGCCGAAAGCCTTGGCGCGCGGCGCGGCAAGCGGGTGGCGGCCAATAGCATCTACCGCATCCTCGATCTGTTCGTGCGCACCAATCTGGCGCGGCGGATCGAAAGCGCCAACGCCTATATCGCCAACAGCCATCCCGGCTGCCGCCACGACTGCATTTTCCTGATTTGCGACTTGTGCGGACAGTCCCAGCATATTGACGATGACCGGCTGACGGGAGCACTCCGCGAGGCGGCGAAGGTCGCCGGGTTTGCCGATGTGCGCCCGGTCGTCGAGATCCGGGGCCGCTGCCAGAACTGCGATTAGAGCGGCTTGCCCATCCGCTTGAGCGGCACCGGCGCACCGCCGCGCGAATCGATGATTTCCTCGATCAGCGCATAGCCTGCGCGCCGATAAAGCGGTTCACCCGAAAGCGTGGCCATGAGTTCGCAGGCAGAGAAGCCCTCGGCGCGCGCAGCCGCCTCGCAATGTCCCAGCAAGGCAGCGCCCACACCGCGCCGGGCGAACGCAGGAGCGGTATACATCGCGCGGATGCGGGCTGGTTCTTGCTCTGGATCGAGCAGGCGCGGTTCGCGCAGACCCGCGCTGTGATCGCCGCCATACAGCGTGGCGCGCTTGCTCCAGCCGCCGCAGCCGGCAATCACGCCTTCGACGAGCGCCATGAAATAGGTGCCGTCTTCGATCAGCTGGCGATCGAGCCCCATGACCGCGCGGCTCGCTTCGATTTGCGCGGGGTCGAGAAAGCCCGCCTGCAATTCGCCAATGGCGGCATCCATCACCGCGCTGAGGCCGGGGAGGTCATCGAACGTCGCGGCACGCAGCGTAAACTTGGTCATGCGCGCGCCTTGCAGCCCCGCAGCGGCGATTTCAATGGCATTGTTTGGCGGCGGCGGCCCGTCAGGGCAGGGTGAACCAGCGCCACAGCCCGGCCGGTACTTGCGCCATCGGCATATGCAGCCACGTGACCAGCAGCCAGACGGGCAGCGCCCAGATCCATGCCTGACCCAGTTCCCCAAGCTTGGTGAGATCGGGCCAGAACGGCGTGCGCTTGACCCATGCGCCCCAATCCTGCCCGTGCAGCGCCTTTTTCTTGCCGTCTTGAAAATGCGATCCGAGCAGCGCGAGCAGGATGATCGCGCTGCACAGCACGATCGTGCGCGGACTGGGCGCGATGATGATATGCGTGAGCGCCCACAGCGCGAACGAGAACATCATCGGATGGCGCGTGACCAGAAAGACGCCGTGGGGGATGACCGTGGAAAGCCCGGATACTTTGGCGCCGGCCAGCGCCGGATTGCCCATGACCGAGGCCAGAAACAGCGCGACAACCCCGTAGGTCAGGACGGTGGCCACGGCCCAGGGGATCAGCGCCTGCCCGTCCCACAGCATCGGCGCGGGCGCGTTCTCTCCAAACATCAGCACGGCCCAGCTGAATGTGCCGAGCGCGATCAGCGAATAGATCCCCTGGAAGCCGCCCGCCCCGAACCGGGCGACAAGGCCCGCGCGCAGCGGATGCGCGAGGAGAAAGTGCGTTCCGACAAATGCTCCCAAGCTGATCACCAGCCAGACAAGTTCTGCGCCCATTCTTCGCCTCTCTCCCGCTGGCACCGCTGCCTTGCCGACAGTCAGGCCTTGTTTTTTATTCTGACGCAAACCGCCGGATTCCGCATTTCTGCGACACCCCACCGCGCGAGGCAAGCGTATTGCCTACGTAACCCCATGCATGATGCGCTTGAGCGGCCACGACAATGCCAGCAGGACTACGCCGATAACGACGGCGATCAAGCCAATATTCCAGAACACCCCGGCATATGTTTCGAGGCTCACCTTGAGATTGGTCACCTGCCCACCGACGGTGGCAACGCTGGCGACTTGCGCGATGATCCCGGAGACGTATTGCGCGAACGAGATCGAAAGAAACCACACCCCCATCATCAACCCCACGATCCGCGCCAGCGAAAGCTTGGTGATCATGCTGAGGCCCACCGGGGATATGCACAGTTCCGCCGTCGAATGGATCAGGTAGAGCCCGGCGAGCCACCAGATCGATACCTTGAAATCGGCGCTAGCAAACTGTGTCCCCCACACCAGGAACAGGAAACCCAGACCGACCCCGATCAAAGCCGAGCCGAATTTGACCGGAATGGTCGGCTCGAGCCCCCGCGCGGCCAGGCTGGTCCACAGGATCGACATCAGCGGCGCCAGCGTCACGATGAACAGGGCATTGAAAAATTGCGTCTGCCCGGCAGAAATCGAGAACAGGCCAAACACCGAAAGATCGGTATTGCGATCGGCAAACAGCGTGAGCGAGGAGCCCGCCTGTTCGAACAGCGTCCAGAACACGGTGTTGAAAATGATCAGCACCATCGCGGCGACCATCATCTGGAACTCGGCACGGCTGCCCGCTGACCAAGCGTAGAGAAGGATGACCGGAACCCCGAGCACAAACGTGCCGAAAAGCAGCCGCCCGATCAAGGGCTGTGCCATGATATAGCCCAAGACTCCCGAGCCCGGCGCGACCGCTTGCGCGTTGATCAGGTTCTGGAAAAGGAAAATGACGACCGGCACTGCCAGCAAGGCGCCCAGATAGATCGGCATCGACCGGTCTTTCACGAGATCGGCCGGTGGCTCGCCATAGCCCGCCAGACGGCCACCATCGAACTGGATCAGGCTCCAGGAGAGGATCATGCCGATCGCAGCGAGGCCAAATCCAGCCCACCACCCCACCGCATCGGCGAGCAGCGGGCAGAGCAACTGAGAGAGCAACGCGCCCAGATTGATCCCCATGTAGAATATGGTGAAGCCCGCATCCTTGCGCCGATCCCCCGGCGGATAGAGCGCGCCAACCATCGTCGAGATGTTGGGCTTGAAAAAACCATTGCCGATCACGACCAGCGTGAGGCCGAGGAGGAGAAGCCCGATAAACATCGGTGATCGCTCGCCGCCGGCTTCGAAACCACCCTTGGCAACCGTGCGCGCGACCTGACCATCGGGGGCGATCAGCGCGACCGAGCCATCCTCGTTCCCTTTAATCAGCAATCGCTGCGCGCCGCTGATTACAAAGCGTTGCTCGTCACCGCTGCTGCTCGGGCCGTCCAACGCGTTTTCGACCGCGACAGTGTAGCGCTGCCCATCGATCAGCGCGTAAGGTTTCGCGGTTTCGCCGCCGAAGCACAGGATGAAGTAGCCCGTCGCCATCACGAGCGCGCCGAATTTGACCGAGCGCTTCGAGCCAAGGTAGCGATCGGCCAGCAACCCGCCGATCAGCGGGGTGAGATACACCAGCGCGGTGAAGCCGCCATAGAGCCCGGCGGTGGTGCTGTCGCTGAACAGGAAGTGCTTCGCCAGATAGAGCGTGAGCAGCGCCCGCATGCCATAAAATCCGAAGCGCTCCCACATTTCGGTGGTGAACAATCGCGCCAGCTGCCGGGGATGGCCAAACCAGCTGGCATCGCTCGAGCCAGCGACGGGTCCACCGACTTGCGGAGAGGCGGTCCCTTCTGGGGTCCCGTTTGTCATCGGCGCAGTGTGCTCCTTGAATTGGCCGGGCCATGCCCGCCCCATGCCGGGCGGCATCGTCTGGAATGATCAACGCACTAGCGCCAATTGCGGCGATGGGAAGGGCGAACCGCATCAACCCGCCACGCCGGCGCCCTTGCGGTCCTGGGACCCCGGTCCGGATTCTCGGGCTGATGCCTCAAGCCAGAAGCTGGGGATTGCGTCATGCGCTGTATTATGACACCGCATCACCTTATGATCGCGCAATCCCGCCCCGTTTACCTCAAGCTTCGCGACCAGATCGCGGCGGCGATTATCGATGGCACGTATGCCGAAGGGGAATTGCTGCCATCGGTACGCGCCTTTGCCGCTGCCGAAGGGGCCAATCCGCTCACCGTGGCCAAGGCCTACCAGCAATTTCGCGACGAGGGACTCGTTCAGATTCAACGCGGCGTCGGCATGGTGTTGGCCCCCGGGGCGGCAAAGACGTTGCTCGACCGCGAGCGCGATGCCTTTCTGCGCAATGAGTGGCCGCAAATTGCGCAACGACTCCGGCAGCTTAGGATCAACCATGAGGAACTTCGCACCAATTTGGAGCAAACCTAAGCCAATTTACACGTGGTTACATGTTGGTGGCTTGTAGTAATCGCGCAATTCTGGCAGTTTCTCTGATAGATGAGCGCGTTTGCTTTGAGAGTGCGCATGCGAACAGGGTCGCTAGTCACTCGCTGGCATTGCCGGGCCGAATAAGGGAATGTCAAACGGATGATAAGGTCCGAACTGTTACAAGCGCTTGCCAAAGAATGCCCGGGCTTGCGCGGCGAAGAGATTGAACGGGTCGTCGAAGTCTTCTTTGATGAGATTGCGCGGCGGCTGGCCGATGGAGGTCGCGTTGAACTCCGTGGCTTCGGTGCTTTCTCGACGCGGGAGCGCAATGCGCGCAAGGGCCGCAACCCCCGGACGGGCGAAGCCGTCGAAGTCGCCGAAAAGCGCGTGCCTTACTTCAAGCCCGGCAAGGAAATGCGCCAGCGGCTGAACGCCGAGTAAACCCGCGCCCCGCCGGCATTTGCCGCAAGCCCGGCAATATGCCAACATCGACGACGGCAGCGCTCGGTATAGCGCGGTTTGCCGCGCGGACGTGGCGGAATGGTAGACGCCGGGGACTTAAAATCCCCTGAGCTTAGCTCGTGCGGGTTCGAGTCCCGCCGTCCGCACCACACCATTGGCTCGGCGCATGTCTCGCACATTGCGGCGCCATGCCCAGGCGGGAGGCGGCGATCGCTTTGCCCCGGAATAGCGCATGGAACCTGACGCCGCTTGCCGGCGGCGCCACCACTATCGGCGATCGCTCGATTCAAATCGGCCCCAAGTAACCGGCTGGCAAGAATTGCCCGGGTATCAGCCTGGGTACAGGGAGCGCCGTGCGCAGTGGGCAACGCGGCATCCGTCAAAAGGGGACTGGGCTTGGCCCATAGTGACGAGCGGTCCGGCGCATGCCTGCCGGATGAGCACAACCAGCCCACAGGTGCGCAATTGCGCGCATCAGCGCGCTATGCCCTGCTGATTCGCGCTGCCAAGCTGGTGGTCGGCGGGAACGAATTTCCGTGCATTATCCGCGATGCTTCTGCCACCGGGGTGAAAGTTCGGCTGTTTCAGCCGCTACCCGCGACCATGGACCTCGCCATCGAACTGGCCAATGGCGACCACTACCCGGCGCAGCAGGTGTGGGCGCAGGACGGCCATGCTGGTTTGCGCTTTCTTGACGAGGTCGCGATCGAGCGGCTGCTGGAAGAAGCACATGCACCGTTTCGGAAGCGGCCGCTGCGGCTCCGCCTCGCGCTGCCGGCAATCGTTCACTCGGGCGGCGAGGCGGTCGAGGCGGGATTTCATAACATCTCGCAGCAAGGCGCGCGGATCGAATGCGCCAAATGGCTGCTGGTCGACGAACTTGTGCGCCTGGAAACCGGCCTGACCCCGCCGATTTATGCCAAAGTGCGCTGGCGCGATCATCCGCGCTACGGCCTCGTTTTCGAGCAGACGTTCAAGCTCGATGAACTGGCGCGGGTTTCCGCCGCCTTGCACAGCGCGCAGGCGGAAGCGAAGAGCGGGGGGGGGGCCAGACGAAACTTCGCGTAATTCGCGCTGACGAAGCTGTGCGTTAACTTTCTCTTAGCCCTTTTCGTTCACCTCTTCCCGCAAGAAGACCGCTTTGACAGGGGCACGTGATGGTTAACGGTTTCGCAAATGCGAGTGAGATCAGCAAAGAATACGACGTCGACGTGGCCATCATCGGGGCCGGCCCGGCCGGCTTGACGGCAGGCTACCTGCTGTCGAAGCGGGGCCTGAGCGTCGCCATCATCGAAAAAGACACGCGCTATGTCGGCGGGATCAGCCGCACGGTGGAGCACGAAGGCTACCGCTTCGACATCGGCGGCCATCGATTCTTCTCCAAATCGCAGCAAGTTGTCGATCTGTGGAACGAAATCCTGCCCGACGACTTCATCCAGCGCCCGCGCATGAGCCGGATCTACTACGAGGGCAAATTCTACTCTTATCCGCTGCGCGCGTTCGAGGCGCTGTTCAATCTGGGCGTGCTGCGCTCCACACAGTGCATGATCAGCTATGCCAAGGCCAAGGCATTTCCCAACCGGAATGTCCGCAGCTTCGAGGACTGGACCACCAACCAGTTCGGCCAGAAGCTCTATTCGATCTTTTTCAAGACCTACACCGAGAAGGTGTGGGGCATGCCGTGCGATGAAATGAGCGCGGACTGGGCAGCGCAGCGGATCAAGGGGCTGTCGCTCGGCTCCGCGGTGATGGACGGGCTGCGGCGCAGCCTTGGCCTCAACAAGAAACCCAACGATGGCATGCAGACCAAGACCCTGCTCGAAACCTTCCGCTATCCGCGCCAGGGGCCGGGCATGATGTGGGAAGCCGCGCGCGACAAGATCGTGGCGGCGGGCAGTTCGGTGCTGATGGGCCATGCCATGAAGCAGCTGGCCAGCGACGGGCAAGGCGGCTGGCGGCTCTCGGCAAGCCGCGAGCAGAGCGGCGAACAGGAGGGCGGCGAGACCATCATCCGCGCGCGCCATGCGATCAGCTCTGCGCCGATGCGCGAGCTGGCGGCGCGGCTGCATCCGCTCCCCGCCACGACGCTCGAAGCCAGCCGTTTGAAGTACCGCGATTTTCTGACCGTGGCGCTGATGATCCGCTCCGAAGACCTGTTTCCCGACAACTGGATCTATATCCACGACGACAAGGTGAAAGTCGGCCGCATCCAGAACTTCCGCTCCTGGTCGCCCGAAATGGTGCCCGATCCCAGCGTGGCCTGCGTCGGGCTGGAATACTTCTGCTTCGAAGGCGATGAGTTGTGGGCTTCCTCGAACGAGGAATTGATCGCGCTGGCGACCAAGGAAATGGCAATTCTGGGTCTGGTCGATCCGGGCCAGGTGATCGGCGGCGCGGTGGTGCGGCAGGAAAAAGCCTATCCGGTCTACGACGACGAGTACGCCGACAACGTCGATGCGATGCGCCGCGAGCTCGAGGCATCCAGCCCGACACTGCATCTCGTCGGCCGCAACGGCATGCACCGCTACAACAACCAGGACCACGCGATGATGACCGCCATGCTGACGGTGGAAAACATCATCGCCGAGGCGCGCATCTACGATACCTGGGCGGTCAACGAAGACGCCGAGTACCACGAGGCGGGCAGCGAAGGCGCGGAAGACACGCTCCCTGCCGCCAAGCCGGTGACCCCCGATCAGGCCGCAGCGCTCAATTCGCTGCGCGATGTCCCCACCAAGATTGCACCGAAAAAAGACCGCAAGGCCGCTTGAGGCTGACGCACCATGACCGCACTGGTTCCGCCCCTGTTCCATCGGCTTCGGCAGATCACGCTGGTGCGGTATATTCTCGCCAGCGTGGGCGCGCTGGCGGTCGATATGGGAAGCTTTCTGGCGCTGCTCCAAATCGGCGTTCCAGCCGTGCTCGCCTCGGCGCTGGGCTATTCGCTCGGCATCGTCGCGCACTGGTTGCTGTCGAGCCGTCACGTATTCAGCGACCAGATCGCGGCGGGCGGGATTGCCCGCACCCGGCAGAAGGCAATGTTCGTGATCTCCGCGCTGATCGGGCTCGGGCTCACCACCGCGATCGTGGGAACCGCCAGCGCAAGCGGCGCTGATCCGCGCTTCGCCAAGCTGGTCGCTATCGCGGCCAGTTTCACCGCAACCTGGCTGCTGCGCAAAAAGGTCGTGTTTCGAT
Organism: uncultured Novosphingobium sp.; assembly: GCA_964529505.1. GTDB lineage: Bacteria > Pseudomonadota > Alphaproteobacteria > Sphingomonadales > Sphingomonadaceae > Novosphingobium. Next base: position 5,124 of record CAZGWR010000023.1, on the reverse strand, counting down.
GACAGCGGAAATGATCAAGGCCGGCGACCTGCCGCTCGCCGCGCCCCATGGCGCGCCAAAGACGGCGATTGCCCCGGCCGGTTCCGGCCGCGCGGTTGCCGGGCGTGTGCTGATGGTCTGGCTGGTGCTGGTTTTCATGTTGAGCTCGATCCACATGAACACGATCCGCACCTTTCAGTTCGGCGATCCGGACGATGCGCTGCGTTTGGTGCAAGTGCGCGATCTTCTGGCGGGGCAAGGCTGGTTCGATCTGCATCAGTATCGTGCCGCCGCCCCTGATGGTGTGCTGATGCACTGGTCGCGGCTGGTGGACATTCCGATTGCGGGGATCATGCTGTTGCTGCGCCCGCTGCTCGGCCATGCGGGGGCGGAAATGGCGGCGCTGATCGCTGTGCCGCTGCTCACCTTGCTGGTCCTGCTGTCGCTGATCGGCCGGTTCGCCTCGCGCTTCTTCGATGCCGAGGTGGTCGGCATCGCTTGCCTCCTGTCCAGCATTACCGGCCCCGTGTTGTTTCAATTCGTGCCGATGCGGATCGATCATCATGCCTGGCAAATCGTGCTGGCAATGACGGCGGCCTGCTTCCTGACCGAGCGCAACGCCTGGCGCGGCGGGCTGGGGATCGGGGTCGCCCTGGCCGCGCTCATGGCCATTTCGATCGAGGGACTGCCGCTGGCTGCCATTTTCCTCGGCATTTGTGCGCTGCGCGGGTTGCGCAATCCCGAATCCCGCTTCAGCTGGCTGACAGCGGCGTCAAGCGGGCTCGCCGCAACCTCGGTGCTGCTGTTCCTCGGCACCCGCGGGCTGGCTGATCTTGCCTCGCATTGCGATGCGGTGTCGCCGGTTCATCTGGCCGCCTTTGCAGGCGGCGCGGCAGGCGTGATCGCATTGCGACACATCGCTCCGCGCGCGCTCTGGCTGCACCTCGCCGCGCTCGCCGCCATCGGCGGAGTCGCGCTGGCCATCATGCTCGCGGGCGCGCCGCAATGCGGCACGGGTGCCTTTGCCGAGCTTGACCCACTGGTGCGCAAATACTGGTACAACGCGATCATCGAAGGCCAACCGGTGTGGCGTTTTCCGCTGCGCGACGCGGCGACGATGACTCTCGTACCGCTGTTCGGCCTGTTTGCCACGTCGGTCCACTGGCGGCGCGCCACCGATTCGAACACGCAGGCATTCTGGTTTGATTATCTTCTGTTGCTCGGCGGCGCTTACGCCGTCGGGCTAATTGTCGCCCGGGCTTCGGGAACATCGTGCGTCTTGAGCGCGGTGCCCATTGCGGCCCTGGTGCGCGACTGGATCGTGGCGCTGCGACCGGTTTCGCTGCCCAAGCGGCTCGCTGGATTCGTCGGCATCGGCATGCTGCTCCAGCCCGCGCTGCCTTTTCTGGGTTGGGAGCTGGCCCGCGCCGCCGTCTTGCCCAAAACTGCGGGCAGTATCATCGCGCAATCGGGCAAGTCGCGCTGCGACTTTGCGCGCGCAGGAACGCTGCTAAACCGGCTGCCTGCGACCGATATTCTGGCGCCGATCGACATGGGGCCGCACCTTCTGGTGTGGTCGCATCACCGGGTTGTCGCCACCGGCCATCATCGCGGCTCACCCGGCATCCATGATGTGCTGCTCGCGTTTCTCTCGCCCGCAGAGAAGGCCGAAGCCATCGTGCGCGCGCGCCATGCTACGCTGATCGTGGTCTGCCCCGATCTCAAGGAGCTGGCGATCTACCGCAAGGCCAGCCCGCAAGGGTTGATGGCGCGGCTGCTCGACAACCGGACGCCGGACTGGCTTGTCCCGGTCGATCTGATGCCCGGCACACGGCTGCGCGCCTGGCGCGTGGTGCAGCCGCCCCTGCCGCTGCACCCGCCCGTTCACCCGAACTGACCACAAAAAAGGGCCCGGCGATTGCGCGCCGAGCCCATTCTTTGGTCCGTGTGGCCCGATGGCTCAATAGCGGGCGCTGACCCCGATATAGAGCATGCGACCGAACACATCGTAAGTATTGGCCACGGTACGCGTGCCCGGCCACGACACGGGGTTGGTGTCGGAAAACAGCGGCGGAAGCTTGTCGAACGCGTTGTTTACGCCAAGGTAGACATCGATCTTCTTCGACTCGCCGACCATCGCCCGCAGCTGGAAGTCGTGGTAGGTGTAGGCCGGAATGCGGGTCACGACCGGGGTGCTGCCGTCGAGGTTGTCGCTCAGCGGGCTGAGGTAGCGCAGGTTGTAGTTGAACCGGATCCGCGCGTTGCTGAGCGAGAAGTTGGCGGTCACGCTGTCGCGGAAACCCGAACCAAGCCGACCGCACGAATAGCATGCCGCCTGATTGATCTCGTCCTGGACATTGCCGCCCGGATAGGGCGTGCGCTGCTGCGTGAACTTGTGGTTCCAGAACACATCGGCACCGATCCGGCCCTCGTCACCCAGGAAACCGACGGGCAGAACATAATGCGCTTCGGTGTCGATGCCCGCAGCTTCGACCGCGGCAGTGTTGAGCAGCAGATCGTTGACCCGCGTGATGAACCCATTGCTGTCGCGCTCGACGTTGTTGCAGAACACCGGATCGCCGCTGTTGACGCATTCGGACACCGAGATCTGCTGGCCGACCGTCGAGATCGCGTTGAGCACCTTGATCCGGTAATAATCGACCGACATGTTGAAGCCGCGCAGGAAGCTGGGCGTGATCACCGCGCCCACTGTGAGCGTATCGGATTTTTCCGCCCGCAGATTGCGATTGCCGCCGACCAGGCCGTCGATGGTCTGGATTTGCGCGGTGGAATAGGCAAATGCACCGCGCGCGGCGACCGTGCCGGCAATGCCCGCAATGTTCGCGCACGCCGCAGGCAGTGCAACCAGATCGGCGCCGTCGCCATTGCCCTCACGCTGATCGCACGGATCGATGATCGCCGGGAACGTCTGGCTGGTGGTCGAGAACAGTTCGCCCACGTTCGGCGCACGCACCGCGCGGGCATAGATCGCGCGGAAGCGGATGTCCTCGCTCGGGGCATAAGCACCGCCGAACTTGTAGCTCCAGATCCCGCCAACAGTCGAATAGTCGGCATAACGCGCCGAACCTTCAACGCCGAGGTAGTGCACGAACGGAACGTCTTGAACGAGCGGCGCGATCAGGTCGATGAAGCCTTCCTTGACGTTGAAGCTGCCCTGCGTGTTGGAAAGCTGGTTGCCCAGCGAACGCCCCTGCTGGGTGGCGAGGTCGAACGTTTCGGAGCTGCGCTCGTTGCGATATTCAAAGCCGGCGGCGACGCCGATCGCGTCCTTGCCCGAGATCGAGAACAGTTCGCCGTTGACCGTGGCCGAAGCGAAATCCTGGAATACCTTGGCGACGTATTGGAAAGGCGCTCTTCTGCCAGTCGTGGTGTCGATCTGCAGCCAGCTTGCAGCGGCCGACGAAACCGTGTTGAAGCCGAAGATGTTGATCGGAGCGCAGCCTGCCGCGCGCGCGGCTGGATCCGAGCAGACCACGTTGCCTGCGCCGTCGATCTCGTTGCTCAGCGCCGCGCCATAGTTGGCCGCGAAGATCGTCTCCGATGTCGTGAAATCGCGCACCTGCGAATGCTCGTAGTTGATGTCATACGACCACTTGCCGCCAAGATCGCCCTTCAGGCCGATCACGCCGCGCCAATAATCGCGATCATTGCGGTTGCTGCGATCGAAGATATCGACCGAACGGCGGCGGAACTGGATCACATTTACGCCATTGGCGACGGCTGCATCGCGGATCGCCTGCGGCACGTAAGGGCTAGTGATCGGAATGCCGGCATAAGCGCTGCCGTCAAAGTTGGTGACCGGCGTGGCGCTTAAGTTATCGATGGCCTGCGCTTCGAGCGAAGCGTTGGACTTGGTCTTCACATAAGTGCCTTCGGCATAGAGATCGCCGAAGCCGAGGTCATAGTGCCCCAGCGCCGAGGCGGTATAGCGCTTGACCGGAACCGCGAGAAAGCGCTGCTGGTTGCGGTCATAGCCGTCGATGTTCGCGCCCTGATAGTCCTTGAGATTGTTGTTGGCGTCAAAAGTGTAGGTCAGACCGTCTCCTGCAAAGAAACCTGCCTGGGCCGGATCATTGAGGTCAACCACACTGAACAGGCCCTGCGCAGCATAAGAGCTGCGGTTCGGCACGTCGTTGGCCGAAAATGCGCGATTGCGCGAGCGAAGGCCGGCGTCGTTGTCATAGCTGAGGTTCAGCGTGATGTTGCCCCGGCCCTGCGCAAAGTTGAGCCCGCCAAGCAGGCTGACATACTGGCGCGGGGCATCGCCCTTGTCCGAAACCGTCGACTGGCCGTGGATCTCGAGGCCGCTGAAATTGCGCTTCAGCACGAAGTTGACCACGCCGGCAATGGCTTCCGAACCATAGGCCGCCGAAGCGCCGCCGGTCACGGTTTCCACGCGCGAGATAAGCTCGAGCGGGATGTGGTTGAGATCGGCAGCCGACGAACCGGGGATGCCGACCGTGCGGCGGCCGTTGATCAGCACGAGCGTGCGCTGATCGCCCAGATTGCGCAAGTTGAGCGTGGCCTGACCGTTGCCGGTCGAGTTGAAGTTGCTGCTCGACCGGGTGATGCCCTGGCCGACCGAAGGCAGCTGGGTGAGCACGTCCTGAATGTTGGTAACGCCGGTGGCGGCGATCCGGTCGCTGGAGACAACCGCGACAGGAACCGATGATTGCAGGTTTGGATTGACGATGCGCGATCCGGTGACAACGATCACGGGCTGATCATCAGCGATTGCTTCTGCTTCGGCGGCCTGCGGCGCGTCCTGCGCAAAGGCGGGGGCGGCGATCAAGGCGAGCGCGAGGGCGAATGGTGCCGCGCTGTTCTTGAGCGCGCTGTTACGGATAGTGTTCAAGTGCGTATGTCCCATGCTGGGGCGACGGGGACTGGGCCCGGTGCCGAAAGTTCTGCCCTCGCGTCAATCCGGCCGCCCGCACTCGGAGGCAATCCGAGTGCGGCAAGCAGCGTATTTGGTTTGAGGGCGTGATGTGCTGTATAGAAAGATTAACGGATCGGCTGTGAAGCGAAATTTGACCGGGTGTGCCCGATCGATCCGTGCATGTTGCCATCGCGGGCTCTGTTGCAAACATTGGTGACGGCCGGGCAGCGTCACCCCGTCTGGGG
>CAZGWR010000022.1:0-61443 GCA_964529505.1 uncultured Novosphingobium sp. | reverse complement strand
ACTCGAACTTCCACGGGCTTTCGCCCACAACGACCTCAACGTTGCGCGTCTACCAATTCCGCCACGACCGCACATCGTACGAGGAGTCCGATCTCACTGCCGGAAGCCCCCGCTGGGGTAGGAGCGGGCCACTAGCAAAGGACTTTGCCCGGTGCAACCGCGATACCGCGGAATTTATTCCGGCTTCCAGCCGATTTCGGCAAAGCTCGCGCTTTTGGGCACATCGGTGACGGCCTCGTTGATCGTCACGCTCTCGCCGGGGCGCAGGCTCTCGCGCGGCGGGCTGACATTCCAGGTATAGACCACGCGGTTCTTGTCATCGCGCAGCACGATCAGGATCGGCGGAACCTCGTGCGTATCCTTGCCGATATTGGTGACCGTGCCGCTTGCGCCGAAATACTCCGTACCATTGGGCAAAGTGCGCCGATCCTGCCGCTCGGGCGGGAAGGAAAGCTCCAGATCGCGCGGCGCCGCCGCAAAAGTCGGGCGGGCGATCGGCACCCAGTCGGGCAATCCGAAAATCGCGGCCAGCGCGATCAGACCTGCCACCGAAACGGCAAACGCGCCCGCCGCGATGGTCCAGAGCTTGGCCACATTGCGGCGCGGGCGAAACGGCGGACCATGCTCGAAGCTGGAAGGCGCATCGGGCGCGGGTGCCGGCTCCTTGCGGGCCCGGTGACGCGGCACCACCGGCGGCTCCGGCATCGCGTCGTCGGGGCCCATCGGCGATGATGCGCCCTGGCGCGGCGCGGCAGGCGGCGCGACCACCGCATCCGCCCCGCTGTGGGCCGGTTCGGCGCGCGGCGGCAGCAGCGGACCATCCTGGAACCAGCTGTGGCGACATTTGGCGCAGCGGACGGTGCGACCATCCGCGCCGATCGCGCTGTCAGGGACAACATAACGCGTCGAACAGGCGGGGCACGCGATAATCATCCATCGTGGTTAAGCATGGCCTGCGGTCGCCACAATAGGGGCGAACGGGGAGAAGTGCTTCTGCGGCCCTTTTTTCCACATGGATTGCCGGTTATACCCCCCTCGGACGCAGAACCCGCGCTCCGCAGTGCCAGGATCACCCCGCCCGACATGAGCCAGCCAGAAAGCGAGATTGTCCAGTTCGACAATGTCGGGCTGCGGTATGGCACGGACAAGGAAGTGTTGACCGATGTGTCGTTCACCCTTTTTCCCGGCTGCTTTTATTTTCTGACCGGCGCGAGCGGCGCTGGCAAAACCAGCCTGCTCAAGCTGCTCTATCTGGCGCAGCGGCCCTCGCGCGGGCTGATCCGGATGTTCGGCACCGATGCGATCACCCTGCCGCGCGGCCGCCTGCCCGGTTTCCGGCGGCGCATCGGCGTGGTGTTTCAGGACTTCCGGCTGGTTTCGCATCTCTCCGCGTTCGACAACGTGGCCCTGCCGCTGCGCGTCGCCGGGGTGATCGAGAAAGACATCGTCAAGCCGGTGAGCGACATGCTCGAATGGGTCGGGCTGGGCGACCGGATGGGCGCGCGGCCCGCCACGCTGTCGGGCGGGGAGCAACAGCGCGTCGCCATCGCGCGGGCGGTGATCGCGCGCCCCGATATGCTCGTCGCGGACGAGCCGACCGGCAACGTCGATCCGGAAATGGCGCTCAAGCTGCTGCGCCTGTTCGAAAGCCTGAACCGGCTGGGAACCACCGTGGTGGTCGCGACGCACGATGCCCACCTCATCCGCAATGTGCCCGAATCGCTGATCATGCGCCTCGATCGCGGGCGGCTGAGCGATCCGACCGGCGCGCTGCGCTATCCGCCCCGCCGCAGCGCCCCCGCGCGGCTGGACATGACCGGCCAATGAGCGCCGCCGACCCGCAAACCGCCCGCCGCCAGGCCCCGGGCGCAAAAGTCGCGGGCTTGCTCGCCGGCTGGCGCGAACACAAGACTTCGGGCGATGCGCGGCTGCTCCCCGATAGCCAGCTCACCGGGCCGATGCCGTGGGTCATCGCCATCATGATCGCGCTGACCGTGGTCGCCGCCGCCAGCGGGCTCGCGCTGCGCAACATGGCGCGCACCGCGAGCGCCGATCTCGAAGGCGGCGTCACCGTCCAGATCGTCTCGGCCGCGCCTGCCGAGCGCAACCGGCAGGCGCGCGCCGCGCTCGCCGCATTGCGCGCCGCGCCGGGGGTGATCAGCGCCGCGCCGGTGGCGCAGGAGGAGCTCAATACGCTGGTCGAGCCGTGGCTCGGCACGCGCCCCGGCGACGATCTCGAGGCGCTGCCGATCCCGGCCTTGATCGACGTCAGGCTCGACGCGGGCGCGACACCGCAGCGGCTTGCCGCCCTGCGCGCACGGATCGCGGATGTCGCTCCAGCGGCGCGGATCGATGCCCAGGCCGGCTGGCTCGCCCCCGTGTTCGGCGCGATCAACGCGCTGCAATGGCTGGCCAGCGGGCTCATTACGCTGCTCGCGCTGGCGACAATGGCGGCGGTGCTGCTTGCCTCGCGCAATGCGCTGAGCAATCACCGCGAAACGATCGAGGTCGTCCACATGCTGGGGGGCACCGACCGCCAGATTGCGCGGGTGTTTCAGCGCTCGATGGCGTTCGATGCCGCGGCGGGCGGGCTGGCCGGGCTCGTGCTCGGGCTTGTCACCATCCTCGCGCTGGGGCGGCAGTTTGCGCCGCTCGGTTCGGGCATGGTCGGCTCGGCGGTGCTCGGGTGGCTCGATTGGATCCTCATCGCGCTGATCCCTCTGCTGGGCGTGGCGCTGGCCGTGCTCACCGCGCGGCTGACCGTGCTTGCCGCGCTCAGGCGCATGCTGTGAAGAAACCGCCCGGGTTGTTTCGCCGGCTGCTCTCCGCACTGCTGCTGGCCTGGGTGCTTGGCTTCCTGTGGTTTGCCATGCTCCTGCCGCAACCTGCCGGGCTGCAGAAAACCGATGGCATCATCGTGCTGACCGGCGGTGTGGGCCGCATCCCGCGTGCGCTCGACACATTGCGCGCGGGGCGCGCGCGCCAGCTCCTCGTGGCGGGCGTGGCCAGCGAAGTCCGCCCGCAGGAGTTCGAGGCGGAATACGGTGTTTCGCCAGCGCTCATGGCCTGCTGCATCACGCTCGGCTTTGATTCGGTCGATACCCGCTCGAATGCGCTGGAGGCTTCGCGCTGGATCGCGGGCCAGCGCATCGCCTCGGTGCGGCTGGTGACAACCGACTGGCACATGCGCCGCGCGATGTTCGATCTCGCCCATGCCGCGCCGGGCGAGTTGGTGATCGTGCCCGATGCCGTGGCCTCGCGGCCCAGCCTCAAAACGCTGTTCATCGAATACAACAAGCTGGTAGCGCGCTGCATCGCCTGGCTTGTCGGCTGGTAAGGACGCGCATCACGATGGACGAGCGACCCGCAACCGTTGCCGAGATCCTGCGCAGTCTGCTGTTCTATGCTGCTTTTTATAGCGGATCGTTGGTCGTGGTGCTCGCTGCCATTGTCGCCGCGCAGATCGCACCCCGCTATTTCGACCGCGCAGCCCGGGCCTGGTCGGGCTATCACCGCTGGTGCGCGCGCGTTATCCTGGGTATCCACGTCGAAGCAGGTGCGTTCCGCCCGCGCGAGGGGGTGCTTTATGCGGTCAAGCACGAATCATTTTTCGAGGCGATCGATCTGCCCTATCAATATCCCCGTCCGGTCGTTTTCGCCAAGGCGGAGCTGCTGCGCATTCCGCTGTGGGGGCCGGTCGGCCGCCGGTTCGGGCTGATCGGGGTGGACCGCGAAGCCGGTGCGCGCAGCTTGCGCACCATGCTGGGCGAGGCGCGCCGCCGCATCGCCGACGGGCGGCCCCTGGTCATCTTTCCCGAGGGCACTAGGGTTCCGCGCGGCAGCCCGGCACCGCTGCAATCGGGCTTTGCCGGGCTCTACAAGCTGCTCGGTCTGCCGGTCGTCCCGGTTGCGGTGGACAGCGGCCCGCTCTACAATCGCCGCTGGAAGCGCAGCGGCACGGTGCACTATTTGGCAGGCGCGGAGATACCGCCGGGGCTGGATCGGCCCGAGATCGAGGCGCGCGTGCTGGCTGAGATCAATGCGCTGAGCGGCACGGAAACGTGACATGATGGACCCGCAGAGCACCGAAGGCGCGGGGTCCGGCTCTTTCCTGAAGCAACTTGGCCCCGGCCTCGTGACCGGCGCCGCCGATGATGATCCCAGCGGCATCGGCACGTATAGCCAGATCGGCGCACAGTTCGGGTATTCTCTGGCCTGGGCCATGCTGCTCGCCTTTCCGTTGCTCGTGGCCACCCAATCGATCTGCGCGCGGATCGGGGCCGTCACCGGCCAAGGCATTGCGGCCAATGTGCGCCGCCACTACCCGGTGGCGCTGCTGCGGCTGATGGTCTTGGCTTTGATCGTGGCCAATGTGATCAATCTGGGGGCCGATCTCGGCGCGATGACGGCGGCACTGCATCTGCTGCTGCCGGGGCCGGTGCTGCTCTACACCGCGCTGTTCGGCATCGGCAGCATCGCCGCCGAAGTCTTCGTGCCCTATGATCGCTATGCCAGCCTGCTCAAATGGACCACGCTGTCGCTGCTCTCGTACTTTGCCGTGTTGCTGGTCGCCGATGTGGATTGGCTTGCGGTCCTGCGCGGCCAGTTCGTGCCGACGTTCGTGTTCGACAAGCCGCACGCGATGGGTCTGGTCGCGATGTTCGGCACGACGATCAGCCCTTATCTGTTTTTCTGGCAATCCGCGCAGGAAGTGGAAGAACAACACCGCCGCCGCACCCGTCCGCTGTTTGTCGCCCCGCGCAAGGCAGGCGCAGAGCTGCGCCGGATCGACACCGATACCATCACCGGCATGGCCTTTTCGAACCTGACCGCGCAGGCCATCGTCTTTGCCACCGCCGCCACCTTGCATGCACACGGGATCACCACCATCACCTCGGCGGATCAGGCGGCGAGCGCGCTGCGCCCTGTGGCCGGAGACTTCGCCTTCGCGCTGTTTGCGCTGGGGATCATCGGCACCGGGCTGCTCGCCGTGCCGATCCTCGCAGGCTCGGCGGCCTATGCGGTGAGCGAGACTTTCCGCTGGAACGAGGGCCTCGATCGGCGTCCGGGCGAAGCCAAGGCGTTCTACGCGGTGATCGCGATGGCCACGCTGGGCGGGCTCGTGCTCAATTTCCTGTCGATCGATCCGATGCTGGCGCTCTATTGGGCGGCGGTCGTCAATGGTCTGCTGGCCCCGCCGGTCATGGTCATCACCATGCTTATCGCGCGCAATCCGCGGATCATGGGCCACCTCACCATCTCGTGGAAACTGGCCGCGGTCGGATGGACCTCGACGGCAGTCATGGCCGGGGTGGGATTGCTGTTCCTGCTTTCGTGAGCGCGCCCGCATTCGCATGATCGCTCCGCCCGAAATCGGGCCGCGCGTCGTCCTGGCCCATTTCGATGATCGAGCGGCGCACCGCGCGGGTGCGCGTGAACGTGTCGAACAGCGCCTCGCCGTCACCCTTGCGGATGGCCTTTTGCAGCTCGGTCAGATCCTCGGTAAAGCGCTGGAGCATTTCGAGCACCGCTTTGCTGTTGCTCAGGAACACATCGCGCCACATCGTCGGATCAGACGCAGCGATGCGCGTGAAATCGCGAAAGCCACCCGCCGAATACTTGATCACCTCGCTTTGCGTCACCGCTTCGAGATCCGAGGCCGTGCCGACGATGGTATAGGCGATGAGGTGCGGCAAGTGGCTGGTAATCGCGAGCACGCGGTCATGGTGTTCGGCGTCCATCGTCTCGGTCCGCGCGCCCAGCGCCTCCCAGAAGCCGATCAGCTGCGCCAGCTTTGCCGGATCGGCCCCGGCGGGCGGGGTAACGATGCACCAGCGCCCTTGAAACAGCGCGGCAAAGCCCGCGTCCGGCCCGCTCTGCTCGGTCCCCGCCACCGGATGCGAGGGGATCACGCAGACCCCCGGCAAGGCGTCGGCCAGCGCCTCGGCCACGGCTGCCTTGCTCGATCCCACGTCGGTCACCAACGCACCGGGGGCAAGTCCGCCCGCAATCGCCCGGCCTGCGGCCTCCATCGCGCCCACCGGCACGCACAGCACGACCAGATCGGCCCCTTCCACCGCCTCCCGCGCGGTTTCGGCAACATGGTCGGCCAGCCCGATTTCCCGCGCCCGCGCCCGCACCGCCGGATCGCTGTCGAACCCGGTGGTCGTGGTCCCCGGCAGCCCGGCCCGCGCCGCCAGCGCCACCGAGCCGCCCAGCAAGCCCAATCCGATCACCGCAATCCGGCGAAATGGCCCGCTCACGCGGCCTGGCTCCCCATGGCACGCAGGATATCGGCGATGGCGTCCATCTGCTCTGCGGTGCCGATGGTGATCCGCAGGCATTGAGGCAAGCCCTGCCCCGGCAGCCAGCGGGTGATGTAGCCATGCTCCATCAGGCCGTGATACGCCGCCTCTGCGGTCAGCGCGCCGCCAAACTCGATCAGCACGAAATTGGCCTCGCTCGGCAGCGCGCGCAACCCGGCATTGCCCAGTGCCTCGATCGAGGCGACAAACCGGGCGCGCTCGGCGCGGTTATGATCGCGCGAGGCCGCAACGAACGCCTGATCGTCCAGCGCCGCCAGCGCGGTCGCCTGGCCCGACAGCGAGACATTGAACGGGCCGCGAATGCGGTTGAGCATGTCGACGAGCGCGGGCGCGCCGGTCGCCCATCCGACCCGCTCGCCCGCCAGCCCATAGATCTTGGAAAAGGTGAACGTGACCAGCACATTGGCCGCGCGCTGCGCCAACGCCAGCGCGCCATCGTCCTGCTCGGGCGCGAGATATTCGCCATAGGCGTGATCGACCACCAGCAGGATGTCACGCCGCAGGCCGGCATGGAGCCGCGCCAGTTCGCCGCGCGGCAGAAAGCTGCCCGTGGGATTGTTCGGGTTGGCAAGGAACACCACCCGCGTCGCCGCGCTCACGCAGCCAAGCAGCGCATCGACATCGGCGCCATAGTCGAGATCGGGCGCGACTACCGGGGTTGCCCCGCAGCGCCGCGCGGCAATGTCATAGACCGAAAAGCCGTAGCGCACATAAAGCACCTCGTCGCCCGGCCCGGCATAGGCCTGCGCCGCAAGGTTAAGCAGCTCGTCCGAGCCCGTGCCCATGACGATGCGCTCCGGATCGAGCCGATGCAGCGCGCCGAGCGCCGCGCGCAGCGCGGTGCTGCCCGGATCGGGATAGCGCGCCGGATCGCCCGCCGCGCTCCGCGCCGCCAAGGCCAAAGGGCTGGTCCCCAGCGGGTTTTCGTTGGCCGATAGCTTGATCAACGGCCGCCCGTCGCTCCCGCTCGATTTGCCGGGCACATAGGCATGGATACCCGCAATCCATTCCTTCGGACGGGGGGCATCGGAAACGGCGGGGTCGGTCGAGTTATGCGGAGTTGCCATAGCGCTGCGGCCTTAGCGGGCTTGTGCGCCTAAGCAAACACCGGCTTTGCCTGTTCCGCTGGCTCAGCCGCCGTCGGCGCGGAGCATCGCGCCCTTCCAGTCGCTCGCCATGCCAAAGGCCGGCATCGAGGCCTTGCCATCCTCGCGCCTGCCCATCTGGTGCGGGCCATCGACGCGGGTGTTTGCCGGCAATCCGGCGGCGACCAGCTGGTAGGAGGAAACCCGGCTTCGCGTGCACAGCCCGCCATTGCCGTCGGCCACAAGGATCTGCTCGAATTCGAGGCCTTGCTGGCTTTTGCGCGAGCGGCGCACCGTCGCCACGGTCAATTGGCCTTCGCCGAGATCGACCACGAACTTGGTCCCGACCGGCACTCCGACCAGCCCTTCGATCAGCGCGCCGGACGCCGAGAGATTGCGCAGCACGACCGGGTAATAGTGCTCGTCGTGGATGACCCCGATGCGCCGCAGCATGGCTTGCCGGTCATGGCGCTGGAGCGCCGGGCCATTGGGCTCGATGACCCAGACGCCGGTGTCGATTTCGCGTTCGAACTGCGCGTTGGCAATCGCGTGGCTATAAATGAAGCCCTGCACCAGCGTGACATTGAGGCTCTTCATCAGATCGAACTGGTCGAAGCTCTCGACGCCTTCAGCCGTCGTTTCCATGTCCAGCGCCTGCGCCAGCGCCACGATCGCGGCAATGATGGCGCGGTTGCGCGAACCCTTTTCCGTTGCCCCGCGCACAAAGCTCTGGTCGATCTTGATCTTGTCGAACGGCGCGTTCTTGAGATAGCCGAGCGAGGAATAGCCGGTGCCGAAATCGTCGAGCGCGAGGCGCACGCCCAGCCCCTTCAGCGCCTTGAAGCGTTCGTTGGTCGTGCCGCCTTCCTGCAGGAACACGCTCTCGGTGATCTCGAGCTCGAGCCGCTCCGGCTCGATCCCCGAGCTGGCCAACGCACTGGCCACCAGCGCGGGAAAGCCGTCGTCGGCAAACTGCACCGGCGAGACATTGACCGCCACACGCAGATGGCCCGGCCAGGCCGCCGCCTCGGCGCAAGCGCGGCGCAAGACCCATTCGCCGATGCCCTTGATCAGGTTGGATTCCTCGGCGATCGGAATGAACCGGGCCGGCGAGATCAAGCCCTTTTCCGGGTGATTCCAGCGGACCAGCGCTTCCACCCCGACCACGCGGTTGTCCGCCGCGCGCACCACCGGCTGATAATGCACTTCCAGCTCGCCGCGTTCGAGCGCGTCGCGCAGATCCTCCTCAAGCAACCGGCGGTCTTCGGCAGCTTTCAGCAGATCCTTGATAAAGAAACGAAATCCGCCGCGCCCGCCGCCCTTGGCGGCATAGAGCGCCAGGTCGGCGTTGCGCACCAGTTCTTCGCTGCCATCGCCATCGAACGGCGAAATGGCCACGCCCACCGAGGCACCGATAATGCACCGGTTGCCATCGATCGAGTAAGGCTGCGATGTGCTGGTGATGATCTGCGTGGCAATGGTGCCCAGAACTCCGCGATCTTCCTGCCCCGGGAAGATCACCTGGAATTCATCGCCGCCCAGCCGGGCGACGTGCTCCTTGTTGCCCACCACGCGCACCAGCCGCTCTGCCACTTGCTTCAGCAGCGCGTCGCCAGCGGCATGGCCCAGCGTGTCGTTGACTTGCTTGAACCGGTCGAGATCGATCATCATCACCGCGCAGGGGCTGCCTTGCGTGGCGCAGTTGGTCAGCGTGCGTTCGAGCAGTTGCGACATGCGCCGCCGGTTGATCAGCCCGGTCAGCGCATCGTGCATTGCCAGATGCGAGCTTTCCTCGGCCGTGCGCCGCTCGCTGGTGATATCCTCGCAGTGCCCCCGAAATCCGGCAAAGACGCCTTTGACCTCGATCGGAACCGCCGAGACCGACCACCACAGGATGGCGCCCGCGCGCTCGCTGCGCACCACGTGCTTCTCGAAACGGCGCATCCGCGTCATCAGGAACGGCAGCGACCGCTCGCTTTCGCCCTCCGAGGGCAGAAACAGCTCGTTGAAACTGCGCCCCAGCGCGCCCGCTTCGCCGCCCAGCGCCGCCTGCGCGGCCGGTGAAAGATACGTGACCCGGCCGCTCGCATCGGTCGACCAGAAGCAGCCGAGGCCGATATCCTCGTAAGCATAGCACAAGGCCGCCGCATCGGCTTGGGGCGCACGGGTTGGCATAACGCTCGGCTGAGCGTCCGGAACCACCACTTCTCGCGACCTTAACAATGCCAAGCGATCACCCTTCCCTCCGCATGGGGGAACAGAACACGCTTAGCAAAGGTGCGTTATGGGAAGGTTAACCAGCATTCGCACGACGAAAAAGGGCCGGAAGCGCGTACACGCTTCCGGCCTTAGTCTGTTCGCAGGAGGAACATGGTCTGGCGGGGTAGAAGGGGTTCGAGGGAGAGGATCGTCCCCTTCGGCCCCGCCAAGCTTTGAAATTCAATAGTTGTAAGCGCGCTCGCCGTGTTCGTTGATGTCGAGCCCTTCGCGCTCGACCTCTTCGCTGGGACGCAGGCCCATGGTCTTGTCGAGGACGAAGAGAAGCACGAGAGTGACGATGCCCGACCACGCCAGGGTCACGCCCACGGCCTGCAGCTGGACCAGCAACTGGCCGGAAATGCTGTAGGCATCAGGAGCGATCGCGACCGCCGGGAACACGGTGTAGTCAAAGTAGCCCTGACCGCCCAGGTTCGGCGCGGCGACTACCGCTGTCGCCAGCGCCCCGGTGATCCCGCCGATGCAGTGGATGCCGAAGACATCGAGCGTATCGTCGTACTTGAACTTGCTCTTTACCGTGGTGACAAAGAAGTAGCAGATCGGCGAGACGATAAGGCCAAGCACGATCGAGGTCATCGGCGCGCCCAGACCCGATGCCGGGGTGATCGCCACCAGCCCTGCAACTGCGCCCGAAGCGGCACCCAGCATCGACGGCTTCTTGTGCACGATCTGCTCGATCACTGCCCAGCTGACCGCGGCAGCGCAAGTTGCCAGCATGGTGTTGACGAAGGCCACGGCGGCAACCCCGTTCGATTCAAGGTTCGAACCGGCGTTGAAGCCAAACCAGCCCACCCACAGCAGCGAGGCGCCGATCATCGTCATCACCAGCGAGTGCGGCGGCGTTGCCTCTTTGCCGAAGCCAAGGCGCGGACCGATGACAATGCAGCCCACCAGGCCGGCGATGCCCGCATTGATGTGCACCACAGTGCCGCCGGCAAAGTCCAGCGCGCCCTTGCCATAGAGGTAGCCCCAATCGCCCGGCTGACCGGCAAGGAAATCCGGGCCAGCCCAATACCACACCATGTGCGCGATCGGATAATAGGCGAATGTCGACCACAGCACGGTGAAGATCATCAGCGGAGTGAATTTGATCCGTTCCGCAAACGCGCCGATGAACAGCGCCGGCGTGATCATGGCGAACGTCATCTGGAACACGAAGTAGGTAAGCTCCGGGATATAGACGTTGTTCGAGAACGTCGCCGCATAAGTCCCGCTGGTCACCCCGGCCATCAACACTTTGCCGAAGCCGCCGATAAACGGTGAGCCGCCCGTGAAAGCGAGCGAGTAGCCATAGGTGGCCCAGAGCAGGCCGGTAACCGAAACGATCATGAACACCTGCATCAGCACCGACAGCATGTTCTTGGTGCGGACGAGGCCGCCGTAGAACAGCGCCAGGCCCGGAATGCTCATCATCAGCACGAGCACCGATGAAATCAGCATCCAGGTGGTGTCGCCCTTGTTGACCATCGTGGCCTGCTGCTCGACTGTCGGCGCTTGCACCATGGCGGCCTGCGCGAGCGCGGTGGTGGCGGTGCCCAGCGCAAGGCCGATGCCCGCCAGACCACCGATCATCTTACGGATCATAGGAGTTCCCCTGTTAAGCCCTGCGTTGTACCTCGCGCCGCTCACAGCGCGGTATCCCCGGTTTCGCCAGTGCGAATGCGCGTGACCGAGGCTAGGTCGAGCACGAAGATCTTGCCGTCCCCAATGGCTTCGGTGCTGGCGATCTGCTGGATCGTTTCGATGATCTGCGGGGCAAGATCGTCGCTCGCGGCGATCTCGATCTTCACTTTGGGCAGCATATTGGTGGAATATTCGGCACCGCGATAGATTTCGGTCTGGCCCTTCTGCCGACCGAAGCCCTTCACTTCCGAAACCGTCATCCCGGCCACACCCAGGCTCGACAGCGCTTCGCGCACTTCATCGAGCTTGAACGGCTTGATGATGGCAATGATGAATTTCATGCATGCCCCCTTCTATGGCCGGCGACCCGAATGGCTCCCCAGCAAGTTTTGTTAAGCAAGGCATGTGCCAACTGCGTATTTCGCCGGATTCGTCAGTTACCGCCGCACCAAAGTCTGAAACGGCGGCATTGCCGCGCCCGATTCTTGGGCACCCGCGCGGCTCTGCCTATTTTTGAGGCAGCTTGGTGACAGCTGCCCACGGTTCCGCCCAAATTCTGACCGCTTCAGAGAAAATCGCGCAGCACCGCCACGAAGCGGTCGAACTGGTCATGGTGCAGCCAGTGGCCCGCGTGCGCGAACTCCATCACTTGCGCATTGCGGAAGTGCTTGATGCGCCCATCCTGTTCGGGGTTGCCCGCGAACGAATCCGCGCCGTTGAGCAGCAGTGTCGGACACGTGATCGCCTCCCACAGCTCGTGCTTGCGCGCGGCGGTGATGTCATAAGGGTGATCGATGTGCACATAGGGATCGAATTTCCAGGTGAACGTGCCGTCTTCGTTGCGGTTGATCCCGTGCGTGGTGAGATGGCGCGCCTGCGCATCGGTGAGATAGGGATTTTCCGCCTTCATGCGCGCATAGGCATCCTCGAGCGTGGGATAGCGACGCGGCAGGCGCCCCGCTGCCTTGCGCTTTTCGGCGATATAATCGCGCACTCGGCGGGCAAACGGCACATCCTTCATCCGCATTTCCCACTCGGGCGTGGGAAAGATGCCTTCGATCGCCACCAGCTTGCGCACGTCTTCGGGAAACAGCCCGGCATAGCGCAGCGCCACATTCGCGCCCCACGAATGCGACACGATCGTAACGGGCGCGAGCCCCAGCTGGTGCACCAGCTGTGCCACGTCGTAGACCATGTCCATCGTCCGGTAGTTGCCGTCCGAGGCCCAGTCGCTGTCGCCATGGCCGCGGTGATCGAGCGCGATCACATGCCATTCATCGCGCAGTGCCTCGGCGGTCCAGTCCCAGCTGCGGCAATGATCGCGCCCGCCATGGACCAGCAGCAAAGGCGGCTTTTCGGGATTGCCCCAATCGACATAATGCAGCCGCAGCCGCTGCGAGATCAGGGTGTTCGAGGTGGGGCCTAGCAGGTTCATGCGCGCTTTGTGCCGCAGGTGCGAACAAGGCGCAAGAACCGCGCAGTGACTTTCAACCGTTCGCCGCGCTGCCGATCCTGTCGCGCCAGGAGACCTTGGGCACAAACCCGATCATCTCCCCCGCCCGCCTGCTCGACAGCAGCGAAGCCTCTCCGGCAAGGCTTTCCGCCAGCGGCACCCCCGGAAAGTGCGCCGCCATCAGATCGCGCGAAGGCTGCCCGGCAATGGTGTCCGCCGCCGCGATGATGAACGCCTCGTGGCCCGTCAGCGATGCCTCCAGCGCGCAGCGGCACGCCTGCGCGGCGTCGTCGGCGTCGATGTAGCCCCACAGGTTCCACTTGCGGCTTGCCGGATCAGCCTGGATCGCGGGCACCGCATCATAATCCGCCCTCGCATAGACATTCGAAAACCGCAGCGAGACAATGGCCACCTCCGGATGCCAGCGCACGAATTGCTCGGCCATGGTCTCGCCCAGCATCTTGGCCAATGCATAAGACCAGTTGGGCAGCAGCGGGTGCGTCTCGTCGATCGGCGCAAAGCGCGGCGGCTCGGCAAACGGCAGGCCCAGCACGGTCTCGCTCGAGGCCCAGACGACGCGCTTGATCCCGAGCCTCGCAGCGGCCGAAAACACGTTGTAGGTGGACAAGGTATTGACCCGAAATGCTTCTTCATCGGTGGTCGCGCCGGGCTTGGGGATGCCCGCCAGATGCAGCACAGCGTCGAATTTGCGCGCCGCCGTATCCACCCCTGAAAGCGCGCCCATCACCGAGCCGAAATCGCTGCCATCCAGCCGCACCGTGTCATCGCCATATGTCGAGGCGGCGATATCGAACCCGGTCACGCGATGTCCACCGCCGCGCAAGGCCGCCACCGCTGCCTTGCCCAGCTTGCCGTTGCTGCCTGTCACCGCGATCCGCATCGCTCTCAACGCTCCTTGGTCGCCGAAAACACCAGCTCGGGATTGCGCTCCTGCTGATAACCCACATCCCACGACGAGCGCGCCATGAACACCGCGTCGCCGTCGCGGTCCTTGGCCAGGTTCGACATGTTGAAATCGGCAAAGCCCTTGATCGCCGCGTCGCTGCCCTTGATCCAGCGCGCGGTGTCAAACGGCGAAGGCTCCAGCACCGCGGCCACCTTATATTCCGCCTCCAGCCGGCTGATCAGCACGTCGAGCTGCAATTGCCCAACCACGCCCACGATCCACTGCCCGCCGATCTCGGGATAGAACACCTGAATCACGCCCTCTTCCGAAAGATCGTCGAGCGCCTTGCGCAATTGCTTGGTCTTGGTGGGGTCCTTCAATTGTACCCGGCGCAGGATTTCCGGCGCAAAATTGGGCAGGCCGGTGAACCGTACCTCGTTTTTCTCCGAGAGCGTATCGCCCACGCGCAAAGTGCCGTGGTTGGGAATGCCGATGATATCGCCCGCTTCGGCCGAATCCGCGATCTCGCGGTCCTGCGCGAAAAACAGGATCGGCGAATGCACCGCGATCGCCTTGCCCAGCCCCGATGGCACCAGCTTCATACCGCGCTTGAACGTGCCCGAAACCATCCGCATGAACGCGATGCGGTCGCGGTGCTGCGGGTCCATGTTGGCCTGAACCTTGAACACAAACCCGGTCACTTCGGGATAATCGGTCTCGATCGTGCCGATGTCGCTGGGCTGCGGGCGCGGCGGCGGCGCATAGCGCGCGATGGCGTCGATCAGTTCGGCCACGCCAAAGCCTTTCAGCGCCGATCCGAAATAGACCGGCGTCAGATCGCCATGACGATAGGCCTTCAGGTCGAACTCGGGATAGCCCGCCTGCGCCAGTTCGATTTCCTCGACCACTTCGGGGGGCAGATTGCCGCCATTGCCGCTCACCGCCTCGCGCTTGCCCAGAAACTCGCGGCTGTCGCCTTCGGGCCGCGCGATGGTGTTGTCGGCAAAGTTGAGCACGCCTTCGAACACCCCGCCCATGCCCACTGGCCACGACATCGGGCACACATCGAGCGCGAGCGCGTCGGCTACCTCATCCAGCGTTTCGAACACACTGCGCCCTTCGCGGTCCACCTTGTTGACGAAAGTGATGATCGGCACCGAGCGCATGCGGCACACTTCGAACAGCTTGCGCGTCTGCGGCTCGATGCCCTTGGCCGCATCGATCACCATGATCGCCGAATCCACCGCAGTCAGCGTGCGGTAGGTATCCTCGGAAAAGTCCTCGTGGCCCGGCGTATCGAGCAGATTGAACACCACGCCGTCCTTCTGGAACGTCATCACCGAGGAAGTGACCGAGATCCCGCGCTGCTGCTCGATCTTCATCCAGTCCGACCGCGCCCGCCGCGCTTGCCCCCGCGCCTTCACCTCGCCCGCGAGATGGATCGCCCCGCCCTGCAAGAGCAGCTTCTCGGTCAGCGTGGTCTTGCCCGCGTCAGGATGTGAAATGATGGCGAAAGTGCGGCGGTTTGAGGTCATGGTGGAGCGCCTAGCCTAGGGTTGCCGCGCTGTCACCCACCCGCGAGACAGCGGCGCAAGGCCTGCGCTTCCTGCAAGCGCAACGGCCGGCTGTCGGGGGTAGCGATTTCGATCCGCCGGCCGCGACTGGCTGCATTGATTACCGTGATCCGCAGGCCACGCGCCACGTTCCAATTTACAATCCGGCGAGGTTCGCCGTCGACCGGTGTCCATCGCTCCATGGTGAGCGGCATGCGGGTTTCCAGGCAATCGGCCAACTGGCCGGCGGGAAGGCGCGAGTTGGCAAAGAGCAAGAGACGGACCTCGCGCTCTCGCTTCTGCGCGCCGTACCAACTCGCAAAAACGAGGAGCGCGCCAATTGCGCCCAGCAGCAAGATCCAAGTGACAATCGCCCATCGCGGCGGCGAGGAGGCCTCGCTCAAGCTGGTCGCACCGTCACATCCATCCGGAAGCTGCGGCTCTCGCCCGCCGCCAGCGCCATCACCCCCGGCTTGTCACGGAAATCGCCCGCGAACCCCGCCGGATCGGCGTGGCCCGACCACGGCTCGATGCAAAGATAGCGCGCGCCCGGCACCTGCCAAAGCCCCAGCATGGCGCAATCGGGAAACGCGATGTCGAGCCATGCGCCACCCTCCGCGCCATAGGAAAGCGCGCGGCTGGCAAGCTCGGTCCAGATTAGCGCGTCGGCGGCGAACAGGCTCTCGTCGAGGGCGAGCTCGCGGCCCTGCACCGGCGTCGGCTCGCCATGGGGCAGCAGCAGGCCGCCGTCCGCGCTCACCCGCCGCACATCCTGCGGCTCCTCGCGTTCGAACACCAGCTTGTGCGCCGCCTTCGCGGCCCCGCCATCGCCAGGGTCCGGCAGCGGCCAAGCAAACGCCGGATGAAAGCCGAAACTGAACGGCAGCGGCCCGCCGCCCGGATTGGAAACCGTCGCCTCCATCGCCAAGGTCAGCCCGTGCAGCCGGAATGCCATCTCGAGCACGAACGCAAAAGGAAAGACCGCGCGCGTCTCGGCGCTGTCGGTCAACTGGAACCGAAGCAAGCTCGCGCCGTGTTCGATCAAGGTAAACTGCTTGGCGCGCGCAAAACCGTGGCGGGCGAGCGGGTAGTCGTTGCCGTCCACGCGCAGTGTATCGTGCGCCAGCGAACCCACCACGGGAAACAGCAGCGGCGCATGACCGGACCAGAACGCCGGATCGGCGTCGGTCATGTATTCGCGGCCCTGCGCATCTTTTAGCGACCACAATTCCGCGCCCAGTGGATTGACCGAAACGCTGAGCGCTCCCGAGGTGATGGTCAGAAAATTGCTCATCTCACAGTCGCTTCATGGCGCGGGATCGGGCGGGTTGTTGGCCACGATGAACCGCACCGCCGCCTCGAGCATCGCCAGCCGCGTCTCGCCGCGCGAAAGCCAGTGATCCTCGCCGGGCAGGGTGACGAACTCGACCGGCTTGCCCGCACCGCGCAGGGCCGCAGCCATCGCGGTGCTTTGGCCATAGGGCACGACCGTATCATCCTTTCCGTGGATCAGCAGAACCGGCGCATCGGTCTTTGCCGCGAAGTTCACGGGCGAAATCGGGCGCAAGTCCTTGCGTTCGCCGAGTTCTTCCTTGAGCCCGCGTTTCATGGTGTCGTCGTAGCCTGATTCCTGAATGTCGGTGCTCGCCATCTTGGCAACGTCGCTCACGCCCGCAACGGCGACCGCGCACCGATAGAGGCCCTGCTGCAGGGTGACTCCGGCAAGCGCAGCATAACCACCATAGCTGGCCCCCATGATGCAGGCGCGCTTGGAGTCCACGATGCCCTGCGCCGCAAGCCAAGCGAGGCCATCGGAGACATCGCTCTGCATCTTGCGGCCCCATTGGCCGTAGCCTGCGCGCCGGAAGGCCGCGCCATAGCCGGTCGATCCTCTGAAATTCGGTTGCAACACGGCATAACCGCGCGATGCAAAGGCCTGCGCCCACCAGTCGAAGCCCGGATAATCGCGCGCGCCGGGGCCGCCATGAGGGAAGATCACGACCGGCAGGTTTGCTACCTTGCGCCCGGGCGGCAGCGTAAGCACCCCGGTGATCTCGGTTCCGTCACCAGCCGCATATTTCACCATGCGCATCGGCCCGACTTCGGACCCCCTGAGCACATAGGAATGACCGATCTCGCGCGAGCTGCGGCCCTTGATGTCGATCACCCACCAGGTCTGCGGATCCTCGGGGCCTTCGGTCATGACCAGTAGGTGGTCGAAGCGGTCATTCCAGCCCTCGAGATTCGCCCGCAGACCCGGGAAGGCCTTGACGATGGCCGCCGCCACTTTCTGCCGATAGGGGTCGAAGAAGCTGTAGGCTGGCATATCCCCTTCGATCTCATAGCCCGCGAACCGGTTGGTCAGGCGGTCAAAAAAGGGTTCGTGCAGCATGACATCCGCCAGAATTTCCTTGCGCTCTCCTCCAGCCAGCGGAATCTCGAACCAGTGTCTGCCGCCTTCGGTATCGGTTTCGGACAGGATGACGGTTCCGGCAGTGGTGCCAAGGCCGACGAGGCCGACTTTGCCGAGCGGATTGCTGCCCTCGGCAATCCTATGGCCCGCGCCATTTTTGACGTTCCAATTGCCGCTGCGCGAATCGAAATCGAGCGTCGCGCTCACGCTTCCATCGGGCCCGAGGGTCCAGTCTCGAAATAGGCCGTCAGACCCGCGCGGCGCAATTTGGCGGGTCTTCTGATCCTGCAGATCGACTTCATACAGGACAGGACTGGTGCTGTTCAAATACGCTTCTGTCCGAAAATCACCTTCAAGCGTGATGCCGCCAAAGTATCCGTAGAACCGGCCGGCGCGCTCCTGAATGCCCAGAAATCGGCTGACCCCGCCAGTGATAAGCTTTTCGCGCTCAAAGATCGACCACAGCTTGTCGCCGTTGACAGGCACGACCACCATGGTGAAAAGTTCTGTCTTGTTGGTGGTAAAGCCCGTGCCGAGCCTTGTCGTATCGGATTTGTAGACCAAAACGCGGTCTTCACCAGCCCAGTAAACGCCGCGGATCTTGGCATCGGCGAGGGGCACGGCGATTAGCGGCTTCTCTGCCTTATCGAGCACAATGAGATTGCGTGCGCCCTCGACAGTCCCGACTACCGCGATCCGATCGCCCGATGGCGAAATGGTGGCGGTCTCAAAACCAGGGAGGCGGCCGTATGTCGCCAGCGGCGGCGGCTCGGCCGCATGTGCCCCACTGACCAGGATCGCGCTGCCCAGCACGGTCAATCCGGCCGCAAAAGTGATACCTACACGTCGAACAAGACTCAACACCGGCACCCCCCACCTTCGTCGCCTCCGGGCCAGGCGCGCCTTGTGCTCCATATCAGCCTGCCCCGCCGCTGTCAGCCGCGCAATGCCCCGCCCAGCTTCGCCGCTGCGGCCACGATCCGTTCGGCAATCGCTTTTAGCGCGGTTTCGTCGTAGCTTTTTTCGGTGGGCTGCAACGTGACCTCGAAGGCCAGCGATTTGTGGCCCTCGGGCACGCCGGTCCCCCGGAAATCGTCGAACACCCGCGCCGCCACGATATTGGCTTTGTCTGCGCCCTTCACGGCGCGCAGCAGATCGCCCGCCGCAAGATCGGCGGCAACGAGGAACGCAAAATCGCGCGTTACCGCCTGCAACAGCGGCGGCGCGAAGTGCGTGCGGGCGAACGTGGCTGTGCCTTTCCTTGCCGGGATGCGGTCGAGAAACAGCTCTGCCACCGCGATCGGCCCGTCGAGATCGAACGCGCGCACCGTCGCCGGATGGAGCATGCCGAAGCGCGCCAGCACCGCCTTTGGCCCGAGCCGCAGCGTGGCGGACTGGCCGGGATGAAACTGGCTTCCCGCCTCGCCCGTCACTTGAAGGTTCTCGACCGGCGCACCCGCTTCGGCGAGCAGCGCCAGTGCCTCGGCCTTCGCATCGAATGAATCGAAGGCCCGCGCCTTGCCGCTTGCCCAGCTGCGCGGGCTCTGTTCACCCGCCAGCACCACCGCCAGGCTCAGCCGCTCGTCGCTCGATCCGTCCTCGGCGCGGGCATAGCGGCGACCGATTTCGAACAGGCGCACCGACGCTGCCCCGCGCGCCCGATTGCGCTGCGCGGCGGTGAGCAGGCCCGGCAGCAACGAGGGCCGCATCGCCTTGAGGTCTTCTGAAATCGGGTTCGCCAAAGTCCAGACAAATTGGCCATCGGCAAAGTGCGCAGCCTGCGCTTCGGACAGGAACGACCAGGTGACCGCCTCATGCAGTCCGCGTGCCGCGGCGGCGCGGCGCACGCGGCGCTCCAGCGCCTGCACCGGCGTGGTGGTTGGCTTTGCCACCCCGTCCGCCCGCGGCAGCGGCGTGGAGGGCACGAGGTCGAGCCCGTGGATGCGCACGACCTCCTCGACAAGATCGGGCGCGCCATCGATATCGCCGCGCCAGCTGGGTACCGTCACCTGCCAGACACTGCCCGCGTCGCTGACCGCGAAGCCGAGCGCGGCAAGGATGCGCTGCTGCTCGGCGGGCGGCAGTTCGATGCCGCCCAGCCGGGCCGCCAGCTCCGGGTCGTAGGCCACGACTTTTGCGGCAGAGCCCGGATCGCCGGCGCGAACCACCTCGCTTGCCGCGCCGCCACAAATCTCGAGGATCAGCGCGGTCAGGAGGTCCAGACCGGTGTCCAGAAACGCCGGATCGACCCCGCGCTCGAAACGGGTGCGCGCGTCGGAGGTGAGCGCCAGCGCTTGCCCGGTCCGCGCAATGCCGGGCGGATCAAAGTAGGCGACTTCGAGCAGCACATCGGTGGTCGCATCCGCGCACCCCGAATGCTCGCCGCCCATGATTCCCGCGACATCGTGCACCCCGGCCGCGTCGGCGATCACGGTCATGCCGGCGGCCAGGACATAAGTCTTGCCGTTGAGCGCGGTGACGGCCTCACCGTCCACCGCGCGCCGCGCCACGACCGCGCCTGTCAGTTTGGCGAGGTCATAGGCATGCGCCGGGCGGCCATAGCCCAGCATCACGTAATTGGTGATATCGACCAGCGCCGAGATCGGGCGCTGGCAAGCGCTTTTCAGCCGGTCCTGCAGCCATTTCGGGCTGGGACCATTGGTCACGCCCTGGATGACCCGCCCATAAAACGCCGGACAGCCCACCGGATCATCGGTGCGGATCTCGACCGGGCAGGCAAAGTCGCCGCCGACCGGCTGGACCGTGATCGGCTTCAAGCGGCCCAGCCCCGCCGCCGCCAGATCGCGGGCGATGCCGTAGACACCCATGCAATCGGACCGGTTGGGCGTGATCGCCACGTCGAACACCGGGTCCGAGCCCAGATAGTCGGCAAACGAACAGCCGACCGGCGCGCCGTCGGGCAGCTCGATAATGCCGTCGTGTTCCTCGCCAAGGCCAAGCTCGCGGGTCGAGCACATCATGCCGTTCGATTCGACCCCCCGGATCGCCGACTTGCGCAGTTCCATGCCATTGGCAGGCACGACCGCGCCGGGGACGCCCAGCACGCCGATCATCCCGGCGCGCGCGTTGGGCGCACCGCAGACCACTTGCAGCGGCTGGCCGTCACCCAGATCGACCGACAGCACTTGCAGCTTGTCCGCCTGCGGGTGCTTTTCGGCGGTGAGCACGCGGGCAATGCGGAATGCCGCCAGCGCCGCCGAAGCATCCTCGACGCCCTCGATCTCGAGCCCGAGCGACGTTAGCTTCTGAGCGATCACATCCGCACTGGCATCGGTGTCGAGATGCTCCTTGAGCCAGGACAGCGCGAACTTCATGCGCGCGCTCCCACACCGCCGGAGAGCGTGGGCACATCGAGCGCGCCGAAGCCATAATGCTCCAGCCAGCGTGCATCACCATCGAAAAAGGCGCGCAGATCGTCCATTCCGTATTTGAGCATGGCCAGCCGATCGACCCCCGTGCCAAAGGCAAACCCCTGCCACGCATCGGGATCGAGCCCGCCGAAGGCGATGACCTTGCGATTGATCATGCCGCTGCCCAGGACTTCCATCCAGCCGCCGCCCGGCACATCGCCGCCGCCGCCGATCACCCGCTTGCCCTTGACGAAGGTGTAGCCGACATCGACTTCGATCGAGGGTTCGGTGAAGGGGAAGTAGCTCGGGCGCAGCCGCAACACGATGTCGTCGCGCTCGAAGAATGCCTTGAGAAAAGTCTCGAGCGTCCATTTGAGGTGCCCGATATGGATGCCTTTGTCGATCACCAGCCCTTCGATCTGGTGAAACATCGGGGTGTGCGTCGCATCGCTGTCGCTGCGATAGACCCGGCCGGGCGCGATGATGCGCAGAGGCGCGCCCTCTGCCAGCATCGACCGGATCTGCACCGGCGAGGTGTGGGTGCGCAGCAGCATGGCGCGGTCTGACGCATCTTTGTCGGGGAAATAGAACGTATCGTGCATCGCCCGCGCCGGATGCGTCTCGGGCATGTTGAGCGCGGTGAAATTGTGCCAGTCGTCTTCGATTTCGGGCCCGGTGGCGACCGCAAAGCCCATGTCTGCGAAGATTTCCGCGAGTTCGTCCATGACCTGGCTGACTGGATGGATGCTGCCGCGCGGTGCGTGCGGCGCAGGCAGCGACAGATCGACCGTTTCGCTGGTGAGCCGGGCTTCGAGCGCGGCGCTTTCGAGCGCGGCCTTGCGCGTGCCGAGCGCGCTGCTCACCGCCTCGCGCGCGGCCTGGATCCGCGGCCCCTCGCTGGTGCGCGCTTCGGGGCTCATCGCGCCAAGGCTTTTGAGCAGGGCAGAGACCCAGCCCTGCTTGCCCAGCGCGGCGACACGGATCGCCTCCAGCGTATCGAGGTCCGCCGCTGCGGCGACTTGCGCAAGCGTCTGCGCCTGCTGGTGGTCAAGCTGTTCCATAGAGGCGCGCGCTAGCGCCTATTGCGTGCGAATCCAAGCTTGGCGATCATGCAAGTTGCGCCGGGTGACACGCTTGCGCCGGCACATGCATGGTCTGCACCGGGGCTCCGGCGGCTTCGAGCCGCGCCTTCATCACGCCGCGCAGCACAGGGTGGGGCAGCGCGGCGTATTCGCGCGGGCACATCCCCATGAACCGGTGGAAATCGCGCACGAATTGCGCCTGATCGTAGTACCGGGTGTCGATCGCCTCGCTCCAGGTCAGCGCGGGATCCAGCATGAACTGCGACAGGCTGCGCATGAAGCGCTGGCGGCGCAGCAGGAGACTGGGCGGGAAGCCGAAATACCGCCGGCACAGCCGCTCGACCGTGTATCCGGCAAGGCCAGTATCGCGGGCAAGCTCGGCCACGGTCGAAACGGCGGGATCGATAAGCGCGAGGTGAACCGCCATGATCCGATCCGCGTCCGGCGCTTCCTCCCGCGCGCGGCGCTCGAAGAACGCTGTGATCCTCGCCAGTTCGCCCTGCTCGTCGGCCTGGGCTGCAAACAGCGTATCGATCAGCGGCTTGAACACCGCCAGTTCCGGCTCATTCAAAGGATCGCAAATCCGGTCAGCAAACCGCGCCGCCGGAGCGGCCACAAATCTGGCCCAGCCCAGCGGCAACAGCCCGATCCCCCAGATCCGTGCGGTGCCGATCGTGAATTTCACCGAAGAGGTAGTCGGCCCGGTGATGATGGCGGGCAGCCCGCGCACCGGCCGGCCGCTGAGCAGCTGGCTTTCGGGCCGTGCGCCGTCGAAGATACGCAAATTGGCCCATTCGGGATGGAGGTAGTCGGTGACGACGCCGTTTGCCCCGGCCTCGATTTCGGTCAGATAATAGGTCGTGAAGTAGCGCCGCAGCGACTCGGGTGGTTGATAGAATCGTACCTGAACCTGCGTCGATGCCGTCACTGCGCCCGCCCCCGTTTGTATCGTTCTCGCACCACGCTGCCCCTGCAAGCATAGTGTCAACCCCTGTTAACACCAGCGGCGCGCGTTTGTTCCTTTGTCCCGAATGCAGACAGGCAATTTAAATGACCAGATACGCTACGGGCGCCGATCTTTCGACCGGCGCCCGCCTTGTTTTCGCAATTGCAGCGGCGGTATTCCGCCCGGTCAGGCGGGCAGAGCAGCCTTGGCCTGCGCGATGATCGCGCTGAAAATCACCGCTTCGTTCATGGCAAGATCCGCCATTGCTTTGCGGTCCAGCTCGATCCCGGCCAGCTTGGTGCCGTGGATGAACTGCGAGTACGTCAGACCCTCGGCGCGGACAGCGGCATTGATGCGCTGAATCCAAAGGCCCCGGAAATCGCGCTTTTTGACCTTGCGGTCGCGGTACGCATACTGGCCGGCTTTTTCGACCGCCTGACGCGCGACGCGGATGGTGTTCTTGCGGCGGCCCCGATAGCCCTTGGCCTGATCGAGAATCCGCTTATGCTTGGCGTGGGTGGTGACACCCCTTTTGACACGGCTCATAGTCTAGCGCTCCTCAGCTCAGCCCGTAGGGCGCCCATTTCTTGATGACCTTCGCATCGGCATCGGAAATGACGTCCATGCCGCGGTTCTGGCGAATGTACTTCGCATTATGGCTCATCAGGCGGTGGCGCTTGCCGGCCACGCCGTGCTTCACTTTGCCTGACGCGGTGAGCTTGAAACGTTTTTTGACGCCGCTCTTCGTCTTGAGTTTGGGCATTTTCTTCTCCTTGGGTTCGATGCGTCGAACCAGCCGTGGCAGCCCTACTGGCCAGGCCGGTCGTGTCGAATCTCCAGCAAGGAAATCCGTCCGCGTCGGTTGAAGCTGCGCCCCTTAGGGACAGGCGGTGCAAAACGCAAGCGGAGTCACCCCTCCCCGATCGCATCCCGATTGAACGAGGTCGTCTGGTAGGTTTCGTTGATCCAGTTGGCGAACAGGAGATGGCCCGCGCCGCGCCAGGTGTTGCGCGGCGCGGCGGCGGGATCATCGCCTGGAAAATAATGGCGCGGCATGTACCGCGCGGCATCGCGGGCATATTCGTGTGCAAGCGTCAGCGTGTCGTATTCCAGATGATTTAGCATGTGCACCGCGCGGTGGGCAGGATCGTCGATCAGGCATACGCCGCTCTCGGCGCTTTGGGCCAGCACGGCAAGACCGCGCTCCGCAGGCAGATCGGCGGCGCGCACTTCGCTCCAGCGCGACACCGGCACATCGAACACATCGGGCAAGCCCCGCATCCAGGGGCTCGCAGGCGCGAGGTTGTCGTGCGCGAAGACTCCGCTCGCCTTCTCGGCCAGCGGATGCTTGGGCATGGCGTGGAAATGATGGAGCGCCGCCATCGCGCCCCAGCACAAAGTGAAAGTGCGGTGCACATGGCTTTGCGACCAATCGAGGATGCGCCGCAGCTCGTTCCAGTATGTCACGTCTTCAAAGGCGATCTGCTCGACCGGCGCGCCGGTGATGATCAGGCCGTCGAACTTCTGCGCGCGAACTTCGGCCCACGGCCGATAGAATTCGGCAATATGGCCTGCCGAGGTGGTCTTGCTCACGTGATCCGAAATGCGCACCAGCGACAACTCGATCTGCAGCGGACTGGCGCCGAGCAGCCGCGAAATCTGGGTTTCGGTGGTGATCTTGTCGGGCATCAGATTGAGCAAGGCCACATGCAGCGGCCGGATATCCTGCCGCGCGGCTTCGGTTTCGCTCATCACGATAACGCCTTCCGCTTCGAGGGTGCGGCGGGCGGGCAGACTGTCGGCAATCCTGATCGGCACGTGGGGGTCCCCTGAACTGGGCCGGGATCAGACGCCGCGCTCGCCAGACAGGAATGTGGGCCTTGTTCCGCTTGGTTGCCGGACCGGCCACATCCCTTCTGCGCGAAGGTGCCACCTTGCCCGGATGCGGCAGGTTGGCGCCGGGGCGTCGTCCCCAGCTCTTGATGTTACGCAGCAGATAGCGCCGCGCCGGGTGGATTGCAATATCCTGCCCGCTCTCCCCAAGCGGCGGCATTTTCACAAGCGAAAGCCCTTGCTAATGCGACTGCTTCGCATTACACCTTGAGTTCTAGCGCGAGGGAAGTCGGCGTCCATGTATATCTGCATCTGCAATGCCATCCGCGAGACCGACTTGCGCAGCGCTGCGCGCCGTCAGCATGGCAATGCCGAAACGCTTTATCAAACGCTCGGCCACACGCCCCGGTGTCGGCAATGCCTCATCAGCGCGAACCAGATCGTGGCCGCCGAACGCGGCCTCGCCGCCGCCTGAAGGGCAACCGAGCGCGCGAGACTTGCGGGGCATCGGTCCCCCGGCTATTCAAGACGGCACCAACCCACCGCAGGAGCGCGCCATGAAGGGTGATGCCAAAGTCATCGAGTATCTCAATCAGGCGCTGCTCAACGAACTGACCGCGATCAACCAGTACTGGCTCCATTATCGCATGCTCGCCAACTGGGGCGTGACCAAGCTGGCGGAATATGAACGCCACGAATCGATCGACGAGATGAAGCACGCCGACAAGCTGGCCGACCGGATTCTGTTTCTCGAAGGCCTGCCCAATTTTCAGGCGCTGGGTCGTCTGCGCGTGGGCGAGAGCGTCGAGGAAATCCTCAAGGCCGATTATGCGCTGGAGCTTGAGGCGCTGCCCTTGCTCAAGGACGCCGTCGCGCACTGCGAAAGCGTGCGCGATTTTGTCAGCCGCGATCTGTTTGCTGAAATTCTCGAAAGCGAGGAAGAGCATGTCGACAAAATCGAACAGCAGTTCGACCTGATCGCGCGGATGGGCATCCAGAACTACACCCAGCTCAACAGCGAGCCGGTCGACAGCTGAGCAATCAGTGCCCGCAGGCCAGCGCCTCGACCACGTCTTCGAGCCGCGCCGGATCGCCCACTGCCAGCACATGGCCGTCGCTCCCGGCATGTAGCGGCTCGCCGTTCCAGTCCGACATCGTGCCGCCCGCGCCCTCGACCACGGGGACCAGTGCGGCCCAGTCGTGCAGCTTGAGATTGGCCTCGCACACCACGTCGAGATGCCCGGAGGCGAGCATCGCGTAGTTGTAGCAATCGCCGCCCATGACCATGCGGCGATAATCGGTCTTGGCGGCAAGACCCATGAAATGCGCGCCGTCATGGTCGTTGAAGTAATGCGGCCCGGTGGTGGCCAGCGTGGCACTGGCCAAAGCGGCGCAGGCGCGGGCGCGCACTTCAACGCCATTGAGCGTGGTCTTGCGACCGACCGCACCGACCCAGCGCTCGTTCATGATCGGCTGGTCGATTACGCCCAACACCGGGAAACCTTCGACGACCAGCGCGATGAGCGTACCGAACATCGCCCGTCCGGCGAGGAACCCGGCGGTGCCGTCGATCGGATCGAGCACCCAGCTGCGCCGCGAGGTGCCCGCTGTGGTCGGAAACTCCTCGCCAATCACAGTGTCCTGCGGGCTTTCCGCCTTCAGGATCGCGCGCATCGCCTCCTCGGCGGCGCGATCGGCGAGCGTGACCGGCGTGGCATCGCCCTTGCGATCGGCGATGAGGCCCGCGCGAAAATGGGGGCGGATGGCAGCGCCTGCCGCATCGGCGAGGCGCAGGGCAAGCGCGATATCGGGGTCAAGGTTCATGGGTGGCAGCTTTCCTCCCGCGGCACCGCGCGGTCAAGCAGGATCAGGCTGGCGGGTTCGGGCGGCAGGAACAGGCGGCGCTTGCCCTTGGTGCGGCTGGTGAGGTGAAACTGCCGGCAGCGGTCACAGCGATAGGGGCGCAAATCGAGGTCCGATTGGCAGGCGGCGGCAAGGGCATCAGCCTCGGCGGCGAAACGCGCCTTGCGGGCGCAGACGCTGGCCCGGGTCCTCATACCGCGCCTAGCGCATCAATCGAACAGGCTCGACACCGAGCTCTCGTCGGCAGTGCGGCGAATGGCCTCGCCCAGCAGCGAGGCAATGCTCATCACGCGGATGCGCTGCGATCCGCGGGTCGCTTCGGTGGGCAAGATCGAATCGGTGATCACCAGTTCCTTGAGCACCGATTTGTCCACCCGCGCCACCGCGCCGCCAGAAAGCACCCCGTGGCTGATATAGGCCGCGACACCGGTCGCGCCGCCCTGCATCAATGCTTCGGCCGCATTGCACAAAGTGCCGCCCGAATCGATGATATCGTCGATCAGGATGCACATCCGGCCTTTCACTTCGCCGATGATATTCATCACTTCCGACTGGCCCGGGCTGTCACGGCGTTTGTCGACGATCGCCAGCGGCGCGTTGTCCAGCCGCTTGGCCAGCGCGCGCGCGCGCACCACGCCGCCGACATCGGGCGACACCACCATGATTTCCTGGCCGCCATAGCGCGTCTGGATATCGGCGGCCATCACAGGGGCCGCAAACAGATTGTCGGTCGGAATATCGAAAAAGCCCTGGATCTGCCCGGCATGAAGGTCAACCGCGAGCACCCGGTCCGCGCCCGCCGTCGTTATCAGATTGGCCACCAGCTTGGCGGAGATCGGCGTGCGCGGCCCCGGCTTGCGGTCTTGGCGGGCATAGCCGAAATAGGGGACGACTGCGGTGATCCGCCGAGCCGAGGCACGGCGCAGCGCATCGATGCAGATCAGCAGTTCCATTAGGTTGTCGTTGGCGGGAAAGCTGGTCGACTGGATTACGAACACGTCTTCGCCGCGCACGTTCTCATGGATCTCGACGAACACTTCCTCGTCGGCAAAGCGGCGCACCGAAGCCTTGGTCAGCGGCAGCTCGAGATACGCGGCAATCGCATGTGCCAAGGGCAGGTTGCCGTTGCCGGACATGATTTTCATGGCTTGCCGAGTCCTCAGGCTGCGCTCTTGTCGCGCGGGGGTTTAGCCCAAGATGACAAGTTTGCAACGTTGGCAAGGGCGTTTTACCCCAGAGATGGCGTCCCGGGTTCGCCTCTCGCGCCCGGTCCGCGATCACTTGGCAGGCGGACATCCCAGCTTGCCCGCAGACACGGCGTGACCTAGAAACCGGTGCGCGATCATGTGGGAGACGACGTCCATGGAAGCCTTGCGCACCGACGACAGCCGCTTTGCCGATCTGCCCGGCTATGCTTTTGCACCGCATTATATCGACACGCTTCCGGGCTATGACGGGCTGCGCGTGCATTACCTCGATGAAGGCCCGCGCGATGCGGCAACAACCTTTCTGTGCCTCCACGGACAGCCGTCCTGGTCGTACCTCTATCGCAAGATGATCCCGGTCTTCGCCGAGGCAGGCTACCGGGTCGTCGCGCCCGATCTGCTGGGCTTCGGCCGCTCGGACAAACCGGTGGACGAGGCGGCCTATACCTTTCATTTCCATCGCGACATGCTGCGCGCGTTCATCACCGCGCTCGATTTGCGCCAGATAACGCTGGTCTGCCAGGATTGGGGCGGCATTCTGGGGCTGACCATCCCGCCCGACATGCCCGAGCGGTTCGATCGGTTGCTCGTGATGAACACCGCAATCCCGGTTGGGGAGCCAGCTGGCGCAGGTTTCGATGCTTGGCGCGCGTTCAACCGCAGCCAGCCTGATCTCGATATTCCCGGACTGTTCAAGCGCGCGCAAGTCGGCCTCAGCGACGCAGAGGCGCTGGCGTATGGTGCCCCCTATCCCGATGCGCGCTACAAGGCCGGGGTGCGGCGCTTTCCCGAGCTGGTGATGACCAGCCCCGATATGGAAGGCGTTGCCGAAGCCAAGCGGGCCGCCGTCTGGTGGCACACCGAATGGACCGGGCCGAGCTTCATGGCCGTGGGCATGATGGACCCGGTTCTGGGGCCGGACGTGATGGCCCGGCTGCGCGGCACGATCCGCGGTTGCCCGCCGCCGCTCGAAATTGCCGATGGCGGCCATTTCGTGCAGGAGCGAGGCGATCAGATTGCCCGCGCCGCATTGGCTGCGTTCGGCCTCTGACGCGTTGCCTTCTCGCCTCGCGCCGCGGGCAAATGGTGGGATTGGCCGCAGCGGCGGCAAGACGAATGGGCGCTTGATGAATGAGGCCAATGGCGCTTAGGTGCTGCACATGGCCGACAAACTCATCATCACCCTTGCCCAGTTGAACCAGAAAGTGGGCGATCTTGCGGCCAATGCCGCCGCCATGCTTGCTGTGCGCGCCAATGCCGCGCACAGCGATCTGATCGTTTTTCCCGAGATGCAGCTGATCGGATATCCGCCGGAAGATCTAATCCTCAAACCCGCGCTGATCGAGCGCGCGGCGATCGAGCTCGAACGGCTGGCGCTGGCCACCGCCGACGGCGGGCCGGCGATGCTGGTCGGCTCGGTGTTCGTGCGCGACGGAGCACTGCACAACGGAGTGGCCCTGCTCGAGAGCGGGAAGGTGACGACCGTGCGCTTCAAAGTGGAATTGCCCAATTACGGCACGTTTGACGAAAAGCGCTATTTCGCGCCCGGCCCGCTGCCCGAGCCGGTCGAGTTCCGGGGGGCCAAGCTCGGCTTGCCGATCTGCGAGGATATCTGGCACGGCGAGGTTTGCCGCCACCTGGCGAGCCAGGGCGCGGAAATCTTCGTCTGCGTCAACGGCAGCCCCTACGAGATCGACAAGAACGTGCTGCGCATCGACGGCGTCGCCAAGCGCCGCGCGATCGACACCGGCATTCCGCTGGCCTTCGTCAACCGGGTGGGCGGCCAGGACGAAGTGGTGTTCGATGGCGCCAGTTTCGTGGTGGGTGCCGAAGGTGCGGTGTGGGTGCAGATGCCCGATTGGCAGGAAGCGATCGTAGACACCACATGGCGGCGCGTGCCCTATGGCCGGGGCCACCGTTGGCGCTGCGAGCAAGGCGCAATCAGCAAGTTGGCCGAGCATCCCGAAGATATCTATTCCGCCATGATCCTCGCGCTACGCGACTATGTAAACACCAACCGCTTTCCCGGCGTCGTGCTGGGCCTGTCGGGCGGGATTGATTCGGCGATCTGCGCCGCGATCGCGGTCGATGCGCTGGGGCCGGAGCGGGTGTGGTGCGTGATGATGCCAAGCGCCTATACCAGCGCCGAAAGCCTCGAGGATGCAGCCGGCTGCGCCGCAATGCTCGGCGTGAGGCTCGATACGATCGGCATTCAACCGGCAGTGGACGGCTTTGCCGCGATGCTCGCCCCCGCCTTTGCCGGGCGCGCGCCCGATCTCGCCGAGGAAAACCTGCAATCGCGCATTCGCGGCACGACCTTGATGGCCCTGTCCAACAAGTTCGGCCCGATGCTGGTAACCACCGGCAACAAAAGCGAGATGAGCGTGGGCTACGCCACGATCTACGGCGATATGAACGGCGGCTACAACCCACTGAAAGACGCTTATAAAACAACGGTTTTCGCGATCAGTGCATGGCGAAACCGGCAACGCCCGAGGATCGGCCTCGGCCCCGACAGCCCGGTCATGCCCGAACGGATCATCACCAAGCCGCCAAGCGCCGAACTGCGCCCCGACCAGAAGGATTCGGATTCGCTGCCGCCTTACGATGTGCTCGATGCGATCCTTCAGGGCCTTGTCGAGAACGAGAAAAGCGTCGAACAAGTCGTCGCCGATGGCTTCGCGCACGAGACCGTGGCGCGGATCGAGCGCCTGCTCAATCTGGCCGAATACAAGCGGCGGCAAGCTCCTCCGGGGGTGAAGCTGGGCACGCGCAATTTCGGGCGGGACCGGCGCTATCCGATCACCAACGGGTTCCGGACTGGGTGAGATGTTTTGATTTCTTTAGAATTTTAGGCTAGTTTAACGACGATGACGAAGAAGGCTTCCTCCATGGCTGATATCCACGTTGCACTGCCTGCGGTGCAAGCGGCTTTGCGAGCAGAGCTCGCTGCGCGGATTGCAGCTGGGGAAGATATTGCCCGGACAGAAGGCGACACGATTATTTCGCGGCATCCCCCACTCCGCAGCCTGAGCGAGCGCCGCAAAGACCTGCTGGAACAATACCAAGCTGCGAGCGGAAATCAGCTCGGCATAGAACGCAAATCTGTAGCCTGAACGAGTGCCCGTACTCACGGTCATTGCTGGCCCAAATGGGTCGGGCAAATCAACTCTCACGAACATGCTGATCGAAAGCGGGATTTCGCTGGGCGAATACTTCAACGCCGACGATATTGCGCGTGACCTTGAAGGCCCTCCAGAAGACGTCTCGCGCCGCGCCCAGCAGATTGTCCGGGAAAAGCGCGAGGCCGCTTTGGCGCAAGGGCGTGACCATGCCTTCGAAACCGTGATGTCGCACCCTTCACATATTGAATACATGAGAGAGGCGGCGAACGCCGGGTTTGAGGTACGTTTCTATTTTGTTGCTACGGAAGACCCTGTCATCAACCTTGATCGGGTCGGCAATCGCGTGGTGCGCGGCGGACATGATGTGCCAGCCGACCGCATTGTTGGACGTTATCATCGATGCTTGGCCAACCTGCCGGACGCAATTGCCACTGCCACACATTGCGAAATCTTCGACAATAGTTCGTCGAACAACCCAATGCGCCACTTGGCTCAATTGAGAACTCGCCCAACCCGGCTTCGAGGCAGACGAAAGACGCATTTATCGCATGATCTTTATCTCATGCGTGGTTCCCTAATGCGTACCCGCATGCGTCGGCAGATTGATCCAGATGCTATCCCAGTCTGGTGGTTGGCAATTCTCTTGCAGATCAAACCCAACGATCCTTTTGCCGATGGCCCCCTGACATGACCACCACCACCCGTTTCGCCCCCTCGCCCACTGGCAAGCTGCATGTCGGCAATGTGCGGGCGGCGCTGCACAACTGGTTGCTCGCAAAAAAGCATGGCGGGCGGTTCCTGCTGCGGATCGACGATACCGATGCGGCGCGCAGCCGGGAGGAGTACGTCGAGGCGATCCGCGCCGATCTGGCGTGGCTGGGGCTGCATCCCGATGGCGAGGAGCGGCAATCGGCGCGCTTTGCGATCTATGAGGCGGCATTTGAGCGGCTGGTCGCGGCGGGGCGGCTCTATCGCTGTTATGAGACCGCGCAGGAGCTCGACCTCAAGCGCAAAGTGCTCCTGGGGCGCGGTCTACCACCGATTTACGATCGCGCGGCGCTCGCGCTGAGCGAAGCCGATCACGCCGCACGAGCGGCCGCGGGCGATGCACCGCACTGGCGCTTTCTGCTCGATCACGACACGCCGATTGCATGGCACGATGGCATTCGCGGACCCCAGTCGTTCGATCCGCGCGCCATGTCGGACCCGGTGGTGCGCCGCGCCGATGGCTCATGGCTTTACCTGCTGCCTTCCGCCATCGATGATGCCGACATGGGCGTGACCGACGTGCTGCGCGGCGAGGACCATGTGTCCAATACCGCGACCCAGATGCAGATGTTCGCCGCGCTGGGCACCGCGCCGCCGCGCTTTGCGCACGAGGCCTTGCTGACCGGTGCCGAAGGCAAGCTTTCGAAGCGGCTTGGCGCGCTCGGCATGGCCGATCTGCGCGAGGCGGGCATCGAGCCTGAAGCCGTTGTGGCGCTGCTGGCGCGGCTGGGCACATCCGATCCGGTCGATCCGGCGCTCGATGCCGAGGCGCTGGCGGCGAGCTTTGATCTGGCACGCTTCGGCCGCGCGCCGGCGCGGTTCGACGATGCCGATCTGCACCGGGTCAACGCCGCGATTGTCCACCGACTGCCCTATGCGCGGGTGCGCCAACTGCTGCCCGCCGGGATGAGCGAGGCGGCATGGGAAGCGATCCGGCCCAATCTGGCGCATATCGACGAGGCGGCGGGCTGGTGGCAGGTGGTCACCGGGCCGATCACGCCGCCCGCGTGCGATGACGACACGCGCGCGTTTCTGGCGCAGGCCGCGGTCCTTGCCGCCGGTCTCGATTGGGCGGGCGACCCGTGGAGCGCACTGACCGGAGCTCTCAAGGAGGCGACCGGGCGCAAGGGCAAGGCGCTGTTCATGCCGCTGCGCCAGGCGCTGACGGGGCTGGATCATGGGCCAGACATGAAAGCGTTGTTGCCGCTGATCGGGCGGGAGCAGGTGCTGGCGCGGCTGGGTTAAGCTTAAGCCCGCCCGGTCTGGCTCACCAGATGGGCGGGATCGATACCTTCGGCGCGCCACGTGGCGGCCCAACGCGCTTCGACCGGGGTATCAAACAGAATTTCGCGCCGACCCGCCGCGGCATACCAGCCGTGGCCGCGCATCTCGCTCTCGAGCTGGCCCGCGCCCCATCCGGCATAGCCGAGCGCGACCAGCCATTGCGCAGGACCGCGCCCTTCGGCGATGGCCCGCAGCACATCCATCGAGGCCGACAGCGCGCACATCGGCGCGACGACCACCGACCCCGCGCCGCCCCAATCGGCCGAGTGCAGCACGAACCCGCGCGCGGTTTCCACCGGCCCGCCGTTCATGATCGGCACATCGGGGGCAACGCCGCGATCGATGCCGATGTCTTCGAGCAGGCCATGCAAAGTCACCCCTTCGCGCGGGCTGCCGATCCCGATGCCCAGCGCACCGTGCTCGTCATGCACGCACATCGCGATCACCGCGTGGTCAAAGCGCTCGTCGCCCATGCCGGGCATCGCCAGCAGTAGGCGGCCAGAGAGATATTGCGGCTGAAGCGTCGGAGCTCGGGTCATGGTCCCAACAATAGGCGCATTGCCCGCTGCGGGGAATGAAATTCAGGCCGCTATCTTTACCCGGCGCACTTCCGCCGCCTCGATCAAGCGCTTCTCGATGGTGCGCATCCGGCTTTCCGCCTCGATCTTGTCGCCTAGCAGATCGGTGACATAAAACGTATCGACCGCGCGCTCACCGTAGGTCGCGATGTGCGCCGAATGGACGATCGCGCGCGCATCGAACAGCGCGCGCGCCAGGCTGCTGAGCAGGGCGGGCCGATCGCGCGCGCCGACCTCGATCACGGTGAACCGATTCGAGGCTTTGTTATCAAAGATCACGATCGGCTGGACCTCAAAAGCTTCGCCGCGCGGGCGCGCGAGCGGACGCGCGGCGAGTTGTGGCAGCAGCTTGACCCGGTTGGCCAGCGCATCGGCAATCGCGGTCTTGAGCCGGGCGATCTGGCCCGGCTCGTTGAGCGGCCGCCCCAGCGGGTCCTGCACCAGAAAGTTGTCGACCGTCAGCCCATTGCGCGCGGTGTGGATGCGCGCATCGATGATATTGCCGCCGGCGAGGTGGATGCCGCCCGCGATCCGGTAAAACAATCCCGGATGGTCTGCAGCGAGGACCGTCAGCAGCGTGGCACCGCGCGCGGGATACCAGGTTGCCTCGATCGTCAGCGGCTCGTCGATCGCCCGGTCCATCTGCTGAAGATTGAGCGCGATAATGTCTTCCGGTTCGGCGATCCAATAGGCATCGCCAAGCTGCCGCCCGACGGTGCCGATCAGATTGTCGCGCTCGCTGAGCAGCGCGGCCACAGCGGCCTTCTTGGCGGCGATGCGCTCGGTCCGGCCATGCTGCTTGTGGCCCAGCCGGAGCATTTCCTCCGCCGACATGAACAGATCGCTGAGCAACTGGCGCTTCCACGAGTTCCAGATGCCCGGGCCGACCGCGCGAATATCGACCACCGTCAGCACCAGCAGCAGCCGCAGCCGCTCCTGGCTTTGCACCATTGCGGAAAAGTCGGCGATAGTCTTGTAATCGGCCAGATCGCGTTTGAACGCGGTTGCGCTCATCAGCAAATGCCAGCGCACGAGCCATGCGGTGAGTTCGGTCTCGGCCGGCGACATGCCAAGGCGCGGGCACAGCTTCATCGCGATCTCGGCGCCCAGCACCGAATGATCGCCGCGCCGCCCTTTGGCGATATCGTGCAGCAAAGTCGCCACGTAGAGCACGCGGCGCGAGGCGATCTTGCCAATCACTTCGCTGGCCAAAGGATGCTGTTCGGCCTCGCCGCCCTTTTCCAGCCGCGAAAGCAGCCCGATGGCGCGGATGGTGTGTTCGTCGACTGTGTAATGGTGATACATGTCGAATTGCATTTGCGCGATCACGCGGCCGAAATCCGGCACGAACCGGCCGAAAATACCCGCCTCGCTCATCCACCGCAGCACCGTTTCGGGATCATGGCGGCTGGTCAGCAGGTCGAGGAACAGGGCGTTGGCGCGCGGGTCCTTGCGCACGTCGGCATCGATCAGGGCGACATCGCGGCGGGCGAGGCGCATGGCTTCGGGATGGATTTCCATGCCCTCGCGGTCTGCAACCACGAACATCTCGAGCAGGCGTACCGGGTCTTGGCGGAAAAAGTCGTCGCCGCCCGCGCTGATCTTGTCGGCCTGTACCGGGAACACGCCGATCTTGCGCTTGCGGCGCTGGCGCAGGGCCGCGAAAAATCCCAGCTTCTGGCGGGCAAACTGCTCATCGAGCTGCGCCAGAAACATGCCGGTGAGCGAGCCGACCTGCGTGGCCTGCAGGAAGAAGTAATGCATGAAGCGCTCGACCGCGCTCTTGCCCGGCCGGTCGGCAAAATTCATTCGCATCGCCAGCTCGCGCTGCAGATCGAACGTCAGCCGGTCCTCGGCGCGCCCGGTCATCGCATGAAGATGGCAGCGCACCGCCCAGAAGAAGTTTTCCGCACGGTGAAACGCCCGGTATTCCGCCGTGGTCAACAAGCCGACATCGACGAGTTCGCTGGCATCGCGCACTTTGTGAATATATTTGCCGATCCAGTAGAGCGTGTGCAGATCACGCAGGCCGCCTTTGCCTTCCTTCACATTGGGCTCGACGACATAGCGGCTGTCGCCCAGCCGCTTGTGCCGCGCGCTGCGCTCGGCCAGTTTTTCGGCGACGAACTGGCGCTCGGTGCCGGTAACCACCTCGCTCCAGAAACGCTGGACACTTTCCTCGTAGAGCGGGCGGTCGCCCCACACATAGCGCCCTTCGAGCAGCGCGGTGCGGATCGTCAGATCGCTGCGCGCCATGCGCACCATATCGGCCAGCGAGCGGCTCGAATGCCCGACCTTGAGCCCCAGATCCCACAGGAAATAGAGCATCGCCTCGATCACCTGCTCGCACCACGACGTCGGCTTGGTCGGCGTGAGGAAGGCGATGTCGACATCCGAATGCGGGGCCATTTCGCCGCGCCCATAGCCGCCGACCGCCATGACCGCGATGCGCTCACCGGTCGAACGGTTGCTCGCCTGATAGACGTGGCCCACCACATGGTCGTGGATCACGCGTACCAGCTGGTCGATCAGAAACGATTGCCCTTGCGCGCATTCGGTGCCGTGCGATGGCTTGTCGGTCAGCCGCCGCGCCAGCTCGGCGCGCCCGCCCGCCAGCGCCGCGCGCAGCAGTTCGACCACGGCGGGCCGCGCCTTTGCGCCGTCCGCCGCGACCAGCGCCGCGATCGCATCGGCCACGGCGCGCCGATCGATGATCGCGCGCTGGCTGGCAATACGGGGGAGAATCATAGGGACCGACTGGCAAGCATAACGGTGAGCTTACAGCATCACCCCTTGCCCGTCCCTTGCCACTGCGCACTGTAAATGCCCTTGAGCGCCCGTTTATCCACTTTTTCCGTGCCAAGGCGCGGCAGGGCGTTCTGTTCTTCCCACAGTTTGAGCGGGATCTTGAACGGCGCGATGTGCTGGCCCAGAAACGCGCGCAGCTCTTCCTCGCTCACCGCGCACTCTTCCTTGGTGAGATAGACCGCGACCGGAACCTCGCCGTAAAGCTCGTGCGGCAGGCCGAACACGCTGACCTCGGCGACGCATTCGTGCGCGTAGATCGCCGCTTCAACTTCCTGGCACGAGATGTTCTCGCCGCCGCGGATAATGATATCCTTCTTGCGGTCGACGATGAACAGATACCCTTCGGCATCGAGATAACCAAGGTCGCCGGTACGGAAATAACCATCGGGCATGATGGCGGCTGCAGTCGCTTCGGGGTTGTCCCAATAGCCGAGGAAATTCGCGACACTGCGGATCGCAACTTCGCCCACCTCCCCCGAGGGCAGTGTGTTACCAGCATCATCGAGGATCGCCAGATCGACCAGCGGGCGCGACGCGGGGCCGGTGCTGTTGGGCTTGGCGAGATAGTTTTCGTTGAAGTTGCCGCAGCCGACGCCGTTGGTTTCGGTAAGGCCATAACCGATGATCGGAAACGCGCTCGGCAATGCATGGCGGATACGCTCGACATGTTCGGGCGGGCGCGGCGCGCCGCCGGCTGCCAAAGTCACGCAGGTGGAAAGATCATACTTGTCGCGGTCTGGATGCGTGGCAATCTCGAAGCTCATCAGCGGCACCCCGACGAAATAGGTGACCTTCTCGCGCTCGATCAGTTCCATCGCGTGAACCGCGTTCCACTTGGGCATCAGTACCAATTTGCGGCCGATCGCAAAGGATTGCAGCATCAGCGGCACTTCGCCGGTGACATGGAACAACGGCACATTGACCAGCGCGATCGGCTGCGCATCGGGCGCTGGCGCCACGCCGCGCGCGGTCATCACACCCAGCACCAGCAGGCTCTGCGCGACATAGCTGAACGTGCCCTGCACCACGCCGCGATGATCCGAGAACGCGCCTTTGGACCTGCCCGTCGAGCCCGAGGTGAACAGCACCGTGGCCAGATCGTCCGGTCCTACGTCCGGCAACGGGGTCTGCGCATCGCCACCTTTAGCCGTCAGCGACGCGAGGCCTTCTGCCGGCGGACAATCATGCGCCAACAGCAGGATTTCGGTGCCATGCGTGTGACCGCCAAGCCGGTCTGCGCGTGAACGATCCGCGATCACCAGCCGGCAGCCGACCATGTCGATGCCGTCCACCAGTTCCTCGCCCTGCCACCATCCGTTGAGCAGCACCGCACAGCCACCCGCCATCAGCACCGCCATATAGGCAATGATCCAATTGGCCGAATTGCGCGCGGCAAT
The DNA here is from genome assembly GCA_964529505.1 of uncultured Novosphingobium sp. GTDB lineage: Bacteria > Pseudomonadota > Alphaproteobacteria > Sphingomonadales > Sphingomonadaceae > Novosphingobium. The sequence continues at coordinate 23,546 of CAZGWR010000022.1, read as the reverse complement.
GCCGACCCGCTCGCCTTTTTGCAGCGCGTGGCCGGCGACCAGCCCGCCGGCCGCCACGCGCGCGGCGGCATACGTCTCGGCGAAGGTAAGGCGGATCGCTCCATCGACGATGAATTCGCGCGCGCCGTGCTGCGCACAGAAATAGGCAAAGTATCCCGGCAAGCTCGGCGGGGCTGCCGCCAGCATCGGCAGTTCGCGCCCGAAACGTGCGAATGGCACGGTCTGAAGCATCGCACCCGGCGCGGTCAGCCCGTCCATCACCCGGGCAATATCGTGATCAAGCTGCGTCAACATCGGCGTTCCACTCTCCCTTGGACCTGCTTATGAGGCCCTTTTCACGCTATTCGGGTTTGCCTGCAACCTTGGCCCTGTGCCAATAGGCGGGGCGAAGGTCGCCCCATGGACCGGCCAGCGGGGCATCAGACTTGATCCGTTCGAAAACATGTAGGGAGTTCGGCGCGTGCTGTCACTATCTGCTGCCGCAGCAGCGGTTTCTGCCGGAGTGGCCGGGCATGGGCCGCTGCACTGGGAGGATCTGGGGCTTTCGCCGATTGCGCTCGATCTCGGCTTTTTCACGCTCAAGTGGTACAGTCTGGCCTATCTTGCAGGGATCGTGGTGGGCTATTGGCATCTCGGGCGGATGATCCGGCAGCCCGGCGCGCCGATGGCGCAGCGCCATGCCGACGATGTGTTTTTCTACGCGACGCTGGGCATCATTCTGGGTGGCCGATTGGGCTACGCGATCTTTTACGCACCCGAACTGCTGACTCACCCGCAAAACCTGATCAAGCTGTGGGAAGGCGGCATGAGCTTTCATGGCGGCCTCATCGGCACGGTGTTGGCGATCGCGTGGGTGTCGTGGCGCGGTGGGATCAACTTCGTGCGCGCGTGCGATTATATCGCGGTGTGCGTGCCGACGGGCCTGCTGTTTGGCCGCTGCGCCAATTTCGTCAATGGCGAGCTATGGGGCCGGGTGACCGATTCCACGATGCCCTGGATCATGACCTTTCCCGGCGGAGGTTCGTTGCCGCGCCATCCCAGCCAGCTTTATGAAGCTGTGCTCGAAGGGCTGGTCCTCGCGGTGATCTTGCTGGCGATGTTCTGGCGCACGCGCGCGCGCTGGCGGCCCGGCCTGCTGGTCGGCACCTTTACGCTGGGCTATGCGCTGGCCCGCTTCACGGTCGAATTCTACCGCGAGCCCGATGCGCAGCTGGTCGAGTTTGCGCGGGCGAGCGGCCTTTCGATGGGACAGTGGCTCACTTTGCCGATGATGGCCGTGGGGCTGTTCTTCATGGGCCGGGGGCTGCTCCGTTCGCCCTTGTCGGTTTCGGTCAAGCCCGCCGCAGCATAAAGGAACCGGACTTGGCAGAGGGCGGGCTCAAGGCGGTGTTTGCCCGGCTGATCGCCGCAACCGGCCCGATCACCGTGGCGCACTACATGGCCGAATCCAACGCGCGCTATTATGACACGCGCGATCCGCTGGGCACGGCGGGCGATTTCATCACCGCGCCCGAGATCAGCCAGATGTTCGGCGAGCTGATCGGCTTGTGGCTCGCCGACATGTGGCTTCGCGCCGGGCGGCCGGTTCCGGTGCATTATGTCGAGCTGGGGCCCGGCCGCGCCACGCTGGCGCGCGATGCGCTGGCCGCCGCACGGCGCTTCGGGCTCGACCCGCAGGTCCATTTTATCGAAGCCAGCACTGCGCTCGCGGCGCTCCAGCGCGCTGCGTTCCCTGCCGCCGCCTGGCATCGTGATCTGTCGACGGTGCCGGACGAGGGCTGTCTGCTCGTGGTCGCCAACGAATTTTTCGATGCGCTCCCTGTGCGCCAACTGGTGCGCACGCCGCGCGGCTGGCGCGAGCGAATGATCGGGTGGACCGGCACCGATCTGGTCGCGCAGGCCGGCGAGCGCTCGCTCGATAGGGCGATCCCGGCCCAATTTGCCGACGCACCCGAGGGTGCGATCCTCGAAACCTCACCCGCTGCCGCGAGCGTTGCCGGTGAGATCGCCCGCCGCTTGGCGGCGCAGGGCGGCGCGGCGCTGATCATCGATTATGGCCACACGCAAGCGCAGCTCGGGAGCACGCTGCAGGCGGTGCGCGCGCATGCCCGGGTCGGCGCGCTGGACTTTCCGGGCGCGGCCGATCTCACCGCGCATGTCGATTTTCACGCGCTGGCGCAGGTCGCGCAGGCGCTGGGCGCGCGCTGGCTCGGCACTGTCCAACAGGGCGCCTGGCTGCGCGCCATGGGCATCGGCGCGCGCGCGCAGGCGCTGGTCCGCGCCGCACCGGAGCAGGCAGACGCGGTCGGCGCGGCGCTGGAACGGCTGGCGGGCGAGCGGCAGATGGGCGCGCTGTTCAAAGTCATGGGGCTTGCCGCTCCTTGCTGGCCCGAAGGTGCAGGGTTTGCCGAAGCGGCGGCGGCAGAGCGGAGCGGGTGACCTGCCGGACGGGCGCGCATCCGCTCCTGCCTGCGAACGGGTCGCAAAGCGGCGGGAAAGCGCGCCGAATCCCGCGCATTTCCGGCCTTCTGCCGCCGCAAAAAGGCACTTGGCAAATGAGCGGGATTGCGTCTATCAGGCGCGACGCGCGGGCGGCCCACGTCTTTTTAACCAAGGCGCGTAGGCATCCTCCGTACCTTGGGGTATATTCCCGCATTTTGAATGTTCAGATACATCGACCCTATCCACATTGTATACGCAGCGGCAGCAAGCAGGACATTGTAATGGCGAATGAGGCGAGCATCGATCCGGCGCATCTTTCCGGCGATGGTGTGCGGAGACGTGATTTCATCAACATAGCCGCTGTCAGCGTCGGCGGTGTGGGTGTCCTTGCGGCGCTCTATCCGCTGGTGGCGCAGATGGCGCCATCGGCCGATGTCCTGGCCGAAAGCTCGACCGAAATCGACATCTCGCAGATTGCCGAAGGCCAGTCGATCAAGGCCGTCTGGCGCAAGCAACCGGTGTTTGTGCGCAACTTGACCGCCGCCGAAATCGCCGCCGCCGATAAAGTGAACGTGGCAACCTTGCGCGATCCCCAAACGCTGGAGCAGCGCACCACGGCGGGCAAGAAAAACTGGCTGATCACCATGGGCGTGTGCACGCATCTCGGCTGTGTGCCGCTGGGCGCGAGCGAGGGCGAGGTCAAGGGCGAGTTCGGCGGCTATTTCTGCCCTTGCCACGGCTCGGTTTATGACACTGCCGCGCGCATCCGCAAAGGCCCGGCTCCGAAGAACCTGGAAGTGCCTGCGCATGAATTCACTTCCGACACTGTCGTGAAGATTGGCTGAGGACTGAACCGATGAGCTTCCCCTGGGCAAACGAATACAAGCCGGTCAATCCGCTGATGCGGTATCTCGATGAGCGGCTGCCGCTCCCGCGCTTCGTCTACAACGCGGTCGGCGCGGGCTATCCGGTGCCGCGCAATCTCAATTATGCGTGGAATTTCGGCGTGCTCGCCGGTTTTGCGCTGGTCATGCAGATCATCACCGGCGTGGTGCTGGCGATGCACTATGCGGCCAATGCGGGTGTGGCGTTCGACAGTGTCGAGCACATCATGCGCGATGTGAACTGGGGCTGGATGCTGCGTTATGGCCATGCCAACGGCGCGTCGATGTTCTTCATCGTGATCTACATCCACATTTTCCGCGGGTTCTTCTATTCCTCCTACAAAGCGCCGCGCGAGATGATCTGGCTGCTCGGCGTGGTCATCTTCCTGCTCGTCATGGCGACCGCGTTCATGGGCTATGTGCTGCCTTGGGGTCAGATGAGCTTCTGGGGGGCCAAGGTCATCACCGGGCTGTTCTCAGCAATCCCGCTCGTTGGCGAGCCTTTGCAGCAGTGGCTGCTGGGCGGCTTCGCGCCGGACAATGCCGCGCTGAACCGGTTCTTCTCGCTGCACTTTCTGCTGCCGTTCGTGACTCTGGGCGTGATCATCCTGCATGTCTGGGCGCTTCATATCCCGGGCTCGTCAAACCCCACCGGCATCGAAGTGAAGACCGAATCGGACACCGTTCCGTTCCACCCCTACTACACCGCCAAGGACGGGTTCGGGCTCGGCGTGTTCCTGATCGTCTATGCGTCGCTGGTGTTCTTCGCACCGAACCTGCTGGGCCATCCGGACAATTACATCCCTGCCAACCCGCTTTCGACGCCCGCGCACATCGTCCCCGAATGGTATTTCTGGCCGTTTTACGCGATCCTGCGCGCCTTCACCTATGACTTCCTGTTCATTCCCGCCAAGCTGATGGGCGTGCTCGCGATGTTCAGCGCGATCCTGGTGTGGTTCTTCCTGCCCTGGCTCGACAATGGCCCCGTGCGCTCGGGCCACTATCGCCCGCTGTTCCGCAAGTTCTTCTACCTGCTCGTGATCGACGTGCTGGTGCTGGGCTATTGCGGCGGCGCACCGGCTGCCGAACCCTTCGTGATGATCTCGCAGATCGCCTCGATGTACTATTTCCTCCACTTCCTGGTGATCCTGCCGATCGTCGCCTCGATCGAGAAGCCGCAGCCGCTGCCTTTCTCGATCACCGAAGCCGTCCTCGGCAAGGACAAGAGCGCGGTGCTCCGTCCCGAGATCAGCGGCACGCCTGCGACCGCCTGATCCGGCCAAAGCGTCAACCTTGCGAGAGAATTGTTATGGTCCGTCTGTTTGGTCCCCTTGTCGGCTTGTTTTTTGCGGTCGCGCTCTTCTGGTCATTTGGCAACGGCGCCTATGTCGCGATGACCGAGGAGGTGCCCGAAACCGCCGAGGAAATGTTCCACAAGCATCCTGAGGAAGTGGCCTTCTCGTTCGACAGCGCGTTCGGCACGTTTGACAAGCGGCAGCTTCAGCGCGGCTTCCAAGTGTACAAGGAAGTCTGCTCGAACTGCCACAGCCTGAAGCATGTTACGTTCCGCGATCTGGCCGCGATCGGCTACAACGAGGCCGAAGTGAAGGCGATCGCCAAGAACTGGCCCGCCAAAGCGCAGACCTTTGATCCCAAGACCGGCGATCGCGGCGAGCGTCCCAATCTGCCCTCGGATCCGTTTCCGGCAGTCTATTATGCCGGTCAGGGTGTGCCGCCCGATCTCTCGTTGATCACCAAGGCGCGTCATGGTGGCCCGCAATATGTCCGCTCGCTGCTCGCCGGATATCAGGAGCAGCCCGCCGCGCTGCTCAAGAAGTTCCCCGACGCGAAGACACCCGATGGGCTTTACTACAATCCCTACTTCGCCAACCTGAACCTCGCGATGCCCGCCCCGCTCGTGTCCGACGGGCAGGTAACCTACAGCGACGGCACCGCCGCCAGCGTCAAGCAAATGTCGACCGACGTTTCGGCATTTCTGGCGTGGTCTGCCGAGCCCAAGCTCGACAAGCGCAAGCAGACCGGCTGGGCGGTGCTGGGCTTCCTGCTGTTCGCCACCGTGCTGGCCTACTTTGCCAAGAAAAACGTCTGGTCGAATTTGCATTGAGCCTGCAAACCGCATGAAAATCGACAAAGGCCGCCGGCAACGGTGGCCTTTTTCGTTGGCGCCGATAAAAGGCGGGGCATGATGACTGTCGATGAGCTCAAGGCGCTGGTCCGCGCCGTCCCCGACTTCCCCTCACCCGGGATCCTGTTCCGCGACATCACCACGCTGATCAGCCACGGAGATGGCTTTGCCGCTTGCGTCCGCCACCTTGCCGAGCGGGCCAGGGCAGCCAATGCCGAAGCCATCGCCGGCATGGAAGCGCGCGGCTTCATTTTCGGCGCAGCCGTTGCCGCGCAACTCGGGCTTGGCTTCGTGCCCGTGCGCAAGCCCGGGAAACTGCCGGTCCCGACGATCGGTGTCGATTATGCGCTCGAATACGGCCGCGACCGGCTCGAGATCGACCCGGGCGCCATTCGCCCCGGTAGCCACGTCGTGATCGTCGACGACCTGATCGCCACCGGAGGCACCGCGCTGGCCGCAGCCGAACTGCTGCGCACCGCCGGCGCCCGGATCGATCATGCGCTGTTCGTGATCGACCTGCCCGATCTCTTCGGCGCAGCCCGCCTGCGCGACGCCGGGGTTAAGGTGGACGCGCTGATGGATTTTGCCGGGCACTAACCTGACGCGCCGCAGCGCAAGCAAGGTTGACGCGCAGACACCGATCATGGCAAGCGCACATCACGCGCGGGTATAGCATAGTGGTAATGCACTAGCCTTCCAAGCTAGCTAGGCGGGTTCGATTCCCGCTACCCGCTCCATTTGGCCGTCCAGCCGCGTCCGTATCTGTCTGGACAAACCCCCAAAAACCAAGGTATTCTGCGCAAATCAGGCCACATTCGTACACCCGCGTCCATATCTAGCCGCCAGCCGATGGGGGTATGATTGGGGGAAGCCAAGAGAGGCTGGGGGTAGCGAGTGCAGCCTTGGGGGTATGCGAGGCAGGCCATGGCACTGACAGACGTTGCAATCCGGCAAGCGAAACCGGGACCGAAACAATACAAGGTCGCAGACGGGGAAGGCCTCTATCTGCTGGTGACGCCAGCCGGTGGGAAGCTCTGGCGACTCAAGTATCGGCTGGCAGGCAAAGAGAAGCTGATGGCCTTCGGTGCCTATCCCGAAGTGAGTCTGGCCGATGCACGCAAGCGCCGGGACGAAGCCCGCCAGCAGCTCGCCGCCAGCAAAGACCCATCGCGGGAAAAGCAACGTGCGAAGGTGCGGCAACAGGCCGAAGCCATGAACACCTTTGCCATCATATCCGCAGAATATTGCGCCAAGCGAAAGAGCGACGGCCAAGGCGGCTGGTCGTCCGCCACGTCCAAGCGGAGCGAATATCTCCTGTCCCGGCTGAATGCCGCCCTGGGGAGCTTACCTATCGGCGAGATTGAGCCGAGCGACATTCTGGCCGCTGCCCGCAAGATCGAAGCCAAGGGCACACTGGAAAGCGCTCGCCGGACATTGCAGCTCGCCGGGATGGTGTTCCGTTATGCCGTGGCGACTGCTCGGCTAGCCTCCGATCCCACACGCGATCTGCGCGGGGCGCTGGCAACGCGAAAGGTGACGCATTACGCGGCGATTCTTGAGTCGGTGAAGGTGGGCGAGCTGCTCCGGGCCATAGACGGCTATGAAAGCCTTGGGCTTACCCGTCTGGCGCTGCAACTGGCTCCCCATGTGTTTGTGCGGCCCGGTGAGCTGCGGCACGCCCGGTGGGAGGAAATCGACCTGGACGGCGCGCTTTGGACCATCCCAGCCGAGAAAACGAAAATGCGGAAGGATCACCGCGTACCGTTGTCGCGGCAGGCATTGGCGATTCTGCGGGAGCTTCATGCCCTCACCGGCCCGGCTGGTTATGTCTTTCCGTCTGTCCGCACCCGCGCCCGCCCAATGAGCGAGAACACCTTGAACGCGGGTCTGCGGCGGCTGGGCTATGCCACCGACGAAATGACCGCCCATGGCTTCCGTGCAATGGCCGCAACGCTGTTGAACGAAAGCGGCAAGTGGCACCCGGACGCTATCGAGCGGGCGCTTGCCCATGGCGATGCCGACAAGGTGCGTGCGGCCTACACGCGCGGCGCACACTGGCAAGAGCGGGTGGCCATGGCCCAATGGTGGGGCGACCATCTCGACACGCTGCGCAAGGGCGCGGAAATTGTGCCGATCAAGAGAGCAAAAGAAGAGAGTGGGTGAAGTCGGAGCAATCGCGCAATCTCAAAGTCGGCTATTATTTCTCTCATGCGATCAGGCGACATAGCGCCAAAGATTCGGTCCATGGGCTTCAACGGTACCGCCTGGAGCCAGGTTGACCCAGCTTTCCAGCAGCCCCACAAACGTACGACTTAAAGAGCCGCTTTCGGCATCCCATAGCCTAGCCGTGCTATCAAAAGACCCTGTCACCACTTGGCGCCCATCAGGGCTGAAGCTGGCACTGCAAACCCAGTCTCTATGCCCTTCGAGAGTGAGCAACTCGACGCCGCTTTCGACGTCCCACAGCCGCGCCGTGCTGTCCTGAGAACCGGTCACCACATGGCGCCCATCAGGGCTAAAGCTGGCACTGTAAACCGCACTTCCTCCATGTCCGTCGAGGGTGAGCCGCAGGGCGCCACTCTCGGCATCCCACAGCCGCGCCGTGCTGTCGTCAGACCCGGTCACCAGATGGCACCCATCAGGGCTGAAGCTGGCAGTGTTGACCCTGCTTCCATGTCCTTCGAGGGTGAGCAGCAGGGCGCCGCTTTCGGCATCCCATAACCGCGCCGTGCTGTCCTGAGAACCGGTCATCACATGGCGCCCATCAGGGCTGAAGCTGGCAGTGGTGACTGGGCCTCTATGCCCGTCCAGTGCGAGCAACAGGGTGCCGCTTTCGGCATCCCACAGCCTCGTTATGCTGTCGTCAGACCCGGTCACCACATGGCCCCCATCAGGACTAAAGCTGGCACTGTTGACCGCGCTGCCATGCCCTTCGAGGGTGAGCAACAGGACACCGTTTTCGGCATCCCACAGCCGCGCTTTGCTGTCGCTAGACCCGGTCATCACATGGCGCCCATCAGGGCTGAAGCTGGCAGTGTTGACCGTGCCTCCATGCTCGTCGAGGGTGAACCGCAAGGTGCCGCTTTCGGCATCCCACAGCCGCGCCATGCGGTCGCCAGACCCGGTCACCACATGGCGCCCATCAGGACTAAAGCTGGCACTGTTGACCCTGCCTCCATGCCCTTCAAGGGTGAGCAACGGTGTGCCGTTTTCGGCATCCCACAGCCGCGCCGTGCGGTCATAAGCCCCGGTCGCCAAATGGCGCCCATCAGGGCTGAAGCTAGCAGTGTTGACCGCGCCTCCATGCCCTTCGAGGGACAGCAACGGTGTGCCGCTTTTGGCATCCCACAGCCGCGCCGTGCTGTCATCAGACCCGGTCACCACATGGCACCCATCAGGGCTGAATCTGGCACTGTTGACCGCGCCCTCATGTCCTTTGAGGGACAGCAACGGTGTGCCACTTTCAGCATCCCACAGCTGCGCCGTGCTGTCATCAGACCCGGTCACCACATGGCACCCATCAGGGCTGAAGCAGGCACTGTTGACCGCGCCACCATGCCCTTTGAGGGTGAGCAGCAGGGTACCGTTTTCGGCATCCCACATCCGCGCCGTGCTGTCGCCAGACCCGGTTACCACATGGCGCCCATCAGGGCTGAAGCTGGCACTGTTGACCGTGCGTCCATGCTCGTCGAGAGTGAGCAAAAGGGTGCCGCTTTCGGCATCCCACAGCCGCGCCGTGTGGTCAAAAGACCCGGTCACAACATGGCGCCCATCAGGGCTGAAGCTGGCAGTATTTACCTGGCCTCCATGCCCTTCGAGGGTGAGCAACAGGGTTCCGCATTCGGCATCCCACAGCCGCGCCGTTCCGTCGCCAGACCCGGTCACCACACGGCGCCCATCAGGGCTAAAGCTGGCACTTTTGACCGCGCCTCCATGCCCTTTGAGGGTAAGTAGCAAGGTGCCGCTTTCGGCATCCCACAGCCGCGCCGTGCGGTCATAAGACGCGGTCACAACATGGCGCCCATCAGGGCTGAAGCCAACCGCCAAAAAAGCATCAACAAGGCATACTTGGCTGCCAGCAAAGTTTGGCTGCTCCCACCGGCTCTTTTCATTGGTCATGGCTTCATCCAGCCAAGGCTGTGGCAATCGCGTCGAAACAAACCGCACAGTGGCGATACCTTTGGGAATGCCTCTGGCATCATCAAACCGGCATGCTTCCAACCGAGCATTGGCAACTACGGCACCAGCAAAGTTGCACTGGCTGAACCTGGCGCCGCGCGCGTCGATGCCGTTCAGGCAGGCCTCGGAAAAATCAATCTGTGACAACGCAACTCCTTTGGGAAACTTCCAGCCAATCAAGTTGAATTGGCTAAGGTTCGCGCTGGGAATGAATGGATTCGCTCCGTCATGCGCGATCATGTCAAAGGCTAGGCGACGCACAAGCATAGGGGCTTTTGATCGCAACAGCGACGCCCAGCGATCGGCCAGTTCGCGCTCCCGCCCGTCCCTGATTGCGATTGCCTGGACGAATGCTCTTGTTTCCTCGCTAATTGGGCGAACGCAGAACTGCGCAATTGCTGCCGCGTCTTCTGCTTCGACCAGGCCCAATGCGAGGAAATACTCGTAATAGGACGTATGCGCGAAGCTGAACCGGTCGTCCGCGCCACGCACCAGCAGGCTTGCGTTCTCGATTTCGACATGCAGCAGACTGCGTGTCGTTGCTGCTCCCGATTGAAGGACAAGCATAATGCCATCATGCTGCTTAGCGAAGCCATCGAACCATTTTTCCAGCGTATCCGCATCGAGGGCGCTATGTCCTTTGCAGTGGAAGTGCACTGCGAGTGCGCAAAGTATGTCCCGACGATCCACCGTTGACAGCAGTGGCCGCTTTTCGGCGTCGCGTTCCAGCGTCTGAAGAAACAATTCTTCATATACCGTGGCAATGTTGATCGGTTTGCCCGCACTGTGCAGATCGACCAATTGCCCGGCAACTTCAGAGATGAAGCGGGCCATGATCGGGCGGGACGCGAGACCCGGTAGGTCGTGGATCCCGGCAATCAGGTTAAAGACGGATGCCCCTTCATCTTCACCCAAATGACGTTCGAATAAATCTTTGATTTGCGCCATGCCTAGAGGGGCCATGTAATAGACGTCCATACCCGCTGGTGCTGCCGGTGTGCGCTGGTCGTTCAGCGCTTCGAGAACTACGCTGCGCAGCGGCCGACGGTGCGCGCCGGAGAGCAGCGAATTCTGCTCGCGCAGGGATCGGAAAAAGTGGGTCCGGCACGTAAGAATCAATCGAATCTGGCATGCAGACCAATCAGCCGCACCTGACTTGGCTTCCGAAGCGAGCACCTCTGCCGGAACAAGTTCGAGAAACTGCCGAAAGAGCTGCGCCGCGTATTCGCGGCCAATGCGGTTACCGACTTCATCAAGACCATCGAAGATCACGACGCATGGCTCACTTCGAATGAAGCGAAGCACTTCGTCAGCCTTGATATTGCTTCGGGCATCGAGATGGAGGGATTGCAGCACCAATTCGGCGAGCGTAAGTCCAATTGCCTTGCCCGTCTCGGCCATCGGGATCAGGCGACGAAAATCAAGATAGACGGGGGTTGGAAGAGTCGGTTCCGTTGCCAGGCCATTTCTAAGCCGCTCGTGCAGGGCCTGGACAGTCGTGGTCTTGCCCATGCCGAAGCCGCCTAAAAGCACGACCATCCGGTTTGGGGCATCATTGCTGGTCGCCCACTTGTAAAGCGTGTCAACTGCGGGCAAGCGACCCTCGTCGATCGATTTTCGGTCATCGCCTTCGCCTTGCGTGAATTCGCCTGTAACGCGGCGGCCCGACGTGACGTCTGGCATGTGGCTCTGGCGGAGGAGCCTCGCTTTCAAATCGGGCACGCGGCGAGGCTCATCCGAGGTCGGCGGGCCAGGCAGGCCAGCGAGAAACCTGAATATTTGATCGCGCACAGTCTCGATGAACTTCATGCGCTTTGCAACATCGAGAGTGCTGATATCGAGCAGGTTCTCGAACTTCGTGTAGTCGGCAAGAAACTGGGGATAGGTAGGATGGGATTTATAAGGCTCGGTGAGTTCCGAGCGGCGATTGCATAGCTGCACCTGTATGTATGCGTTGTGCCCCCCAACCGCTGGCCTATGCCGAAAGTGATCCGCTTCGCGCTGACAAGGTTTGCTATGGCACCAACCGTTGCTGGTAGCGAAAATGGCCATAGATGATTGCTGGCAAAGGCGATCCATTTGATCGTCCCAGGACGCGCCACCATTCATTGCACCATGCCGGTCGTAATGAATTTCGACCGCGAATTTCCCCGCGAAGGCGGCAGGCGGCTTGCGGAGCTGTTCGCGAAGATCATCAACGAAGCTGTCGAGTATCTGATTTATCGCCTCAATTTCCCAGTTATGGCTGACGAAAACCTTGTGGGTCGGAACTTCAAAGTTGGCTTCGACCGGTTCGATCAGCCCCACGTTTGAGACATAGTCCTCGCGGCCGGAGGCCATCACCGCCTGTCGGGTGCGGTCCAGGCCCATTTGTTCTGCGGCGCCTTCAGCCCAACGCAGGCTGAATGTTTCTACCGCTGATTTGACCGTGAGGATCGGCTCGCCTTGCACCTGCAGGATTGGCGAGTCACGCAAAAGATTCCGTATTGTCTGAAGGCGCTGACGAAGCGCGTCCCGGTCAATGCGTTTCCCTTCCAGCGCCTCAATATCTTCAATTACGCGCGCTTTTATTGCTGTGGCGGCGAACGCATCCGAGCCAGACTGAACTGCATGCTTCAGGATGGCATCAAGCAGCCGGAACGACGCGGGCGGGAGAGCATCCCTGGTTGCTTTACGAATGTGTTCAGCCAGAATCATACCATCTCCAATAAATCACGATTGATCACATATTATGATTTTTGTGATGTCACAAGAACTTTCCTAATCCAGCGGGTTTAGGAGGCGTAGGGGAGCCCCACACGCGCGGCATTTCACGGCGGTTCGACGGCAGCAGGCAGCCACACCCGGTGCGCAGCTCCGGGGGGGGGGGTAGTCAAAAGTCTGGAGACTCGCAGGGTCGCTCAACCACTGTCCCTCTCATCGACAGGGTTTTTTCTTGGATCGCGAAATTCGGGACGGCCGGGCAGAAATGGCGGAGACAGGCAGGCCGGGAGAGGCCAGCCGAGCTGCTGGGGCCTTCGTTCACCCAAACGCTGCACAGCTTCGCCCCATGGCCTTGGCGGCCCGATCCGGGCGCAATCGCGGGCCGGGTTTGCGATCATGCGCATCGTCCAGTTTTCCGGCCGAATATTTTCCCATTTTCCGGACAGCGTTCCGGAAGCTATGAATTGCAAGGGAACAGTGGGAACATGGGAACAGTCATTATCAAACAGGCAGAAAGCCTTGCCTTTGAGGGGTGCCAGCCTGTTCCCAAGGCTTCGGGCGGTTTCGGGAACATGGGAACAGAAATGGCCGATCCCGATGCAGAAAAATTCGCGCGCGTGTGGCTACCCCGCACCCCCGCCAGCCGGTGAGCGGCATTAGTGGCGGACGTTCATTCTCCCCAGCGGCATGAAGTCAGGCTTGATGATCGGGATTTGGTGGCCGGTGCGCAAATTCTCGCCTGGGTTGCGATGCCGCACCGGCCCCAGCCGGGAGTCCGCTTGCTAAACCAATGGTTTTGGGCGCGGCGGCGCTTCCGCAAGGAGAGCGTGCCGGTCCTGCCCTTTGATCTCGGCAAGCCGAATCGGCTTACGCCGCAGCTCGTGCAATTTGACAGGCGCGTTCTTGATGCGTTTCGCGCAGGCGAGTGGTTCGATCGGAGACAATTGGCTTCAATACCCGGCGATGGTATAATTTTTTCAGTATTACGCCGCAGTCTTGGGGCATCCACGCGGCAGCTCGCAAAATCATACGCGGACCGAAACGGTATCGAGCAAGGCAATGCGATCCGGGCCATTTGGTCTAAGCGCAAGCCCGTACTTCATCTCGCGTCTGCCGCTGTCGAAGTGTTATCCGCGCGATATGCCGACGAAGACCGGCAAGGCTTTGATCTGGAGCGGACTGTGTTCTGGCCAAATTGGGTTGCAGACACAATAAACCGGGCCGAGCAAAAGGCTGAAGCTGCGGCAAGATATGGCGCGTTCCAGTTGTCAGACTTCCACCGGTTCCACCGGGACAAAAATTGATATCACCTTAGCCCCATAACGGTGCGTACTGATCCGAACTCCCATGAACAAGGGAGTTGGGAAATGAACGACACACCATCGGGCGCGCCTCTCGCCTATTCGATCAAAGAGGCCAGCCGGGTCACGTCGCTTGGCCGGACGCGGCTCTATCAATTGATTGCCGAAGGGCGGCTGGAGGCCGTCAAGATCGGCAACCGGACGCTGATCCCCGCTCATGCCCTGCACAAGCTGCTGGAGGGCGACCGGTGATCGGCGGCAGCGGGGCCGTGCGTTCGGGCCGTATCGACTTCGGGCGGGTCAATCGTGCAGCGCTGGCCAATGCCTTTGCGGTCGTTCGGGGCCTGCTCCCCGAAGGCCGGATGGAAGGCCAAGAGTATGTCGCCCGCAACCCGCTGCGGCCGGACAAGCGGCTGGGCAGCTTCAAGGTGAACGTCTCGACAGGCCGATTGGCTGACTTCGCTACCGGGGACGGCGGCGGCGACCTGGTTAGCCTTGCCGCCTTCGTTTCGGGCCTGCCCCAGCGCGAGGCCTGCATTCGGCTGGCGGAATCGATGGGTGTTTCCCCATGGGCATAAACGACAAGCCCGATGATCCTTTCGCCAACGTGTCGAAGTCCATTGCGGCTGGTGATGACACGCCAGCCGGAGACGTGCCCGAGACGAAGCGCAAGGCCGCGCCCAAGCCCAAGGGTGAATGGGTCTGCCCTATTCCAGCCGATGCGCCGGACGCGCGGGCCACGCACAATCACCATGGCAAGCCGTCTGCAACGTGGCGCTATTGCGATGCGCGCGGCGAGCTGATCCATTTTGTTTGCCGCTTCGACAAGCCGGACGGGTCAAAGGAAATCCTGCCGCAAACGCTTTGGCGTGACGCTGGCCGGTGCGGCTGGCGCTGGGGTGCGCCGCCTGTCCCTCGCCCGCTCTATGGGCTTGACCGGCTCGCCCTGGCTCCAGCCGCGCCCGTCCTGATAGTCGAAGGCGAAAAGACAGCGGACGCGGCTGCGAGGCTGTTTCCGGGCCTCGCAGTGGCGTCATGGTCTGGCGGCTCAAAGGCAGTCGGCAAAGCCGATTGGGCGGCGCTGGCGGGCCGCAGGGTGGCCATCCTGCCCGATGCCGACACGCCGGGGCGCGAAGCCGCGCAAGCTGTCAGAAAGGCTGCACTGGCTGCTGGGGCGGAAGGTGCGGCCATTGTCCAGCTCCCCGCCACCTTGCCAGCGGCATGGGATTGCGCCGATCCGTTTCCTCTACACTTTGCCCAAGCTGACTTGCTGGCGCTGATCGGGGCCGCAGTTGAGGCCGCAAGCGCCGGGCGGCTGGATATGCCATTCGGCTATGCGCTCGATGACGATGGCCTGTATTGGCAAGAGCCGGGCAAAGACGGGGCGGACGCGCGGGAGGTCCGCTTGTCTGATCCCTTCGATATCGTGGGCGAGGCGCGCGACGGGGACGGCGGTGATTGGGGTCTGCTGATCCGCTTCCGGGACCGCGACGGGGTGGAAAAACGTAGGACCATCAAGCGCGCGGCGCTGGCGTCCGATGCTGGCGCGGTGCGGGCCGAGCTGGCGGGCGCGGGGATGCTGATCCTTTCCGCCACAGGCCAAAGCGATCGGTTCATTCGCTTCCTTCGGGCCGTCACCCATAGCGCTCGCCTCACCCTGGCAGAGAGGACCGGTTGGGTTGATGCCAGCCGTTTCGTCCTGCCCAATGCCGTGATTGCGCCGCCGGGTGCAGAGCCAGTGCATTTCGACGGCGCGGCCTCTGCCCTGCACTATCGGGAAAAGGGCAGTCTGGGCGGCTGGCAACGCGACCTGGCTGCGCTCGCTCCGGGTAACAATCTGCTGACCTTCGCCATATCGCTCGCCTTTGTCGGGCCTATCATGCGTTGGCTGGATATGGAGGGCGGCGGCGTCCACTTCCGGGGGTCGTCTAGCACCGGGAAAACGTCACTCGCAATGGCTGCGGGCAGTGTGTGGGGTGGCGGCGGCTCGCTGGGCTTCGCTTCGAGCTGGCGGGCCACCGGGAACGCTCTGGAGGGCGTCGCCCATGGCCATACCGAAACGCTGCTGATCTTGGACGAGCTGGCGCTTGTTGACCCCCAAGAGGCGGGCAGCGCGGCCTATGCGCTCGCCAGTGGCCAAGGCAAGGCGCGGGCGCAACAGAGCGGGGCCTTGCGCCGCCGGGCTGAATGGCGGGTCATGGTCCTAAGCACCGGGGAAATCGGCTTGGCCGATCACATGCGCGCCGCGAAGCGAGGCGAGCGGACGATGGCCGGGCAAGAGCTTCGCCTTCTTGACCTGCCTGCTGATGCAGGCGCGGGCATGGGGGCTTGGGAAACGCTGCACAAGCTCGCAAGTCCAGCCGCCTTTTCCGATGCGATCAAAGCGGCCTGTGCTGCCCACTATGGTCACGCCGGGCCTGCCTTCGTTCGTGGCCTGATCGCTGATCCTGCGCATTGGGAGGGCGAGGCCAAGCGCCTCGCTAAGGCCTTCGTGGCGAGGGCCACGCAAGAAGGGGACAGCGGGCAGGCCAATCGCGGTGCAGCTCGCTTTGCTGCCGTCGCTGCCGCCGGGGAAATGGCAGCGGCGCTTGGTATCGTGCCATGGCGGGCCGGTGAGGCAGAGGCGGCTGCTCTGGCTTGTTTCAATGCCTGGGCGGCTGGGTTCGGACGTACCGGCTTGCGGGAGCACCGGCAGATACTGGAGCGGGTGCGCAATGCCATACAGGCCGGGCAATCGCGGTTTGGCAGCGTACCCAAAGCCAAGGGCCATTCATTCTATGGCGACGATTCGGATGATGGCGCGGCAGCGTCTAGCAATCGGGAGGGCGAGGCTCGCTCGCTTTCAACATTGGGCTTTCTGCACGATATCGAGCCGGGCAAGTCCTGCTACCTGTTCCACGATAGCGGCTGGACCGAAATCCTGATCGGGTTCGATCCGAAGGAAGCGGCAACAGTCCTGCTAGCCCATGGCTTTCTTGTTCCCGGCGATGGCGGGCGGCCCAAGCGCAAGCAACGTATCGGCGGCCAAACGCAACGGTTCTACACGGTGCGGGCGACCATTTTAGAGTGGGATGCGAGCGACCTGAGCAACGCTGGTGTGGCACCTTCGGGTCATGCCCCAGCCGCACTGCAGACGGACGATTACGCCTATGGGGACCACCACGTCGGCAACAGTCAAAGCCACTGGTAAATGCCCCATGCCGTCAGCTCGCCACAATCAGATTCTTTCTTATGGCTACACGCTGCTTTGCGCGGTGACGGTCACCACCATGTTCAAAACAACCGGAAACGAGCAACAAGTGGGCGTTCGAATTGCAAACGAACATCGCCCCACACGCCAGCCAAACCATGGCAGCGCCCGTGCGAGTCATCCCTGGAAATGATAATGCGGTCATTGCCCAAGTGCCGAGAGCACCAGCCTGAGAGCATCGGCATCAACGCCGGAATCGACGGTCAGCCGGACGCCCGAAGGCAGCTCGATCCCGATCTTGGTTGGGGCGCTGGCCAGCTCAGGGGACGGCGGCAAGGTCGGTGCCGTCGTCACCGCATCGGAAATGCTGACCTCGGCGAACATCGGCCCGGATGCCGGAAGAACAGGTATTGCCATCGACCTGCCAGTCAGCTTGCCCGACATCGCTTGCCGCCGTCAAGTGTAAATCTGCCCGCTCGAAACCTCGTGCAAATCCATCGCCGTGCGGACGCAACCGCCAGCGCCAAAGGCATCACGCAAGATCGACAGCTTCTGCTCGACCGTCCAGTATCGGCGGCCTGAAACTCGATCGATCACGGTGATGCGACCACTCATTCGACCGGTCGTATCGCCCGCCGAAACTCCAACAACGTCATCCGTCACACGCCGCTCCATACCAAAGGGCAGCAATCATCAGGGCAACGTCCTCAAACGCAAGGCAGCCTCCAGATCCCGCTTACCCTTCTTGCCGAGTTGGCCCGTGGCTGCTGCCTCGATCTGCGGCAGGATCACCGCAAGCGCAGTGGCGCGCGCAGCGGTACCGT
Organism: uncultured Novosphingobium sp.; assembly: GCA_964529505.1. Taxonomy (GTDB): domain Bacteria; phylum Pseudomonadota; class Alphaproteobacteria; order Sphingomonadales; family Sphingomonadaceae; genus Novosphingobium. The sequence goes on along the minus strand of CAZGWR010000022.1, from coordinate 5,877 downwards.
CTGCTTTCGGATGCACGCGATAATCTATAGGATGGGTCATGATCGCGGCCGCTTGCCATTTGACATCGCTGGCAGCACTCTCGCAATGCGCCGGCGGAACTTTGAAGTATATTTGCTCTACCTGTTTGCTTCGGCGCGCCGTTCCGCAATGAGTACCTGCAGAGATTGAAGATTACTCACCACAACGCCGTGGACATATGCGGCATTGTCTGGCGTTATGACCTCCAGAGCGAGACGAAACGCCACAACCGCTTCCTCAAGGCGCGTCGTCCCACGCTCACGCTTACCGATTGATACAAGCGCATTGCCTAAATTATTCTGTATCACTGCCCAGTCGAACGGTACGCTTATCCGCGTCCGTTCCTCCAGTGCGAGACGATGCGCTAATACCGCTTCCTCAAGCCGCGCCGTCCCGCTCTCCCGCTCTCCCAGGTCCTGAAGCGCATTGCCGAGATTGGTCAGTGTCGCAGCCCGGTCGAGCAGTACGTGCGCCGGTGTCTGCTCTTCAAGAGCCAGACGATAAGCGATAACCGCCTCTTCTAGCCGCGCCGTCCCCCTCTCCCGCTTGCCAACCGCATGAAGCGCATTGCCGAGATTGTGTTGTGTCCTCGCCCAGTCGAGCGGCACTCGCTCGCGGGTCCACTCCTGCAGCGCCAGCCGATACGACGCTACCGCCTCCTCAAGCCGCGCCGTCCCCCTCTCTCGCTCGCCAAGCGCCTGAAGCGCAGCGCCCAGACTATTTTGCGTCATAGCCCAGTCGAGCGGCACTCGTTCGCGGGTCAACTCCTCGAGTACCAGACGATACACCACCAGCGCCTCCTCGATTTGCGCCGGGCTGTTCCTAATTTCACCAATTTGTGAAAGCGCGTTAGCCATGTTGTTCTGTACAGACGCCCAATAAAGTGGGGCACTACTTCGTTTAAATTCCTCTAATGCAAGCCCAAATGACCCAATTCCTTGTATAACAAGATTTTCGTCTGCCTTTATACCGCCAATTTTGGTAAGCGCACGGCCAATATTATTCTGTGTTTTCGCCCAGCTAAAAGGCACACTTTCGCGGGTTTGCTCTTCCAGCGCCAGACGAAACGCCGCCACGGCCTCCTCAAACTGCGCTATCCCGCCCTTACGCTCACCCAAATGGAAGAGCGCGTTTCCAAGATTATTCTGCGTCATAGCCCAGTCGAGCGGCACCCGCTCGCGCGTCCGCTCCTCCAGCGCCAGACGATAGGCCGCAATCGCCTCCTCAAGCCGCGCCGTCCCGGTTTCCCGCTCTCCTAGTTCCTGGAGCGCGGCACCCAAACCATTCTGAACCTTTGCCCACTGTAAAGGCACCCGCTCGCGCGTCAGCGCCTCCAGCGCTCGACGATAGGCTGCCACTGCCTCTCCAATCCGCCCCGTCCCGCTCCCTCGCTCGCCAAGCACCAGAAGCGCGGCACCCAAATTGTATTGCGTCGACGACCAGTCGAATGGCTCCTGCTCCCGCGACTGCTCCTCCAACGCTAGGCGATAGGCTACCAATGCCTCTTCAAGCCGCGCCGTCCCGCTCTCTCGCTCGCCAAGCGCCTGAAGCGCAACCCCAAGATTACCCTGAACCATCGCCCACTTGAGCGGCACTCGCTCGCGCCTATATTCCTCCAGCGTCGCTCGAAATATTTTGACCGCTTCCTCTAAGTACACCGCGCTGCTGTCTCGTTGGCCAACGATCATAAGTATTACCGCGAGATTACCTGATATCTGCGCCCAAGCAAGCGGCTCGCGATCCCGAGTTATTTCCTTCAAGGCGAGGCTATAAGCGTCCGCCGCTTCCTGCAGCCGCACTGTACCATGCTCACGCTCACCAAGTTTAGCAAGCGCTGAACCTAGATTATTTTGGGTCTGCAACCAATCAACGGGACTAATATCAGATGGCGATAACGGTAAAACTTCATATCTATAAATGTCAATGGCCCGTATTAGCGAGTCGTTACGTCCAAGAATGTCGCCAACTTCTTGCCAATTATCGGCCTTTGCTAACATAAACTCCCATTTATCATGTTGCGCACGCTCAGCTAAATTTTGTACTGCACGGTTTGCCAATTGATCCGTACGCTCATTCTCCCCTGCCAGCGCAGCAACCTTCATCTGAGTAAATACTGACGCTTTCCATGCTTCCTGCGCCTGCGCCAAATCGCTCGACCGCAACGCCTCCAACTCACCGAACGCTCTCGTCGCATCGTCAAGACGTCCTGTATCGAACGCTTTCTGACCGCGCGCCAGAGCCGCTTGCGCCCGCACCCGGAGCTCGCCGGGGTCAAGCTTGGCAACCATCTCGCCCAGCGCTACGATCTTCGCTTGCGCGGCAGCTGTTCCACGCGCCTTGACCTCAACTAGCCGCAGAAACTCACTTGGCGACAACGAAGGGTTTGCGGCTCCGAGCTGCAGTGCCACTGCCCGCAGCGTCCGTCGATCAACCTTCTGCGCCGCTGCAAATTGTGCGATCCGCTCGCTTTGCCCATCTACCAGCTCAAATACCTGCCGCGCCTGCGCGGGCGTACACCCAAAACGAACACAAACCGCGCGAACCTCGGCGCTTTGTGCATTGGCAGCCGAAGGTAGAAGTATTGCGGCCGAAACCGCGCCAGCGAGCACAAAACGCCAGAGGCCGCTGAGGATCATAGGCACCGCTCCAAAGTCAATGTCGGCTGGTCGTCATTCCGGCTATCCCAGATCAGTTCTTGAAAAGCCCCGTGATCGATGAGGGTAAATGTTACGTAAGATGATTTGTGCAGTCCGCTCTTTTCTGAGACTGTCAGAACTGGCTGAGCCACGCCGCCAAGGATTGCCGTCGTGCTGTTCGGATCGATGAACAGAAAATCCTTGGCCCCCATTCCAGCAAAGGGGTCAAGCTCCTTAACCAACAAGCTCTTCCCCTGCCACGCGAACGAATACTTAATTCTGCACGAGTCCGTCCCCCAAACGCCCTTAATGCCCTCCTCAATTAAAACACTGTTTTTGTCGGGAATAATGCCAGCCTTTTGCAAGCTATTGGCAGTCCGATCGGTAGTTTCTTTGATTGCGTCGGTATTTTGCTTTGTCGAACGTGTGTCTCGAGCAATACCCTCGATCAGCGAAGCCGTCTTTGTAACGGCCCGCTGAATCAGCAGCGGCTCATCCTCGACGGCTTCGGTAGGCTTCATCAAACCGACGGCGTCGGTGAGGAAACCAAAGACCACTTGCAACGCCAGCAACAAAAATGCGCCCATGCGGAGAGTTACGAAGTCTTTCCAGCTCTGCTGTCCCGCTTGGTTTGAAAACTCATCGCTGACGAAAATAGCTGCAGAAGTTAGCGCAAGTGCCAAAGCCGCTAAAACAATTCTAGAAATCCAGCTTGCATTTTTGTCGACGAGGAATCCAATTGGAACGAATGCAACTAAAATAGTGACAATAATTGAGCCGAAAATAAATTTCGTTCTTGCGTCAATAGTCATAAAATAAACTCTCAATTCTTAATGTGCAGGATTCATCACACTACGTCTTTCTGCAATAATATTCTGCACATTCTGAATGTTACGCTCGATGATGTCGTTATGGTATAAGGCATTGTCCGCTCCCATAACCTCCAGCGCCAGACGATAGGCAACAAGCGCCTCCTCAAGCCGCACTGTCCCGCTTTCACGCACGCCCAACGAAGCAAGCGCAGTGCCTAGATTATTCTGAGTCTGCGCCCAGCTGAGCGGCACACGTGGCCGTGTCTGCTCTTCAAGCGCCAATCGATAAGCCGCTACCGCCTCCTCAAGCCGCACCGTCCCGCTCTGGCGTTCGCCCAGCGATCGCAGCGCAGTGCCCAGATCATTCTGTGTTTGCGCCCAGGCGAGCGGCACACGTGGCCGCGTCCGCTCTTCAAGCGCTCGACGATGCGCCGCTACCGCCTCCTCAAGCCGCACCGTCCCGCTTTCGCGTTCGCCCAGCGATCGCAACGCAGTGCCCAGATTATTCTGCGTTTGCGCCCAATCGAGCGGCACTCGATCACGTGTCAACTCCGACAGCGCCAGACGATACGCCGCTACCGACTCCTCAAGCCGCGCCGTCCCGCTCTGGCGTTCGCCCAGCTCCTGAAGCACAAGACCCAGACCATTCTGCGTCCCCGCCCAGTCGAGCGGCACGCGTGCGCGCGTCTGCTCCTCCAGCGCCAGACGATACGCCGCTACCGACTCCTCAAGCCGCGCCGTCCCGCGCTCTCGCTCGCCCAGCGACTGAAGCGCGTTGCCCAGATTACTCTGAGTCGTTGCCCATTCGAGCGGTACGCGCTCGCGCGTCAGTTCCCCCAGTGCCAGACGATAAGCCGCTACCGCCTCCTCAAGCCGCGCCGTCCCGCTCTCGCGTTGGGCCAGCGATTGCAGCGCAGCGCCCAAATTATTCTGAGTCATTGCCCATTCGAACGGTACGTGCTCGCGCGTCAGTGCCCCCAGTGCCAGACGATAAGACGCTACCGCCTGCTCAAGCCGCACTGTCCCGCTTTCGCGAGCGCCGAGCGTCCAAAGCGCATTGCCCAAACCATTCTGTGTCCCCGCCCAGTCGAGCGGCACGCGTGTGCGCGTCTGCTCCTCCAGCGCCAGACGATACGCCGCTACCGACTCCTCAAGCCGCGCCGTCCCGCGCTCTCGCTCGCCCAGCGACTGAAGCGCGTTGCCCAGATTACTCTGAGTCGTTGCCCATTCGAGCGGTACGCGCTCGCGCGTCAGTTCCCCCAGTGCCAGACGATAAGCCGCTACCGCCTCCTCAAGCCGCGCCGTCCCGCTCTCACGAGTGCCGAGCGCCCAGAGCGCATCGCCCAAGCTATTCTGGGCGTCCGCCCGGTCGAGCGCAACTAGATCGCGCAGCGTCAGCGGCCGCGCCGCTTCTTGGTATAGCACGATCGCCCTTGCCAGCGCCGCATTGTCGCCTTGCAGATAGCCGATCTGAAACCAATAGCTCGCCTGCTGCATCGCAAGCTGCCATTCCTCACGTTGTTCACGCGCGCGCTGCGCCCCTTTGAACGCCCGCGCCTCGGTCAGCAAAGCGTCCATCTTGGCGGTATCGCCACGCAGAAACGCCGCCCGCGCTTCGGCCTGAACCGCCTCCAGCCATGCCGCCTGCGCGCCCTCAAGGTCACTGGCGCGAAGCACCTTCAGTGTCGAAAATGCCGATTCAGCTGCAAGCAAATCGCCCGCCGCAAAGGCCGCCTGCGCGCGCTCCAGCGCGGCCTCTGCAGGCGTGCGCAACCGTCCATCTGCCAACTGCATCACTTGTTGGCGCAAACCAGCGATCTGCGTCTGTAGCTTCGCTGCCTCTGCCGCACGCGCCGTGATCACCGTCAAAAAACGATCCGCGTCCCAGGTCGGGTTACGCAGACCAAGCTCCGCCCCGATCGCCCGCAAAACCCGCTCGGAAATACCGTTTTGGCGCGAAAGCGCCGCTAGACGACCAGACTGACCATCAAGTGTCGCAAAAACCTGCCGCGCCTGCGCAGGCGTGCACCCAAAACGAACACAAACCCCGCGAACCTCGGCGGTCTGGGCTAGCGCGGGCGAACCCGATACGAATCCGACCGCAAGGATCATCCCCGCGAACGCAACTCGCGCCCCCCGCATAGTCACCTCCCATCGTCCGAAGCACAGTAACTCAAAGATAGGCTATGATTGCATGTGGGACCAAGTTTATTTCGTTGCCATTTTGCTTTGCGCTCCCTTTGCGAAAACGCCCATGCTCAAAACGATCAAACCATCACGGGCAGGCGCTTTTTCCTTTTTGTCAATACAACGGCATACCACAACTGTACCGATGCTGGCGCCTGCGGCCACCCTTAGAGTCTGTCCTGATGAGACTGAATCGATAGGGGATTCCCAAGCGGGATTGATT
>CAZGWR010000021.1:0-67145 GCA_964529505.1 uncultured Novosphingobium sp. | reverse complement strand
CACCCCGCTCGACAGTCGCCCCACAGGCCGGGGGCTGGCCGCAATCACCGCAGCACCGCTGCGGCCGCACGCGGATGCGTAGCGGACCCTTCACGGGTTGATTGAAAGAGGACAGGCTTCGCGCCTAGGGATCAGCGGCTTATGCGAGCGAGTGGTTCTGCGGCGGCAAGCCCGCTAGCCGTTGCTGACATGAGTTTGTTGGTCTGGAATGAACCGAACGGCGATCCACGCCAAAGTCACCGAGCCAGTGGGAATGAAGCGCCATTGCGCTGCCGCTTCATCGAAGCCCGAAATGATGCGGAAATTTTCAACCTCTCGCCGGGAGTTTCCCCGAGATGCCCGGAGCAGTCTTCGCACTGGTGACAATGTGGTGACAATGATCAACAGCGAGAGCTTTGTCACCAGGTCCTCGCGAGCTTCGCGAGGTTCAAACCGTTGGTTTTCTGGGAGAAAACTGGAGCGGGCGAAGGGATTCGAACCCTCGACCCCAACCTTGGCAAGGTCGTGCTCTACCACTGAGCTACGCCCGCTCGTGCGTTTCATGCCGCCGACTGGATCAGCCTGCGACCGTGGTGAGGGGCGCTCATAGCGGCAGTGAATTGAGGGCGCAACTGCAAAAACACGCTCACCGCCGGGCACCACAGCGAAACGGGCGGTAGCGCCGATCTGCCCCACAACACCCTTGCCGAATGGACCCCACTTCCCACATGATACCGCTCAGGCATCAATGCCTGTTCGGAGAAGCATAGTGGCGAGCCTGGGACTTAATCTCGACGAGCAGAAAGCGGTCGATCGCTTTCGCAAGAATGTGGTCGAGCCATCGATGACCAAGCTCGTCGTGCTCGATTTCTGGGCCGAATGGTGCGGTCCGTGCAAGGCGCTGACCCCGCTGCTCGAAAAAGTGGCGGCGGATTATGCAGGCAAGGGCGTGGTGCTCGCCAAGCTCAATGTCGATGAGGAGCAGTTCATCTCCGCGCAGTTTCAGGTGCGTTCGATCCCCACGGTCTATGCCCTGTTTCAGGGCCAGCCGGTGGCCGATCTGACCAACGCACGCACCGAGCAGCAATTGCGCCAGACGCTTGATCAATTGCTCGCGCAATTGCCGGTCACTGCCGGCGAGGCACCCGCCCAGGATATCGCGCCGCTGCTCGAACTGGGCGAGGATGTGCTCGCCAGCGGCGAAGGCGAACGCGCGGTGGGCATTTTTTCGCAGATCGCCGAGATCGCGCCCGAAAGCGCGGCGGCGCATTCGGGCCTGATCCGGGCGCTTCTGGCAGCGGGACAACGGGCCGAAGCAGCCGAAGTGCTGGCCGGACTCGCCCCCGCCATTGCCGATGATCCGGCGTTGGCGCAGGCCCGCTCGGCGCTCGCGCTGGCGCAGGATGCGCCCGAGCCGACCGCGCTGGAAGCGCTGCGCGCCGCCGCCGAGGCGGACCCGGCGGACATGGATGCGCGGCTGGCGCTGGCCAACGGGCTTTATGCCAGCGGCGACCGCGACGGCGCGGCGGCGACTTTGCTGGCGATGATCGCCGCAGACCGCCAGTGGAACGAGGGCGCGGCGCGCGCGCGGCTGCTGCAGATCTTCGAGGCGGTCGGCCTCGAGGACCCTTGGGCAGCGGCGACGCGGCGCAAGCTGTCGGCGGTTTTGTTCGGGTGACGACCCATGGCTGGAGCGATTTGTAAAATGCGGCTTTCGATTTTTCCGCTGACCGGCGCGCTGCTGTTTCCCGGGCTGCAGTTGCCGCTGCACATCTTTGAGCCGCGCTACCGGGCGATGGTGTCTGATGCGCTTGCCCGCGACCGCCAGATAGCAATGATCCAGCCGCAATCGCCGCACCACGGCGCACCGCTCTACAGCGTTGGCTGCATTGGGAAAATCGGTGAGGTCGAAGCGCTTGACGACGGCGGCTTCAATGTCCTGCTTGAAGGAGTCTCGCGTTTCCGCATGGTGCGCGAGCTCGATGTGGGGACGCTTTTTCGCCAGATCGAAGCCGAGCTGATTGTCGATGATGCGGCAGCCAGCCTGAGCGCGGTCGAGCGCGCCTCATTCGAGAACGAAGCGCGCAAATTCGCCGATGCGCAGGGGTTTTCGGTCGATTGGGATTCGGTTGCGCGGCTCGATGATCAGTCCTTGATCAACGGCGTTTCGCAGATTGCGCCGTTCGACGCCGCCGCCAAGCAGGCCTTGCTGGAAGCCGACGATCTCGCCACGCGCTGCGAGCTGCTGGTGCAGCTGATGCAGTTCTTCGGGCGGCGCGATAGCGATGATGGGCGCGTAACGCTGCAATAGCGCGCGGTTAGCGCGGCATTAGCGCGCCAAAGTCAGAACTGCGCGCGAATCCCGTCGATCACGAATTGCGCGGCCAGCGCCGCCAGCAAAACGCCCAAAAGCCGCGTCACCACAGCCTCTACCCGCGCGCCCAGAAACCGGATCAGCGGACGCGCGGCGATCAGCGCGATCAGGCTGAGCAGCATGACTGCGCCCAATGCGGCCAGAATAACCAGCGTTTCGGGCCATCCGTGGGCCTTTGCAGTCAAAAGCATGACGGAAGCGATCGAGCCCGGCCCGGCCAGCATCGGCATGGCCATGGGGAACACCGAGACATCCTCGATCTGCGGCTGGGCGCTGCGCACTTTCTCGGCGCGCTCTTCGCGGCGCTCGGTGCGCTTTTCGAACACCATCTCGAGCGCGATCAGGAACAGCATGATGCCGCCCGCGATGCGGAAGCTGTCGAGCTCGATATGCAGCGCGCCCAGCAGATCTTCGCCAAACAGCGCGAAGACCACCAGAATGGCGCTGGCGATGAGGCATGCGCGCAGCGCCATGGTGCGCGCCTCGCGCGCCGTGGCACCTGCGGTGAGCCCGGCATAGATCGGCGCGCAGCCGGGCGGATCGATCACCACGAACAGCGTGGCGAAGGCCGAGATGAACAGTTCGAGCACTCTCGTCAGCCTTCGTTCCGGGCGATCTCGGTGCGGCGCAGCACTTGCGCCATCTTACCGTCCTGCCAGAGCCACACTGTCCATTCGCGCGATCCGCCGGGCAGCACGGTCGAGCGCCAGGCAAGCGTGCCATCGTTGGATTGGCCGTCCTTGCTGTCAGACCCGGGCGGCGCGGCAAGCGGCGGGATGGGACCTGCGAGCGGGCGCGGGCGCGGGGCAGCATCGCGGCGCGCGGGCCGAGGCGCGTTCGCCTCGGCGGCTGCCGGACCGCGGGGGGCGCGCACAGGGCACTCTGCTACTTTTCCAGCAAGAAACTCGGGCGCGGGCATGGCGTCGGCAAGATCGCCGCCCTGATCGAGCACCCATTTGTATTCGCCCTTCTTCTGGCGCTGCCACACGGTCGAGAACCAGCCATCGCCTCGCGCAGCAGCTTCGCCGCCTTGCGCCGCGCCGAAGGTCACCCCCGCGCTGCCATCGCAGCTGATCCATGCGGCGTGCGGCTGCCATTGCAGCGGCTTGGCCGGATTCGCGCGGCCTTTGAGCCACGCTTTGGCAAGCACGCGCTGCGGCACGAACATTTCCGCACCTTCGGCGGCGGCCTCGGCGAATGCGGTCCATTGCCCGCGTTCGCGCGCGGCCCGCGCGAACGCGACTTCCGCCGCGATCAGCGCGCTCGGATTGCCGATCGGGGTCAGGCTGACAGCGCCGCCGCGCGGTTGGGCTCTGGCGGCAATGGGCGCGGCAAGGGCCAGCAAGGCAAACGGGATCAGGCGCTTCATGGCGGGTAGCCTAGTGCAGGCTTGGGGCAATGGAAAGGCAGAGGAAGACTATGCCCACCCCGACCCCTCCCGCGAACGGGAGGGGGGATAAGAGGCGAGGTACGCCCCTCCGCTGGCGGGAGGGGTTAGGGGTGAGCGCGCGTCAGATCGCCGAAGCGTCGAGCGCCAGTCCGGCCCGGCGATAGGCCGCCACCACCGCGTTGCGCAGCAGCACCGCGATCGTCATCGGGCCGACCCCGCCCGGCACCGGGGTGATCGAACCGGCGACTTCCAGCGCGCCGGCAAAATCCACATCGCCCACCAGCCGCGTCTTGCCATCTTCGGCGGCAGGCACGCGGTTGATCCCGACATCGATCACGCAGGCGCCGGGTTTGAGCCAATCCGCCTTGATCATCTCGGCGCGGCCCACCGCCGCCACCACGATATCGGCGCGGCGCACGACCTCGGGCAGATCACGGGTCCGGCTGTGCGCGATGGTTACCGTGCAGCTTTCGGCGATCAGCAATTGCGCCATCGGCTTGCCGACGATGTTCGAGCGGCCGATCACCACCGCATTCAGACCCGCCAGCGCGCCGAGCTTGTCGCGCAGCAGCATCAGGCAGCCCAGCGGCGTGCACGGCACGAATCCGGGCTGGCCGACCGCGAGCCGCCCCGCGTTGATCACATGGAAGCCATCGACATCCTTGTCGGGATCGATCGCGGCGATCACTTTCTGCTCGTCCATGTGCGCGGGCAGCGGCAGCTGGACCAGAATGCCATCGACCGCCGGATCGCGGTTCAGCGCCTCGACCAGCGCGAGCAGTTCGGCCTCGGCCGTATCGGCGGGCAAGCGATGCGCAAAGCTGGCCATGCCCGCTTCCAGCGTCTGCTTGCCCTTGGCCCGGACATAGACCTGGCTGGCCGCGTCTTCGCCGACCAGCACCACCGCCAGCCCGGCCTTGCGCCCGGTCTCGGCTTCGAAGTCGCCGGCCAGCGCGCCCACCTGCGTGCGCAGCCGCGCCGCGAATGCTTTGCCGTCGATAATGTCCGCTGGCATGGGCTATCAGACCGCCGAAACGGCGAGCCCGCTGAGAAACATGACCAGCAGCCGCAAGCCGATCAGCAGCACCATCGGCGAAAGATCGATCGCCCCGGTATCGGGTAGGAGCCTGCGAATCGGGTTCAGCACCGGGTCCATGATCGCGCCGAGCGCCTTCCAGATCGCGCTGACCGCCGGATTGTGGAGATTGACCACATTGAATGCAATCAACAGGCCCAACACGACCTGGACGATGACCGCCGTCGAATAAATCTCGATCAGATAGATCAGCATCGAGATCAGGGTGTAGAGCATCATTGGGCGCAATCCTTGAACGGCAGACGGGCCTTAAGCAGCGATCTCACGCCGCCTTAGACGAGAGGGCATGGAGAGAGCAACAACCCCGCCCTGCGGAATGGTGATTCAGCCGTTGCGGATCATCGTGCCCGCGCCGCCCGCGGTGAACACTTCGATCAGCATGGCATGCGGCACCCGGCCATCGAGCACCACCGCCGCCTCGCACCCGGCCTCGACCGCGTGGACGCAGGTTTCCAGCTTGGGGATCATGCCGCCGCTGATCGTGCCGTCCCCAGCCAGCCGCGCGATGTCCGCAGGGGTCAGCTCGGTCAGCAGCTGCTTGTCCTTGCCCAGCACCCCCGGCACGTCGGTGAGCAGGAAAAGCCGCGCCGCGCCCAGCGCCGCCGCGATTGCGCCCGCCATCGTATCTGCATTGATATTATAGGTATGCCCGTCCTCGCCCACCCCGATCGGCGCGATCACCGGGATCATGCCCGCCGCGCTGGCGGTGTGGATGATCGTCGGATCGATCTTCGATGGTTCGCCGACGAAACCGAGGTCGACCACGCTTTCGATGTTGCTATCGGGATCGCGCGCGGTGCGCGTGACTTTGGTCGCGGTGACCAGCCCGGCATCCTTGCCCGAGATGCCCAGCGCCTTGCCGCCCGCCTTGGCGATCCAGCCGACAAGCTCCTTGTTGATCGCGCCGCACAGCACCATTTCGGCAATGTCGGCGGTTTCCTTGGTGGTTACGCGCAGGCCATCGATGAAGCGCGATTCGACGCCGAGCTTGGTCAGCATCGCGCCGATCTGCGGCCCGCCGCCGTGCACCACCACCGGATTGATTCCGACCGCTTTGAGCAGCACGACATCCTCGGCGAAATCCTGCGCCGCTTCGGGGCTGCCCATGGCATGGCCGCCGTACTTCACCACGAATGTCTTGCCCGCATAGCGCTGCAGGTACGGCAGCGCCTCGGTCAAGGTTTCGGCCTTGGCGAGCATGGCCTGATAGTGCGCGGTGTCGGATGGCTCGGTCATGATGCCCCGCGCTTTGGACCAGATGCAGCGTTATCGCAACAAGGGTGGGGGCCGCCGGGGCGCATTACCGCGCGCGGTCGAGCCAGCGCCCGAGCCGCACGAACACCCAGATCAGCGGCGGCACCATCAGGGTCGACAGCACCAGCTTGGCCATGATCTGCCCGCCCATGATCTCGCCGATCGGCAGCAGCACGCCCGCACTGTCGCGCACCCCGGCAAACGAGATGGTGATGAAGATCAGCGTGTCGACCACCTGGCTCAAAAGGCTGGCGATCCAGGCGCGCAGCAGCAGCAGGCGCCCGCGCCCGCCCGCCAGCCGCGAGAACACATAGACATTGAGCGTCTGCGAGGTGCCATAGGAGATCAGCCCGGCAAACTGCATCCGCGCGCCCTGCCCCAAAAGCCGCGCGAACGCCTCCTGATCGCCCCAGAACGGCGCGGGCGGGACCGCGCGTATCACCAGAGTGAGCAGCAGCATCGAGACGATCAGCGGCACGAAGCCATAGCGCACCAGCCGGTTGGCGACATCCTGCCCGAACAGTTCGGCCACCGCGCTGGCCATCACCACCAGCATCAGGAACGCAAAAATGCCGCTTTCCACCGCCAGATCGCCGAGTAGCGGCCAATGGCCGAGCGCGGCGATCTTGGTGCCAAGCACGCCCGCCAGCACGACCAGCCCGCCATAGAGCAGCGAGAAAGCGAACAGCGAGCGGGGAATGACCGGCGTGGCAGGGGATGATGCGTTCATCGGCGGCACGATAGCGAGGTTTTGACCCAAGGCCAAATCCCGCTAAGACGAACGCTTTCCACCTGCCATGGAGCGTTCCTCCCCGCGATGCGCCTCGTTACCAGCCTCGCCGGAATGGCGCTCATCCTGCTCTTCGCCGTGGCGCTTTCGGCCAATCGCCGGGCGATCCGGCTGCGCGTGGTGGTGCCCGCCTTTGCGCTGCAGGCCGGGTTTGCCGCGCTGGTGCTCTATGTGCCGGCAGGCAATGCGGCGCTGCAGGGCGCGGCGGCGGTGGTCGAGCATCTGCTCGGCTATGCCAAGGCGGGGGTCGCGTTTCTGTTCGGTCCGCTCGCCGATCCCGAGATCGGCGGGCGCAGCTTTGCCATCGCCGCGCTGCCCACGATCGTGTTTTTCGCCGCGCTCATATCGATCCTCTATTACCTGGGGATCATGCAGCTGGTGATCCGCTGGATCGGCGGCGGCCTTGAAAAGATCACCGGGATCAGCCGGGTCGAGGCGCTGTGCGCGGCGTCCAACATCTTCGTCGGGCAGAGCGAATCGCCGCTGGTGATCCGGCCCTATCTGGCCGCGCTCACCCCGGCGCAGATGTTTTGCGTGATGACCGTGGGCATGGCGGGGGTCGCGGGAACGATCCTTGCCGCATATGCCGCGATGGGTATCCGCATCGATTATCTGGTTGCCGCCGCGTTCATGTCGGCCCCGGGGGGTGTGCTGATGGCCAAGCTGATCATGCCCGACGAACCGCCCGTGCCCGCCGATGTGGGCGCCGAACCGATGCCCAACCCCCATGCCGCGACAGCCGGAGCGGATGCGGAGCGCCCCGCCAACCTGATCATGGCGGCGAGCCAGGGCGCGCAGACCGGGGTGCGGCTGGCGGTGGCGGTGGGCGCGATGGTGCTGGCGTTCGTCGCGCTGGTGGCGCTGGCCAACGGCATTCTGGGCGGCATCGGCGGCTGGTTCGGGCGGCCGGACCTGTCGTTTCAGCAAATCCTCGGCACGCTGTTTGCGCCGATCTTCCTGCTGCTTGGCGCGCCGAACTGGGGCGAGGCGATGCAGGCGGGCGGATTGTTCGGCACCAAGATCGTGCTCAACGAGTTTGTCGGCTTCATCGATCTGGCCGCGGCCAAGGGCCTGAGCGCGCACACCGTGGCGATCGTCACGTTTGCGCTGTGCGGCTTTGCCAATTTCCTTTCGATCGCGATCCAGATGGCGGTGACGGGCGGCCTCGCGCCCAATCAGCTGCCGGTCATCGCACGGCTGGGCCTGCGCGCAATGACCGCAGGCGCGCTTGCCAACCTGATGAGCGCGGCGCTGGCGGGTTTGTTTCTGAGCGCATGACGTGATGACCGCCCGGGCTGCGATTCCCGGCATGGCCTATGGATTGTCGGGCTTCGGCTTCGGGTTCGCGTTCGGGATTGTCCGGACGTTGGTGGTTGCGCCGCTGGTCGGCCCGTTCACCGCCGTCGCCATCGAAACCCCGCTCATGCTCGCGGCCTGCACTCCGCTCGCCCGCCTGTTCGTGCGCCGCTGGGCCATCGGCACCCCGCGCCAGGCCTTGGTCATGGGGCTGTCTGCCTTTGCCGCTTTGATGCTTTGCGAAGTGGTGATGGCGCTTGTTCTGGGCCAAACCATGCGGTTCTGGGTGGCGGGACTGGCGCTGCCCGAAGGGATGCTCGGCCTTGCCGGGCAGATCACTTTTGCGTTGTTGCCGCTTGCCTTCGTGCTGGCCGCGCGCGTGAAATCGTGAAAGTGGCGCGGCTTACTTCGCCGCAACCATGGCATCCCACGCGGCCCATTCGATCGCGCGGCCGGGATAGGCGACCCGTTTGAACGGCCACGCCGTCTTCACCCACGCGGTGGCCCAAGCGTAAAGCTCGGCGTCGAAGCCTGCGTCATACTCGGCCTTGGTCACCCACATTCTGACCACCGCATCATAGCCGGCAACGGGGCTTGGCGAGACATAGAGGCTGCCGCGCTCGCGGCTGCCATCGGGGGTTAGCACTGCATAGGCGAAAGATTCGCGCCGCTGAAATCTGCCCTGCTCGGTTTGCATATCCGTCATGGCATCGGCATCGGTGAGGTCTGCGCGCGGCCAATCGGTGCTGCGCGTGAACGTTTTCTGCAAGTGCTCGATCGACGACATGTAAGCGTCGTAGTCGATCTTGACCAAGGGGGGGCCGAGCGGAACGAGCTGGAAGCCTTGCGCCTCGACTATCACCGGAACCCTGAAATCCGGCGCGACGAAAGGTGCTTTGGGTGCGGTCACTGCGGCGGCGCTGTTTTCTGCCGCCCACGCTGCCGATGCCGGGCACAGCGCCAACAGGACCATCGTCAGCGCGCCTGTGATGTTCAGCTTCATCGGGTTCCCTCCTTGCGCGCCGCGCGTCATGGCCAAGCTACCACCGGTTTACGGGCCTGACGAGCCTTCCGCTTCGCGCTTCAACTGATAGAGCACATCGAGCGCCTCGCGCGGGCTGAGCGCATCCAGGTCGAGCGCGCCGAGCCGTTCGCGCAAGGCATCGACCGGCGCTTCCTCCGCCTCCTGCCGGATGGCGGCGAACAGCGGCAGGTCGTCGAGCCCCGCCGCCAGCCCGCCGGTCGCGGCGCGGCCCTTCTCCAGCTTGTCGAGCACCGCGCGCGCGCGCTTGACCACCGGCGCGGGCACCCCGGCAAGCCGCGCGACGGCAAGGCCGTAGCTCTTGTCCGCCGGGCCTTCGGCCAGCTCGTGCAGCAGCACCAGATCGCCCTTCCATTCGCGCGCGCGGACATGGTGCAGCGAGAGCGCCTCGCAAGTCTCGGCCAGCCGCGCGAGTTCGTGGTAATGCGTTGCAAACAGGCAGCGGCAGCGATTGCCGCCGTGCACCGCTTCGACCACCGCCCACGCGAGCGCAAGGCCGTCATACGTCGAGGTACCGCGCCCCACCTCGTCGAGGATCACGAAGCTGCGCTCGCTCGCCTGCGCGAGGATCGCGGCGGTTTCGACCATCTCGACCATGAACGTCGAGCGCCCGCGCGCCAGATTGTCCGATGCGCCGACGCGGCTGAACAAGCGATCGACAAGGCCGATAGTGGCGCTTTGCGCAGGCACGAAGCCGCCCGCCTGCGCCAGCAGCACGATCAGCGCGTTCTGCCGCAGGAAGGTCGATTTGCCGCCCATGTTCGGCCCGCCGATCAGCCAGAGACGGTCTTGGGGTGACAGCACGCAATCATTGGCGACAAACCGCTCGCCCTTGGCCGCGAGCGCGGCTTCGACCACCGGATGCCGCCCGCCGGTGATCGCGAGGCATGGTTCATCGACCACGCGCGGCAGGCTCCAGCCGCCCTCGGCCGCGCGCTCGGCCTGGCCCGCGGCGACATCGAGCCGCGCCAGCGCCGCGGCGGTCGCGGCGATAGCCTCGCGCGCCTTGACCGCGCTCGCCACCAGATCCTCGAAATGCGCTTCTTCGGCCGCCAGCGCATGGCCGCCCGCCTCGGCGATACGGCTGGCTTCCTCGTGCAGCGCCAGCGCGTTGAACCGTACCGCGCCCGCCATCGTCTGGCGGTGGGTGAAGCCGCTGTCCGCCGCCATCATCCGGTCGGCATGGCGCGCGGGCACTTCGATGAAATAACCGAGCACGCCGTTATGGCGGATTTTGAGCGCGGCAACGCCCGTCTCGTCGCGGTACTTTGCCTCCAGCGCGGCAATCGCGCGGCGCGAATTGCCCGCCATGCGGCGCAGCTCGTCGAGCGCGGCGTCGTATCCTTCGGCGATGAAGCCGCCCTGCGCGCGCTCGGTCGGCGGCGCGGGGACGAGCGCGCGCGCCATGAGATCGATCAACGCGCCGTGCCCGGCCAGCGCGGGGAGAAGCGCATCGGCGAGCGCAGGCCGGTCGGCGCGCGCCGCGATCAACCCCTGCACCCGCCGCGCCTCGCCAAGGCCATCGCGCAGCTGCCCCAGATCGCGCGGGCTTCCGCGCCCGGCGACAATGCGGCCCAGCGCGCGTCCGAGATCGGGCGCGGCGCGCAGCCGCGCGCGCAGATCACCGCGCAGCAGCGGATCATCGTGGAGCCAGCTTACCAGCTCGAGCCGCGCGCGGATCGCGGCAAGCCTGGTGAGCGGCGCGGAGAGGTCCTCGGCCAGCAACCTTGCGCCCGCGCTGGTCACGCAGCGGTCGAGCGCCTCGATCAGGCTGCCCTTGCGCCCGCCGGTGCTGCTCGCGAGAATCTCAAGGCTGGCGCGCGTCGCCTCGTCCATCGCCATGTGCGCGCCGCTTTCGCGCACTACCGGGGGCAGCAAGAACGGCAACGCGCCGCGCCCGGCATGATCGAGATAGGCGATCAAGCCGCCCGCCGCGCTCAGCATTGCGCGGCTGAACGCGCCGAAGCCATCGAGCGTGGCCACGCTGTGCAATTCGCGCAGCCGCCCCTCGCCGCGCCCGGAATCGAACTCGCGCGCCGGGCGCGGCACCGCGCCAGGCAGATCGTGCGCAAAGTCTTCCGGTGCGACCAGTTCGCTGGGGCCAAGCCGGGCCAGCGCCGCGCCCAGCGCATCGGCGGTACATTCCTCCAGCTCCATCCGCCCGGTCGAGATATCGCACGCGGCAATCCCGATCATGCCGCGCACTTCGCAAACCGCCGCGAGCACATTGGCGCGGCGCGGCTCGAGCAGCGCGTCTTCGGTGAGCGTGCCCGCGGTGACAAAGCGGACAATGTCGCGCGAAACCAATGTCTTTGATCCGCCGCGCTTTTTGGCTTCGGCAGGGCTTTCGGTCTGCTCGGCTATCGCCACCTGGCATCCTGCGCGGATCAGCCGGGCGAGATAGGCCTCAGCGGCATGCACCGGCACGCCGCACATCGGGATCGGCGCGCCATCGTGTTCGCCCCGGCTGGTGAGCGCGATATCGAGCACCCCCGCCGCGATCTTGGCATCCTCGAAGAACAGTTCGAAGAAATCGCCCATGCGATAAAACAGCAGGCTGCCACCCGCTTGTTGCTTGAGCGCAATATATTGCGCCATCATCGGAGTTGGGGCATGGGGGCTCACAGCGCCTGTGGCTAGACCAGACGCGCATGTTTCTCAAACCATCCATGCCGGATATCGACACTTGTGCATCGTCGACAAGGCAAAGAACAGGGGCTGATGCTGGTCCGCGAAAGAGCTTGGCCGTTCGGCGAAAAGGCCGTCTGGGATCGTGCAGCAGTGCTGCCGT
Organism: uncultured Novosphingobium sp.; assembly: GCA_964529505.1. Taxonomy (GTDB): domain Bacteria; phylum Pseudomonadota; class Alphaproteobacteria; order Sphingomonadales; family Sphingomonadaceae; genus Novosphingobium. Next base: position 55,133 of record CAZGWR010000021.1, on the reverse strand, counting down.
GGCTCAGCGTGCCCGCCATTCTGCTCGCCGTGCTGCTGGTCTGCCTGCCGTTCGTGCTGGTCGAGGTGCCCCCGCTGATCGATCTGCCCGGGCATATGGGGGCCGCCGCGATCGAGGCGGCCGGCCCCGGCAATCCGCTGGAGAAATACTTCTCGTGGAAGTGGGTGTTCACGCTCAACATCGGCGGCGGCGTGCTGATGAAGATATTGGGCGCGCAGTTCGGCATTCTGGCGGCGGGTTGGTGGAGCACGGTGCTTGCCACCGGGCTGTTCGCGGGCGGCTGTCTCGCCACGATCCGCGTGCTCAATCCCAAGGGCGGGCACGGCGCGGCATGGGCGCTGATGTTCGTGTTCAGCTTCCCGCTGCTCACGGGCTTTCTCAACTATATTCTTGCCACCGGCCTCGCGCTCAGCGTGTTTGCCGCCTCGGTCTGGCTCGAAGACCGGCCCAAGCAGCGCGCCGCGCTTCTGATCGTCGCGCAGCCGGTGGCGATGCTGTGCCACGCCATCGGCGGCCTGCTGCTCGCGCTCATGGTCGGCGCCAATGCGCTGGGCCGCGAGATCGACCAGCTGCCCAGCGGCTGGTGGCGGCCCTCCACCTGGCGGCAATTGCGCGCCGGGCAGGATTGGCGCGCGATCGCCAAGCGGGTGCTGATCCTGTGCTGGCCGCTGATCGCCACGGTGATCACGGTGATCTTGTGGAAATGGCTCTCGCCCGAACCGGTCTACAGCCTCAATCGGTGGCGCTGGGACCAGAAGGCCTGGTACTTCGTGCTCACCTTGCGCGATCAGGTGCTGCTGCTCGATGCGGCGACCACGGCGGCGTGTTTTGTCCTGATCCTGTTCGGCTGGGCGATGGGCGCGCGCTGGAAATGGGCGCTCGGGCTGCCCGGCGTGCTCGTGTTTGCGCTGTTCATCGCGATCCCCAGCGACATCAACGGCAGCGCGTTCGTCGATGTCCGGCTGCTGCCGGTCGCCGCGATGCTCGCGCTCGGGCTGCAGGATTGGAGCCAGGCGCCCGAGAAGCGCGCGCGCGCGGTGGCCTATGCCGGCATGGCGCTGCTGGCGGTGCGGCTGGCAATCACCGCGGGCAGCTTCGCGACCTATGCCGAAGACTACAAAAAGCAGCTTGCGGCGCTCCACCATGTCGAGCCGGGCAGCAGAGTGCTGGCTTTCGTCGAGCATTCGTGCCTCGAGGAATCGTGGCGCAACACCCGCCGCGATCATCTCGCCAGCCTCGCCAGCCTCTATCGGCAGGCGTGGGTGAACGACAACTGGGCGGTACCCGGCCTCCACATGGTGATCCCGCGCTTTCGCCCGGGGCGCAATTTCACCGCCGATCCGTCCGAATTCGTCTGGTCCGAAGCATGCCAGGGGCGGCGCATGCGCAGCGTCGATCTGGCGATGAAATATGCGCCGATCGAGCGGGTCGATTATGTCTGGCTGATCGATACCGGCCTGCCGCGCAATCCCGATCCCCGGCTCCAGCTGGTCTGGCAGGAAGGGCGCAGCCTGCTATTTGCAGTGAGGCCCTTGGGTTTTGTCACTTGGAAGCCTAGGGATTTCTAGGACCCGGCCCTGTTGCCGTAACAACCATGCGGCAGAAGCCGAACCAGATCAGACCCCCGGAGGGAAGTTGGCATGACCGAGGAAAGCAGCGTCCGCTTCACCGAGCGGGAAGCGCTATTTTATCACAACACGATCCGCCCGGGCAAAATCGAGATCATCGCCTCCAAGCCGATGGCCACGCAGCGCGATCTCAGCCTCGCCTATTCCCCCGGTGTCGCCGCGCCCGTGCGCGCCATCGCCGAAGATCCCGCCACGGCTTATGACTACACCGCCAAGGGCAATCTGGTTGCGGTGATTTCCAACGGCACCGCGATCCTCGGCCTCGGCAATCTCGGCGCGCTGGCCTCCAAGCCGGTGATGGAAGGCAAGGCGGTGCTGTTCAAGCGCTTTGCCGACGTCGATTCGATCGATATCGAGCTCGATACCGAAGACCCGCAGGCGTTCATCGATGCGGTTGCGCTGATGGAGCCGACTTTCGGCGGGATCAACCTTGAAGACATCAAAGCGCCCGAATGCTTCATCATCGAGCAGGCGCTGCGCGACAAGCTCAAGATCCCGATCATGCACGATGATCAGCATGGCACCGCGATCATCTCCGCCGCCGGCCTGCTCAATGCCTGTTTCCTCACCGGGCGCGAGCTGGCCGATGTCAAAGTGGTGGTCAACGGCGCGGGCGCGGCAGCCATCGCCTGCACCGCGCTGATCAAGGCGATGGGCGTGCGCCACGACAACGTGATCATGTGCGACCGGCAGGGCCCGATCTATCGCGGGCGCGAAGGCGGCATGGACCAGTGGAAGAGCGCGCACGCGATCGACACCCCCGCGCGCAGCCTCGAAGAGGCGCTCGAAGGCGCGGACATTTTTCTCGGCCTTTCCGCCGCCGGCGCGCTGAAGCCCGACTGGGTGATGAAAATGGCGCCGCAGCCGATCATCTTCGCGATGGCCAACCCGGATCCCGAGATCACTCCGCCCGAGGCCAAGGCCGCGCGGCCCGATTGCATCGTTGCCACCGGCCGATCGGATTATCCCAACCAGGTCAACAACGTGCTCGGCTTCCCGTTCATCTTTCGCGGCGCGCTCGATGTGCGCGCCACCACGATCAACGAGGAAATGAAGATCGCCGCCGCGCAGGCCATCGCGCAGTTGGCCCGCGAATCGGTGCCCGAGGAGGTATCGGCGGCTTACGGCATCAACCAGCAGTTCGGGCTCGACTACATCATCCCCGCGCCGTTCGATCCGCGCCTGATGGAGGTGGTTTCCTCCGCTGTCGCCAAAGCGGCGATGGATTCAGGCGTCGCGCAAAAGCCGATCAACGATTTCGACGCCTATCGCCACAGCCTGAAAGCGCGGCTCAACCCCACCACGGCGGTGCTCACCAGCGTCTATACCAAGGTCAAGCAGAACCCCAAGCGCGTGGTTTTTGCCGAGGCCGAGAACGAAGTGGTGCTGCGCGCCGCGATCCAGTTCCGCGATTTCGGCTATGGCACCCCGGTGCTGGTCGGGCGCACGCAGGCGGTGCTCGACAAGCTGGCAGAGCTCGGCATCAACGATCCCGAAAGCTACGAAATCCACAATTCGAACGTCTCACCGCTGGTGCCCGAGATGGTCGCTTTCCTCTATCGGCGGCTCCAGCGGCGCGGGTTCCTCGAGCGCGATGTGCGGCGCATGGTCAATCAGGACCGCAACGTGTTCGCCTCGCTCCTCGTCGCGCTGGGACACGGCGATGCGATGATTTCGGGGATGACCCGCACTTTTGCCCAATCGATGAAGGAAGTGCTGCAGGTCATCGATCCCAAGCCCGGGCACCTGCCGTTCGGCATCCACATGATGGTGGCCAAGAACTATACCGTGTTCCTCGCCGATACGACCGTGAACGAGCGGCCGAGCGCCGAAGATCTGGCGCACATCGCCACCGAAACCGCCGCCGTGGCGCGGCGCATGGGCCACGAACCGCGCGTGGCGTTCGTGTCCTACTCCACCTTCGGCAATCCCTCGGGCCGCTGGCTCGACAATATCCGCGGCGCGGTGACCATCCTCGATCAGCAGCAGCCGAACTTCGAATACGAAGGCGAAATGGCGCCCGACGCCGCGCTCAATCCTAAAGTGATGGCCAACTATCCGTTCTGCCGCCTCTCTGGCCCGGCCAACGTGCTGATCATGCCCGGCCTGCATTCGGCCAATATCTCGGCCAAATTGCTGCGCGAACTGGCGGGCAACGCGGTGATCGGGCCGATGCTGATCGGCATGGAAAAGCCGGTCCAGATCGCCGCGATGACCTCGCTCGCGCCGGATATCCTGACCCTGGCGGTGCTGGCGGCGGCGGGGATTGCGGGTTGACGCTGCACTTTATATAGTGCATATACGGTCATGGCCGATGGCACTGATCCGCCACGCATAGAGCTTGTCTTCTATCAGACGGAGGCTGGTAACGTTCCGGTCCGTGATTGGTTGCTGGATTTGCCGCAAACCAATCGGCGGGAGATCGGGCAGGATCTGCAACGGGTCCAGTTCCGTTGGCCGATTGGCATGCCGCTGGTCAGGCCGATGGGCAAGGGGCTGTTTGAGGTGAGAACGTCCCTGGCGGACGGCACGATTGCCCGCGTGCTGTTCTGCTTCCACGGCGGTGAACTCTATGTGCTGCATGGGTTCATCAAGAAGTCGCAGAAGACACCGGCTCTCGATCTGGCAATGGCCCGCAAGCGGCAGAAGGAAATTGAAGATGGCTGAGAATAAGCATCGCGGTCCGTCGCTGGACAGCTTTCTGGAAGAAGAAGGCGTGCTGGCGGAGTTTCAGGCGAAAGCCATCAAGGAAGTGATCGCCTGGCAACTAGCCGAGGCCATGCGCGAACGGGGGCTCAGCAAGTCGCGGTTGGCGACCTTGATGCACACCAGCCGGACGCAGATCGACCGGGTACTTGATCCCACTGACGGCAATGTCACTATCGAGACGCTACAGCGCGCGGCTGCTATGGTTGGCCGCAGGATCGAACTTGCCCTCGTGTAACAGCTGACAGCTTAATCTATCGCCCCTCAAATCAACCCCGCCAGCGGACTGCTCGGATCGGCGTACTTCCGCGTCCCCATCCTTCCCGCCAGATAGGCGTCGCGCCCCGCTTCGACCGCCAGTTTCATCGCGCGGGCCATGCGGAGGGGGTCTTTGGCCTCCGCAATGGCGGTGTTCATGAGTACGCCGTCGCAGCCTAGCTCCATCGCGACTGCCGCATCGCTGGCGGTGCCGACGCCCGCATCCACCAGCACCGGCACGCTCGCGCCTTCGACGATGAGGCGGATGGTCACGCGGTTCTGGATGCCGAGGCCGGAGCCGATCGGCGCGCCCAGCGGCATGACCGCGACTGCGCCTGCGCTTTCGAGCTGTTTGGCGGCGATCGGATCGTCGGTGCAATAGACCATCGGCAGGAAGCCCTCGTTCGCCAAGACTTCGGTGGCTTTCAGCGTCTCGCGCATGTCGGGATAGAGCGTCTTGGCCTCGCCCAGCACTTCGAGCTTGACCAGATCCCAGCCGCCCGCCTCGCGCGCCAGCCGCAGCGTGCGGATCGCGTCTTCGGCGGTGAAGCAGCCGGCGGTGTTGGGCAGATAAGTGACCTTCTTGGGGTCGATGAAATCGGTGAGCATCGGGGCCTTGGGATCGCTCACGTTCACCCGGCGCACCGCCACCGTGACGATTTCCGCACCCGACGCCGCCAGCGCGGCGGCGTTCTGCGCGAAGTCCTTGTACTTGCCCGTGCCCACGATCAGGCGCGAGCGGAAGGTGCGGCCCGCCACCGACCACGTATCGTCCGCCTCGCCGCCGCCGACGAAGTGCACGATTTCCAGCGTGTCGCCCTCGGCAATCACCACGTCCGCCAAAGTCGAGCGCGGCACGATCAGGCCATTGCGCTCCACCGCGACTTTGGCGGGATCGAGTTCGAGGCTGCGCACGAGATCGGCGATCGAGCCGGGCGCGGCGCGATGCGGCTCACCATTCAAGGTGAGCGCCAATGTCGGTTTGGAAGAAGGTTGGGAGGCCATGGCCCCGGCTTTAGCGCCAGACACGCGCCGTGCAAGCCGCGTCAAAGGTCAGTGGGGGCGGCGCATGTTGATCAGGTGCGCCGATGCGACCAACAGCACGCCGCCAATCGTCAGCGCCGCCTCGGACGCGCTGTGCCCCGCCAGAATCGCGCTGCCCATGAGCATCAGCCCCCCAGCGCCGAGCGCCAGCGGCAAGCGGTGGCCATGGCGCGCCGCGTTCAGGCCGATGGTGATCACGCCGATGGCAAAGGCGATCACCAGCCCGAAGCGGTGGATTGCCGGATCGAACAGCACGCTGCCGCCCAGCCCGAGCGCCCCGATCAGGAACAATCCGGCCAGGCAATGCACCATGCACAGCCCCGAAAGCACCACGCCAACCCGGTCCAGCCGGCCGCGCAAACCAAACATCGCGTCGTTCATCCAGGCCGCTATATGTAACATTATAACATTGCGCAATCCCCGCCGTGCCCGTTCGGCGAAATTTAAAGTGCCAGAGCATCCTCCGGCAAATCTGCATGCCAACCCCGCTCAGCATGAGCGAGATCGGGGGAGGAAGCTCGGAAATTGCCGCAGCATGCTCTAGGCACAACGGGCACCAGTGCCGCTTTGCGCTTGCTCTGGCGGCTGCACAGTCGCAGAGAACCGCGCATGGCAGCCGTCCCAACCCCCATGGCCGCGCACCCGGCGCGCACCGCCGCCCGGCCCGCGCCGCGCGCGCTCGTGCGATGGCTGCTGATCGTGGCGCTGATGATCGTCGCGATCGTCACGGTGGGCGGCATCACCCGGCTGACCGAATCGGGCGTGTCGATCACCGAATGGAAGCCGGTTTCGGGCATCCTGCCGCCGCTGGATGCGGCCGAGTGGCAGGCCGAATTCGACAAGTACCGCCAGACGCCGCAGTTCGTGCGGGTAAATGGGCCGGCGGGCATGACTCTGGCGACATACAAGGCCATTTTCTTCTGGGAGTGGGTTCATCGCCTGCTCGCGCGCGGCATCGGCCTCGCTTTCGCGCTGCCGCTGGCCTGGTTCTGGGCGCGCGGACAGATCCCGGCGGGCTACAAGCCGCGGCTGCTCGCGCTGCTTGCGCTCGGCGCGTTGCAGGGCGCGGTGGGCTGGTGGATGGTAAAGTCGGGCATTGTCCACGATGTCAAGGTCAGCCATTTCCGCCTCGCCGCGCATCTGCTGGTGGCGCTTACGACGCTCGCCGGAATCATCTGGACGATGCTCGATCTGCGCGCGGCGGTGCGCGGCGAGCAGGCGTCGCGGCTCACCCCGTTTGCTGCGCTGGCGCTCGGCGTGCTGGTTATCCAGTTGTTCTATGGCGCGCTGGTTGCGGGGCTGCGGGCCGGGACTGTGGCGGGCGGCGGCTGGCTCGATGGCAATGTCTGGCCGCTGATGCAGGGCCGGTTTTTCCCGGCCGGGATCGATTGGACGCAAGGGGCAGCGCGCGCGCTGGTGAGCGATCCCTATCTCGTCCATTTCATCCATCGCTGGTGGGCCTGGCTCGTCGTCATCGTGCTGGTGGTCATGGGCCGCAAGCTGCGCGCGCTGCGCGCGAGGCCAGCCTCGATCGCGCTGCACAGCGCATTCGGCGCGCAGATCCTGTTGGGCATCGCTACGGTGATGAGCGGAGTCGCGATCCCGCTCGCGGTGCTCCACCAGCTTGTCGGCGCGCTGCTGGTCGCAGCGACGGTATGGGGCGCGCATGCCCTTGGGCGTCCCCGCTGATCTGCTGATCCGTTAGTGCGGTATTATTTTACCGCTTCGCAAACCCGCCGCAAAGCTTGACTTGGAGGCCATTTGCGAAGATAGGCGCGCTTCCTCGCTGGAGCGCGCCGTTAACGCGCGGCTCCGGCGCACCATAATCCAGGGACACGATCCAGCCATGAAGGCGCTTACAAAGATCACCCGGTCGATCAAACCGGCCGAGGTAGAAAAGAAATGGCATCTGATCGATGCAGAGGGCCTCGTGGTCGGCCGCCTTGCGGTGATCATCGCCAATCGGCTGCGCGGCAAGCACAAGCCCAGCTTCACCCCACACGTCGATTGCGGCGATCATGTGATCGTGATCAACGCGGGCAAAGTCCGCCTCACGGGCAACAAGCTCAAGGACAAGATCTATTACAAGCACACCGGCTATGCCGGCGGCATCAAGGAAGTGACTGCGGGCAAAGTGCTCGATGGCCGCTTTCCCGAGCGCGTGATCGAAAAAGCGGTGGAGCGCATGATTCCGCGCGGACCGCTTGGCCGCGATCAGATGCGCGCGCTGCATCTCTATTCCAGCAGCGAACATCCGCATGCGGGCAACCAGCCTGAAGCGCTCGATGTCGCCTCGATGAACCGCAAGAACAAGGTGGGTGCGTAAACCATGTCCGACACCGATATCGTTTCGAGCCTGGCAGACCTCAACGTCCTGACCTCCGCTCCTGCAGCTGCCGCTGCCCTGTCTGGTGCATCGTCTTCCGATGCCCCTGCTGCCCCGGTCGTCCGCACCGGCCCCGCCGCTGTGCTGCGCGAGCGCGAGATCGATGCGCAAGGCCGCTCTTATGCCACCGGCCGCCGCAAGGATGCGGTTGCCCGCGTCTGGATCAAGCCGGGTTCGGGCAAGATCGTGGTCAATGGCCGCGATCAGGAAGTCTATTTCGCGCGTCCGACCTTGCGCCTCGTGATCAATCAGCCCTTCGACGTGGCGGATCGTTCGGGCCAGTACGATGTGATCTGCACGGTCAAGGGCGGCGGGCTTTCGGGTCAGGCCGGCGCAGTCAAGCACGGCATCTCGCAGGCGCTGACCAAGTTCGAGCCGGCATTGCGCGGCGCGGTCAAGGCCGCCGGCTTCCTCACCCGCGATCCCCGCGTGGTCGAGCGCAAGAAGTACGGCAAGGCCAAGGCGCGCAAGAGCTTCCAGTTCTCGAAGCGCTGATCACCGACTTCTTGTTGGATACGAAAAACCCGGGGCCGGTCCCCGGGTTTTTTTGTGCGATCAGCCTTCCTTGCGCTTCAGATCGCGCCACGACACGGTGAGCGCGACCAGCGCGAACGGAACGACCACCAGCAGGCCGGTGAGCCCCAGGCGCAAGCTGTCGAAAGCATGCGACATCCGCCCCGCCGCATAAGGCCCCATCGCCAGCCCGATCATCGTGGCCGAAAGCAGGAATGCGGCGGTTGCGGTGGCGCGGACGCTGGCCGGAACGATGCTCACCAGGACACCCGAGCCGCTGCCCAGCGCGGCGCTGAGGCAGAACCACAAGGGAAAGACGACGAAGTACGCCACCGTGATCGAGGGGGTCGTGAGCAGGATCAGATAGGGGATGAGCGCGACGGAAAACGCGCCGATTACCACCAGCACGCGCCGCGAATTGCGGCCCGATGCCGCGACCCTGTCGCCCATCACCCCGCCCGCGATCACCCCCAGCGCCCCGCCAAGCGCGCCCGCGCCGCCGAATATCACCGCGACGGTGCCCGGATCCCCGCCGAAATCACGGATCGCATAGAGCGGGCCGAACGCCGAATTGGCATAGGAAACAACGCAGATCAGGCCGTAGCCGATGTTGAGCCCGACCACCGAGGGCGTCGCCCAGATCACCTTGAAGGCTTCGGGATCGTTGTGGCGCAAGGCCACTGCCCACGACGCCACCGCATAGACCCCGATCCCGATCGCAATCCACTGGACCGGATCGCCCAGCCACGCGGTCAGCCCCATCGCGGCCAGCACGACCGCGCCGAGAGTAAGGATATTGCCGAACAGCGCCTTGGCCCCGCGCCGCGCGGCGGCAAGCATCGTGAACGGCGGGACAATCGTACCCAGATCGCGGATGAACGCTCCCCATGTCGCGGGCTCGGGCGCGGGCGGCCGCGCCGCTTCCCAATAGCCCCGAATCGGCTCGCGCAGCTTGTTGACCCAGATCGCCAGCAGCAGCCCCGGCGCGCCGACCGCGAGGAAAGCGGCCTGCCACCCCGCCAGCCCGAATGGCCGCTCGCCAGCGACAAAGGCATGATCCCATGCGCCCGAGATCGAAGTGCCGAGCAGCAGCGCGAGCCCGCCGCCGATGTAGATCCCCGAGGAATAGATCGCGACCGCGGTCGCGCGGCGGTGCGGCGGAAAGTAATCCGAAAGCAGCGAGTAGGCGCATGGCCCCGCCGTTGCCTCGCCCACGCCGACGCCCACCCTGGCGAGCCCCAGCTGGGTGAAATTGCGCGACAGGCCGGAGAACACCGTCATCGCCGACCACAGGCTGAGCCCCCAGGTGAGCAGCCGCACCCGCGACCAGCGATCCGCCAGCTTGCCCAACGGAATGCCGAACAGCGCATAGAACACCCCGAACGCGGTGCCGTAGAGAAACCCGAATTGGCTGTCGGTGATCGCCAGATCGCGCTTGATATCGACCGCAAGGATGGTGAGCAGCTGGCGATCGACAAAGTTGACGAAATAAACCAGCACCAGCACGCCCAGCACGTACCAGCTATAGCGATCTACCCCGAGCCATTGCGGCTGTGCAGGTTTAGCCTGGTGCTCCATACTGCGTCCCATCCTCGATCCCGGCCTCGTCGAATCCCGCGCGCCGCAGTCGGCAGCTGTCGCACACACCGCAGGCGCGGCCGCCGGGGAGCGGATCATAGCATGACCAGCTGGCACCGGGGTCGAGCCCGAGGCGCGCCGCCTCGCGCGCGATTTCGCTTTTCTTGAGATGTTGCAGCGGGGCATGCACCCGCACGGTGCCCCCTTCGCTGCCGATCTTGGTGGCAACGCGGGCGAGGTTCTCGAACCCGGCGATGAATTCGGGGCGGCAATCGGGATAGCCCGAATAATCGAGCGCGTTGACCCCGATGAACAGGTCCGCCGATCCTGCTGCCTCTGCCCAGGCCAGCGCGAGCGAGAGGAACACCAGATTGCGCGCCGGCACATAGGTGACCGGAATGCCCTCGCCCAGTCCGTCCTTGGGCACATCGATTGCCGCAGTCAGCGCGGAGCCGCCGAACAGCCGCAGATCGAGCGGCAAAATGACATGTGTCGCGGCCCCGATCGTCGCGGCAATGCGCTTGGCGGCTTCGAGTTCGATCCGGTGGCGCTGGTTGTAGTCGATGGTCAGCGCGGCGACGCGGAAGCCGCGTTCGCGGGCAAGCCCGGCGCAGACCATCGAATCGAGGCCCCCGGACAGCAATACCACCGCAAGCGGCGCATCATCCGCCGTGACAAATCCGATCATTGCCTATGGCTAGCCGCCGGGCGCAGCGGTGGCAATGGCGAAGCCCGATCAGTGCTGGCCCGACGGATGCTGACACGTGCCGACGCGGCGCGCTTCGGTGTTCATGTCGAACGGCAGCCCCTGGGCAACGCCCTGCGTTTCGACTTGCGCAAGCTGCGCGTTCTCGACGCGGACCCGGGTTCGCCCAAAGCCGTGGCCCGGGCAGGTATATTGCACCGTGACCGCCTCGGCGGTGTCTTCGATGGTGAAGCTCTTGCAGGTTTCGTGCATGTGCCGGATCTGGATAAGCTGCCGCCCGCTGTCGATGCAGACCCGGCTGCGCCCGCCGGTGGGATCGCGGTCGCGCACTTCCCACTGCCCTTCCTGCAGCCGATCGAGCAGCGCCAGCTCCTGGCGCACGGCGAGCGAGGCCGGTGCGCCGATCAGGCACGCGGCGGCCGCTGCGACAACCGCAAGCACGCGCCGACGGCGGGAAATTCCCGTTCGAATGTGGTCCTGTTCCATGTTCCAGTCTCGCGCCGACACAACACTTGGCCATGCGCCAAGTCCCCTACTTCACTATAGAACATTCCTGTCTGCGTTGAAATGTTCTTTTTGGCCGTCAAGACGAGCCAAAGTCGGCTCAATCGAGCGTGATCGGGAATACCCGCGAGCAAAACGCGCAGTCGACCATGATCAGGCCGTCCTCGTTCTTCATCTCCTCGCGCTCCTCCGGGCCGAACCGCGCCAGCACCGAGCGATAATACTCTGCGGTGCAGCGGCACCCTTTGACCAGCGCGCTGCGCTGCTCGACCCGCACTTCGCGCTCTTCGTGAAACAGGCGCCAGACCAGATCCTCGAGGCTCAGCGCGGGATCGACCAGTTCCGCCGCGCGCACGCTGCCGCCCAGCGCCGCGACATGCTCCCACTGCGGATGATCGTACTGCGCATGGAGCCGCTCGCGCCCCTCCTCGCCTTCGGGCAGATGCTGGATCAGCATGCCCCCGGCGATGCACGGCCCGCCCTCTGCGCTTACCCCCAGCCGGATCAGGGTCGGCACTTGCTCGGATTGGACGAAGTAGCTCTCGCACGCCTGCGCCAGGCTGTCGCCCTCGAGCGGAACGATGCCCTGATAGCGTTGCTCGGTGGTTGCGCGGTCGAAGGTCACGGCGAGATAGCCTTCGCCGAACAGCGCGCCGAGATCCGGGCTCGGCCCGAGCTCGTCGAGCCGCGCCCGATCGAACCGGGCATAGCCGCGCAGTTCGCCGCCGCGATGATCGCACACCAGCAGATCGACGATCCCGGTGCGGGTCTGCGCCTGCATCGTCAGCTGGCCCTCGTCGTCCTTGAGCAGCGAGCCGAGCAGCGCGGTCAGGGTCAGCGCTTCGGCCAGCAGATGCCGCACCGGCGCGGGATAGGCATGCGCGGCGAGTATCTCGTCCAGCACCGGGCCGAGCCGCACCACGCGGCCCCGCGCATCGCGGTCCGGAACGGTGAACGCGAGCGTGCGGTCGAAGCCGGTCCGCGCGCTATTGGCCTGCGGCGCCATCGTCAGATCTGCTCGAACACCCAGCGCAGCACCGCCTTTTGCGCATGGATGCGGTTCTCCGCCTCGTCCCAGACCACCGAAGCAGGGCCGTCGATCACCGCATTGGTTACCTCCTCGCCGCGATGCGCGGGCAGGCAATGCATGAACAACGCGTCTGGCCTGGCCAGCGCCATCAGCGCGGCGTTGACCTGAAACGGCTCCATCGCGGCCATCTTGGCCGCCTGATGGCGCTGGCCCATCGAGCTCCAGGTGTCGGTTATCACCACATCGGCACCCCGCGCCGCGCTCGCCGCATCGCGAAACACTTCGATCCGTGCGCCCGCAGCGCGAGCGCGGGTGATGAATTCGGCGTCGCTTTCATAGCCGCGCGGCACCCCGACGCGGATATTGAACTTCATCAGCCCGGCCGCCTCGACCAGCGAATTGAGCACATTGTTGCCATCGCCCAGCCACGCCACTTCGAGCCCGGGCAGTGCCTTGCCGTGCTCGAGCATGGTCTGCAGATCGGCCATGATCTGGCAGGGATGCGACAGGTCGGTGAGGCCGTTGATCACCGGGACATGCGCATAATGCGCCAGTTCCTCGACTTTGGCATGATCCCCGGTGCGCAGCATGATCGCATCGGCCATGCGGCTTAGAACCCGCGCGGTATCGGCGATCGTCTCGCCGCGACCGAGCTGGGTGGTGCCGGCATCGAGCAGCACCGCGCTGCCGCCGAGCTGGCGCATCGCGATATCGAACGAAACGCGGGTGCGTGTCGAGCTTTTCTCGAACACCATCGCCAGCACCCGGCCGCTGAGCGGCGCATCGGCTTCGGCCTGCCCTTTGGGCCAGCCGGCCCGCGCCGCCTTGCGATCGATCGCCTCGCCCAGCATCGCCGCAATCGCATCACCACCCGCATCGCCAAGATTGAGGAAACGGCGCGTCATGCCGCTGCCGCTTCGAGCGCATAACTGGCCGCACCGGCCGAGAGCTTGTCCATGAACTCATCGATGTGCGTGTCATCGATCACCAGCGGCGGCAGCACGCGGAACGTCTTGTCGCCCGCCGCCACGGTGAGCAATTGATGGTTGTCGCGCAGATGCGCCACGAACGGGCGCGGCTCGATCTTCATCTTGACGCCGAGCATCAGCCCGCGCCCGCGCACCAGTTCGAAAAGATCGGGATAATTGCCGATGAACTGCTCCAGCCGCCCGCGCAGCCGTTCGCCCTTGGCGTTTACCTCGGCCAGAAATTCCGGCGTCGCGACAACATCGAGCACAGCTTCGGCAGCGGCCATGCCCAGCGGGTTGCCGCCATAGGTGCTGCCGTGAGTGCCCAGCCCCATGCCGCGCGCCGCCTTCTCGGTGGCGAGGCACGCGCCGAGCGGGAACCCGCCGCCGATGCCTTTGGCGCTGGCCATGATATCGGGCGCGATGCCATATTGCTCATGCGCGTAGAGCGTGCCGGTGCGGGCCACGCCGCATTGCACTTCATCGAACACCAGCATCAGATCATGCGCATCGCACAGCGCGCGCAGCCCTTGCAGGAATTCGGGCGAGGCATCGCGGATGCCGCCCTCGCCCTGCACCGGCTCGACCAGAAAGCCTGCCGTGTTGGGGCCGATGGCCGCTGTCGCCGCGTCGAGATCGTCGAAATCGACATATTTGAAACCGGGCAGCAGCGGCAAGAACCCGTGGTGCATCTTTTCCTGATTCGAGGCGCTGATCGTGGCGATGGTGCGGCCGTGGAAGGCATTGCGGAAGGTGATCAGCTCGAACTTGTCGTGATGGCCGACATGCTGGTGATAGGCGCGCGCGGTCTTGATCGCGCACTCGACCGCCTCGGCACCCGAATTGGTGAAGAACACCGTGTCGGCAAAAGTGAGATCGACCAGCCGCTGCGCCAAATGCTCGCCTTGCGGGCTGCCATAGAGATTGGAGACATGCATCAGGGTTTCGGCCTGACGCTGGATCGCGCTAATCAGGTGGGGATGGCTGTGGCCGAGCAGATTGACCGCGATGCCGCTGGCAAAATCGAGGTAGCGCGTGCCGTCCTCGTCGATGAGGTGGCAATGTTCGCCGCGCACCGGACGCACACCGCACCGGGGATAAACGGGCATCAACGGGGTGATCGGCATGAAACGGCTCCTTCTTTCTTGTTACGCTTTACCAGTTACGGCCCGGAAAAATCCAAGGCGGGAATCGCAAACGACAAATGGCGGCCCATGCGGGCCGCCATTTGCGCGTTTTGTGTGGCTCGTCCGCGCCCGGCCTATCCGGGAGCAAGACGAATCTGGGTCAGTCCTGACGCGGCACCAGGTTGACCGCAGAGTGCTTGCCGCGTCGGTCGACCTCGAGATCGAACTCGACCTTGTCGCCTTCATTGAGCTCGCGCATGCCCGAACGCTCGACCGCGCTGATATGGACGAACGCATCGGGCTGGCCATCGTCGCGGGTGATGAAGCCAAAGCCTTTCATCGCGTTGAAGAACTTGACCGTACCCGTTGCCCGCTCGCCGGTCAGCTCGCGCTGCGGGGCGGCCGGTTTGGCCGCGACCGCGATCACATCGCCCAGCACCTGGAGATCGGCAGCCGACACTTTGCCGCCGCGATCGACCAGATTGAACTCGAGCTGCTGCCCCTCGGCCAGACCTTCAAGGCCGGCGCGCTCGACCGCGCTGATGTGGACGAAAACATCCTCGCCGCCATCTTCGCGCTGGATGAAGCCGAAGCCCTTTTGCGAATTGAAGAATTTGACGACGCCTTTGCCGGTGCCGACCACTTGCGCCGGCATGCCGCCGCCACCGCCGCCGCCGCCCGGGCCACTGCGCGGACCGCCGAAGCCGCCGCTGCGGGGCGCACCGCCGCCGCTGAAGCCGCCGCCTCCACCGCCGCCGCCGAAGCCGCCGCGATCACCGCCGCCGAAGCCGCCCCGGTCCCCGCCACCGAAACCACCGCGCGAGGCACCGCCACCAAAGCCGCCGCCACCGCCGCCATAGGGATCGAAACCGCCCTCGTCACCGAAACCATCGCGCTTGTCGCGTCCGCGACCCCGCCGCCCTCTGTCAAAACCCATAAAAACCAATAGACCTTCGTTCCGCCCCTGCTTTCCCGGGTGCCGGAAGCCGGGCGCGGCTGCTGTCGGCACGACAAGGAAATTGTGCCGGACGAGACCGTGCATTTTCCCATGCGATGAAGACTATAACCAACAAAATCCCTAAGTGCGAACGGATTCGTCACTTCCCGGCACTGGTAATTCGAATTGCGCGCCAATCGCGCCCGCCGTTGCTATGGCTTGCCCTTGGGCCGCCGATTTGGCAGGGAGCCCGACGAGGTTGCGCATGTTTCACAAGATCGACGACAAGACCTATGCCAGTCCGCAAATCGGCGTGGCGCACATTGCCGAGGCCAAGGCGCTGGGCATTGCGATGATTATCAACAACCGGCCCGAACACGAATCCGACGACCAGACCCCCGGCGCCGAGATCGAAGCTGCCGCAAAGGCCGCCGGTATCGGCTATGTCGCGATCCCGGTGACCCATGCCGGATTTTCGATGCCGCAGCTCGAAGCGATGGAGCAGGCGCTCATGGCCGCAGGCGAAGCGCCGGTGCTGGCCTATTGCCGGTCGGGCACCCGCTCCACCTTGCTCTGGGCGCTCACGCAGGCGCGCATGGGCATGGACCCGGCCGCGATCGCCGCCGCTGCGGCGGGCGCGGGTTACGACATCAGCCCGATTCGCGCGCAAGTCGACATGCTCGCCGGCAAAGGCTGAGCCGATGGCCTCCGATCGCCTTGCGGCGGTGAACGCCCTGCTCGCGCTTCCGGGCGCGGCGATTGCCATCCAGGCCGCGATCTCGCTCGTCCTGATCATCGGGCTTTATTATCTTGCCCGCGCGATGCAGCTGGGCGGCGATGTGCGCATCCGCGACGAGGCGCATGCCCGCGAACTGGCCGATGCGGCGATTACCGGCTTTGCCGCGCAGGACATCGCGCTCGACCGCGCGCGGATCGGCGCGCTGCTGCGCGATGCGGCGGGGCGGGTGATGGTGGTGCGCCGCCACGGCAGCCACTTTGCCGCGCGGTTGCTGCCCGATCACGCGGGCGTGCGGCTCGACCGGCAATTTCTCACGCTCACCGCGGGCGAGCCCAACTTCGGCACGATCACGCTCGAGCTTGGCCCCGAAGCGCAGGCCTGGGCCGCGAGCCTGCGCCGTCTGCGGGACAGCGCATGACGCCGGACACCGAGCTGCAGGCCATCGATGTGGTGGTCTATGCCATCCCGTTTTTCATCCTGCTGATCGTGATCGAGATGGTCTGGGCCTCCCGCCGCGCGCCCGAGAAGTACGAGCCGCGCGACATGCTGACCTCGCTCGGGCTGGGGCTGGGCAGCACGATCGCGGGCGCGCTGGTCGCGGGCGCGGTCTATGCGATGATGCTGTGGCTCTATGCGCACCGCGTGACCACCCTGCCCAATGTATGGTGGGTCTGGGTGCTCGCGTTCGTGCTTGATGATTTCAACTATTACTGGTTCCACCGCACCGCGCACCGCGTGCGCTGGTTCTGGGCGGCGCATGTCAATCATCATTCGAGCCAGCATTACAACCTCAGCACCGCACTGCGCCAGACCTGGACCGGCTTTTTCGCGCTGAGCTTCGCGTTTCACATCTGGCCGGCGGTGCTCGGCTTCCATCCCGCGATCCTGCTCACCGTAGCGGGGATCAATCTTGTCTATCAGTTCTGGATCCATACCGAGGCGGTGCGGCGGATGCCGCGCTGGTTCGAGGCGGTGATGAACACCCCGGCGCACCACCGCGTCCACCACGCGACCAATCCGCGCTATCTCGATCGCAATTATGCCGGCGTGTTCATCGTGTGGGACAAGCTGTTCGGCACGTTCGAGCCCGAGCGCGACGAGGAGCCGCCGCGCTATGGCATCGTGCGCCAGCTCGGCAGTTTCAATCTGCTCCACGCCGCGTTCCACGAATGGCGCGCGATGCTGGGCGATCTGGTGCGCGCGCCGTGGCGGCACAAGCTGAGCTATGTGCTGCGCGCGCCCGGCTGGAGCCACGATGGCTCGCGCGAGGGATCCGATGCGATCCGCGCGCGCTGGCTGGAGCGCAGGGGCACGCCATAGCGCGTTTGCCAAGGCAAACCGGGCGGCGCGCGGGGCGGGGCGCGCTTGCCCCGCGTGCCGATCGGGCCTACCGGCATTGCCATGGCCGTGCTTTCCAATCCCAAGCTGCGCTGGATCGTCCGCTCGGGCTGGCACGGCCTGTGTCCGCGCTGCGGCAAGGGCGCGATGTTTGCGGGCTGGCTGAAACTGGCCAAGACCTGCCCCGAATGCGGGCTCGATTATTCCTACGCCAGCACCGACGACGGCCCGGCGTTCTTCGCGCTGTGCATCACCGCGTTTCCGCTGATGTTCGTGGTGGTGTGGGTGCAGGTGCGGTTCGATCCGCCGTGGTGGGTGCACCTCATCACCTCGGTGCCGATTCTGGTGGTCGGCTGCATCGCCTCGCTGCGCCCGTTCAAAGGCTGGCTCGCCGCCTCGCAATATGTCAACCAGGCGGCAGAAGCGGGCGCGGCCGATGTCACGCCAGGCGCGCGCGACGACGATCAGACCTGACGCCAATCAGGCCTGACGATAATCCGCGATGATCGCCCCGCAGGCGAGCAGATCCTCCTCGTGGCCGACTTCGCGCCAGGTTTCGGCCAGCGCCTCGGCCTCCCATTGCTGCATGGCAGGGTGCGCGATCACGCGTTCCACCCATGCCTGCCCCGGGCCGACATCGAGCCCGTAAGTGCGCACCCGGAACGCGACCGGCGCGAAGAACGCATCGAGCGCGGTGAACGCGGGTCCGGCCAGCCATGGTCCGCCAAAGCGCGCAAGGCCGGTCTCGAACACTTCGCGCACCCGGGCCACATCCTGCAGCAGCGCGGGCCGCATCGGGCGCGGCTTGACCCGCACGCCGACATTCATCGTGCAATCGTTGCGGAGCGCGGCAAAGCCGCCGTGCATCTCGGCCACCGCGCATTGCGCAAAGGTGCGCGCCGCCTTGTCTTCCGGCCAGACCCCGCCGTGGCGCTGCGCCAGATGGAGCACGATGCCAAGCGAATCCCATACCGTCTCGGCACCATCGAGCAGCACCGGCACCTGCCCCGTCGGCGAGAACGCGCGGAACTCGTCAAAATTAACCGGTTTGGCAAAGGGCTCCAGCCGGTCGGTGAAAGCGATACCGAGCGCCTTCATCAGCACCCACGGACGCAGCGACCAGCTCGAATAGTTGCGGTTGGCGGTGATCAGAGTATAACCCATCTGGTTCACTCCGTGTAATGCGCGGTCGTCTTCGCGCGCACGTCGTCAGCGCTGACCCCGGGCGCCAGCTCGATCAGCCGAAACGGCTCGGCATGGCTGGCCCGCGCGAACACCGCCAGATCGGTAATGACCATGTCGACCACGCCCTTGCCGGTCAGCGGCAGGGTGCAGGCGGGAATGAATTTCGGGCTGCCGTCCTTGGCGCAATGCTCCATCACCACGATGATCCGCTTGACCCCGGCGACGAGATCCATCGCGCCGCCCATGCCCTTGATCATCTTGCCGGGCACCATCCAGTTGGCGATGTCGCCGTTTTCGGCCACTTCCATCGCGCCCAGCACGGTGAGATCGATATGCCCGCCGCGGATCATCGCAAAGCTGGCGGCGCTGTCGAAATAGGCCGTGTTGGGCAGCTGGCTGATGGTCTGCTTGCCCGCGTTGATGAGATCGGCGTCTTCCTCGCCCTCGAGCGGGAACGGCCCGATGCCGAGCATGCCATTTTCGGACTGGAGCGTCACTTCCATCCCCTCGGGGATGTGGTTGGCGACCAAGGTCGGAATGCCGATGCCGAGATTCACATAGAACCCGTCCTGCAACTCGCGCGCGGCGCGGGCGGCGATCTGGTCGCGGGACCAGCCTGCGGTCAATCCATCATGCTTGGTCATCAGCCGACATCCGTGTTGCGGGTGGTGCGGAACTCGATCTTCTTGTCATAGGGCGCGCCCACGATCATGCGCTGGACATAGACCGCGGGCAGATGGATCGCGTCGGGATCGAGGCTGCCGGTGGGCACCACTTCTTCCACTTCGACCACGCAGACTTTGCCGCAGGTGGCCGCGGGCACGTTGAAATTGCGCGCGGTCTTGCGGAACACGACATTGCCGCTGGCGTCTGCCTTCCACGCCTTGACCAGCGCGAGATCGGCAAAGATGCCCTGCTCCAGGATGTAATCCTGCCCGCCGAAGCTTTTGACCTCCTTGCCCTCGGCCACAAGCGTGCCGACGCCGGTCTTGGTATAAAAGCCCGGAATGCCCGCGCCGCCGCTGCGCATGCGCTCGGCGAGCGTGCCTTGCGGACAGAACTCCACTTCGAGCTCGCCCGCCAGATACTGCCGCTCGAACTCCTTGTTCTCGCCGACGTAGCTCGCGATCATCTTCTTCACTTGCCGGGTGCGCAACAGCTTGCCGATGCCTTCGTTGTCGATCCCGGCGTTGTTGCTGGCGAAGGTCAGGTCCTTGACGCCGCTGTCCAGCACTGCCCCCAGCAGCCGCTCGGGAATGCCGCACAGGCCAAAGCCCCCGCAGGCGATCAGCAGCCCATCGCGCAGCAGGCCATCGAGCGCGGCGGCGGCGTCGGGGTAAAGCTTGTTGGCCATCGATATGCTCCGCTCAAATGGTCGGGGTTTAGCGCGCGGTCAGGTCGATGGCGAGCACCGCCGAAAGATCGGCCAGCGCCTGTTCCTCGCTCGTCACCTTGATCGCGTGCATGCCCAGCAGCGCCGCCGGTTTGCAGTTCACCCCCAGATCGTCAAGATAGATACAGTCTGCCGGGGCCAAGCCAAGCGCTTCGCACATCATAAGATATATGCGCGGATCGGGCTTGCGCACCCCGGCCTTGCTGCTTTCGATGACATGTTCGAACCGCGCGAAAATCTGCTCGAGCGCGTCGGCGCGATCGGTGCTGCGTGCGAGGCCCGCCCCGCTCCCCGTGGGCACGTTGTTGGTGATGCAGCCGATGCGCAGGCCCGCCGCCAGCAGCGTATCGAGCGCGGCCACCATCGCGGGGCGCACCGCCCCCGCGAGCACCGCCAGGACCGCGCGGCCTTCGAGCGCATGACCTTGCGCCAATGCTTCGGCGGCGAACAAGGTGTCGAACGCGGCGGTATCGATCTCGGCGCGCTCGAACTGCGCCCAGGCGTTGCTGTCGGGATTGATCGCATTGACCCGGCGGACGAAATCGCGCGGCAACCCGCGCTCCGCCTCGAGCCGATTGAACGCTTCGAACGGCGAGGAAGTGATCACTCCGCCAAAATCGAAAATGACCGCGCGATGCGCCATGGGGCCTTCCTTCGTAGGCAGGAGCTATGATGCCGCCATAGCGGGTGCCCCCGCTCCGGCAAGGTGCCGCGCCGAATTGATTTCCATCAATGCGGATCATTGCGGCGCTGCTTTAGTTAAAGCGTTGTATTTGAGAAACCATGAGAGGGAGCAATGCCGTGCGTTCAATCCTTTGTCCTGCCGATGCCGCCAAATCTCTTGACGACCGCGTGGAGACCGCACTGGCGTTGGCCCGCGTCATGGATGGCCATGTCGCGTTCGACATCGCCTCGCCGTTTGGGCAGATGATCGCGTGGGAGCCGTTTGGCGGCGCGGCGCTGACCGCCGAGGTGATCAATCAGGTGCACAACACCGATCAGGCGCTGGCCAGCGAACTCGAAGCGCGGCTGGCCCCGCAGGATGTGCCCTTCAATGTCGAAATGACCGACCAGGGCCGGATCGAATGCGTGATCGCGGCGGCGCGCTATGCCGATGTGATCGTGATGGGGCTGGGCGATACGGTGATCGAGGAGATCGTGCTGGACACCCATTGCCCCGTGCTCGCGGTGCCCAAGGGCGCGCCGATGCTGCGCTTCGACGTGCCGATGCTGGTCGCATGGGACGGCGGGCAGGAAGGCGCGCGGGCGATGCGCGCGGCGGTGCCGCTGCTGCGGCTGGCCAGCGCGGTCCATCTCGTTGCGGTCCAGCGCGAGTCGGAGACGTTCGCCACGCTCGAGGCGGCGAGCTACCTCTCGCGTCATGGCGTTCATGCCGAAGTGCACGAGATCAAGCGCGAAGGTGCGCCGGTCGCGACAATCGAGGCGAAGGCGCAGGAGCTCGGCGCAGGGCTGATCGTGATGGGCCTGTTCGGCAAATCGCGGCTGCGCGAGATGGTGCTTGGCGGCGTCTCGCGCGCGATGCTCGATCATGCGAAGATTCCGCTGCTGCTGGCGCACTGAAGCGGGGCGAATACAGCCTGTTAGGGTTGGTCGATATTGCAGTGCACCAAAGGCTAAGCGCGGCGCGCGCGCGCGCGTTAACCCACGCTTCATCACCGCAACCCGGCGTATACGCGATTCTGCGCAGACCGCACGTTACGCATACGAATATGCGAAAAGTGCATGGCCGCCGGTCCATTTCGCACTTGCGGAATAACGTTTCTAGTGTCATATGAAACTTGCCTTTCAGGCATCCTCTCCCAAAACTTTCAAGCCCGGCTGGCAACAGTCGGGCTTTTTTTATCGGGCCGACCGGACCGCGCAGATGCCCGCAAACCGGCCTTGGAGCTTGACGTAAGGGCCGCTCTCGCCTAGTGGCGCTCCCCTGATTTGCCCGAAGCACCGGACACGGCGCGGTTTGGGCACCCGATTCGATTCGAACAAGAAGAGCAAACCCATGAAGCGCACTTTTCAGCCCAGCAATCTCGTGCGCGCCCGTCGCCACGGTTTTCGCGCCCGCACCGCCACGGTCGGTGGCCGCAATATCCTGCGCGCGCGCCGTGCGCGGGGCCGCAAGAAGCTCTCGGCCTGAGCGAGCCGGCCGCGTCCGCTCCGGCGGCGGTCGCTGCACCCGCGAGCGCGCCGCGCCCGGATTGCAAACTTGCCGTGATCACCAAGCGCGCGGATTTCCTTGCCGCAAACCATGCCATCCGGGTCGCAAGGCCCGGATTTGTGCTGTTGGTCAACCGGCGGCCGGGCGACGAGAATGCGCTGCGTTTCGGCGTGACGGTGACCAAGAAAATCGGCAACGCAGTGGTGCGCAACCGGATGAAGCGCCGGTTTCGCGCGCTGCTGCGCGAGATTCTGCCGCAGCAGGGCGTGCCCGGCGCAGACCATGTGCTGATCGGCCGCGACAGCGGGATCGAGCGCGATTTCGCGAGCCTGCGGCAGGAATTGAGCGGCGCGTTGGCACGGGCGGCGGCGGGCAAAGGCGATCCGCCGCGCAAGGGGCGGGGCCAGCGCCCGCCGCCAAGCAAATGAGCGGAATTCCCACCCCCAACCCCTCCCGCAAGCGGGAGGGGAGCATGCTTTGCGGCTCGGCCGCACAGCATTGTCGCGGCGGCGTGCCGGGTTCGGGGCGCCAATGAAGCGCCTGTTCATCCTGATCGCGCGCGGCTGGCAGCTTGGCCCCTCGCGCCTGCTCCCGCCGACCTGCCGGTATAGCCCATCGTGCTCGCAATACGCGATCGAGGCGCTCGAACGGCATGGTACGATTAAAGGTGGCTGGCTTGCAGCGAAGCGGCTATTGCGCTGCCATCCTTGGGGCGGCCACGGTCATGACCCGGTGCCCTGAACGAACGCGGATGCCCGTGTCGGCGCTTGGGGGCGCCCGGACATCCGCCCGTCCCGAGTGGCTTTTTTTTCGTGAGGTAAAGTGGATAACCAGCGCAATCTGATTCTGGCGGTAGTGCTGATGGCGCTGGTTCTGGTGGGCTGGGAATCCGGCCTGCGCTATTTCTACCCGGCCCCGCCCCCGGGCGCGGCCAGCACCAGCGCACCGGGCGTTGCGCCGGGCACGGCGATCGCGCCGCCCAACGCGCCCGGCAAACCGACGCGCGAGGGCGGGCTGCTCGATCCGGGCGATGTCGCGCTCGAAAAGCTCGACCTCAAGCAGGCGCTCGCCGCCGGGCAGCGCATTCCCATCGATGCGCCGGGGCTCAAGGGTTCGATCAATCTGGCCGGCGGCCTGATCGATGATCTGACGCTTACGCGCCATACCGAGACGATCGACAAGAACAGCCCGCCGGTGCGGCTGTTCTCGCCCGCAGGCACCCCGGCGCAGCATTATGCGCAAGTCGGCTGGGTCGGCGAAAACGGCGTGGCCGCGCCCGATGCAGGCACGATCTGGCAAGCCAGCGCGCCGCGGCTGACGGTGAAGACGCCGGTGACGCTGAGCTGGAGCAACACCTCCGGCCAGACTTTCGCGATCACTTATGCGATCGATGCCAACTACATGATCACGGTGCGCCAATCGGTGCGCAACGCCGGGGCCGCGCCGGTTTCGGTCAAGCCCTTCGCGCTGATCAAGCGCACCGACAAGACCGCCAGCATCGACACGTGGAACGTCCATTCCGGCCCGATCGGCGTATTTGCCGGGGCGGTCAGCTTTGCCATCAATTATGGCGACGTGGCCTCGGCGGGGGCGATTACACCCGCCGGCGCGGCCAACTGGATCGGGTTTACCGACATCTACTGGCTCTCGGCGCTGATCCCCGATGCGGGCACCCGCCCGCGCGCCGATTTCCGCAGCGTGGGCGCGGGCCTGTTTCGCGCCGATCTGATCTATCCCGCGGCGACGGTCGCGCCGGGGCAGACGCAGACGCAAGGAGTGCGCCTGTTTGCCGGGGCCAAGGAAAACCGCGTTCTGGAAGGATACGAGGCGCAAGGGGCGACGAACTTCTCGCTCTCGATCGACTGGGGCTGGTTCTACTGGTTCGAGAAACCGATCTTCTGGCTGCTCGACTCGCTGTTTCGCGCGGTCGGCAATTTCGGCGTGGCGATCATCCTGCTCACGGTGGTGGTGCGCGGCATGATGTTCCCGGTGGCGCAGCGCCAGTTCGCCTCGATGGCGGCGATGCGCGCGATCCAGCCGAAAATGAAAGCGATCCAGGAGCGCTACAAGGACGACAAGCAGAAGCAGCAGCAGGAAGTGATGGCGCTGTACAAGGCCGAAGGGGTCAACCCGCTTGCCGGATGCCTGCCGATCTTCCTGCAGATCCCGGTGTTCTTCGCGCTCTACAAAGTGCTCGTGCTGACCATCGAGATGCGCCACCAGCCGTTCGGCCTGTGGATCCGCGATCTTTCCGCGCCCGATCCGCTGCATGTGCTCAATCTGTTTGGCTTGCTGCCGTTCACCCCGCCCGAATTCCTCGCCATCGGCGTGCTCGCGATCCTGCTGGGCATCACGATGTGGGCGCAGTTCAAGCTGCAACCCGCCGCGATGGACCCGGCGCAGCAGCAGGTGATGGCGATCATGCCGTGGATGATGATGTTCGTGATGGCTCCGTTTGCCGCGGGCCTGCTGATCTACTGGATCACCTCGAACCTGCTTACCATCGCGCAGCAGAAGTATCTCTACAGCAAGCACCCGACGCTCAAAGCGCAGGCGAACAAGGACCAGATCGACATCGACCGGCAAGTGACCCGCGAGACCAAGGCCGCCAAGCCGGTGAGCAGGCCCAAGGCATGATGGCCAGCGCGCCGGGCACCGGCCATGTCACCCCGCCGGGGATCGATGCTGCCGCCACGATCGATCCGGCGCACGAAGCAGCGCTCCAGGAGCGCGCGCGGATGGTTTTTGCCGGGCCGATCGAGTTTCTGAAATCGGCCCCCGCGCTGCAATTCCTGCCCGATCCCGAATTGCCCGAAGTGGCCTTTGCCGGGCGCTCGAACGTGGGCAAATCCTCGCTGCTCAATGCGCTCACGGGCCGCAAATCGATCGCCCGCGCCTCGGTCACGCCGGGCCGCACGCAGGAGCTCAATTTCTTCGCGGTGGGCGAGCCTGCGACCATGCGGCTGGTCGACATGCCGGGTTATGGCTTTGCCAAGGCCCCGATCAAGGTGGTCGAGCAGTGGCACCGGCTGGTGCGCGATTATCTGCGCGGGCGCGTGGTCTTGAAGCGCACGCTGCTCTTGATCGACGCGCGCCACGGGGTGAAGCCGATCGATGTCGACATGATGCGCATGCTCGACGAGGCCGCGGTCGGTTACCGCGTGGTGCTGACCAAGGCGGACAAGATCAAGGCAAGCGAGCTGGCCGCAGTGCTGGCATCGACACAGGCGGCGGCGCGGGGGCGGATTGCCGCGTTTCCGCAAGTGCTGGTCACTTCGGCGGAGAAGAAACTGGGGATCGCCGAACTGCGCGCGGCGGTGCTGGCGGACTCCGAAGTCTAGGCGATGCGCCGCAGGTCCGGTCCGCCGGTGTCCTGCGCGCAAGCATCGAGGATGGCAGCAAGCGGGCCCGGCACCGCGAGGAAGTAGCCCTGCAGATAGCTGCACCCGATCAGCGAGGCCTGGTGCACCTGCTGTTCGGTTTCGATCCCTTCGAACACGCATTCCAGCTGAAGCGAGCGCGCCAGATTGAGAATCGCGCCGAGAAACTGGCGGCCTTTGGTCGTGGCGAGCCGGGGGGTGAAGCTGCGGTCGATCTTGACGATGTCGATCGGCAGGCGGTGAAGCGAGCTGAGGCTGGAGTAGCCCGTGCCGAAATCGTCGAGCGCGATCAAGGCACCGGGTTCGCGCAGCCGAGTCAGCGCGGCATGCGCGGCATCGAAATCCTGGATGAGGCAGGTCTCGGTCACTTCGAACACCATCCGCCGCGGCTCGACGCCCGAACGCTCCAGCCGCGCCAGCAGCGTAGCGACGGTCTCGTCATCGGCAATATCTTGTGCCGCCAGATTGAACGAGAGCCGCAGATGGCCGGGCAACGCGCGCAAGGCGTCGAGCGCCTGATCGAACAGCGCCAATGTGACCGTGCGGGCAATCCCGAGCCGCTCGGCGCACGCGAACAGCATCTCGGGCGGCACGTGCCCGAAAGTCGGCGAGGTCCAGCGCGCGAGCGCCTCGACCCCGGTCATGCCCTGCCCGCCGGTGCGGATGATGGGCTGGAACGCGAGCTTCAGCTCGGCAGCGAAATCGCACGAATGCAGCGCGGCCTCGAGCGCCTGTTCAGAGCGGATCATCTGCTCGAGCGCCGCCGAAAAGCGCACGCAGCCACCGCGCGCATGCTTCTTGGCATGGTACAACGCGAAGTCGGCGTGATCGAACAGCGCGTGGGCGGTGCGCCCCGCGCCCGGAAAGGCCGCCAGCCCGATCGAGCAGCCGACCGTGACGCGGACATCGCCCAGCTGGACCGGCAGATTGATGCGCGCGCTCATCCGCTGGATCATGCGCTGCGCCGCCTCGGCCGATCCGCGCACGATCATGCCGAACTCATCGCCGCCCAGCCGCGCCAGATGCGTTTCGGCATCGCACATCCCCGCCAGCTCGGCCGCGATCGCCTGGAGCAGGCGGTCGCCTTGCGCGTGGCCCAGCGTGTCGTTGATCGGCTTGAACCGGTCGAGATCGACGAGGGCAATGCAGAACTCGGTCTCGTCCCCGGCATCGGCCACGAGGCGTTCGAGCTGGGCGAAGAAGTAGCGCCGGTTGGGCAGCCCGGTGAGCATGTCGGAATGCGCCAGCCGGGCGTTCTCCTCGCCAAGCGCGAGCGCCTGCTGCCGCTGCGCGTGCAGATCGCGCCGCGATCCTTCGAGCGTGACGAACAGGGCGAAGCTGTCGCGGCTGACTTTGAGCACCAGGAGGCCGACCAGTATCACATTGATGGCGATCGCGCTGCGCATCAGGTTGCCTTGCGCCAGACAATAGACAAGGTAGCCGGTGAGCGCGACACTGCACAGGATCTGCGCCGCTCCGGGCAGGTAATTCAGGCAAAAGACGCAGCCCAGCACGGTGATCGCGATGAACACCGCGACAATGGCATGCTCCGTCGGACCACCATATTGATCGAGCACCAAAGCCCAGCTGAGGTATCCCAGCGACAGCGCGCCGCTCATCATCGCGGTGCGCTGCAGCATGCGCTGGGCAAACGCGGGATCGACATTGCGCGTATCGACCGGTTTGAGCCATTGCCAGCGGCGGAACAGGCACACCGCGATGAACAGCACGGGGGCGATGACCGTCAGCCACCATGGCGCGCGCGGCATATGCAGCGCGGCGAGCGTGGCGGTATTGACCACGAGCAGGAGATACATCGCCGGAATCTGGCGGCGCAGGCGCAGAAACTGGACGACCGGCAGCGGCAGAACGACGCCCCCATCGAGGCCGTTCGGGCAGTCGGCATCGGAGAAGGGCGATTCGGGCGTTGGCATGGACGGCCAGAACTTAACCGCAGAGTATTGTTAACGCTGTAATTCCTTGCTTCGAAACGCTACCTATACCGTTCCCCTGGCACACGGCATTGTCTCGACTATGATAAGCAGGCTCTTTAATGTGCACAGCTGCCGGTGCTCGCGCGATCATCCGCGAGCGGCCGACCACGTGATTGCGCACCCTGGCAAGGACGGACGATGAAGCTCGTCATCGGCAACAAGAACTATTCAAGCTGGTCGCTGCGCGCCTGGCTGGCATGCAAGCAATCGGGCCTTGCCTTCGAAGAGCAGGTCATCCCGCTCTATGGCGCGGACTGGGAGCGCGCCCGCCTCGCCGAGTCGCTGCTCGCCCCCTCGCACGGCAAGGTCCCGGTGCTGTGGGACGATGACGCGGTGGTGTGGGACAGTCTGGCGATTCTCGAGCATCTGGCCGACAAAGTGGGGCGCGACCGGTTCTGGCCCAAGACCGCGCCCGCGCGGGCGATGGCGCGGGCGATGGCCGCGGAAATGCACGCGGGCTTTGCCGCGCTGCGCGGCGAGCTGCCGATGAACTTGCGCCGCGCGCCTGCGCCGCTGACGTTGTCGGCCGCGGTCCATGCCGATGTCGTGCGCATCCTCACCTTGTGGGCCGAAGCGCGCGCGCGCTATGGGCAGGGCGGGCCGTTCCTGTTCGGCGCGTTCGGCGCGGCCGACATCGCCTTTGCGCCGGTCGCCTTGCGTTTTGCCACCTATGGCGTGGCCGTTCCGGGCTTTGCGCGCGCTTATGTCGACGCGCTGCTCGACCATGACTGGATACAGGCGTGGTCGAAAGCGGCGGCGCTGGAGGAATGGACGATTCCCGGGTTCGACAATCCGGCGACTTAACGCAGCTTGGCGATGGGCAGGCCGTCGGCGCGGGCGCGGTCCTTGACCGATTCCTCGCTGCGGGTGAGCGCTTTGGCGATGGCTTTGAGCGCCATGCCTTTCTTGGCCAGCGTGTGCAGCTTTTGCAGTTCCTCGCCGGTCCAGGCCTGCTTGTGCCGCTCGAAGCGTTCGGTTGCCATTACTGCTGCTCCCCGGAT
Source organism: uncultured Novosphingobium sp. (assembly GCA_964529505.1). GTDB lineage: Bacteria > Pseudomonadota > Alphaproteobacteria > Sphingomonadales > Sphingomonadaceae > Novosphingobium. The sequence goes on along the minus strand of CAZGWR010000021.1, from coordinate 26,545 downwards.
GCCGCGCGCGTGACCGTGACGATATAGTTGAGCGCCAGATTGTCGGTGAGATGCAGCCCCTTGACCGGGCTCATCGCGATACCGCTCGGGTTGCCCATGGCCAGCCCTTCGGCGGCGAGCAGATCGTGGAGCTCGAGCGGCGTGATGAAATCGTCCCAGTGGTGCGTGCCGCGCGGAATCAGGCCGAGCGCCTCGGCCCCTTCGACCAGCAGCAGCCGCGCGGCGAGCGTGCGGTTGGGGGTGGAGAGCACCATCAGCCCGCCCTCGCCCAGCGCCGCCGCGAGCGCGCGGACGAACGCGGGCTTGTCCGCCACATGCTCGATCACTTCGAGCGCGGTGACCAGATCGAAGCCCGCAAGGCCGAGCGCGCCGATCTCGCCGCAGCGGTAATCGATGGCAAGGCCGCTGCCCGCCGCATGCGCCGCTGCCGCCGCGATGTTCTCGCCCGCCGCATCGACTCCGGTGACCGCCGCGCCCATCCGCGCCAAAGGCTCGGCCAGCAGGCCCGCGCCGCAGCCGACATCGAGAACGCGCCGCCCCGCCAGCGGATGCCGCGCCTTGGGATCGCCCCCGAAATGCGCATCGATCGCCGCGCGGATGAAGCCGAGCCGCACCGGATTGAGCCGGTGGAGCATCGCCGATGACCCCTTGGGATCCCACCACTGCGCCGCAAGGCTGCCGAAATGGGCGGCTTCTTCGGGGCGGATCGTGGCCGGACCTGGCCCCGGATGCGTGGCAGCGGTTGCATTGCTCATGCCCGGTCTCTAAACCGCCGCCTCTGCGCGGTCGAGAGGGCCTTGCGGGAATGTTTCAGGCGGATGGCGGGGAGGCGCGCGGTGGCCCGGATTGTGATGAAGTTCGGCGGCACCTCGATGGCCGGGACCGAGCGCATTCGCCGCGTGGCGCGGATCGTCAAGCGCCAGCAGGACGCCGGGCACGAAGTGGCGGTGGTGGTCTCGGCGATGGCGGGCGAGACCGACCGGCTGGTCAATTTCTGCCGCGAGGCGAGCGCGCTCTATGATCCGGCGGAATACGACGTGGTGGTCGCGGCGGGCGAGCAGATCACCTCGGGCCTGCTCGCGCTGCATCTGCAGGCGCTGGGCTGCAAGGCGCGCTCGTGGCTCGGCTGGCAATTGCCGGTGCATACCGATGATGCCCATGCCAAGGCGCGGATCGAGGATGTCGGCGCCGCGGCGCTGATCGCATCGATGGCCGCCGGCGAGATCGCGGTGATCCCCGGATTTCAGGGCATGGCCGAAACCGGCCGCGTCACCACGCTGGGGCGCGGCGGTTCGGACACGTCGGCGGTGGCGGTGGCGGCAGCGGTCAAGGCCGATCGCTGCGACATCTACACCGATGTCGACGGGGTCTATACCACCGATCCGCGCATCGTGGCGAAAGCGCGCAAGCTGCGCCATGTGACATACGAGGAAATGCTCGAGCTGGCCTCGGTCGGTTCGAAAGTCCTGCAGACCCGCTCGGTCAGTCTGGCGATGAAGGAAGGGGTGCGCGTGCAGGTGCTCTCCTCGTTCATCGATGACAATGCCCCGGCGGCCGACACCATCCCCGGCACGATGATCGTCAGCGACGAGGAACTTGCCCGGCTCGAGGAGGGAAGTGACATGGAACGCCAGCTGATCACCGGCATCGCCGCCGACAAGAACGAAGCCAAGGTGACGCTGACCCGCGTGCCCGACCGGCCCGGCGCGGTGGCGACGATCTTCGGTCCGTTGGCGCAGGCCAATATCAACGTCGACATGATCATCCAGAACATCGCCAAGGACAAGGGCGAGACCGATGTGACGTTCACCTGCCCGAAGGCCGATCTGGCGCGCACGCAAGCCTTGCTCGAGGAACGCAAGGAGACCATCGGCTATTACCGGATGATCGCCGACAGCAAAGTCGCCAAGATTTCGGTGGTGGGCGTGGGCATGCGCAGCCACGCCGGGGTCGCGGCGACGATGTTCCGGGCGCTGGCCGACCGGAGCATCAATATCCAGGCGATCTCGACCTCGGAAATCAAGGTGTCGGTGCTGATCGACGCCGACGAGGTCGAGCTGGCGGTGCGCGTGCTGCACACCGCGTATGGGCTGGATGCCGAGTAGGCTTTGCGGCCATATCTTGCCGCATCTGCGAAGCGGCCCTAAGGGCCAGACCCTGCCCTGCGCACAAGACGAGACATGGTGATGACCGCATACCCCAAGACCGATACGCTGATGGCGCGCGGTGCCGCGTTTCTCGGCACCGATCATGCCGTGCTGTGCGGGGCGATGAGCTGGGTTTCGGAGCGCCATCTCGTCGCCGCGATCAGCAACGCGGGCGGATTTGGCGTGATCGCCTGCGGAGCGATGACACCCGCCCTGCTCGATGCCGAAATCACCGCAACCAAGCTGCTGACAACCAAACCGTTTGGCGTGAACCTGATCACCATGCACCCCGCGCTGTTCGAGCTGATCGACGTTTGCGCGGCGCACCGGGTCGGCCATGTCGTGCTCGCGGGCGGGATTCCGCCCAAGGGGTCGGTCGAGGCGATCAAGGCATTTGGCGGCAAGGTGATCGTGTTCGCGCCGACTCTGGCGCTGGCGAAGAAGCTGTTTCGCACGGGCGCCGATGCGTTGGTGATCGAGGGCAGCGAGGCGGGCGGGCATATCGGCCCGGTGGCGACGTCGGTCCTGGCGCAGGAATTCCTGCCCGAGCTGGCAACCGAGCACGTGGTGTTCGTGGCAGGCGGGATCGGCCGGGGCGAGGGCATCGCAAGCTACCTCGAAATGGGCGCGAGCGGGGTGCAGCTGGGCACGCGCTTTGCCTGCGCCACCGAATCGATCGCGCATCCCGCTTTCAAGAAGGCCTTTTTCCGGGGCAACGCGCGCGATGCGGTGGCCTCGGTGCAGGTCGATCCGCGCCTGCCGGTGATCCCGGTGCGCGCGCTCAAGAACAAGGGCACCGAGGCGTTTACCGCCAAGCAGATCGAAGTGGCGGCGCGGCTCGATGCGGGCGAGCTCGACATGGGCGCGGCGCAGCTCGAGATCGAGCACTTCTGGGCAGGCGCGCTGCGCCGCGCGGTGATCGACGGCGATGTCGAGCACGGCTCGCTGATGGCCGGGCAATCGGTCGGCATGGTCAGCAAGGAAGAGCCGGTGGCCGAGATCATGGCGCAATTGCTGGCAGAAAGCGAAGCCGCGCTGATGCGGCGCGCGGCCTAGTGGCTGGCGGCGCCATGGCGAGCGAAGCCGCGCCGCACCGCGCCTCGCTGGGATTTGTCTTTGCCATCGTGCTGATCGACATGCTGGGCTTCGGCATTGTCATCCCGGTGATGCCGCACCTCATCATGGATCTCTCGCACATGCCGATCGCGGCGGCGGCAAGCTATGCCGGATGGCTGGGCGCGGGCTATGCGGTGGCGCAGTTCTTCGGCGCGCCGATCGTGGGCAACCTGTCCGACCGGTTTGGCCGCCGCCCGGTCCTGCTGGCCTCGGTGGGCGTGATGGGGCTGGATTACCTGCTACAGGCGTTTGCCCCGGCGCTGTGGTGGCTCGCCATCGGCCGCGTGCTGGCGGGCTTTACCGGCGCGAGCTTCAGCGCGGCCTATGCCTATATCGCCGATGTCACCCCGCCCGAGAAGCGCGCCGCCGGGTTCGGCCTGATGGGCATGGCGTTCGGCATCGGCTTTGTCGTCGGCCCGGCGCTGGGCGGGCTGCTCGGCACTTTTGGCCCGCGCATTCCGTTTTTCGCGGCGGGGGTGCTGGCGCTCGCCAACTTCGCGTTCGGCTTCGTGTTTTTGAAGGAATCGCTCGCGCCCGAAAACCGCCGCCCGTTCGACTGGCGGCGCGCCAATGCGTTTTCCGCGCTAAAGGCGCTGCGCAAGCTCGATGGCACGGTGCTGTGGCTGGTGGCGGCGCTGGGCACCTGGCAGCTGGCGCGGATCGTCTATCCCGCCGCCTGGGCCTATTTCGCCATCGCCGCCTATGGCTTTTCGGTGACGCAAGTGGGCCTCACGCTCGCCGCGGTGGGCGTGGGCAGCACGCTGGTGCAGGGCGGGCTGCTGCGCGTGGCGCTGCCGCGCTTCGGCGAGCGCAAGCTGGTGATCGTCGGGATCGCCTCGCTGGTGGTGGCGGCGGTGATCTATACTTTTGCGGTGTCGGTGTGGGAGGTCTACCTCGGGATCGCGATCGGCTCGCTGCAGGGCTTTGTCCAGCCGGCGATGGCCGGGCTCAACAGCCGCGCGGTGGACGCGCGCAGCCAGGGCGAATTGCAGGGCGCGGTGCAATCGATCGGATCGATCGCGGCGATTTTCGGCCCGCCGCTCTATACCCAGTCGCTCACCCATTTCAGCGGGCCGGGCGCGATCTACAACCTGCCGGGGATGCCGATGCTGATTTCGGCGGCGGTCTCGCTGGTGGCGCTCATGCTGTTTTTGCGAGGGGCGGCGCGGGTGGCGCCGGTCGCTGTTGTGGACGGTGCGGCGCCGGAGAGCGCGGCGGCTTGAGGGGGAGCGGAGGGCTTTAAGCCTGGATTCTTATCCCAAAGCCCGCTCATGCTGAGCTTGTCGAAGGCGATTGTCTCGCTTGCAAACGCGATGCCGCAATGACCATCATTGGGTGGGAAGCTGCCATCAATGCAGAAAGCCACCCGTCGCCCCGTGCTTGACACGGGGCTTGGCTTCCCTTGCGGGCGTGCGTTTGGCTTGACCTCTGGGATCAGTGATATCAGGCGGGAGATGCGCGGTTTGGCGAGGCCGAAAGGTAGCCAAGCCCCGTGTCAAGCACGGGGCGACGGCAGGTTTTGGGTGGTGATTTGCTGAGCCGTCATGGCTGGAAGTGGGTGGGAAGCGGTCATTGCGGATGATCGTTGCGCGGGTATGTTGGCGATATGGATCAAGACGACATCCCCGACGAAATTCGTTCGCCCTCGCAGGTTGCATATAGGGCTCTGGCGGTCTTCGCGGTCGTCGGACTGGCGATGGGGGCTGATCGTCTCGACATCACGGGGTGGCTGACTGAGAACGATCTTTGGACGGAACTCGCGCCATCTGAAGCCATTTTCATAAATGCGTCGGTCCCTTCGGAAAAGCAAAGCATCGATGCGGGTTGGATGTCCGAAAGGCTCGTTGTAATTGCTTGGGCGCTTAACTTGATCGACAACTTGCCGCCCCCGGATGAGCAGTGCGATACCGCAGCGTTTCAGGAAATTCTTCCTCCCTATGTGGAGGCAACAGTTTCGGATTTTGTAGCTGCCGCCCGCCTTCGATCACCTTCCGATTTGATTGCAATGGCCGATGAAATCCTATCGCTTCACTGGGAAGCGAGAGACGCGAGGATCAAACAGCGGCCTCCCAAGCCGCCGATCGATATGCAGATCATCCAGGAACGTCATCACGCGATAAACTGGATCATCGGATACGACGGGCTAGATTGGGACGAGGTCACTACCGACACGTGATCGGGCGGAGGTCCAATTCTGGGCGGAAGCTTCCGCTATGTGAGGACAATCGCCCCGTCCACTTCGACTTCAAAAGTATGGCCCTCGCACCTGAAACGGATCATGCCAGAATGATATTCCGCGTGAGAGGCATCGGCGCGATCTGCCGGTGCTGGGTAATGTATCGCAAACTGCGAACCCGGTGGGATGTCGATGACCGTCGCCCACGGCTCAATCATGAATTCGATCGGCTGATCATGCTCGTTCGAGAAACGCACTGTAACCATGCATCGAGCCTGCGCTCAACTTGGAATGTCCGCAAGTGGGGCGAAAGCTGCCATCAATCTGCCATGCGTTTGCAAGAGACCTAAACGCCTTGTCGAAGCATCTGGCGCGGCGGTTGCGCCAGCACCCTTCGACAAGCTCAGGGTGAGCGGGTTTAGGTTTGGCATTGAAATAGCAAACCCTTACCGGTCCAGCTCGACGTCCCAGTAGAGCCAGTCGCGCCAGCTTTCGTGCAAGTGGTTCGGCGGGAAGGCGCGGCCCTTGTCCTGCAATTGCCACGAGGTGGGGCGGATCGGTTGCTCCATCAGCCGCATCTGCGCCTGCGCCGGGGTGCGCCCGCCCTTGCGCATGTTGCACGGCGCGCAGGCCGCCGCGACGTTTTCCCACGTGGTGCGCCCGCCAAGGCGGCGCGGCACGACATGGTCGAAGGTCAGCTGATCCGGGCTGCCGCAATACTGGCACATGAACTTGTCGCGCAGAAACAGATTGAAGCGCGTGAAGGCGGGAAACTCGCTCGGCTTCACGAACTGGCGCAGCGCGATCACCGAGGGGATCTTCATGTCGAGCGAGACGCTGTGCACCTGGCGGTCATACGTCGCGACGATATCGACGCGCTCGAGAAACACCGCCTTGATCGCGGTCTGCCAGGGCCACAGGCTGAGCGGGTAGTAGCTCAGCGGGGTATAGTCTGCGTTGAGGACAAGCGCCGGGCAGTTGGCGAGATGACGATCACTCAACAATGGCGCGGCATCGCCGCTATGGGGCCTGCCTGCCGCCGCCCGTTCTAACAGATCCTGATGAAGCATGCTTCGATCCGGCCCTTTCGCGCGCCTGCTCTATTGCCTCGTTGCATCCGGCTTTGAGCGATTGGCGTGACTACTTCGTGACGTAGTGCGAAGGAACACTGCCGAGTCGGCGGCGTCAAGGGGCAACGCGGTGGGCTGTCCACAGCTCTTGAGCCGAAGCTCAGCGCTGCTCCGCGTAGGCCTTGACCAGATCGGTAAGCAACTCGCGCGCCGTATAGACCGCCGCGACGCTGGCCCGCTCGTTGAGCCCGTGCACCCCGTTGCCATCGGGATCGCTGTAGAGCCCGGGCGGACCATACGAGGGGATGCCGACCGCCTCGAGATAGACGCCGTCGGTGCCGCCGGCCGACATCAACGGCACCAGCGGCACGCCGGGATGATACTTCGCCACCAGCTTTTCCGCCGGGCCGAGGATCTGCGGGGTGAGCGGAGGCGGCAGGGCCTGCGTGCGGGTATCGACCCCGGTGATCGTCAGCCGGGGATCGGCGATCGCTTGCGCCAGCGCGGCCTTGACCGCCTCGGTCGGCACGCCGGGGAAGATGCGGCAATTGACATTGACCGCCGCGCGCTGGGGCAAGGCGTTGTTGGCATGCCCGCCTTCGAGCAAGGTGGCGACGCAAGTGGTGCGCAAGAGCGAGTGATAGAGCCGGTCGGTATTGAGCACCGCCTCCGCCGCCTTGGCCTCGGCGCTGCCCGGCGGCGCGCTGACAATCGCGGTCATCGCCTTGCCGATCTCGTCCTGCCGCGCCGGGCCGAGCTTGGCGAAATAGGCGCGCGTGGTGGGATTGAGCATCAGCGGGAATTCGTAGTCGCGCAGTTTGACGAGCGCGTCGGCGAGTTCATAGATCGCGTTGTCGCGGATCGGGGTGGAGCTGTGCCCGCCGGGATTGGTCGCCTCGATGCGGAAATTGGCGACCGCCTTTTCGCCGACATGGAGGCCGAGGCTGAGCACTTTGCCCTTGCCGTCGGTGCGCCCGGCCCCGCCTTCGTTGAGCGCGAATTCGGCATCGATCAGTTCGCGCCGGTTTTCGGCGAGCCACTTCGCGCCGTTGAACGCCCAGGTGGTTTCCTCGCCGCACGTGAGCGCGAGCTTGAGCGCCCGCTTGGGTTTGTAGCCTGCCTGCTTGAACCGGATCAGCATGTCGGTCCAGATCGCGTCCATCGCTTTCATGTCGGCGGTGCCGCGGCCATAGAAATAGCCGTTTTCCTCGATCAGGATGTAGGGATCGCGGGTCCAGTCCTCGCGCTTGGCCACCACCACATCGAGATGGCCGAGCAGCAGGATCGGCTTCAGCGTTTTCGACGTGCCGGGCAGGATCGCGACGAGGCCGCCCTCCTTGGGATGATCAGGCACAGCGAAACGCGTGATCGCCTCGGCCGGGAAACCCGCTGCCTTGAGCCGCGCCTCGATCTTGTCGGCGAGCACAGTGCAGCTGCCAGTGGTGATCGAGGTGTCGGTCTCGACCATCTCGCGGTAGAGCTCGCGGAAAGCCGCCTGATCGGGCCGCAGCGGGGCCTGCGCCAGCGCAGGTGTGGCCAGCAGGACGGCGCAGAGCGCGCCGGCGATGGTCTTGTGCATCTGCGCGAAATCCCTTCCAAACCCTGCCCTGCCGGGCACCACGGCGCGCATTTGAACACGTTCGCGCGCCTGTGCAAAGAGGCTTGTCCCGAAACCGCAGCAATTGCCCGCCAAAGCGGCCTCCAGCTGTGCAAAACAGGGCGGTTTCGCTTGGGGTTTATGCCCCCAAAGGCTATGCCTTGGCGATGGCAAGCACCAACGAAAACATCCCCAACGCCAACGCTTATGGCGCAGATTCGATCAAGGTTCTGAAAGGTCTCGACGCGGTGCGCAAGCGCCCGGGCATGTACATCGGCGATACCGACGATGGCTCGGGATTGCACCACATGGTGTTCGAGGTTTCCGACAACGCGATCGACGAGGCGCTGGCCGGGCATTGCGATCTGGTGCTGATCGAATTGAACCCGGATGGTTCGGTCTCGGTCGAGGACAACGGGCGCGGCATCCCCACCGGCATCCACGCCGAAGAAGGCGTATCCGCCGCCGAAGTGATCATGACCCAGCTCCACGCGGGCGGCAAATTCGAGAACACCAGCGACGACAACGCTTACAAGGTTTCGGGCGGGCTCCACGGCGTCGGCGTGTCGGTGGTCAATGCGCTTTCCGAATGGCTCGAGCTGACGATCTGGCGCGACGGCGAGGAGCACTGGATGCGCTTCGAGCACGGCGATGCGGTGGCGCCGCTGATCCAGCGCGGACCGGCGCCGGAAGGGAAAAAGGGCACGCGGGTCACCTTTTCCGCCAGCCACGACACGTTCAAGAACGTGCTCGAATTCGATTTCGACAAGCTCGAGCATCGCTACCGCGAGCTGGCGTTCCTCAATTCGGGGGTGCGCATCCTGCTGCGCGACAAGCGCCATGCCGATGTGAAGGAGCACGACCTTTATTACGAAGGCGGGATCGGCGCGTTCGTGAAGTATCTCGACCGCAACAAAGTGCCGATGATGCCCGATCCGGTGGCGATTTCGGCGGACCGCGACGGGATCGGCATCGAAGTCGCGCTCGAATGGAACGACAGCTATTACGAAAACGTGCTGTGCTTCACCAACAATATCCCGCAGCGCGATGGCGGCACGCATCTCGCCGCATTCCGCGCCGCGCTGACCCGCACGATCAACAACTATGCCGAGCGCTCGGGGCTGCTCAAGAAGGAGAAGGTCTCGCTCACCGGCGATGACATGCGCGAGGGGCTGACCGCGATCGTCTCGGTCAAGCTGCCGGACCCGAAGTTTTCATCACAGACCAAGGACAAGCTGGTCTCCTCCGAAGTGCGCCAGCCGCTCGAAAGCCTGATGGCCGACAAGATGAGCGAATGGCTGGAGGAAAACCCCGCCAACGCCAAGATGGTGATCCAGAAGGTGATCGATGCCGCCGCCGCGCGCGAGGCGGCCAAGCGCGCGCGCGAGCTGACCCGGCGCAAGGGCGCGATGGACATCGCTTCGCTGCCCGGCAAGCTCGCCGATTGCCAGGAGCGCGACCCCGCCAAGTCCGAACTGTTCCTGGTCGAGGGCGACAGCGCCGGCGGCTCCGCCAAGCAGGGCCGCGACCGCCATTTTCAGGCGATCCTGCCCCTGCGCGGCAAGATCCTGAACGTCGAGCGCGCGCGCTTCGACCGCATGCTGGGCAGCCGCGAGATCGGCACGCTCATTCAGGCGATGGGCACCGGCATCCGCGACGATTTCACGATCGACAAGCTGCGCTATCACAAGATCGTCATCATGACCGACGCCGACGTCGACGGCGCGCATATCCGCACGCTCCTGCTCACCTTCTTCTATCGCCAGATGCCGCAGATCATCGAGAACGGCCATCTCTTCATCGCCCAGCCGCCGCTGTACAAGGCCAGCCGGGGACGGTCGGAGGTGTATCTGAAGGACGATGCCGCGCTCGACCAGTATCTGATCGACCATGGCATCGACAGCCTGATCCTCGAAACGCGCGAGGGGTCGCGTTCGGGTGCCGACCTGCGCGTGCTGATCGACCATGCGCGCCGGATGCGCACCCTGATGCGCTATGTCCCGCGCCGCTACGAGGGCGGGATCGTCGAGGCGCTGGCGCTCGCGGGCGCGCTCAGCCCGGAGATTTCCGACGAGGGCCGCGCCGAGGCGCTTCGCCGCGCCGTCGTCTGGCTCAACGCCGCCGATGACGAGGGGAACTGGACCGCCGATGTGTCGGCAGAGGGCGGCTACCATCTGCAGCGCTTCGTTCGCGGGGTCACCGATCATCACATGATCGAGGCGGCCTTCCTGCAATCGGCCGAGGCGCGCAAGCTTCACGCCCTCTGTGCCGAACAGGCCGAAAGCTATGCCTCCGCCAGCACGCTGGTCAGCAGCCGCGCCGCCGCTGCGCGCGCTCAGGAAGCCGCCGACGCGGCCGAGGGCGAGGAGCAGGTCGAGGGTGAGAGCGTCGCGACCGCCGCCGGCAGCACCAAGGGCAGCAGCATCGTGACCCGGCCGAGCGAGCTTCTCGATGCGGTGCTCGCCGCCGGGCGCAAGGGCCTGTCGATCCAGCGCTACAAGGGGCTGGGCGAGATGAACGCGGAACAGCTCTGGGAAACGACGCTCGATCCCAACAACCGATCGATGCTGCGCGTCGAGATCGACCAGGCCGACGTCGCCGACGAGATCTTCACGCGGCTGATGGGCGACGTGGTCGAACCGCGCCGTGAGTTCATCCAGGACAATGCGCTGGACGTCGCGAATCTGGACGTCTGAGGGCGCGCGCCGCGATTTTCGCAGGCTCCTTCGCCGTAAATCCGTCATCCTGAACTTGTTTCAGGATCCATTCTTCCCGCCGCCGCAGTGTATTCAAAGGCGGCATGGATGCTGAAACAGGTTCAGCATGACGGGGTACTGGATGTCGCGAATCTGGACGTCTGAGGCGGGACGAGGCGTTAACCGTGTTCCGGTCTTGACCGGGGACAGCAGTTAGAGAAGGTAACACGCGGGCGGAGCGTTGTCGCGCGGTGGCTTTGGGGCGCGGCTACCATGGCGGAGACCATGTCGCATGCGTGCCTTGTTGCCTCTGACGCCGGATCACGAACCCATGGCGGCCGGTCCCGGATCGCCCGGCTCCCCCGACATTGGCCTCCATATCCTCGTTGCGTCTCCGGAAGACCGCCTGCTTTGCGAGCGCGTGGAGGACTGGCTCGCCGCTCACGCCGCCGCCACGCCCTTTCACCGCCCCGCATGGCTGCGCGCCGTCGCGCGCGGCGCGCGGCAGGAGTCGCTGCTGGTGGTGGGGCTCGATTCGATGGACCGGCCGCTGGGGCTGGTCCCGCTCACCGTCATGCATTCCCCGCTGTTCGGGCGCGCACTGGTTTCGAGCGGCTTCGCGGTCGGCGGGGGGATCGTCGCCGACAGCCCGCGCGTCGCCGACCGGCTCGCCGCCGCGACCTGGGATCTGGCCCAGCGGTTGAGCTGCCCCTCGGTCGAGCTTCGCGGCGGGCCGGCTCCATCCGGGGCGGGCTGGGCGAGCGACTCCAGCCAGTATCTCGGCTTCGCGCGCGCCCTCGAACCCGACGACGAGAGCCAGCTCCTCGCCGTGCCGCGCAAGCACCGCGCCGAGATACGCAAGGGTCTGGCGAATGACCTGTCGGTCGAGATCGGGCGTGACGAACGGCTGCTCGACATCCACTATCGCCTCTATGCGCAAAGCGTCCACCGGCTGGGCACCCCCGTCTTCCCTCGCGCGCTGTTCGCGGCTCTGCTGGAGGAGATGGGCGCGGCGGCCGACATACTGCTGCTGTCGCGGGGCGGGCGTCCGCTGACCAGCATCCTGACGCTGTGGCACGGCGACAGGTGCATGCCTTATTATCAGGGCGCGGCGGCGGAGGCGCGCGCTGCGCGGTCGAACGATGCGGCCTATTTCCTGCTGATGCGCGAGGCGCGGGCGCGCGGCTGCCGCCTCTTCGACTTCGGCCGATCCAAGCTGGGCACCGGCCCCGCCGCCTGGAAGCGCAGCTGGGGCTGGCCGGGCGAACCGCTGACCTATCATTATCGCACGGGCGAAGGCGCGGCGCGGCGCGACATCAACCCGCTTTCCCCCGCAAACCGCCTGAAGGTCGAGGCATGGAAGCGTCTGCCCCTGTCGGTCGCCAACCGCTTGGGCCCCCTGATCGCGCGGGGTCTGGGCTGAGCCGGTGGAACAGCCGGTGTCCCGGGGACGTTAATGGGGTCGAAACGTGCCCGATGCGCGGCCCCATTAAGACAGGACATGGTACGAAATGCTCGCTGACGACATTGACGAAGCGGACATTCGGCAGATATTCGAGGAGTTTATCGGGGATCAGGCATTCCCTTGCGTCGGCGCGAAGGCAGCACTGGCGCGGGGCACGCTGAAGGTCGTGCCCTGCTGGTCGGTTGCCAGCGCGTGGGACGATGTGAAGATTCACCGCGAGCTGCTCGACTGGGCCTATGAATATAAGCGCGATCCCGGCCTGTTCCGGTCGATCGCCTTTGTCTTCGCCGGGCCGGCGCCGGAGAGCGAGGAGGCGTTCGAGGCCGCCCTGTGGGAGCGGCTGCAATCGCTCGCCGAAAAGGACGCCTGGGCCGAGCAGCCCTATGACCCGCGGGTGAGTCCCGATCCCGAGAACCCGCATTTCTCGCTGAGCTTCGGCGGGGAGGCGTTCTTCGCGGTCGGGCTCCATCCGCATGCCAGCCGCCCGGCCCGCCGGTTCCGGCACCCGGTGATCGTCCTCAACCTCCACGACCAGTTCGAGCGTCTTCGCGCCGAGGGCCGTTACGAGGGCATTCGCGCCAAGATCATCGCGCGCGACGTCGCGGCGGCGGGATCGGCCAACCCGATGCTCGCCCGCCACGGCGCGTCGAGCGAGGCGATCCAGTATAGCGGCCGCGCGGTGGGGGAGGACTGGCGCTGTCCTTTCCGCGACCCTCGCTTCGGCACTGACGGCGCCGAATGAATATGGTTCGCATCGCCCCCCGTTCGGGCACCGCATTCCGCCTCGACAAGGGCCAGTTGCTGACCGTGATCGACCCGGAAGGGGTGCAGGTGGCCGACCTGCTCGCCTTCGCCGCCGATGACATCCGCGAGGCCATCAGCAACGGGCGCACCTTCGACTATGAGGAGACGATGCGACTGACCACCGGCAACCGGCTGTGGTCCAACCGGTCGCGAGTCCTGCTGACCATCGAGGCGGACAGCGTCGGTTGCCACGACTTCCTGCTGACGCCGTGCAGCCGCGCGACCTTCCGCCATTTTTATCCCGACCAGCCCGAGCATCGCGGCTGCTTCGGCAATCTGGCCGAGGCGCTGTCACCCCATGGCGTGACCGAGGACATGATCCCGACTGCCTTCAACTGCTTCATGAACGTGCCGGTCGACGGCGAGGGACGGATCAGCGTGAAGCCGCCGACAAGCCGCGCGGGCGACCACATCGCTTTCCGTGCGGAGGAGGACCTGATCATCGGCCTCACCGCCTGCTCCGCCTATGCCAGCAACGGCGGCAGCTTCAAGCCGATCGACTATCGGGTGGAGTAGCCTTCGCCACGGCGCTACCCGCCGCGCCAGCGGCCGTTTTGTTCACGCGGAGACGCGAAGACGCGGAGCAGGCGTGCCAACCTCTCTGCGTCCTCTGCGCCTCTGCGTGATCATATTCTTCGCGCAAAGGCGCAAAGGACGCAAAGTGTCGAAAGACGCGAGCGCGAGCAAAATCCTCTCCGCGTCTTCGCGTCTCCGCGTGAACCCTAATGCAGCTTCGCCGCGCTACGTCACCAGAGCCTTGAGCGTCGCGACGCTGTCCGCCTCCCCCGCCGGCTTGTCACGGCGGATGCGCTTGATCCTTGGAAAGCGCATCGCCAGCCCTGATTTGTGCCGCTTGCTTTCGTGGATCGAATCGAACGCGACCTCCAGCACCAGCGACTTCTCGACCTCGCACACCGGACCGAAGCGCTGGAGGGTATTCTGGCGCACGAAGCGGTCGAGCCATTTCAGTTCCTCGTCGGTGAAGCCCGAATAGGCCTTGCCCACGGGCAGCAGTTCGCCCTCCTCGGTCCAGCAACCGAAGGTATAGTCGGAATAGAAGGACGCGCGCCGCCCGTTGCCGCGCTGCGCGTACATCATCACGCAATCGGCGGTCAGCGGATCGCGCTTCCATTTGTACCACAGCCCGACCTTGCGCCCCGCGACATAGGGGCTGTCGCGCCGCTTGAGCATCACGCCCTCGATCGCCGCATCGCGCGCGGCGTCGCGGATCGCGGACAGCGCGTCGAAATCCTCCGCCTCGATCAGCCGCGACAGGTCGAACCGGTCGACAGGCAGCGACGCGGCGACGCTTTCGAGGATCGGCCGCCGCTCGCTCCAGCCAAGCGCGCGCAGGTCGCGCCCGCCCGCCTCCAGCACGTCGTAGAGGCGGACGAAGGGTGGATAGTCGGCCATCATCTTCCTGCTGACGGTCTTGCGGCCCAGCCGCTGCTGGAGCGCGTTGAAACTCGCCGCCCCACCTTGTGTTTTCGGCCCGCCCTGCGCCTCGCCCTTCACCATCAGTTCGCCGTCGACGACGCCGATATGGTCGAACGCCTCGACGATCTCCGGAAAGCTCGCCGAGATCTCGTCGCCACCGCGGCTGAAGATACGCCGCTGGGTGGGCGTGCCGACGATCTGGACGCGGATGCCGTCCCATTTCCATTCGGCGGCAAAGTCGGCGAGCGACACCGCCTCACCCTCCTCCAGCGGATGCGCGAGCATGAACGGGCGAAACCATGCGGTCTCCGAGAGGTCGGGCATGTCCCCCGCGCCCGCCGCCCACTCGAACAATATCGCATAAGGCGGTTCGAGCGCGTGCCAATATTCGTCGACCCGGTCTACCTCGACCCCGAACGCCTCCGCAAACGCCACCTTGGCGAGCCGCGCCGAAACGCCGACGCGCAGGCCCCCCGTGGCAAGCTTGAGCAGCGCGTAACGGCTATCCGGTTCAATCCGGTCGAGCATCGCGCCGAGCGTCGCGGGCGCGTTGGCGCGGCCGAGCGCGCGCAGCGTCTCGACCACCTCCGACAGCGGCAAATCCTCCCCCGGCCCCTGCCCGCCCGGCCAGATGAGGGCCACGGTCTCCGCCGTGTCGCCCACATAGTTGCGGCTCATCGCGACCAGCACCGGATCGACGCGCGCCTCCGCCATCGCACGGATCGTCGCCGACTTGACCACGCCCAGGTCGAGCGCATCGGTCAGCGCCGCCAGCGCCCAGCCGCGATCGGGATCGGGCGTGACTCGCAGATAATCCGCGATCAGCGCGATCTTGGCGTTGCGCGACCGCGTATAGGTGAGGCCGTCGATCAGGCGGGCGAAGGCTCTCATCATCCTCCCCTGCAAGGGGAGGTGGCAGCCCGAACGGGCTGACGGAGGGGCGTCGAGGTGCGCGGCAAGGCCCCTCCACCACCCCGGATCAGATCCGGGGTGGTCCCCCTCCCCCGGCGGGGGAGGATATGCACCGCCTCACTCATCCTCATCCTCATATCCCACCAGCGCCAGCGCCCGCGCCTTGAGCTGATGCGTGGCGCACCAGTGCACCAGCGCATCCTCCGCGCCATGTGTCACCCATGTCTCGGCGGGGCGGAGCGCGGCGATGGTGCCGGTCAGCTCGTCCCAGTCGGCATGGTCGGAGACGATCAGCGGCAGCTCGACCTGCCGCTGCCGCGCGCGCTGGCGGACGCGCATCCAGCCCGACGCCATGGCGGTGATCGGGTCGGGCAGCCGGCGGCTCCAGCGGTCGGTGAGCGCCGAAGGCGGGCACATGACGATCGCGCCGCGAAGATCGTCCTTGCCGGCATCCGCGACAAGCCGCAGCTCGCCGAGCGGCACGCCCAGTTCCTCGTAGAGCCGGCACATGCGTTCGAGCGCGCCGTGGAGCCAGATCGGCCGGTCGTAACCCGCGCGGCGAAGCTCGGCGATCACGCGCTGCGCCTTGCCGAGCGCATAGGCGCCGACCAGAACGCAGCGGTCCGGATGAGCGGCGCGCGCGGACAGCAGCTTGGCGATCTCCTGCTCGATCGGCGGATGACGGAACACCGGCAGGCCGAAGGTCGCCTCGGTGATGAAGATGTCGCAGGGAATGGGCTGAAACGGCGTGCAGGTCGGATCGGGCCGCGTCTTGTAGTCGCCGGTCACCACCACCCGCTCACCGGCATGTTCGAGCAGTATCTGTGCGGAGCCGAGCACATGGCCGGCGGGGTGGAAGCTGATCCGCACGCCGCCGCGCTCGACTGTCTCGCCATAGCCGATCGGCTGGCCCTCCGCCCCGGTGCCGTAGCGAAGACCCATGATCGCCAGCGTTTCGGCGGTGGCGATCACCTCGCCATGGCCGCCGCGCGCATGGTCGGCATGGCCATGGGTGATGAGCGCGGCCTCCTGCGGCCGCGCCGGGTCGATCCAAAGACCGGCGGGGCGGACAAAGATGCCGCCCCGCTCCGCCTCGATCCAGTGCCGCACCGTCATGCCGGGAGAGATGGCAACGCGCGCGGCATCGGACAAGTCAACGGCAGGTCACTCACCGGCAGCGAACATCGCCGCGTTCGATCTCCCGACCCAGAAGTCCGCCCGCGCCCGCACCGATCAGCGTGCCGAGCAGCGACGACTGTCCGCGATCCAGGCTGTTGCCGATCAGGCCGCCGACCGCAGCGCCGACGATCAGCCCGGTGGTGCCATCGTTGCGGCGGCAATAATAATTGCCGTTCTGGCCGCGATAGATGCGGGTGTCGCGGTTGACGCGGATCGGCTGATAGCCCGAACGATAATAACGGTCGGCATAATAGGCGCGATAGCCGGGCTCGTAGCGATTATAGTCGTAGCTGCGCCACCGCTGCCAGTCGTTGCGGTCGCGCCGCGCGTCTCTCACGTCCTTGCGGTAGTCGCGCCGAGCCTCGCGGACATCCTTGCGATAGTCGCGCTCGGCTTCGCGGCGATCCTTGCGCCATTCGCGATCGTCCCGGCCGCGTCCGGGGTCCGCCACGGCGGGAACGGCGGTCAACGTCATCGCGCCGAGGCTGGCGGCCAGCAGCGTCCTTGTGACGGTCGTGTTCATCGCAACCTCCTTCATGCACATCTGCCTGACAAAACCGTTTCGCGACGGGAGCGGTTGCGTGAACCGAAAACAACATGATGTTCATCAATGCGAAGGGACAGGAGGATCGGAAACATGGCCCGACGCACGCGTTGAACGGGTGGCAATCAAGGAGATGCGATGATGAGCAGCGAAATCCGCGAGACATTCTGGAAGACCCTGGCCGAAAGCCCGTTCCTGATGGTGAAGCTGGAAAATGGCCATGAACATGCGCTGCCGATGACGGCGCAGCTCGACAAGGACGCGAACAGTGCCTTCTGGTTCTACACCGTCCGAGACAACCGTCTCGCCGCCGGCGGCCCGGCGATGGCGCAATATATGAACCGCAAGCACGACCTGTTCGCGTGCATTTCGGGAACGCTGGTCGAGGAAACCGACCCGGCGGTGATCGACCGCTACTGGTCGAACGAAGTCGCCGCCTGGTTCAAGGGCGGGCGGCAGGATCCCAAGCTGCTGATGCTGCGCTTCGACCTCAAGGACGCCGAAATCTGGACGTCGGACCTGGGCATGAAGGGCATGTTCAAGCTGATGACCGGCACTACGATCAAGCCGGCCGAAAGCGGCAAGCACGAGCAGGTCGCGCTATGACCCTGTGACCCCCGGGCCGCCCTGGCTGATCCCGTGCCTCAGAAATGGGGCGCGGGCGGCACCGGCTGGGGCGGCGCGTCGGGGTCATCCTCGTGAACGTCGATGATCCCGCGACCGACGTGGCTCCGATTGCGGCTGTAGGCGAAATAGACGACCAGCCCGATCAGCGCCCAGAAGACAAACAGACCGATTGTGTACCACGACAGGCTGACAAACAGATAGATGCAGCCCGCCGCCGCCACCGGCGCCAGGACATTGATCGCCGGCGCGCGGAACGGCCGCTTGCGATCCGGGTCGGTACGGCGAAGCACCATCACCGCGATCGCGACCATCGCGAAGGCGAACAGCGTACCCGAATTGGAGATGTCTGCCAGCGCCCCCACGGGGAAGAAGGCGGCGAACAGCGCGACGAAGATGCCGGTCAGGATCGTGATGACATGCGGCGTGTGGAAACGGGGATGGACCTTCGACAGCACCGGCGGGAGCAGGCCGTCGCGGCTCATCACGAAGAAGATCCGCGTCTGGCCGAACATCATCATCAGGATGACCGACGGCAGCGCCAGGCCCGCCGCCAGACCGATCAGATTGCCGATCTGCGGCCAGCCGATCTCGCGAAGCGTCCACGCCAGCGCTTCCTTGGAGCAGACGACCGCGCCATCGTTGATCGCGCGGCACGCGTTCGACAGCTCGACGCTTCCGGGGGCCAGGGCTTCGCCGGTTGGACCGACAACCGGCTGAGCGCCGACCGTGCCGATCACCCCCGACGCCACCAGCAGATAGAAGAGCGTGCAGATGCCCAGCGAGCCGATCAGGCCGATCGGCATGTTGCGCTGCGGATTCTTGGTCTCCTCGGCGGCGGTCGACACCGCGTCAAACCCCACATAAGCGAAGAAGATCGACGCCGCCGCCGCCGACACCCCGGCAAAGCCCAACGGCGCGAAGGGCTCGAAATTCTCCATGTTCATCACCGGCAACGCGAGCACGCAGAACAGGCTGAGCGCGGCGACCTTGATGATGACCAGCACCGCGTTGACGCTGGCGCTCTCGCGCGTGCCGATCACCAGCAGCCAGGTGACGAGGCCCGCAATGCCCATGGCGGGCAGGTTGACGATGCCGCCGTCATAGGGGCCGCGCACGAGCGCGAGCGGTATGTCGACTCCGAAGGCGTTCTGGATGAGGCCGACGACATAGCCCGACCAGCCCACCGACACCGCGCCCGCCGCCACCGCATATTCGAGGATCAGCGCCCAGCCGACCATCCAGGCGAGAAGCTCCCCCATCACCGCATAGCTGTAGGTATAAGCGGAACCGGACACCGGCACCATCGACGCCATTTCTGCATAGCACAGGGCCGCAAGGCCGCAGACGACGCCCGCGATAACAAAGCTGAGCAGCATGCCCGGCCCCGCCTTCTGCGCCGCTTCCGCCGTCAGCACGAAGATGCCGGTGCCGATGACGGCGCCGATCCCCAGCATGACAAGCTGGAATGCGCCCAGCGAACGGTGAAGGCTTTTCTTCTCGGCCGTGGCGAGAATGGCGTCGAGCGGCTTCACCCGTCCGAAAATCATGCGGTCAAACTCCCCACCGAAAGCGGGCAGACTATCGGCTCGCCCGCTGTTGGCAAGAGCAATGCCCGGAAAGGGTGGTCATCGGGCGATCATTGCGCCGAACTGCTCACCGCCCAGGATGTGGATGTGAAGATGGGGCACTTCCTGATGGCCGTGCTGCCCCATGTTGATCATCAGCCGATATCCGTCGGGGCAATGGTCTCGCGCGATGTCGCCCACCGCGCGCATCAGCCCGGCGACCTCCGCGTCGCTCGCCTTGGCGGTGAAATCGTCCCAGCTGACATAGGCACCCTTGGGCAGCACCAGGATATGCACCGGCGCCTGCGGGCTGATGTCGTGGAACGCGACGAAATGCTCGCCCTCCGCGACCTTGTTGCTCGGCAACTCGCCACGCAGGATGCGGGCGAAGACGTTGCTGTCGTCATAGGGCAGGCTGGGGTCGATCGGCATGACAGTCCTTTCCTTGGCTATTACGTCATCCCAGCGAAGGCTGGGATCGCGTGCGGCAAGAGACCCCAGCTTTCGCTGGGGTGACGACAGTGAAGCGCAGACTCAATCCGTTACCCGCGCCGCTTTCTCGTCGATCCCCGACAGCCCCTCGCGCCGTTGCAGCTCGGCGTCCACGTCGTCGAGCGAGAGGCCCATGTCGGCGAGCAGGACGATGAGGTGAAACATCAGGTCCGCCGCTTCGCCGACCACCCCATCCCGATCGTCGGCGACGGCGGCGATCACCGTTTCGACCGCTTCCTCGCCCAGCTTTTGCGCGATCTTGGCGCGGCCGCGCGCGGTCAGCTTGGCGACATAGGATGACGAAGGGTCGGCCGCGCGGCGGGCGCGGACCACATCCTCAAGGCCACGGAAACGGTCGCTCATGCCGCCTGTCCCCCCGTCACGGGCCCCTGCGTCACCGGCCCCTGCGTCACCGGCGTCCGCACGGGGATGCCCGCCGCCGCCAGCGCGCGATGCGCATCGGCGATGCTGTGCTGGCCGAAATGAAAGATCGACGCGGCGAGCACCGCGCTCGCGTGCCCCTCGATCACACCTTCGACGAGATGGTCGAGCGTGCCGACACCCCCGCTCGCCACCACCGGCACCGAAACCCGGTCGGCGATGGCGCGGGTCAGCGCCAGGTCATAGCCCGCGCGCGTGCCGTCGCCGTCCATCGACGTGACGAGCAGCTCGCCCGCGCCCAGCTCGGCCAGCCGCACGGCATGGGCGACCGCGTCGATACCCGTCGCCTTGCGCCCGCCATGGGTGAAGATTTCCCAGCGACCATCACCGACGCGCCGCGCATCGACGGATGCGACGACACACTGGCTTCCGAAGCGTTCCGCCAGATCGCCGACCAGCTCGGGCCGCGCGACCGCCGCGCTGTTGACCGCGACCTTGTCCGCACCCGCCAGAAGCAGCGCGCGCGCATCCTCCGCCGAGCGGACGCCGCCGCCGACGGTCAGCGGCATGAAGCACACCTCTGCCGTCCGTGCGACGATGTCGAGCAGCGTCCCGCGCTCCTCATGGCTGGCGGTGATGTCGAGGAAGCAGAGCTCGTCCGCCCCCGCCGCGTCATAGACGCGCGCCTGCTCGACCGGATCGCCCGCGTCGGCGAGGTCGACGAAGTTCACGCCCTTGACCACCCGGCCATTGGCGACATCGAGACAGGGGATGACGCGGGTGCGGACGGTCATGCCCAACGTCTCGCTCGACCCCGTTCGCCCTGAGGAGCGATTGCGCTCCGCAAGGAACGAAGGCGCGTCTCGAAGGGCCATGCGCCCAGCCAGCGTCCTTCGAGACGGTACTTCGACACGCTCAGCACCTCCTCAGGACGAACGGACAGTACAGCCACGCGCCACCATCCCTCTTGCCCAACCCGTTCGCCCTGAGGAGCGGTTGCGCTCCGCAAGGAGCGAAAGCGCGTCTCGAAGGGCCTTGCGCCCGGCCAGCGTCCTTCGAGACGGTGCTTCGACACGCTCAGCACCTCCTCAGGACGAACGGGGGAGGAGAGTGTTATCATCACACCGCCGCCGCCACGGCCAGCGCCGCCGCCAGGTCCAGCCGCCCGTCATAGAGCGCGCGGCCTGTGATCACGCCTTCGATCCCGTCCCCGGCATGCAGGCTGAGGACGCGGATATCGGCGATCCCCGCAACCCCGCCGCTGGCAATCACCGGGATGTCGGTGGCGCGGGCGAGGTCGACGGTCGCCTCGACATTGCAGCCTTTCAGCAGCCCGTCGCGCCCGACATCGGTGAACAGCAAGCTGGCCACCCCGGCGTCCTCGAACCGGCGGGCGAGGTCGATGACGGGCATGTCGGACTTCTCCGCCCAGCCGTCGGTCGCGATCATGCCGTCGCGCGCGTCGACGGCGACCACGATCCCGCCCGGAAAGTCGCGCGCCACATCCTTCACGAACTGCGGATCTTTCAGCGCCGCCGTGCCGATCACGATTCGCGCGACGCCGAGGCCGAACCACCGCTCGACCGCCTCGCGATTCCGGATGCCCCCGCCAAGCTGGACATGGCCCGGAAACGCCGCGACGATCCCCTCGACCGCGTCGGCGTTGACGGCCCGCCCCGCGAAGCTGCCGTCGAGATCGACGACGTGCAGGAAGCGCGCGCCCGCGTCGGCGAACAGCGTCGCCTGATGCGCGGGATCGTCGCCATAGACGGTGGCGCGGTCCATGTCGCCCTCGGCCAGCCGCACGACCTGCCCGCCCTTGAGGTCGATGGCAGGGAAGACGATAAAGTTCGGAATGTCGGTCATTACGGTCGCCAATCGAGGAAGCGGCGCAGGAGCGCAAGCCCGTATGCCTGGCTCTTTTCGGGATGGAACTGCACGCCCATGACGGTGTCGCGCGCCACCGCCGCGACGATCGGGCCGCCATGTGCGCTGGTCGCGATCACGTCGCCCGCGTCATCGGCGACAAAATGATAGCTGTGGAGGAAATAGGCCTCGCCCGGCTCCACCAGCGGGTGGGGCCTGGCGGGAATGACATCGTTCCAGCCCATGTGCGGCACGCGGGCATCCGGGTCGGCAGGCTGGAGCAGGCGCACCGTGCCGGGAATCCAGCCGAGCCCGGCATGGCTGCCATGTTCCTCGCCCGTGTCGGCGAGCAGTTGCATGCCCACGCACACGCCCAGGAAGGGTCGCCCACGGCGAAGCGCCGCTTCCTCCATCGCGTCGACCATGCCCGGAATGGCAAAGAGCGCGCCCCGGCACGCGGCAAAGGCGCCGACGCCGGGCAATACCACCCGCTCGGCCGACCGGACGGCATCGGGGTCTGCGGTGACGGACACATCGGCGCAGCCGGCGGCGACAAGCGCGTTGCGGACCGACTGGAGGTTGCCCGCGCCATAGTCGATCAGCGCGACCGTTCCGCTCATGACTCCAGCGAACCCTGCCCCAATATGCCCTTGGTCGAGGGGATCGCGCCGCCCTTGCGCGGGTCGATCTCCACCGCCTGCCGCAATGCGCGGGCGAGCGCCTTGAAGCAGCTTTCGACGATATGATGGTTGTTGGAGCCGTAGAGCGTCTCGACATGCAGCGTCAGCCCCGCCGCCCCGGCGAAGCTGTGGAACCAGTGCTCGATCAGCTCGGTATCCCATTCGCCGAGCCGCGCGACCGTCAGCGGCACCTTCCAGACCAGAAAGGGCCGCCCCGAAATGTCGAGCGCGCAGCGCGTCAGCGTCTCGTCCATCGGGCTGTGCGCTTCGCCGTAGCGCGCGATTCCGCGCTTGTCGCCCAGCGCCCTGGCCACCGCCTCGCCGATCGCGATCCCGACATCCTCGGTCGTGTGGTGCTGGTCGACATGCAGGTCGCCCTTGCACGTCAGCTCGATGTCGATCAGCGAGTGCCGCGACAACTGCTCGACCATATGGTCGAGAAAGCCGATGCCCGTGCTGACCGAATAGCTGCCCGTTCCGTCCAGGTCGACCCTGGCGGCAATGGCGGTTTCCTTGGTGTTGCGAGTGACGTCACCGATGCGCATGGCGGGGCTTTAAGCCTGGGCGTGCGTCCGCGCAACGCGCTAATCATATGATATCGTCCGGCCCGAAGCGGCTTGACCCTGCGATGGCCTTCGATCAGGGATAGGGGATGAGCGACGAGCCGCCCGACAGCCTGATTCCCTATGACGAGATCGTGCAGGAGGCGCTGCGCGCCGTTGTCGGCCGCGTATTGGGCGAGGTCGAGCGTGCCGGCAGCCTGCCGGGCGGGCATCATTTCTACATCACCTTCAAGACCCAGGCCCCCGGCGTGTCGATTCCGCGCCATCTGATCGAGCGCTTTCCGGACGAGATGACAATCGTCCTCCAGCACAAATATTGGGACCTGAAGGTCAGCGAGGAGCAGTTCGAGGTCGGGCTGACCTTCAGCCAGGTGCCGGCGCATCTCGTCATCCCCTATTCGGCGATCAGCGCCTTCGTCGATCCGGTCGTGAACTTCGCGCTTCAGTTCCAGGTCGAGGTGAGCGACGCGCCCGAACCCGTCGAGGCGCCGCAGAACGACGGCAGCGCCGACACGTCGGGTCAGGGCGACGGATCGAACGTCGTCACGGTGGACTTCGGCAAGAAGAAATAACCGGCACGCTCCGGCCCGCTTCGGAAACCCTTTGCGTGCCGCGCGTTGGGAAAGATACGACAGACTGTCGTTCAGGAAGGGCGGAACAGCGATGGCCATAACCTTGCCGCAGGCGATTTTCGCCTATCAGGTGCGCAGGACCGCGCAGGATCTGGGCATGATCGGCACCGTGGCCGGCATCGCCTTTACCTATTTCCAGACTCGCAGACCCAAGCTGGCCTTTGCGGTCGGTGTCGGCATGATCGGCTATCTCCTCTATCAGCGGTGGCTGGAGCAGCAGCGGTCCGCCGAAGCGGTGGGCGCCGACGCCGGGCAGCAGCGCGCGCCCGACTCTCCCGCTCCGCCCGCCGCCACGCCGCTGGCGCAGGAACCCAGCCCCGCCATGGTGTGACGGGCTGGGCACGTCCGCAGGCCCATTGACGATTCGAGCCTGAACGGTCAGTGGGGGCCATGGCGACCTCCACTCCTTCCGACCCGCACGGCTTCCGCCGGCGTGGCGTCCTTTTCGTCCTCTCCTCCCCTTCCGGTGCTGGCAAATCGACCATTGCCGGCAAGCTGCTCGCCGCAGAGCCGGGCCTGCGCATGTCGGTGTCGGCGACGACGCGGCCGATGCGGCCGGGTGAAGTCGACGGACGCGACTATCATTTCGTCGATCTGCCCCGCTTCAAGGAGATGGTGGCCGCCAACGAATTTCTCGAATGGGCGCATGTGTTCGGCAACCGCTACGGCACGCCACGCGCGCCCGTCGACGCGATGCTGAGTGCAGGCGACGACGTGCTGTTCGATATCGACTGGCAGGGCGCGCAGCAGCTTTACCAGATCGCGGGGGGCGACGTGGTGCGTGTGTTCATCCTGCCGCCGTCGCTCGCCGAGCTGGAACGCCGGCTACGCAGCCGGGGCACCGACAGCGAGGAAGTGATCGTCGGCCGCATGAGCCGCGCGCATTCCGAAATCGCGCACTGGGACGGCTATGACTATGTGCTCGTCAACGACGATGCCGATCGCTGTTTCGAGAAGGTCCGCACGATTCTGCAGGCCGAGAGGCTGAAACGCAGCCGTCAGACGGGACTGATCGGCTTCATCCGCAAGCTGACGCTGAACGCCCAGCAGGGCGTGGCAGGGTAACTTTCACTCTCATCCGTCATCCCCGCGTAGGCGGGGATCCAGGGTTACAGAACGGGGCGCGAGAGGCCCTGGATTCCCGCCTTCGCGGGAATGACAACTAAATCGACCACCGCGCCCAGATCGCCGTCGGCAGCAGCAGCCCGCGCGCTTCCTCGCGGACGACCAGCTCGCCGCATTCCACCTGGCCGGGCAGGTCGCCGAAATGCTGCGCCAGCAGGTTGCCGATCGCGATCGCTGACATGCGCACGGCATAGACGGTGAGGAACAGCGCGCGGCTGTTGGCATCCATCAGCGCGCGGCATCCGGCGATGAGGCCGGGCAGATCCTCCTCCAGCCGCCAGATCTCGCCGTCCGGCCCGCGCCCATATTTGGGCGGGTCGAGCAGGATGGCGTCATAGCGCCGCCCCCGCCGCGCCTCGCGCGCGACGAACTTGCCAGCGTCGTCGACGATCCACCGGATGGGACGATCGGCCATGCCCGACAGCGCGGCATTGTCGCGCGCCTGCGCCACCGACTTCTTGGACGCGTCGACATGGACCATCTGCGCGCCGGACCCGCTCGCCAGCGCCAGCGTGCCGACCCCCGTATAGCCGAACAGGTTGAGCGCCTGCGGCTGTTCCAGCCCGTCCAGCCGCGCGTTCAGCCAGTCCCACACCGGCGCCATGTCGGGAAAGAAGCCCAGATGGCGAAAGGGCGTGCAGCTCGCCTGAAAGCGCACCTCGCCCCGCGCCAACGTCCAGCCTTCGCGTGGCACGGGGCGGTCGAAGGTCCAGCGCCCCCCGCCATCCTCGTCCGCACCGGGAACGAAGGCGCCGTCGGCCTGCCAGTCGGCGGTTGCGGGCGACCAGAGCGCCTGCGCGTCGGGGCGGATGAAGCGATACGGGCCATAGCGCTCCAGCTTGCGGCCGGCCCCACTGTCGATCAGGCCGTAGTCACCCCAGGGCTCGGCGATGATCGTCCCGACCGGCGGCAGCTCAGCCATTTCTCGGCGTGGCGCGCTCGGCGATATAGGCGGTGATCTCGCGATAGTCGGCGCTGAGCGAGGCGTAGGATTCCTCGCGGTCGAACAGGTTGCCGAGACGCGAGGGGAGAGGCGGGCGCACACCGCTCGCGCGCTCCACCGCGTCACGGAACTTGGACGGATGCGCCGTTGCCAGCGTGACGACGGGCACCGACGGGTCGATGTCGGAGGCAAGCGCCGCCGCCAGCCCGACCGCGCTGTGCGGGTCGATCACCTGCCCCGATCCGACATGCGCCCAGCGAATCGCGTCCGCCATGGCGTCACCGTCGATCCGCGCCGACGAGAAGAGGCGACTCGCCCCTTCGCGCTGGCTGTTGGTCAGGCGCATCGACCGGCTCTCCTCGAACCCGCGCATCTGATCCGCCATGGCCGCGCCATCCTGGCCGCCGAGGTCGTAGAGCAGCCGTTCGAAGTTGCTGCTGACCTGGATGTCCATGCTGGGCGTCGCGGTCGGGGTGACGGTGCCCTGGCTATAGTCGCCCTCCGACAGCGCGCGGTGGAGGATGTCGT
>CAZGWR010000020.1:0-70007 GCA_964529505.1 uncultured Novosphingobium sp. | reverse complement strand
CGGCGCTGGCGGGGAACGACAGCTTCCGGGGCGGCCTTGGCACCGATACGTTCCGGTTCAACGCAGCCGACCTCACCAGCCTGGACATCGTGCAGGGCGGCGGCGGCTCGGCCAGCGACGGGATCGTGTTCCTGGCAGCGGGCACTGTCACCACGGCTGCATTTGCCAATGTATCGGGGATCGAGGTGCTCTCGCTCGCGGTCGGCGGCATCTCGCTGGCGCTGACCAATGCCATGATCACCTCGGCCAACAACACGCTGGTGACCATTAATGGTTCAAGTGGCAACGACACGATCAATGCCGCAGCAGTCACCACTGCGGCCAATCGCATCACCGTCAACGCGGGGACAGGGGCCGATACCCTGACCGGCGGCGCGGGCAACGATAGCATCGAGGGCGGCGATGGCGCGGATACGCTCACCGGCGGGGGCGGCGCTGACCTGTTTGTGTGGAAGGCGCGCTACACCGCGCCTGATACAATCCTCGATTTCCTCGGCGCCACCGATCGGCTGCAGTTCACGGCGAGCGCGTTCGATTTCAATGGTGCGGCGTTCGATCAACGTCTTGCGACAAATTCGGCCGCCACCGACATCACCGGCCAAGACCTGATCATCTACACCGGCAGCAACCTCAACAGCGTCGGCGATGTCGC
Source organism: uncultured Novosphingobium sp. (assembly GCA_964529505.1). Taxonomy (GTDB): domain Bacteria; phylum Pseudomonadota; class Alphaproteobacteria; order Sphingomonadales; family Sphingomonadaceae; genus Novosphingobium. Next base: position 69,355 of record CAZGWR010000020.1, on the reverse strand, counting down.
GAGCTACCTCGGTTCCGCGACGGGCGGGAGCGGCGGTGAGGGCGTCTTCATCCTTGGCCAGGACAGCAGCGGCCACACCGTGCTGTATCACGCGCTTGACGCCAGCTTCACCGCCAGCACCGACATTGTCGAAGTGGCCGATCTGGGAGCGCTTACTGCGCCCAATGCGATCCAACTTTCAGACTTCGTCTTTATCTGAGGGTCATCCTGCGCCTGCTGGCTGGCAAGCGCGGTAGTTGAGCCCGGTCGCTTGGTATTACCGTGACATTGCCTTAGCCAACGGCAAGTTTCGGGCGTCGCCTGAAGGGGCCGGAACAACCGTTATTGGGGCGCGTAGCTGACGGACCGCTTTGTCAGGTGTCCCATCGGCAGCTTCTGTCGGGACCGGACGTTCGCGGTGGCTGTGGTGAAAGACCGGGTCTGGTCGGGAGCGACCGCTGCAAAGGCGGTCAGTGGACTGGCAAATGGCGCCTTAAGAGCGGTCGTTCCCGGGCCAAAAAGAAATACTAATTCCTGCCCTTCGTTTATTGTGCCTAGATTCACAACATCGCGTCGGTCTAGTAATCCAGTGTGCCAACGTTGGCTTTTTTGCATCGCTGCTATGTGTGGTTTTTAAGTAATTGATATTGTTTAAAAATATTTGTGTGCGATTCGACGCAAGGGAAAATCATGCGAAAAAGGGTTATGCTCGCCGCGCTATTCTTGCTGCTCGGCGCGTGTGGGGGAGGTAGCAGTGGGGGCGTAGCCTCATCCCCGCCGCCGCCGCCGCTCACCAATAGCACTATCACAGACCTGAAGGCCAGCCAGACGTTCCAGAATGATGCTGCTGGCATGAAACTGGCACTCGACCTCACCACCAAGACGGGGATCAGCGGGCAAATCCGCCCGAGCGGCCTTACGGTCAGTTATGACGCAGGTACCAAGAGCTACAGCGTGAGCGCCGACGGTCGGAGCCAAAGCTTCGCACCTGAAAATGTCCAGACCAGCGCCAACGGCGAAACGGTCTATTTCAAAACTGTTGCCACAGAGAACGATCGTCTGACAGTTGCAACCACGCCGTATTCAAGCAACAATTCGAACCAGTATGTCGGTTTGGCATTCTGGCAAAAAAACTCCGTGTCCGAGACCCGTCAGGACCTAGATTTCTATATTTTCACTTATGGACTGCCTACCCCTGCCGCGTCCGTGGTGCGAAGTGGCACCGCAGGATTCAGGACCGATACATTTGGAGTGGTCTCCGCGCCAGGACAGGAGCCTCGCTCATTTCAGGGACAAGGTGACTTCAGTGTCGACTTTGCAGCAGGGGTGTTCGCGACGCAAAGCTATCTCGAAGAGCGGACGCTTGTTACTGACCAAGGCGTGTCGGGCGGTGGGATCGAGTTCACCGGAGCTGGGCGTCTATCGTCGAGCAATGGAACCTTTTCAGGAAATGCGCTTTACGAAGGCTGGTTCGGAGCGGCGGCCGGCCCTCTTTCTGGACGCCTCTATGGCCCCGTTGGTGAAGAACTGGGCGGCGCCTTCTCCGGAAACAACGCGAGCGGCATGACCGTCGTGGGGGGCTTTACCGGCCAACGCGACGCAAATGTAGTTCCGCAGAATCTGACATTGACCAATCTGACTAGTTCCCAACTATTCTACGTCCAGTACCCAAGCAATCTCGTCGGTCAGCTCAATAAGCAAAACTCTGAGACCTTCAGCTTTGGAACACCCACGTCCGATCTTTATGGTGGGCAATTTACCGTCAACGACAAGGTGGCGGGCGACGACTCCAACTTCACGGAGTACCGCAAGACCATCAGCAGCAGTTTTGACTCGCAGGACGTAGCGTTGAAGTTTTACAAACCGGGAGGTAGCAACACAGAACTGGCACTCACTTATGCAAGTTTTGTTCAATATTCGACGGCTGTACCGGTTGGAGCCGGTCTACAGCGCGTAGATCTGTACGGAGCTTATGGGCTCGAAACTCCGACGGGTCTGCTCTCTGGCAAGACAGGTACTGGTAGCTATCGCGGTGTCCTCTATGGCACCGGGGGACAGTTCCCTTCCAACGTTTTCTACAACGTAAAGGGGACTTCGCAGTTTGCTGTAGATTTCGGCGCACAGAACTATACTGGAACACTTACGATGATGGGCACCCCCTCTGAGGGAGGTGGAGTGATCGACTTCGGCAGTTATGACGTGGCCGGCCGATTGACCGGCACCGGCGTGACGGGAACGTTAACGCGAGCGGGCGTGGAAACTGGCCAGTTCGCACCACGCTTCTATGGGCCTGACGGAGAAGAAATCGTCGCGCCCTTTTCGGTGACCGCACCCGCAGGGGCGCCGGGCGCTGGGATCACGATCCAGGGCGTTGCGGCTGCAAAGCGGCAGTGATGCGGCGCTTAGCGCTGGCGCTGATAACAGCGATTTGGGCTGTTTCTGCGTCGGCGCAAAGGCAAATCGACCATTTTTCCGCAGTTGATGTGTTCGGTTTGGCCGATCAGGCAAAGGCAAGCGGGCGAATTGACGACGCGGCGTTGCTTTACGATGCGCTCGCCAGAGACCCGGATGAGCAGGTTCGTGCGGAGGCACGGTTCCGCAAGGGCATGATGTTCGCTGATGCAAAGCGTTGGCGCGAGGCCGCTATCGCATTTCGCGCGCTGCTCGATGAACGGCCCAATTCGCCGCGCGTCCGGTTGGAACTCGCACGTGCTCTTGCTGCAATAGGCGACGAAGGCGGCGCACGCAGGCAAATACGCCAAGCCCAGGCAGGGGGGCTCCCGCCTGAAGTGGCGGCATCTGTCGGTCGCTTCGACCGTGCGCTACGTTCGCGCAAGCAATGGGGCGGGACCTTTGAAGTTGCGCTGGCTCCGGATTCAAACATCAACCGGGCGACCCAAGCGCGCGTGTTGGACACCATCATCGCGCCACTTACCCTATCTGAAAATGCGCGCGCTCAATCGGGTCTTGGCGCGCGTATTGCCGGACAGGCCTATGCTCGTATCGGCGTCGTCAGGGGACTCGCGCTTGTGCCGCGGGTCGCAGGGCTTGCAAGCTTCTACCGCGCTCCTGAATTTAATGACGTTTCGGGATCGGTTCTGATCGGGCTGGAATGGCAGCAAGGAGGTGATCGGCTGAGTGCCTCCGCAGGCCAGACCCGGCGATGGTACGGTGGACAAACCTATGCAGAAACGGATGCAGTGACAATCGAATGGCTTCATGGGCTCGGCCGGACCTCGCAATTGATCGCCACGGCCAGCGTGAACGACGTCACCTATCTACGCAATAGTCTGCAAGACGGGAAAATATATGATCTAGGCATCTCGCTCGAAAGCGCCATATCGGCACGAGCGGGAGCCAGCGTAACTCTTTCGGGAACGCGCCAGACTGCCCGTGATTCGGGCTATGCAACGAAGGCGGGCGGGTTGACACTTACTGGCTGGCGCGAGGCTGGTCATACCACCCTGTTTATTTCTGCTGGTCTCAGGCGAACTGAGGCCGATGCAGCGCTCTTCCTGTTTGGGACGCGGCGACAGGAATGGCTAATGAGCGCCCGCGCTGGCGCGACCCTCCGCGGCCTGGCCTACCGTGGTTTTGCACCGTACGTTCGGCTAAACCTTGAGCGCAATGCCTCCACAATAACCCTTTATGATTATCGACGGCTTGCCACCGAAATTGGGATTACTAAAGCATTCTAGAGATTTGGCAGCATGCGCCTTCAACCCGGACATCCGCGCTCCATTTTAACCTGATCAATTTCCACCTTTTGTTCAGCACGCTCTAGCGATGGCGTAAAGACTTGGTCTGGGACTTTACGGTCATTCCCGCCGGACGGGTCAGTGGCGTATTCAGTGCTAAAACCTGCCACTAGGCTTTCTGCGCCCTGTACTTGGAATCCGACCGCAATTAAGCCGTTTGCTGACTGACGGCTCTGCGGTCGCGAGACCGACAAATCGGCCCTCGCGTCCTCCATCAGGCCCGTCCCCGAAGACGAGCAGACCTTGGCCAAGAACGAGGCCAGCGAGCGCTTGTGCGAATTGCTCGAATGAGCGCGGATTGAATAAGGCAAAACTGATGTCGGGCATGCGCGGACCGTGGCGTAAGCGCACCGATCTCGTCAACGGCAAACGGCTGGTAGTCCTCTTCAGCTAGCCGGATGCCCGCTCAGCAAAAAGCCGAAAGGACAGCAATCATTGGCTCTGCCAAAGGTGTCATTTCACTTCCAACCTAGCAGACCGGTGCTACCGATGATCTGTGTCACACTTTGTGACACATTCGTGCGGCACGAGGCAGCCATGCCCAATATAATATATAAACATTTCAATATTTTATGGCACGCTACTGGATCTACCTTCCTTTCCTCGCGGGGCATCCAATTTCGCGGCTGTTTGGCGGTGCGGCGCACGGTAGGTGCTGGCGCTGCTTCCGGTTTGCTCCGCGATATTGTCAGGCGCCCTCGCACCAGGCGAGGAATTCGCCGATCTGGTCGGTGCCCTGGCGGGAATCGAGCGCGCGGAAATCGCCTTTGCTGATGCGGTAGGGCACGAGCGCGCCGCGCCGGAGCATTGCCCAGAACGGATCATCGCTGGCCAGGGCGATCTGGTTGGAAGGGGCTTCCTCGCTCGAACCCGCTCCGCTGCGGAAAAGCGCATAGCGCAGCACCCGGTCCGGCCCATAGAGATCGACCACCGGGCTTGGCCCGCCTTCTTCGAAGAATATCGCCTTCGCGCGCATTTCGCCTTTGCGGCAGCTGGCGAGGAACGCGGTCGCGTCGGTTTCGGGAATGCCGAAATAGAGCTGCTTGCTGCCTTCGCGATCGCCAAGTTGCCACGAGAACTCTTCGGGCGCGGTGACCGGCGGTGGCGCCTGCTTGGCCGCAGAAACCGCGAGCGCATATTTCGCCGTGCAGATGTTGGCGAGCGGGCGCAGGATGATCGCATTGGCAAGCCGCACTTCCAGCCCCTCGGTGGTGCACGGCGTGCCGCCGCCCTCTTCGGCATCGGCGACTAGCAAGACGCGCGCGGTAGCGGTGCCAAGCCCTTCGGATTGCAGCGGGCGGCCATCGAGAAACACCCCGGTGACCGCGACATCGGGATTACTGCTGGTGATCGTCAGGATCTTGTCGTTGGGGCCGGGCTTGAGGTCGCTGGGCGCGGCAGCGCTCGGCGCGGCGGCAGGCGCAGGCAGCGCGCTGGCGCTGGCGCTGGCGGAAGGCGCGGGCAGGACCGTTTCCTGCTGGCACCCCGCAGCGGCGAGCGCGAGCAACGCGGCGACGAGACCCGGTCCCTTGTGCATCTGTGTCATGGCGTTGTCCCTTATCTTTCCGGCACTGCTTCCTGGCAATTGACCGCCGTCTCGCTCGAACCGTCGTGATCATCGAGGTCAGCTTCGATCAGGATGCCATCCTCGGCCTTGGTCAACCAGATCAGTCGCTTGCCCGGGCTCATGCCTTTATCGGTCTCGTAGCGCGCGCCGGAGCCGGACATCGCCTGATCGAGCTTGAAAACCCGGCCCGCCAGATCGAGCGTGACCTTGCTCTCGCCGTCTGCGTCTTCGCTATAGCGGGCAAGCACCGCCGCGCCGTTTTCGCACGAATAGCGCACTTGCGGGACCAGCGAGGTGTCCGCCGCAGGTTCGCTCGGCGCACCTTGCGCGAGCGCATCTGCGGACGGCTGCGCGGCGGCGGGGGTGCCCGAAGCCGTATCGGATGCGGGGGGCGCGGGGGACGAACAGGCGGCGAGCGCGAGCAGCAACGCCGCTATGGCGCTGCGCCCGCCGCACGCGGCCCCGCTGTGCCGCCTGATTTGATCCGCCGATGCATTTGGCATGATGCCCCCTTCCCCTGTCCGCCCGCCGCGCGCGCTTACTTGACCGTGAAGGTTCCCGCCTTCAGCGTTCCGGCCATCACCGGCCCGCCCGCGACCGTGTAGACCGAAGTCAGCGAGCCGCCGCCGTTATAGCGCACCTTGAACGCAACGCGGCGATTGCGCGGGTTCCATTCCACGGCGCGGTTCACCTCGATCACGGCGCCGTCCTGCGTATCATAGCGGACCCAACCTTGGGCGTCGGGGGCCGCCATCTGCTTGATCGGGCGGCAATTGTTCAGCTTCATATCCTCAGCAGCCGGATCAACGAACCACGGCACAGTGGCCAAACAGGCTGGATCGATCCTGAAGTTGGCCATCGGCCGGCGTCCATAGCGCCCGTCCTGAGCAGAGGCGTTTGATCCGGTCAGGGTGAGCGCGGCAAGCGAAAGGGCATAAAGCATCGAACGGTTCATCATGTGCTTCCTCGGTTGAATGAAAGACGATGGGATCATGTGGTCGACCGGCACTCCATCGGATCAAGCCATGATCCGAAAGAGAAACCGATCAAGGGGCGAACGGTGCTTAGCCGTTGCGGATCAATTCAAAGGCGAGGTTGGAGAATCGTATTGGCTCGGAGCGCGGACAGCGGCCGTGTCCTGATATCTGTCCTGCTTCACCGGGCCGCGCGTATATACGCTGACCTGTTGCGGCGGCGCACCAGCGTAAATGCCGACATTGGTCGTGGCGGCAACCTGGACTGGCACCCCTGCAGCCGGGAACGCGGCCGGATTTGTCAGAAGCTGCGAGGGCTGAGCAACTCTCGCGGCCTTGGTAGGGGTCGGCTGGGCTTGCGCGGCCTGGACGATCTTTGGCCGTTGGCGGCGCGCTTGCTCGCGCGCTTGCTCGCGCGCTTGCTGCGCGGCTTGCCGCCGCTGGAGTGCCAGTTGCCGTCCGCTTTCGGCGACAATGGCTGCTTCCCGGGCTGCTTGAGGCGTCACACCCTGTGACACCCGAGTAGCGATATCAGCGTCGACGCGTTTACCAATTACTTCTCTCGCGTCGCTGTACGCCTTGCGCACCCTGATCAGCTCCTGCAAGTTTCCGGCCCGGATCGCGTTGGTTTTTTCATAGGCGCCGAGCACGACGCTGCGCGAATTCTCGTGTCGTGCGCGCCAGTCCCTATGGTTTTGCCGGGCAGCTTCGGCTGCTTGCTGATACCTCGCATCGCCCGGTCTGGCTCTGAGATTTGCATCCGCTCTGGTTCTTAGGTTTTCAGCTTGCACCGTTTGCTCCCGCAGACGGTATTCTGATCTGAGCGCGGCTTTGAGCTCGCTGTATGCCTCTTTGCCAGCCTTACCATGTGCCATGAGGGCTGCTTTTGTTGAACGGAGTTTGGCATCCTTTTCCATCTTGTAGTTGGGAAGGCGTCTTTGCGCTTCTGCGGCGGTCGGTGCGATGAGCCCGAAGCCGAACACGGCCAGCGCCACTGGCAGAAAAACATTACGGTGCAGATTCATCAACCGTCTCCTTGTGAAAATTGGATATTGCTCGTTATTTTCGGCCAGTGCTTGTTATTGCCCATTAGACTGCGTTTGATCACGGCTATCTTGCTTTAGCGCCACGGCAATGGGGCGCTGCGGTCCGAATGAATCCGACCGAGACACCGCGTTCATCCTGGATAAAAGCCCTGCCGGCACGGGATACTTGGCGGGCGCGACCGGGGTCGGCGCAGCTTGGGAGCGCGAGCTGAAAAGGGGCTGGGCACGCCGCGCCGCCATCTCTGCCTGCCGCACGCGCATGGCCCGGATGGTGACGAGCTCGTCGTGTCGCCCGGCCATGGTGTAACTTACCTTCTCCTTGACGCTTTCGAGCGCGTTCGCGGCATTCTGATGCGCGCGTTGTGCGGGCAAGGCCGCCTGATAGGCGGCTTTCCATGCCGCAAGCGTTGCCGGATCCGGATTTGCCTTGAAAGCATCGCTCGCCGCGAGCGCGATCCGTTCGACCCGCAGCCGCTCGGGGCGAAGGCGCTGTTCGGAGCGCCAGACCGCTTTCAACTCGTTGTAGGCTTGTTTGCCGACTTTGCCCGATTGCGCCAGACGCGCCTTGATCTGCGGGAAATTGGCTGGCTTTGCCTTGGAAGTACCGCGCACGGGCACTGCATCGGCATGGGTTGGCGCGATCAGTCCGGCACCCGCCGAGGCCAGCGCCAGAGCCAGCAGATAGGGGACAGGACGGGCCATCACAGACCTGCGGGTGGTTCGGGCACCGGCGGCAAGGGTGCGGGAAGGACGACATTGGGCACATCATCGGCATCGCCGAACAGGACAAACGAGCCCAGCTCGGGATTGGCAAACGCAGATATGGCAACCAGATTGGCGATATCGGGATGCGCATTCGGACCATCAGCCTCGATCGGGCGAAGCGCGAACTGGTTCAAGACTTCGGGTTCGAGCGGCAAACTCCAGAAGCGGATCTGGCCGATCTCGCCGATAAAGGGCGAATACTTGCTGATGGAGCCGATCGTCAGGCTCTCGGTCAGCAATTCGGGAAAGGTGAAACCAAGCGTTGCCCGAATCTGCCCGTCGATCAGCACGTCGGTCTCATCGCCGAAAGCGATGATCGCCACATAATGCAGGCGGCCGTCGGCAAAGTTGAACGGCACGACGTTATAAAAGTCGCCGGCGTATACGCCGAGGCCGCTCCTGTCCGCCGTGATGTGGAAAGCATAGCGCGGTCCTTTCGGCCCGGAATAGGCCATGATCGCCGGGTCATAGGCCAGCGTGCCCTGCCATTTGGCCGAGACCCAGAATTCGATGGTTCCAGCGTCGGTGATGTTGAATGCCTCGGACGGCGCAACCGACAGCGGCCGCTTGCCATCGAACGTGAGCACGATCGGCCGATAGCTGGGCCGCGCTGCAGCAGCTTGCGCGTGAGCGGCGACCGGCGCGAAGGCCAGCGACAATCCCATCAGCATGGCGGGAAGGACGATACGGTTCATCAGCAAGTTCTCCTTGGTGCCATCACGAAGCGTGCACGTGTCCGAACAGGACGCATCATTGCATGCGTTCGATTGTGTAGGGGATTGTTATTTCCACGTCATTAGATTGCAAAGTTACAGCATTGTAAGCGATTACGCCAAGTTTTTGACTCTGATATACCGCGTGTATCTGGCCGGGCGCCAAGCTTAACGGAATGGAGCTCTTCAAGACAATATTCCCTCGCAGCTTGGCAAGACCTTTCGAGTCTCCGACAATACCTGCGCCAAGATCCGCAATAAATGAATTATTTGCATCATCCAGGCTGCTATTCTTGTGCGGAATGTATTGGTAAAGCCTGTCATTCTTCAGATCGAAATCGTTGCGAAATTCAAACGTCGGCAGGGGCGCGTCTGCGCCGCGAATGATTGCCTGAGATACCGACAAGGCTGCCGGGTAGTTGCCGCAGGGCACTTTGAGCGGCTCCGTTTCCGCCGTCGGCATCGGATGATTGATCACCGCGACGGTGCGCACCGAAAAGCTGTCCATGATCTTCACGTTAAGGTTGCCAGCCAGCGACACCTCTCGCCGCCCGTCCCTGGTCCGGCATTTGATCCCGCGGAACGCCAGCCGCCAGACCGCGCTCCCCCCGGTGGGCGGTGCTTTGTCGTCAAGCTTGGGGCGTTGCTGGTTTCGCGCGGAAATGGCGTTTCCGAGGCCAATCCGCACCATTTGAAGCTTTTGCCGCCGGGCGGCGTCGGCACCGGTCGGGAACAACGCCGCGTTGATCAGTTCGGGGATCGGCCGCAGATCATAGAGAATGGGCACCAGCCTGTCGTCGTTCGCCTGCACCGATTTGCCATCGCCGGTGCCGCTGCCACCGATGAACTGATAAACCGAGTTCGATGACGAGCTTCCCGATGTGTTCGAGTTGGTGTTGCCACTGCCCCCGCCTCCGTTGGCTTCAATACCCTTGTATTCGCCGTTTGCGCCGACATTGAATTTTTCGGCGAGAGTTGCCGTGGATTCGCTGGAATTCGTCTCGGTGGACGCAAAGCCCAGCGCGCCATACGTCACCGCATTGGCATAGTGCGTACCGAACGTATCGAGAAATCCCTGGTAGTCGGTGCCGCCCGCAGCCAGCTCTTCAACCCGCCTCCGGAATTCGCGGCTCAGCCGCATGCTCGGCAGATCGAGCACCAGAGCATAGCGCGACAGGCGGACAAAACTGTATTCGCGGCCGATCTCGCTTTTGGCGGAATTGGTTGTGGTCTTCTCTGCGGCAAAATTGGCCCCGAAGCCGAACGCGCTGACTCCCATGGTGAGCGAGAGCTGCTTCTGGGTCTCGGCGGCGCTGGTCACCGTAACCGAGGTGCTTTTGCCCACCGACGCATTGGCATCGACGCCGCGCAAACCATAAGGAACATTGACACTGACCCCGTCGTCAAACGAATAGTCCGTATCCCCCAGCTGCTCGAAGATCCTCGCTTTCACACCTTCACGCGGCGCAAACGGAGACATTTCGACAGGATCATGCCCGGTAATGCTCGGCGTGAACAACGTCACAAGATTGGCGAATTTCGATGCACGCGTGTCGCGACTGGACTTGACCGCGGGAAGATCGCGGTCCCTTGCGAGAGTCTTGTCGTCAGCGATGCGCGCACGTTCGAAATTGCCGGACAGGAACGCCCAGCCGCCGCTGAGCCTCACTTTCATCAGGTCTTCGGAATCGTCGGCACCAGGCACGATCTCGACCGTGCCGAAATCGCCGGTGTAGAGGCCCGGCCCGCTGGATTTGAACGAGAACACGCCGCTGCCGATCCGGGGCGCGCGCGCAGCCCGGTTTTCTCTTGCGTCCTGCCCCTCGGTATTGACGTTCTCGATCACGATCCACGTGGGGGAAAATCCGGTGACCTGCAACGTGCGCGGCGCGATGTATTGACCACTGCCGATCGCATCATCCAGATTGCGTTCGGGTTGCTCGATAGCCTTGCCCACTTCGACCCATGCGCCGTCGTAGCGCGCCTGCGCAGCCCTGGCGGCGTTTGCCGCTGCAATGGCATCGGCGGCCGCCTGCGCATTGGCCGCTGCATTGCCCCCGCCCGAAGTGAAGGGATTGTTGCTTTGGCGGGGAGTCACCGCCGCTTGCGACTGCAGGTTCGGCTGGGCGGTGCTGACCTGCTGGGGCGGTACATAACCCTGGGTTGAAGTCTGCGCCGATCCGCCGCCCCCGGCTGGCTCGCTCTCGCCAAAAGGATTGAAGGCCAGATCGCTTTCGCCGCCCACAGGCGCAGCGACGGGTTGCTGCGCGGGGGGATTGTAAGCCTGCTGAACCTGCTGCGGCTGCTGCATTTGCTGGGGCTGTGCCATAGCCATCTGAGAGGGTTGATTGGAAGGCTGATATGCGGGCGGCGGCGGCGGCGCTTGCTGCGCCACATTGGCTCGCGGTGCCAGCCCCGCCATGGCGCGGACCGTGTTGTCAGCCCGGATGAACAGCCCGCCGAAGGTGGTGCCCGGGCCGATCTTGGCAATTTCAAGCGTCAGCATCTTGCCCGCCTTGTTGCCCAGGTCAATCGAACGCTGGTTGGTGGCAAGTCCGATCTTCTGAATATGGTTGGCCGGATTGCCAATGTTCGGCCAGATGTAGACCGTGCTGAAACTGATGAACCTGGCGATCTCGCCTGGTTGCAAGCTTACCTCCTCGCGCGTGCCCGCCGCAGTGCCGGCCAACGCGGTTTCGCCGATACGGCCATCCGCCATGCGATAGCGCAACTGCAGTCCGTTCACCCCGAGCCCGGAATAAACAACCATGCCGGAGAACTCGGCATCTTCCGGAATGGCCAGCGTGACGGGCGCGCCGCCCTCTGCGCCCCACAGCGGCTTTTGCAGCGCAGGCTCAGCACCCGCTTGCGCGGCAGCGATCATCGGCGACAGCAGAGCAAGGCTCGCACAGGACGAAACCAAAGTAAAAAAACGCCAATTTGCCATGATTTTCCCCCACCGGCCCCGCGCCGTCTTCTTGCAATATGCTTGTTCGGAAAGTGCACTTTGGCGCCGCGCGAGTCCCGATACTGCAAAAGCTAGTTGTAGCAGCATTAACCACATATGAAAGCACTTCGGAAAGCTAAAATCGAGACCTTACCTCTTATAAAGACACGATTTTCTGCAAACTATGCCCGCTGGTCATGGGCACCTCGCATTTTCGCGCAGGCAACTTCCTATATGGCAAATCATGTCAAATCAAAGACGTCCGCGCAGCCGTTTCAATTGCGCTGATCACACCTGAGTGCGCAATTTAAGGCGCAACGCGCAAGCAATACCTTGTTCCTACCGCCTGTGATTGCGCGCTACTTGCGGTGCGCGCTGCCCACATGGGTGCGGCCGTCGGCGGCGGCGCGCTGTTCCTGGCGGTGGCGTTCGCGATAGCCCGCGCGCTGTTCCTCGGTCCGTTCGCCGTGGCAGGCGGGGCAGCTTTCGCCCGCGATGAACAGGGCGGAGGCCTGATCCGCGGGGGATACCGGGCGGCGGCAGGCATGGCACAGCACATGCGTGCCCGGCGCAAGTCCGTGCCCCACCGCCACGCGGCTGTCGAACACGAAGCATTCGCCCTGCCACAGGCTGCGTTCGGGGGGGATTGTCTCGAGGTATTTGAGAATGCCGCCCTCGAGGTGGAACACCTCCTCCACCCCCTCGGCTTTCAGAAACGCGGTCGATTTTTCGCAGCGGATACCGCCGGTGCAAAACATCGCCACTCTGGGCGGCTTGCCGGCCCCGAGCAGGCGCGCGCGCTCGCGGCGAAACCAGCCGGGAAAATCGCTGAAACTGCGCGTTGCGGGATTGATCGCACCGGCGAATGTGCCCGCCGCGACTTCGTAATCGTTGCGCGTGTCGATCACGATCGTCTCTGGATCGGCGATCAGCGCGTTCCAATCGGCGGGCGCGACATACGTGCCAACGCTGCCCAGCGGATCGATCCCGGGTTCGCCCATCGTGACGATCTCGCGCTTGATCCGCACTTTCATGCGGTGGAACGGCAGGGCCTGCGCCGCGGCGAATTTGACTCCGATCTGCGCGCAGCCGGGCAGCGCGCGAACATACGCCAGCACTTGCTCAATATCGGCTTGCGTGCCCGCGATCGTGCCATTGATCCCTTCGCGGGCCAGCAGCAGCGTGCCCTTGATGCCGTGGCTCTGGCAGGCGCGCAGCAGCGGGCCGCGCAGCGCCGCTGGGTCGGCGAACGGGGTGAACCGATAGAGCGCGGCCACCACCACCGGGGCGGGACCTGCGCCCGCCAGCCCGAAAGATTCCTCTTGCACCATAGGCGCCGCCATTTCGCACGTCGCCGCGCGATGGACCAGTGCGATTTGATCTTGCAGTGGCGCGTGCCCCGCGCGACAGGACAGAGCATGACCGAAGAAGATATCAATCGCGAGTTGACCGACCGCAAATTCTATCCTGCCGAGCAGGAGGCGGTGTTTGCCGAATCGCACGAACGGCTGACCCCGCAGCAACAGGACCCGGCCTATCGGCTGGCGTTTCGCGATGTCGATTTCCTGCTGCGCGAGGAATTGCGCCCGGTGCGCTTTCAGCTGGAATTGCTGAAGCCCGAGATGCTGCTCGACGAAGCCGACATTGGCTCGACCCTTGTGGTCTATGGCTCGGCGCGCATCCCCTCGCCCGAGGAGGCGAACCTTGCCATCGCGGCGGCGACCACACCGGAGCGCAAGGCGGTGGCCGAGCGGCTGGCGGGCAAGGCGCGGTACTACGAGGAGGCGCGCAAGCTCGGCTTCATCGCGAGCAAATGCGCGGTGGTCGAGAATGGCAAGCGCCAGTTCGTGATCTGCTCGGGCGGCGGGCCATCGATCATGGAAGCGGCCAACCGGGGCGCGCACGATGCGGGCGCGGACACGATCGGGCTCAACATCGTGTTGCAGCACGAACAGGCCCCCAATGCCTATGTCACGCCGCGTCTCTCGTTCCAGTTTCACTACTTCGCGCTGCGCAAGATGCATTTCCTCCTGCGCGCGCGCGCCGTGGCGGTGTTTCCCGGCGGGTTCGGCACGTTCGACGAGTTTTTCGAGCTGCTGACTCTGATCCAGACCGGCAAGATGCAGCCTATTCCGATCCTGCTGTTCGGCGGGGACTATTGGAACAAAGTGATCAATTTCGAGGCGATTGCCGAAGAAGGCGTGATCAACCGCGAGGACCTTGGGCTGTTTCACATGGTGGAAACCGCCGAGGAAGCGTGGGCGCACATCATGGCATTCTACAACCTCGAGTGCGATTGAGCACCGGCGCTCAAGGAGGACGCTGCCCTTATGCCCAAAATCGACCTTGCCGCGATCGCGCAGACCAACCGGACCGGCTATCCGGCACCGTTCGACGCGCCGGTGGCGGGGCGGTGGTATCGCCGGCTCGCGCCGGTGAGCGGGCTCAAGCACATGGGAGCAAGCCATGTCGTGCTGAGGCCCGGCGCGTGGTCATCGCAGCGACATTGGCACGATGCGGAGGACGAACTGGTCGTGATGCTGTCGGGCGAGGCGGTGCTCGTGGATGACGCGGGCGAGCACATTCTGCGCGCGGGTGATTGCGCGGTGTTCCCGGCGGGCGAGGCCAATGGCCACCATCTGCGCAACATGTCGGCCGAAGACTGCGTGTTCGTCGCGATAAGCGCGGGCGACCGCGATGGCGGCGGCGGCTATTCGGACATCGACATGCTGTTCAACGGCGATGGCTACACCCGCAAGGATGGCACGCCGTATGATGCCAAGCGGACACCATGACGCTCGCCCTGCCCTAACGCACCGCCTGATGGCCAAGCGGGCCGTGGCCTGCGCCGAAGCCGGGGGCAGCCTCGAGCGCGGCGCGGACGAAGCGGCGGGCGCGCTCGATGGCCTCAGGCAGCGCGAGGCCCATGCCCAGATACGTAGCAATCGCGCTCGCCAGGGTGCAGCCGGTGCCGTGGGTGTGGCGGGTGACGATGCGCGGGGCGGACCATGTGCGGTCGGGCTGGCCCGGCATGACCAGCCGGTCGGTGATCTCGGGCCCTTCCGCGTCGCCGCCCTTGGCAAGATAGGCGCGGCCGCGCGCGCGCATCGCATCGTCGCCGCCAAGCGCGGCCAGTTCGGGCACATTGGGCGTGGTCAAGGTGGCCAACTTCATCAGCCGCTCGAACGCGGCGATGGTGGCGCTATCCGCCAGCGCTGCACCGCTGCTGGCGATCATAACGGGATCGAACACGACCGGCACGCCCAGCTTTTCCAGCCGATCGGCCACTACCGCGGCAATCTCAGGCGAGCCGAGCATGCCGATCTTGACCGCGTCCACGCCGATATCGCTCACGCAAGCATCGATCTGCGCCGCGACCATGGCGGGATCGACCGCCAGCACCCGGTGCACGCCCAGTGTGTTCTGCGCGGTCAATGCAGTGATCGCGGTCATGGCATAGCCGCCAAGCATCGTGATCGTCTTGATATCGGCCTGAATGCCCGCACCCCCGCTGCAATCGGAGCCCGCGATGCTGAGAATGCGCGGGGGGCTTTGCGGCGGTGCTTCGACAAGTTCAGCACGAGCGGTCTTGTTATTCATTCGTTACTCTAACCGCTCACCCTGAGCTTGTCGAAGGCGTTTAGGTCTCTTGCAAACGCATGGCAGGTTGATGGCAGCTTTCGCCCAATATTTGCCGTTCGCAAGGCCTTCTAAATGAAGCGGCTCACCTGTGAAAAACTAAGCTCGAAATCGCGAAAGCCATCAAGACCAGCCCATACAAGCGATATGGCCAGCTAAGCCCGCGTGGTCGATAAGTTTCTAAGCTTCGGCGTTCTTCAAAATACTGTTCCGGCGCACCACCGTCCAGTTCGGCGAGCCGGTTGGCATGTCGCTGCCTTGTGTATGTCGAAAACCATTGCGGAAAGACGATCAACGCTGTCGCAGCGGCAATCAAAAAAAGGTCGTACGCCATGTTTCAACATTACCATGGCGAGAGATTGGCAGCAATCCAACACTTCCTGCCCTTCGGGCGAGGATCGGGATGGCGGACACGGCTATGGCGGCAATCGCCCACTTGATGACACTTAGTTGATCACCTACTAATTCACATTGCGGACAACCCGCCGTTGAGATTTGGCGCTTTTTTCGGTTACAGTTGCTACCTAGAATCAGGATTTAACATGCGAAAAGTTATCGCTACATTGGTTATTTCGAACTTAATCTCACCCACAGCTATAGCTCAAAGAAGCGAAGCACATTTACAAGACAGAATTGCGCTAGCCAAGGAGTATTCTGAACTGACGTATTTAAAGAAAATTACGCAAGATACGAGCATAAAGGAAACGCGATTGGCATGGAGGGCAGCCGGTGCTTGTTCTGAATCGGAATGCTGGGAGATTTTAGATAAGTCTATCATTGATGCGGTTGAAAGAGCTTACGTAGAATACGAGAATTCTATCGTCCAATTGATTGCGAGTAAGCTTAGCAGAGATCAGTTGAGAGAAACTTTGAAATTTTCAAGATCTCCTGCCGGACGAGCCCTCGCCAGCATAAATCAAGAGATGACGGGTGATTTTGCCGACATCAATCACGCTTTTACGCTGCGTACTTCGGAAGACATTTATCGATCGTTTTGCGCACAGCGACCCAAGGAGTGTGCCCAAATAACAGCTGCGAAGGCTGGCAAACCTGATGCGCAATAGGCGTCTGCAACGACCCCGATCGGTTCGAAAGCCCGACAGTCCGCTTCCCACCACTTCCAGCCATGACGGCTCACCAAATTACCACCCAAAACCTGCCGTCGCCCCGTGCTTGACACGGGGCTTGGCTACCTTTCGGCCTCGCCAAACCGCGCATCTCCCGCCTGATATCACTGATCCCAGAGGTCAAGCCAAACGCACGCCCGCAAGGGAAGCCAAGCCCCGTGTCAAGCACGGGGCGACGGGTGGTTTTCTGAATTGATGGCAGCTTTCCACCCACTTCTTGCCGTTCAGCGCCCCTGCTGCTATTGGCTAAAAGCTGACGTGTGGCTTCGGTGGTTTGTTGGTCAGAAGCTGAAGCTCTGCTGTCGCCCCAGTCCCGACATTGCGCCGGTCTAGCATCGGTTTGCAACCGGACGCTGGCTCAGAAGGTCACAGCAGCCGACCAGACAACAGCTGCGTCCAGAACTCGCGATAAGTAGGCGCGACCTGCCGAGCGTCCTCGATGCTGATGATGGGGCCGCCAACCAGTGGGTCAAAGCCGAATATGATTGCGTTGAGCGACCAGTCCGAGAAGGCCAGCATCGGGCGCTTGGTCCAATCGTCCGCTATTGCCTTGTCGACTGGCCAAACGGAAATGAAGGACGCCGATTCGAAATCCCAGTTTGCAAAACCGTCAAACTCTCGCAGAAGTGTCACCACGTCAGGGTGAAGTGCACCGCCAGCCCAGCGGGTAAGCTTGTCGAGAGCATCGACCGTAACAGGTTGGTTTAGAGCTACACCCCGCGCCCTCAGCGTGTCGCGGATCGGTCTCGGATCGAAGCTCACCATGATCTCGAGCTAACCTTTTCCACGTCTGTTTACCACAGGTGCATCGCTGAAAGCGGACCGTCGCCTTTCCACCACTTCCAGCCATCACGGCTCACCAAATCGCCACCGAAAGCTCACCGTCGCCCCGTGCTTGACACGGGGCTTGGCTACCTTTCGGCCTTGCCAAACCGCGCATCCCCCGCCTGATACCACTGGTCCCAGAGGTCAAGCCAAACGCACGACCGCAAGGGAAGCCAAGCCCCGTGTCAAGCACGGGGCGACGGGTGGTTTTTTGAATTCATGTCCGCTCCCCACCCCATGACGGTCATTCCGGCATCGCGTTTGCAAACGAAATCATCGCCTTATCGAAGGGTGTTGCCGCAAATGCTGCCTCAACCCTTGAACTTGCGCTCCACAGAGGGCGGGAATTTGGCATGCAGCGCTTTGGCGCGGGTGGGCCGGTCGGTCAGCTCGCCGCCACAATTGGGGCAGCGATCATCGAGCGCTTCGGCGCAGGGCGCGCAGAAGGTGCATTCGAACGAGCAGATGAAACCGCCCGGCGTTTCGGCCGGAAGGTCGGTGCCGCAGCGTTCGCAATCGGGGCGCATTTCGAGCATCGGGAATTCCTTTCAGGCCGCTTTTCGCACAGCCTCGCAGATCGTGTCGACCACTTGCGCGACTTCGCCGGCATCGTCGCCTTCGGCCATCACGCGGATAACCGGCTCGGTGCCCGAGGGGCGGATCACCAGCCGGCCATGCCCCGCCAGCCGGGCCTCGCCTGCGGCAATCGCGGCTTTCACGCTCTCTGCCTCGAGCGGTTTGCCACCCGCAAAGCGCACGTTCTTGAGCAATTGCGGCACGGGGTCGAACAGATGCAGCGTCTCGCTGGCAGGTTTGCCCGAGGCGATAAGCGCGGCGAGCACTTGCAGCGCGGCCACGGTGCCATCGCCGGTGGTGCCGTGGTCGGTGAGGATCATGTGGCCCGATTGCTCGCCGCCGACATTGTATCCGCCTTCGCGCATCTTTTCGAGCACGTAGCGGTCACCAACCGACGTGCGCACGAGATCGAGGCCGAGGCCGTTCAGATAGCGCTCAAGCCCCAAATTGGACATCACTGTCGCCACTACGCCGCCGCCGCGCAAGGCACCTTGTTCGTGGAGCCGCCCGCCGATCAGCGCCATGATCTGGTCGCCGTCCACGGTCGCGCCCTTTTCATCGACCACGATCAGCCGGTCGGCGTCGCCATCGAGCGCGATGCCGATATCGGCGCGCACTTCGCGGACGCGCGCTTTCAGCGCATCCAGATGCGTCGAGCCGACCCCGGCGTTGATATTCTTGCCATTGGGCTCAACGCCGATGGCGATGACTTCTGCGCCAAGCTCCCACAGCGCCGAAGGAGCGACATGATAGGCCGCGCCATTGGCGCAATCGACCACGATGCGCAGCCCATCGAGCCGGATATTGTGCGGTAGCGAGGCCTTGACCGCATGAATATAGCGCCCGCGTGCGTCCTCGATGCGGCGCGCGCGGCCCACGTCGTTGGCGTCCGCCAGCGGCAGATCCTGCTCGATCATCGCCTCGATCGCCAGCTCGGCCTCGTCCGACAGCTTGTAGCCATCGGGGCCGAACAGCTTGATACCGTTGTCTTCGAACGGATTGTGGCTGGCCGAGATCATCACGCCGACATCGGCGCGCATTTCGCGGGTGAGCAGCGCGACCGCGGGCGTGGGCATCGGCCCGAGCAGGACCACGTCCATCCCCACGCTGGTGAAGCCCGCAGTCATCGCGGTTTCGAGCATATAGCCCGACAGGCGCGTGTCCTTGCCGATCACCACGCGGTGGCGGTGTTCGCCGCGCAGGAAATAGGTGCCCGCCGCCTGGCCGACTTTCATCGCGGTGGCGGCGGTCATCAAGCCGGCGTTGGTGCGCCCCCTGATCCCGTCAGTGCCGAAGAATTTGCGTCCCATGCAGCTATGCCATTCCCTTGTCGCCAGTGCCTTGCCCAAAACCTTGCCTTGTGGCTCTACACGCCTAATCTCACCATCCTATGAACCAGGCAACCAACGATCGATCATCGCCCGACAGCGCCGCTTTCGTGCTGCCGCCGATCACGCAGGTGCCGGCGGGGTGGACGTTCGCCGCGCTGGTCTGCGGCCTGGCGGGCGGGCTGGCGCTGACTTTTGCCGCGCCGGGCGCATTGCCCGGCGTGCTGCTGGTGGCCGAGCCGGTGGGCGAGCTGTGGCTGCGCGCGCTGCAGGCGACGATCGTGCCGCTGGTCGCGGCGCTGCTGTTCACCGGCGTGATGCAGACGGTAGCCACGGCCAACGCCGGGGTGCTCGCGCGGCGCAGCCTGAGCCTGTTTCTGGCGGTTTTGAGTTTCAGCGCGATCGTTGCCCTGTTTTTCACCCCGCTGCTGCTGGTCTGGCTGCCCATCCCCGAAGCCGCAGGCGCGGCGCTGCGCTCAGGGTTCGCCGCCGCATCGGACAGCGAGGCGCAGAGCACGGTGCCGACAGTGGCCGATTATCTGCGCTCGATCGTGCCCACCAACGTGATCGCGGCGGCGGCGAACGACCGGATGCTGCAGATGATCCTGTTCATGGCAGTCTTTGCGCTGGCCGCGACGCGGCTGGTGGCGGCGCAGCGCGATCTGCTCGCGGGGCTGTTTGCCGCGATAGCCGCCGCGATGCTGGTGGTGATCGGCTGGGTGATGGCGCTGGCCCCGGTGGGCGTGCTCGCGCTTAGCCTTACCGTAGCGGCCAACAGCGGCCCGGCGGCAATCGGCGCGCTGGCGCACTACACGCTGATCATGACCCTGACCGGAGGCGTGGTCTGGCTCAGCGGCTATCCGCTGGTCGCTCTGCTCGGCCGCGTGCCGCTGGCCCGGTTTGCCCGCGCGATGGTGCCGGTGCAGGTCTTCGCGCTCTCGACGCAGTCATCGCTTGCCTCGCTTCCGGCGATGCTCGGGGCGTCCGCGCAAATCGGTGTGCGCGTCGTGACCGCCGAATTCGTGATGCCGCTGGCGGTTTCGCTGTTTCGCGCGACCAGCCCTGCGGTCAACCTCGCGGTGGTGGTCTATGTGGCGCATTGGTACGGCGTGACGTTGACCCCGGCCATGATGATCTCGGGGTTCGTGGTCGCGATCATGGTGTCGCTGAGCTCGGTCAGCCTGCCCGGCACGATCAGCTTCGTCGCCTCGGTCGGCCCGATTGCGCTTGCCATGGGGGTTCCGGTCGAGCCCCTTGCGCTGCTGGTCGCGGTCGAGGTGCTGCCCGATTTGATGCGCACGCTGGGCAATGTGACGCTCGATGTGGCGGTGACGGCGGCAGTCGATCGCTATGCCAGCGATTCGGAAGAAGCCGCATCGGGCGGGTTGTCAGCTTCCTGAAACAGCGCTTCGCCAAACAGAAAGCCGATCAGATTGGGCCGCCCGAGATTTTCGAGCAGCGCCGAAATGGTGAGCAGGATCGGCACCGAGAGCAGCGCCCCGAGCACACCCCAGATCCAGGTGAAATAGCTGATCGAGAGCAGGATCGACACCGGATTGATCGTGAACCGCACGCCGAGAATGGACGGAGTGACGACGTTTGATTCAACAGCGTGCAGCGCCAGAAACGACAGCGCCGGGATCAGCCCCAGCACAACAGTGCTGGCGGTGCCCAAACCGACCAGTGCCAGCAGCGCGACCATGAACAGCGGGCCGACATAGGGCAGAAAATTGAACACGAAGGCGAGGCCGCCCCACATGATCGGGGCGGACAGGCCGAACGCATAAGCCCCGAACCCGGTGATCAGGCCAACGCCGAGATTGATCTGCGCAACGGTGAACAGGTAGCTTGCCACGCGGTCCTGCACATCGCGCATGACCCTGGCAATCCGCACCGAGGCGCTGAAGCTGTGCCGCTCGATCAGCAGGCGGCGCTTCATCCGGATGCGCGATTCGATCATGAAAAACGTCATCAGGATCGTGATCAGAAGCTCGAGCACGACGCTCGGCGTGGCGAAAGCGACCTGTTCGATCACCGAGGGGCTCGCGACCACCACTTCGCGCGCGCTGTGCCCGGTAAGCCGCGCGAACTGGCGGTTGAAATCATTGAGCCAGGCAAAATTGCTGCGCAATTCGGCAAAGCGCCGGCTGATCACGCGCGCCATCTCCGGCACCTGATCGACCATGTCATACGCCGGCTGGAGGATCACGGTGAGCGCGATCACGATGCCCACGACCATCGCCATGATCGCAAGCAGCGAGGCCAGCATATTGGGCAGGCCGACGCGCACCAGCCGATCGGCCAGCGGCGCCAGCACGATGCTCAGCACGATCGCGCAGACCGGTGGGCGGAACACCACCGAGCCGATGGAAAGCACGAACGGCAACGCCAGAAACAGCCCGAGCATGAGCACCAGCAGCATCGCCGACTGGAGACGCGCCCGCGTGTCGCCGGTCCATTCCCCGGCCCACTCGCCCATCCGTTCGACGGGCGCATCGGACAGGGCCGGCTGCGGCGCTCCGATGGTCCGATCGTCGATTACTGGCACGGTGCACTCTTTCAAGTTGATGGCGGGACGAGACTCTGGCGCAGCATTCCGGCCCGATCAACCCCTGCCGCGATGCGGGATCATGCCTTAGCGATCAAGCGTCTTGCCGTAGATCGTGTATTGCTTGTTGACGTGGCTATCGATCGCCTCGGCGATCGCCAGCATGCCCTGGTTGTCGTCGAGCACCCAGCCGATCTCGCCGCGCGTCGCGCCATAGCGCGTGACGGAATTGCGGCGGATATACTCGATCATCATGAAGGCGAGCTGGCTGGCAAGGCGCGAGGATTGCAGCCGCTTGCGCACCCCCATCAGCGGCACCCGCATCGTGCGCACCTGTGGATTGCGCAGCCACAGCAACAGTTTGATCCAGCCGAATGGAAAGAGCTTGCCGCCCAGCGGTTTGATCGCCTCGTTGAGATCGGGCAAGGTCATCATGAACGCGACCGGCTCGCCTTCGTACTCGGCGACCATGATCAGATCCTCGCGCACGATCGGTTTGAATTTCTTGCCGGCATAGGCGATTTCGGTGTCGGTGAACGGCACGAAGCCCCAGTTGTCCGACCACGCGTCGTTGAGGATGTCGAGGATCAGCCGGGCTTCGGCATCGAACTTGCTCTTGTCGACATTGCGGATGCGGATCTTGGCGTTCTTTTCGCCCGAGGCAACGATGCGCTGGATCAGCGGCGGAAATTCGGTGGTGATATCGAGCTCGTACGTCAGCAGCTGCTTGGCAGGTTCGTAACCGAAGGCCTCGATGTAGTGCTGATAGCGCTCGCTCTGGTGGCCCATCATGACCGTTGGGGAATGGTCGAAACCCCGGGTCAGCTGGCCAGGCTCTTCCCAGACCGACATCGACAGCGGCGCGAGCACACGGGCCATGCCCTTGGCGCGCAGCCACGCCTCGGCAGCGGCGATCAGCGCGTGGGCGACGCCCTCGTCCGCCGCTTCGAGCAGGCCCCAGTTGCCCACCCCCGGCCCCATGCCTTGCGCCGGATCGGTGGCGATGGCGAGGTGATCGATATGCGCCGAAATGCGCCCCACCACCTCGGCCCCGCGCCGGGCGAGCATCAGCTGGACATCGGCATGCTCGAAGAAGGGATTCTTGCCCGGGGTGATCAGCTCTTCCGCTTCCATCCGCAAAGGCGGCACCCAATGCGGGTCCGATGCGTTGAGGCGATAGGCGAGCTCGACAAATGCCCTGCGGTCTGCCTTGCCCGCGACCGGCGTGATCTCTATTCCGCTCTTGGGGCTTTGGGTGCCGGCCACTATGTTGCCTTTGTTTGATCATAGGAGTTCATACCGCGACCTGTGGCGCGGCCCTGCGCCTTGTCAAGTTCGGCAACGTTAAGGTTGACGGTGTTAGGGCCGGAACGGCATCGGCCAAATGGAAAGCGAGCATGATTGCGGCAGGTACATCTTTCACGGCAGCAGCGCCCGCCTCGGCGGCCGCCAGCCTGCGCATCGGACGCATTGCCGACGACAAGGCGATGCTGCGCGCGGCGGCCGAGCTGACCCGCGATCTTTCGTCCGCGCGGCCGGATCGTTACTGGCCCGATATGCTCGGCTCGGCGCTTGTCGGCTATGCGGCGCTGGTCGGCGCGATCATGCTGAACAATCCGCTGCTGGCCGCGGCGTGCGGCATCGTCTCGGCGGCGGCGCTGTACCGCGCGCTGCTGTTCATCCACGAGCTGACGCATATCCACAAGACCGCGCTGCCCGGCTTCCGCACGGTCTGGAACCTGCTCGTCGGCATCCCGCTGCTCACGCCCTCGTTCATGTATGAGGGGGTGCACACGCTTCATCACGCGCGCACCCGCTATGGCACCGCAGATGATCCGGAATACCTGCCGCTCGCGCTGATGAAGCCGTGGACCTTGCCGCTGTTCATCCTGATCGCGCTGCTGCTGCCGATCGCGCTGCTGGTGCGTTCGGCCGTGCTCGTGCCGCTGGGGATGATTTTTCCGCGCCTGCGCAAAGTGGTGTGGGAGCGATTTTCGGCGCTGGAGATCAATCCGGTGTTTCGCCGCCGCCCGCCCGAAGGCGCGTTTGCCGCGATGGTGCGCTGGCAGGAAGCGGGAGCCTGCGCCTGGGCGCTGTTCGTGCTGGGCTGGTCCGCGTATTACAGCTGGCGGCCGATGCTGATCGCGCTGATGATTGTTGCGGTGGTCGCGGTGCTCAACCAGACGCGCACCTTGGTGGCGCATCTGTGGCAAAACGACGGCGAGGAAATGACCGTGACCGGCCAGTTTCTCGATTCGGTCAACGTGCCGCCGCCCGCGCCGCTGGCGGCGCTGTGGGCGCCGGTCGGGCTGCGCTATCATGCGCTGCACCACTTGCTGCCCAGCCTGCCCTACCACTCGCTGGCCGAGGCGCATCGCCGTCTGCGCGCCGAATTGGGCAGCGGATCGACCTATGACCATGCCAGCTATAGCGGATTGACGCCGCTTGTCATGCGGCTGGTGCGCAGCACGATGCGGCGCTAAGCTATTCCTCGGTCCTGATCAGCACGGTTGCGCCGATCAGCACAAACAGAAAAAATGGCGCCCATGCCGACAGAAATGGCGGATACCCGCCGAAACTGCCCACCGCCAGCGCGGCGTTGTCGACCACGAAATAGGCAAAGCCGAGCGCCATGCCGATCACCGCGCGGATGAACAGCTGGCCGGACCGCGCCAGACCGAATCCGGCGACCGCGCCGAGCAGCGGCATCAGCAAGGCCGAGAGCGGCCCCGAAAGCTTGTGCCACCATTTGCCCTCAAGCTCGCTGGTGCGCGAGCCCGCCGCCCGGATCGCCGCGATCGAGCGCGACAGCGTGGGCAAGGATTCCGCTTCCGGATCGGCCTTGCGGATCAGAACCTGCGCCGGCGTCACTGAGGTGGCGTAGACGCGTGTGCCGGAATAGGCGGCGCGCCGGGCGCTCTGCACTTCAAAGCTGACCGGCGTGGCAAAGCGCCAGCCGGGCCGTGCATAGGTCGCCAGCGGCGCGCGGACGATTTCGGCAACCATGCCCGACGGATTGCGGCGATACCAGCTCACCCCGATCATTCGGGTCTGGTCGCCTTGCCCTTCGACCGTGCTGGCAAACAGGATGTTTCCCCCATCCTGCAGCCAGACGTTGGACTTGATGGTGCTCGCGGTGGGCAGCAGGCCATATTCGGCCGCCTGCCAGGCTTTCAGCGTCGCGGTGGAGCGCGTGACGAAGCGCTCGTTGAAACCCAGCGTCGCCAGAGATACCACAAGCGATACCAGAAACAGCGGCGCGAGGATCTGCACGGCGGAAAGGCCCGCCGCTTTGAGCGAGATGACCTCGCTGTTCTGGTTCAGCGTCATCAGCGTGACGATCGTGGCCAGCAGCACCGAATAGGGCAGAAAACGGCTGATCAGCTGGGGCACGCGCATCGTGGCATACGTGAACAGTTCGCCCTGCCCATTGCCCGGCGGCGCGAGGATCTTGCCGCTCTCGCTCAGCAGATCGAGCGCCTGGAGCACCAGCACGAGCAAGAGCAGCACCGCGATAATCCGCACCGCGAACATTTTGCCGATATACCAGGTGACAGTGCGCGAGGGGAACAGATCAAATCCCACCGGCAGGCTCCCGTGCGCCGACATCGCTGTCTCTCGCGGCAAGCTCGCGCGGCGCCATCATCCGCTTGAACGCGCTGGCCCCTTTGGCAAACATCGTCTCGAGACCGCCGAGCGGCTGCCCACCCGGGACATAGGCCAGCCGCCAGTAAAGCCACACGATCAGCGCCGCAAACAGCACGAACGGGCCCCAGAGCGCCAGCACCGGATCAATCCGGCCAAGGCTCGAGACGTCCTGCCCATATTCGTTGACCTTGTGATAGGCCACCACCATCACCACCGAGACGAACACCCCGAGCGCCGACGTCGATCGTTTGGGCGGTACTGCCAGCGCCACCGCCAGCAGCGGCAGCAGAAACATCATCGCCACTTCGACCAGCCGGAAATTGAGGCTGGCCAGGCTTTGATTGCGGGCATCGGGCGATGAATCCTTGCTCCAGCCGATCCGCAGCAATTCGGGCAGGAGGTACTCGCGGTCCTTGTCGCCGCGGCGGCGGAACTGCTCGATCCGGGGCAGATCGATCGGCAGATCGTGCGTGGCGAACGTAAGCACGCGCGGCGATTTGACGCCTGCACCGTCTTGCACGATCTGGCCGTCGACCAGCCGCAGGATCACCGTATCGGGGTTTTCCTTGCTGGCGAAGAAGCGCCCTTCGCGCGCCGAAATCGACAGAATCTGGCCCTTGTCGCTCGCGATCCGGGCAAAAATGCCCTGCAGATCGCGGCCCTCGTCGCGGCTCGTCTCGACCCGCAGCGCGGTGCGCCCTTGCAAGGTGGTGAACTCGCCCACCTTGATCGAAGCACCTAGCGCGCCCGATTGCAGATCGAATGACAGTTGTTCGTAATAGTACCGCGACAACGGCTGCAGATAGCCCACGATCAGCAGATTGAGCAGCGCCAGGCCAATGGCAAACATATAGGGCACGCGCAGCATCCGGTTGTACGACAGGCCAAGCGCGCGCATCACATCGAGCTCTGACGACGTGGCAAGGCGGCGGAAGGCCAGCAGGATGCCCAGCATCAACCCCAGCGGAATCGCCAGACTGGCATATTCGGGGATCAGGTTTGCCAGCATCTTGAAAACGATGCTGACCGGGCCGCCCTCGGTCGCGACGAAATCGAACAGCCTGAGCATCTTGTCGAGCATCAGGAGCGAGGCGGCGATGACGAACACCACCAGCATCGGCACGGTCACGAGCCGGGCGATATACTTGTCAGTTGCAGTCAGGATCGTCACGGCGAAAAGGCACCCGGCTGGTTCGGTCCGAAAACCCGGCCCGGCCTAACCGGGTTCGCTGTCTGGCGGAAGGTCAAAACGCGACTACTCCGCCGGGGTACGCCTTGCGTGAAATGCCGCTCAAGCCTTTTCAAGCGTGCATTGCAGGGGGTGGTTGTTCTCGCGCGCGAAGTCCATCACCTGATTGACTTTGGTCTCGGCGATTTCATAGGCGAAGATACCGCAAACGCCGACCCCCTTTTGATGGACATGGAGCATCACGCGGGTCGCGGCTTCGAGATCCATCTGGAAAAAGCGCTTGAGCACCAGCACCACGAATTCCATCGGGGTGTAATCGTCGTTCAGCATCAGCACTTTGAACATGCTGGGCTTTTTGGGGCGGGTGCGGGTCTTGGTGGCGATGCCCACCTGATCCTGATCGTCACCGCCGGGGCCGCGCGGCTCATCGTCCTCCGATGCGCGGAACGCAGCGCGCCGGACGCGCGCGGCGCGCTCCAGATCGGCGGCAGAGAGTGCGGGGTGATTCATGGCCATCCAAATATCGCACTGCAACGGGTTTGGTACAAGAGGCCGCTGCCGCGATCTTCCCAGAAAGGCATCAACTTTTCCACGCGATACCGCAAAATCGCGCACCAGAAAAGACGAAAGGGCCGAACAGGGGTTCCCTGTCCGGCCCGTCGTCAACGGTTCATTGCGCGCGCGCGGCTGGCCGTGCGCGCGGCCGAGCCATCTCAGGCAGCGTGCTTGATCTTTTCAACCGCAAGGCTGACGCGGTTCGAGATCGGCTGGAATGCTTCGCTGGCGAGCTTCAGCATCGCTTCGCTGTTCTTCGAGCTGGCGGCGACAGTGGCATCGAACTGCTTGCGCAGCATCGCGCTCTGCTTCTCGAAGAATTCTGCCGGCGATTTGACGGCAATGAGATCCTTGATTTCGGCGGTCATGGTTTCAACGGCGGTCTTGCCGTCGGTCATGTAGCCCTTGCTCATTTCCTGCATGCCCGAAGCGAGGATCTTGCCTGCTTCGACAACGGCTTCGACGTTGCCTTTGGCGAACGCGCTCATGTCGCCCATCGTGGCCTGGCTCTTTTCCAGGGTGGCCTTGGCCTTCTCGGCAGCGTCCTTCATGGCGTTCTGGATGGTGTCGGTCATTGCGGTGGTGGTGGTGTTCATGATGAAAATTTCCTTCTTGGCAATTGGCGTGCTGCGGGGGGCAGCGGCTTTGGGGGGGATTCGATTGACGGGGACGGAGACAGGGGTGGAGACTTCGACCGGCACCACGACCGCGGGGGCGGTGGCAACCGGCTTGATCGGAGCTTCAGGCAATGCTTGCGGTGCCACTGCGGATTCGGCAGCCACGGGGGCAACGGTGGGAGCGGAGATAACCGGTGCCGAAACAACCGGGGCTTGTGCTTCCACCACGGGCGCAGGAGTCGGCACGGCGGACGCTACTGCACGCGCAGCCGCACTGGCCAGCGGCGCTTTGGCTGCCTTCGGCGCGGCCGGCTGCGTGACTGCTTCCGGGGCGACGGATGGGCGGGCGACCTTGGCGGTCGCCTTTGGCTTGGACTTCTTCAATTCATCGGCCATCACGCGTGAACTCCAGCG
This sequence comes from uncultured Novosphingobium sp., assembly GCA_964529505.1. Lineage (GTDB taxonomy): Bacteria > Pseudomonadota > Alphaproteobacteria > Sphingomonadales > Sphingomonadaceae > Novosphingobium. The sequence goes on along the minus strand of CAZGWR010000020.1, from coordinate 41,140 downwards.
CTTGGCAAAGCATGATGGCCCGAAAGCCTCTGCGTTGCTGCACTGCACCATTTAAGAATGGCGCGGACGGTGTCAAGATGCAATTGTGCGTTGCAGCATAAAAATGTGCAGCATTTATCCGCGCGATCCGCGTGCGCGTTCAGCGGGTCTTTACATAGCGCCCGGGCGCATCCTCGATCACGGGATCGCCCGGTCCGCCGGGGACCCGCTTGCCCGTCGCGGGCACTTTGGCCGCGTCCCGCTGCGCGATCCATTCGATCCAGTCCGGCCACCAGCTGCCCTTGGTCTCGCGCGCGCCGGCGATGAATTCGGACAGGGTCTGCGGGTCGGAGTCATTGCGCCAGAATTGATACTTGCCCGCGGCCGGCGGATTGACCACGCCCGCGATATGCCCCGATCCCGCCAGCATGAACCGCCAAGGCCCAGCCAGATGGCGGGTCAGCTTCCACACGCTTTCCGCCGGAGCGATATGGTCATCGCGCCCCGCCTGAATGTAGCACGGCGTGGCGATGCGGTGGAGATCGATCGGGGTGTTGTCGACGATCAAGGAGTCCGGCACCACCAGCCGGTTGTCGCGGTAGAGATCTTCGAGATAGGACTTGTGCCACTTGGCCGGCAGATTGGTGGTATCGCCATTCCAGTGGAGCAGATCGAACGCCGGATAGTTCTCGCCGAGCAGATAGTTGCTCACGACATAGTTCCAGATCAGGTCCGTGCCGCGCAGCAGATTGAAAGTCGAGGCCATGTAGCGGCCATCGAGGAAGCCGTCGGTGACCATGCTTTCGAGCATCTTGATCTGCTGCTCGTCGATGAAGACTTTGAGGTCGCCGGCCTTCTCGAAATCGACTTGTGCAGTGAAAAAGGTCGCGGAGGCGACCTTGTCGGCGTCGCCGCGCCGCGCCATCAGCGCCAGCGTGGCCGCCAGCGTGGTGCCGCCCACGCAGTAACCGATGGTGTGCACCGCCGGCACATCGAGCCGCGCGCGGACAAAGTCGATCGCCTCGACCTGTGCCAGAATGTAATCGTCCCAGATCACCTCGGCCATGCTCGCGTCGGCCGATTTCCACGAGGCGACAAATACGGTGAGCCCCTGCTCGACCGCCCAGCGGATAAAGCTTTTCTGAGGATTGAGGTCGAGAATGTAGAAGCGGTTGATCCACGGCGGGAAGATCACCAGCGGCACCGCGTAGACCTCGTCGGTGACCGGCGTATACTGGATGAGCTGGTACATCGGCGTTTCGAACACAACCTTGCCCGGCGTGATCGCGATATTGCGGCCCAGCTCGAACGCTTCCGGATCGGTGTGCGTAAGCTGCCCCTTGCGCAGATCGCCGAGCAGATGCTCGACCCCCTTCACCATGTTGTCGCCGCGCGTTTCCATCGTGCGCTCGATCACCACCGGATTGGTCAGCGGAAAGTTGGCCGGGCTCAGCGCATCGGTGATCACGCGGGTCATGAAGCGCAACTGCTCGCGGCGCTCGGGCGGCAAGCCTTCGGCCTGCTCGGCCATCGCCATGAGCCGTTCGGTCATCAGCAGATAAGTCTGGTGGAGCAGCGCGAACATCGGCTGTTCGCTCCACTTGGGATCAGCGAACCGGCGATCCTTGCGCGGCAGTTCGCTTTGCCCCGCCTGCGGGCCGATGCCATACCTGCCGAGCACGCTCGTCCACAGCGCCAGCCCGTCTTCCCACAGGCGCACCTGCGCCTCGGGCTGTGCCAGCGGCATGGCCTTGAGCCAATCGGAAGCCATCGCCGACCAACGGCTGAAATCGCCCATCTGGGCAAGCGCCGGGGGAGTGTGCGCGGCCTGCTCCGCGCCGAAATCCAGCCACATCTTCTGCAGTTTGGCGGCGGACATCGCCCAATGCTGCATGTCGGCAGGATCGGTGCCCGGGCTCGGCGCGGCGGGCATCAACGGCGCGAAGAAGGCCTGCATCACCTCGCCCTGCTGGCGAAACAGGTCCTCGAAAACGGCCGGCTGCAGATCTGCTCCGGGCGGTGTTTCGGGTCCAGACATCGCGATTCTCCTGCACAACAGTGGGCGTCATCATAACGCAGGCCGCAGCGGCTTGTTAGCCCTTGCTGTTTCCTTGCGGCGATGTTTCGCGTAAGAGCCCGGGGCCGCCGCACATTCGCCGCGGACCAGACAAGAAGAGAGCCCGTGGAAGAAGAATTCTACCGCATGAAGCGCCTGCCGCCCTATGTCATCGCCGAAGTCAACGCGATGCGGGCCGCCGCGCGCGCCGGCGGCCGGGATATCATCGACCTGGGCATGGGCAACCCCGATCTGCCGCCGCCGCCCCATGTGATCGAAAAGCTGTGCGAAGTGGCTGCCAAGCCCGATGCGCACGGCTATTCCGCGTCCAAAGGCATTCCTGGCCTGCGCAAGGCGCAGGCGAATTACTATGGCCGCCGCTTCGGGGTCGAGCTCGATCCCGAAACCGAAGTGGTGATGACTTTGGGTTCCAAGGAAGGCATCGCCAGCCTCGCCACCGCGATCACCGCGCCGGGCGATGTCGTGCTTGCGCCCAATCCGAGCTATCCGATCCATACCTTCGGCTTCATCATTGCGGGTGCGACGATCCGCGCAGTGCCGACCACGCCCGATGCGCAGTATTGGGAATCGCTCGACCGCGCGATGCGCTTCACCGTGCCGCGGCCCTCGATCCTGATCGTCAATTATCCCTCGAACCCTACCGCCGAGACGGTCGATCTGGCGTTTTACGAGCGGCTGGTGCGCTGGGCGCGCGACAACAAGGTGTGGATCCTCTCCGATCTCGCCTATTCCGAACTCTATTACGACGGCAAGCCGACCCGCTCGATCCTCGAAGTACCGGGCGCAAAGGACGTGGCGATCGAGTTCACCTCGATGTCGAAGACGTATTCGATGGCGGGCTGGCGCGTCGGCTTTGCGGTGGGCAACAAGCGTCTTATCGCGGCGCTAACGCGGGTTAAATCCTATCTCGATTACGGCGCGTTCACCCCGATCCAGGCGGCGGCCTGCGCCGCGCTCAATGGCCCGCAGGATATCGTCGAGCAGAACCGCCTGCTTTATCAAAAGCGCCGCGATGTGATGGTGGAATCGTTCGGCCGCGCCGGGTGGGATATCCCCAGCCCGCCCGCCTCGATGTTCGCCTGGGCCCCGCTGCCCCCCGCGCTGCGCCACATGGGCAGCCTTGAATTTTCGAAGCAGCTGCTGCTCCATGCCGAAGTCGCGGTCGCCCCGGGGGTTGGCTACGGCGAGGATGGCGAGGGCTTCGTGCGCATCGCGATGGTGGAGAACGAACAGCGGCTGCGGCAGGCCGCGCGCAACATCAAGCGCTATCTTGCCAGCATGGGTGTCAATGCCAGCGCCGCCTGATGGCCCGACCAGAACCAATCCCCAGCAGGAAACGACCATGAGATTCCATGACCGCGTGAGCATCACCATCGAAGACCACGTCGCGCACGTGCTGCTCGATCGCGCCGACAAGATGAATGCACTCGACGATGCGATGTTCGAGGGGATCGTCGCGGCAGGCCAGCACTTGTTCAGCGCGCACGGCGTGCGCAGCGTGGTGCTTTCGGGGGTCGGCCGCTCGTTCTGCGCGGGGCTCGACATGGCGAGCATGGGCCGCACCGAGCGCGAGACATCGCTGACCGAGCGCACGCACGGCAATGCCAACCGCGCGCAGGAGGCCGCGATGGTCTGGCGCAAGTTGCCGATGCCGGTGATCGCGGCGGTGCACGGGGTGTGCTTTGGCGGCGGCTTGCAAGTGGCCAGCGGCGCCGACATCCGCATCGTTGCACCCGATGCGCGGCTGGCGGTAATGGAAGTGAAATGGGGCCTCGTGCCCGATATGGGCGGCTACTTGTTGTGGCGCGGCAATGTGCGCGATGATGTGCTGCGCGAGCTGACGTATACCCACCGCGAGTTTTCGGGCGAGGAAGCGGTTGCTTATGGCTTTGCCACGCATGCCGACGCCAATCCGCTGGCGCGCGCGATGGCGCTGGCGCAAACCATCGCGGGCAAGAGCCCGCAGGCAGTGCGCGCGGCCAAACTGCTCACCAATCGTGTGCCCGAACTCTCGGGCGATGATGTGCTGATGGCCGAAAGCCGCGCGCAGCATGAAATCATGTACACCCCCAACCAGCGCGAGGCGGTGATGGCGGGCATGGCAAAGCGCGCGCCGCAATTCATCGACCCGTAGCACGGTTTCCCGCAAAGAATCAGATTGCGGGCAGCGCGCGGCTCGGCTAACCGCCCCCCTCTCCACACGGTTACGCGTGCATCGAGGCCCGATGGCGGAGTGGTGACGTAGAGGACTGCAAATCCTCGCACGCCGGTTCGATTCCGGCTCGGGCCTCCAGATGCCTTGCCCAATATGCCTGTGGTCACGCCCGATATGAGTTGCTATACGCAACCTGATAGCGCGCGCGTGCGCGAGCAGATACGGGGGCAGGCAGCATGACAATCGAAGCAACGGTCAACGGCAAGCCGGTCTCGTTCGAGGCGGAGGCAGATACGCCGCTGCTCTGGGCGATCCGCGAAGAGCTGGGCATGACCGGCACGAAGTTCGGCTGCGGCATTGCCGCTTGCGGCGCGTGCAGCGTGCATATCGATGGCGAAATTGCGCGCTCGTGCAGCGTGCCGATCAGCGAGATCGCGGGCAAGGCGATCACCACGATCGAGGGGCTGGCTCCGGCCGGCGGCACGGCGGCGGCTTTGCAGGCAGCGTGGATCGCGCACCAGGTGCCGCAATGCGGCTATTGCCAATCGGGCCAGCTGATGGCGGCGGCGGCGCTGCTCGCGGCCACCCCCAAGCCAAGCGATGCGCAGATCGACGCCGCGATGACCAATATCTGCCGCTGCGGCACCTATCCCCGCATCCGCGCGGCGATCCACGCTGTGGCGGGCAACGCCGCGCCCGTCCAGGCCTGAGGAGAAACGCACATGGGTATGATCCGCAGAGCTTTCCTCGTGGGCGGTGTCGCCGTAGTCGGCGGCGGCGTGTTCGCCATCAAATATGCCGACGGGGCCGCCAAGGCATCGGCCGCCGCGATGACCAATGGCAAGGACGGGCATAACTTTGCCACGTGGCTGCGCATCGGCGAGGACGACAGTGTCACGGTCTATTCGCCGCACACCGATATTGGGCAGGGATCGCACACCGGCCTGGCGCAGATGCTCGCCGAAGAGCTCGATGCCGCGTGGGATAAGGTAGCGGTGCTAGCCGCGCCTGCGGAGTCCGCGTTTGCCAATGTGACCGTCGGGCGCGGATTTCTGGGGCACATGTCCGGCTATCCCGGGATCGTGGCGGCGCTGCCGGAATCGCTGCTGTCGATGGTCGCGCGCTCGCTCGATCTGCAGATCACCGGCGGCTCCTCGGCGCTGCGCTTTACCGGCGAGCGCGGATTTCGCGTGATCGGCGCGGCAACCCGGATGGCGCTGATCGAAACCGCGGCGCAGCGGCTGGGCGTTCCCGCCGCCGAGCTCACGACGGCGGACAGCAAGGTGATCCACACCAAGACGGGCCGCGCGCTGCGCTATGGCGAACTGGCCGCCGAAGCGGCGACCCGCTCGCTCGATACCGCGCCTGCGCTCAAAGCCGCCAAGGATTTCCGCTACATCGGCAAGTCGGTCCCGCGCCTCGATATTCCCGCCAAAGTCGATGGCAGCGCGCGCTACGGCATGGACGTGATCCGGCCGGATATGCGTGTGGCCACGGTGATCGCCGCCCCGGTGCGCGGCGGCAAGCTGCTCTCGGTCGATGCTGCGCCGGCGATGGCGGTCAAGGGTGTCGAAAAGGTGATCAGCCTTGATGGCGCGGTCGTGGTGGTGGCCAAGGGATATTGGCAGGCGCTCAAAGGCGCGCGCGCGCTCCAGCCCAAATTCAGCGATGGCGGGCACGCGGCGCTGTCGAGCGCCAGCGTCTTTGCCGAGCAGGACAAGCTGCGCGCTGCGGGCAAGCCCGACAAGACGGAAGGCAACGGCGATGTCGAGGCCGGATTGAAGGCGAGCGGGGCGAAGCTGGTCGAGGCCGATTACAAGCTGCCGTTCCTCCATCATGCGATGATGGAGCCGTTCGCGCTGACCGCGCATTTCAAGGACGGCAAGCTCGATGTCTGGGGCGGTTTGCAGGACCCGCTGGCCTCGAAAATGCAGGCGGCCAAAGCGGCTGGACTGGCAGCCGACAAGGTCACGTTCCATCCGATGCTGATCGGCGGCAGCTTTGGCCGCCGTCTGCCGATGTATACCGAGATCGTCGATCAGGTCGCGCGCACCGCGATGCAGGTGCCCTATCCGGTCAAGCTGATCTGGGCGCGCGAGGAAGAAGTGAAGCAGGGGGCCTATCGCCCGCAAAGCTCGGCCAGGCTCAAGGCCGCGCTGACGGCAGACGGCAAGATCGCGGGCTTGATGTACGATTTCGCCCAGCCCGAAGACGGCCTGGGCGAAGTGCCGTTGTTCTATGATCTGCCTGCGGCCGCGCGCCGCCATTTCAAACAGGTATCGAACCAGACCGTCGGCGCATGGCGCTCGGTCAATGCGACGCAGCACGGCTTTTATACCGAAAGCTTCATGGACGAGCTGGCCCATGCCGCCGGGGCCGATCCGCTCGACTTCCGCAAGCGCCACCTGAAGCCCGGCTCGCGCCATCTTGCGGTGCTGGAGGAAGCGGCCAAGCGCAGCGGCTGGGGCACTCCGCTGCCCGCCGGGACCGGGCGCGGCATTGCCATGGTGGAGTGTTTCGATACCATCGCCGCGCATGTTATCGAAGCCGCGCTGAAGGACGATGGCACGCCCAAAGTCCTCAAAGTGACCGCCGTGGTCGATTGCGGCACGGTGGTGAACCCGCGCAACGCCGAAGCGCAAGTCATGGGCGGGATCGTGATGGGCCTCTCGACCGCCATCGGCGAGGCGATCACTCTCGACAAGGGGGCTGTGATGCAAAGCAATTTCAGCGATTATGAGCTGATCAAGCTGGCCGATACGCCGCCGATTGCCATTCATTTCGTGAGCAGTGGCGCGGCGATGGGCGGCCTGGGCGAACCCGGCCTGCCGCCTGCCGCGCCGGCGCTGGCCAACGCGCTGTTTGCGGCCACCGGCAAGCGGGTGCGGCAGTTGCCGATCGGAGCGCAGGCGAAGGCCTGAACCGAGGGCCGCGCAAGCCTCTCGTCGCCGCAACGCCCCCCGATCCAGCGAAAAAATGCCTTTCTGGGATGATCGTTTTTTGATAACCGCTGCAGTACGGGTAGACGGACAAGCTGGTGCAGTCGGCTTTCGGCGGCGGCGCTTGGTGGGTTTGCAGCAAAGAGGAACGACATAATGAAGGCAGTTTCGAAGAATCGTTTTGGGCTTCTGGTGATGGGCGCTGCGATCAGCACGCTCGCCCTTTCGGCTTGCGGCGGGAAGAAAGAAGAAGCCAGCACCGAAGCGGCCCCGGCCGCTGATGCCGCCCCTGCCGCTCCCGCAGCAGATGCGGCCGCTCCAGCCGCCGCTCCGGCAGCAGCTGCCGTTGCCGCCGACAACACCGATACCACCGACGGCCTCAAGTATGCCAGCTACACCGGCGACGCTGCCAAGGGCCTCGCCGCTTTCGCTACCTGCAAGACCTGCCATGCCGTTGAAGAGGGCGCCAACCGGATCGGGCCCTCGCTGCACAAGGTCGTCGGCCGCGCGGCTGGCTCGGTCGCGGGCTACACCTATTCGGCTGCCAACAAGGACAGCGGCATCACCTGGTCTGAAGCCAAGCTGTTTCAGTATCTGGAAAAGCCGGCGCGCGTCGTGCCCGGCACGAAGATGGCCTTTGCCGGTTGGTCCGACCCGCAGAAGCGCGCTGACGTGATTGCCTATCTGAAGACGATCTGATTGCTGGCGCGGCCCGGGGGCATCAGCCGCCGGGCCGCGCCGCTACCCCGCTCGCCCATCGCCTTTGCGGGGGTTTGAGCCGAGCTACCGCTTGTGCCGCGCAAGATCGGCAAGATGCACCGGGAACGACAGCATCAGCGGCAACGCGATCCAATACCATGCCAGCCCGCCAAGGGCAGCGCGCAGCGCCAGCAGCATGAGCGCCCCCGGCGCAAGCCGCAACGCGGCATCGCTCACGCGCCAGCCCCCAGCGCTCACCAGCCAGCCCAGTTCGAGCGCGATCACCGCCAACACCAGATCGACAGCATGCCCGCTCGCGAACAACCATTCCATAATCGCAGAAGCGCTCAGGGAAACGTTCCGTTCAGCTGCACGACCACAAGGTTGAGGTAGCCTGCAAAACTCACCCAGAGCAGATAAGGCAGGAGCAGCAGCGCGGCCACGCGCGATCGGCGCGCCGTGACCACGACCAGCGCGGCAATCGAAAGCCACAGCGCGACCACTTCGACCACTGCCCAATCGGGCCGGTGAAATCTGAAGAAGAGAAAGCTCCACAGCAGATTAAGAAAGCCATTGAGCGCGAACCACCCGAGCAGCCACTCGCGTTCGCGCCAATCGGGCGTGGCCAGCCAGGCGCTTACGCCGGCAATCGCGATGAGCGCGAAAATGACCGTCCAGCCGATGCCGTAAACGTAGTCGGGCGGGGCCCACGCGGGCTGGGCAAGGCTGCGATACCATGGGCCGAGATCGGTGATTGTCGCCCCCATGATCGCAACCATCGAAGAGACCACTGCGGCGATCAGCACGGGAAAGAGCCACGCTCTATCGGTCATCGCCTCACCGCGCCGTCTGCAGCAAGTGCCGCATATCCTTGTAGAATATGCGCATATAAGCCATCGGCTTGGCGTAGATCAGCTGTTTGTTCATATAGGCGGGCCACAGCAGGTTCTGCACATCGCGATCATCGCACATCGCCACGAACCGTTCGCGGCGCCGGTCGTTGCGATACCAGAAATGCTGCATTACGCCCAGAATCCAGAACACCTGGCCGTTTGCGCGCATGAAGCGGCGGCGCGCCTGACGCAGCGCGCGGGGATTGCCCGAGGTGAGGAACGCACCGACCGCAGATGCGGCTTCGCGCCCGGCCACCATCGCATAGTAGATCCCCTCACCCGAAGCGGGCGCAACCACCCCGGCGGCATCTCCCGTGACCAGCACATCGCGGCCATTGTCCCAGCGGCGCAGCGGTTTCAGCGGGATCGGCGCGCCCTCGCGGCGGATCGTCTCGCATCCTTCAAGCCCTTCGCGCGCGCGCAAACGCTTGACCGCGTCGCGCAAAGGAAAGCCCTTGTTGGCGCTGCCCACGCCGATGCTGGCGGTATCCCCATGCGGAAAGATCCACGCATAGAAATCGGGCGAAAGCTCGCCCTGATAGAACACATCACAGCGGCTGCGATCGAATTTGGCGTCATTTGCGGCCGGTTCGACCGGGGGCGAGCGGACAATCTCATGGTAGGCAAACACGCAAGGGATGCGGTCGGCCCCTTTCAGCGTAGCGCGCGCCACGCGCGAGCGCGCGCCGTCTGCGCCGATGACACAGCGCGCGCGCACCCGGCGCTCTTCGCCGCCGCGCGCTTCGCTGAACACCACGATCGCGCCGCCATCGGCATCGCGCTCGATCCGGTCGAAAGTGCCGGTAGACCGCGCGGCGCCAGTCCGCGCGGCGCGCGCGCGCAGCCATTCATCGAATTCTTCGCGGTCGACCATGCCGACAAATCCGCCCCGCCCCGCCTGATCGACCGGCATGTCAACCTCGACATCGGAAGGGCCGATCATCCGCGCCATGGTCGAGCGGCCCACGATCAAGTGATCTGGAATGGCGAAATCGCGGATGAGGCGGGGCGGAATCGCGCCGCCGCATGGCTTGATCCGCCCCGCGCGATCGAGCAGCAACACGCTGTGCCCGGTGGCTGCCAGATCGGTGGCTGCCGTCGCCCCCGCAGGGCCGCCGCCCACCACGACGCAATCATAGACGGTCATGCCGGTTCGCCTCCGAACCGCAAGGTTGCCGCGGGCCTTGCCGTGCCGCGCAGCACGAGCGCGGCGGCGACCAGAAACAGCAGAGCCTCGGCGCCGAACACCATGAGGAATGTGCCGGAGGTCGAGCCGGTGATCGCCCTGCCGACATCGACGCCGACCGCGCCGACAAGCCCGCCAAGCCCGAATGCAATCGCCTGCGCCGCGCCCCACACGCCCATGCGCATGCCCTCGCGCCCGCCGTCGGCGCTGGCCAGCGCCATCATCTGGCCAATCGCGGCGACCGCAAACACCCCGTTGGCAAAACCGAGCAGCGCGACATTGGCGGCCAGCGGCCACCCCGGCCCGGCCAGCGCCGCCAGCGCAAGCCCGGCCAGCGCGATCGCCGAACCAATGCAGCCCCCCACGATCCAGCGCGCCAATCCTGCTGCGCCTCGCCCGGCAAACGCACCGCCACCGATCCCGACCAGAATCATCCCCAGCAGCACGCCGCCGTTCTGCACGCCAGACAGCCTGGTCGATGCGCCCGGGGTAAGGCCGAATACCAATCCGGCGAACGGCTCGAGGATAAGATCCTGCACCGAATAGGCAAACATCGATAGAAACACGAAAAGCGTGAAGCGGCGCGCAGCCTGATCGGCCCAGATCGATTTCAGGGCTGCCCCAAATGCCAGCGATGTCCGCACCTCCGCAGCGGGCATTGATGCTGTCACCAGCGGCGGGGCCGCGCTTTCCACGCCCCATATCGCCAGCAGCGCAACCACGAAGGCTCCGCCCGCAACGCCTTGCGCGACCATTGTCAGCCGCGCCAGCGAGAACGGATCGATAAGAGCGCCGGCCACGCCCGCTGTCACCACGATGCCTGCGATCATCATGATCCAAGTGATCGATGCCGCAGCCGCACGCCGACCGGGCGCGACCCGGGTGGCTAGCAAGGCGAGCAGCGATGTTCCCGCCGCGCCGACGCCCGCGCCGATCAGCGTAAAAGCAAGGATCGCCAGCGCATATCCAGCAAGGCCAAGACTATCGGGCGCGCGCGCAGCGAGCAAACCGAGCGCACTTACCGCCAGCACAGCGCCCAGTGCCAGCGTGCCCATGCCGAAGATGATCCACGGGGTCCGGCGCCGCCCATGGTCGGAGCCATGCCCCCACGCCGGGCGCGACAATTGCACGGCATAGTGCCACGCGACGAGGCCCGCCGGGAGCGCGGCGGCAAGACCATATTCAACCACCATCACCCGGTTGAGCAGCGACGTGGTCAGCATCACGATGGCGCCGATCGCGCTTTGCACCAGCCCCAACCGGACAATCCCGAGCCAGCCCAGCCCGCGCTCGGCAACTCCGGTCCGGCCGAGCGGCGCGGCGGTCATAGCCCCGCCACCCCGCCGAGCCCGAACGCCGACGCGAGCATGCCGAGCACATAGAGCGTCGTGCCGGTGGCGTTGTACCACGGCGTGTGCGCGCGCGGATCGCTGAGCAGGCGGGGCATGAGCCCGCATTGCACCATGAGCAGCGCGCCAACGATACCGCCGACGAGGATGTGCCCCCAGCTCAGCAGAAGCGCGACGACGACGACTTGCGGCACCGCCATGACCACGCAGGCAATCCGCGCCGCCGGGCCGACCCCAAGCACGGCGGGGAGCGAACGAATGCCCATTGCACGGTCGCCTTCGACCGCCTTGAAATCGTTGAGCGTCATGATCCCGAAAGCACCGGCCGAATAAAGCGCCAGGATCACCAGCACGTGCGTCGGAGGCAAAGTCCCGGCCATGACGCTGGCCCCGGTAAACCACGTCAATCCTTCATATGTCAGCGCGACCGATGCCGGCCCCCATAGACCGCTCATCTTGAGCCGGAAGGGCGGCGCGCTATAGGCCCAGGCGAAGAACAGCGCGACGATGGTGGCGGCAAAAATCCAGAAGCCCATGACCGCCGCCGCCGCAAGCCCGCATGCCGTGCCGATGAGCGCAATGCGCAGGCCCCAGGTACCGGCGATCCGGCCCGAGGGGATCGGGCGGTTGGGCTCGTTGATCGCATCGACATGGCGATCGAACCAGTCGTTGACCGCCTGGCTGGTCCCGCACACCAGCGGACCCACCAGCAGGATGCCCGCGACGAAAAACTGCCAGCGGCTCGCGATGGGAATGCCCGAAGACACCACGCCGCACATGAACGCCCAGATGGGCGGAAACCAGGTGATCGGTTTGAGCAATTCCAGGACATCGCGGGGAGCGGGGATCGACGCCGCGAATCCGGGGGTTTTTGCGCTTTCCATCGCGAAAACGCTAACCTTGACAGTCCTTGCCGTCAAATCCAATTGACGGGCCAAGAGCCATTTGCCCGTTAGGCACAAGGCCACATCGCGCTGTATGTCAGGACACCGCAACCTGACCTTTCCGCAAGGTTCAAGACAGCAGAATGAGGCGCGCGTTCACCCGCAGAACGGCCCTGCGATGCGCTGATTATACGTCGGACGAGATCAGATTGCCGAGCCCATGCCGGTGCAGCTTGGAATAGAGGCTCTGCCTGCTCACGCCGAGAATTTCCGCCGCCGACGCGCGATTGTCCGATGTGTAGACCAGTGCGGCCTCGATACACAGGCGTTCGATCAGATCGGTACTTTCGCGCACGATATCCTTGAGCGACATGCGGCCCACCAGTTCGGTAAGCTGACCGACCGAGCGCGGCACATCGCCCGCCGCCTCCGCACCGGCGCGATCACGCCGCGCCACGTCGCGGATGGTGAAGCCATAGCATTCGCCATCACCCATCGGCGCGGAGACGCCCGAGATTTCGATGGAATCCTTCGACCCCGCCGCCCCGCGCAGGATCGTCGCCACATTGCGAACCGAACCATGCTCGCGCAGCTGCCCGGTGATAAGCTCCAGATCGATGCCCGGACGCCCGAGCCAGGTATCGAGGCGCACGCCGATAACCCGGTCGATCGAAGGCATCTGCGTCAATTCGAGGAATGCCGCGTTCGCAGTCAGCACTTTCAGATCGCCATCGACCAGCACGAACGAATCGGGCATCCGCTCGATCACGTCGTCGAGCGTGGCATCCATCGCCTTTCCGGCGATCGTTTCGTCGGTCATTTCCAACCGGACAATCAGCAGCGACTTGCGCGCCTGGCGAAACAGCCGTGCCGATATCCGCGCATTGCCACCCGGCTCGGCCAGCTGCAATTCGACCGGAGCAACGTCATCGGCCGCTTCGGCGGCGCCAAGATAGGCGATCAGATCATCGCGGTGTTCGGGCGCGACGATCGTCTGGATCGGCGCACCGGCCAGTTCCCCCGCATCGACATCGAGCAGCCGATAGGCGGCCGGGTTGGCCTCGCTGATCCGGCGATCGTCGGCATCGACAATCAGCACGGGTTCCGACACGACATCGAACAACACGCGGTAGCGCGTTTCGGCCTGGCGCAGCCGGATATAATCGCGTTCGATCGATTGCTGCGACTGGAGCAGCCGCTGCTGGAGCGCGGCTGTGGCGCGCATATCACGGCCGATCGCGATCAGGGGGCCATCGGCACCGAGCGCCATCATGAGATAGCGCACCGCGACATCACCGCCCGCCGCGATGTGATTGACCTGGCGCCAGCGCGGCGCACCGCCCGGTTTGGTTGCCTCGGTCAGCATGTCGTCGATCTTGACCCGGCTTTCAACGGTAACCGTGTCGATCCAGGCGGAACCCACCCAGCTTGCAAATCCATGCTTGGCAAGGTCTCCATCCGAGACCGCAATATCGAGAATGGCGCCCTCGGGCGAAATGATGAAGGCAACATCGCCCACGGCCGCAAGCATATTGGCCGCAATGCCTGCAGACAATGATCCCGTCATGCTGTCAGCGGACGCAAACAGGGTCTTCCCAGGGGGAGCATTATGCATGTTCATCGCCGAGCACTGTGCTCCACCTGTCGGTTCAACTTACCACCAAGGCCTCCCGTTCGCGTTTGCGAACAGGGCCCAAGGCAACTTTCAGTGCAAGCCTGGCATCGGCAGCGGTGCCATCAGCCCCAATTTTTGCCGCCAATTCAGGATCTTTGCAAAATACGGGCCCGCCGACCAAGATGCAAACCCGAGAATTTCGAGAAACATTCCGCAGTGCAACAATGATCGAATTGACGTTGCCGATATGGCAATCGCAACTGACCGTCAATCCGATGAGGTCAAACCATTCGCGCCGAACGGCTTTCAACAGTTCAGATGTCTCGGCACCGATCATGCGTTCGGTTATCCAGCCCTCGCGGCGAAACAGCTCGTCGAGCACAACTGTGCCGAAACTGTGCTGGTCGCCCGGCATTGCGGCAAACAACGCGCGGTGGCCGCCCGCGGCGATCAACCGCTCGGACGGCGCGCGCGCGGCGATGTCGCGCACAACCTCCTGCAAGCGCCACAGCCCCATTGTCACGTCGATGAAATCGCAGCGGTCGCTTTCCCAATACGCACCCAGCATGCGCGCCGCAGGTGCCAGCAGATCGACCATCACGGCATCGACGCTGACTCCGCGCGCGAGGATGGCCTCCACGCTCGCGAGCAGCGCATCGGCTTCGACCTGGAGGACAAGCTCGGCAAGCGCGGCAACCTCGCCCACATCGATCTCGGCGGTCGAAGGCGCGCGCGCATCCGCGACATGCGCCATCATCAAGCGGGGAATGATTTCGTTCTCGATCAATTTGGACAAAGATTTGTCATGGGCCAGCGATGCTTCATCCTGCGGGCTGGCCGCACCGGCACGGTTGTGCGCCTCGCCGCGCAATGCCCGGGCGATGGCAGCCTGCCCGTTCGCGCCAGCCGCTTTGACGCCGGCGGCCGAAGCTCCAGCGTGCGCGTCCGAATGAGCCAATGATGCCATGGAATGGCCCCCGCGTGACAAATGCCCCAAAAACATCCTCGCGGCACCGGCCCTGTAGGAGTCAGCCGCCCTTTAAGAACGCGATTCGAATCGTATGCCGATTGCTTTGGTCTCGCAATAGCAAACCCGCACTTAAGGGCAAAAAGTGTCAAAGAATTTGGACGTCAATTTTTATTGACACCCCCTTGATCGCTGCCTTAGTCTCCTCGGTAGGCAAGCTGGGGATAGCGGGACGTGATGCGGTCAAACGACCAGAATTTCTCAGGCACGGCGACAAAGAGGGGCACGGCACCTCTCTATACGCCCGAGCAGCGCGCCCGGCGCGACTCGACTCCCTGGACTCTGGTGCAAGGCATTCTCGCGCCCATCCAGTTTGTGATCTTCCTCGTCAGTCTGGTGCTGGTCCTGCGCTATCTCGATAGCGGCGAAGGAGCCTTTGCCGCGAACGTTTCGGTCGTGGTCAAGACCTGCGCGCTCTATCTGATCATGGTCACCGGCGCGATCTGGGAAAAGGTTGTCTTCGGCAAGTATCTGTTCGTGCCCGCATTCTTCTGGGAAGACGTGTTCTCGATGCTCGTGCTGGCGCTGCACACGGCCTATCTGGTGATGCTGTTCGGCGACCTTGGCACCGAGCGCGGGCGCCTGCTGCTCGCGCTGGCCGCCTATGTCACCTACGCCATCAATGCGGGTCAATTCATCTTGAAGCTGCGCGCGGCCCGGCTGCAAGGCAATGCGGGCGCACGGTCAGAGGGCGCGGCGCAAGCAGCCTCCGGCACGGCCATGGCGGCCTCCGCATGAACGCGGTGCTGCCCGTCACGGCGCTGGGCTGCGAATCGGCCCCGGTGCTGCGTGAACGTGGGCAGCGCGAAGTCTTCTGCGGCCTGACCGGGATTATCTGGCTCCACCGCAAGGTTCAGGACGCCTTCTTCCTCGTCGTCGGCTCGCGCACATGCGCGCACCTGCTGCAATCTGCCGCCGGGGTAATGGTGTTTGCCGAGCCGCGCTTTGGCACCGCGATCATCGAGGAGCGCGATCTGGCCGGGATGGCGGATTGCAACGAAGAGCTCGACCGGGTGGTCGATCGCCTGCTCGCGCGGCGGCCCGATATCAAGCTGCTGTTCCTCGTCGGCTCGTGCCCGTCCGAAGTGATCAAGCTCGATCTGTCGCGCGCTGCTTCGCGGCTTTCGGTCAAGCATGCCGGGGCGACCAAGATCCTCAATTATTCGGGCTCGGGCATCGAGACCACCTTTACCGAGGGCGAAGATGCCTGCCTTGCGGCGCTGGTGGCCGATCTGCCCGCCGACACGGCGGACACGCTCAGCCTGATGATCGTCGGCGCGCTGCCCGATGTCGTCGAGGATCAGTTCGTGCGGCTGTTCGAGCAGCTGGGCATTGCCACGGTCCATTCGCTGCCCGCGCGCCGCGCCGCCGCAATGCCGCCGGTCGGCCCGAACACCCGGTTTCTGCTCGCCCAACCCTTCCTGGGCGAGACCGCGCGCGCACTCGAGGACCGCGGCGCCCAGCGGCTCGACGCGCTGTTTCCGTTTGGCGCGGAGGGGACAACGAACTGGTTGCACGCCGCCGCAAGCGCGTTCGGCATCGATGAGATGCACTTCCGCAGCGTCGTCGCTCCGGGCCGTGAACGCGCCAAGCGCGCGATCGATCATGTGCGCGGCAATCTTGCGGGCAAGCGCATCACGTTCCTGCCCGATTCGCAGCTCGAAGTGCCCTTGGCGCGCTTTCTTGCGTCCGAACTCGGGATGATCCCGGTCGAGGTGGGCACGCCCTATCTGCACCGCCGCCATCTGGCGCAGGAGCTGGCGCTGCTGCCGTCAGGCACGCTGATCAGCGAGGGGCAGGATGTCGACAAGCAGCTCGACCGGGTCCGCGCCGCGCGGCCGGATATCACCGTGTGCGGCCTTGGCCTCGCCAATCCGCTCGAGGCCGAAGGGCTGACCACGAAGTGGGCGATCGAACTGGTGTTCTCGCCGATCCATGGTTTCGATCAGGCCGGTGATCTGGCCGAACTGTTTGCCCGCCCGCTGCGGCGGCGCGACGTGCTGAAGGTCTAGGGCGATGCAGCTCACCGTCTGGACCTATGAAGGACCACCTCATGTCGGGGCGATGCGGATCGCGACCGCGATGGAGGGCGTGCATTACGTGCTCCATGCGCCGCAAGGCGATACTTATGCCGATCTGCTGTTCACGATGATCGAACGCCGGGGCAAACGGCCGCCGGTCACCTACACGACATTTCAGGCGCGCGATCTGGGAAAGGATACCGCAGAGCTGTTTCAGTCGGCGGCGCGCGGCGCCTACGCACGGTTCCAGCCGCAAGCCATGCTGGTCGGCGCATCGTGCACCGCCGAACTGATCCAGGACGATCCGGCCGGGCTTGCCGAGGCGATGCGCCTGCCCTGCCCGGTCATCGCGCTCGAGCTTCCCAGCTACCAGCGCAAGGAGAACTGGGGCGCGGCGGAGACGTTTTACCAGCTGGTGCGCAATCTGGCCGACAAAGACGCACGCCCGGCCCCGCGCGACGGCCGCAAACCCAGGGCCAATCTGCTCGGCCCCACTGCGCTTGGTTTCCGCCACCGCGACGATGTGATCGAGATCACCCGGCTGCTGGCCATGCTTGGCATCGAGGTTAACGTGACCGCCCCGCTCGGTGCGAGCCCGGCGGATCTGGCACGGCTGGGCGAGGCCGATTTCAACATCTGCCTTTATCCCGAAATCGCCGACACTGCCTGCCGCTGGCTGGACAAGACCTTCGGCCAAAAGACCGCGCGCACCGTGCCGATCGGTCATGCGGCAACGCGCGAATTCATTGCCGAAGTGGCCGCGCTGGCTGGCGTCGATTCAACTGCCGCGCTGGACACCTCGAACATGCCGTGGTGGAGCCGCTCGGTCGATTCGACCTATCTCACCGGCAAGCGGGTCTTCATTTTCGGCGACGCCACCCATGCGGTCGCCGCGGCGCGGGTGGCGCGCGACGAGCTGGGCTTCGAAGTGGTTGGCCTCGGCTGCTACAACCGCGAATTCGCCCGCGACGTGCGCGAAGCAGCCAAGCTCTATGGCCTCGAGCCGCTCATCACCGACGATTACCTCGAGGTTGAAGACGCCATTCAGGCGCTGCAGCCCGAACTGGTGCTGGGCTCGCAGATGGAGCGCCACATCGCCAAACGCTTGCGCATCCCGTGCGCGGTGATCTCCGCCCCGGTCCATGTCCAGGATTTCCCTGCGCGCTACAGCCCGCAGATGGGCTTCGAAGGCGCCAACGTGCTGTTCGATACCTGGGTGCATCCGCTGGTCATGGGGCTGGAAGAGCATCTGCTCACGATGTTCCGCGACGATTTCGAGTTCAGCGATGCGGCGGGCGCATCGCATCTTGGCCATGGCTCGGCCCCTTCCGCGCATCGCCCCGCATCGGATGATAATGCGCCGATCATGGTGCCGGACGAGCCGGTTGCCATGCCTCTCGCCGAGCCGGTTGCGGCAGCCACGGGATGGTCGGCGGAAGCCGAGAAGGAACTCTCCAAGATCCCGTTCTTCGTGCGTGGGAAAGCACGGCGGAACACCGAGCGCTATGCTGCCGAGCAGGGCATAGCCGCGATCACGCTCGAAACGCTCTATGACGCGAAGGCGCATTATGCCCGCTAGTTCAGCAGCCTCGGCCATTCCCGTCCGCGTGGTGATCATCACGCTGGACAACCACCTCTCGGGCGCTGTCACACGGGCGCAGGAGCATTTCAACCGCGCCTATCCCGGAGTCACCATCGGATTTCACGCTGCTGCCGACTGGGAAGAGAAGCCCGAAACGCTTGCGGCGGCGCGCGCCGATATTCTGCGCGGCGATATCGTGCTGGTGACGATGCTGTTCCTCGAAGACCATATTCGCGCGGTACTCCCGCAGCTGACCGCGCGGCAGAACCAGTGCGACGCGATGGTCGGGCTCATGTCGGCGGGCGAGGTGGTGAAGCTGACACGGATGGGCGACTACCGGATGGACAAGCCCGCCACCGGGCTGTTGTCGCTCATCAAAAAGATGCGCGGCACCAACAAGGCCGGGGCAAGCTCGGGCGCGGGGCAGATGGCGGTGCTGCGGCGCCTGCCCAAGCTGCTGAAATTCGTACCCGGCACCGCACAGGACGTGCGCGCCTATTTCCTGACCATGCAATACTGGCTGGCCGCTTCGGACGACAACGTGTTCGACATGATCAAGGCGCTGGTCGATCGCTATGCCGATGGCGAGCGCCGGGCCCTGCGCGGCAAGATGAAGGCGGCAGCGCCGCGCGAGTACCCCGAAGTGGGCGTGTATCATCCCGCCCTGCCGCAGCGCATGGCGCGCACCGTGGCCGTGCTTCCGCACCGCCGTGACGCCAAGGGCACGGTCGGCCTGCTGATGTTGCGCTCGTATGTGCTGGCCAACGACGCGGGCCATTATGACGGCGTGATCGCCGCCTTGGAAGCGCGCGGGCTGAACGTGATCCCGGCATTTGCGGGCGGGCTCGACGGCCGCCCGGCGATCGAGGAACTGTTCATCAAGGACGGCGTTGCCGTTGTCGATGCGGTGGTCAATCTCACCGGATTCAGCCTCGTGGGTGGCCCCGCCTACAACGATACCGCCGCCGCCGAAGCGGTGCTGAACAAGCTCGACCGGCCTTACATCGCCGCGCATCCTGTCGAGTTCCAGACGTTGCAGGCCTGGGGCGCAAACCGTCAGGGGTTGTTGCCGCTCGAAGCGACGATGATGATTGCCATTCCCGAGCTCGACGGCGGCACCGTGCCGATGGTGTTTGGCGGTCGCTCCGACGGCTCGGACACGCCGTGCACCGGCTGCCAGAGGGGCTGCACTTTCCCCCCGACCGGGCAGGTGCGGACCATGCAGACGTGCAGTGAGCGCGCCGATATGCTCGCCGCGCGCGTGCTCAAGATGGTCGAACTGCGCCGCGCCGCCAATGCCGACAAGCGCGTCGCCGCCGTCCTGTTCAACTTTCCGCCGGGTGCGGGCGCGGCGGGTACCGCGCAGTTCCTCGCGGTGTTCGAATCGCTCCATGCCACGCTCGCGCGGCTGGCACGCGAAGGCTACACGGTCGAGGTTCCGGCTTCGGTCGACGCGCTGCGCGAACGCATCCTTGGCGGCAATGCCGCGCGCTATGGCACCGAGGCCAATGTCCATGCCCGGGTGAGCGCGGACACCATCGTGCAGCGCGAAACCTGGCTCCATGAAATCGAAGCCTCGTGGGGCCCGGCGCCGGGCAAGCTGCAGTCGGACGGCACCGCGGTGCAGATCCTTGGCGCGCAATTCGGCAACGTGTTCGTCGGCATCCAGCCCGCGCTTGGCTACGAGGGCGATCCGATGCGGCTGCTGTTCGAGGGCCGCTTTGCCCCGACCCACGCGTTCGCGGCTTTCTATCGCTGGCTCAAGGAAGACTTCCGCGCGCACGCCGTGCTGCATTTCGGCACGCATGGCAGCCTCGAATTCATGCCCGGCAAGCAGACCGGGCTGAGCGCTGAATGCTGGCCCGATCGGCTGATCGGCGATCTGCCCAATATCTACCTCTACGCGGCGAACAATCCGTCCGAGGGCGTGCTGGCCAAGCGCCGTTCGGGCGCGGTCCTGGTCAGCTATCTGACCCCGGCGCTCACCAACTCGGGCGTTTACAAAGGGCTGGCCGAACTCAAGGCCTCGGTCGAACGCTGGCGCCAGGCTGCGCCCGGCAGCAACGAACTGGCCGATCTGGCCGAGCTGATCGCGGATCAGGCGACCGCGCTCGATCTGGACGGCAGCGACATCGCCGCGCTCGCTGCCAAGCTCTATGAGATCGAGCGCGAACTCATCCCGCAAGGCCTGCATGTGGCCGGTTCCGCCGCCACGCGTGAGGAACGCGCCGACATGATCGCCGCCGCCGCCAGCGCCCGCGGCCACTTGCTCTCGGTCGATACGATCGAAGGTATTGTCGCCGGCACGATCAAGCTCGATACTCCGCTGCTCAAGGACATGGCCGCGCTCAACGTCGCGCTGACCACCAACGGCGAGCTCGATGGCGTGGTTCGCGCGCTGAACGCACAGTACATCCAGCCGGTCACAGGCGGAGACTTGCTCCGCTCCCCCGAAATCCTGCCGACCGGGCGCAATATCCACGGGTTCGATCCGTTCCGCCTGCCTTCCGCTTATGCGGTCAAGGACGGTGCGGCGCAGGCGCAGCGGTTGATCGATCGCAGTCTTGCGGATTCGGGCCACATCCCCGAAACGGTGGCAATGGTGCTGTGGGGCACCGACAATCTGAAAAGCGAAGGCGCACAGATCGCCCAGGCGATGGCGCTGATGGGCGCGCGGCCGCGCTTTGACAGCTACAACCGGCTTGCCGGAGCCGAGCTGATCAGCCTTGACGAGCTGGGCCGCCCGCGCATCGATGTGGTCGTCACGCTCTCGGGCGTGTTCCGCGATCTGTTGCCGCTGCAGACGCGGATGATGGCCGAAGCTGCATTGCTCGCGGCGCAGGCCGACGAGCCGTGCGAACTCAACTTCATCCGCCGCCACAGCCTGTCGCATCAGGACGAGCACGGCTGCGACATCGAAACCGCCGCGCTGCGCGTGTTTTCCAATGCCGAGGGTGCCTATGGTGCCAATGTCAACCTGATGATCGACAGTGGCGGCTGGAGCGATCCGAACGAACTGGCCGACAGCTTCGAGCGGCAGAAGGGCTATGCCTACGGCGTGAAGGGCACACCCGTTCGCCAGGCGGCGATCCTCGGTTCGGCGCTCAAGACCGTCGATTGCGCCTATCAGAACCTGGAAAGCGTCGAACTGGGTGTGACCGCAATCGACCAGTATGTCGATGCGCTGGGCGGCATCAGCCGTGCCGTCACCCGCGCCAAAGGGACCGCAGCGCCGGTCTATATCGGTGACCAGACCCAAGGCACGGGCAAAGTCCGCTCGCTCCAGGAGCAGGTTGCTCTTGAAACGCGCACGCGCATTCTCAATCCGGTGTGGAGCGAAGGGCTGCTGCGCCACGGTTATGAAGGCGTGCGCCAGATCGAGGGCAGCGTGACCACGACGATGGGCTGGTCGGCCACCACGGGCGAAGTCGACCCCTGGGTCTATCAGCGGATCGGCGAAACCTACATTCTCGATGCCGAAATGCGCGAACGGATCGCCGCACTCAATCCCCGGGCGGCGGCGCGCGTCGCCAATCGCCTGATCGAAGCCAGCGAACGCAATTACTGGCAACCCGACGAAGCCACACTCGCCGCTCTCCATGCCGCAAGCGATGAACTCGAGGATCGTCTCGAGGGTGTCGTGGCGGTCGCGGCCTAAAGGAACACATGATGGCACTTCTTGATCCCCCGACCCGTCTTGAAGCCCCCGGTCTTGAACAGCGCCTGCGCGACCGCATTGGTCTCGATGGCGAAGGAAGCGTGCAAGTCGGGCTCGATCCGAACGACCGCATCGGCACGGCGAAAGTGTTTGCGGTTTATGGCAAGGGCGGCATCGGCAAATCGACCACCTCGTCGAACCTGAGCGCCGCGTTTTCGCTGCTCGGCAAGCGCGTGCTCCAGATCGGCTGCGACCCCAAGCATGACAGCACGTTCACCTTGACCAAGAAGCTGATGCCGACGGTGATCGATGTGCTCGAGACGGTCGAATTTCACAGCGAGGAATTGCGGCCCGAGGATTACATGTTCGAGGGTTACAACGGCGTGATGTGCGTCGAGGCCGGCGGCCCGCCTGCGGGCACCGGCTGCGGCGGCTATGTCGTGGGCCAGACGGTGAAGCTGCTCAAGCAGCACCATTTGCTCGAAGAAACCGACGTGGTGATCTTCGACGTGCTGGGCGATGTGGTGTGCGGCGGCTTTGCCGCGCCGCTGCAGCACGCCGAGCGCGCGGTGGTGGTCGCCGCGAACGATTTCGACAGCATCTTCGCGATGAACCGCATCGTTGCGGCGATCAAGGCGAAGGCGAAGAACTACGACGTGCGCATGGCCGGCGTGATCGCCAATCGCTCTGCCGCCACCGACGAGATCGACCGCTTCAACGCGGCAACCGGGCTGAAGCGCCTCGCCCACTTCCCCGATCTCGACGCGATCCGCCGCTCGCGCCTCAAGAAATGCACGTTGTTCGAGATGGACTCGACCCCCGAAGTCGATGCCGCCTGCCTCGAATACAAGCGGCTCGCCGCGCAGATGTGGGCGGGCTGCGACGCGCTCGATGCGCAGCCGATGAAGGACCGCGAGATTTTCGAATTCCTGGGGTTCGAATAAATGACGACCGCCACCTACGACCGGTTTCGCGAGAACCTGACCACGTATTTCGATCGCACCGCGTCGAAAGCGTGGGAGCAATTGACGTCGGACGCGCCGGTCAGCGGTGTGCGGGCGACGGTGCGCGCCGGACGGACCGAAATGCGCAATACGCTGCTATCCTGGCTGCCCGCCGACATGACCGGCCTGCGCCTGCTCGATGCGGGCTGCGGGACCGGGGCGCTCGCGGTGGAAGCCGCGCTGCGCGGTGCGGATGTTGTGGCCATCGATGTGGCGGGCAGTCTGGTCAAGATCGCTGCTGACCGCGCGCCTCCGGGCCTCAAGATCGATTGGCGCGTGGGCGATATGCTCGATCCCACGCTCGGCCGGTTCGACCATGTCGTGGCGATGGACTCGCTCATTCACTATAAGCCGACCGACATTGTCTCGGTGGTGCACAAGATCGCGGGCGCAACCCGCGGATCGCTGGTCTTCACCTTTGCCCCGCAAACCCCCTTGCTGATGGTCATGCTCGGCATGGGCCGGCTGTTTCCGAGCAGTGATCGTTCGCCCGCGATCCTGCCCGTCGGGCATGGCAAGCTGCGCGGCCTGATCGGCGACGCGCTGCCATCGGCGAAGATCGGCCGCGACCGCCGGGTGTCCGGGGGCTTTTACAAGAGCCATGCGCTGGAGGTGGTGCTGGGATGACCACGAGCCGCGTCCACGGATTCTGGAACAATGCCGGACGGCGCTTTCTGCCGTTCGCCGATGCCGCGACCACGGAACTTCCGCTGGGCCAATTGCTGCGGCTGTCGCTGTTTCAGGTTTCGGTGGGCATGGCGGCGGTTCTGCTGACCGGCACGCTCAACCGGGTGATGATCGTCGAGCTGAACATGTCGGCTTCGCTGGTGGCGGTGATGGTTTCGCTGCCGCTGCTGTTCGCGCCGCTGCGCGCGCTGATCGGGTTCAAGTCCGATAATCATGTCTCGTTTCTCGGCTGGAAGCGCGTCCCTTACATCTGGTTCGGAACGCTGTTTCAGTTCGGCGGCTTTGCCATCCTGCCGTTTGCGCTGCTGGTGATGACCGGCGGCGGCAATGGCCCGGCGATCTTCGGCCAGATCGGCGCGGCGATCGGATTTCTGCTGATCGGCGCGGGCATGCATACCACCCAAACCGCAGGGCTTGCGCTCGCGACCGACCTTGCACCCGAGCACGCGCGGCCGCGCGTGGTGGCGCTGCTGTATGTCATGCTGCTGGTGGGCACGGCGGCAAGCGCGATCATCATCAGCCGGTTGCTCGCCGATTTCACCGCGACCAAGCTGGTCCAGGTCGTGCAAGGTGCGGGCGCGCTGACGATGATCCTCAATGTGATCGCGCTGTGGAAGCAGGAACCGCGCAACACAGCGGCCACAGTGGCGCGGCGCGACCGGCTGCCGTTCGGCGAAGTCTGGGCGAGCTTCATCGCGCAGCCCCGGACGATGCGGCTGCTGGTTGCCGTCGGGCTGGGTGCGGCGGCGTTCAGCATGCAGGATGTGCTGCTCGAACCCTATGGCGGCCAGATTCTGCGCATGTCGGTCGGCGCGACGACATCGCTCACCGCGCTCTGGGCGATCGGCATGCTGGCCGGCTTCGGCATCGCCGCAAAGCAGCTGGCTGCAGGCGCGGACGCGCATCGGCTGGCCGGTTATGGCGCGGTCATCGGCATCGCGGCATTCTCGCTGGTGATCTTTGCGGCCCCATCGGGGCAAGTCGGCGCGCTTTATCTGGGCGCAACGCTGATCGGCCTTGGCGCAGGGCTGTTTTCGGTCGGCACGCTGACCGCCGCCATGGCGCTGTCGCAGCAAGGCAGCAACGGGCTCGCGCTCGGTGCCTGGGGCGCGGTGCAGGCGACCAGCGCCGGCCTTGCCATCGCCATCGGGGCCTTTGTCCGCGATGCCATCTCGTCCGCCGCCGTGGCCAACGCGATGGGATCGACGCTGGCAGGCCCCGCCACCGGCTACGGATTTGTGTACTGCTCTGAAATTGTATTACTTTTCGCAACAATCGTGGCGCTCGGCCCCTTGGTGCGTGGACGTGCGACCGGTCAGGCCATATCGCCCACTCGCTTTGGTCTGAGCGAGTTTCCAACCTGAGGGAAATCGGCATGAGTTATAGCTTCACCCAACACATCGACGTGGCGCTCGTTGTCCTCAACGCGTTCTTCCTGTTTTTCTTCGGGCTCATTCTCTATCTGCGCCGCGAGGACCGGCGCGAGGGCTATCCGCTCGAAAGCGAGATGACCGGTCGGCTCGAGCCGGTTGGCGGACCGATCCTGACGGCTGCCCGCAAGACTTTCCGCCTGCCGTTCGGGCACGGCGCGGTGACCGTCCCCTCGCTCGAGCGCGAGCCGGTTGATATCGCGGCGCGGCGCACCGATTTCGGCTTTGGTTCGCCGATCGAGCCGACCGGCAATCCGCTGGTCGACGGCATCGGACCGGCCGCATGGGCCAACCGTGCCAAGCGCCCGGACCTGGATTTCGAAGGCCATGCCCGCATCGTGCCGATGAGCACGGTCCCCGAATTCAGCGTTGCCGGGCGCGACGCAGATCCGCGCGGCTATAAGGTCGTCGCCGCAGACGGCGTCGTCGTCGGCACGGTGAGCGAGCTGTGGATCGACAAGGCCGACCGGCTGATCCGCTATCTGCAGGTTTCGCTGCAGGGCGAATCGCCGCGCGAAGTGCTCGCCCCGATGATGATGGCTTCGGTGAAGCGCAAGACCGCGACAGTCACGATCGATGCGATCGTCTCGGGCCAGTGGGCGCAGGCCCCCGCGATGCCTGAAGGCGGCACCGTCATCACCCTTTATGAAGAAGAACGCGCCCAGGCCTATTTCGGCGGCGGCTATCTCTATGCGACGCCGCAGCGCTCGGAGCCGCTGCTATGATCACCGAATATGAGAATGAGCCGATCCCCGGCCTGCCCGGCCTGTTGCCCAAGGGGGAGCGCATTCTTTGGCAGGGATCGCCGGAGTGGCGCGCGCTTGCCGCCACGGCGTTCCACACGCGCCTGATCAGCGGATACTTCGCGCTGCTGGTGGTCCTTGCTGCGGTCAGCGCCGTGGTCCAGGGCGCGGCATCGCTTGGCGATTTCAAAGGCATCGTCATCACGGTGGTGTTGGGTGTGGTCGGGGTCGGGCTGCTCAATCTGATCGCCTGGGCGACGGCGCGCTCGACGATCTACACGCTGACCGATCGCCGGATCGTCCTGCGCGTGGGGATTGCCCTGCCCAAGTGCATCAACCTGCCGCTCGGCCTGATCGAATCGGCCGACCTGCTGCTCCGCCGCGATGGCACGGGCGATCTCCCGCTCAAAGTGACGGGCGGCCAGCGGATCGGCTATGCCGGGCTCTGGCCGCATGCCCGGCCGTGGCACTATCAACTGCCGCAACCGATGCTGCGGTCGATCGCCAATGCCGAGACCGTTGCCGCGCTGGTGGCGCGGACCTGCCTTGCCGCCAATCCGGGCAGCCAGCTTGGCACCTTTGAGCCGGTCGCGAACCGGCCACAGCCAAGCTATGGCCAGCCCAGCCTGTTAGAAAGTGCAACAGCATGAGCGCCGTCCACAATGAGACCGTTCCCAAGGGCGCGCTGATCGCGGCGGCAAGCCTGGTGATCATGACGATCGTGGCGACCGGTGCGGTCCGCCTGACAGGCACCCCGCCGACCGCGTCGCCGGCGCTGCTGCGTGTCGCGGATAATGCGACGGCTGTGTCTTCGCGCGATTTGCGCTTCACCGACCGTGCCGATGGCGCGGTGGTGATCGAGGATATCGGCTCGGGTGCCACCGCCGGCATGGTCGAGGCCGGCAGCAAGAGCGGCTTCATCCGCGGTGTCATGCGGGGGCTGGCGCGCGAGCGGCGGATGCGCGGCATTGGCAATCAACCACCGTTTCGGCTGACGCTGTGGAGCAACGGCGAATTGCTGCTGGTCGATACCGCCACCGGCCGCAATCTCGAACTCGGCGCGTTTGGCGGCACCAACCGCGCCGCGTTCCTCGCCTTGCTTCCGCCCTCAGGAAAAACTGGTGCGGAGAAACTCGCCGCAGCGCGGGCCGAGGAGAAGTCCCTGTGAGGCTGTTTCCCCGGTCGAGCTTCGACACCCCTTGCCGGATCGAGATCGAGCACAGCGACCGCTTTTTGTGTGCGCACGTCAAGCTTGCCGGCGGCGTCGCGATCAATCCGGGCGACCGGGTGCGCGTGCACGGCGATCCCATCCGCGTCGGTTTCGGCGAAAGCGCGGTGTTCAACCGGATGGCGACGGTCGAACGGGCGGGCCCGGTCGAGCGGCTGTGGACCAGAATCAAGGGACATTTCGAGATGTCCGAACTTTACGAAGTCAGCTTCACCGCGCGGAGGAACGCATGAACGCGATTACCCAGATCAAGGCAGCGCCGCATGCAGATGCCCCTGATGCGATGAAGCCCGACACGACGAAGCCCGACACGATGAAGATCGCGCGCGAAAACACTTTGCTGTCGCCGCGGTTCTACACCACCGATTTCGCCGCGCTCGACAAGATCGACGTATCGAGCGTGCGCGCCGAATGGGATAAGCTGATCGCCGAGATGCAGGCCGACCCCAACAAGCTCCATTTCAAGCGTACCGAAGCGTTCAACGGTGTGATCGAGAGCCTGCCCGACGAACTGCGCGAAGAGTTCATCGATTTTCTGGTGAGCTCGCTGACGGCCGAGTTCTCCGGCTGCATCCTCTATGCCGAGATCCAGCGGCGCGCCAAGAACCCCGATATCAAGATGCTGTTCAAGCTGATGAGCCGTGATGAAAGCCGCCATGCCGGGTTCATCAACGATACGCTCAAAGATTCCGGCATCGGCATCGATCTGGGGTTCCTGACCAAGACCAAGAAATACACTTATTTCCGCCCGAAGTTCATTTTCTACGCAACCTATCTGTCGGAAAAGATCGGATACGCCCGCTACATCACGATCTACCGCCATCTGGCCAAGCACCCGGAACTGCGGTTCCACCCGATTTTCAACTGGTTCGAGCAATGGTGCAATGACGAGTTTCGTCATGGCGATGCCTTCGCCCTGCTGATGCGCAACGATCCCAAATTGCTCACCGGCTTGAACAAGCTGTGGGTACGCTTCTTTCTCGTGGCGATCTATGCCACGATGTATATCCGCGATCACAACCGGCCCGCGTTCCACAAGGCATTGGGCATCGATCCGACGGATTACGACTTGCGGGTGTTCCGCGTCTGCTCCGAGATCACCAAGCAGGTTTTCCCGATGACGCTCGACACCGATTCTCCGCGCTTTCAGGCAGGATTGGAGCGCATGCGGATCGTGTCGGCCAAGATCGACGCGGCCAAAGAACAGGGCGGGCTTGTCGGCGGGATCAAGCGGATCGGCCTCACCGCGTCCGCTGCGATCAATTTCGTCCGGCTCTATCTCACCCCGGTTCAAACCAACAAGGCGCCTGAGCAGGTCTGCATGGTGCCAGCCTGGTAATGATGCCGCCGCTCGTCTTTGCGCTGTTGGTCTGGTTTATCGGCACGGCCGTCGTGGTCTGGCTCGATAGCCGGCCGCGCGAGACGTTCCGGACCAGCCACCGGATCGGAGCCTGCGTTGCGCTCGCGGCCACCGCCGTGATCGCCCATGGCGGTAGCGATGGCAGCGCTGCCGGGGCCTACATCGCCTTTGCCGCGGCGATCGCGATCTGGGGCTGGCACGAGATGGGCTTCCTGATGGGGTTTGTCGCCGGGCCGCGCCGCTTGCCCTGCCCGCCCGAAGCCCACGGCTGGAGGCGTTTTCGTCTGGCCACGGCCACCGTGATCCATCACGAGATCGCGCTTGGCGCAACGCTGCTGTTGCTGGTCGCGCTGACCTGGGGCCAACCCAACCAGACCGGCCCGCTGACGTTCGCGCTGCTGTTCGGCATGCGCCTCAGCGCGAAGTTCAATCTCTATCTGGGTGTGCCAAACCTGAGCGACGAGGTGTTTCCGGCGCATCTGGAGTATCTGAAAAGCTATTTCCGCAAGCGCGCGTGCAATTTTCTGTATCCCTTTTCGCTTGTCGGCGGCACGGCTGTCACCATCTGGGCCTGGACAGTTTCGGAAGCAGCCCCCGTGGCCAATGGCACTTGGGCGACAGGTGCGCTACTGGCCGGGTTTGCCGCGCTGGGAGTGATCGAGCATCTGTTCCTGGTGCTACCGATAAAGGATGCGGCGATGTGGCAATGGGCGGTTTCATCCGCTAAGCCCGCAAAGCGCCAGCCGGCGGTCCAGCCGGCAACCCTTACGGCGCCGACGCGCGCGATGATCGACTGAATACTTGGGGAGTGATGAAATGGATTATGAGGCTTTTTTCCGCGCGCAGCTCGACACCCTCAAGGATGACGGACGCTACCGGATATTTGCCGAACTGGAACGCAAAGCCGGCGCATTCCCGCGCGCGCGCCATCATACCGAAGGCGGCGTGAACGAGGTAACGGTCTGGTGCTCCAACGATTATCTCGGCATGGGCCAGCATCCCGATGTGCTCGATGCCATGCACGCCTCGCTCGACAGCTGCGGCGCGGGCGCGGGCGGCACGCGCAACATTTCGGGTACCACACACGCCCATGTCCAGCTTGAAGCCGAGCTGGCCGACCTGCATGGCAAGGAAGCGGCGCTGCTGTTCACCAGCGGTTACGTCTCGAACTGGGCCGCGCTCAGCACGCTGGCCTCGCGCCTGCCCAATTGCGTCGTTCTGTCAGACGCGCTCAATCACGCCTCGATGATCGAGGGCATCCGCCACAGCCGCGCCGAATGTGTGCGTTTTGTGCACAACGATCCTGAAGATCTCGACCGCAAGCTCGCTGCGATCGACCCATCGCGGCCCCGGTTGGTGGCGTTCGAAAGCGTCTATTCGATGGACGGCGACATTGCTCCTATCGCCGAGATCCTCGATGTCTGCGAAAAGCACGGCGCCATGTCCTATATCGACGAAGTGCACGCGGTTGGCCTCTATGGTCCGCGCGGCGGCGGCATTGCCGAGCGCGAAGGGCTGATGGACCGGATCACGGTGATCGAGGGGACGCTGGGCAAGGCGTTCGGCGTGATGGGCGGCTATATCGCCGGCACCGCCGCGATGTGCGATTTCGTGCGCAGCTTTGCCAGCGGCTTTATCTTCACCACCGCGCTGCCGCCTGCCCTGGCAGCGGGCGCAACCGCCAGCATCCGTCATTTGAAGAAGAGCAACGCCGAACGCCTCGCGCATCAGGCACGTGTTGCCGAGGTGCGCAAGCGGCTCGATCTCATCGGCATTCCAACGCTCGACAATCCCAGCCACATCATCCCGATCATGGTCGGCGATCCGCACAAGTGCAAAAGGATCAGCGACTGGCTGCTCGAGCATCATGGCATCTACGTGCAGCCGATCAACTATCCGACCGTTCCGATGGGCACCGAGCGCCTGCGTGTAACGCCCTCGCCGGTGCACACCCCGGGCGATATCGACCGGCTGGTCACCGCATTGTCGGAGATCTGGTCGATGTGCGAGCTGGCGCGGCGCGCCATGGCCGCCTGACACTCTGAAATCCGATCGCACACAACGTTCCCGGTTCATCACCGGGGACGTTTTGCTGTTCGGCGCGGCGTCGGAAAAGGGCAGAATTACGCGCTCAACTGCCACTGTCAAAACTGTTGAACATAGTTCTTGTCAATAGATTTGGACACATGCTAGCCTTCAAAGAATGACCCGCTCGTTTCCCGTCCGCTAACCATGGCGCAGCCGCCGATTCTGATCATCGGGGCGGGAGTCGCAGGTCTGAGCGCTGCGGCGCTACTGGCGGCGCGGGGCGAACCGGTTGTTGTGCTCGAGCGCCACGGCCATCCCGGCGGCAAATTACGGGAAGTGACGGCGGGCGGCCGTCAGGTTGACGCCGGGCCCACCGTGTTCACCATGCGCTGGGTGTTCGAGCGGCTGTTTGCCGAGGCCGGCGGCGATTTTGCCTCCTCGATCACGCTATTGCCCACGCGCATTCTCGCGCGCCATGCCTGGGATGGTGCGCGCCAGTTCGATCTGTACGCAGATCAGGATGAGAGCGAAGCCGCCATCGGTGATTTCTTCGGCACGCGCGAGGCGGCCGGGTACCGCGGGTTCTGCCGCGAGGCGCGCAATATCTTCGAGGTGCTGCGCGAATCGTTTCTCGATGCAACGCTGCCGACGCCGCTGTCGATGATGCAGCGGATCGGCTGGGCGAAACTGCCCACCGCGCTCGCCATCCGCCCGCATCAGCCGCTGTGGCGGGCAGTGTCGCGCCATTTTCGCGACCCTCGGCTGCGCCAGCTGTTCGGACGGTACGCCACATATTGCGGATCATCGCCATTCGTCGCACCCGCCACGCTCATGCTGATCGCCCATGTCGAACGCGAGGGCGTGTGGTTGGTCGAGGGCGGCATGCATGCGGTGGCCAAGGCGATCGAGCGCCTCGCGCGGGCCAACGGCGCGATGTTTCGGTACAATGCGCATGTCAGCGAGATATTGGTCGAGAGTGGCCGCGCGTGCGGGGTCCGTCTGGCGGGCGGCGAGGAGATTCGCGCCCGCGCGATCGTCTGCAATGGCGACCCGGCGGCGCTGGCGATCGGCCTGTTCGGCACCGCCGCGCGCGCGGCCACCCCTGCGGTGCCGGCGGCGCAGCGATCGCTGTCGAGCTTCACTTGGATGCTCAATGCGACCACCAGCGGCAGTTTTCCGCTGGTGCGCCACAATGTGTTCTTTTCGCCCGACTACAAAGCCGAGTTCGACGCGATCTTCCGCGATCGCAAAGTTCCCGCGCGCCCGACGATCTATATCTGCGCGCAAGACCGTGACGATAGCGGCGACCGCGCCGGTTCGGGTCCTGAACGGCTCCAACTGATTGTCAACGCGCCGCCCATCGGCGACACTCATCATTTCTCTGAAGCGGAGATAGCGACATGCGAGACGCAAACGTTCAGCTTCCTGGCAGCCTGTGGCCTGACGATCGAGCGGGCAGCGCTCTCGCCGGTGCCGCAATCGGCCGCAATGCAGGGGTCGGTGCTGGTTACCCCGACGGACTACGAGGGCTTGTTTCCAGCGACCGGCGGAGCGCTTTATGGCCGGGCGAACCACGGCTGGCAGGCCCCGTTCCAGCGGCCCGGCTCGGCAAGTCGCCTGCCGGGGCTCTATCTGGCGGGCGGCGGGACACATCCGGGCGCGGGGATCCCGATGGCGAGCCTTTCAGGGCGGCTGGCGGCAGACCGGCTGTTGGCGGACCTGCCTTCGATGCCGTGGTCCCGGCAGGAGGATATGCCTGGTGGTACATCGACGCGCTCAGCGACGACGGCCGCCACGGCCTGACCATCATCGCCTTTATCGGCAGCGTTTTCTCGCCGTATTATCACTGGTCCGGGCGCGGCAATCCCGAGAACCACGTGGCGATGAACGTCGCACTCTATGGCCCCAAAAGCGGCTGGGCGATGACCGAGCGCGGACGCGGCGCGCTGCATTGCACGCACGACACGCTCGCGATCGGGCCGAGCAGCATGGCGTGGGACGGCACCAAGCTGACAATCGATCTCGCCGAAGTGACCGCCCCCATCCCGTCGCGCATCCGCGGCCGGATCGTATTGCACCCGCGCGTGATGCCCGCCACGCAGTGGCCGCTGGACGCCGCCGGATGCCATGCCTGGCGGCCGATCGCACCGCGTGCGGTAGTCGAGGTCGATCTGGGCAGCCCCGATCTGCGCTGGCGCGGCGAGGGCTATTTCGATAGCAATGCCGGCATCGAGCCGCTCGAGCACGCCTTTGCCGATTGGCATTGGTCGCGCGCGCATCTGCGGCGCGATACCGTGGTGATGTACGAAGGCAATCGCCGCGATGGTTCCGATTTTG
This sequence comes from uncultured Novosphingobium sp., assembly GCA_964529505.1. Taxonomy (GTDB): domain Bacteria; phylum Pseudomonadota; class Alphaproteobacteria; order Sphingomonadales; family Sphingomonadaceae; genus Novosphingobium. The sequence goes on along the minus strand of CAZGWR010000020.1, from coordinate 8,259 downwards.
CGATGGGACTACGCTTCGGCGAAAGCGGCGCGATCGACGAGATCGCCCTGCCGCCTTCACAGACTTTGGCAAAAACCCTGTGGCGCGTGCCTCGGTTGGCGCGTGCCGACGAAGGCCACGCTGCGGGGATACGTCGCACCTGGGAGGACACACCGTTTTATGCGCGCACTGCGCTCACCGCACGCGTGCTGGGCGAAGATGCGGAGATCGTTCACGAAAGCCTGTCGCTCGATCGGCTGACCAATCCGATCGTCCGGTTGATGCTACCCTTCCGGATGCCCCGTTTCGTCCGATGATGGCTTTTCAGGCTCGTTGAGCGAGCGGCGCACCGACCAATACTGCCAGGCGCAAAAGCCGAGCCCGAGCACGCCCGAAAGCGCCATTTCGAGCTGACCGATATGGTCTCCAAGCCATGCCAGCATCAGCGGGTGCCTCCTGATTGTGTGCCGGACGATTTTGCCCGCGCCGATTTTCCGCGGGCCTCTCCCATCGTGAAGCGCGCGATCAAACCGATGCCAACAATGCTGGGAACGGCCCAGATCAGCGGATTGAACACATGGTCGGGCACCAGCCGGATCAGCCCGACCGACAGGAATGCGGTATAAGCCGATATCCCCATGCCGAGCAATGATCGGAAATGTTCGGGCACATGGCCCCCGCGCGCGGCGCGCGGCCGCCAGACGTAGAACATCTGGGTTGCGGTGGCGATCAACCCGATGAGCGCGACCAGCGCCATCAGGGGCTCGCCGGTCATCAAGCCATAGAGCCCGCAATTGATCGCCGACACGATGACAGCTGCAAAGACGAGCTGATGGCGCGGTCGGCGCAGCGCCTCGCGGTTTGCCCGGTGTCGGACTACGCTGAGCCCATAGTCGGCAAACGACAACGTCAGCACGCCGAGATAGAGCATCATCCAGCCGAACAGGCCGCGAAACAGCACCCGGTCCTTGATCATCGGCAAACGTTGCTCCGGCCCGAAGAGCGAGAGCAGCGCCATGGCGATCGCCAGAACCCCGGCCGCCATGAACGCGCGGGCGGCGACACGGCCCCATTTGCGGTGCTTGGTACCGCCTTTCTGCGCGGCGATCGGCACCCAGAACGATACGAGGCCGATGGTCCCGCAGATCACATGAAGAACAACGATGGTTTCAAAGAGATGCATCAACCACCAACTTCACCCGATTGGCAGAGTCCCGCGCCGCCCCAGGTGAGCGACGCGGGAATCATGCTCAGTGCGCTGGTGTCGCCGCTTTCGGCGCAGGTGCGGCCGGCGCAGCGACTGCCCCGCCAGCGGCTGCTGGGTCTTCTGCAGGGGCGACGTCCGCCGCCGCCGGAACCATCCCGGCAGGCGGGCCGACCGGTCCGCGCAGCGAGGGTGCCATCGAGATCATGCTCACCCCGCCCAGCGGCTTGTTCTGGCCCTGGTGGCAGGTCAGACAGTTGACCTTATAGGGATCACCCATCGGGCCCTTACGGTGCGCCGGCATCACCGACGCCAAGCCGTTGATATAGCCCTCGTTGACATCGCGAACCATGCGGATGCCATAATAGGCGGTCACGCGCTGTGGGCGGCTGTTCGGCCACGAGCGGAACGAATCCGTGTTGTGACAGAACGTGCAGTTTACCCCGAGCCCCGTGCTCATATGCATCATCAGACCATAGGTTTTTTCCGCTTCCTTGGTCGAAACGACGTGGTCGGGCGATGGCAGGCGCGAATTGCTGGCCACGCGGATCTGCGATTTGCCCTGGAAGTAGGTCGAGAACGAATTGTTGGGGAGCGAGGCGTAACCGACGTCAGCATCGGGCGTATTCTGGCCGAACTTGTTGCCGCGGATCGTTGCCGGGTTGATCGACCCCGCCTTGACCGCCCAGACGTTCACCGGCACCGCGTTGCCGCGATGGCAGGTATAGCACGTTACCCCGGTCTGCTTGACATGGTTCGACCAGCGGCTGTTGATCTGCTGGGTCATCTGCAGCATGCGCCGCGCCACGATCTTGGTGTATTTTTCGTCCGAAGCCATGTTCTCGGGGTTGTGGCAATAATTGCAGCCCTGTTCGGGCGGCGCGATCCACTGGTTCATCTGCGCCATTAGCAGGTTGAACTCTTCGGTCGGCACATTGCCCAGAACTTGCACGTTCTTGTACGAAACCGACGAGAGCGGCCCAAGATCGGCCGGCAGATCATAGGGCTTGGGCGGAATAACCGCCGCCGGGATCTTCCTGGCGGGGTTGTTGATCTGCTGCATGCCGGTTCCACGGTAGCCGAGCTGATCGCTCTGCTTCGGCCCGATCTCGCAGCCGCCCAGCGCGAGCGAGAGCACGGCGATGGAACCGGCGACGGATGCCTTTCTTATGAACCCAATCATGGCGTTGCTCCCGGAAGAGTGGCTGGATCGACGACCCCGGTGCTCGGATACGACGGTGCATAGCCGTGCTGGATCGCCCAGAGATACCAGTTGTCGACGACCGTACCGGTAAGCAGGATGCCGATACCGCCGCTAAGCGTGGTCAGGACGGCAAACCACCAAGCCCAGCGATGGATCGATTCCATCGTGGCGTTGAAGCCCATCGTCCACCTCCAGAACAACGCCGCGCGCTCGGAGGCCGTACCGCGATCGGTGATCTGCTCGATCTCGCGCTCGCCGCCATAACGGCCCACCGCAAGGATGGTCGCTCCGTGCATGGCGAACAGCAGCGTCGATCCATAGAGGAACACGATCGAGAGGCAGTGGAAGGGATTGTAGAAAAGGTTGCCGTAACGGATCGAGAACGCAGCGGTCCAATCAAGGTGCGGGAAGATGCCATAAGGCACCGCCTCCGCCCAGCTCCCCATCATCATCGGACGGATGAAACCAAGCACCAGCATCAGCCAGATGGCGCTGAGGAACGCCCATGAGACATGCGTGCCCATGCCCAGTTCGCGTGCCCGCAGATAGGTGCGTGCCCACCATAGCAACACCGAGGCGGTGAAGAAGAAACCGGTAATGATGAACCAGCCGCCTTCGTTCAGCGGCACCATGGCGCGAAAGCCCCACTCCGGGCCAGGTGGTTCGAGCGCGAGCCAGAACAGCTGCCGGATGAACTGCACCGGATTCCAGTTGACCGAGGCCAACATGTTGAGCCCGACGATCTCGAACGCGATGATCCCGCACAGCAGCGAGGCTGTGCCCAGCCCGCCCAGATAGATCGGTCCGATCTGCGCATTGCCGATCTTGCCCATGAGCCAGGAAAAACCGGGGTTGCCGATCCGGGGGTAGCTGCCGCGCGGCAGCGCTGGGCCCATTTCAGCAGGGCCGCGAAGCTGCACTTGCGTGAAAATGTTTTGATATTGTGCCATTTTCGTCAATCTCCCCTTCAGGACCAGATCGGCAGGTTAAGCCACCAGGTCCACCATTCGGGCCAGCCGCGTGTCCAGAGCGGGCCGCTGATGATGATGCAGATCGCGCTCCAGAACCCGGCCGAAAGCGCCAGGAACAGACCTACGCGGTGGATGCCGAGCGTACCGACCGAATAGCCGATCGTATCGCGGAAGAAGGCATCCTCGTATTCGGGCGACTTCACTTCGCCGCGCACCCCGTTTGCATCCTTGGGCGGATTGACCGCAGACAAGACCAGCGCGCCATGCAGCGAGAGCGCGAGGGTTGTCGTGAAAAAGAAGGTCACCGCAATCATGTGCGCCGGGTTGTAGTGAAAGTGCAGGTATTGATATCCCGTGTTCGACACCCAATCGAGATGGCTGAAGATGCCATAGGGAAAGCCGAAGCCCCAGGCGCCGAGCATCAGCGGGCGGATCACGACGAGCGAGGTGTAGGCAAAGATCGCAAAGCTGTAAGCGAAGGGCACATGATAGCCCATGCCCAGCTTGCGGCAGATTTCGACTTCGCGCAGCGCCCAAGAGATGAACGCGCCCAGCGCGCAGATCGTGATGATCTGCCAGTCGCCGCCCTTGGTCAGCGGTGCGAGCGCGAGGCCATAGCTGATGTCCGGCGGGGCGATGCTGATCAGCCACGGATTCCAGGTTGGTCCGCGCGATGCCGAATAGAAGATCAACAGGGTCCCGAGCGTCGCGAACAGCGCGCTGGTGATCCCGAAGAAACCGACATAAAATGGCCCGATCCAGTAGTCGAACAGGTCGCCGCCGATCAGCGTGCCCCCTCGCACCCGGTATTTTCGCTCGAAGCTCAGCAACGCCATGGCTATCTCTCCGCACCCGCAGATCGGGTGGTTCGTGTCCTAGGAACAATCGTTAATGGGCGGGGATGGTCGAAACTGGCCATCCCCGCCATGCCTGCCGTCGCGTCCGGAAGGACGCGACCGACAGTTTTGTCAGGTAGCCGGCGCAGCCACTGGTGCGGGAGCCGCTGCCGCGGCAGGAGCCGGGACCGGGGCTTCGAGCCAGTTGTACCTGGTCGTGCTGAGCAGGATGAAATGAATCAAGATTGCCAGCGTGAACAGGAAGATGGCTAGTGAGACCAGCGTGCGACGCGGATCGAAAGTGCTCCACATTTTCCACATTGCGGAATTCCCTTCTTAGACTTTTTGGACTTCTTTGGCGAGAACTGGTGCCGACATGGCCATACCAGCCTTGTAGGGCTCAGTACCTGGGAACCATGGGCGCCACTGCCAGACCAGGAAGTGGGCGATAACGGCCATACCAACGAAGAAAGCCATACTAATGACGAAAAGAATGTGAAATTCTTTCGCCTCTTTCTCGGTTAGGTAGGTGGTCAGACCTAGTTTTTCATCATGCATGGGGTATTCTCCTTGCTTCTAGTCTTGGAAAGATGCTGAATTTGCATCCTCCAGGCGATACCCAGAAGGTTTTCCCATCCGGATGAGGTAAGCCCGTCGAAGGGCTGATCGGTCGCTTCTTGCGCGCGAGAAAGGCTCCGGGCGATCATGTCATCGCTCCCACCTTGATCGCCTCGGCAAGACGCTGTTCGGTAACATGGCTTTCGCCGGCGCGCCGGGCGGCGCTTTCGGCCGCGTCGCGCAGACGCTTGGCGGCGGAAATGCGCACCAGCACCGGCTGATCCTCGACCAGCTGATCAAGGCGCGCTTTGGCCGCGCTTTCCCAGGCAATCTCCCGCTCGATCCGCGCCGGGGTCGCCTCGACCTTGTCGAGCTGGCCAGCGAGCGGGAGAATGTGGAACAGCGCATCGAACAGCGCGTTGCACACTTCCTGCACAAGATAGGTCGCGCCGGAATACCCCATGAACGGTGTGCCGGTGTGGCGGCGGATGACCGCGCCGGGGAAGCTTGCCGGAATGTAGACACCGCGCCCGCCCGCCTCGGCCATGTACATCCGCTCATTGAAGCTGCCGAACAGGATCAGCGGCGGATTGGTCGCAATCAGATCCTTGATCGCCTGGTTGTCAGGCTTGGTCCCGGCGCAGCGCGAAAAGGCGAAATTGCACGGCAGGCCCATGTCATCTTCGAGAAACTTGCGGATGCCGCGCGCATAGGTGTCGGTCGCGACTATGCCGAAGCTGGCGGTGCCGAAAAAGTCCTGCGTCACCGAGCGCCACAAATCCCACAGCGGCTTGATCGTGGTATGCTTCTCGCGCTCGATGAACGGCTCGGGATCGAGCCCGGTCAGCTCGCCCAGCTTGCGCAGGAACAGCGTCGTGCTCTCAAGGCCAATCGGCGCTTGAAGATAGGGCCGCTCCAGCGCCTCGCACAGCCCGCGGCCAAACTCGCGGTACATGCAGACATTGACCCGGGCGAGCGCCAGCTTCTTCACATCGGCTAGATGGCTGCCGAGCGGGAAGACCATGCCGACTTCAGCCCCGATACCCTCGATCAGGCGGCGGATTTCGGCCAGATCCGAGGGCATATTGAACGTGCCGTACATCGGGCCGATGATATTGACTTTGGGCCTCTCGCCTTCGCGCAGCGGCTTGAGCTCGGGCACCTTCTTCGGGCCGAACTGCGTCCACAGCCAAGTGAGCGCGCGGTCGCCCGCCTGCCATTGGTCCTCGTCGATCGTGCGCGGTAGGAATCGCTGAATATTGGTGCCCTCGGGGGTCACACCGCCGCCGATCATCTCGGCGATCGAGCCGGTTACGACCACCGCTGGCAGATCGGGATCAAGCGTCTTCCATGCGCGCCGCATTGCGCCCTCGGTGCCGTCGCGGCCCAGCTCCTGCTCGCCAAGGCCAGTGACGACGATCGGCAGCTCGTGCGGGGGCAAAGCATCGGTGTAGTGCAGCACCGAAGTAACCGGCAAATTCTCGCAGCCGACCGGGCCGTCGATGATCACCTGCAATCCTTTGATCGCGGTGAACGCGTAGACCGCGCCCCAATAGCCGCCTGCGCGGTCGTGATCGATAACGTAGGTCATGTGCCGATGTGCTCCTCCGCCTTCGCGGCGGCGATGCGTTTGGCGGCATATTTGGCCTTGAATTCCGGCCGCTCGACCGGCGTATTCTCCCATACCCCGGCGGTCGCGCCCGTGCCCACGCCCTCGAAGAACGCGGACATCTTGTCGAAGCGGTGCTGGTTCCCCAGCGCGGCATTGACCACCATCGCGAGGCTGCCCGCCCCCGCCGGCCCCATCAGCGGGCGCGCTGAAATCAGATTGGTAAAGTAGAGCGCTGGAATGGATTTCTGCTTGGCATGCTGAACCACCGGGGTGGTGCCAATCGCCAGGTCCGGACCGTACTCCGCAATCGCGGCAATGTCCTGCTCGAGACTGGCGCGGTACTGCACCCGGCAGCCATGCGCCGCGAGCCAATCGCGGTCGGGATCGGACCACACCGTGCGCGGGCAGGCCGTTCCGACATAAGGCACTTCTGCCCCGCTTTCGATCAGCAGCCGGGCCACCAGAAGCTCCGAGCCTTCGTAGCCCGATACAGTGATGCGCCCCTTGATCGGCTTGGCCGCAAGCGCACCGCGAATGGACGGAAGGAAGCGGTTCTTGGCCGCGTCGACTTTGTCCTGCGCAATGCCGCAGGCCGCACCAATCGCGTCGAGCCAAGCCGCCGTGCCATCGACGCCGACCGGGGCCGAGCCGACCACGGTCCGTCCGGCGGCCTCGAATTCGCGCACGCTGGCGGTGTAGAATGGATGGATTGCGCCGACCACCGCGCAATCGAGCGCCTGATAAAGCTCGCGCCATTCGCGCGTCGGAACCACTGGCCCTGCCGCAAGACCGAGCGGCTCGAGCATAAGCCCGATGCCCGGTGGGTCTGCGGGGAACATCTCGCCCAGCAGGGTAACTGTCGGCCGGTCCGCCCGCTGCTTGGGCGCGGCCACCGGGCCCTGCTCGGCCTCGCGCCGCGCATAGGCTAGCATCGCGCCGGCCAGCACATCCTTGGCCTCGGCATGGGTCGGTACGCCGAAACCGGGCACATCGATGCCGATAACGCGCACGCCGTTGATCTGATCGGGCAAGAGCTGCAGCGGCACACCCGATGCGGTCGGCACGCACAGATTGGTCACCACAATCGTGTCGTAAAGCGCCGGATCGGCAAGCCCTTCGACCGCTTCCTTGATGTCTTCGAACAGCTTGCCGGTAACCAGCGTCTCGGACGAAAACGGCACATAGCCAACGCTGCGCTTTGCCCCATAGAAATGCGAGGTGAACGTGAGCCCATAGACGCAGCACGCCGAGCCCGAGAGCACCGTGGCGGTGCGGCGCATTCTAAGGCCCACGCGCAGCGATCCGAACGCCGGGCACATCGATTGCGGCTGGTCGTGCGGTCCTTGCGGATAATCCGTCGCATAGCGGGCCAGAATGTCGGATTTTCCAGCAGAGACCGCCGCCTCGCGCATCGTGTCTTGCGATGCGCAACCGCCGACTTCGGCAGCTGCAAGATCGATCCGGTCACGGTCGCGAAGAGGCGTCGGGGTGGTCACGCCGCTAGACCGTATCGTACACGACTTCGAGAGTCGGCTTGATCACGAAGTCGGTGCCGCGCATGTCGGCCTGGGTGGCGGGCTTGAGAGCAAAGTCCGCGCCGGTCACATCGGCGCTGAACAGATTGAGCAAGCCATCCTGATCGAGCGGCGTGGGGCGCAGGGGCGGGGCCTCTGCCACGTTGATCGCCAGTTCCTCGAACAGTGACGCCCACTGCCCGCCGGGCTTGCCGATGATCTGATAGTTCGCGCTTTTCTTGCGGATATCCTCGTTGGCCGGGATCGCGGTCAGCACCGGAATACCCACCGCCTCGGCAAAGGCATTGGCCTCGCCGGTGCCGTCGTCCTTGTTGAGGATCATGCCGGCCACGCCGACATTGCCGCCCATCTTGCGGAAAT
>CAZGWR010000019.1:0-70063 GCA_964529505.1 uncultured Novosphingobium sp. | reverse complement strand
GGATTGCCGTACATCACGCCGATCTTCATGCGCAGCTGGTTGATGAAGATCACCATGCAGCGCGAGCGGCTGATGGAACCGGTCAGCTTGCGCAAGCTCTGCGACATCAGACGGGCCTGCAGGCCGACGTGGCTGTCGCCCATCTCGCCCTCGATCTCGGCGCGCGGCACCAGCGCGGCGACCGAATCGACCACGAGCACATCGATCGCATTCGAGCGCACCAGCGTATCGACAATTTCGAGCGCCTGTTCGCCCGTATCGGGCTGCGAGACGATCAGCTCGTCGATATTGACGCCGAGCTTGCGGGCGTACACCGGATCGAGCGCATGTTCGGCATCGACGAAGGCGGCAGTGCCGCCGCCGCGCTGCGCCTCGGCAATGACATGCAGCGCCAGCGTGGTCTTGCCCGAACTTTCCGGCCCATAGATCTCGATCACCCGCCCGCGCGGCAGGCCGCCGACGCCGAGCGCGATATCGAGCCCGAGCGATCCGGTCGGGATCACTTCGACCTGCATCGTTTCCTTCGAGCCGAGCCGCATGGCGGAGCCCTTGCCGAAAGCCTTGTCGATCTGCGCGAGGGCTGCCTCGAGCGCCTTGTGACGGTCTGCGTCTTTGGCCATGTTTTTGTCTTTGCCTTCTTGAATGAGCTTGAGCTGCGCTGCCATGGCTTCTCACTTCCCTTGCTAGAGGCGGCCTACACGAACCGTCAACAACGACCTTGTACCCCCTTCGTTCCACAAGAACAAGGGGGGAACATAAATTTCCTGCCATTCTCGAAGCAAATAATCGCAAGCACTTAGCGCATAAGGGTAATTACGACGAGCCGCGCGTGGTGCAAAACGTCCGGGGCAAGCCCGGTGCACGCGAACGCCCATTCAAGGGAATAGGCCGCGCCTGGCTCCGAGCGCGATGCCGACCGATTCCCGGCAGGGATTCGGTCCCCAAGTTGACACAGTTGACACAGTCCAGAGAAACAAATGGCGAGGGCTCTGGCAGCCTTGGGAAGGGCGGAACAGCGCAAGTCCCCTGCGGTCGCGGCGCTTTAGGAAACCGCCTCATTTCCAACAGCGATCCGCCCCCAAGTTGACACAGTTGACACGGTCCAGAGAAACAAACTGCGAGGGCTCTGGCGGCCCGACGAACGGCGGAAAAGCGGTGGTTTTCTGGCGAGCGCGGCGCATGAGCACGCTATGCAGCATCGCGGCGGTGTAGGAAACCGTTACGTCGCGCCGGGCCTGGACGACTGGGCCCCGCCCCGTCCGCGCGGGCCGTGCAAGGGCGCGCTAAGCGCCTACCCCTTCCCCGCGCCGCGCCTCCCACAGCGCGCGCGCCGAGGCGATGACATCGGCGAGGTGGTAGGGCTTTTTGAAGAACGCCGCGCCCTCGACGACTTGCAATTCCACGCCGGAATAGCCCGTGGCATAGATAACGCCGAGCGCCGGATGGCGTTCGCGCGCGCGCAAGGCGATGGTCCAGCCATCGAGCGACCCGCCGATGCGGATATCGGTAAACAGGATGTCGATCGGCTGGTCGCCTTCGACCAGCGCGAGCGCGCCGACATCGTTATCGGCGGTCAGGACGGCAAATCCGGCGTCTTCGAATTCGAGCTTGGCGATGCGCATGATGAGGAATTCGTCCTCGACGATCAGCACGGTCGGCGGTCCGGTGCGCGCGAACTCAGCCTGGTTCATGCAGTCTGCTCCCCTGCTGGCGCGCCGCGGGCAGCACGATCGTTACCGCCGTACCTTGCCTCGGGCTGCTTTGGATATGCACGTCTCCGCCCGATTGTTTGACGAAGCCATAGACCTGGCTGAGGCCAAGGCCGGTGCCCTGCCCTTCCGCCTTGGTCGTGAAGAACGGCTCGAATACGCGCTCGAGCACGTCTGCGGGCATGCCGCAGCCGTCATCGGTCATCGTCAATTCGATGCCCCGCGCGGTCTGCGCGGTCGCTATGGAGAGCACGCCGCCTTCGGGCATGGCCGCGCGGGCATTGATCGCAATGTTGAGGATGGCGTTTTCGGCCTGGTTCCGGTCGATTTCCACAATCGGCAGATCGGGCGCGAGATCAAGCTCGAGCCGCACATCGCCGAGCGCACGTTCGAGAAATTCCTCCATCGTCCGGACAATCTCGTTCAGATCATGCCGCGCCGGCTGCAATGGCTGCTTGCGCGCGAATGCCAGCAATTGATCCACCAGAAGAGCCGCACGCTGCGCCCCTTCCAGCGCATCATCGAGCATGACGACAACATTGCGATCTTTGGCCAGCCGCCGCGCACGGTCGACATTGCCAAAGACGATCGCCAGCATATTGTTGAAATCATGCGCGATGCCCCCGGTCAATTGACCCACGGCGTCCATTTTCTGCGACTGGCGCAGCATGGCCTCGGCTTGGAGGCGCTCCGCCGTTTCGCGATTGAGCGCATCCAGCGCCTCATCGCGCTCGGCAATCCGCACGCGCAGCTCGCTGTTCACCGCCCCCAGCTGCGCCGGCGAGGGCAACGCGACCGCGCGCGGCAGCAACGGCCAGAGCGCAATTGCGGTGATGACCGAGACCAGCGCGGTGAGCAGCTTGACCACGCCTTCGATGCCATACGCCGGCACCCACAGCGTCCAGATCGAAATGAAATGCGTGGTGCCGCAGGCGACAATGAACGCGGCGAACATCCATACCACCCAGCTATATTCCACGTCGCGGCGGCGGGTGAGGAATGCGGCGAGCACGATGGGAATCGAAAAATAGGAAAAGCCGATCATCGCGTCGGCAATGACATGCATCCAGATCAGTGTGGGGTCCCAGAGCAAGCAATAGCCGTGCGGCGCCATGCCGCGTTCGGCAAGGATGCGTTGCAGCGCCTCAAACACAGCGGCGCGGCCCGGACCCGCAATTTTGATGGCCGCCGTGATGATGGCCGCCGTGCCTGCCCGGACGGCCCAGCGGCGATTGCCGCAGATGCCCTTTGCACATTCGGCCAGCGCTGCGCTGGTTGCTCGCTCGCCCGTGTCTTGCCAATTGCATAGACCCCCCTCGTTAACCGACGCTAACCAGGTTGGATCGAAAATTGTTCCTGTTTTTTTTCGAGATTATGATTTTTCTGTCAGCTTTCGGGGCGGGAAGACCGGCAACCGCCCGATTTCCCGCCCGGAATGCCTGCCGATGACCTACTTGCGGACGAAGAACGGCAGCGGTTCGCCCGCCTTGGCATCGAACGCGCGCCAATCTTCGCCCAGCGCGGTGAGCGCGCTGGCGGCAATCTGGCTTTGGCTGAAGCATTGCGCGGTATCGTCAGCCGTGGGATCGAGCGGAAGGGGGCGCACGCCCGGCCCGATAGCGCCAAGCCAGATCTGCTCGGAACCGGGAAAACCGGCCTTGTCGGGAATGGTGAACCCGGCCGGATCGAGCGCCACCGAAGCCGCGCTGCCGTGTTCGGTCCATGCCGCGCCGAGCCCGGTGCCGCGCCCATGGTCGGTGGTGACGATCAGCGTGGTCTTGCCGCGCGTGGCGGGATCGGCCTGCGCCATGCGCCATAGCTCGGCGATGAAATCATCATCGCGGTTCATCGCGGCAAGATAGCCGGGATAATCGCCGATATGCGCCAGCTCGTCGGTATCGCCGAGCCCGACATAGAGCACCCGCGGCTTTTGCGTGCGCCAGGCATCGAGCGCCAGCCGCATGGTCAGGGTTTCGGTGGGATGGCGCAAGCCCAGCCCCGGATTGACCGGCACACCGCTGCGCTTGTCATTGATAATATAGGGAAAAACGTCCCAATTGCCGAAAGCCAGCACTTTGCCCGCGAATGCCGGGCGGCGCTGGAGCCATTCGAAAAACGTGACGTTGCGGTTGTAGTTCGGATCGTTGCTGATGATCTCGGGATCGGCGCGGCCGGTGAAAATCTCGTTGTAGCCGGGATAGGAGAACCACATCGGATTGGACACATTCATGCAATCGTTGATATCGCGATTCCCCGCCAGCACGCCCCCGCTGGTCACCATGCCATGCAGGAACGGCATCAATTGCGCGCCGGGATTGTCGTCATCCAGCCATGCCTTCACAACCATGTCCTGCAGATCGGGGTGGGTGAAGCGCTTGTTGGCGACCAGTGCGGGATCGGGGCCGCGAAACAGATCGAGCCAGCGCACGCCGTCGAGCGTGACGAGGATGAGATGCTGTTCGGACGCCGATGTGGCGGCTGGCGCGGCCTTTGGCGCGGGGCGCGCGTGGAGCGCGGGCGCGGTGAGCAGCGCGATCACGGCGAATACGGCAGCAAAAATCGGGCGCATCGCGATATCCTTGGTTAGAGTTTGCGGCCGAGCCGCAAGCTGATGAAGCGGGGCCGCAAGGGGTAGATCAAGACCGAATCCTGCCCGCAGATCGATATGCTGCAGGTGGAACTGCGAACTTGCTGGGCGCGCTTGTCGAGCGCGTTTTCAACCGACAGTCCGACCGTCCAGTTGCCCTGCGCGATCCCGGCGGAAAGATCGAACGTGGTGTAGGGCGGCTGCGTGCCGATCGCGGCGGCTTCGGCCACATCGAGCGACGAGGTAACCGAGCTTAGATGCAGCACCGAGCCCTGGACATAGGCCTCGGTGCGGCCAAGCGGGAATTCATAGCGCGCGGTGGCGGCGAGCTTGAAGCGCGGCGAGCCGGAAAAGCGCGTGCCCGCAGGCGCGCGCAGTTCGTTGTCGTCTGGCACCGTGCAATCGAAGGTGGGGTTGGTGAACCGGCACAAGTCGGTACTGAGCGTGGCCTCGACATACGTGCCCGAGGCTTGCAGGGACAGCCCGGGCAGCGGCAGCCACGTTGCGTCGGCCTCGATCCCCTTCGATTGCGCGCGGCCGGCGTTGACAATGTCGGTGATGCCGTTCTGGTCGCTGGTGACCGAGAACTGCGCCTGCGTGAGCTTTTCGAGGAACACCGCGCCGTTGATCCGCAGCTTGCCCCCGGCCCAGCCGGTTTTCCAGCCGATCTCGTAGTTGGTGAGCGACTCTGCGTTGTAAGGCGCGGCATCGGGGCGGCGGTTGATCCCGCCAGGTCGGAAACCGGTGGACCACGTTGCGTAGACCAGCTTGCCCGGCGCGAATTTCCAGCTGAGGTTGAGCTTGTGGCGCACACCCGAACCGGTGGCCTTGGCATTAATGTTGTCGCACGGGCGGTTAGCATATTGGCCCACCGTGCCCGGGCGGCACAGCGCCTCACCAACCGGATTGCGCGTTGCATTGTAGCCGAAGAAGCCAACTACATCGTTGTCGTACTTGTAGACGCGCAGGCCCCCGGTGAGCGTCAGGGTGGGGACGATATCGAACGCGGCTTCGGCGAAAGCGGCATAGTCGCGGTCGGTGCGGAACTGGATATTGGCGTAGTTGACCCCGGGCCGCCCGGTGACCGACTGCACATCGGCGAGACCCGGGACGATGTAGAGGTTTTCCCAGTTGTTGGTCTGGCGCTGGTAAAACAGGCCGGCAACGATCCGCAGCCGGTCGGTGGCGGGCGAGGCGATGCGCAGTTCGTGGCTCTGCTTGGTGAAATTCTCGCGCTGGGTGGTGATCTGCTCCGGGCTGATCAGATTGCCGGCGTTGTTGAAAAAATTGTTGCCGAAATAGTCCGGCGTCGCGGCATAATATGTGTCGTACTGAAAGGCGTAGTCCGAATAATCGGTGGTATATTGCGCGGTGCGCTCGAAATATCCGCCGGCATAGATAACGTCGAAGCTGCCGAGCTTGCCCTCGATCGCCAGCGTGGCCTGCGCCCAGCGGTCTTTCTGCCGCTCGGGCGCATAGCGGCTGTTGGCCAGATCGCCGACCGAAGGCTTGAACGCGAACGTGCCGACCGAGGTCTGCACCTGGCCGGTGCCGCCGACGGTGACGCTCCAGTCCTCGTCGAGATCGACCTTGAGCGCGGCGCGCCCGCCATAGGTATCGATCGCGTTCTGGTTCTGGCCGATGAACGCCCCGTTGTCGCGCGGCGCGCCCGAAGTCGGATACGTCTCACGCGGCGCAAGCACGTTGTCGATATAGCCGCCGTCGTGCTGATAAAAGCCGACGAGGCGCAGCGCAATGTTGCTCGACAGCGGAATGTTGAGATAGCTCTCGGCAATCCCGCCCAGCCCGCCATGCGCGACCACGGTCTGGGTGAGATCGATGGCACCTGCAAACCCGGCGGTATCGGGCTTGTTGGTGATGATGCGCAGCGTGCCCGCCTCGCTGCTCGCGCCGAACAGCGTGCCTTGCGGCCCGGCCAGTGCCTCGATCCGGGCGATGTCGTAGATGTGGACATCGACGCTGGCGCCGATCGTGGTGACCGGCTGCTCATCGAGATAGACGCCGACCGTGGGCAGCGATCCGGTGGACAGGCGATTGCCGTTCGACAGCCCGCGAAAGAACACTTCGGCCTGCCCCGGGCCAACGGAGGTGTAGGACAGACTGGGCAGGAACTTGGCGTAATCGTTGAACGAGCGGACATTGCGCTCGGCCAGCGCGGTGGTATCGAGCGCCTGGATCGAGAGCGCGACATCCTGCAGCTTCTGCTCGCGCTTTTGCGCGGTGACGACGATCTCGCCGGGAAACGGCTCTTCCGCCTCGCTCTGCGCGCGCGCCGAGGTAGCCAGCGCGACCGCGGAAAGGCTGGCACCGAAGCTCAAGATCCGTAAAGATTTCATCGCAGCGGTCCCCCCGTGATGCGACCCCAATATGGGGCCACAATGACCGAACGATTACAAGCGGGGAACGCCGCGTGCCGCGCTCAGCCCACTTTGCGCTGGACCGCTGCCGGATCGTAGACCGGCGGGGGCGACTTGATGGCGACGGCGGCCAGGCGGCCCTCGTCATCGAGGCGCAGTGGCTCGGAGAACTCGACGCCCATGCGGTCTTCGCTGCACCAGCGGCACGTCGCGGTCGCCGCATGGCCATCCGACAGCTGGATCCGGAAGATCGTTCCGGGGGGCACATCCCACAGCCCTTCGACCAGCGCCCCGGTGAGCGAGATATTGCGGATCATGCCGTCGTAAGCGTGGCCAGCATGATGCAGCGCAACCTTGCGCAGCATCGACTGCCGCGCCGCGCGCGACGAGCGCGGGCCCTGCGCGATCGCGATCAGGCCGTTGGCAAGGCGGGCGCTCGCCGCCGCCGCCGAAAGCGGGCGCTCGTAAATGTAGCCCTGAACGTGGCTGCACCCGAGCATGCGGACCAGATCGAGCTCGTCGAGCGTTTCGACGCCCTCGGCGGTGGTTTCCATGCCCAGCGCTTCGGCAAGGCTGACGATCGAGGCGATGATCGCGCCGTTGCGGCTGCCCGGCTCGGTCGCCCCGCGCACGAACGACTGGTCGATCTTGATCTTGTCGAACGGCGCGCGCTTCAGATAGCCGAGCGAAGAGTAGCCGGTGCCGAAATCGTCGAGCGCAAGGCGCACCCCGATGCCTTTCAGCGAACGGAACATCGCCTCGGTATCGGTATCGTCGTTGAGGAACACGCTTTCGGTGATTTCCAGCTCGAGCCGGTCGGGTTCGAGCCCGGCGTGCGCCAGCGCGTTGGTGACCATGCTCGGCAGCGCGACATTGGCGAACTGCAACGGCGAGACATTGACCGCGACGCGCACATTGCCCGGCCAGCCGGCAATATCGCGGCAGGCGGTGCGCAGCGCCCACTCGCCGATCGCCACGATCAGCCCGGCATCCTCGGCGATCGGCACGAACTTGCCCGGCGAGATAAAGCCGTGGGTGTGATGGTTCCAGCGCAGCAGCGCCTCGAAACCGGTGATCTTCTCGGTCGCGGTCTGCACCACCGGTTGATAATAGAGCTGGAGATCGCCGTGGGCGATCGCGTCGCGCAAGTCTTCCTCGAGCTGGCGGCGTTCTTCGGCATCGCTGTGCAGATCGGCCGCATAGAAATGATAGCGCCCGCGCCCGCCATCCTTGGCGGCATAGAGCGCCAGATCGGCATTGCGGATCAGCGCCTCGCTGGTGACGCCGTCATCGGGCGCGAGCGCGATCCCCACCGACGCCCCGATCATCACCCGGCTTTCGTCAATCGCATAAGGCTGCGACAGCGACGTGATTACTTGCGAGGCAAGCGCGCCCAGCTGATCGCGCGCGATCTTGGCGGGCAGCAGCACTTGAAACTCGTCGCCGCCCAGCCGGCCCACCCGCCCCATGCTGCCCACGGTGCGCTCGAGCCGCTGCGCCACCTGTTTGAGCAGCGCATCGCCGGCCGGGTGGCCGAGCGTGTCGTTGACCTGCTTGAACCGGTCGAGATCGATCAGGAACACCGCGCAGGCGCGGTTCAGCTCGTTGGGCGCGTTGAGGATCTTTTCCAGCGTCTGCGACATCTGGAAGCGGTTCGCCAGCCCGGTGAGCGAATCGAAATGCGCGAGGCGCGAGGCATGTTCCTGCGTCCGGCGCTTTTCGGTGAGATCGGCGCCCGAGCCGCGGAACCCCTGAAAATTGTTGAACGAATCATAAGTCGGCCGGCCCGTGACCGACCACAGCCGCTCTTCATCGAACGCCGCCGCGCGCATCGGCAGTTCGCTGAAACTGGAGCGCGCGGTGAAGTGGAAGGCCAGCGTCCGCTTGCCCTCGTCCGCCTTGTCGGCAAGGCTGAACAGCTCGGCAAACGGCCGTCCGATCAGTTCTTCGACCGTGCAACCCAGCGTATCGGCAACCGGCCGCGAGATATAGGTGAGCAGCGAGCGGCGGTCGGTTTCCCAGAACCAGCCCTGCCCGGTCTCTTCATAGTCAGCCAGAATCTCCTGCGCGCGGGTGCGGATGCGGGCCATCTCCTCGGCGCGCTGCTGCGCCAGAGCATCGATCTCGCGCTGGCGCAGAAATGCTGCCATGCAGATCGCGCTGCCGATACCCAGGGTGAAGAACCCGCTGAACGTGCCCATGACGCAGGCGACACCCGCCCACATCGCCACTTGCGAAACGAGCAGCCCGACCAGCCGGCCAGATTCGATCATCATCGCCAGCAGCGAAACCGTGATCAGCAAACCGAGGCACGGCAACCACGGGATCGCGCCCGCCGACGCCCAATAGCCGATCGCGCCGCCATAGAGAAACATCGGCAGCCCGATCGCCCCGACAAGCAGCGCGAAATGCAGGCTGCGGGTGACGTCGGTGGTGCGCTCGAACGCAGCGGCAAAGCGCGAGAGCAGCACGAGCAACGCCGCGACCAGCGCGGTCAGCATCGGCGCAAGCGGGTGAAACACGCCGTTGCCGAAAGCAAGCCCGGCCACGCCCAGCAGCATCGGCGCCGCCATCTGCGGCCATTCGTCGGCGATCAGCCCGCTGTAGGGGTCCTGCGAGAGGCGCCCGCGCGCCGTTTCGCTTCCCAGACTGCCGACCAGCCCGCGTTCGCCGCGCCGCTGCGTCCGCGCGAAATCGCGCGGTCCCGCTGGCGCTGCCGGCGGGGTTTGAGCTTGTGCGGCGGACGGTTCATTCATCTCCTACCCATGGACCAGTTTACTTTGAGAAACGGTTAAGCATCGGGAAAACCCGCGCTTGAAGAGGCAAATTGTTAAACCAACCGAAACTTGCGCACCGGGTTAACCCGCAGCGCTGTTGCTGCACATGCGAGGGTGCTAAGGGGTGCCGATAAGCGGCATGCGGATGAGGGCAACGTGGGTTCTGGGGCGAGTTTTTCGATGATCGGCGCTGGGGGGCGGCGCTTGCGGGTGGGCGAGTGGCATGCACCGCAGCGCGGTGCGCCGCATGGGGCGCAAGGCGAACCTTTGCCGCTGCTGATCCTGAGCGGAATCGGCATGAACATCGAGATGATGGAGCCACTCGCCAGCCTGATGCCCGAGCGCCGTGTCATCAGCTTCGACATGCCGGGAATCGGCGCATCGCCCGATCCGGTTTTTCCCTACACGATCCCGCAAATCGCGCTCACGCTGGCGGCGATGCTCGATCAGCTCGCAATCCCGCGCGTCGATCTGCTGGGGATCAGCTGGGGCGGCGCGGTGGCGCAGCAGTTTGCCTTTCAGCACCGCGCCCGCACCGGCAAGCTGGCGCTGGCCTCTACGTCGGCCGGGGGCACGATGATCCCGGGCAATCCTTCGCTTCTGAGCCATCTGCTCGATCCGCTCGAGTACACCGCGCCCCGCTCGCTGCGCCGCAATCTGGCGATGCTGTACAACGGCGGCGGCAACGAGCAGGTCTCGCTCAACGCCGCCACCGCACCCTCGATGATCGGCTGGACCTGCCAGCTGACCGCGTTCGCCACCTGGTCGAGCGCCGCGTTCCTGCCGCTGCTCGCGGTGCCGGTGATGATCATGGCCGATGAGGACGATCACCTGATCCCGCTGGCCAATGGACAATTGCTGCACAGTCTCATCCCCGGCGCGGCGATCGATGTCTCGCGCGGCGGCGGCCACTTGTTCATGCTGTCCGAACCGGCGGCGTTCACCGCCAGATTGCGCACTTTTCTGGATGCCTGAGCGCGCCGGCCGCGCTGCGGGGCAGCGGCAAACGGTTGACCTGCCCCGCCGGCTCTGACTTTATCGCGCGGACATGGGCAGCGGCGCGGCCGCAACGCGCCGCATCAGGGGACGCACCACGATGACCGTCAAAGCCATCCGCATCGGCACACCGCCGACATTCGACACGTTGCATCTGGTCGATCTGCCCGCTTGTGCCGTGCCGGGCCCGGGCGAAATCCATGTGCGGCTGCACGCTTCCTCGCTCAATTATCATGATCTCAACGTCGTCATCGGCGTGCTTCCGGCGGATGCGGGGCGCATTCCGCTGTCGGACGGCGCGGGCGAGGTGCTGGCGGTCGGCGCGGGAGTCGCGGAATTCAAGCCCGGCGATGCGGTGGTTTCCACCTTCTTCACCGACTGGGACGATGGCGCGCCGCGCGGCACCGGCTTCACCAGTACGCCGGGCGACGGCATCGACGGCTATGCCCGCACCGAAGTGACCGCGCCGGCGCAGTGGTTCACGCATGCCCCCACCGGCTATTCGCATGCCGAGGCGGCCACGCTGACCTGCGCGGGCCTCACCGCGTGGCGCGCATTGTTCGTGGACGACGCGATCAAGCCGGGATCGACCGTGCTGGTGCAGGGCACCGGCGGGGTTTCCATCTTCGCGCTGCAGTTCGCCAAGGCGGCGGGGGCGAGAGTGATCGCCACCAGCTCGTCCGACGCCAAGCTGGAGCGGCTGCGCGCGCTGGGCGCAGACGAAACGATCAATTACAAGGCCGTGCCCGACTGGGGCGCCCGCGCGGTGGCGCTCAATGGCGGGCGCGGCGTGGACTGCGTGATCGAGATCGGCGGCGCGGGCACGCTCGATCAATCGATGGTGGCGACCCGCGTGGGCGGCCATGTCGCGCTGATCGGCATCCTGACCGGCGTTGCCGGGCCAGTGCAGACGGTGATGCTGATGCGCAAGAGCCTGCGCGTGCAAGGCATGATCGTAGGCAGCCGCGCGCAGCAGCTGGCGATGATCGCCGGAATCAATGCCAGCGGCATCCGCCCGGTGATCAGCGATCGTTTTGCGCTGGCCGACCTGGGCGCGGCGTTTCACCATCAGGCCAGCGGCGCGCATTTCGGCAAGATCGTGATCGATATCTGAGGCGGGACTAGCTCCGGTCAGGCGGCCCAGCGCGATTGGGGCGGCGCGGCGGGCCTCGCCGTTTCGAGCGTGAAGTGGCCGACCAGCGTTGCGGTGCGATCCGCCCCGCTCGCCAGATTGCGCGAGGCGGCGGTCGCTTCCTCGACCATCGCCGCGTTTTGCTGGGTCATCACATCGAGCTCGCGCACCGTCTCGCGGACATTGCCGATATTGCTTGCCTGAATGCCCGCAGCCGAGGCGATATTGCTGGCCAGCTCGGCGATTTCGCCCACTTTGCCGACGATTCGCGCAAACGTATCGCCGGTCTGGCCGACCAGCGCGACGCCGCGTTCGACTTGCGCCGAGCTCTGGCTGATCAGGGTCTTGATATCGAGCGCCGCATCGGCCGAGCGCTGCGCCAGCGCGCGCACTTCGTTGGCGACCACCGCAAAGCCGCGGCCGGCATCACCCGCACGCGCGGCCTCGACCCCGGCATTGAGCGCGAGCAGATTGGTCTGGAAGGCAATCCCATCGATCACCGCGATGATCTTGCCGATTTCCTGCGCCGAACGATAGATGTCGTTCATCGCGTTCACCGCCTCGTGCACCACGGTGCCGCCATCGCGCGCGTCGCCGTGTGCCTGCTGCACCGAGCCGTGCATATGCGCCGCATCGCGCGCGGTGCTGCTGACACTTTCGGCCAGCCCGGTCATCGCCGCCGAGGCGTCTTGCAGGCTGGCGGCCTGCTGCTCGGTGCGCCGCGAAAGATCGTCCGAGGCCTGGCGGATTTCCTGCGCGCCGATTTCGACGGTGTGCGAGGTTTCGGCCACTTCGGCGAGCGCGGAGCTGACTTTGACCCGCATCGTTTCAAAATCGTCGTGAATCGCTTCATAGCCCTCGGGCAGCGCATCCAGCGGCACCGCGAAATTGCCCTCGGTCATGCGGCGCAGGGCCTGGCCGAGCGCCTCGGTCACTTTCGCACGCGATTCCTGCTCCGCGTCGAAATAGGTTCCGAGCGCCACTTCCATATCGAGCAAGGCCATCTTGACCATCGAGCCGATCGCGCGGCCGGTGCGGTGGCCGAGCGGGCCGAAGGCGCGGCGCAGCATATCGACCACGACATCGTCGAGCGCCGAGGCATAAGCGCCGATGTACCACTGCGGCGCGAGCCCGATGCGCGCGTGGATATGCCCGATCTTCTGCGCCTTGTCGAAATAGCTGGAATCCGCATGGCCGGCGAACATCGCCGCCCAATGCTCGATCTGTTTCTGACGGGCATGCGCCATCATGGCCTGCGAGGTGAACTTGGCTGCAGTTTCAGGCGTGCGCTCGATGCGCGCGTAAAGGCGCTCGAGCGCGGCGGGCGCGGCACGCGCCATCGACCGGCCCACCGGGCCAAAGCGCTGAAAATCGTCGGGGCCGATATTGAAGAAGGCGAGTTTGCGATCGATTTCCTGCTGGTCCATGGTGGGCTGCTTTCCCTTGTTTCCAAGCCCGAAAGCGTAAACCCACGCCGTCAATATCACCTGCCTTTGCCCATAAGGGCAAGCACGCAGCGGCGCGCAGGAATCCGCGCGCGCTACACCGGCGGCGGGATCAGGCCGATCGATTTGAGCACCAGCGCCTGCACCAGCATGACCGCGAGCCAGTGCGCGCAGTCAGCCGCGACGAGCGCCCACGATTGCGCGCGCGCCCGCTGCGTGACGATCAGCGCGGGCGCGACGAAGCCCAGCCAGATAACGAACGCGCTGCCCAGCGCCATTGTCCAGGCGTCTGCCTTGGGCGGCGCAAGGATGAGCGCGCCTGCAAGGATCGAGCAAAGCCAGAACTCGCCGAGCAGCGCGGTGATCGCAAAAGCGGCGCGCCCGCGCGTGCTGAACGGCGCGCGGTACAGCGCCGCGCTGATGCCGAGCCCCGCCAAAGTGGCAAGCAGGATCGGGAGGAAATTGAGCACGATGTAAATCATGGTGCGTCCTTGCTCGGACCGGCGGGGTCAGACCCGCATCGGCATCAGGACATAGAGCGCGGGCGACTTGTCGTCCTTGCGGATGAGCGTCGGCGCGCCCGCATCGGCCAGATGCAGCTCGACCGAACCGCCGTCGATCTGGCTGAGGATGTCCTTGAGATAATTGGCATTGAAGCCGATCTCGAAGCCCGAGGCGCTGTATTCGGCGGCAATTTCCTCGGCGGCGGTGCCGTTGTCGGGGCTGGTCACCGAGAGCGTGACCTTGTCGGTTTCGAGCGACATTTTGACTGCCCGGGTCTTTTCGGTGGCGATCGTCGCGACGCGGTCGACGCCCTCGAAGAAGCTGCGCGGATCGAGCCGGAGCAGCTTGTCGTTGCCGGTGGGAATCACCCGGCTGTAATCGGGGAACGTTCCGTCGATCAGCTTGCTGGTGAGCACCACCGCGTGCTCGCCGCCCAAGGTAAAGCGCACCTTGCTGGCCGAAAGATCGATCAGCACGTTGGTATCGAGCACATCGTCGAGCAATTTGCGCAGCTCGCCCACGCATTTGCGCGGCACGATCACATCGGGCATCGCCTCGGCACCTTCGGGGCGCGGGATGGTGTACCGCGCCAGCCGGTGGCCATCGGTCGCAGCGGCCTTGAGCACATCATCGACCACATGGAGGAAAATGCCGTTGAGATAATAGCGCGTTTCCTCGGTGGAAATCGCAAAGCGGGTGCGGTCGATCAGTTCGGCCAGAGTGCGCGCAGGCAGCTCGAAGCTGGTGGGCAGATCGCCTTCGACGATCATCGGGAAATCGTCGCGCGGCAAAGTCGGCAGCTGGAAACGGCTGCGGTTGGCCTTGACCACCATGCGGTTGTCGGCGGTCTCGAGGCTGACTTCGCTGCCATCGGCCAGCTTGCGCGCGATATCGAACAGCAGATGCGCCGAAACGGTGATCGCGCCGGGCACGTCGACCGACCGCGCGGGCATCGATTCGATGATCTGAAGGTCCAGATCGGTCGCCAGCAGCCGCACGGTGCCATTGGCCGCGGCCTCGATCAGCACGTTGGAAAGGATCGGGATCGTGTTGCGGCGTTCGACCACCGATTGCACGTGGGAGAGGCAGCGCAGCAAGGTGGCGCGTTCGATGGTGGCCTTCATGCTCGTCTCAAATCCCCCAGCGAGGCAGCCCGCGCGGGCGGCCCGAGATGTCTCCGCAGCGCCCGCAAGCCCGGAATCGCCCGAAAAAAGAGTGTAGGTCGGACCACCTTCCTTAACGCACGCGGCAAGGCGAGCAAGCGCAACTGCGCAGGTGCCCTGCGAAGCTGTGCATAAATGGCAGGAATGCGCGCGAATGCGCTCTCAATCAAAGGCGCGCTGGCCGGTCATCATCTGCGCGGTGGCGACGATCCAGGCGTGGATCAGCCCCCAGCCCACCGGGGTGACGGCAGCCGGATCGGTGCCGCCTTCGGCCAGCGCGGTCGATACGCGGCGCAGATCGCCGGCGGTGACTTGCTCGGCCGGATTGTTGGCATTGCCCGGCCCGATATCGAGCGCGCGGTCGATCACGCCCGAGGCAATCCGCTCTTCCGCCAGCCGCCCATCGAGCGCATCGCGCGCCATCCGGCCCAGCGTATAATCGAAATAGGCCGAACGCTCCTTGTCGTTCAGGAACTGATCGTCGGCACAGCGATCGACCAGCACATGCAGCGCATCGGTGGCGGCCTTGTCCTTGTCGGGATCGGCGGCGAGCACGACATCGGCCAGCCGCGCATCGAGTTCAGGCGGCGCGGCCTTGATCGCGCAGGCCATCGCTTCGGGCGAGCGCGCCTGCGCCGCTGCGGGAATCGCGGCAAGCGCCAGAAGTGCGGCCAGCCAGCGCATGGTTCAGCCGAGCATCGCCATGCCGCCGTTGACGTGCAGGGTCTGCCCGGTGATGTAGCTCGCCTCGCGGCTGGCGAGATAGGCCACCGCCGCGCCGATATCCGCGCCCTCGCCCATCCGGCCCATCGGAATGCGCGCGTTCAGCGCCTCCTTCTGCGCATCGGGCAGCCCATCGGTCATCGCGGTGCGGATGAAACCGGGGGCGACGCAATTGACCGTGATACCCCGGCTGGCGAGCTCCTGCGCCATGCTTTTGGACATGCCGACAAGCCCCGCCTTGGCCGCGGCATAGTTCGCCTGCCCCGGATTGCCGGTCGCGCCGACCACGCTGGTGATGGAGATCATCCGGCCAAAGCGCGCTTTCATCATCGGCCGCGAGGCCGCGCGCATCAGGCGGAAAGCGGCCTCGAGATTGACGCGGAGCACCGCGTCCCATTCCTCGTCCTTCATCCGCATCGACAGGTTATCCCGCGTTATCCCGGCGTTGTTCACAAGGATATCCACTTTGCCGAGCGTATCGATCGCGGCGGGAATGAGGTGCTCGACTTGCTCGGTGTTCGACAGATCGCAGGTGATCTCGACATGATCGCCGCCTTCGCGCGCGCCGTAGCTGTCGTTCAATTCCTCGCGAAACGCGCGCAATTTGGCAGGATTGGTGCCCGAAATCGCCAGCCGCGCGCCCTGCCGCGCCAAAGCATGGCTGATCGCGGAGCCAATACCCCCCGCCGCCCCCGTCACCAGCGCGGTCATCCCGGTAAGATCGAACAGGTGGTCTTTCATCGATGACTCCCAAAGATTGGTTCGCGCAGAGCCCGCAGGGGCCGCAGAGGGTTATGTTTCCGGGTAGTAGTTGTTGACGAGACGGCGGATGCCTTCCTTCATGGTCAGCCCGGAAAAATTCAAGAGCAGCCCGACGGGCTGCCTCATCAATCGCAGATAGGTGAGCAATTGCTTGGCGTGAAGTTTTGTCAATTGATCCACCGATTTGATTTCGAGGACCAGACAATCTTCCACGAGAATGTCGATCTTGAATGCCCCCTCCAACCGCAAGCCATCGTATTCAATCGCAACAGGGACCTGCCGGGCAACACGGTATCCTGCGCGCTGCAAACTGGCCGCCAAGACCGTTTCATAAACACTTTCAAGCAACCCCGGCCCCAGTTCGCGATGGATCCGGATCGCTTCTCCGACGACCTTTGACGTGATCTCGTCAATCGCCACACACTCTCCTCTGCGATCTCTGCGAGCTCTGCGCGAACAGAATTACATTTCCTTCAGCAAGGCCTCGATGTCGGCCATGGTGACCACGCTCGTCACTTTTGCATCGGCCACGGTGCGGCTGATCATGGCGCCGAGCACCGTCGCGCCGAGTTCGACGAAGTGGTCGGTGCCCGCTTCACCGAGCGCAACCATGCTTTCGCGCCAGCGCACCCGGCCCGTGACCTGCTCGACGAGCTGGCGCTGCGCCTGCGCCGGATCGGTGACCAGCGCCGCGGTGACATTGGCGAGCAGCGCGACGCGCAGCGCGCCGGGCGGGGTCTCGTCCAGCGCCTGCGCCATCGCATCGGCGGCGGGCTGCATCAGCGCGCAGTGAAACGGCGCGGAGACTTTGAGCATCATGCCGCGCTTGATCCCGAAATCCTTGACCATCCCGGTCGCACGTTCGATCGCGCCGAGGTGGCCCGAAAGCACGACCTGACCCGGATCGTTGTCGTTGGCGATCGCGCAGACTTGCGCCGGCTCGCCCGCGACCGGATTCTGCGCAGCGGCCTGTGCCAGCGCGGTCGCCTTGGCGATGTCGGCGCCCAGCAGCACGCACATGCCGCCGATCCCTTCCGGCACCGCTGCCTGCATCGCCCGGCCGCGCAGCTTGAGCAGCCGCGCGGTGTCTGCCAGCGAAAACGCACCCGCAGCGCACAGCGCAGTATACTCGCCCAGGCTGTGGCCGGCGACAAAGTCGGCCTTGTCGGCCAGCGCGATGCCGCCTTCGCGTTCGAGCACGCGCAAGACCGCGATGGCATGGGCCATGATCGCGGGCTGCGCATTTTCGGTCAGCATCAGAACATCTTCCGGGCCATCCTTCATAATCTGAAAGAGCTTTTGCCCGAGCGCCTCGTCCACTTCCTCGAACACCTCGCGGGCCGCGGCGCTGGCAAGCGCAAGCTGCGCGCCCATGCCCTGCTTCTGGGTGCCTTGTCCGGGAAAGACGAATGCGCGCATAGTTTAGCCTTGTTGCTGTGTTGGGGGCGCGCCCTATGCCCCGGCGCGGCGGCGCGCAAGCCCGAACGGCACGATCTTGTTCAAGGTATCGTGCCCGATATCGGCGCGGCCCAGATAGCGGATACCGCTGCGCGCGCACCAATCGCGCACCATGGCTTCGGGCTCGGCCCCGAACGGGCGGTCGTTTTCGGGCACCTCGCTGACCCGGCCCAGCCGCAAACCGGCGATCCCCATGGGCCGCAGATGCGCGGTGACATGGAACAGCAGGCGATCGACCGCGTAGAGGTATTCGCTCACTTCCTCGATCATCACCACATGGCCGGCGAGATCGGGCATCAGTGGCGTGCCCACCAGCATCGCGAGGGTCATCAGGTTGAACGCCGCCGCCGGGGCCGCGTCGTCCAGCGAGGGCTCGAGCCCCCCCGGCTCGCCCGCCAGCCAGCCCAGCGTGCGCAGCACTGCCGCCTCCCCGCCCGCACGGCGGATATCGGCGGGCATCGGCGCGTGCACCGGCTGGCCGATGCGCGCCGCCGCAAGCGCGGCGAGCATCGTGCCGCCGTCGGAATAGCCGAGATAGGCCTTGGCCTGCGCTGCAGCCCCCAGCCCCGCCATGACGTCAGCCGCGATGCGCACCGCGCCATAGCCGCCGCGCGCGAACCACACGGCATCGAAGCCCGGGTCGTTTGCGCATTCGAGGAAGGCGGCAAGCCGCGCGGCATCGGGCCCGGCGAAGTGGCCTTCGCTGGCAAAGCATTGCTCGTGGAAATGCAGGCCGATGTCGGGATACTGTTCTGCTGCCAGCGCGCAGACGGCGGCCGCATCTTCGCGGGAAAACGGCGCGGACGGCGCGCAGATCGCAACACGGGTCATGACAGGGGTGTTAAGCACTTTGCGGCAGGGCGCGCCAGTAGCGCGAGTCTGCACGGATTTGCCACATCCTCTCAAGCGCGCTAGCCCGCACCGGGAAACCCAAGCAAAAGGCCCGTCATGCCGTCTACCGACCTTACCATGCAGCCCTGGTTCTTTTGCGGCATCGGCGGCTCGGGCATGCTGCCGCTGGCGCTGATCCTGCGCGGGCAAGGCGCGATGGTGGCCGGATCGGACCGCAGCCGAGAAGCGGGACGCACGCCGGAGAAATTTGCCTGGCTCGAAAGCCTGGGCATCAAGCTCCATCCGCAGGATGGCAGCGGCATCGAAACGCCGATGCAGATCCTGGTCGCCTCGGCCGCAGTCGAAGATACCGTGCCCGAAGTAGTCCGCGCCAAGGCGATCGGCGCGGTGCGGATGAGCCGGGCGGAATTGCTGGCGCGGCTGTTCAACGCTGCGCCGCAGGGCATTGCCGTGGGCGGAACCAGCGGCAAATCCACCGTGACCGGCATGATCGGCTGGATCATGACCGAGGCGGGCCGCGATCCCACGATCATGAACGGCGCGGTGATGAAGAACTTCGTCAGCGCCGATGCGCCGTTTGCCTCGGCGCGCGTGGGCGGGGGCGCTGCGTTCGTGGCCGAAGTCGACGAGAGCGACGGCTCGATCGCGCTTTATCGCCCGGCCGTCGCGGTGCTGAATAACGTCAGCCTCGATCACAAGAGCCTCGAGGAATTGCGCGCGTTGTTTGGCGATTTTCTGGCCTGCGCCGGGATCGGCGTGGTCAATGTCGATGATCCGGAAAGCGCCGCGCTGCTGCCGCGCGCGGCGCAGGCGCTGACCTTCGGGTTCGGCGCGGCGGCGCAGATCTCGGTGGTGCCCGATAGCGTGACCGAAGGCGCGACCACCATCAGCGCCGCGGTGCTCGACCGGGCTGGCGGCGCGGTCTATCCGCTCGCGCTGCGCATTCCGGGGCGGCACAATCTTTTGAATGCGCTGGCCGCGATTGCAGGGGCGAGCGCGGCTGGGGTTCTGATGGCCGATGCGGTTACCGCGCTGGCCTCGTTCAACGGCCTCGCGCGCCGGTTCGACATTGTCGGCACCAGCCCCTCGGGCATCACCGTGATCGACGATTTTGGCCATAATCCGGAAAAGATCGCGGCCACGCTCGCCACGCTGAAAGCGCATCCCGGCCGGGTGATCGCGTTTTTCCAGCCGCATGGTTACGGCCCGCTGCGCCAGATGGGGGCCGAACTGGCGCAAGTCGTGGCAGCGCAGCTGGGGCCGGACGACATCGCGATCCTGTGCGATCCGGTTTATTTTGGCGGCACCGTCGATCGCTCGGTCAGCAGCGACCATATCGTCGCGATGATCAATGATCTGGGCGGGCATGCCCGGCATCTTCCTGCACGAGAGGATTGCGCCCGCTTGATCTGTGCGTTGGCAGGGGCAGGCGACCGCATCGTGATCATGGGCGCGCGCGATGATACGCTGGCGCAATTCGCCCGCGACGTGCTCGCACAGTTGCCTTGAACCGCAAGGCGCGGCGGCCATGGCTTATTTGATCGTAAGCTTTGCACACGTATTTTGCACAGGTTTGCACTGACCATAATTGCAACCCCTTATCCCTTAGCAGGCACATCGGCATCGAGGCTTAGCCCAGCCGGATGACGACCAGGGATCGCACATGACGATAAGCAGCAGAGGCAAGTCCGGCGGGACAATCATCGCCGGCGTATTGATCACCACATTTGTGCTGATCGGCTTGGGATTGAGCCAGATCAGGGTTGGCGGACCCGTCTATGGCTCGCTTGACAGGATCAGCAGCTTCACCGCCGATATTCTGCCGCCGCCGCTGTTCGTCGTCGAGCCGATGCTCGAAGTTACGCAGGTGATGCACAATCCCGGGATATTGAACCAGACCAAGCAGAATCTTGGCACACTCGAAAGCGCCTATCGCGCCAGCGCCAAGCGCTGGGCGGAGGATGAGCTCGATCCCATGCTGGCGCAGGAGCTGAAAAGCGGCGCCCAGCGTCAAGGCGATCTGTTCTGGGACGAAATCAACAGCACCCTGCTGCCCGCGCTCGAGCGCGGCAATGACGCTGCGGCGCAAGAGAGCTTTGGCAGAGTGCAGGCCCTTTATGTCAAGCACCGCGCCGGCATTGTCGCGCTCAGCGAGCATGCCAATACGATACGCGCCCAGATCACCACCGAGAGCATGACCACGGTGTGGTTCGTCATTGCCGGAATGGCGTTCGCCGCGCTGCTCTCGGTCGGACTGGTCTTCGTGGCGATCCGTCTCCTGATGCGCGTGGTGCTCGAACCGCTGGCGCAAACCGCGAAGACGATGTCGCACATGGCCGCCGGGCAGCTCGAAGTCGGTCGGACCGACGAGCACCGCGCCGACGAAATCGGCGATGCCACGCGCGCCATCGAAGTGTTCCGCGCCTCGGCCATCGCCCAGCGCGAGAACGCCGAGCGGCAGCAGCAAGTGGTGGAAACGCTGGCCAGCGCGCTGGACCGGCTGGCTGCGGGCGATCTCCTGCACCGCGTCACGCAGCCGCTTGCGCCGGAATACGAACCATTGCGCCGGGCATACAATGACGCTGTCACGCATCTGGATGGCGCGCTTGCGCAAGTGGCGCGCTCTGCCCGCAATGTCACCATCGGCGCGGCGGAAATCCGCAGTGCGTCGGAAGACCTCGCCAATCGCAACGCGCTGCAATCCACCAGCCTCGAGGAATCGAGCAATTCGATGCGGCAGGTCACCGGCCTCATTGCAGAAACCGCAGCGCGCACCCGCGAGGTCCAGACCGTGATCGGGCTGGCCACGCAGGAGGCCCAGAACGGCGGCGAAGTGGTCAACGATGCCGTTACCGCAATGGCGGCGATCGAGCGTTCGTCGCAGGAAATCGGCCAGATCATCGACCTGATCGACAGCATCGCCTTCCAGACCAATCTGCTGGCGCTCAATGCCGGGGTCGAGGCGGCCCGTGCGGGCGAAGCGGGACGCGGCTTTGCCGTCGTCGCCACCGAAGTGCGCGCGCTGGCGCAGCGCTCCGCCGATGCGGCGGGCAATATCAAGACGCTCATCGCCACCAGCACCCGCGAAGTGGCCAGCGGCGTGGCGCTGGTCGGCAATGCCGGCACCGTGCTCGAGGGACTGGCAAACCGCGTGCGCGGCGTCGCCACGCTGGTGACCGAGATCGCCGACGATGCCTCGAGCCAGGCCACCAGCCTCGAACGCATCAACACCGCGGTGGGCGACATGGACCGGATGACCCAGCACAACGCCGCGATGGTTGAAGAAAGCACGGCTGCGGCGCGGTCGCTCGCCTCCGAGGCAAACGGCCTCTCCGCGCTGGTCGTGCACTTTCAAACCTCGGAAGCCGAGCACGGCGGCACGGTTCGCCGCCTCGCCGCCTGATCGGGGCGCGAAACGCGCACGTAGCCCCTCGTTTTGCTTGCTTTTTGCAGGGTGCTTGCCTAAGGGCGCGCGGTCCGGCGTGGAGTTTGCTTCACGCGGGATGTCTTCCGCGCATTCGGCGCGGCGGGCACTGCGGCCCTTTTGGCCCGCGCGCGCATGGTGCGTAGCGCGGAGAAAGACCGGCGGAACCAACCGCCTGGCCGGAAACATAGCATGCAGGATACCTAGAACACATGGCATCATCCCCCACGCGCGACGATTTCGCCGCGATGCTCGACGAATCGCTGGGCGGCAGCTCGGACGGCGGCTTTGAAGGCCGCGTCGTAAAAGGCACCGTTACCGCGATCGAAAACGACAAGGCGGTTATCGACGTCGGCCTGAAGAGCGAAGGCCGCGTGCCTTTGCGCGAATTCGCCATGCCCGGCCAGGCGCACGGCCTCTCGGTCGGCGACGAAGTCGAAGTCTATGTCGACCGCGTTGAAAATTCCGACGGCGAAGCGATGCTCAGCCGCGACCGCGCCCGCCGCGAAGCCGCGTGGGACAAGCTGGAAAGCGAGTTTGGCGAAGGCAAGCGCGTCGACGGCGTGATCTTCGGCCGCGTCAAGGGCGGCTTCACCGTCGATCTCGATGGCGCGGTGGCGTTTCTTCCCGGCAGCCAGGTCGATATCCGCCCGGTGCGCGATGTCGGCCCGCTGATGGACATTCCCCAGCCCTTCCAGATCCTCAAGATGGATCGCCGCCGCGGCAATATCGTGGTCTCGCGCCGCGCCGTGCTCGAGGAAACCCGCGCCGAGCAGCGTTCGGGCCTGATCCTGAACCTCAAGGAAAACCAGATCATCGACGGCGTGGTCAAGAACATCACCGATTACGGTGCGTTCGTTGATCTGGGCGGCATCGACGGCCTGCTCCATGTCACCGACATGAGCTACAAGCGGGTCAATCACCCGAGCGAAGTGATCGCCATCGGCGACACGGTGAAGGTGCAGATCATCCGCATCAACCAGGACACCCAGCGCATCAGCCTGGGCATGAAGCAGCTCGAAAGCGATCCGTGGGACGGCGTTGTCGCCAAGTATCCGGTCGGCGCGCGGCTCAGCGGCATGGTCACCAACATCACCGAATATGGCGCGTTCGTCGAAATCGAAGCCGGTATCGAAGGCCTGGTCCACGTTTCGGAAATGTCCTGGACCAAGAAAAACGTCCATCCCGGCAAGATCGTCTCGACCAGCCAGGAAGTCGAAGTCCTGGTGCTCGAAGTCGACAGCGACAAGCGCCGTATCAGCCTCGGCCTCAAGCAGGCGCAGCAGAACCCATGGGAAGGCTTCGCCGAGAAGCATCCGGTCGGTTCGACCGTGCAGGGCGAAGTCAAGAACGCGACCGAATTCGGCCTGTTCATCGGGCTCGACGGCGATGTCGACGGCATGGTCCACATGTCGGATATCGCGTGGGGCATCTCGGGCGAAGACGCGCTCGCGCTGCACCGCAAGGGTGAGCAGGTGACCGCGGTCGTGCTCGACGTCGATGTCGAGAAAGAGCGCATCAGCCTGGGCATGAAGCAGCTTGAAAAGGGCGCGCCGGCCGCTGGCGGCGTCTCGGAAAGCAGCAGCGAGAGCCTGCGCCGCGGCGAGATCATCACCGTGACCGTGCTCGAAGTGCGCGATGGCGGGCTCGAAGTGCAGGCCGGCGACGATGGAGCCACCGGCTTCATCAAGCGCTCGGATCTGGGCCGCGACCGCGACGAGCAGCGTTCGGACCGGTTCCAGGTCGGGCAGAAGCTCGATGCCATGGTCACCGGCTTCGATCGCTCGAAAAAGCCCAACTTCTCGGTCAAGGCCCGCCAGCTGGCCGAAGAGAAGGAAGCGGTGGAGCAGTTCGGCTCGTCCAACGCCGGTGCCTCGCTCGGCGACATTCTGGGCGCCGCGCTCAAAGCCAAGCAGTAAGAACCTCCGGGGATGCAAGGGCCACGGCCCTTGCATCCCCATAGCTACAAGAGCCCGTCCGGAGCGATCCGGGCGGGCTTTTGCTTTGTCAGCGCCAGCACGCTAAGCACGGCGATGAACGGGGAGAACACATGCGCGCCGAATGTCAGTGCGGAGAGCTTTCAGCCGACGTAGAAGTGGCGGCCGAGCAAGTTGTGGCCTGCCATTGCCGCGCCTGCCAGCGCCGTTCGGGCAGCCCCTATGGCGTGATTGCCTATTTCGACGCAGGCGATGTCACGCTTTCCGGCACCCCCATCGAATTCACCCGCGTCGGCACGAGCGGGCAGCCTTTCATCACCAGCTTCTGCCCGCGCTGCGGCACCACTGTCTGGGTGCGCTCGGGCGGCAAGCCCAGCGCGGTGGGCATTCCCGTGGGATTGTTCGCCGATCCAGCCTTTCCCGCCCCGATCCGTTCGGTATGGGAGGAAGCGCAACATCATTGGGTTGCCATCCCCGGCGAAGTCGCGCACTTCCCGAAAGGCCGTACCTGAGGACAGCATGACTCTCAAAATCCACCAGTTCGCCTGCTTGTCAGACAATTACGGCTATCTCCTCCACGATTCTGTGAGCGGTGAAACCGCGTGCATCGATACGCCGGATGCAGAGGCCTACTTGCGCGAGGCGGCGGCCAAGGGCTGGACGATCACGCAGATCTGGAACACCCACTGGCATCCTGATCACGCCGGCGGGAACGAGGCGATCAAGGCGGCGACAGGCTGCAAGGTCATCGCCCCCGCCGTGGACGCTCCGCGCATTGCCGGGATCGACCGCACCGTGGCGCAGGGCGACACCGTCCAGATCGGCGCTTACACCGCGCACGTGATCGACGTCGGCGGCCACACCATGGGCCACATCGCCTACCACTTGCCCGAGGCCGGAATCGCCTTCGTCGGCGATGCGCTGTTCGCGCTGGGCTGCGGGCGGATGTTCGAAGGCACGCCTGACCAGTTCTGGGCCAGCCTGCTGCGTTTGAAAGCCCTGCCCGCCGCGACCACGCTCTATTGCGCGCACGAATACACCGCATCGAACGCGCGCTTTGCGGTCCATGCCGATCCGGACAACTCCGCGCTCACCGCCTATGTGGACGAGATAACCGCCCGGCGCGCCGAAGGGCTGTGGACCGTGCCCACCCGGCTGGACCGCGAGCTGGCCACCAACCCGTTCCTGCGCGCTGATGATCCGGCGCTTCAGGCGCGCTGGGGCGGCGCGGACGCGGTGGCCACCTTTGCGGCGCTGCGCCTCGCCAAGGACAGCTTTCGCTAGATGCCCGAAAAGCGCAGTTTCCGGGTCACCTCGTTCGATGTCGCCGAAGCGGCCGGGGTCAGCCAGTCGACCGTGAGCCGCGCGCTGGCGGGCGATACCTCGATCAGCGAACCGACGCGCAAGCGCGTGCGCGAGGCGGCGGAAAAGCTCAATTATCAGGTGGATGAAAACGCCGCGCGGCTGCGCCGGGGCAAGACCGGCACGCTGGCGGTGGTGATGATCTGCCGTCCGGGGGAAGACCGCAAGGATCTCAACCCGTTCTACTTTTCGCTGCTGGGCAGCACGTGCGCCGCCGCCGCCGCACGCGGTTTTGAAGTGCTGGTTTCGTTTCAGGACAGCGCGGAAAACTTCATGGGCCACTATCAGGAGCGCCGCAAAGCCGACGGGCTGATCGTGATCGGCACCAGCGAGAACACCGCCGCGTGGGATTATTTCCATGCCCTGGCGCCCGGCATTCATTGGGCCTGCTGGGGCGCGCCGAGCGACACTTTCCCCTGGGTGCGCAGCGACAATGCCGCCGGAGCCGCGCTGGCCATGCAGCATCTGCTGGCATGCGGCTACCGCGCCGTGGTGTGCCTTGCCTCGGAAACCTCGCCGCAGCGCCAGTTCAAGGAGCGTTTCGACGGCTATGCCGCGGCCATGCGCGAGGCGGGCCACGAGCCCCTGCTGCAACGGATCGAGCGCGGGCTGCCGCGCGAGGAACAGGGCCGCCGCGCCGCCGCCGCGCTGGCCGAATCCGGCCGACCGTTCGATGCGATCTTTGCGGTGAGCGACGAGATCGCGCTCGGCGCGCTGAAAGAGCTCGAACGGCGCGGCTACGCTGTTCCCGGAGAGATCGGCGTGGTCGGTTTCGACGGCGTGCGCGCGGGCGGATGGTCGACCCCGCCCTTGACCACGATCGAGCCCGATTTCGAAGTGGCGGGCAATCTGCTGGTGGCGCGTCTGATCGCGGCCATGTCGGGCACGACCGCCGATCCGCGCCGGGTGCCGGTGCGGCTGGTGGTGCGCGGCTCGACCCGGGCGGGGTGAGCTTATCTGAGCTGCGCCTGAAACGAGATGGAAAAGCTCGTCGGCGTGCCTGTTGACGCGGCCATCACGCCCTTGGGATTGATGCACACGAATTTCACCGCCGGATCATACGCCGACGTCGGTGTGTAGCTGCATCCGGCATAGGTCGTCGGCGCGGTGGCGGCGTTGGAATAGCGGATATCGGTCGCGGCGGTGAACGTCAGTCCGCTGGACGGGCTGCCTTGCGCGAATGTGGGGCTGGCCGCGGTGCCCACGCTCATGGCTGCGGGCAGCGAATCGATCAGCAGCACGGTGCCCGAATCGACCGCCGAGTTTCCGGTATTGGTGACAAGAATGGTGTAGCGCACGACCGCGCCGGGGATCGCTTTGGGATTGGTCGTGCCGTTGACCCCGTCGGACAGCACGGTCGAGGTCTTGACCAGCGTCAGCGTGGCATTGCCGGGTCGCCGGGTGTTGGTGATCGTGCAGGAAATCACATCGCCCATTCGCGGCGTCACCGCGCCGCCGACGGTGGTGGGGAGCGTGGTGGTGCTGCTCGCGGCGTTGGTGCAGGCCATCACGGCGGTGTATTGCGTCAGGCTGGTCGCGCCCGCGCCCACTTCGGTGAAAGTATAGGTCGTGCCCGCGCTGCCCTGCACCTGCGGGGTCGAGGCGGAATTGACCGTGGTGCCGGTGCCCGTCGTGGTGGTGGTCGCCACAGTGGTCGCGCCTTGGTTGATATTCATCGTGAACTGGTCGGTGCTGAAGCGGCGGCCCGAGCCGCCCAGCGCCTTGGTCAGCCGCAAATGCGGAAACGCGGTGTTGGTGAACGCGCAGGTCACGTTGTCGCCGAACTGCAGCGCGCCGAAGCTGTAGCTGGTGGTGGTTACCGCGGTCGGCAGCGGGGTGGATGAGCCCGCTGCGGCGTTGGTGCAGGTGAGATTGCTTTGATAGCGGGTGATCGCGCTCACGCTGCCCGCCGCCATGGTTTGCGCCAGCGTCAAGGGAACAGCCGACGATGTGCTGAGCGCGGCGGCGGTGAACGGCCCGAGACCGGTGCCCGACGACGTGCCCGTCGCCAGCGTGGTGCCGCCTGTGGTCGCGTTGATGTCGAACTTGAACTGGTCGGCGCTGTTCACGCGCGCGCCGGTGATCTGCATCGTCAGCCGGATCGTGGCGAAGCGCACTGCGAACATCACCCCCTGCAGCCCGCCACCGACAATCGTGGTCGTGAGCGTGGTCGGCGTGCTCGAACCGACGATATAGGCGCCCACCGTGCCGCCCACGCCGGTCACGTTGAAGGTATTGGTGCCGGTGCCGCTGATCGAGGGATAGATGCCGCCGCTGATCGGGCCGGACTGGTCGAGCATGACCCAGTTGCCGCCGTTGGTTTGGAAGCTGAGCGATTCGCCCTCGTTGGAGGATTCGGCGTCGGCTGCCACGAACATGTAGCTGGTGATCTGCGAAACGCCCGAGGGCGGGGTCAGCACGATATTGGAGATGGTCGCGATCGTGGTGCCGGCGGCGGTCTGATAGAGCGAAGGGCGGCCGGCGATGCCCAGAAACGAGCTGTTGCCGACCGAGGCCCCGGCCCATGTCGGCGATGCGGCACCGGCGATCGCCGCGCCGCTGACATTCAGCCGGAAGGTCATCACCGTGCCATCGGGCAGCGTGTAGGAATAGGCCTGGCCCCCGGCGGAGCGCGCGGCGGTATCGTTGTAGCCGCTGAAATCGAGCCAGCAGTATGTCTGCCAGTTGGCCGGACCGGTCGCCCCTTGCGCAGTCGCGACATTGCAATTGGCAGCGGCGGCGGGGCTGGCGATCAGCGCGGCCAGCACCAGCGCCGCAAGCCATGTTACTAAACGGCCGATTTGCGCCCGCGTCATCCGCTCACCCGAATTGCCCTTGGTTGAACAAGAGCAATTAGGGCAAAACCCTTAGGAGAGCGTTAACCGTGATTTGGAAGCAGGTGTTAGTTGACGAGGCCCGCAATCGCGGTGTCGACCAGCGTCCGGTCAGCCTCGGCGCTGTGATGCTGCGCAATCAGCGCGGCGGCGGCAGCGGTCGCGGTGCTGGCGGCGCGGGCGCGCAGCTCGTCGATCACCGCGCGCTCGGCGGCAGCGATCTTGTCATTGGCCATCTGCTCGCGGCGCACGATCATGGCAGCCGCATCGGTCTCGGCCTTGGCGACAATCGCCTCGGCCTCGCGCCCGGCGTGTTCGATCATCGCGGCGGCATCCTTTTCGGCGCCCGCGATCTTGGCCAGATAGTCGGCGCGAAGCGCTTCGGCTTCGGCGCGCAGCGCCTTGGCATCATCGAGCTGTTTGCGGATCGCGGCGATCTGCCTGTCGAGCCCGCCGGTGATCACGCCCGGCACTTTCTGCCAGATCAGAATGCCGACAAACACCGCCATCGCGAGCGCCACGAACCAGCCCGGCGCAAAGCCGAACGCGTTGAGTTCACCGCCCTCGGCATGTGCCGCGCCTGCTGCCAGAAGAGCCAGATCAGCCATGGAGCACACCCTTTACTGCCGCGCGCGCGGCTTCGGCATCGACCGTAAGGCCAGCGACCCGCGCGGCGATATCGCCCGCAGCCTCGGCAGCCACGGTTTCGATCTCGGCCAACGCGCTTTCACGCGCCGCGGCGATGCGGCTTTCCGCCTCGGTGAGGCGCGCTTCGATCACTTTGCTTGCCGCCGCCAGCTGCGCTTCGGTGGCTTTCGCGCCGGCAGCCTTGGCCTGCGCGATCAGCGCCTGCGCCTGTCCGCGCTGCGCCGCCGACTGGACCCGCCAGGTCTTTTCCTGGGCATCCGCATCGCGGTGGGCGGCCTCGGCGGCATTGAGATCATCGGCGATCCGCTTGCTGCGGCCATCGACGGTTTCGATTACGCGCGGCGCCATCCCCCGGCCGATGAGGAAGAAAACCGCGCCAAAAATGACCAGCATCCAGAAGATCTGGCTCGCGTAGAATTCGGACAGTTGCGAAATCTGTGGCATTTTGGGCTGAGGCTCCGGCAGACCGCTGCAAAATTCGCCGCTGCGCCGCGCTGTCTGGCGGGCGCGAGAAGCACTTACCAGCCAGCATCGGCGACGGCAGAAAGCTTAGGCGACGAAGATCAGGATCATCGCCACGACGAACGAGAGCAGACCCAGAAGCTCGGCGGCGGCAAAGCCGATGAACAGACGGCCCTGCTGGCCATCGGCCGCGCCCGGATTGCGCAGCGCGCCTTCGAGGAACGAGCCGAAAACGTTACCCACGCCGATGGCGGCCATGCCGGCACCGATGGCGGCGAGGCCTGCGCCGATCAGCTTTGCGCTTGCTGGTTCCATGATATTCATTCCTTCTCTTGAGATGTCGTGTGAAAAATTCGGAGTGACTTGAACGGTAAACTTAAAGGCGCGGTGTCGAGGAATGCTCAGTGCAGGTGCTCGGCGTCGTTGATGTAAAGCGAGGTAAGCAGCGCGAACACATAAGCCTGAATGCCCGCAACGAGGATTTCGAGCGCGCTGATCGCGACCATGAGAGCAAAACTGGGAATGGCGACGAGGCCGAAGAAGAACACCCCGGCATTGGTCCCGCCGATCACGAAGCTGGACAGCACTTCGAGCAGCACGTGCCCGGCCATCATCGCCACGAACAGACGCAGCCCGAGGCTGAACGGACGCACCAGAAACGACACCAGCTCGATCAGGAAAATGAGCGGGATCATCGGCGCGGGCGTGCCATGCGGAATGAACAGCGAGAAGAAGTGCAACCCGTGCTTCCAGAAGCCGACCACCAAGACAATCGCGAACGACAGGATCGCCAGCACGCCGGTGGCGCTGAAATGGCTGGTGAACGTGAACGGATGCACACCGGCAAGGCCCAGCGGCAGGAGCCCGAGCAGATTGGCAAACAGGATGAACATGAACAGCGAGAAGACATAGGGCAGATAGCCCCGCCCTTCCTTGCCGATGTTCGCTTCGAGCATGTTGTCGATGAACCCGGTCATGCTTTCGACCGCCATCTGCCAGCGGCCGGGAACGAGTTCACGGCGCATGCCGCCCATCATGAAGACATACAGCGCAATCGCGGACATCAGCATCCACAGCGCGGAATTGGTGAAAGGGATGTGGAATCCGGCAATCGCCCAGTTATCCGTGCCGAACATCGGCTCGATCATGAACTGGTGCATCGGATCGACTTTGGCTTCAGCTGCCACGCGCAGTCCCACTCAGCTGTTAAACAAAACCGGCATGCCGCCTGCGCCCGGATGGCTCATTCGGAAGGCCGGTTCGAAATCCGGATGATGTTTCTGAAAGCGACCGCGATTCCGAGGAACAGCATCACCATCAGGCCCCAGTGCGAACCGCGCCCGACCAGCCAATCAATGGCCACGCCAACCGCTGCTCCGCCAATCATCCCGCCCAGCAATTCAGCCAGCACCCGGTTGCCCAAGCGGTATCCCGCATCGGCGCCCTGCTGCCCGCTGCGGGTCCGCTGCGCTTCGCTCTCCCGAGCGGCGGCAAGCCTGCTCTCGAGCGACGCGATGCGGGATTCCGCGCTGGTGCGGTCTTGTTCGGAAGGTTCGTCTTCCACGCCGGCCCTCCTTCTCAAGTGCGCACATCATAAGGCACACACGCATTGGAAATGGCCCGGCGCGGTCAGCGCTTCCCCCGACAAGGGCGCGGTCCCTTTAGGAAGCGAGGGGGGGCAAGTCAACCGCAGTGCAGCAATGCCGCAAAACCTTGTCCTGCCGCGCTATGCGCGTCTTGTTGCGGCGCTATTGCGGTCTTACGGGCAGCGCGAATCGCGCTGCGGCGCTGCGGCGGTGCGCGTCTGCCAGCTGCCATCGGGGGCCTGATACTTCTCGCCCGGTTTGGTCTGCCCGATCAGCACACAGCCCGAAGTAAACGCATACTCCTCCAGCGTGGCATTATTGGCCTGCGCCTTTTGCGCATAGACCGCCTTGCGCTTGATATTGATGTCCTCGACCACCGCGCGCAATGCGGGCGACGCCGCCACGACATAGCCAAGATAGCCATCGGCACGCTCCCCCACCTGCCCCGCTTCGCGCGCGGCGGCATAAGCCGGATCGCGCTGCGCAAAAGCGGGATTCGCGCCGAGGACGGCGAGCGCTGTCAGCGCCAAAGCTGACTGGATGTTGATGAAATTGCGCGCCATTTCAGAAAATCTCCGCGTTCTTGTCAATCGTCTGCGCGGCATCGGCGGCAAGACGGTAGATGACTTCTTGCTTGATATTGATATTCAGCTCGATCACGATCGGTTTGTCCGGCGCTTTCACGGTTATGCAGCCCCCCACCATCAACGCCAGCGGCAAGACCGCCGCCGGTAACCGCCATGTTCCAGATCGATGTGTGTCCGCGCTGCTGTTCATGCGGCGGATCGTTGCAGGGTTGCGTGATCTGGTCAATTGCGGGCTCCTTTATGGCTTATGTTCGCTTGCGGGCTGCTGAATGCGGTTCGCAGCTTCGGGAAAGGTAATGGTCAGGCCCGCAGGCTTGAGCGCGGGCTTGGCGGCCGGCGGCGGCGCGGCAGCGCTCTGGACCGGGCGGCCGCGCGCATCGACCAAGCCGAGCGTGCGCGGATCGCGCACGAACGCGGGATCGTAGGTTCCCTTGATCGAGGTGATCAGCTGGTAGAACGGCGCGCGGATATTGATGTTGAACTGCAGCGGCAACCGGGCCACGCGCCGGGTGAGGAAATTCTGCTTGGTGCCCTGGCCCTGCCGGATGCCGGTGAAGCGCAGATCGGTGACCAGATCGCCCGCCAGATTGCCGCGCATGCCCACGGTCATATACTTGTAATCCATCGATTTCAGCGCATCGAAGGCGAAATTGGCCATCGGCGAGAGATCTTTGTAGCTCAGCGCGCCGATATAGGAGACGTTGCCGCCCGGTGGCCGCGACACCAGCATGCCGCCAAGGATTCGCCCGCCCTTGTCGTCGAAAGCGAGCGGCAGGTGTCCGTCGAACGTGCCGGTCGCCGCGATATTGCCCAATTGCATGTGCTCGAGGAAACGGGCGGCATCGAAGCCCACGATGGTCAAAGTCAGCCGCCGCTCCTCGGCCAGCGCCATGCGCAGGTCGCTCGGCTCGAGCGCGATCGATCCGCCCAGAAACGGCCATTGCGCGCCGTTCAACCGGATCACCTGATCGGGGCGCAGTTCGAGATCGACCACCCCGCCGGTCACTTCGATGCCCGGATTGACCGAGGCGACCTTGAGCACCTGATGCGGCGCGGTGACCATGCCGAGCAGATCGACGAAGCGCAGTGTTCCCGAAATGCCCTTCACCGGTCCGAACGCGGCAGCAAGATCGAGCTGCCGCGTGGTCAGGCTGCCGGTGCTGGTGAGCGTGGTGGCATCCCAATCGATACGGCCGTTTCCGGTCACTTTGCCCACAACATTGGCGATGTAGCCCTTGGCGAGCACGGAGAGATCGGCAGGCTGCAGCCCGCCCTTGCCGTCATCGAAGGCAAGCCCATCGAACGCCAGATCGGCGCTGCCCCTGCTGCTCGTCAGGTCATGCGCAATTTCGGTGCGAACAACTTGATGCTTACCCTTCGCTGTTCTGAGTAAGGCATTGGCAGAAATACGATTGTTCTGGAAGGTGAGTGCGGCATCTTGCGCCATGAGCGATTCGAACCGCGCCGGTGACGCGCGATCGGCAAGATCGAAGCGCGCGCCCGACACTGTGAGAATGCCGCCGCCATAGCGCCACGCGCCTGCTGCCTGGGTGAGATCGAGCGGGACAGCAGCGAGTCGCCCCGCCGCGCCGGAAAAGGTGCCAGCCATGGCCGTACCCCCCGGATCCCCGCCGAGCCGCGCCGCGAGCGCAGCGAGCGAAAAGCGGTTTTGCGCGTCCGGGGGACCGACCACGGCGGTGACCGCGCTGGCAGTGAGCGCGCCGGGCCAGCGCAGGCTGACCGGCCCGCTGGTCACACTGAGCGGCGCTGTCCCCAGCCGCCCGGTCAGCGCCAGCGCGGGCACAGTGGCGGCCAGCGCGGTGCCGCGCGGCCCTCTTTGCACGATCGCCCCGCTGCCTGCCGGGCACAGCGTGATCGCGCGGGCATCGAGCACGGCGGCGCCCAAAGTCAGCCGGTCGAAGCGCGGGGTGACGCAGCGGGGAAACAGCGCCAATGCGCCGCCTGTACTGACCGCCCCGAGCAGCGGCAGCACCAGATTGTCGGCCCTGCCCCCCGGGATCGCGCCCGTGGCCTTGACCAAGCCGGAAAAGCCGATTGCGCCATCGGCACTTTGCACGATCTTCAGCGTCGGCACCGCCAGCGAGTTTCCGTCGGCGCGATAGGCCGGCATGGCCAGATCGAGCAGCGTGGCCCGCGCCGCATCCTGCTCCACCCGCCCGCGAATCTGCGGCAGGCCAGCGCCGCCGGTGATGAAATTGCCGCTGAAGCGCGGCAGGCGCGCCCCGTCACCCGCGACCGCGACGCGCGACAGATCGATCAGACCCTGCCCGCTTCCGCCGCGCAAGGACGCGCGCGGCACCCCGGCGTGCCATGCTCCCCCGGGCCCTTGCCCATAGACCACATCGGCTGTGAGGTGGCTGCCGCTTTCCTCGCGCGCCAATGCCGCGCGGATCTGGCCGATCATCGGGGCGAGCAAGGTGCCCGCCGCGCTCCCCTGCGCCGATGCCAGCGCCTGATCCACCGCCGGTCCGCGCCGGAGCGACCGCGCATCGAGCGTGCCGCGCACATCGAGCCCGGGCGAACCCGCGCGGGCGCGCACCAGCCCGTCGAATGCCACCTGCTCCGCCGCGGCCGAGGCGGTCTCGACCTTTCCTGCCTTACCCGACAAACGCGCGTTCAGCGCCCCATCCGTGAGCGACACACCAAAGCGCAGCGCCAGCGAAGCCAGCCGCGCTTGCTGGGCGGAGATTGCGCCGCCGAGCAGATCCCCGCTCGCCCGCACATCGCGCAAACGCTTGTCCAGCGTTGCGTCGAGCGTCAGGGCCGCAGGCGCGGCCGCAATCCCGCCTGCGCAGCGCAGCGCCGCCATGCGCAGCGGTCCTTGAAAGCGCGGCTGCTGCTGATCGACGCTGAGCCGGCCGAACGCGGTGGTGCGCCCGGCAGCGCAGGGCCCCAGCGTAAGGGCCGGTGCGACCACCGCGAGCGAGCCTGCAAAACCGCCGCGCAGCGGCCCCGCGCCATCGAGCTTGATGCCCAGCCGCCCGAAGTCGCTGGCCAAAGCCGCGCGGCCATCGATCAAGGTGACGTTGTAATCGGGCAGCAGCGGCGCCTGCTTGTCGGCGGTGGGTGCAAACAGCACCCGATCGAGCGCACCGAAGCTCAGTCTGCCATTCAGGTATGTGCCATAAAGCCTTGGTTTGAGCAGCGTGATCTTGCCCGGCTTCGGCCATCCTTGGGTATAGTCCACGCCCACTTCGGCGCGCTCGATCGTGAGGTCGGGCCGCGCCGGATCACCGACCACCACATCGCGCAACACTTGCATGCCCGGGCCGATCGAGACGATGCGATAGCGCACCGGCAGGTCCAGCGTGCTCAGCTGCCGATCGATGATCCCGCGCGCCAGATCGACCCGCGCCAGCCAGAGCCCGGCGACGATGACAATCAGCGTGCCGCCGCCAAGCAGCCACGCGCGCCGGGCCATTCTTCGCCGGGGCGCTGGCGACCGATTCGCTGCCGCATCCGGAACTGCGTCCGTTTCTGGGCCTTGCGCCATGTCGGTTATGTCCGCCATCCGGCCCTTGTTGCGCAATGCCCGGGCATAGGCAATCAAGTCTGCACGGCTGGGCGGGCACCAGGCACAACTGAACCGCGCCGGGCATGATCAGCCCGGCGCGGCCAGTAGCGCAGTATATCGTCAAACGGTGCGATCAGGCAGCCAGCGAAGCAGCCTTGCCCATCGCGGGGCCGGCGGAGGTCTTGCCGGTCCGGGCCGCAGCGAAGGCCTCGGCAGCGCTCCACAGCGCCGCACCCAGCAACGTCAGGTCCTTGAGCAGGAAGCCGGCATCGCTCGATTGCGGATCGAGACCAGGGGTCGTGAACAGGAAGCTGAGCGTCATCACCAGCGCGCCAGCAATGCCGAGGCTGCCCCAGCCCGAAACGCCCGGTGCGACGCGGCGCAGCGCGACCATCGCCGCGAACGCGATCTCGATCACGCCGATGAGATTGGAGGCCATCTGCTCGCCGAGCAGC
Organism: uncultured Novosphingobium sp.; assembly: GCA_964529505.1. GTDB lineage: Bacteria > Pseudomonadota > Alphaproteobacteria > Sphingomonadales > Sphingomonadaceae > Novosphingobium. The sequence continues at coordinate 34,747 of CAZGWR010000019.1, read as the reverse complement.
GGACCGGCCCAGAACAGGAACGGCGAATGCGCCATCAGCGGGGCAATCGCTGCCGCTTCCTGCGGGGTGAATTTGTACAGGCCGAAGGCGAGGAAGAAGAATACCAGACTGTACCGCAGGATCGCCTGACCGGCCGAGGCCAGACGCTGTTCAAGAGCTTGTGAGATCAACATGGTCTTTCCTTTGCAAGAGGCCGGAAGCGAAATGGCGGGACCGGCGCACTTTGTGTGCCCCATGCATATAACTCGGTCACACCTTGAAGTCTATGCGCGAAGCATATAGTAGAAGGCATGGTTTCCATGCGCGACATGAACATCGTCGGTGCGCTTGCGCTCGCGATTGCCGATTCCATTGCCTTGGCCACGGACAACATCGTGGCCGAGCGCGGACCGGCAGCCGCCGCCTTGATGCTGGCGGCGCATCTTCCGGGAATGAGCATCGATACCCTGCGCACCGGGGTCGCCCTGTCGCATCCCGGCGCGGTCCGGCTGGTCGACCGGCTCGAAACCGCCGGCCTGATCGAGCGCCGCACCAGCGATGAAGACGGCCGCCGCGTCGCGCTCCATCTTACCGCCGCGGGCGAAGCCGCTGCTGCTGCGATCGCACGGGGGCGGCAAAGCGCGGTGGCCCGCGCGCTGGCGCTGTTGCCCGCCGCCGAGCAGGCGGCCTTTGCGCAAACCTGCGAAACGCTGCTCGCCGCTTTGGTCACGAGCAATTCCGAGGCGCTGCGCATCTGCCGCTTGTGCAACGAGCAAGTCTGCAGCGCCTGCCCGGTCGACGCGGGCCTCGCCAGTTCGGAAGCACTTTCCCCCGCCACGTAGCTTGCGCCGCCGCGCCGCTGCGGGCACACACGCTGTGCACGGCATGGACGACACCTCTCCCCTTTTTCCCGAACGCGGGCGCCATCAGTCAGGCGAGAACCGTCTGCGCGAGGTCGGTCTTGATCCCTCGGGCCACCGCGCCCGGCTGCGTAAGCGCCTGCTCGAAGGCGGCGACGATGCGCTGGCCGATCACGAGATGATCGAATACCTGCTGATGACGGCGATCCCCCGGCAGGATGTAAAGCCGCTGGCGCGCATGCTGTTGCAGCGCTTCGGCAGTCTGGCAGGTGTGTTCAATGCCGATCCGCGCGCGCTGATGGCAACGCCGGGGATCAAGGAAACCGCCGCCGCCGCGATCCGCATCGCGGCCATCGCCTCGCGCCGCCTCGCCCGCTCGGTGATGCAGGAACTGCCGGTGCTGTCGAGCTGGTCCGCGCTGCTCGATTATCTGCACATCGACATGGCGCATCTTACGCATGAGCGGGTGCGCGTGCTCTACCTCAACACGCAGAACCGCCTGATCCTCGACGACAAAGTGGCCGACGGCGATATTGACGAAGCCGCGATCCATCCGCGCAAGGTGATCCACAAGGCGATGGATATCGGCGCGGCCGCGCTCATCCTTGTCCACAATCACCCTTCGGGCAGCCCCGAACCCAGCCGCGCCGATATCCAGATCACGCAGAAGATCATGGAAGCCGGGCGGCTATTGGGTGTTGCGGTGCACGATCACGTGATTATCGGGCGCGAGGGCCATGTCTCGCTCAAAGCCAAGGGGCTGATCTAGGCGCTTATTGTCGAGGCAGCGGCAATTCGCGGACAAGCTTCGCCGCGTTGCCCTCGGCCGCATAGTCGCGGATGAACGCCGGGCGCAAGACCTCGCCGCCGGGCAGCGAGAGCCGCGATGTGGGGCCGATCCCGATCACGCGCACACTGGCCACGACCAGCGGCCCGGGCCTAGCAGCCATCCGCAGGCTCGCGCCGTCGACCAGCCACGCCCCGCCGTCCGGCTGCGCGGTATGGACTTGCGCGGTGCCATCGGGCTCCACGGTCAAGGCCGCATTCTCATCGATACCCAGGCCAAGCAGTGCCCGCGCGCCCGGCGGCTGCAAACTCTGCGCCTTGGCGAGGAACGCGAACAAGCGCCCCAGCCGGTCGCGCTCCTTGAAATGGCTGTCGGTGATCACACCCCGCAGCGCGGCAATGTGCAGGAAATCGCGCTCGATCGTGGTGTGCGGGCCAAACGGATCGGCGAGCGCCTCGGCGCTGGTGATGCTGCCATCGTCCATCGCGCCATAAAGATATTCGCCCAGCACCGCGAGCCCCGCGCTGGTGCCGCCCAGCGGCTTGCCCGCCGCGACATGCGCATCGATGATCTGCGCGATGGGAGTGCCGCCCCAGCGCCGCACATAGCGCGCCTGATCGCCGCCCGACAGGAAAATGCCGTCGGCCGCGCGCAGCGCCGCGAGGACTTTGGTATCATAAGCCGCGCGGCGGTCGGTAATGACGAAGGTTTCGGCCGAACGGATTCCGCCGACCTCGCGCACGAATTCGCGGCCGATCTCGCCCTTTTGCGAAGCGCGCAGGATCACGATGTGGCCGTGGCCGGCCTTGGCAAAGAACCAGCGCAGCGCAGCGGGATGGCGATCACCGCCGCCCATCAGCAGCAGCCCGCCCGTGACTTCGGCGGGCGCGGGGCCGGTGCGCGGCCCCTCGATGAAATGACGATAGCCGCGCGCAGCGGCCCCGGCAGGCTGCACGGCGACGAGCAGTGCCATGAACGCCGCGATGGCCCTGCTCCAATGCGTGAATGCCGGCACCCGTTCCTCCCCGATGAGGCACCATGATGGCCTGACTTGCGCCCGTTGGGAACAGGGACCCTGGGCAGCGCCGCAACAAAAGCGGGCGCCGGGCAGATATGCCTGCCTGGCGCCCGCTTCAGCTTGGCGATCGCCATGCTTGCAAAAACACCGCCCGATCTGCCCGGCTACGCCTCCGCGCGCCGATTGCCGCGCTTTATGCGGCGCGCGACCACCAGCGGGCCGCTGCCCGGCCACCTTGTTGCGCTGGGCAAAGCTTGATAACGGCGGCGCGAGATCACCAGTGCCTGCGACATACTCAAGGAACCGGACATGACGACCATCGGAATTGTAGGCACCGGCAGCGCGCTCAAGGACTTCCTCAGCATCCTGCCCGCCGACATCACGGTTGCCGGGCTAGGAGACAACAACCCAGCGAGGCATGGCCGGATAGTGGAAGGTCACCGCGTCATGGCCGTAAGCGATCTTGCCGCGCTGGCCCCCGATTGCGTTGTCATCACCGCGCGCGCGGTAGATCCCATCCGCGCGCAGCTGGCAGCGCTCGGCGTCCCGGCTGACCGCATCCATGCCTATTACCCCAGCTACAGCGAGGCGCTCGGCGCTGCGGTCAATGCCGATATCGCCGCGCTCAATCAAAAGCTGGGCTTGCGGATTGCCGCAGCCGGGGTCGCCACAATGTACCTGTGGCCAGAAACGCCCGGGATGCCGCAATCGGGTGCAGGCGAAGACTTCGTCCGCCGCCATGCCTTCCGGCTCGCAGCAGAACGCATCAATGCACAAGCCATTCCCGGCGCGGTGGGCGAGCTTGGCGTCTATCAGGGCGAGCAGGCCGCCTTGCTCAACCGGCTGTTTCCCGGTCGCCGCCTGCACTTGTTCGATACGTTCGAAGGCTTTGCCGAAAAAGACCTCGCCGCCGAGACCAAAGGCCAGCTTTCGGGGGCCGCGCTGGGCGACTTTCAAGACACCAGCGTCGAATTGGTGCTCTCGCGGATGGCCGACAAGTCGCAAGTGCTAGTGCACAAAGGCTTTTTCCCTGACAGCACGCAAGGCGTGGAAGACGAGTTCGCGTTCGTCAGCCTCGATGTCGATCTGTATGACCCCACCGCGGCAGGCCTCGCGTGGTTCTATCCCCGGCTAAACCAAGGCGGCTGCATTTTCGTCCACGATTACAACAATCGCCGCTACATGGGCGTACGCCGGGCGGTGGAGGAATTTATCGCCGCCACCGGTGCCCCCGCGCTGCCGCTGCCCGATCACGCCGGATCGATTGTCATCCTGAAATAGCGCGCGCCGCAGCGGTTCATGGCTTCTCGCTGCCCGGCGGCGCTTTTTCCGGGCAGCTCAGCGCCTCGAGCGTGGAGCGCGGGATCATTGCCCCGGCAACAGCCACGAGCGCTGTGCCGCCATCGCTGATGCGCGTCACGGTGGTCACCACCTTGTTCAGCAGCTTGCAATTGCGCGGCGTGGTCGTACCTCCGCCATACTTGTTGGCGACCACTACGGCATATCGGTCGTAGGCGCCGCCGCGCTTTTTCGTCGGGGGCCCGAAAAAGCGGCGCACCTGCTCGTCCGCACCCGAAAAATCAGCGCTGTACCGCGTTGTCATCGCGTCAAAATCGTTGCGCATGTCGACCCCGATAGTCAGACAACGCAGCGAAACCGCCATCATCATCGTCTGGAATTCGGTAAGCCGCGCGGCGTTCGCGACCTCCCGGTCCGCGCAGGCAGCCTGCGCGGGATTGGCCAGCGCGAGCGCCAGCAAGAGGCCAAGCGGCGCGCCGTGCTTCACTTCGCCGCCTTGCATGGCCGAATGGGAACCGCCATCAGCGCTGGAAATCTGCCGACCAGATCGGTCTGCACGGCAAACGCCTGCGCCGCTTCGACCTGATAAGCGCGCGCCTGCGCGGCCAGCTCGTTCATCGCGCGAGTGTCGCGGCCAAGCTCGTACCCGTCGTAGATCCCTTGCAATTGCCGCAGATAGGCGATTGCGTTGTCGTTGTTGCTCTTGGCCGCGCCCAGCGCGGTTCGATACACCTGATCATGAAAGGTATTGCGCGCCTCGGCCGAGCAGAACGAGGCGGGCAAGGCAACATCGGGCACCGGTGCCAGTTGCGGCGGCGGCGGCACTGCGGAAGCAGCCGTGATCTTATTGGGCAAACCGGGTGCCGCGTTCTCCTGCGTGCCGGCCAGCATCGCCAGCAAACTGGACAGTTCCGCAGCCTGATCCCCGGCGGCGGCGGGGGCGGGTGCGCCCTGCCCCGCAGCGACAGCGGGCGCTGCCGGAGGCATTGCAGCTGCTGGCATTGCGCTTGCTGGCGCTGCGGGCAGCGTCAAGGCGGCGTTGGCCAGTCTGGCGGCAGCGGGCACCGGCGGTGAGGCAAGCGCCGGCGGCGGGACAAGCGCCGCAGGGGCGCTGGGCTGCGGGGCCGCCACGACCGGCTCTGCGGGGATCACCGGATTTTTCCGCAGCGAGGCAATCTTGAGGCGCGCCAGCGCGCTGAATGTGCCGTCGGGATATTGCCGCAAGTACTCGTCGTATTGGGCGGGGTCGCCGCTGCTGTCCACCGACTGCCAGAACGACAGCTCGAACGGCGTACCCACCCCGTTGGTGGGCCGGACCGATTGAGCCGAGGCCGTCTCAGCCCAAGGCGCCGGGATCGCGCACAGCGCAACCAGACCCATTCCGCCAAACAGCGAGGCCAGACGCCAGCAAGACCCGTTGGTTCGCACAAATCCTCCAGGCTTCGATGAAGCGCACCGTCTTCGTTTCAGTCCGACACAACGCACGCTGTGAACTTCGTCAGCCCGATTCCTGACTTCCACCCGCAGTATACATCCGGTTACAGCCACTGACTACGGACTTGGCCGTTGCACCCGGCTTTTTCACTTTGGTGACAGAAGCGACAGATGTGCAAGACCAGACTTGTTGATGATGGCACTGCACCGACGCGCCAAGTCTTGCGGAACACGATCAGCCAAGCGCGCCTCGCAATCAGTTATTCTTCATAGTTTGAAAGGCTTAAAGAAGTGCTTTGATATTGGCAGTTCGCACGGCCGCGCCGGAAGCGGTGCGCTTGCACCTTTGCCCTGCGGGAAGGCTTGTTGCCGGGTGTCACGGTCCTTAGAGAGGCGCCGACAATGCTCTACGAAGCCGCCAAATTCATCCATATCACCGGCGTGGTAATGCTGCTCGGCAATGTGACCGCGACCGCGATCTGGAAGTTTTTCGCGGATCGCACCGGCAATCCCGTGATCATCGCTTTTGCACAGCGGCTGGTCACGCTCACCGATATCAGCCTGACCTTGTGGGGCATCATCCTGACGGTCGCCGGCGGTTATGGCGCGCTCTTTGCCGCGCGGCTCTCGCCGTTCGAGGGCACCTGGCTGGTCTACAGCCAGATCTGCTTCGCCCTGTCCGGTATGGTCTGGCTGTTCGTGCTGCTGCCGCTGCAGATTCGCCAGGCACGCGCCGCCCGGGCGTTCAAGAATGGCGGGACTGTCCCCGCCAGCTACTATCGCGATTGCCGGCTGTGGATCATCTGGGGTCTTGTATCGTTTGCGCCGCTGGTCGTGGCGACGTGGCTGATGACCGCAAAACCAGGGTAAAGCGGCGATCCGCGCCCCCTTCAAGGTGCGAGGGCAGCGAGGAAAATGTGGATAACTCAATGTTGAGCCCGAACCGGCTCCTGCAAGGCCGGGGCTGCTCCGGCCCGCGCCGCACGGCCGCGCGCCACCGTACTCACCTGTTCCAACGCAAAAATTCCGCTCTGCGTGTCAGGTAGCGGAACGCGCGAGGCGGATGATTGTTACACAGGTTGTAATTTTCTTTTCGATCGCATAGAAATCTGTATCGATTTCGGACATTGATCACGAATAACAGCCAGATGCAGCAAGCGGTGGCGGATAAGACGGGAACGCAGGATGACCAACAATCTTCCGGGGAGATCCCGGCCCATGCCGACCTCGCGGATGTCGGATTTCGAAGATGCAAAAAGCATGCGGGGGCTGTCGATTGCCCTCCTGATCAGCTTGGCATTTTGGGTGGCGCTCGCGTTTCTCGTATTCTGACGACGGTCTTAGCCAACCACACCCGTCAGACGCAGGATTCCGAACCACAAGAGGCCTGAGGCTGCGACCGGGAAGCCCAGCCTGAACCAGCCGGGATACCGATCGCCCGCGGGCAATTCGGCACCGGACGCAAAGACTGATAGTTCCGATTGCAGGCGATGCACGGGCGACGCCACGAAAGCATCGTCGTCTGCGGCGAGCCGCGCAGCTGCGGGGTTCTCGGCGACCGCGGCCGCGCTGTCACGCGGATCGGGGAACGCTACGGGCTGGAACTTGGCAAGCTTCATCTTGAACCTCCAACGCCGGTGTAGGGTGCAAAGGTTAACGAGAAGCTAAGCTTTGCTAAGCACGTCTGCGCAGACGCGGCTCAGGCCCGTGCGGCGGACGCGAGAGCTTCGCCATCGATCGGGTAGCCCGCATCGCTTGGGATCGCCAGCCATTGGCGGCCATCGCGCCATTCAATGCGCGGTGTCACGGTGATGATCGGGGTAGCCAGCGCGTGCGCGCGCGCAGCGGCGAAATCATCAAACTGCGCCAGACGCTCCAGATTGCGCCGGGTCGGAAAGATCACCTTGATCGCTCCATCGTTCGCGAGGCGCAGCGCCTCGGCCGCGCTTGCCCAGAACAGATGGCGGTTTTCGGTGGCATCGACCACGACATCGACCGCACCTGTGCCCAGATCGGCCAGATAAAAGCGCGTATCGAACACCCGCATGTTGCGGTGCTGCGGGAGCCAACGGGCGAACGGCACCAAAGCTTCCAGATCAAGCGCCCAATCAAACGCTGCAAGCACATCCGAAAGGCACCCGGTTTCGAGCAGCAATGCGCGCGCCTGCGCCGCGCGCGCGGCATCGATCGCGCCGGTCATGCCGATGGCCAGCCCCGTCTCCTCAAGCGTTTCGCGGATCGCGGCAATCCGCCCCGCCGCGTCGTCGTGCTCAAGTTCACCGGCGACGGCATGCGCCAGTTCATAATCTGCTGGATCAACTTTCCCCCCCGGGAAGACTGTCGCCCCGCCGGCGAAAACCAGACTGCCCGCGCGCTCAACCAGCAGCAACTGCGCCGACCCGCCCCCGGCATCGCGGCGAAACACCACCACCGTGGCCGCAGGGGTTGCAGGCGGGGCATCATCGTGCGCGCCTTGATCTTCCAGATTTTCCATTGGGCGACCATGCAACGGCGGCGACAACTTGCCAAGAGCCGCTGGCCTACTTTACCGACCGTGTCGGTAAAGCTTACAAGGTAGCAACCAAGCAGACGCCGCTACCGTATGTAACTCTTAGATTTCGGGGACTTTCAGCAGTTGGCACGGCCCGTGCATAGCTGATCATGTCCCGAAGATGTTTTCCTAGAGGCGGAACCGGTCCCCCCGGTCTCCCGGTTCCGCCTCCCCGGACGTTCCCGAAAACTCACGCAAAGGTCCCCCGCGCAGGCCCGCGAGCGCGACCGCTTATCCGGCGCGGGCAACCTCGGCATCGGTGAGCATCTGCTCAAGCTCGCCGGCCTGAAACATTTCGATCATGATATCCGAGCCCCCGACGAATTCGCCTTTGACATAAAGCTGCGGAATGGTCGGCCAATCGGAGAAGGCTTTGATCCCCTGGCGGATTTCGGAATCCTGCAACACGTCGACCGAGGCAAAGGCAACGCCCAGATGCTCGAGGATGGACACAGCCTTGCTCGAAAATCCGCACTGCGGAAACAGCGGCGTGCCTTTCATGAACAGGACGACATCGTTGCCCTCGACGATTTCGGTAATGCGATCGTTGGTCGACATGATTGCTTGCTTTCTTGGATCAGGGCCGCGCGGCCGGGTTCATCAACAGCGTTCAGGTGGGAACCGCAGTGGTCAGTTGCAAGGCATGGAGCACGCCGCCCATCCGCTCACCGAGCGCGGCGTAAACCGCCTTGTGCCGCGCCACGCGCGATTGCCCGGCGAACGAGGATGAGACCACATGCGCGGCATAATGATCGCCGTCTCCCGCCAGATCGGTGATCGTCACTTGCGCATCGGGCAGCGCGGCAAGGATCAGCGCCTCGATCTCGGCAGCCGCCATCGGCATCAGGCGCCGCCCATCAGCTGCGCGCGCGCTTCGCTCGTTTTGGCCTCGAGCGCGGCGCGCACGGCAGCGTCGTCAATCGCCACCCCGGCCGTCGTCAGATCGCCCAGCAGCTTGCGGACCACATCCTCATCGCCCGCTTCCTCGAATTCCGCCTCGACGACCGATCGGGCATAAGCCTCGGCCTCCGCCGCGCTCAGCCCCATCTGTTCTGCCGCCCAGTGGCCCAGCAGCTTGTTGCGCCGCGCCTGCACCCGGAACAACGTCTCTTCATCGTGGGCGAACTTCGCCTCTTCCGCGCGTTCGCGATCTTCGAACATGGTCATGCCTGGGTTCCCGTAAAACTCTGCAGATCAGCGATAGTGAGGCCAGCGCCGCGCCGCAAGAGAGCAGCGCCAAGTTTCGGCCTGGTGCGCAGAGCAGCCGTCAGGGGGCGAGCTTCAATCCGGTCCACCGCGCCAGAAAGGCCAGCACATCGGCGCCGGTGGCGATGATCTTGGCCACGCCGCGGCCCGAGCCGTGGCCGGCATCGCGCTCCATGCGCAGCAGGTGCGGCTTGTCGCCGATCCTCGCGTTCTGCAGCGCGGCGACATATTTGAAACTGTGCAAGGGCACGACGCGGTCGTCGGTGTCGGCGGTCGTCACGAGCATCGCCGGATAGGCGGTTTGCTCGCGGATGTTATGATAGGGCGAATAGGCGCGCAGCACGCGCCAATCCGCCTCGCGCGCAGGATCGCCATAGTCATCGACCCAGAACCGCCCTTGCGTGAAGCGGTCGAAGCGCAGCATGTCCATCACGCCGACATCGGGATTGGCGGCGGCAAACAGATCGGGGCGCTGGTTCACGACCGCGCCCACCAGCAGACCGCCGTTCGAGCTGCCTTGGGCGGCCAAGCCGTCCTTGGCCGCAATGCCCTCAGAAATGAGATACTCGCCCGCTGCGATGAAATCATCGAAGCTGTTCTGCTTCTTGGCGAGCCGCCCGGCATCGTGCCACGCGGGGCCGAACTCGCCGCCGCCACGAATGCTGGCCAGCGCGAAAACGCCGCCCGCCTGGACCCACGCCATACGCACGGCCGAATAGCCCGGAATCTGCGCCACATCGAACCCGCCGTAGCCATAGAGCAAAGTCGGCGCAGGCTTGGCGGCATTGGCAAGCGCGCGGGCGCGCATGATATACAGCGGAACTTTCGTGCCGTCTTTCGAGGCGAAGCTGCGCTGCTCGACGATGAAATCGGCCGGATCAAACGGCAGGCGCGGCACAGCGAAAGGGCTGGCCGCGCCGCTGCGCAGATCGAGCCGGTAAATGATCGGTGGCTGGTTGAAACTGGAATACTGATAGAAGGTCTCCGGATCGCCCGGGCGGCCGCCAAACCCGCTTGCCGCGCCGATACCCTGGATCGTGATCGCGCGGCCCGGGCGGCCGGTCAGGCTGGTAAGAACCGCAAAGCTGGCGCCGTCGCGCAGATACGAAAGCAGCATCCTGTCTCCGACCACGCGCCCACCTTCCAACGTGACATCGCGCTCGGGCACGATGTCGCGCCAGCGCGGCGCCTTGCGCAAGGGCTGGCGGCCCATCGTGAGCTGGACCAGCTTGTAGCGGGGCGCATCCCGGTTGGTGATGAACCACAAGCGGTTACCGATGCCCTCGACAAACTTCCAGTCGTCGACGATCGGTTCGATCAGCGCCACGATCGGCCAGACACCCGGCCGCCGCGCCTTCAGATCGATGAGGCGCAGCGCGCGGCGCGCGCCGGTGCCCTCCTCGCTCGTGATAACCCCCCAGCGCCCGTCGGACGACACTGCGACACGGTGGCTGCGGCCGGGCTGATCGGGCGTGGCAAAGACCAGCTCGTCGGCCGATTGCGGAGTGCCGACGCGGTGGAACCACACTGCCTTGTTATACGTCGGGGCCTGAAACACCACGCCCGGCGCGGGCATGGGAAAGCGCGTGTAGAGAAATCCCTCGTCGCTGACCCAGCCGATCTGCGTCTCGTTGGCCCATTCGAGCTTGTCCGCCAGCACTGTGCCGTTCGTCACGTCGACCACCCGGATCGTGCGCCAGTCGCTGCCCGAGACTTGCTGGCTGAACGCCAGCCAGCGCCCGCTGCGTGAGGGTACCCACGCATCGAGCGCGACCGTGCCGTCGGCTGACCATGCGTTGGGATCGAGCAGCGTGCGCGGCGTTCCGGTCAACCCTTCGCGAACTTGCAGCGCGAACTGGTTTTGCAGCCCGCTGTTGTGCAGATAGAAGTAATTGCGCCCGGCTTTGCGCGGCAGGCTGAAGCGTTCGTATTCGAGCAGCGCGCTGATCCGCGCCGCCAGCGCCGCGCGCCCGGGCAGCTGGGCGAGATACGCGGCGGTGACCGCGTTTTGCTCCGCCGCCCAGCGGGCCACCTCGGGATCGGCGCGCACATCGCCTTCGAGCCAGCGATAGGGGTCGGCCACAACCTCGCCGAACACCCGCTCCGCCACCGGCGCGCGCCGCGTTTCGGGATAAACCGGTGCCGCCTGCGCCAAGGCGGCGGCGATGCCGCAAAGCCAAGCGGCGAAAGCCAAGACAGAGCCGAGCGCAAAACGGGCGGCCGCTTTGCAGCGCCGCCCGTTTTTCTGAACCCCCGAACCGTTCACGGATTATGCCGCGTCCAGTTCATCCTCATCGCCGGTGAACACAGGGCCTGAATCGAGCCCCTTGGCCGAAGTATCGCGGTCGACCAGTTCGATCACCGCCATCGGCGCAGCGTCCGACGCGCGGTAGCCCGACTTGATGATCCGCGCGTAGCCGCCATCGCGGCCAGCGTAGCGCACCGCCAGCGTGTCGAACAGCTTCGCCAGCTGCGCCTCGTCGAGCAGGCGCGCATGGGCCAGACGGCGGTTCGACAGGCCGCCCTTCTTGCCCAGCGTGATCAGCTTCTCGACATAAGGGCGCAGCTCGCGCGCCTTGGGCAGAGTGGTGGTGATCTGCTCGTGCTTGATCAGCGCGGCGGCCATGTTGCGCAGCATCGCGATGCGGTGCGATGAGGTGCGGCCCAGCTTGCGCTGGCCCAGTTTGTGACGCATGATTTCTACTCCGTTCGTTAAGGGCCCGTATCAGGTAGCCCAGACCAGGCGGTGGGGGACGCCGCCGAAGTTACCCCCGGACCTTGTTAGCCCAGCAGTTCCTGCTCGAGCTTCTTGGCCATTTCCTCGATGTTTTCCGGCGGCCAGCCAGGGATGTCCATGCCCAGGCGCAGACCCATCGACGAGAGCACTTCCTTGATTTCGTTCAAGGACTTGCGGCCGAAGTTCGGCGTGCGCAGCATCTCGGCTTCCGACTTCTGCACCAGATCGCCGATGTAGATGATGTTGTCGTTCTTGAGGCAGTTGGCCGAACGCACCGACAGCTCGAGCTCGTCGACTTTCTTGAGCAAGTAGCGGTTGAGCTGGTTGGCGTCGCTTTCTTCCGGCGTGTGCGCGGGCATGCCGGGCATCATCGGTGCCTGGCCGGAAGGCATCTGATCGTCGAAGTGGACGAACAGGCCAAGCTGGTCCTGCAGGATGCGCGCGGCATAGGCCACCGCGTCCTCGGGCGAGACGGTGCCGTCGGTCTCGACCGTCAGGTTGAGCTTGTCGTAGTCGAGCTCCTGCCCGATGCGCGCGTTGTCGATCTTGTACGAGACCTGACGGACGGGCGAATAGAGCGAGTCGATCGGGATCAGGCCGATCGGCGCATCGGCCGGGCGATTGGCCACGGCAGGGACATAGCCCTTCCCGCTATCGGCGGTCAGTTCCATGTTGAACGTCGCGCCTTCGTCGAGGTTGCAGATCACCAGATCCTTATTGAGCACCTCGATATCGCCGGTAACGGCAATATCGCCTGCCTTGACCTCGCCCGGGCCAGTCGCCGACAGCTGGAGTCGCTTGGGGCCCTCGCCCTGCATCCGCAGCGCGATCTGCTTCACATTGAGCACGATGTCGGTGACATCCTCGCGCACGCCGGCCAGCGACGAGAACTCATGCAGCACGTTCTCGATCTTGATCGAAGTGACTGCGGCGCCTTGCAGCGAGGAAAGCAGCACGCGGCGCAGCGCGTTGCCGAGTGTGAGGCCAAAACCACGCTCGAGCGGCTCCGCGACGAAAGTCGCGCGGCGCTTCGGATCGTTGCCGTACTTGATCTCGAGAGTGTTGGGCTTCTTCAGTTCCTGCCAGTTCTTGATGTTGACAGTCATGGAATTCCCCTAAAGGTTATCAGGTTCGTCGGCAGCCAGCTGGAAAAAAGCCGTCGCCGATCTCAAGATTGGGCAAAAGACGCGGGGCCCATCGGGGTCCGCGCCGCTTGCCGAGACTGGCTCAGACGCGGCGACGCTTCGATGGGCGCACGCCATTATGCGGAATCGGAGTCACGTCACGAATCGTGGTGATCGTGAAACCAACTGCCTGCAGCGCCCGAAGCGCGCTTTCGCGGCCCGAACCCGGGCCCTTCACTTCCACTTCGAGCGTACGCACGCCGTGTTCGGCCGCTTTCTTGCCCGCGTCGTCGGCGGCGACTTGCGCCGCGTAAGGCGTCGACTTGCGGCTGCCCTTGAAACCCATCGTGCCGGCCGAAGACCAGCTGATGGTGTTGCCCTGGGCGTCGGTGATCGTGATCATGGTGTTGTTGAAGCTTGCATTCACGTGCGCCACACCACTGCTGATGTTCTTGCGCTCCCGCTTCTTGATGCGTTGAGGTTCGCGAGCCATTGACTTGAATCCTGTCGAAAAACTGGAAGAAAAAGGAACTTGCCCCCGAGCCTTCGCCCGGGGCGCGCGGCCTTACTTCTTCTTGCCGGCAATCGCCTTGGCTTTGCCCTTGCGTGTGCGTGCATTGGTGTGCGTGCGCTGGCCGTGGACCGGCAGACCTTTGCGGTGGCGGAGCCCGCGATAGCAGGCAAGGTCCATCAAACGCTTGATGTTCATCGCGGTGTTGCGGCGCAGATCGCCTTCGACCGTATGATCGGCGTCGATCGTCTCGCGGATCTGCAGCACCTCGGCGTCGGACAAATCCTGCACGCGGCGCGTGTGATCGATGCCGAGCTTGTCGGCGATCTGCTTGGCCTTGTGCGCACCAATTCCATGAATGTAGGTCAGCGCAATAATGACACGCTTATTCGTGGGGATATTCACCCCGGCAATTCGAGCCACTTGATTCTCCATGCTCCACGGAGCAGCGAACAGATCGCGCCCCATCTCATCGCGTTCACCCGGCACCGAGCGGGCCAAACCCATCGCGGCGCACGACCATCAAAGCAAATGCCTGCCCAAACGAGCACGCAACCTCTTCCGGCCGAAAGTGAAAGCGGCGCTTAGGCGCAAACGCATGGGGCGTCAACCGCAAAGCGCCGCGAATACGCAGCCTGCCTGCGGGGCAAAGAAAAAACCTGCCTTGCCTGATCTCCTACCCGATTTGGCGGGCCAGGTCAAAGCCGTGATGTGCAGCGAGGCCCGGGGGCAGCCTGCACGAAGCGGATTCGAGCCCAAGTTTACACAAGTTGACACAGTCCAGAGCACAAATGCGGCGGCAGCGCGGGGCGCGATATTCGGCGGCCCAGCGCGCCCCGCCGAATCGCCGCGCGACCATGCACGGCGCCCGCAGTGTAGGAAAATGGTTTGCCATCGGCGCGTGCTGCGGCGAAGGGGCAAAACCCGGGACCGGGCGGCGCCACGATGAAGGACCAGAGGATGCGGACGAGATTTGCGCTGGCCGCGCTGGCCATGATCGCGGCGGACGCCGCCACCGCCTCCGCTGGGCAAGCAGCGCCCCTAGCCGGGCATGCCGCGCCCCTTCCCCCCCTCCCCGGCCCGCTGGAAGCCGGCTGGCACGGCAACACGGTGTGCGTGCTGCTGCATGAGAACGCGAGGTCGCGCGCGCTGCGCTGCACGTTCCCGCCCGGCGGAGGGCACGAGCGGCATTATCACGCGCCGCATTGGGGCTATATCATCGAAGGCTCGACAATGCAGATCACGTCGGCCAGCGGCACCGTGGAGCGCGAACTGAAAGCGGGCGACAGCTGGTGGAGCGACGGACTGGCCTGGCATGAAGCGCGCAATATCGGCCCAACGACCGGCGTCTATCTGATTGTCGAACCCAAAGTGCCGGAACGATAATCGGAAGAGACCGTCGCAGATCAAGCGCCCCCGCCCCATTTACGCGATCTTGACGGTTTTTTCTGATAAGCATGGTCATGAATGCTTACTCGTCTCGCTTCGTAGCCGCGGTGTCGCCGCTCCCTGATCTTGGTTCGGTGCTCGATCGCGCCAGCTTCTTCGGCCTCATCGACACCGCTATCCGCGTGGCGGAACCTGGCTCGGTGCCTGTGCTGATACTGGTCGATCTGGCCTGGCGCGATACCACGATCCAAGCATATGGCGCACAAGGAACCGCGCGCCTCCTCCAGACGGCGCCAGCCCGGATTGCAGCGGCACTGGGCGACAACGGCTTTGTCTGCGCGCTGCGCGAGACCCGGCTGGCGGTTCTGGCCGCAAGCGACAGTGGCGAGCCCGTGGATGCACTCGCCGAGCTGATCCTCACCAGCCTGGCCTGCCCGGCATTGGCGGATGAAACCGTGCGCACGCCCGCTCCGGTCCTGGCGATCGCGCAATGGGGGGTGGACGGCGAAACGCCGGAGGAGCTGTTTGTCGCGGCAGACTTGGCGCTTCACGCTCTATTGCGCGCGCCGGGCGAGGAACATGCTCCTACTGAACGACCGGTGCCTGCCGCGAGCCTGCTCGATCACGGTACAGCGCGCGGCGGCCTTCGTTTTCGGCCTTCACCGCTACAATAATGGTGCTGCGGCGAATGCGCTGCGCGGACCCGAAATCAGAGCAGCGCGATCTTGCCTTAAAAGTGAATACCGTTGCGCCCACGCTCACGATTGTTCTTGAGCTGCCTGATATGCGCCTGTGCACGGTCCAGCAGCACTCCAAGCCGGCGCTCATCACGCTCGCTGAGATTATTGCCCCGTGCGCGCAGCTGCGCTTCGGTGCGCGCGATGTTGCGCTGTTCCTGATTGAGCACATCGCGCTCGCGGCGGCTCAGCTTGCCCGAGCGCTTGCCCGCATCGATCTGGCGCGATTGATCGAGCTGGCGGCTGTCGATCCCGATGTCGGCGTGGGCGACGGAGCTGACCAGCAGCGAGCCCAGCGCAGCGGCCATGAAAATCTTCTTCATAAGGGTTCACTTTCAACAAGATCGTGCCGAGCGACGACGATTGCCCGAGTGAAACGCGCGGTGCGCCCGATAGTTGCATCGCCGGCGAAACATGCGCGCGGCGCGCCGGAACCTCGCCCAGGACGCCGCGCTTATTGCGCGGGCGCTTTGCCGAGTGCGGCATCGAACGCCTCGATCGCTTCGCGGCGTTCGATCTCCTCTGCGCTGGGCGCTTTGGGCGCTGTCTTGCGCGCGGGCTTTGCGGCCGGGGGAACGGCGATCGGCGGCACCGGCCTGAGGCCAGGCTTGGTCGCAGGCTTGGCGGCAGGGGTCGGAGACGCCAGCGCCGCGCCGGACCGCACCTTTGCCGGTTTGGTAGCGGTAGGCGGCAGCGACCAGTTGCCCGCGCCGCCTGCCTTGGCGGGAACCACCGCGGGTTTGGCGATCACGCTTGGGGCAGCATCGGTTTTCGCGGCATCCGGTTTGGCGGCCTCGGCTTGCAGAAGGGTGGGAGCGGCCGGTGCGTCATGCTCCGCGGCGGCGATCGGCCCGAGCTTGGCCGCAAGGCTCGAAAGCTGGCCCAACAGCACTTTGTCCACGGCAGGCGCAATATCGTCGGTCTTGTAGCGCATGAACCCGCCCACGACATATTCCCACAGTATGCGGGTGCCGCTACCCACCGGCTTGAGCGTCATCGTCAGCGTGCCCGAAAGCGCCTCGCTTTGCAGCGGCCCGAGCGCGCCGGTAAGCCGCATGGCACGCAGCGGCTCGGCATAGATCACACGCATGTGCTGCACGCCGCCCTCGCGCTGGCCCGCCGTAAGGCCTTTGGCTGAGGCCACAATTGCCGCGGGCAACCGCTCGCAGAAGCAGCCCCCTGGCACCGGATCGAGCGTGAGATTGGCCGCGTCACCCGAAAAGGTATGCTGGCCCGACCACCACTTCGCCGGGGCAAGCAGCGCCTGCCACACCTCAGCCGGGCTGGAGGTCACTTCCACCGCATTGCGCACGACGAAGCCGTTATCGGCTTTGAGCGCCACGTCCGCCCGCGCCGGCGCGGCCAACGCCAGTGCCGCAAGCCCCCCTGCGCCAAGCGCCCAAGACCGCATGTGGTTTCCCTCCCCCTACCCCGCGCCGATTGCGCGCGAGATTAGGCCCGCGCGAGGATTTCGGCAATGGCGGTAGTAACAGTGTCCATCGGGGCCATGCCATCGACTCGCGACACGATCCCGCGTGCCTCGTAGATCGGCAGGATCGGCGCGGTCTTGGCGCGGTATTCGGCCATGCGTGTGCGCACGGTGGCTTCGTTGTCGTCGGGGCGGCGTTTGAATTCGAGGCTGCCGCAGCGATCGCACGTGCCGGCCACGGCAGGCTGTTCAAAGCGGTCGTGATAGCCCTTGCCGCAATTGGCGCAGGTAAAGCGGCCCGTGATGCGCTCGACCAGCGCATCTTCATCGACTTCGAGTTCGATCACGTGGCTGAGCGCGCGGCCGCGCTCGGCGAGAATGGTTTCGAGCGATGCGGCCTGCGGCGCGGTGCGCGGATAACCGTCGAAAATCGCGCCCTGATCGGCGGGCATCGCGTCGAGCTCCTCGCCGATCAGCGCCGAGACGATCTCATCCGAGACCAGTTGCCCGGCTTCCATCACCGCTTTGGCCTGCAGCCCGACAGGGGTGCCCGCCTTGACTGCGGCGCGCAGCATGTCGCCGGTCGAAAGCTGCTTCATGCCCTGGCCATCGACAAGCCGCTGCGCTTGCGTGCCCTTACCCGCGCCCGGAGGCCCCAACAGGATGATATTCAAGCACAGTCCCCCGGTTAACCGCCGTTTAGCGCGCTGCGATCAGCGCAGGCGGCCCTTTAGTTTGGCCTTCTTGATCAGATCGCCATACTGGTGCGCCAGCAAGTGCGACTGGATCTGGGTTATCGTATCGACAGTGACGTTCACCACGATCAGCAGACTGGTGCCGCCGAAGAACAGCGAGCCCATGCCGGTTTCCGACATGATCCATTCGGGCACCACGCAGACCAGCGTGATGTAGCCCGCGCCGAGCACAGTGATGCGCGTGAGCACATAGTCGAGATAGACTTCGGTGTTCTTGCCCGGGCGGATACCGGGGATGAAGCCGCCGTTTTTCTTGAGATTTTCCGCCGTCTCTTCGGGATTGAACACAACGGCGGTGTAGAAGAACGAGAAGAAGATGATCCCCGCCGCATAGAGCAGCATGTAAACCGGCTTGCCGTGGCCAAGATATTGGTTCAGCCCGACGATGAATTTACCGGTGAACGAATCCGGCGACACCGCGTTGCCCGCAAATTGCGTGATCGTGAGCGGAAGCAGCAGCAGCGAGCTGGCGAAAATCGGCGGGATCACGCCTGCGGTATTGAGCTTGAGCGGCAAGTGGCTGCGGTCTGCGGCCATCATCCCGCGCTGCGTGGCGCGTTTGGGATATTGGATCAGCAATCGCCGCGAGGCGCGCTCGAAGAAGCAGATGAACACCACCACGCCGATCAGCAGCGCGAGCACACCGACGATCACGAACGGGCTGAGCGAGCCGGTGCGCCCCTGATCGAACAGGTTGATAAAGAACTTGGGCAACTGCGCTACAATGCCCGCCATGATGATCAACGAAATGCCGTTGCCGATGCCGCGGCTGGTGATCTGCTCGCCCAGCCACAGCAGGAACATCGTGCCTCCGACGAGGCTGATCACCGCGCCGACGCGGAACAGATAGCCCGGCGCGACCACCGCCTGCAGGCCGCTCGAGGCACCGAACGCCTCGAGCCCGCTGGCAAGGAACCAGCCCTGGATTGCGGTGAGGAACACCGCGCCATAGCGGGTATACTGGTTGATCTTCTTGCGCCCGGTCTCGCCTTCCTTTTTCAGCGCGGTGAGCGCGGGATGGAGCGAGGAGG
Organism: uncultured Novosphingobium sp.; assembly: GCA_964529505.1. Lineage (GTDB taxonomy): Bacteria > Pseudomonadota > Alphaproteobacteria > Sphingomonadales > Sphingomonadaceae > Novosphingobium. Next base: position 15,900 of record CAZGWR010000019.1, on the reverse strand, counting down.
CGAGCTGCACCACGATCGAGGCGGTGATATAAGGCATCACGCCCAGCGCGATCAGGCTCATGCGCTCGAGCGAGCCGCCCGAAAATGCGTTGAAAATGTCGAGGATGCCGCCGCGCGTCTTGCCCGCCAAAGTCTCGAGAATGAGCGGATTGATGCCGGGCAGCGGCACGAAGCTCAAGAACCGGAAGACAATCAGCGCGCCGACCGTGAACCAGATGCGGCTCTTGAGCTCCGTCGCCTTCGAAAAGTTGGCGAAGCTGATGGTGCTGGCGATATTATCGGCGCGTGATGCCATTGGTGAAGCTCAAGCCTTGTTGTTGGCGCGGCGGCGAGGCGAAACCGCCCGCGCACCGCAATCCAAGCCATATAGGGATGGTTCGGCAATGTCGAACCCCATGCAGCGTAAATCCGGGCGGGGAAAATGCAATATTCCCGAACGCCCGGATTAGCGCGTCACTTGCCCCGGGCAGCGGCCTTCTCGGCCTTGTTCACTTCGCGGCGCGCGGTCTTTTTCTCGTGCTCGCTGGGCTGTGCTTCGGGCAGCACGACCGAACCGCCGGCCTTGGCCACCGCTTCGATCGCGCCCTTGCTCGCGCCGGCAACATGGAATGTCACGGCAGAGGTGATCTCGCCCTTGGCCAGCAGCCGCACGCCGTCCTTGCCGCCGCGGCCAAGACCGGCGGCCTGCAGCGCCGCATGATCGACCGGCGCGCTCGCATCGAGCTTGCCCGCGTCGATCGACTTCTGGACCATGCCGATGTTCACTTCGGCGAAATCCTTGGCGAAGATATTGTTGAAGCCGCGCTTCGGGATACGCATGTGGAGCGGCATCTGGCCGCCCTCGAAGCCGTTGATCGCAACGCCCGAACGCGCTTTCGCACCCTTCTGGCCGCGCCCGGCGGTCTTGCCCTTGCCCGAGCCAATGCCCCGGCCGACGCGCATACGGCCCTTGCGGGCACCGTCGTTGTCGCGGATATCATTCAATTTCATGGTTCTGCACTCGCTTTCGCTTTGAGTCGCGCTGATGGAAGCTGTGGCCCTTAGGCGAAGCGGGGGGGAATGTCACCCCCCGTCATGAGGGGGTGATCGGCGACGCTTATGTGCAGCAGTACTTCGGTCAGGGCTGCAGCGGCCGCGGTGTCGGCGTTACGGTGCCACCCGGTCGCGGCGGCGGCGCAGGCATGACATTACCCGGCTGCGGCACGAGCGGTTGCACCTTTCTGACTGTCGAATTGTCGAAGTAGCGGACCGGCACTTTCAATGTAACGCCATTTGTCGTCAGGCTGATGTCGCCGCCTCCGCCCGACGGGCATTGACCGGTTGCCACCCCGAACAACGGCAACGTGATGGTCTTGGGATCGGCGGCTTCGAGCAGCAGCGAATTGCTGCCAAAGCGGCTGGAGCTGCCCGGCAGCGCGCTTTGGATGCAACGCGGTAACGTGATTTGCAACGACTGCTTCTGGCAGGGCGGTGCCATGTCCAGCTCGATCGTCAGGCTTGCCTGCGCTCCTGCTCCAAGCGCATCGACAGACGAACGCGCAGCAAGCAATTTCGACAGCGTTTCGTTACCGCCGCTGGCAGGGCAAACAATCCTCCCGCTGAACGAGATCGTCCCCGTCGGCTTATTAACCGTGAAACGCACTGTCGAACCTACCGAGGCTGCGCGCGTCACCGAAATTTCATAGGCTTTTGCTCCCGACGCCGCAATGATGGTAGCCCCGACAGGTAACATCACGCGCGACAGCGACCCTTTGATACCGATGTATTCCTTGCCAGAAACGCCTGCGCCGTCGTCCGTAATCGATGTTGGCAGAAGATCGATGCCGTGCTCGTAAATCCAGATGTAGCTGAGCGAACTGCGCGTGAGATTGACGGTGGCTCCAGGCGACACAAAGGGCGTATTCGTGTTGTGATTCTGAAACTGTGTGGAATTGCCGTTTGAACTGAAGTCCTCCTTGATGATGCGAACATCAGCAAGCGCCGGTGATGCGCTGAGCATTGCGGCGGCCAAGCCAGTCGATAAAGCGTATCGCATGTCCCTCTCCTTCATTTATCCTGGGGTATCATCAAATCGTTGATCATCTCGCCAGCCGCAGACGCGGCGTCGGGAAACGGCATCGAGACGTCGCTGCGGGTCATGCGCGTAAACATCCGCATCCGCGCGAGCCGCGCTGCCGCAACAGCGGCATTGCTCATGGGGTCAACCACCCGCGTCCATAAGTCGGCAAGGCGCTGGGCATGTTCGCTGCGCGCAAAGGGCCTGCCCGGCAACGACAAGGGCCGCTGCGGTGTGACGAGGATCAGCACCGAGTCTCTTTTCTGCGACAGGTTGCGTTCGTTGAATGCATTGCCGAGCAGCGGCAGGTCGCCCAACACCGGAGTCTTTGAATTGGTCTTGTCGTCCACAGTCTCGGTCAGACCGGAAAGCAACAAAGTTTCGCCAAAGCGGATTTCCGCCGTAGCCGCCACGCGTTGCTTGAATGTCGTCAGGGACTCCCGAAAGTTGCCAGCAGGCTCCGCCATCAGAAAGCTTCGCCCGGTTTCGATGCGGATGCGAGTGCCATCCGCGCTGATCGCGATCGGCGTGACTTTCATATCGATACCGATTTCGATCTGTTCCAGTTGTCCCTGATTAATTCCGCTCACAGCCACCTTGATAACACGGCCGACGAAAAACTCGCTCTGCTCGCTGCGATAGGCAGTCAATTGCGGCCGGGCAACAACCGAATAAAACTGCCCGCTGCGATTGAATATGTTAAGGTTATAGTTTAGCTGCGGCACAGAAATAGAAGAGGTTATGACCCTTTGGTAGGTATTGGCATCAATTCCATTAGCACCATCTTGAAAGTTCGTGCGGGTGGATTGACGGTTGACGCCATACTGCAAACGCAACCCGTCGAGCAGGTTGAGGCCACTATGCTCGCGCCGCGAGTTTTGGGAAAGGATGATGGCGACATCAAGCGAAACCTGGTCTGGCGAGGCGGCCGACGGCAAAGACTCTCCCCCCGCCGGAGCCGTGCCGCCTTCATCAACCGCGCTGGTCTGCAAAAGCTGCGCAACCCGCGCCTGTACATCGCGGGTCATCTCCGGCGCCACCTCACGCAGCCGGGCCAGCCAGGTGCTGGCAGCAGCCTCGTCGCCCTGCGCTGCTGCGGATATTGCTGCGCCGCGAAGCACCGCGTGATCGGCCGGATTGAGCGCAGCGGCGCGCTCTGCCGCGATTTGCGCCAATGCCGTGTCACCGCTCAGATACGCGGCGGCGGAAAGCCCTCCGAGCAGGCGCGGATCCTGGGGTCGCAAAAGCACTGCCTTCGCGAAGTGGTTGAGCGCCTCCGCATATTTCCCTTGGTCGAATGCCGCACGGCCTGCCATCGCCGCAGGCCAGAATTGGCCTGGTTCGGCGCGAAGTGACAGGTCATATCCCGCCATGGCAAGGTCGATCGACTGGGGCTCGATGCTCCCGCGCAGATGATAAGCCAACCCGAGCAGCGCCTGGTAGCTGGCATTGCGCGGCTCGCGCGACGTGAGTTCGGCAATCAGCGGCAACGCTTCGGCAGTTTTGCCGATGCGCAAGCTGGCAATGCCTTTTGCCGCCAATTCGTTCGTAGTGGCTTCTGACAAATCAGGCAGCGCCGCTTTGGAGCGCGCATTTGCCGGCAAATTGCCAAGCGCGATCGCGACAGCGAGGCTGACGACAAACGCGCTACTGTGCAATTGGCGAGCGGCACCGCGTTCGCTCCGACCGATGACAGCGGCACAGCGGGAAAGCCTGCGCCAAACAAGGCGCATGTTCCGACGTACGATCCCGGAACAGGAAGCGCGCATTTGCATTTGCGCAAATGCCACAACAAATGGCGTTGAAAGCAAGCCGGTGTCCCCCCAATCAACCAGCAAACTCAGCTGAACAGGAAAAGTACGGCGCCTATCGAGCGCCGACCAGACCCAGCTCAACCGGCGTCGACAGTGCAACGTTGCACGTCAAGCTATTCAAAATCCGTGGCTAAATCGAAACCCGCACACACAGAAAATTGCCAAAGATTACAAGCCCGCGACGCGATCCAAAGGTAAAGAGCTGAAAGAATTAGTCAAGTTCACATTGAGCAGCGACGAAATTGCGCCGAATACCCGGCAAACTGCGCTTGCACCGGACAAACTTAGCCTGTCGGCCTGCCCCGCTTTCCTGCAACACACACCAGAAAACGAACTGGTTGCCCCCGGCTATGCAGACGCGCCGGCGTGCCACGCGGCTCCTTGCCAAGAACCGTGACCAAACGAATAGGGCCCCGGCATCGCTGCCGGGGCCCTATTCGTCTCAGGCTCGCAAGCCGCGCAAATGGTCAGTCGATGATCTGCACCATGTGCGGCAGCTTGGCGATCGCGCCGCGCACTTCGGCGGTGTCTTCGCGCTCGACCACGCGGTGCATTTTGCCGAGGCCGAGGCCGATCAGCATTTGCAGCTGCTTTTCAGGGCGGCGGATCGGCGAGCCGATCTGTTTGATCTTGATGGTGGCCATGTTGCTTACTCCACAATGGCTTCGGCGGCGACATCTGCCTCCGCCGGGGTGGCGCCGCCGCGGCCAAGCAGGTCGGCGACCTTCTTGCCTCGGCGCTGCGCGACGGACTTGGGCGAGGTCTGCTCGCCCAGCGCGTCGAACGTGGCGCGGATCATGTTGTAGGGGTTCGAGCTGCCGATCGACTTGGTCACCACGTCGGCAACGCCAAGGCTTTCGAACACGGCGCGCATCGGGCCGCCTGCGATGATCCCGGTGCCGGCCGGGGCCGACCGCACGTTGACCTTGCCTGCGCCAAACCGACCTTTGCCGTCATGGTGCAAGGTGCGACCTTCCTTGAGCGAGACGCGGATCATCTGCTTTTTGGCTGAGGCAGTCGCCTTGGTGATGGCCTCGGGCACTTCGCGTGCCTTGCCATGGCCGAAACCGACGCGGCCCTTGCCATCGCCGACCACGACGAGCGCGGCAAAACCGAAGCGCTTGCCGCCCTTCACCGTCTTGGACACGCGGTTGATGTGCACCAGCTTCTCGATCAGCTCTTCGCCGCCGGCATCGTCGCCGCCGCGCCCGCCGCGCCGATCGTCGCGCCGACCGCCGCCGCCGCCCCGATTGGGGCCGCCGCGATCGCCGCCGCCGCCTGGGCCGCCGCGATCATTGCCGCCGCGACCACGGCCGCCGCGTCCGCGCGGGGATTCGGCGCCGGGTGCATCGGCGCCAGGAGCAAGGGCTGCGCCATCGAGGGTGATATCATCAGCCATTGTCAGAACTCCAACCCGCCCTCGCGGGCAGCATCAGCCAGCGCTTTGACGCGGCCATGGAAAAGAAAACCGCCGCGATCGAACACGACAGCAGTGATGCCAGCGGCAACCGCCTTCTCGGCAATTTCCTTGCCGACAAGCGCCGCGGCATCGATATTGGCGCCGATCGCCTTCTGGCCTTTGACCAGGGTCGAGGCGGCGGCCAGCGTCTTGCCGGCCGCGTCGTCGATGATCTGGGCATAGATGTGGCGGCCCGAACGGTGGATCGAGAGACGCAGACGGCCGCGCGAACGGGCCTTGAGCGCAGTGCGCACGCGTTGGCGGCGACGATCGAAAAGCGATAGCTTGGCCATTACTTCTTCTTTCCTTCCTTGCGGAAGATAAATTCGCCGGCATACTTGATACCCTTGCCCTTGTAAGGCTCAGGCTTGCGCCAGCGGCGGATCTCGGCGGCCACCTGGCCGACCTTCTGCTTGTCGATGCCGATGATCTGCACCGTGGTGTTGTCCGGGGTCTTGACCTCGATGCCCTCGGGCACCGGGAAATCGACATCGTGGCTATAACCCAGCTGCAGCTTGAGGTTGCGGCCCTGCGCGGTGGCGCGATAGCCGACGCCGGTGATCAGCAGGGTCTTGGTATAGCCCTCGGTCACCCCGGTCATCAGATTATCGACCAGCGTGCGCTGCATGCCCCAGAATGCCCGAGCGGCCTTGGTCGCGTTGGCGGGCTTCACCAGCACGGCATCGCCATCGACGGTGTAGCTGATTTCGTCGCGCATGCTCAGCGTGAGAGTACCCTTGGGGCCCTTCACGGTGAGCACGTTGTCCGCGATCGCGGCGGTGACACCCTTGGGGATCGTCACCGGTTTTTTGCCGATGCGGCTCATCAGAATACCTCCGCGAGGACTTCGCCGCCGACATTTGCAGCGCGTGCCTCGGCATCCGAGAGCACGCCGCGCGGCGTCGAGACGATGGTGATGCCAAGGCCATTGCGCACCACCGGCAGCTCTTTCGAGCCCGAATAGACGCGGCGGCCCGGCTTGGACACGCGGGCGACATGCTTGATCGCAGGCTGCCCTTCGAAATACTTGAGCTCGATGCGCAGCTGCGGGTGCTGGCCGGTCGCGTCTTCGCTGAAGCCGCGGATATAGCCTTCGCGCTGAAGCACTTCGAGGACATGCAGGCGCAGCTTCGAAGCCGGTGAAATCACCGAGTCCTTCTTGGCGCGCTGGCCGTTGCGGATGCGGGTGAGCATATCACCCAGGGGATCGGTCAATGCCATCGGGTAATCCTTACCAGCTCGACTTGGTCACGCCGGGGATCATCCCCTTGTTGGCGAGATCGCGGAGTTCGATGCGGCACAAGCCAAACTTGCGATAATAGCCGCGCGGACGGCCGGTGGTGTTGCAACGGTTGCGCACCCGGGTGGGGTTCGCATTGCGCGGCAGTTCGGCCAGCTTCAGCCGGGCCATCAACCGATCGCCATCGTCGAGCGACGTGTCATCGGCGACAGCCTTCAGCGCGGCAAACTTTGCCGCATATTTGACAACGAGCTTCTTGCGACGCTCATTCTTGTTGATGGAACTCAGTTTCGCCATGGACTTAAGCTCTCTTCTTCATAACGCTTGCAAGCCCAGTCGGGCCCCAGCCTATCTTCAACTCAGGCGGCCTGCTGCTCTTCAGCAGCTTCACGCGGGAACGGGAAACCGAACAGACGCAGCAGCTCGCGCGCTTCGTCATCGGTCCGGGCGGAGGTGGTCACGATGATATCGAGGCCGCGCACCTTTTCGATCTGGTCATAGCTGATCTCGGGGAACACGATCTGCTCCTTGAAACCCATCGCATAGTTGCCGCGCCCGTCGAACGACTTGGGGTTCAGCCCGCGAAAGTCACGGATGCGGGGCATCGCGATAGTGATCAGCCGGTCGAGGAATTCGTACATCCGCTCGCGGCGCAAGGTGACCTTGCAGCCGATGGGCATGCCTTCGCGCAGCTTGAACTGGGCGATCGATTTCTTCGCCTTGGTGATCACCGGCTTCTGGCCTGCGATCAATTCCATCTCGGCAGCGGCGGTCGTAACCTTCTTCTTGTCCTGGCTCGCCTCGCCCACGCCCATGTTGAGCGTGATCTTCTCGATCCGGGGAATTTCCATCACGTTCGAATAACCAAACTTGGCCTGCATCGCCTTGGCGATCTCGGCGTCGTACTTGGTCTTCATCCGGGGAATATATTTGCCAGCTTCAGTTGCCATCGATCGTCTCCCCGGACTTTACCGCCACGCGGACCTTCTTGCCGTCAATGGTCTCGAACCGGACGCGGGTCGGCTTGCCGTCCTTGTCCGCAAGGCCCACCTTCGAAATGTGCATCGGAGCCTCGCGCCGATCGATCCCGCCCTGCGGGTTCTCCTGGCTGGGCTTGCGGTGACGCGCGGCGATGTTGACGCCGGCGACAACCACTTTCTCGTCCTTGGGCATGACTTGCAGCACCGTGCCGGTGCGGCCCTTGTCCTTGCCCGAACGCACGACGACCGAGTCGCCCTTCTTGATCTTGGCAGCGCCCATCACAGCACCTCCGGCGCAAGGCTGATGATCTTCATGAAGCCGCGGCCGCGCAGTTCGCGCACCACCGGACCAAAGATGCGGGTTCCGATCGGCTCTTCGTTCTTGCCGACGAGCACGGCGGCATTGGTGTCGAAGCGGATAACGGTGCCATCGGCGCGGCGCACATCCTTGCGGGTGCGCACGATGACCGCACGGTGCACGTCGCCCTTTTTGACGCGGGCGCGCGGCTGCGCTTCTTTCACCGACACCACGATGATGTCGCCGACGCCGGCAAACCGGCGCTTCGACCCGCCCAGCACCTTGATGCACTGGACGCGCTTCGCGCCGCTATTGTCCGCGACTTCGAGATTGGACTGCATCTGGATCATTGATCCGGTTCCTTCTCACTGGCTTGCCGAAACCCGTCCGGCAGTTCCAAAAATCCTAAATGGTCAAACGTCGGCTTCGATCGCGGTGGTCTTGCTCGCGGTTACCCGGTCGATCACCTTCCACGTCTTCAGCTTCGAAATCGGCGCGCACTCTTCGATGCGCACGATCTCGCCCGGCTTCACGACGTTTTCCTCGTCGTGCGCGTGATACTTCTTCGAACGGCGGATGATCTTCCCATATAGTGGGTGCTTCACCTTTCGCTCGACCGAGACCACCACGGTCTTGTCGGTCTTGTCAGAGACCACGGTGCCGATCAAAATACGCTTTGGCATAGTGTTTTCCTTACGCCTTTGCAGCCGAGGACGACAAATTCGTCCGCTCGGTCCGCAGCGTCTTGATCCGGGCGATGTCGCGGCGAACTTCCTTGATGCGCGCGGGGCGCTCCAGCTGGTTGGTCGCAGCCTGAAACCGCAGGTTGAACTGTTCGCGCTTCAGCTCCGACAGATCCGCCGAAAGCTGATCATCGGATTTGAGCCGCAGGTCTTCGAATTTGGCCATCATTCGCCTCCGAGGTGCGAGGTATCACCCAAACGGGCGACGACCTTGGTCTTGATCGGCAGTTTCATCGCCGCGCGGCTGAACGCTTCGGCGGCGAGCGGGCCGGCCACGCCGTCGAGCTCGAACAGGATGCGGCCCGGTTTCACCCGCGCTGCCCAGTATTCGATCGAACCCTTGCCCTTGCCCTGGCGGACTTCGGCGGGCTTCTTCGACACCGGCACATCGGGGAAAATGCGGATCCACAGGCGGCCCTGGCGCTTGATGTGGCGCGTGATCGCGCGGCGGGCCGCTTCGATCTGGCGCGCGGTCACGCGGTCGGGTTCCATCGCCTTCAGGCCATACGACCCGAAATTGAGATCGAAGCCGCCCTTGGCGTCGCCCTTGATCCGCCCCTTGAAGGCTTTGCGGAATTTCGGCTTTTTCGGTTGCAACATGGTTTTATCTCACCCTTAGCGCGCAGGCCGGACGCCGGAGGTTTGAGCCTCCATCATCAGCCGGTCTTGCGCCATCGGATCATGGCCAAGGATTTCGCCCTTGAAGATCCAGCATTTGATGCCGATGATGCCGTAGGCGGTCAGCGCCTCGGCATCGGCATAATCAATGTTCGCGCGCAAGGTGTGCGCCGGAACGCGGCCCTCGCGGTAAGACTCGATACGGGCGATTTCCGCGCCGCCAAGTCGGCCGCTGCAGGTGATCTTGATCCCCTCGGCGCCCAGACGCATGGCCGACTGCATCGCACGCTTCATCGCGCGGCGGAAAGCAATGCGGCGGATCAGCTGATCGGCAATGCCTTGCGCCACCAGCTTGGCGTCGATTTCGGGCTTGCGGATTTCGACGATGTTGAGCTTGACGTCGCTCGGCGTCATCTTGGCGAGCAGCGAGCGCAGCTTTTCGATATCCGCGCCCTTCTTGCCGATGATCACGCCGGGGCGCGCCGCATAGATCGACACACGGCACAGCTTGGCCGGACGCTCGATCACCACCTTGGAAATTGCCGCCTGCGGCAGATGGCCCATGATGAACTTGCGCATCGCAAGATCTTCCTTGAGCAGCTGCTGATAGTTGCGCCCTTCGGCATACCAGCGGCTGTCCCAGGTGCGGTTGATCTGCAGGCGCAGACCGATGGGATTGCTTTTATGACCCATGATCAGGCCTCCCCAGCTTCTTCGGCGACTTGCCGCACAACGATCCGCAGCCGGCTGAAGGGCTTGAGGATCTGGGTCGATTTGCCGCGGCCACGGGTGTGGAAGCGCTTCATCGTGATCGACTTGCCCACCGAGGCCTCGGCCACGATCAGCGCATCGACATCGAGGTTATGGTTGTTTTCCGCATTGGCGATGGCCGAGGCCAGCACCTTGCGCGCTTCGACAGCCATGCCCTTGGTCGAGAACGAAAGGATGTTCAGCGCCTCTTCGACCGGACGGCCGCGGATCAGAGCTGCGACAAGGCCGAGCTTCTGCGCCGAACCACGAATCTGCGTGCCGACCGACAACGCTTCGTTGTCGGCCACGCGGCGGGGGGACTTTTCCTTGCCCATCAGCGCTTGCCCTTCTTGTCTGCGGCGTGGCCCGGGAAAGTGCGCGTTGGCGAGAACTCTCCAAGCTTGTGGCCGACCATCTCTTCGTTGACCGAGACGGGGATGAACTTGTGACCGTTGTAGACGTTGAACGTGAGCCCGACGAACTGCGGCAAGATGGTCGAGCGGCGCGACCAGGTCTTGATCGGCGCGGCGCGCGTCGCATCCTGCGAGGCTTCCGCCTTTTTGAGGAGGTGCAGGTCGACGAAGGGTCCCTTCCAGACGGAACGTGCCATGGGTGTTACCTCTTCTTCTTCGCGTGACGCGAACGGATGATCAATTTGTCCGTCTGCTTGTTGTTGCGGGTACGGGCGCCCTTGGTGGGCTTGCCCCATGGCGTGACCGGATGACGGCCGCCCGAGGTACGGCCTTCACCGCCGCCGTGCGGGTGATCGACCGGGTTCTTGGCAACACCGCGGGTCAGCGGACGCTTGCCCATCCAGCGACCGCGACCGGCCTTGGCCAGGTTCTGGTTCGAGTTGTCGGGGTTCGACACCGCGCCCACCGTACCCATGCAATCGCCGCGCAAGTAGCGCTGCTCGCCCGAGTTCAGACGGACAATGACCATGCCGCGATCGCGGCCGACGAGCTGGACATAAGTGCCTGCCGAACGGGCGATCTGGCCGCCCTTGCCCGGCTTCATTTCCACGTTGTGGATGATCGTGCCGACCGGCATCTGGCTGAGCAGCATCGCGTTGCCCGGCTTCACGTCGGTCTTCTCACCCGCCACCACGCTGTCGCCCACGGCAAGCCGCTGCGGCGCGAGGATATAGGTCTGCTCGCCGTCCTCATACTTCACCAGTGCGATGAACGCGGTGCGGTTGGGATCGTATTCCAGGCGCTCGACCGTCGCGGGCTGGTCCCACTTGCGGCGCTTGAAGTCGATGAAGCGATATTTCTGCTTGTGACCGCCCGCGATCCCGCGCGAGGTCACATGGCCCTTGTTGTTGCGGCCGCCGGTCTTCGACTTGCCTTCGGTCAGCGCCTTGACCGGCTTGCCCTTCCACAACGACGATTTGTCGACGAGGATCAGGCCGCGCCGGGCGGGGCTGGTCGGATTGTAATTCTTGAGTGCCATGGTGCGCCTCAGATCCCGCTGGTGACGTCGATGGACTGGCCCGGAGCCAGCGTCACGACGGCCTTCTTGAAGTCCGAGCGGCGGTAGGGCTTGCCCTTCCAGCGCTTGGTCTTGCCCTTTTGCGTCAGCGTGTTGACCGCAGTCACTTTCACGCCGAACAGCGCCTCGACCGCCGCCTTGATTTCAGGCTTGGTCGCGCCGCCGGCCACTTTGAACACGACCGCGTTGTGCTCGCTGAGCAGGGTCGACTTCTCGGTGATGTGCGGGGCGATGATCGCGTCGTAGTGACGCGTATCGATGCTGTCCTTAGCCATCAGTTAGGCCCTCCCGTGGGGGCGAAACGCGCCTCCAGCTTTTCGACCGCGGCGCGCGTGAGCACCAGCGTATCATGCTTCAGGATGTCGTAGACATTGGCGCCGATCGCGGGGAGCACATTGACGCCTACGATGTTGCGCGCGGCAAGAGCAAAGCCCTCGTTGACCGCCTCGCCATCAACGACCAGCACCTTGCGGCCGAAGCTGTGCTTGGCGAGCGTGCCGACCAGCGACTTGGTCTTGGCATCGGCCATATCGAGCGTGTCGACCACGACCAGGCCGTTGTCGACTTTGGACGAGAGCGCCATCTTGAGGCCGAGCGCGCGGATCTTCTTGTTCAGCGAAACGTCGAAAGCGCGAACCCGCGGGCCATGTGCCTTGCCGCCGCCGATGAAGATCGGAGCCGCACGGTCGCCGTGACGAGCCGTACCGCCGCCCTTCTGGTTGCCCAGCTTCTTGCCGGTGCGCGCCACGTCCGAACGCTCGCGGGCGCCGCGGGCAATGCCGCGCCGGTTTTCGAGCTGCCAGGTGACGACGCGGTGAAGGATGTCGGCGCGCGGCGCGAGGCCGAACACGTCGTCCGAAAGTTCCAGATCGCCCGCAGCCGATCCATCGAGGTTGAGGACTTGAACTTTCACGAGTTGCCCTCCTGACCGTCGGCGGCAGTATCGACGACAGGTGCGTCGATCGCTGCGGTCTCATCGATCACAGCGGCCTCTTCGACCGGTGCGTCGGCAATCGCCGGATCGTTGATATTGGCGGCCACTTTGAGACCGGCGGGATAAGGCGCTTCGGCATGGCGGTCGATCTTGACCGCGTCGCGGACGAGCAGCCAGCCGTTCTTGCTGCCGGGGACCGAACCCTTGACGAAGATCAGACCGCGCTCGTCGTCAGTGCGGACGACTTCAAGGTTCTGCTGCGTGCGCTGACGGTCGCCCATGTGGCCGGCCATCTTCTTGTTCTTGAACACGCGGCCCGGATCCTGGCGCTGGCCAGTCGAACCGAGCGCGCGGTGCGAGATCGAAACGCCGTGCGTGGCGCGCATGCCGCCAAAGCCCCAGCGCTTCATGCCGCCGGCAAAGCCCTTGCCCTGCGTGTGGCCGGTGATGTCAACATACTGGCCAGATACGAAGTGCGATGCTGCAATCGTGGAGCCGACTTCGAGCAGCGCATCTTCCGAGACGCGGAACTCGGCAACTTCCATTTTGAGCTCGACTTCCGCCTTGGCGAAATGCTCGCGCTGCGGCTTGGCGACGTTCTTTTGCTTGGCCTGGCCCGAACCGAGCTGGACTGCAACATAGCCATCGCGGTCTTCGGTGCGAACCGAAACCACTTGGCAATTCTCAAGTGCCAGAACGGTAACCGGCACATGCCGTCCGTCGTCCTGGAAAAGCCGGGTCATCCCGACTTTCTTAGCGATCACGCCAGTGCGCATGATCCATACTCCCACAGAGGCCTGCAGGGACCATCCCTGAAGGCATGTTCAGCCCGTAGTGTGAAACGAGCCCCGTCCGGGCTAAATGCTCCCGCTTGTGGCAGGAGCGAACGGGGGACGCTTGCCCGGCTATGTTCCGCCCGAAAGCGGAGACGGCGCCGGAGGTATCCCAATGTCAACGAGGCGAACCCCGGAAACTCTGGTGCCCCGCGCTTTCGCGTGGGGTGCAGCCGGCTTACGCCAGCTTGATCTCGACGTTCACGCCGGCCGCAAGATCGAGCTTCATCAGCGCGTCCACCGTGGCGGCGTTGGGCTGCACGATATCGAGCAGCCGCTTGTAGGTGCGAACCTCGAACTGCTCGCGCGACTTCTTGTCGACGTGCGGTCCGCGGTTGACGCAGAACTTCTCGATATGCGTCGGCAGCGGAATGGGGCCCCGGATCATCGCCCCGGTGCGGCGTGCGGTGTCTGCGATTTCGCCAGTGGCCTGATCAAGCACACGATGATCGAAAGCCTTGAGGCGAATGCGGATATTCTGGGCGTCCATGTCCGTTTACCGATGCGAAAGAGCTAAAACAAAAAGACCAGTCGCTCCGCCCTCTCACCCTGCCCCAGCCAAGTAAGCAAGGGGAAAGCGGGCCGCCTGATCTTGAAACCTTATAGTCCGAAAACCGACCGACGGGGGCCAGAGCGAATCTGGCATCCCCGTCGGAGCGCGGCCTATATTACTTTGTGATCGTGCTGACAACCCCCGAACCGACGGTGCGGCCACCTTCGCGAATGGCGAAGCGCAGACCCGGATCCATCGCGATCGGAGCGATCAGTTTGACCGACAGGCTGAGGTTGTCCCCCGGCATGACCATCTCGGTGCCCTCGGGGAGGATCACTTCGCCGGTCACGTCGGTGGTGCGGAAGTAGAACTGCGGGCGGTAATTGGCGAAGAACGGCGTGTGACGGCCACCCTCTTCCTTCGACAGGACGTAAACCTCGGCCGAGAACTCGGTGTGCGGGGTCACCGAACCGGGCTTGCAGAGCACCTGGCCGCGTTCCACGTCTTCACGCTTCACGCCGCGCACCAGCGCACCGATGTTGTCGCCCGCTTCACCCTGATCGAGCAGCTTGCGGAACATTTCAACGCCGGTCACGACGGTCTTCTGCGTGTCCTTGAGGCCGACGATCTCGACTTCCTCACCGACCTTGACGATACCAGCCTCGACGCGGCCAGTCACCACGGTGCCGCGGCCCGAGATCGAGAACACGTCTTCCACCGGCATCAGGAACGGCTTGTCGGTCGGGCGCGGCGGCTGCGGGATCCACTCGTCCACGGCCTTCATCAGCGCGTAGATCGATTCCTTGCCGATCTTGTCGTCGCGGCCTTCGAGCGCGGCCAGCGCCGAACCCTTGACGAAGGGAATGTCGTCGCCTTCAAAACCATACGAAGAGAGCAATTCGCGCATTTCGAGTTCGACGAGTTCGAGGATTTCCTCGTCATCGACCTGATCAACCTTGTTCATGTAGACCACCAGCGCCGGCACGCCGACCTGGCGCGCGAGCAGGATGTGCTCGCGGGTCTGCGGCATCGGGCCGTCGGCCGAGTTCACCACCAGGATCGCGCCGTCCATCTGCGCCGCGCCGGTGATCATGTTCTTCACATAGTCGGCATGGCCCGGGCAATCGACGTGGGCGTAGTGCCGGTTCGCGGTCTCGTATTCCACGTGGGCGGTCGAGATCGTGATGCCGCGCTCGCGCTCTTCCGGCGCCTTGTCGATATTTGCATAATCGGTGAACGTCGCGCCGCCGGTCTCGGCAAGCACCTTGGTGATTGCCGCCGTCAGCGTGGTCTTGCCATGGTCAACGTGACCGATGGTGCCGATATTGCAGTGCGGCTTGGTCCGCTCAAACTTCGCCTTAGCCATTGCTCAAACCTTCTTTTCGCTAATTGTTGATTGCTGTTGGAGGCGGCCCTTTTTGAGCACCGCTCGAAATGCAGGGGCCGCCACTAGCCGGATCATTTCGATCAGGCAAGCTTCTCCTTGATCGCCGCCCGCATCAGGCGAGCTTTTCCTTCACTTCGGCCGCGACGTTTGCCGGAACCTCTTCATAGTGCGAGAAAAACATCGAGTAGTTCGCCCGGCCCTGCGTGAACGAGCGCAGCTGGTTCACATAGCCGAACATGTTGGCCAGCGGCACCATCGCCTCGACGACCTGGGCATTGCCCCGGCTGTCGGTGCCCTGGATCTGCCCGCGGCGGCTGTTCATGTCGCCGATGACGTCACCCAGATAATCCTCTGGCGAGACGACTTCGACCTTCATGATCGGCTCGAGCAGCTTGATGCCCGATTTCTGCGCCACTTCGCGCATCGCGGCGCGGCCGGCGATTTCGAACGCCAGCGCCGAGGAGTCGACGTCGTGATAAGCGCCATCGTAGAGCACCACTTCGAAATCGATGATCGGGAAGCCGACCAGCGAACCCGAAGCCGCCGTCTCGCGGAAGCCCTTCTCGATCGAGGGGATATACTCCTTGGGAATATTGCCGCCCTTGATCTCGTCCTTGAAGATGATCCCGCTGCCGCGCTCGCCCGGCGTGACTTTGACCTTCACGCGGCCGAACTGGCCGGTACCGCCCGACTGCTTCTTGTGGGTGTAATCGACGTCCACCGGCTTGGCGAGGTACTCGCGGTACGCCACCTGCGGCGCGCCGACATTGGCCTCGACCTTGAATTCGCGGCGCATGCGATCGA
>CAZGWR010000018.1:0-71121 GCA_964529505.1 uncultured Novosphingobium sp. | reverse complement strand
ATTCTCAGTGAAAACTTATAACCCTCCCGGGTCACTTCTCAGTGCAACTCAACAGGCGCTCTCATCGGCGTCCTGGAAACGGCCCCAGCGGCTGACATCATAAACGAGGATCATCTGGAAATCGGCGACGCCGGATTCGACGTCGGCAATCAGGCGCTGCAGAGAAGCGCGACCGTCGATCGATAGACCGCTTTTGCCGTCGTCAGCATACGTCCTGACAATCTCTATGCCGCGAGACGCGGCGTAGTGTCGGATCGCATCGGCCTGATTCTCGGTGGAGTATTTCTGATGGTCCGTGGACATCCGAACATATTCCGCCGCGCGCACGGTTGGCCTCTGTTCTGCATCGCCCGGTGCCTCGTCTTTATCCCATCCCGGCAATGCTCGCCCCTTTCGAAACCCGAACTGCAGTGGCCAGGGCGGCCAACCGCTGCAGCGCGAACTACGGACCTCTCCGGCATTCCCGCACTCTCAACAGTATATGTGGGAAAGGACCGGAAGATGTTGCCGAAAAAGGGCAGGAAGTTGCCAGCATGGGAGGGCGCGCTCGCCAGTCGTCAAGCCTTTGCCGAGACCATCGCCAACTTGCTGAGGAAGGAACATGGAGACACGCATCGTGCCGTGAAGCAATTGATGCGGCTGACCCATGCCAGCGAGCGGTCCGCAAAGCATTGGATGGCCGGGCAACACGGCCCAGACACGGTATTCTTCCTGCGCTTGGTTGCGACGTCTCCCGTCATTCGGGCGTTTGTCCTGGGCATTATTGAAAGTCAGCAATCCAGAGTTGCCGAGGCACCGGAATGGTCGCCCGGGGGATCAACGTGGGCACATGAGCACGGTAACGAGCGGCTATTGGGCAGGCATTGGCTGAATTCTGACCCTATAAATGACCTTGGAAGTGGCCCTGGAAATGACCCAATAAATCTGGGCCTCAATGAGCGGCAACGCTGGGTGCTCGACCGAGTCGGTGAAGGACATCCGGTGAAAGCTCGCGAGATCGCGGCACACTGGCAGGTGAGCATCAAGTCGGCGCGACGCGATCTTGCGGGTCTGTGCGGCTGCGGTCTTTTGCGCTTTGTCGGTGCCCGAAAGAATGGCCGCTATCATCTCGCTCGCCGCTGACAGCGCGCAGTGCGGCCAATCATGGTAATCGAGCATCGCCGATCTAACGCTTCGCTGTCCTTCTGCTGCTTATGCGGTATGGTCCGGGCATGAAGCGCGACATGGACCTTATCCGGGATCTGCTTTTGCAGATCGAAGACGGACGACGCTCGTTTGATTTGTTGACCCCGGAGATCGCTGAGATTTTGGGCGAAAGCAGCGAAGGCAGGCTGCCGCGCGAGCAAGCGGAGCTATTGGAGTATCACTTGGACCTGCTCGATAATGCTGGTCTCATTACGATAAAGGCGAAGCTGTCCGGGGCGGCTTGGCAGATTGGCCAGATTACATGGGCCGGGCATGACTTCCTCGACACCATCCGTGATCCCGCCATCTGGCGCGAGACAAAGGCCGGCGCAAAGAAGGCTGGTGGCTTCAGTCTCGATCTCCTGAAGGCGCTGGCCAAGGGATTGGTGAAGAAGAAGATCGAGCAGCACACAGGGGTTGAGCTCGATTTGTAAGGTCCGATATAGAGCCGTCGCAAAGGCATAATGAGCGGAGCGTGGCATCAGGCAAACGCCGCGCCGCAGGCCTTGATCTAAGCGCGCCATGGCGGGAGTCGCTCAGATTCGGCTGGTGCCTGGTACACCGCCGCGAATGTCTCGCATTGACAAACGCGTTCGTATGGGTATATATGGGCGTAATATGACCGGCACCTCTGCACAGCGATGTGTACGTGCCGGTTTTCTTTTGTGCGGATGGTTTAGGCCCAAAGCGGCCATCCCTCCCAGCCTGCAAACAACCCGAAATCGGCGGCCGTCACAGCCTTGTTTGCAGGTTCGGGGAACTCCGCCATCAGAACCTTGAACCGCTCACCCCAGCTGGAATTCGGACTGATCCGCGCCAGCAGAAGCCGCATGATGCAGAAGTACATGAAAGGTCGGGCATTAGCGAGCGACAGCCAGTTCTGATCGAACTGTGGCACCGGCGACAGCTCCAACACGTTCACATTCCACATGCGGCTATGGTGCGCTGCGACGTTGCGAAGGTAGCTCAGACTTCGCAGCCACTGTTCCAGTTCGCGCCCCGTTCCCAGACCGTAGCTGGCCGCAATGGCATCCTGGTCCTTTATGTTCATTCCGGCAAACAGCCGCGAAAGGGCGCCAAAATCCCAGATCTCGATTGCCACCCAGATCGGCAAGCGCCCGTGCTTGTTCATATTGTGGGCGACGAAATGCTGCTTCCGGCTGCGGTGAATCAGCTTTTCCTGGTGATCGAGCCAAAGCTGGTGTTCGGTCTTTCCCGCGTGGTAGCCTTTGCGAATTGCCCTGCGAGCAAAATTGCCGTGCAGTAGGGCGGGGTCGTACTGCGCGAAGCAGTCGAGCCTGCCCAGCAGGTGGGCTACGTCGACCCGGATGGCTCGTTCGATCCGTTCCAGCGCATCGAGCGCCAGGAGCCGCAGCTTGCGATCGAAGGCGTAGAGCGCAACAGCGTCCTCGAATGTTGAGCCAGGAAGGAAATGGTCTTCCCGGAACACCAGGCCGACGGGCTGTGCTTTTGGCGAGCGAAACGGATACCAATAGCCACTAAGGCAATAATAGCCGATCTTCTCGAGGTAACTGATCGCTCGGGTATCATCCCCCACCGTCAAGCCGCGATCCTTCAGAATCTGCAGCTGATCAGCGAAGCTTTTCCAGTCTGTCCCCGACACGCAATGCCCCCGATATGTCAACCATGAGTGTTGAGTGCCACACCCGAAGCAGATTTTATAGTAACCGGCGACATCGACACGGCGCCGGTCTTTGTATGAACTGGACGTCGGGAGGCTCGATGCAGCTGGTCTGTGACGGCACTGACATGGCTCGAGACGAAGCGCCGGTTATGGATGCGACATCATTGCCAGACGTTTTGCTCCCAAGTCGAGTAGACGCGCAATTTCATCCGACGTCCTTTGAACCGCCAGCTTTAGCGCCTCGTCGATATGGATGTAGTCCTGCGTCACATTTTGCGACGCGTGACCGAGCATGGCGCGGATTGTCAGTTCCGAAAAGCCGAGTTCTCCCGCGATGCTTCCGAATGTATGCCGAAGGGTGTGGGGCGTGACGCCCGAAATCCCTGCAAGCTTGCAAACTCGGTCCAGGCAGGAACTGACAGCAGTATATGGTCCGGCACCGGTTTCAGATGCGAAGACGTAAGGATTGCCGAGTATCTCTGGTTGGCTCTGGACGATTTTCAGGGCCGCAGGGCCAATAGCACGTACTTGCGCACCGCCTTTGGTGTCCGGGAAACTGACGAACCCTCCTGCAGCGTTAACCCAGGACCTCTGCATCGCTTGAGCCTCTTCCCGGCGATAACCGGTTAGCAGAAGCGTCTTCAAGACGCCCAGCGCCACAGGATTTTCATGGTTTCGCTCGGCAAACGCGATTGCCTTACCGAGTGTCTCAATCTCGGCGACGCTCAGCCGCCGGGTCCGCTTTGCGCTGGCCAGCTTTTTCGCACCTTGGGTTGGGTGGGCGGCCAGCAGCCCCTTGTGCTTGGCATGCCCTATGATCGCTTGAAGTGTGCCCAGGCATCGCGAGGCTACACCAGCTCCGCCGGTGGCCTGTCCGCCACGGCCACCGGTCCGAGCCTTAGCGGTTTTCCCGTTCTTTACGTCGGACTGCATCTGCTCGACATCGGCGACGCTCAATTGGGCTACCACGCGCTTGCCGAGCAGAGGAATGATGTGAGTCTTGATGCGGCTCTCGTCCATATCGAGGGATGATGCCTTTATCGGCCGGTTCATTCGTCCCAGAATGTTGCCGGCCCGTGCTTCGGCAAGATACCATTCGCACATCTCTGCGACCGTCATGCCCTTGCGCGCACGACGTGTTTCATCCGCCGGATCTTCGCCCTTGATCACTGAGGCGAGGAACAGCTTGGCCTGGTCGCGCGCCTGATCGACGGTAAGAACACCGTATCGGCCAATGTTGATGCGGCGCTGAATTCCCTCCGGGTTGCGATACTGGAGGATGAAGGTCTTTGTGCCCGAGGGTAGGACTCGTACGCCATAGCCGCGCACCTCGGTATCCCAGAGAACCGCTTGGCCCTTGGAGGGCGGAAGCAGGCTATCGACGCTACGCTTGTTTAGCTTGACCGGAGTCATCGCCGCTCCTCATTTGGTGACAAAATTCTCTTCAGAGCCTTTTGTCACCAAATTGTCAGCAGATGCAAGGCCGTTTCAGGCAATTTGATCGCACTCAGGAAGGCTGAAATTCTCGATATATCGTTGTTTTAGCGTAGTATGGCTAGCTGGAGCGTACTTGAGAAAAGCCAGTCGGTCTTCTTGCCAAGGTCGGGGTCGAGGGTTCGAATCCCTTCGCCCGCTCCAGGTTCTGCCGAGATCACGGCATCTAGGCAGCACCCTGCGGCAAACGGTCGGATGAGATTCCCGCCCTCATGGCGTGTTCACGCCGAGAAATCAGCGCACCCCCGCCGGACTGTATGGAACTTACCTGCGGAAAATGGTGCCGCTTAGAGGATTCGAACCTCTGACCCCATCATTACGAATGATGTGCTCTACCGACTGAGCTAAAGCGGCATTCCCTGCGGGTCCGACGCCTCTAGCCAGCAGGCGGGCCCGAAGCAAACCATTTTCGCCGGGAGCGGGAGAGGCTTCGGCGCGCGCCTTGCCGCTCATGCCGGTTTGCACCGGGCTCACGGCATCTCGTTCACGGGCGCGGGCCGGCGTCCCGCGAGGCCCGCGCTTCCCGCTTGATGATTTCGCGCCCGGCCGGATCGACGATTTCGCCATGGATCACGCGGTTGTTGGCATGGCCGAAATGGTGCAGGTTGAACGCCGACTGGATCGCGGTCCAGATACCCTGCGCATCGAGCGACTGGTTGACGCTCATCTTGGCCATTTTCAGCCCGATCATCGGGCGCGAGGCGATTTTTTCGGCCATTGCCAGCGTAAAGCTTTCCAGCTCTTCGCGCGGCACGACTTCGTTGACCATGCCGAGCGTCTTGGCCTCGGCGGCACCAATCGGCTCGCCGGTGAACAACATCTGCTTGGCCTTGCGGTTGCCCACTTCGAACGCGTGGACGAAGTATTCGTGCCCGTTCATGCCGAACGCCACGACGGGATCGGAAAACTCGGCATCGTCGCTTGCGATGATGATATCGAAAGGCCAGACCAGCATCAGGCCTCCGGCAATCGCCTTGCCCTGCACCTGCACGATGATCGGCTTGGGCAGGTTGCGCCAGCGCCAGCAGAAACCGAGGTAGATCTCCTGCTCCTTGACCATGTAGCCTTGCGGTCCGGGATGGCCATACCCGCCATATCCCATGATCGGCGGACGCACCTCGCCAAGGTTCGATTGATCCGTAATGTCGTGGCCGGACGAGAAGTTCTTGCCATCGGCGGCAATGATCACCGCGTGCACGTCGTCATCGTACATCGCGCGATCGAGCGCATCGTTGATCTCGTAGAGCATTTTCGGCGTCTGGCCGTTATGTTTTTCGGGCCGGGCCAGCGTGATGCGCGCCACGCGCTGCGCCGGCTTGTCATAGCGGATCTCGTCGAAGCGATGCGGCTTTTCCATGGTCGGGCTCATAATCCTCCGGTCTGGCCCGAAAACGTGGCCCGGCGCTTGGCCTGACATGGCCGCAATGGCCGCGTCCTGACCATTATCGAGATCGTTAGGCGATCAGCCAGGCGATGCACCGCCTGAGCAATTCCTGAAACGCGGGTTGGTCCCAAGGCCCCCGAACTACCGGCGCTTCGTCCATGAGCGGGCGCGCGTCATAGCGGCCGCAGGCATGGCCGAGCGGACTGTAGGCCACTTCGCCAAGGCCGTGGCTGTGGACATAGAGCTGCGGACGCGGCGGGTCGTCTTCCCATTGGCCCAGCAGATAGCCGGGCGCCTCGCCCTTGTACCGCGCCGAAAGCAACGTGCGGTAAGGGACCAGGGGTGCCGCTATGTAAGGCTCGTCGGTGACGGTGAAATCCGCGAGCCCGGCGGTGATCGGGTGATCGGCATCCTCGACATGAATGTGCATCGGCTGCCCCGCCAGATGTGCCACGAAGCGGCTGCCGAGCAAGCGCATGAAGCCGGGTGCGGCAGTTTCGGCGGTCGGTTTGACCAGACCGGGGATGCGTACGCCGCTGGCAACGATTTCCGGGCCATCGGTGAACTCCAGCCCGGCATTCGCGCCGTGCAGTGCAAACAACCGGCCGCCGTGGGCAACAAACGCCGCGAGCGCCTCCGACGCTTCGTCGTCCGGAAGCAGGTCGCAAGTGTAGAGGATAACCGCGCAGTATTCTTGCAATGAAGAGCAGTCGGCGAAGTCGCTCGCGCAGGTCACGCGGATATGCTCGTTCTCGGCCATGAGATTGAGCAGGACCAATCGCGCAAGATCAAAGTCGTGATATTTGCCGCCGGTGATCAGCAGGATCCGTGCCGGTCTGCTCATGGCGATGTCTCCTGAGCGCCAGGCAGCGCACGCAGCAGCGGACCAGATCCGTCCCATCCCTGCGCAGCATCCGCCGCAAGATCGAAGAACGCGCGCGTGTCGGCGCAATCCGTAACCAGCTCGATATGCAGGCCGAGCGCATCGCGGCAGTCGTAGAAGCGCAGACCAGCAGCGGCGCTGATCGAGGCCGTCACCACCGGATCGCCGGCATCGAGATGCTTGGCCGCCTGATCGGGATCTTCGACCAGAAAGGCATAGTGGTGCGGCCGGCATTCCCCTGGCGCCAAAGCATGATCCCCGAACACATTGGGCCATGGCCCTACCGGCTCGACCAGTTCGAGCAACTTGTCCCCGATCTGGGCGAAGGCGATGTTGAGAACGAGCGCTTGGGACTTTCCCTGAAAGGTCCACCCCTCGAATGCGGCGGCGGGCATATGGAAAAATGGCCCCGCTCCGGTACGACGCGACCACTCCGCCGCGCTCAGCGCCAGGTCACCGACCACGTAGCCCAGTTGCATGATCGGTCCGTGCATGATGGTCCTTTCGCGGTCGGATATCTCAGTCGAGCGAGGACGGCGTGCCGTGCCAGGCATGCGGCCGCGCCTTCATTCGCGCGAAGAAATCCTTGAGCCACGGTGCTTCTTCGGGGATCGGCTGGCCGTGGTTCTCGCCGAACTGCAGGAAGCAATAGAGATAGATATCGGCCAGCGTATAGCGATCGCCGCATACGAACTGGCGGCCCCGCATCATGCCATCGAGCCAGAGCATCTTGGCGCGCGACTTGGCCTTGAGGATCGCTGCGGCCTCGAGCGGCAGCAGGCTCTTGGCCAAGACGCCGTCGAGGTCATGGTCACTGGTGAAAAAGGCCCGGCCTTCCTCGGTGGTAAAGCCCTCGCCCATGGGCCAGGCCACGTTCTGATCGATCCTTCGCACCCACATGCGGGTTTCCGCCTTCTCTTCAGGCGTCCGGCCGATCAGCGGCGGGTCTGGCTGGATGTCTTCGAAGTATTCGCAGATCGCGGTCACTTCGCAAATGGCGGTGCCGTCGTCCAACTGCAGCGCGGGCAATTCGCCCAGCGGATTGACCGCGCTGATGAAGGGTTCGCGGCGGTTTTCGCGCGTGAACAGATCGAGCACCTGTCGCTCGAGCACGATGCCTTTCTCCTGGGCGAATATCCATGCGATCCACGGATTGGGCGCAAACATCGCAAAATCGTAGAAAATCATGGATAGTCCCCACAAAGAAGCATGCGAAGCGGCTTAGAAGCGTCCCTCGAGCGATATCCCGATGGTGCGCGGATAGACGATCTGGTTCTGCCCGCCCGGCCGATTGAGCGGACCGACCGTGTTGCCGATGTTATCGGTATAGATGCCGGCCTCCCAGCGATCGGTGCCGATGCTGGCGCGCGCATAGCCGATCCCGTTGAAGGGCGCGTAGACCCCGTTGAAAATGCTCTGCTGGCGCGAGCGGTAGCTGTAACGGGCGTTCAGCCGCAATTCGAGGCCGTTGCCGCCGATCGGGGTCTGGTAGGAGCCGCCAAGATTGAACGTTGTCTTGGCCGTGCCAGGCAGCTGGTTGCCCGCGCGCAATTGGGGGATGCGGGCGACAATCGGCGCCGCCACATTGTGGATCGTAGTTGAGTTGAAATTGCCGTTGAAATTGAGCGTCAACCCCTGCAACGGCGTACGCCAGGTGATCGAGGGCTCGATGCCGTAGCCACGAACGTCGCCGACTTGCGCCACAATGGTCTGCAGCGCCGGCGACAGCTCGATCTGCGCGCGCGGCCAATCGACATAGTAACCCGCCAGCTCGAACTGCACGGTATTGTCGAACAGGCTCCATTTCATGCCCGCTTCATAGTTCCACAAGGTATCGGGCGGCGAGATATTGGAGAGATTCACGCCCAGCACCGCGTTGGACGCCCCGACGATCGAAGCCGAAGAAATGGCGCCGCTGCGGAAGCCCTTGGCCGCCTCCACATAAAGCAGCCCGCCTTTCCCCGCATGATAGGCGACATTGAAGCGCGGGTTGAAAGTGCTGCTCCTGGAGCGGGTGGTGCTCTGGTTGGGAATGACGCTGCCCGCGATCTCGAGCTGGCTGTCTTCGACGAAACGGCGCCGTTCCTGATAATATCGGCCGCCCACGGTGAGATCGAGCGCGCGATCAAACACCGAGTAGGTCGCCTGACCATAAACCGCCCAGCCGGTGCTGAACAGCTGGTTGCGGTCGTTGACCGTGTTGAAGCCGTTCACGCCGGGGCCGACCACGAAATCCGGCAGTTGCACCGTCTGGCCGCCCAAAGTGTCGCCGTTCTGGTAAAAGAAGCCGAAGATGTATTGCAGCGGACCCGTGCCGTTCGAGGTCAGGCGGATGTCCTCGTTGAAGTTATGCGTGGTGAGCGGCCACAACGAGACAAAGTTGCCGATGCCCGGAATGAAGCCGCCATTGTTTGAAATGACGGTGTTCTTGATGTGGCCGGTCGAACTCTGGATCGTGGCGAAACCCAGATCATATTCGATGTCGCCGCTGAACAGCCAGTAATCCGACAGCGCCTCGCCGAATTGCTGGTCGATGCTGGCCGGGTCGGCAAACGTGATGCGGTCCGACCAGCGCTGCTTGGTGTTGTTGCGCCACGCCGAAACCCGGATGGTCAGGTCTTCGGTCGGCTTGGCCAGCAGCTTGATGCGGCCGGTGAAGGTTGTCGCGGGGTTGTCGTTGCGCACACCGGTCGGGATGATGTCGGCATATCCGCCGACGCGCTTGTAGCTGAGCACCCCGCGCAGCGCGAGCTTGTCGGTGACGATCGGCAGATTGAGCATGACATCGCCGGAAAAGCCCGGCTTGCCGCCGGTCACGATATTGCCCGATGCACGGACCGATCCGCCAGTGCGATCAAGCTCGGGGTCTTTGGTCAGCACCTTGATCGTGCCGCCGATCGAGCCAAGGCCATAAAGCGTACCCGAAGGCCCGCGCAGAACCTCGACACGCTGCAGATCGTAGAACGTCGCGACCGGGGCATAGGGCCGTCCGGGCATCGTGAAGGCAAAGTTGTCGAGGTAATAGCCGACCGCGGGATCGCCATCGGTCTCGGAAGCGGCAATGGCGCGGATCTGGTAGGTGGTGCTGCCCGCGCCAATGGTCGCTCCGGTGGTCGCGCTCGGCACCAGCGAGATCGCCTGGGAGATATCGGTCACGCCGGAGCGGAGCAGCGATTCGCCGCTCAGGCCCTGCACGGCTTGCGGCACCGACATCAGCGCCTGCTCGCGGCGCTGCGCGGTGACGATGATCGTGCCGTCGTCCGCCGTCTCGCTCGCGGGAGGCGGCGTATTCTGCGCGAGGGCGGCGTGGCCGGCAAGCATGCATGCCAGGGCGGCGAACGATACGGCAGTACGGGTAGCGGTGCGGATTGCCGGTGCGCCGGCTTTGGTAGCTCTCATGGTCTCTCTCCCCAGTTTTTTGTTTGCGGGCCTTGGGTTACTCGGGTCGGGCTTCACCTCAGGCGGGATGGAGCCACGGGTAATCGCCCATCAGGCAGCGATCGATCTGCTGGTGGAAATGGCGGATGCGCACTTCCTGATCGCCCAGGATCATGCCGCGAAAGCCAAGCGAGCCTGTGCCTTGCTGCATCGTCGGCATGTTCGAACCATCCTGCTTGAGCACGTTGGACAAGAACGGATCGAAGGTGCCGTCGAAGGCGGCGGCGTAATCGTCGAGCTCGCCGTGGCGGTAGGTCCGGTGATTGACCCTTGGCGGCACACTGCCGGGCGCACGGCGTTCGGTAATCAGAAAGTCGTAGAAACAGATGGCAGGATCGCTGGGGTGCGGCCGATAGCGGAAGAGGATCGAGCTCTCGGGCGTCTGGGTCAGCGTCGTACCGGGAAAGAACGTGTAGTGATACTGGTGGACCAGCTGTTCGTCGTTCATCCGGCGATAGGGCAAATGGGTCTCGTCCTGGATCGCGCGCTTGGCCTTGATCACCTCGAGATGGATGTCGCGCAGACTGCCGTTGTAGTCTTGCGGAACCAGCGTCCCCACACCGAGGAATTTCTCGCGCAGCGGAGTCAGCTCCTCGGCGTTGCCCAGCAGCTCGCTCACGGTCAGATTGAAATTGATCATCCGGCTGTGCATGCCGAGCAATTCGATCGGCACGTCGTAGCCTTCGGTAATGTTCATGAAGTCGGCATGGAGCGACTCGAAGTGATAGCTTTCGTTGAAAGCGTCGTGCGCGTGCTTCCAGTTGCCGTTCCATTCGAACGTGGCGTGATCGATGAGCTGATAGTTTTCGAGCTCGTACGTCTCGAGGTGCGAACCGGCCTCACCGAGATAGTCGCGCAGGCCGATGGCGTGCGGATCGAGATTGAACCATACCCAGCCGCCCCAGACATCGGTTCGGATTGCCGCCAGATCGAGCTCGCCTTTGGGGACGCCCGCGCTGAACTGCGCAAACAGTTCCGGCCGCGCAATTTCATGCAAGGTGCCGTCGTTGTTCCATTTCCAGCCGTGGTACGGGCATGTAAACCGTTCGAGCGAGCCCGACGCCACCTGGCACAGCAGATTGCCGCGGTGCTGGCAGACGTTGAAGAAGCCGCGGATCTCGCCATCCTCCGATCGCACGAACAGCAGCGATTCCTTGCCCAGGCTATGGAGCCTGAAGTCACCCGGCTCGGCCAGTTCGGAGATATGGCAGCCGATGTTCCAGGTGCGGGTCCACACATGCTCCCATTCCTGCTGCATGAAGTCGCGCGATTGGAACCGCGCGCCGTCGATCCGCTGATAACCCAGCTGCGGGATCGGCTTGCGCGGCACGAAGGCGGGAGCCTGCGTGTTCTTGGCCGAAGGGCCAAGCGCCTCGATCAAGCGGTCTTCGATCTTTGCCATTACCTGACCATCCTTGTTGCGGCTGATTGGGCGAAAGCGCTGCAGGGGAGGTTTGTTCGGGCGTCAGCCGCCCTCCGACAGAAGCGGGCAAAACCCGCGCTTTCCTGCCGCTTATCACTCGCCCAAAAGCGCCGCCGGATTAAAACATGCCGATCAGCTTTTTTTGAGAAATACACCGCGCCGGGGATGTGTCAACAAACAAGCATCCTGGCTGGTTTTTATGATAGTGAATTTGTGCAAGCTTGACTCGCGCGCCGAAATTGCGAGACGGAAGGACTTATGACGACGCAGTTGAACCGGGAGATCCGCACCAAGAACGGCCGCCACGACGCAAACACAGGCGCTGTTTCGTTTGCAGGCGCAGCGGCCCGCCCGTCACCGCCCGCGCGGCAGCGGCGCGGCGAAGGTCCCTCGCCGCGCCAGATCGCCAAAAGCGAGGCCATGCGCCTCAAAGTGCTGGAAGCGACGGTCGATTGCCTGCTGGGCGGCGTGGCGCATGAGCTTTCGTTTGCGACAATAGCGGACCGGGCGGGAATTTCGCGCGGGGGGGTGCAGTATCACTTTGCCACCCGCCGCGACTTGCTGTGCGCCGTGCTTGAACACATCAATGCGCGGCGGCTGCGGCAGTTTCGCGACGATCTGGCCTGCATCAGGCCCGATGAGGATCTGGCCGACCGGATCATCGACGCGCATTGGAAGCATCTGAGCGAGCGGGATTTTCTCGCCTATCAGGAATTGGTCCTCCTCGCGCGCAGCGACCCTGAGCTGACCCCCGCTTTCGCCCCCCTCTACCAGGCCTTCCTCGCCAGGTGGTACGAGACCGCGCACGAGGCCTTCGGTTGGAGCTACCGCGACCACGAAGTGATGCAAGCCGGCAATATTGCGCATTATGTGCTCGAAGGCATGGCCTATGGCCAGCTGGCCGGCCAGCTTTCGCCCGAGGTGGTCGGCGATCTGCTCGACCATGCCAAGGCGATCATGCGCGCCGCCCTCCAGAAAAAGAGCGACGCCGGATAGGGCCCGCGCAACCAACGGGAAAACAGCATGGACAGCCGATTTGCAGGGAAAGTGATGCTGGTGACCGGGGCCGCATCGGGCATCGGACGGCGGACGGCGGAGCGGCTCGTTGCCGCGGGCGCGGTGGTCCATGGCGCTGATCTTGCCGAAGTGCGGATCGAGGGCGTGCGCGGTCATCTGCTCGACGTGACCCGCGAAAGCGATTGGCACGCGCTCATCGGGTCCATCACCGGGCAGCACGAACGGCTCGACGGGCTGGTCAACGCGGCCGGTGTCATCCGCATGGGTTCGACGATGGACACGTCGATCGAGGATTTCAGGCTGGTGATGGCGGTGAATGTCGAAGGCACCTTTCTCGGCTGCAAGCACGCGATGCGCGCCATGCAGCGGCAGGGCACGGGATCGATTGTCAACATATCCTCCACCGCCGGGCTGTGCGGCTCGCCAGGGGCGGCCGCCTACACCGCGAGCAAGGGCGCGGTGCGCCTGCTGACCAAGACCTGCGCGCTCGAAGCGATTGCCATGCCCAGCCGCATCCGGGTCAATTCGGTCCACCCGGCGCTGACCGACACGCCCATGGCCGATGCGATCGTGGAACAGCTGGGCGGTTCGGACGAGACCCGCGCCGCGCTGAGCAGCCTCATGCCATCGGGCCGCCTCGCCCAACCGGACGAAATCGCCAGCGCCATCCTGTTTCTCCTGTCGGACGAGGCCAGCTACATGAATGGCTCGGAAATGGTGGTCGACAACGGCTTTACCGCGCAATAGGCCCCCGCTGGTCCGGGAAACGCGCGGGCCGCCGAAAGACGCATATCGGTGTTGACCTGAGGGCGGTCCATATGGCACTCGCAACCCGTCGTCGCGACCCTCCGCCAACCGGGCTTGAATTCGCGATCGAGACCGCAGTTCGGGAACTTTCGTTCCTGCGGGTTTGCGGGTGTAGCTCAATGGTAGAGCAGCAGCTTCCCAAGCTGAATACGAGGGTTCGATTCCCTTCACCCGCTCCATTTTCCTGTCCGACAACGTTCGCAAACGTCAAGACAAACCCCAAAAATCCAAGGCGTTTGGAAGCCATTAGGCCGGCTAGCGTTCACTCGCTTCCACATCCAGCCGCAAGTCGCTGGGGGTATGATGGGGGGTGTATGCAAAACGGCCAACTCCATACCGCCCAAGCTTGGGGGCATATTGGGGGTACAGACCCCGGAGAGGGTAGAAAATCCGTGGCTTTGGCCGATGTTGCCATCCGCAATGCCGCCCGGCGCAGCCTGCAACTGGCTGGCGCCATGTGCTGTTATACCGTAGCAACAGCACGGCTGGCATCGGACCTTACCCTCAGACGAGGCCCGCTCTCCGTTATTCTACGCCGCGACCTGTGCCAAATGTTCTGACGACGGTCGTCGATCGGCATTTTTCTGGAGAAGAGAGCCAGCCCGCTGTGTCGCAAGGCACAGCGGGCCTTTTTTCGGCGCAGGGCGTAGGCGCTTCAGGCTGCGATTGCCTCGTTTTCGGCGAGGAACTCGCGCAGCAGTGCGACGGTGCGGTCCGAGTGGGTGAGGATGAACAGGTGTCCGCCCTCCGCGAACGTCTCAAGCCGGCTGCCCGGGATCAGCGTGTTGAGAATCTTGCCGTTGATGAGCGGGACGATGGCATCCTCTTCGCCCATCATGATCAGCGTTTCGGCTTTCATGAATGGCAGCACCGGCACGCTCGTCCAACCGATCATGCAGAGAATCTGGTAGAGATAGCCGCGCGGGGTGGGGGGCTTGAGGCGCGAAATGTGTTCGGCCTTGCCGTCAATGAGGCCGCCATAAAGCGTGCGAAAATGCTTCTCCATGTACGATGCATCGACGTAGCGGCGCGGATTGATCATCTTGCTCAGCGCGCCCAGCTTGCCCGGGACCATCAGCATGCCTGCGGTGGTCGCCGCAAGCACCAGCTTGCGCACCCGGCCGGAATGCTGGAACGCGAAGTGCTGCGCCATTGCGCCGCCCCACGAAACGCCCATCACATCGACCAGCGGCGCATCGAAGCGCTCGAGCAGATCGTTTGCGTGGCAGCTCATCAGGAATGGGACGTAAGGCACGACCGGATCGGGGCTGCCGCCGACACCGGGCATATCGAAGGTGATGAATGCGCGGTCGCTCAATGCTTGGGCGAGCGGAGCGATCGCTTCGATATTAGCCCCGATGCCGTTGAAGAACAGCAGCGGTGGGTGCTTGCTGGGCTTGTCCCAACGCCAGCGCGCGACGCGAAGCTGGCGCCCGCCAACCGTTTCGTCGGTGAATTCGGGGCTGTCGCTTTTGGCCACGAAGGTTCCTTTCAGGCAGGTTCGAGCACGTAAAGGCCGGGCGCCGCTTCCATCGGCGGGTAGGCCTTGCAGCCGAGCGACTTGGGGGCGGGCACTTTCTGGCCCGAGCGCTGCTGGAGCCACGCTGTCCAGAAGGGCCACCAGCTGCCCGCAACTTCCTTAGCCCCGCCAAGCCAATTGTCCACGTCGGCCGGGGGATGGCCAGGCGCCTTGGACACGAAGTACTTCGCCTTGGGATTGCCCGGCGGATTGAGGATCGCCTGCATGTGACCCGCCTGGCTGAGCACGAAAGTGACGTCCTTCGATCCGAACAGCTGGGTCGAGCGGTAGCAGGCACGCCACGGGGTTATGTGATCCGTCACTCCGCCGAGGAGGAATACGTCGCTCTTCACTTTCGACAGATCGATCATGTGATCGACCATTTCGACTTCGCCCTGCTTCGTGAAGGCGAGCGTCTCATAGATCATGAGGAAATCGCCCATCAGCGCAGCGGAAAGGTTGGTCGCGTCGGCATTCCAGAACAGCACGTCGAAGGCGGGCGGATCCTCGCCCATCAGGTAGTTGTTGATGACATAGTTCCAGATGAGATCGTTCGGCCTCAGCCAAGCGAACCCGCGCGAAAGATCGCTGCCCTTGATGACGCCCTTCTTGGCCGCGCGCTTCTTGGCGAGCTTGAGGCCGTTCTCGGTCATCAGCGCGCCGGCCTCGATGTCGTTCTGCTGCGGATGAAGCACGCAGACCATGAGCGTGACGGTGCCGAGCCGATCATCGCCGTCGGCCGCCATCTTGCTCGCCAGCATCGCGGTGGTCTGTCCGCCCGAGCAGCCGCCCGAGACGTTGACCGTCTTGGCGCCGGTGATGGCGCAGATCACGTCGATCGCTTCGCGGCAGGCTCCGACGTAGTCGGCCATGTCCCAGTGGCCTTCGGTCTTGTCCGGGTTCTTCCAGCTGATGACGAAGCTCTGGATACCGTTGTCGACCTGCCACTTCAAAATCGACTTCTCGGGGGACAGGTCGTTGATATACATCTTGTTGATCTGCGGAGGGATCGTGAGCTGCGGGATATCGTAAACCTCGTCTGTCGTCGGGGCGTACTGGATCAGTTCCATCATCGGTGTGCGATGCACAACTTGGCCCTTCGAGGTCGCGATGTTCTCGCCCAGCTTGAAGGGCCGCTTGTCGACCTTGCTGACCATGCCCTTGTTGTGCACGATATCATTGTAGGCGTTGCGCAGGCCTTTCATGAGGCTGAGTCCGCCGCTGTCGATCAACCGCTTCTGCGCGGCGGGGTTGCCGATCAGCGTGTTGGTCGGTGAGATGCTGTCGATGATGATCTGGGAGATGAAGTTGGCGCGGTCGCGCTCGATCGCATCGAGTTCGAGCTCGTCGAGCCAGTTCTTCATGCCTTTTTGCACTGCGAGATAGTATTGCGCACCCGCGCGAAGAAAAGGATTGTACCGCCAGGCCGGGTCGTTGAAGCGTTTGTCTTTGGGATCGGGGGCTAGCCCGCTCTTGCCAGTGAGGATCTGCACCATGTCCTTGCCTAGGGTCTGCGCGTGGCGCAGCGTGCGCACGGGATTTCCCGCGGTTTCGCGTAGCAGTAGCGCGACCGCGCCGGCGAAATCCTCGCGCGCCAGTCCGACGAGCGGCCCCAGCGCCGTGGTCGACTGCGCGGCCTCGTCGACGAGTGAGGCTGTTTCCCTTTCCATCGGTCTTTCCCCCCGGACCGGCGCTCATTCATCGAGCGCGCATACGTATGAAGATAAAGGGGCCGGAGGTGCCGTCAAGAAATTTTGCGGATTGCCCCCTCTTGTGTCGCGAGCGCGGGCCTCGGAGGAGGTGGCTGGACCTTGAGCCTAAAGCCCTCGCGCCAGGGTTTGGGCCGTGCGGCTGCCCCTACCAGAACGCGCAGAAATTAGGAACAGATTCAAGCGTGCGCTTCAATCGGCAGTTACACGGTTTCACTGCTGGCCGAACCGGAAATGGCGGCGCGCGCCATAAACATCGGATCAGCGGGCAAGATTTTCGGTGCGACAATGAATGGACTGAAGTTCAGTGGTCAGCTTCGCGCTAGCTTACCGTGAACAAATGCTCCCTACCAAGTTGCCGCTCCAGCGCGATCCTCCGCCCGGTGAAGCGCTTGGCGATGTCGATCGCCGTCAGCAAATGTTGGCTCGGCTTCACAGTGGTAAAGCTGCCGCCGCCTGCGAGCACGAACGGCAAGACCAGCTGATCGGCAAGGTACGGCCCGGCGAAAGCCGTGGTTTCGACATAGCCGTTCATGCGCGCGGCTGACGTCTTTGCCAGCCGTTCGGCGGGTACGCCAAGTTGCCCGAAGCCACTGACGACTTCAGTGACCTCGGTATACTTGGCTTCAAGCATGAGAATCACGCCGGGCCCCTGCTCGGCCGGCAACTGGCGCACGACGAAGGCATCTTCCGGCCAGTCCGCCAGATCGCGCCGGGCGCGGGCGAGCAGCCGCTCGGCAATCTCGAACGGCAGGCCGGAGAACACGACTTGCGCGGCCTCCCCCTTGCGCTCGCCCCGCGCGAGGCAGTGGATTGGTGCAAGCGGCGCAGGCGTGATGTCGATCTCGATCCTCCCGCCCCCGCGCGGGTAAAAACCGTGCCGCACGATCCGCGCCGTAACACTGGGGCCCATCCGATTGATTACCGGCAGGAACACGCGCTCGATAAAGTCGAACGGCGGCGCAAGCATGTTGTGCGTGCCCCCCTCGAGTACGAGGCGCGAGGGGCCGCCCGCCAGCGCGAGCGGCATTAGCACTGTCTGCAGCACAAGGCTGGTCGAGCCTGCGGTGCCGACCGCGAAGTGGTACTCGCCGGGCACGACTTGCCCCGGCCGGAAGGTGAGTTCGCCCGCGCCGACCGAAAGCCCGGAGCATTCCGAACCCGAGATGACGGCGGCTGCCTCCACTGCGGTCACATGCTGGCGCATAAGGCCGGGCTTGGAGCGCTTGGCGCGGATGTTTTCGATCCGGAACGGCTCGCCGGTCACAAGCGACAGCGCGCAGGAATTGCGCACCATCTGCCCCCCGCCTTCGCCTTCCGATCCATCGATGGTGATCACGTTTGCTTCCAATTGAAATTCGGCGGCCACCAAAACATCCATGGATCGGCCCGCTTGTTGTCGGAGGTTCCTACTCCGAAGTCACCGTCGCCGACCTCGACTGCGGCAAACGCCGAAGAGAGCGTTCGAAGGCGGTTACTGCCAACGATCAGGATCAAGCTTGCGTCGTCTGGAACGAGTGAAAGATCGCCATGGTCAGGCTGGAACTCAATCCTCAACTTCGTGAAATGATCTCGGCATTTTCTGCCATAGTTGGGAACTCTCAGCACGGCATCCGTGACAGGATCGAGCCGCAATGTGCGATGGCACGCCTCTCCCCCGCACATGCGATCGAGCAAGTTCCTGACAGAACGGCAGCCGTCAGGGTCGGCGGAGAGATGCCAACCGCGCCAGCCATGCCTGGGCTTGGCATATCGCCAAATCCAAAGTCTGCCCTCCTGCACCCATTCGTTGACCCAGTTGCGCATCACGCCCCCCAAGGCATCTGCGTAAAGGGGATCACCCCTTTACGCAGACCACCTGCTTCAGTGTATGGACGATTTCCACCAGATCGGCCTGCGCGGCCATCACTGCTTCGATCGGCTTATAGGCGCGTGGCGTCTCGTCGATCACCCCCGCGTCCTTGCGGCATTCCACGCCTGCGGTATCGGCGATATGCTCATCGAGCGACACCAGCTTCTTGGCCTGGGTGCGGGACATCACGCGGCCCGCGCCGTGGCTGCAGCTGTCGAAGCTTTCCGGGTTGCCCAGCCCGCGCACGATGAAGCTTTTCGCTCCCATCGAGCCCGGGATGATCCCCAACACGCCCTTGGCCGCACGCACCGCCCCCTTGCGGGTCACAAGCACGTTCTCGCCGAAGTGGTTTTCGCGCGTCACGTAGTTGTGATGGCAGTTCACCGCTTCCAGTTCAGCCTCGAAAGGCTTGGCGATCTCGCCCCGCAGCGCGGCTATGACCTGGGCCATCATCATGCGGCGGTTGAGCGCGGCGAAGTCCTGCGCCCAGCCGACCGCCTCGACATAGTCGTCGAAGTGGTCGGTCCCTTCCGGGAAATAGGCGAGATCCTGGTCCGGCAGGTTGATATGCCACTTGCGCATGTCCTGCTTGGCTAGCTCGATGAAGAACGTGCCGATGGCGTTGCCCACCCCGCGCGAGCCGGAATGAAGCATCACCCAGACGCGCGCCTCCTGATCGAGGCACAGCTCGATGAAGTGGTTGCCTGTGCCCAGCGTGCCAAGGTGCGTGAGGTTGTTGGTGTTCTTCAGCCGCGGGAACTTGGCGCAGATCGCCTCGAACCGCTGCACAAGCACCGCCCAGGCCTCAACAATGGCCGGCGGGGGCAAGCCCCACGAGCCATGATCGCGCTGCCCGCGCCCGACGCTGCGCCCATGCGGCACCGCCTGCTCGATCGCAGATCGAACGCCCTCAAGGCTGTCGGGCAGGTCGTGCGCCATCAGCGAAGTGCGCGCGGCCATCATGCCGCAGCCGATGTCTACGCCGACGGCTGCCGGGATCACCGCACCCTTGGTCGGGATCACCGAGCCGACAGTGGCGCCGATCCCGACATGCACGTCAGGCATGGCCGCGACATGCTTGAAGATGAACGGCATCTTCGCCGCCCGCGCCAGCTGCTCACGCGCGCCCTCATCGACGGGCACGCCGCGCGTCCACATCTTGATCGGCACGCCGCCGGGCACTTGGGCAAATTCGTAAGTCGTATCGGCCATTATGGGCCTCCTTTGCTGCTTCATGGTGCCGGCGACGAGACGTGGCGAGACATTTTTCCTGAGCTACTCCGGTTGCCCGGGGGTGGATTCGGACCACCGACCTCCCGCCGCAAAGGCGGGCGCTCTACCCATGTAGTCCCGCCGGCATTCGCCAACTTCGATTCGGTTCACGGCGACGAGGTGTGGGAAAGACATGCCCCCGAAGGGGGTGCCGCTCTATCCGCTAAGCTACAGGCCCGTAAGTGGTGGACCCGGCGGGATTTGAACCCGCGCCTGCATTGTGACAGGATGTAGTCCTTGCCCGGCATTCGCCGTGAACTTTGGCGCCGTGAACTTTGGCGCCGTGAACTTTGGCGCCGTGAATTGCTGGTTGCCGTGGCGACGAAGGATGGCGAGACGCGGCCCTTAAGCTACGTTCCTGCGGCGGGCATCGAACCCGCATCTCCCTTGGCCATTGCTGACCGCGGGCGCTTTACTCGTCGGGCCTTCTAGGTGGAGGATGTAGTCCCACCGGCATTCGCCACGGCAATTCCTGAAACTGGTGAAGGGTCACGGCGACGAGGGATTGGAAAGACATTCGTGCTCTATCCAACTGAGCTACTGCCCCGAAAGGCAGGCGGGATTCGAACCCGCGACACCGACATTAGCAATGTAGTCCTTCCAGCATTCGCCGTGACCCTTTTTCTCAAACCTCCGAATTCTGGACGATCTCGACCCAGTCGCGCGTCTCGCCATTGGCAAAGCGCGCCACTGCATTGAACACCGCGTCGGTGAAGCCACCGACATTCATGATATCCGCCCGCGCCCCCTTGGAATCTGGGGCCTGCGTGGAACCATAGGGCTGGATGTCGATGCAGATCAGCTTCGCGCCCGGGTTGCGGGCCTTCAGCTTGTTCCACTCCGCCATCGTCGCCGTAGCCCCGCGCCGCGAAGAATCGAGCCAGGACTCGTTGTCCGAGACGATGACCACCGTATCCACCCGCGCCCGCTCCTTGTTGAGCAAGTCAAGCGGCGCCGAAACATTCGTCCCGCCGCCACCAACCCCTGCCAGCTTTGCCGCGTTCACGGCAACACGGGCACGGGGATCGAGCTTCAACTTGACCACGTCACACTCGAACGGGATCACCCGGGCATCGCTGTTCCGGCGTAGCACGGCGGCGGCGACCAGCGCGGCAATGTCGATGCAGCGCACCTTCGAGCTGGCACCCTTACGGCACCCCGTCGCCGGCGAGCCCATCGAGCCCGAGACGTCGGGACAAACCACAACCTGGCCTTCGAGCTTCGGCACACCGGCCAGCGATGTTTCGAGCGCGCTTTCGAGCGCTGCCTGCACCGCGAGCGGAACACCGTCTCCCACCTGGTCCAGTGCCACCATCAGCTGATAGGGCATGGGACGCACGCGGGCGATCGCTGCCGGATCGGAGAGCCGGGTCGCAACCGCTTCGGTGACCCCCGCCACGCCGAACGCACCGTGGCGCGCCAGCGTGTTGAGGTTCATCCGCAGCGCCTGCCAGCCCATGCGAGCCGCAAGCGCTCCCCACTGCTCGGAAGCGAGTGGGAAAGCGGTCAGCCATTCGAACGGTACCGGGGGCAGATCGCCCTCGGGCGCCCGCTTCCAGGCCTCGAATGCCGCGATTTTCGCAGGCAGCGCCGCCACGTCATAGGGCTTGCCGATCAGCCAGCCGTAAAACGCGCGCCGCTCGGCCGAAGCCGGGGCCGGGTGGACCATCTTCACGATATCCGCCAGGCTCGGATCGCCCCCGGTCGCGGCCTGCATCAGCTGCGCCATCGACGCCGCCTCCAGCCATTCGCGCACCAGCCGCTTCGGCCGCGAACCCAGCGATGCGCGACCGACCTGACCCGAACGCATGATCTGCACGAACGTGCGCAGCATGCGGCCGTTGTCGATCACGCGCTTGAACACGCGCAACGAAAGGTCGGGATCGGCCATCGTCAGATAAGCCGCCAGCAGGGCCGGCATATCCTTCATTGCACCGGACTGGCGCGCATAGACTGCGCACTTGGCGACCCATTCGGGATCGACATCCTTCGCGGCAAGCACCACGTCGGCAAGCTGCGTTTCCGCGCCCGAGTAGAAGCCATCGGCCAGCGTGCCGGTTGCGGCGAGCTGGGCCAACCTGGCTTCAGGCCCATAGGCATAGGCGGACCCGCCTGCCTGGTTGATCGTGTCGGCGCGCGGCAGGAACCGCGAAAGCGCCGAGGAAAACAGGTTCTTGTTGGCCACAGTCCAACTCCTTCAATGACGGGCCTTGCAAAGCAGACCCTAAAAAACTGGTCAGGGCGGCTGGACTTGAACCAGCGGCCTCCGGCTCCCAAGGCCGGCGCTCTGGCGCACCTGAGCTACACCCTGTTGGTGGAACCTTGGGGGCGGCCAGCCCATTCCAGCCGCCCCTCGGTTCCGCATGCGCCGGGCTGTTCGACCGACCCGACGAGAGTAGTTTTGCAGGGGGCATGCCAGTTGCGGTCTCCGGTCCTGATAATTCTCATAATTTATTGTAATAAAACACAATATGCCCAAGGCGCTTTGTCCCACCCACGAAGCCAGATTCCTAGCCACCTCAAATTTGTATATGGAGATATAAGATGATATAAAATCAGCGCATGAAGCCCATCACCGTCATCAGCTTCCTCGGGTCCACGCTCGATGCCTCCAAGTTCGGCCCGTCGCGCTGGATGAAGTGGCGGCCATCGGTGGGGATCTGCATGCACGAAGACCTACGCGTCGACCGCTTCATCATGATCCACGGCTCGGCGCATAGCCGACTGGCTGAATACGTAAGCGAGGACATTGCCTCGGTCTCGCCAGAGACCTTGATCGAGCGCCACGTGCTCGACTTCACCGACGCATGGGATTTCGAGGAGGTTTACGGCAAGCTGCTCGATTTCGCGCGGGCGCAGCCGTTCGATCCGGATGCCGAGGAGTACTTGATCCATATTACCACCGGCACGCACGTTGCGCAGATCTGCCTGTTCCTGCTGACCGAGGCCAATTACCTGCCGGGTCGTCTGCTTCAGACGCAGCCGAAGCGCGGCGCGCCCGATGCGGCGGGCAACTGGAATGTGATCGATCTCGACTTGTCGCGCTACGACAGCATCGCCACCCGTTTTGCGAGCGAGAGTGCGGAGAGCACCTCGTTCCTCAAGTCTGGCATCGAGACACGCAATGCTGCGTTCAATGCGATGATCGAGGAAATCGAACAGGTCGCGGGCAGGACCCGCGCGCCGATGCTGTTGATGGGGCCTACGGGGGCCGGCAAGAGCCAGCTTGCGCGGCGGATCTTCGAACTGAAGAAACTGAAGCGCCAGGTCAGCGGGCAATTTGTGGAAGTGAACTGCGCTACCTTGCGCGGTGACAGCGCGATGTCGGCGCTGTTCGGCCACCGCAAGGGCGCGTTCACCGGTGCCGCAGCCGACCGCCCCGGGCTATTGCGCACCGCCGATGGCGGGATGCTGTTCCTCGACGAGATCGGCGAGCTCGGGCTTGACGAGCAGGCGATGATCCTGCGCGCGATCGAGGACAAGCGCTTCCTGCCTGTAGGCGCCGACAAGGAAGTCGGCAGCGACTTTCAGCTGATCGCGGGCACCAACCGCGACCTGGCACGGTGCGTGGCCGAAGGCACATTCCGCGAAGACCTCTACGCCCGGCTCAATCTCTGGACATTTGCGCTCCCGGGTCTGGCCCGGCGGCGCGAGGACATCGCACCCAACATCGACTACGAGCTCGACCGGCACGCCGAACGCGAAGGTGAGCGCGTCACGTTCAACAAGGAGGCGCGCGAACGCTACCTTGCCTTCGCGATGTCGGCCGAAGCCCACTGGCCAGGCAATTTCCGCGACCTGGCCGCCAGCATCACCCGCATGGCAACGTTTTCGCCGAAGGGGCGCATCGATACCAATGGGGTCGATGTCGAAATCGCGCGCATAAAGCGAGCTTGGACCGGCGCAGAGCCGGGCGCGGATGACCTGCACAACCTTCTCGATGCCAGAGCGCTTGCCGAGATCGATCCCTTCGACCGTGTCCAGCTAGAGTATGTCGTCGAGGTATGCCGGTCCAGCCGCTCGCTTTCGGACGCCGGGCGCAAGCTGTTTTCCGCCTCGCGCGAGAAGCGCGCCAGCACCAACGATGCAGACAGACTGCGGAAATATCTGGCGCGGTATGCTCTGGACTGGGAGATGCTGCTTCGGACCAATCGCTAGTCGCTGAACAAACTCGGCAGATCGAGCAATGGCAGCTTTTCGAGGTTTGTGGGCAATTTTAGCCCGTCCGGTCACGCCCCATTTGCGGACGTTCCGTTGATCAACTGATCCAAGTCAATCCGACGTCAGGTGGGTCTGCCTTCCAATGTCTGCCTGACTTGGTAAGCATCACCTGATACCCCGCCCCGCATTCCGGACAGAGGTCACTAAAGGCCACAAAGGCGACCGTAGATTTTCGCCCTGATTCGTTTATCTCCAGAAACTCAGGTTGGTGGAACACAAGGCGATGGCGACAACTGGAAGCACGCATTTTCTCTGGAATGGCAAAAATCGCTTCAGGGGGTAAGCGTTCGATCTTGGAAGCATGCAATAGACGATAGGTAAATCGTGAGCCTTCAAATCTTGTCCATTCGCCAGTTCTTCCGGGGATTTTGACTGACGACGCCCCCAGGCGGGTGTCGACACAGGCATTGGCCGGGACTTTTTGGCTCTTCGCGGCCAATTGCATCGTCGCCTTCAGAGTCAGGGAAACATCCTCCTCAGTAATGCGCGAAGCAGGAACACACCCCGTCAAGCAGGCTGCCAAGATACAAAGCTGAAGTCCCGCGTGCGCGCCGTTCTGCATTCAATGAGTTTGAAACTGAGATCGGTAGCGGTCAACGTCCGTTCTCCACCAATGACGGTCGTCCAGTCCGACCGATGCTGCGCTCGCACTTTGGCGTTAAACCCCGAGCCACTCCAGTCCGCCCGGAAGGTCTTCTGCCGCGAAGTCGACCTGTAGAACACGCCGGCGGGCCGGTGTCGTCGCGGCCTGAGAGGCGTGGAGTATGGGGGTTGAGTAAAGCCAGACGTCACCCGCCTTCGCGAGACAGACTCGGCTCCCTCGCCGCAGAACCACCTCGTCAATCGCGTCCACTTGGATGCGCCCATCAGAATGCGAACCGGGAGCGATCAAAAGCGGTGCGTTCGTGAGGGGGACGTCGTCCATGTGAACGCGCAGGGTGACCATGCGGGTCAGAAGATCGAAAGGCGGCGCAACGTGCTGCATGCCAGCTTTGGTTGTCCACGGACCGAAGCCATCGATGTCGATCCGCCTGCGAACGCAGATCGTGCGATCCTGATGCCAAGCAAGCGACCAGTTCGTTTGGGCCGTCTTGTCGAATAAGATCGCCCTTACTGGGCGACTTTTGTGCCCAAGTGCGCTTGCTGCGATCGAGCCTATAGAGCCGTCAGGTGCAAGGATCGGTCGCAGTTTGTCGATCCCGAAGATGCGAACACCGGCGTGATCCTTGGGCAAGTGATCCAGCGCCTCAAATAGTTCGGCCAAGTCGTCGGTAATTGCACCGGGATAACGTTGTGCCCCGTCGCGTCTGAAGGTGAGGAAGGGGTTTTCGTCGGCGTATTGCATCCGACCAACTAGACCAAGAAACGACTCGTTTCCATCAATCGCATCGGGGAAGCTGCCGGACCGCTCCCCACCGAATTCCGGTCCTTGAACACACAGCGCCAAAGCGCCGAACACAGCCGTTCCCAGCGCCGAAAGATGCCGGTGCACCAAGTGTGGCATTGCGCTCATCGCGGTTGACCTTCAGTTCTGACGCAAGCCAGCCTAAAGGCGAGGATATGCTGTAAGTTCGGATCCTTGGCACCCCGCCGAATGACAATGCGCTGCTGGTCCTGGCCGACGCCGGGCAGAAGTGCCCACTGCGACTGCCACTCGTAGCTGCGTGATTGCGAGCGTTGTTCCTGCGCGAAGTGACCAGCGAGACCGGTGCGGATGAACTCTCACGCATATCAAAAGCCGATCCGCTGCGAAACGCCGGGCTTTGCCGCGACTTCGGCATGCAGCCTTGCCACGATCTCGGCGGCATCGCTCGTAGGTGAGTGCCGGAGCTGCCGGGCCACGACGGCGAGATCGCCCGG
This sequence comes from uncultured Novosphingobium sp., assembly GCA_964529505.1. Lineage (GTDB taxonomy): Bacteria > Pseudomonadota > Alphaproteobacteria > Sphingomonadales > Sphingomonadaceae > Novosphingobium. The sequence goes on along the minus strand of CAZGWR010000018.1, from coordinate 45,412 downwards.
GGTCAGCCCCTCGAGCGAGGCTAACGAAGCAGGTGCGCGCATTGCGAAAAACCGCTCGAACGCCTTTGCTGCCTTGGCGGGTGAAAGCGCCCGCAGTTCGAGCTTGAACACGAACCGCCGCATGGCCGCTGGATCGAGCTTGCCAACGTGGTTAGTCGCCGCGACCACCGGGAGGGGATGGTGATCGAGCCAAGTCAGCAGTTCATTGACCTGGCTCACTTCCCAGCTGGCGCGCGCCGAGCTGCGATCGAATAGGAGCGAATCCGCCTCGTCGAACAGCAGCACGCCGCCACTTTGCCGGGCATCGGCAAAGGCTGCGGCGATGCGCTGTTCGGTTTGGCCGACCCACTTCGACAGCAGATCGGAGGTGCGCCGCACCAGCAGCGGCCGGTCGAGCACGCGGGCGAGATGATGCGCCAGCGCGGTCTTGCCAGTGCCGGGAATGCCGGTCAGCAGCAACGACACATCGGTGCATCCGCCATCGCGCAGATTCTCGAATAGCGGGCCCAGCGGTCGGTCGGTTTCGAACAAGTCGAAATCAACCGGCCCCGGGCCGTCCGGTGGCAGCTCGGTGCCGCCGCGCAGCGCTTTGACCAAGGCGCGCGCCGGGCTCAGGCCACCATCCGCCTCTCCCGCCAGTCGGCCCCCGCGCGCGGCGACGCGAAACACCGACGCTGCCTCGGGCGCGCTGCCGACCAGCCCGTCCCACCCGCTTCCGGGCGAGACGCCCTCCTCCCCCGCGACATGGCCCAGCATGCGCATGGCGGTGGCGCGCGACGGCACATCGAGTTTGAGCACGAAGCTCATCCGCCGCAGGATCGCCGGATCGACATTGGCGATGGTGTTGGTCGTCCAGATTACCGGCACCGGATTGGTTTCGAGCAGGCGGTTGACGAAGACCTTGCTGCCCTGCCGCCCGCGCATCCAGTCGCCTTGGGCCGGCTGAACATCGCCGATCAGGTCCTCCATTTCGTCGAAGATCAGCGCCGCGTCACCGCGCCCTGCCAGCAGACGCTGACCCATCTGGAAGGCCGCCACTCGGTCGCGGCGATCTGGCTCGTCGCCGTCCGCATCTGCCTCGCCAGTGCCGTGCAGGCACAGGCCCGCAGCCGCCGCCAGACTGCGGGCAAATTCGGTCTTCCCGGTGCCGGGCGGGCCGTGGATCAGGATATTGACGCCGCAGGCCCGTTCGCGCGCGGTGCCCTCAAGCAGGCGGCGCAGGAAGTCGGCATCTTCTACATGAGCGAACGCGGACAGTGGCAAGCCGGCGTGGTGCCGGGGTCCGACGAGCTCTGCGATGATCCCGGCCTCGTCTCCCGGCAGCCGGTCGAGCAGGTTCTCAAGCGCCCAGCGGGTCTCGAGAAGGACTTGTCCGCGCCAATTGGCTTTGAAGGTCGCCAGTCCCATGCGGAACAACGGGTTCAAGCGCACGCGCCGTTCGGCTTCCTGCGGCTCCGCCCCGGCCACTTCGCCGATCATCGCGGGCCGGTGATTGTCGAAGCGCGCGAGGATATCGTCGAGCTGCCCCGGCAGGCGCAGTCGGTCTAGCGCGAACACCACCTCGACAATTGCAGCATCGACCGGATCCAGCCGGAGCAAGCAAGCGAGTTCATGCGCAAGCGCAAGCACGCCGCCCGGCGGCGCGGCGCAGGGGCCATCATCTGCAACCGCGCGTTTCAGCGCGGTCCAGTTCAGCTTCTTGGCTTCCGCGGCGTTGAGGCCGAAGAGCACGCGGCCATTCGCCCGCCCGAATTCAAGCAGGTCCTTGGCCAGTTGCGAGGCAGCCGCACTGCCGCGCGAGGCCCGGCGCAGCATGCGCCGGGTGATTTCGATCTCGGTCATAAATCTCGCTTCGCCGCAGCCCCGCGCAAGGGCGCAGCCGCTTCTTGTGTTTCCGGTGATGTCAGGAAACGCGCGCAGGCAGGTTCAGCCCTGCCGCGGCGAGAAAGCGCCTAAGCGAAGGGCTGGAACGACCTGGGCGCTGTGCCCGTCAGGTTATAAAGTTCCAGCAATGTATGTCTCCAGTGAACGGCGGATGCACCGTCACGGGCGAGCGCCTATGCAATTGTGATTTCAATTGCAACCATTAAAAGATGTCTGGCGAACCGCTGCGCGCGATACGGCAAGCAAAGTGGCAACAGGATCACGAAACACGCGCCAAGTTTGCTGGGCCTATAATCGAGCCGTCCACGTTTGCCCTCGATCAGCGCACGCGCGATGGGCAAACCCAGTCCCGTTCCACCCTGCGCGCGTTTGCTGGTGAAGAACGGTTCGAAGATGCGGTCAACATCGCCGGCTGGAATGCCCTGCCCTTCGTCCGCAAGCGTAATGCGACACTGCGCGCCATCGCTGGTGGCGGAGATATCAACGCGGCTGCTGCCGGACTGCCTCGCGTTTTCAATCAGGGTCGTCAGGACAGTTTCCAACCCCCGCATCTCGATCCAGATGTTCTGAGCGGCCGCAAACGCCCACCGGCGTGGGCCGCGCCGCCAGTGATCGCAGGCTTTGCCCAACGGGCCGATCTGCTGTTCGGCGAAAGCGGCTCGGCCAAGCTCGAATCGACTGGGCAATTCGCTGCCATTCCCGCATTGTCTGCCGGGCAATGATGGTTGTGGAGGCCTTGATGCCAAGTCTTGATCGTCGGCATTTCCTCGCAGGCACCGGCCTCTCGTTGCTGGGCGGGCGGGCGCTGGCTGCGGTGGAAGCAGCGGAATTGCCCTTCACCAACGGAACGCGCCCATTGGTTCGCGCACCGCAGAAGCGCCCGATGATCCTGCTCACGTCAAGGCCGCCGCAGCTCGAGACGCCGTTTTCCGTGTTCAATGAGGGCGTTCTGACGCCGAACGATGCGTTCTTCGTGCGCTATCACCTCTCCGGCCTGCCCGACGCCATCGATCCGGCCGGCTTCCGTCTGGCCATAGGCGGGCATGTCGAGAAACCGCTCAAGCTCTCGCTCGCCACCTTGAAGCGCGATTTTCCCGTCTCTGAATTGGTCGCGGTCAACCAATGTTCGGGCAACAGCCGGGGCTTCTTCGAGCCGCGCGTGGGCGGCGGGCAACTGGGCAACGGCGCGATGGGCAACGCGCGCTGGCGCGGCGTGCCGCTCAAGGCACTGCTCGATCGCGCCGGGGTGCGCGCCGGGGCCCGGCAGGTGACCTTCGATGGGCTTGATACCCCACCGGCAGACGGCGTGCCCGATTTCGTCAAGGCGCTCGCTATCGACCATGCCCGCGATGGCGAGGTGATGGTTGCCTGGGCGATGAACGGGGCCGACTTGCCGTTCCTCAACGGCTATCCGCTGCGGCTGATCGTACCCGGTCATTACGGCACATATTGGGTCAAGCATCTCAGCGATATCAACGTCGTCGATGCCGAGTTCGGCGGCTACTGGATGAAGACCGCCTACCGCGTGCCCGACAATGACTGCGCCTGCGTGGCGCCGGGCGCGAGGCCGGACAAGACCCGGCCGATCAGCCGCCTCAATGTGCGCTCGTTCGTGACCAGCCATGCCGCAGGCGCGCGGGTCGCCGCTGGGCGGCTGACTGAGGTGCGCGGCATTGCCTTCAGCGGCGGCGCGGGCGTAGCGCGGGTTCTGGTTTCGGCAGACGGAGGCGCGATTTGGACCGAGGCGCGCCTGGGTGAAGACTTAGGCCGCTACTCATTCCGCGAATGGCGACTGGGTCTGCGGCTGGCGACAGGGAGCCACCGGATCATGGTGCGCGCATTTACGGCAGACGGCGAGACACAGCCGCTGGAGCCGCACTGGCAACCGGCGGGTTATATGCGCAACGTGGTCGAGACCTTGACGCTGGAGGCCGTGTGATGCGCTGTCTTCCCTTCGCAGCGCTTGCTTTCGCGCTCACCACAGCGACCATTGCCGCCCGCCCGGTGCGGTTCGCACCCCTTCCAGAGAAAATCCCCGCTGAACTTGCCCGAGCTGACGGCGAGGTGGTGGTGCGCAATTGCACGGCCTGCCATTCGCTGGAGTACATCGTGACCCAGCCGCGCTCGAAGGGCGCGCAGTTCTGGCGGGATTCGGTGACCAAGATGATCACCGTCTACAAGGCCCCGATCGAGCCCGCAGACGCCGAGGCGGTCGCGGCGGCGCTCGCGGCGAAGTTCGGGTGAGCGCTGCCAGAGCCCGCTAGCGGCTGATTGCCGCTTCTTCGGACGGCACACCGGCCGCGCCGCCGCTTAACGGACCATTGTTCTCGGCGCAGATCCGCTCGGAATGCTCATCCCGCAACGGCTCGCCCGGCTGGTTCACCTGCTTCACATCGAAGTGCCAGCCATCAGGGGTCCGCTGCGGTAAACCGCCGCGCCGGGATCGTGGCCGTCCAGGGCCGCGTATAGACCATGGGATCGTTGAAGGTGGCGATGTAGTTGAAGCGCTGGCCGGCAGGATCGAACACGAAGCGCTCAGCCACGGTGGCGCTCTCGCTCATGAAATCACCATAGCGACCGAACAGCGCCTTGCTGTTGGTGTTGGTCGCATGGGCGACCAGCGTGTTGCCTTCCCAGTGCCCGCGCAAATCCCCGTTCAACAGCCTGAGGGTTTACACGGCCACTTGCTTGATAGGCGCGCCATGCTGGCGCAGTGCAAATCCTGGCGGCAGGCGCTTGCCGTCGCGGCGCGCCTGTCCGCGCGTCCTGCGCTCGCGGAACCAGGCGCAGGTGCTAGCAAGTGCGCCGCCATCGATCGCGGCATTCGTTCGGGACGAGACGCGCATCGGCACGGCACGGGCGGCCAGCCCAGGCGGCGCCCACCGGGCCTTGCGCTCAGCAATCAGCGTGTCTCAGAACTTGAGCGCGCCCGAGAGCGAGAAGAAGCGACCAACGTCATAGCTGTTGAAATCGAGCCGGGTTCCACCCGCACGCTGGAATTCGACATGTCGCCGCCCCGTGAGATTGCGCGCTTCGAATTTGAGTTCCAGCTCGCGCTTGAACACCTTGAAACCTTCGCGCACCACCAGGTCGAGGCGGACCCCGGGGCGTTCATAGATGTCGGGCTGCGGCGGTGACCCAAATACGCCGCGGCTGACGACGCGGTCGCTGGCATAGTTGATCAGAAGGGTCTGCTGCGAAAGTTTGTCCTGGTTATCAAGGCCCAGTTCGAGGTTTGCGATGTGATTGGATTGCCCGGTCAGTTGCGCACCGTTGCGAAAATAATCCGACGCATTGGTTGAGAAAGCGCCAAAGACCGTGGTCGTGTCGTTCGGGCCGACTCTCAGTTTGGACTGGGTATATGTGTAGTTCATGATCACGTTGAGCCGCCGTGCGGCGAAGAAGCCGCTGTCGGCAAGGCGGAAGTTCTTCTGGACATCCAGCTCGGCGCCAAACAGCGTCGCGCCCGGGGCATTGGCATAAGAGGTCGTGAACGAAGGGTTGATGAAGGCTTCGATCGGCCTGTCGATCCGCTTGTAGAAGCCCGCCACCGTAAGGCGTTGCTGCGACGCGAAGTACCATTCCACCCGCGCCTCGGCATTATAGAGCTGGCTATCGACCAACAGCGGGTTTCCGCGATACTCGCGGTTGCTGTCAGGATCGAAATAGGGCTGGTTGATAAGTTCGCGGAATTGCGGCCGCGCAATGGTCTTCGAGGCCGACAGACGCACCTGCAATTGGGGCTGCACTTCCCAGGTGAGCGTCGCCGCCGGCAGCCAATAGCCGTTGGTCTGGCGTACCCCGGCTGTCGCCGCGCCAGGGTCTGTGAAAACCTGAATCGGATCGACCGTGAGGCGTGCCCATTCATAGCGCACACCGGCATCGAGGCTGATGCTTTCGGTGATTTGCCAGTCGGCTTTGGCATACCCCGCTTGATTGCGCAGCGTGGCAAGGAACGCAGGATTGCCCTCGTCGCTTTCGATGACGTCGATATTGAACGCATTCACCACATTCGGCGCGAGCAGGAAATCAGGCCGCAGCAGCGTTACCCCCGCTGGCAAACAGTTTGTAACGTTCGCGCCCGAGCAGATCGATGGCGAAAGGAACTGAAACTGACGGCGCGACGACGTGCGGCGGGTCCACGCATAGGCACCCCCGACGATGAAGGTAACGCCCGTGACGCCTTTCCAGGTGAGGTCGGCCCCGCCCGACCAGATATCTTCGTTGAGGTCCGAGAAGGTGACCGAAGCGTCGCCGCCGTTGCCGTTGTTCAGGCGATTGACAAAATACGCGCCGAACGGATCGACTGCTGGATCGGTATTGGTACGAACATACTCGAAATACAGCTCGAAAGGGGCCTTGCGCTTGGAATTGGCGTAGCTTCCGCGAACGTCGAGCCCAAGCTCCGGCGTAAGCTTGAATTCGCCGACAAGCTGAGTTTGGATGAGCTGGCGCTCATAAAAACCGGTGTTCTGGCGCATGAAATCGACGTCGGTCTGGTTCCGTTGACCGATCGCAAGGCGCGCCTGCTTGATCGTGTCGTGAATATAAAGATTGGTCCAGCGCAGCTTGTTGTCGCCAAATTCGAGACCCAGCCCGAGCAACCCGTTCACAACCAGACGATTGTCGGTGTTGAGCCCGAGGAATGACGATTCGAGGGACGACAGATCCGCAGAAATCGAACGCTGCTGAAGGGGCTGCCGCGAGGTCCATCGGTTGCTGTAACCGGCAGCCGCAATCAGGCCGAGATTGGTGGACCCGATATCCCACGATTTGGCGCCGGAGATGGCTCCCGAAAAGTTGGGCGGGAGATTTTTCCAGCGCTGCAATGCCGAGTTGCGACTTGTAACGAACGATCCCGCGAGCGCCTGCGAATCGACATCGCCCGAGCTAAGCCGGACGCCGCTATCGAGAAAATCCTGAAGCGCCGGCGGATTTTTGCGCGTTCCATCGTCGTACCCGGTCCAATCCGAGCCGCTGCCGTAATACGTGTTGCCGACATTACCGGTGGTCACGCTATCGCCCGAAATACCGAAACTCAGCGACAGGTAAGGATCTTTCGGCACAGCTTTGGTCGTGAGATTGATCACGCCGCCGCCGAACTCACCTGGAAAATTGACCGAATAGCTTTTCTGGACGAGCGAGGACGCAATCACGCTGCTCGGGAACAGATCGAGCGGAACGACACGCCGCAGTGGCTCCGGGCTCGGCAAGGGCGAGCCATTCAACAAAGCCAGCGAGTATCGATCGCCGAGGCCGCGCACGTAGACAAAGCCGTTGCCCACCACGCTGAGCCCGGTGACGCGGCCGAGCGCGCCGGCGATATTGCCTTCGCCCGTGCGCGCAATATCTGCCGAGGAAAGGACGGTAACGACCTGAGAAGCGGAGCGCTCCACATTGCGGATGCGCGTTCCGGTAACCACGATTTCTGCACCAGGCCCGGAGATTTCGACTTGATCCTGGGCTTGTTCGGCATCCTGGGCTGGTTCGCCGGACCCGGGTACCACCGATGCCGAATCGGCTTGCGGTGTTGCCACCGGGCCGGATGGCGCCGCTGTATCGGGCGTTGAGACCCCCGGTTCAGACGATTGCGCATAGACGAACGTTGGCGAACACAGCGCCGTGGTGAGCAGGGCGGCACTAGCCAGCCGTGAGGAAGTGGTCATAGTTGTACCCCTGAAAATCATAAAACACCGGGGACAGCCAACGTGTGGCTGCCCCCGGGTGCACCTGTCAGGCAGCTTGCAATCAGTTGGTCGGCAACGACGAACAAGCCGTCGAAGTAGTACCAAAATTTGCAGTCGAACTGTTGCATGTCCAGCCTGCGTACCAGGTATCACTGCTGTTCTGGACCGCGCCAATGTATGTTCTGGCAGTAAAGAATGTCGATATCGTCGAAGCATCGAAGGCTGGAACGGCAGTTTCGTTTGCACCGTTGATGTAGATGCTTGCCAGTGTCGACGTGAAGGTATCGCTATTGTTGTTTGCGCCAGCGCCGAACGCAGTCTGGACAGCAGCAGCCGAGTAGCTGCCGGTGCCAATGTAGGTGGGTGCCGCGCACGTCATCACCACCGATCGCGCGGTCAGGGTCGCTGGAGTGGCTCCTGAACCGTTCAGGCGGATGCATTCGTTGCTGGGTGCCAGAATGATGCCGTTGCTCAGGTGCGTGTCCGAGTTGCCACGAAAGAACGCGGCCGCCAGAGCGTTCGCTTCGTTGTCAGCGCTGGTTGCTGGCTGGATTGCGACGAAGTTGGTCACTTGCAGCCGCGTGCGCGGCGTGTCGTTCTCGGAACCGTTGCTGTCGATCTCGAACAAGCCGTCGCCTCTGCCCGAACGCGGTAGCAGCATGGCATATTGAAGGTTCATCTGAGCGCCGGTGTCGACGTCCAGGCTGTCATCGTCTGCGCCGGTCGCGATATAATAGCTCAGGTTGACCGAACCACCGAAGAACTCGGCACCATCATCAGAGCTGTTATGTGACTGGATATGATCGAGCACCGTGCCCGAACCGATGCCTTCGGTGGTCAGCGCCTGGAGTTCGCGGCCGGCACCCAGCACAAAGCCCGAATAGCGGATCTGGACAAAGCTCATCCGTCCCGAGTTGTCGGCGCTGTTGTTGCCGCCGAAGCGAGCAAGATCCGCTGCGCCTTCGGTATCTCGCTCGCATGTGCCGGCCGCCACTGTGCCCACGTTGCAATCGGTGATCGGCGCGCGTCCCATCAGCACGACGCCGCCCCATTGACCTTGCGAGGTATCATCATTGAAGCCGACGACGTTATCTTCGCTTGTGAAAACAATCGGCTGCGTTGCGGTGCCAACCGCCGAGATCCTGTTGCCGCGATTGACCGCAAGCCAGGATTGTCCGGTTGAGCCATAAAGGATCACGCCCGGGGCGATCGTCAAGGTAACGTTCGTATCCGCGACAAGCGGGGCGGTGCAGCCGATCGTGGTCGATGTAACCGGAGCGGCGGCCGTCGGAGCCAAGAAACCGCCGTCACAACCAACGTTCACACGGCCGTTGATCTCATAGAGCAGGCCCGCGATCTTGGGCAGGGTGCTCGACGTTCTGATCAGATTGGGAAGACGGCAGACCCGGTAGCTCCCGGTCGGTCCGGTGATCGTGCCGCCGTCGGTAAGGCCCTGGGGATCGGCGATCGTGGGGCAACCACCCGCTGCGACGACAGTTCCTGTACCGCCGCCACCGCTTCCGCCGCCGCCTGAATTGTCGGTCACGTTGATGGTGACATTGCCGCCTGTGCCGGGTGAGGAAATGTCGCTGGGACCACAGCTTGCCAGTGCCAGCGCGCTGCAGCCGACTAGAAATGCACCTTGGACTCTTGTCACGATCGACCTCCATGAAATTTGGACCCGGCGCCGGTTGGCCCGTTACAAGACCCCAAGTAAGCGCACGAAATGACAATTTATTTACAGCATTAAGGCTAAATATTTCAATTGGACTGAAGTGATCAAACAGACAAAAAAAATAATTTTTTCTAATGGAACCAAAGCATACTCTCGATAGTTATACCTTGTTTTGCTCAGCGCTGTCGCGCTTATGCGCTTCAGAGCGGCGTGAGTTCTGTCCGAGCGGCCAAATTTGTCATTAATTTGTCATTGAAACTTTGGATAAGAAAACCATGCCGATCATGAAAGATTTTCCCTCGCTCGAGCTGGTCGCGGCTGCCTGCATCTTTGGCAGTGTCGGCCTGGGGCCGCATGACGCCAGGGCAGATGTTCTGGAGATCGGGCCGCGCGGAGCTGTCTGGAAAACGGCTGGCGAAGGGGCATCAATTCAGACCGAGAATGTCCTTGCGTTGCCCGATGGCTTTGCCCGCGATGTCTTCGCGCCCGATGTCTTGGTGCCCGACCGGGATACCGCTGATGAAAACCCCGACCGGGATACCGCTGATGAAAACATTGCGGCTTATCACGCCAACCACCTGACTTCGGTCGATCCGGCCGCCGGCCCGGATGATTGGCGTCCCCATGTCGCCGCGCTTGCCAGCAAATACGACATCAGCCCCTCGCTGCTGGAAGCACTCGTCTGGCAGGAAAGCCGGTGGAATGCCCGTGCGAAGTCGCCGGCCGGCGCGCGCGGTCTGGCCCAGCTGATGCCGGGCACCGCCCGCGCGCTCGGCGTCAATTCCGCCGATCCCCGGGCAAACCTCGAAGGCGGCGCGCGGTATCTGCGGATGCAGCTCGATCGCTTCGATGGCGACGTGGAAAAAGCTTTGGCAGCTTACAATGCGGGGCCGCTTCGGGTCGAGCGTGCCAAAGGCATGCCCAGGATCCGCGAAACCCGCAACTATGTCGCTGCGATCATGACGCGACTCTCGCAACTTGTCCGGAGATAATGACAATGCGACACGCTCGAATTTCTTCTTTGATCGCGCTGCTCGGGTTCACGCCGCAATTGGCATTGGCCCAGGCCGTTACTGCCAACCCGCAAGGGTCCGGCCCGATCGTCGCGGCGCTCAGTTGGCTGCAGGGGACTTTGCTTGGCAATGTCGCGACGGCCGTAGCCGTCATGGCGGTGGCTGCGGTCGGCTTCATGATGTTGACCGGACGCCTGAACTGGCGCTTCGGCGCGACCGTCATCATGGGTACGTTTATCCTGTTTGGCGCTGGCGCGATCGTGTCGGGCATTCAGGCCGCCTCGGCGGGAGGCTGATCGCCATGGATATCGTCCGCTATCCGGTCCACCGGGCGCTTACCCGGCCGCAGATGTTTGCAGGGGTGACCTATAGCTTTTTCATCATCAATGCTGCGGTCACGACCGAGGCGTTCCTCATCTCGAAAAGCTTCCTTGCCCTGCCCGTGGCGCTGTTGATCCACGGCATCGGCTACATCGCCTGTTTGCGCGAACCGCGCGTGTTCGATTTATGGATCACTTCGGTCAGCCGCTGCCCCCGGGTGCGCAACTGGCAGCGGTGGGGCTGCAACAGCTACTCGCCATGATAGGCCTCAGATAATGGGCATGTTTTCAAAAGCGACGGATGCGATTTCGGCTTGGGGCCGAAACGAAGCCATTGCGGGCGAGCGCCTGCCTTATCAGGCGCTGCTCGACGAAAATATCGTGCAGTTGCGCGATGGTTCCGTGATGATCGCGCTTCTGGTGCCCGGACTGGGGTTTGAAACCGCCGACAGCGATGAACTGAACGCCCATGCCGCGACGCGCGAAGTGCTGCTGCGCAGCGCTCTCGATGCGCGGTTTGTCCTCTATCATCACGTAATCCGGCGCCGCGTGCAGTTGGAGCTCGATGCGCGGTTTGATGATCCGCTGGCTGAACACATCGACACTCGCTGGCGCGAGCGGCTTGCCGGCGGCGCGCTCTATGTCAACGACCAGTTTATCACGCTGGTTCGCCGGCCCGCGCGTGGCAAGGCGGGCTGGCCGGAGCGCATCGCGCGCAGTTGGCGCAAAAGCGGCAGCGCCGATCACGCGGCAGACCCCGCCGAAGTGCGCGCACTGCGCGCCGCTGCCACCGCGATCGTCGCCTCGCTCGGCGCATACGGTGCGCGGCTGCTGGGCGACTACGAAGGCAAGACCGGGACATGCTCGGAACTGCTCGAGCTGCTGTCGGCGCTTTACAACGGCGAAATGCGCCCGGTCCGCCGCCCGGCAGAGGGCACCGATATAGGCAGGATGCTGCCCTACAAACGCCTCAGCTTCGGGCTTGATGCGCTTGAGCTGCGCGGGGCCGGGGGGGCAAAATTCGGGGCACTCGTCAGCCTGCGCGATTATCCGGATAGCACCAGCCCGGGCCTGACCGATGCGCTGTTGCGCCTGCCCTGCGAACTCGTACTCGCTGAAAGTTACGCGCCTGCCGATCGCCAGATCGCGCGCGAACGCATTGATCTGGCTGTCCGGCGCTTGCGCTCCGCAGACGAGGAAGCCCTGGCCGAGCGCCGTGAAATGCAATCGGCGCGCGATGCGCTGGGTGTTGGCGCGGTCGGCTTTGGCGACCATCACATGTCGGTGCTGTTGCTGACCGACGCGCTCGAAACGCTCGACCATGCTGCCGCCGCCTGCGCAGCGGTGCTGGCGGATATCGGCGCGGTTGCGGTGCGCGAAGACGTCAATCTCGAGCCGGGCTTCTGGGGCCAATTCCCGGGCAACGAAAGCTATGTCGTGCGCCGCTCGCTGATTTCCAGCGCCAATATGGCCTGCTTCGGCTCGTTCCACGGATTTGCGCTGGGGCAGGCCGACGGCAACCATTGGGGCCAAGCCGTCACTTTGCTGCAAACCACCAGTGCCACGCCGTTTTTCTTCAACTTCCACCACGGCGATCTGGGCAATTTTACGGTTATCGGCCCCTCCGGTTCGGGCAAAACCGTGGTGCTGAACTTCCTCGCCGCGCAGGCACAGAAGTTTTCACCGCGCACCGTCCTGTTCGACAAGGATCGCGGTTCGGAAGTGTTCGTGCGCGCGATCGGTGGCCATTACAGCCGGATCACGGCGGGGCTTCCGACAGGGTTCAATCCACTTGCCCTGCCCGATACGGCGGTGAACCGCGCGTTCCTGCGTGACTGGCTGGCGGTGCTCCTCGCCGCGACGGGAACTGAGGAACTGTCGCTGATCGCCGCGGCTGTCGACGCAGCTTACGCCAACGATCCGGCTCTGCGCCGCCTCGGCAACTTTCGCGAACTGCTGGCCGGCAGCCGCCGTCCGCAACCCGGCGATCTGGCGGGGCGGCTCGATGCCTGGCTCAGCGGCGGCGAACACGGCTGGTTGTTCGACAACGCCGAGGACCGGCTCGACCTTGATGCCCTGACGCTGGGCTTCGATATGACCGCGCTGCTCGAAAATCCGCGCCTGCGCACGCCGACGATGATGTATCTTTTCCACCGCGTGGAGGAACGGCTCGACGGCGAACCGACCATGATCCTGATCGACGAGGGCTGGAAGGCGCTCGACGACGAGGTTTTCGCCGCCCGCATCCGCGATTGGCTGAAAACGCTGCGCAAACGCAATGCGCTGGTCGGATTTGCCACCCAGTCGGCGCGCGATGCACTCGACAGCCGCATCGCAACCGCGCTGGTCGAACAGACCGCGACGATGATTTTCATGCCCAATGCGCGCGCCCGGGCCGAGGACTATTGCGAGGGTTTCGGGCTGACGCTCCACGAGCTCGATCTGATCCGCACCCTGCCCCCGCACAGCCGGTGTTTTCTGGTGCGGCAACCCGATGCGTCGGCGGTGGTCCGGCTCGATCTTTCCGGGATGCCCGAAGTGCTCACCGTCCTGTCGGGGCGTGAAAGCACCGTTCGCCGTCTCGACACATTGCGCGCGCGGTTTGGCGATGCGCCCTCCGCATGGTTTCCCGAGCTTACCGGGATGCCTTGGCCCGGCGAAGAAGCGCTGACGAACCCGGCATGGACCGAGGCCGCCGAATGAGCGTGGTCTGCAACGGTCTTGCCGAAGAAGCCTCGCAAGGTGTGGCACAGGCGCTGCGCGCGGTCGATTGCCTGTCGGCAGAGACCACGGCCACGGCGTTTGGCCGGCTGTTCGGGGCCAACGGCGCGCTGGCCCCCGCGCTGACCATTCTGCTGACCCTTTACATTGCCATTTTCGCGGTCTCGCTTTTGACCGGGCGCAGCCGGCTGGGCATTTCTGCGCTGACCCCCAAGGCGCTCACACTTGGGCTGGTGCTGACCTTTGCGACGAGCTGGATCGCCTATCAAAGCGTCGTGTGGAACCTCGCCGTGGGCGCGCCTGACCAGATTGCGTCGGTGCTCACCGGCAGCCAGGGCTCGGCAACGCAGATCTTCGCCGACCGGATCGACACCATATTCAACGCCATCGCCGAAGTTGCGACCGAAAGCGGGCAAAGCGCGCAAGGCGCAGGGTCTGGCGCCGCGTCGGGCAGCTTCACCCCGGCCAACATTCTCTGGCTTGGCGCGCTGTTGCTGCTTGTCGCCACGGTGGGCGTGCTCGTCACCGCGCGCATCGCGCTGGCCATCATGCTCGCGGTCGGCCCGGTGTTCATCATCATGGGTCTGTTTTCGGGCACGCGCGGGCTGACCGTGGGCTGGCTGCGCGGGCTCGTCCTGATCGCGATTACCCCGTTGTTCGTGGTGGTGGGCGGCGGGATCGTGATGGAGCTGCTGGTTCCGATCGTCTCCAGCTTGCGCAATGACGCCGGTGCCATCGACGGGCGCGCGGCCATGGCGCTCTTTCTGGCCGCCTTTGTCCACGCGGCGCTGATGGTTCTGATCACGCGGGTGGCGACCACGACAGTCGGCGCGTGGTCGGTGTTCGGCTTGAGCAGGCAGCGCAGCGCCGCGGCAGGGTTCGCGCCATCGCCGCAATTCTCGCCCGCCAGCATGATGACCATGGCTGCTGCCACGACAATCCAGGAGACCGCCGCGGCGACCCGCGCGGGTGGATCGCGGACCCATTTTGCCATGCCGATGTCTGCCGCGCCGAAGCCGGCCTCTGCCGGAGCAATCGGCCGCGATGGCCGCACCATTGTCGTCAACACCGGGGAAACACGCGCTGCCGGCCTCCCGCCCATGCGCGAGCGCCGCGCGCGGGGAATCGGCAGCCGTTTTCAGCCCGTTGCCAGCCAACCAAGGAAATCCTTTCAATGAGCGCCAGATCGTTGCGGATCGCAGCCGCGTTTGCAGCCGCAGGAATGGCCGTTTCAGCCGTGCCCTCCACAGCCGCGGACTCGCGGATTGTAACGCGCCGCTACAATGCCGAAGAGGTCGTTTCGATCAGCGGGCGGAGCGGCGTGCAGGCCTCGATCGTGCTGGCCGAGGACGAACGTATCGAGAATGTCGCGATCGGCGATTCCACCAGCTGGCAGGTCACGCCGAACAAGCGGGCCAACGTGCTGTTCGTCAAACCGCTTTCGCCCAAGGCGCAGACCAACATGACGGTCATCTCGGATCGCCGGACATACTATTTCGACCTGCTCGCGGGCCGCGGCGCCAGCCCGCTTTATGTCCTTCGGTTCAGCTATCCCAATGAGCCCAAAGCGCCGGCCACGGCGCCCGCGGCGGGGCCTGCGGTGACGGAGACCGAGGCCCTTGCTGCGGCGGGCAAAGTGCAGGAAGCCACGATCGACCCGGCCCGGCTGAATTTCGCGTGGCAAACGAGCGGCAAATCCGTCCTGCTTCCGGTGCGCGTTTACGATGACGGGCAGTCAACGTTCCTCAGCTGGGACGCCAAGACATCCATCCCCGCGCTGCAGGTGCGCAATGAGGCGGGCGTCGAGGGCCCGGTGAACTTTGCTGTGCGCGACGACGTGGTGGTGATCGACGGCGTGCCCGACCTCATCGTGCTGCGCTCCGGCAAGAACGTTGCCACGCTCAGGCGGCTTGCCCGGCGCGAAGTGCGCGCTGCGGCACTCGCCGCAATTCCTCCGGTTCAAGCGGGCAAGGAGCCCTGATCGATGCGCTTCAATCGCAATCTTGCTGAAGCCAGGCCCGAGCTGGACGAAGGCGATCCGCGCGAACAGCAAGGCGCACAGGTCATCGATCTGGCAACGCGCAACGTGCTCCCCGCGGTTACCCAACGCAAACCGGCGCGCGATGGACTGGCGCTTTTTGCCGGCATCGTCGTGGTGGGCACGCTTGGCGCCGTGACGCTGTGGTCGCTTGATTCCACCCGCCGCTTTCCGGCTGAAACGGCCCGGACGGGCAACGCCGCAGGCCGGCTCGCCAATCCCGCCCCGGTGGGAGCCGACATGGCCCCCGCAGTCGCGCCGCAAGCCATGACGCCGCCCATGCCGGAACCGCAGCCGGTCCTGGCCGCACCGCCGCAATCGGCGCTGCTGACCGGGCCGGTCAGCAATCCGGCCGCATCGCCGACGGTGGTGTATGACGTCGGCACAGTGGTGCAGGTTGGCCCTGCGTCAGGTCCGGCAGCGCTGGCCATCCCTGCGCCCGGCGCTGCCCCGATCAATACCGGCAATGCGAACGAAGATTTCGCCGGCCGGATCGGCGGGGTCGGCGGCGGCGCTGCGGTCGCTTCGGCCAATTTCGATCCACGCACCACGGTGACGCAAGGCACGCTGATCCCGGCCGTGCTGGAAACGGCGATCGACACCGACGTTCCGGGCTATGTGCGCGCGGTCGTCTCCACCGATGTCCGCTCGTTCGATGGCAGCACGGTGCTGGTGCCGCGCTCGTCGCGTCTGATCGGCCAATACAAAAGCGGGCTGCAAGGCGGGCAGAAGCGCGCGTATGTGATCTGGACGCGCTTGATTCGCCCCGATGGGGTGTCCGTCAACATCGCCTCTCCTGCTGTCGGCTTCGCCGGCGAATCGGGCTTGGCCGGTAAAGTGAACACGCATTTCTTCGAGCGCTTCGGCTCTGCCGTATTGCTTTCGGTGGTCGGCGGCCTCTCCGCGCTGGGCGGCAACGCGGGTATCATCGTGGCCAACAGCGGGCAATCAGCGGCAGCCGCAGCGGTTGGGCAATCGGGCCAGATCGGCCCCACCGTGCGGGTTCGCCAGGGCCAGCCGGTTCGCGTGTTTACTGCCAAAGACCTGGATTTCTCCAAAGTGACCGGCGGGTGAGCGGACGGCAGGTGAAAGCCGATCTGCGCATCCTGCCCGCCGCACAGGCAACGCAGCCTGATCCGGACGAGGCCGCCGCCCCGCCGCCGCGCAGCGTCTATCTCGATGCCTACCTCGCTCCCTTTCGGCATTGGCTGGAACGCGAAAGTGTAACCGAGATTCTCGTCAACCGACCGGGCGAAATGTGGATCGAAGATGCCGCGCACCCCGGGATGCAGCGGGTCGGCCTGCCCGGGCTTGATGACGCGCTGCTGCAACGATTGGCCGAACAGGTGGCACGGGTCAGCCACCAGGGCATAAACCGCGAGCACCCGCTGCTTGCCGCCACTTTGCCGGACGGCGCGCGCATTCAGCTCTGCGGTCCGCCGGCAACGCGGCGGCACTGGGCGATGGCCATCCGCCGCCACCGTCTGCTCGACCTGCCGCTCGATGCTTATGACCGCGGCCCGATCACGCCCGCTGCCGAGCTTCCCATGCCCGACGCACAGGCCGAGCCGATCGCATTCTTGCGCGAAACCGTGCGCCGCCGCCGTACCATCCTCGTTTCGGGCGGCACCTCAAGCGGGAAGACGACCTTCCTGAATGCGATGTTGCGCGAGATCCCCACGCATGAGCGCATTGTCATGGTGGAAGACACCGCAGAACTGCGCTTGCCCACGCTGAACGGCGTCGGACTGATTGCGGTGAAAGGTGAGCTGGGCGAGGCGAAAGTTTCCGCCGACGATCTGCTGCAGGCCGCGCTGCGGCTGCGACCCGATCGCATCGTGGTCGGAGAACTGCGCGGCACCGAAACGATCAGCTTTCTGCGTGCCATCAATACGGGCCACCCGGGTTCCTTCTCGACCATCCACGCCAATTCGCCTCGCGGCGCGCTGGAACAGATCGCGCTTATGGCGTTGCAGGCCAATATCGGCCTGACGCGCAGCGAGACGATCGACTACGCGTCTTCGGTTATCGATGTCGTCGTCCAACTCGACCGCGCCGATGGCAAGCGCGGGATCGCGGCGATTGCGGAAGCAAAGTCGCTGATGGGCGCCTGACCCCAAAGCCTCTGCCGCAATGGCAAGGCGGTGAAAAAGCCTCAAGGGGGCGCAGTCGGCAGCAGAAAATCTTACCCCCTGCGCGGTCCCGCTACCGCAAGCCGGAAGGCCTGCAAGCGGCGGGCGGACCGCTTTTGCAGCCTCGCGACAAGCCCCATTTCCGCGCCGCCGCAAACCATCCTCTGCCACGCCCGCTTGACTCGTTCGTTCGAATGAACAATATCCGGGTCGATGAACCCGTCGTCCACCAATTCGCGCCTGCTCGATGTGGCGGTCGATCATTTCGGGCGGCTCGGGCTCGAAGGAGCCAGCACGCGGGCGATCGCGCGCGACGCCGATACGCCGATGTCCTCGATCACTTATCATTTCGGCGGCAAGGAGGGGCTCTATCTGGCCTCGGCCGATCATATCGCCGCGACCATGCACGCCAAGATCTCGCCGATGCTCGACCATGCGGCCGCCTTGTGCGGCGAAGACGGCGATGTCGCCGCCGCGCGCGCCGCGATTCACACGATGATCGGCGGCATGACGATCGTGATGCTGCAAGACGACACGGCCACGCTGTCGCGCTTCATCGTTCGCGAACAGGCGGACCCGACCGAGGCTTTCGCGCGCATCTATGGCGGCGTGATGGGCCAGATGCTCGACCGCTTGCTCGCGCTGGTCGGGCGCGTGGCGGGCGGGCGGCTGAGCAATGCCGAGGCGCGGGTGCGCGCGATGACTTTGGTTGGCCAGGTGCTGGTGTTTCGCGTTGCCCGCGCCACCGTGATGACCGGCATGAACTGGACCGTGATCGGTCCGGACGAAGCCGCGCTCATCATGCGCAGCATCGCCGCCAATCTCGATGCCATTCTCGACCAGTTGCAAGCCGGAGACGCCGCATGAACCGCCGCCGTATCGTTGGAATCGCCGCGCTCGTGGCGCTGCTCGTCGCGGGCTTGGTCACGCGCGGTTTCGGCCTGTTCGGTCCCGGCGAGGAACGCGGTCTGACCTTGCACGGCAATGTCGATATCCGCCAGGTCGATCTCGGCTTTCGCGTCTCTGGCCGGATCGCGGCGATGCCGCTCGAAGAAGGCGCGCACGTTGCGCAAGGTGCGCTGCTCGCTAGCCTCGATCCCGCGCCGCTGCAGGACCAGTTGAACGCCGCGCAAGCGCAGATCGCGGTTGCCGAGGCCGAACTCGACAAGCGCCGCAACGGCAACCGCCCGCAGGACGTGGCGCAAGCCCGGGCAAAGCTCGCCGATGCGCAGGCGAGCCTCGCCAGTGCGCGCGAGGAATATGAACGGCGCGCCGAACTGGTAAAGACCGGGGCGGTCAGCCAAGCGCTGTTCGATGCCAGCACCGCGAAATTCCGCTCGGCAGAGGCGCAGGTCAGCGCCGCCGCCGAGGCATTGTCGCTGCAAAGGGCAGGCGCGCGGCGCGAGGATATCGCCGCCGCCGCAGCGCAGCGCCGGCAGGCGGAGGCGCAGGCCGCCAAGACGCGCACCGACCTGAACGATGCCGCGCTGCGTGCGCCCAATGCCGGCACCATCCTGACCCGCGCGCGCGAACCCGGCGCGATTGTCCAGCCGGGAGAGACCGTGCTGACGCTGACGATCGACCGGCCGATGCGGGTGCGCGCCTATATTCCCGAGCCCGAGCTTACCCGCATCTCGCCGGGCATGGCGGTCACGGTGAAAGCCGACGGCAATGACAAGGCCTATCGCGGCACGATCGGCAATATCGCCGCGACGGCGGAATTCACGCCCAAGACCGTGCAGACCGAATCGCTGCGCACCGATCTGGTGTACCGTGTGCGCATCATTGTCACCGATCCCGATGACGGGCTGCGCCAGGGTGCGCCCGTCACCATCACGGTCCCCGGCGCTCGCCCGCAAGCCGGGCGCTGACATGACCGAGGCCGTTGCTTCCGCCCGATCGCTGGTGAAGCGCTTCGCCGGTCAGGAAGCGGCGGCGCTCGATGGCGTGTCGATCGCCATCGCGCCCGGCAAGATGACCGGACTTGTCGGCCCCGATGGCGCGGGCAAGACGACCTTGATCCGCATCCTCGCCGGATTGATCGATCCCGATGCCGGAGAGGCAACGGTGTTCGGCCGCCCCGCGACGGACACCGACCGCAGCATGATCGGCTATATGCCGCAGCGCTTCGGCCTGTATGAAGATTTGAGCGTGATCGAGAATTTGCGGCTCTACGCCGATTTGCGCGGGCTCCCGCGCGACGAGCGTGCGGCAAGCTTCGACCGGCTGCTCGATTTCACCGATCTCCGGCGCTTCATGGATCGGCTGGCGGGCAAGCTTTCGGGCGGCATGAAGCAGAAGCTCGGGCTCGCTTGCGCCATGGTGCGCGCGCCCCGATTGCTGCTGCTCGACGAGCCGGGCGTCGGCGTCGATCCGGTATCGCGGCGCGAGCTGTGGCAGATGGTCAAGGATCTTGCGGGCGATGGCATCGGCGTGCTGTGGTCGACCGCCTATCTCGACGAGGCCGAGAAATGCGACACGGTTACGCTGCTGAGCGAGGGCAAAGCGCTCTATGAGGGCCCGCCGCAGGCGCTGACCGACCGGATCAGCGAGCGCGTTATCCGGGTCATGGTGCCAAGCGAGGGCCGCCGCGTCATCTTGAGCAAAGCGCTCGACTCGCCCGCGATCATCGATGGCACGGTGCAGGGCGACGCGCTCAGGCTGATGCTGCGGGCGGACACTGCGGCTCCCACACCGCAATCACTGGGCCTGCCCGCCGATGCCGCGTTTGCCGCGGTGCGGCCGCGCTTCGAGGATGCCTTCATCGATCTGCTCGGCGGCGGCCCTTCGGGCACTTCGCAACTGGCGGCGCATTACCGCACGATCCCCGTGGCCGAGGCCCCGGCCATCGTCGCGCAGGGGCTCACCCGGCGTTTCGGCGATTTCACCGCCGCCGATCATGTCAGCTTCACCGTGCCGCGCGGACAGATCTTCGGGCTGCTTGGCCCCAACGGCGCGGGCAAATCGACCACGTTCAAGATGCTGTGCGGGCTGCTCACGCCGAGCGAGGGCAATGGCTCGGTCGCCGGGTTCGATTTGCGCCATGCCAAGGCCGATGCCCGCCAGTCGCTGGGCTACATGGCGCAGAAATTCTCGCTCTACGGCGATCTTTCGGTGCGCCAGAACCTCAATTTCTTTGCCGGTACCTATGGCCTCAAGAATGGCGATGCGCGCGAGGCGATCGAGCGTGCGATCGAGATCTTCCATCTCCAGCGCTATCTGAAGGACAACGCCGGAACGATGCCGCTCGGCTTCAAGCAGCGGCTTGCGCTCGCCTGCGCGGTGCTTCATCAGCCGCCGGTGCTGTTCCTCGACGAGCCGACCTCGGGCGTCGATCCCATCGTCCGGCGCGAATTCTGGACGCATATCAATGGCCTGGTCGAAAGGGGCGTGACCGTGCTGGTCACCACCCATTTCATGGACGAGGCCGAATACTGCGACCGCGCGACGCTCATCTACCGCGCCCGCCAGATCGCGACCGGCACGCCGGACGAACTGAAGTTGCAGGCCGCCGCAGGCTCCGACGGGGCCGATGCGACCATGGAAGACGCGTTCATCGCGCTGATCGCGGCGTCGGACGCCGAACGGGAAGCGGCATGAGCGATACGTTCAATCCCCGCCGCTTTCGCGCGATGCTGATCAAGGAAAGCCTGCAGATCGCGCGCGATCCATCGACCTTCCTGATCGCCTTCGTGTTGCCGATGCTGCTGCTGTTCCTGTTCGGCTATGGCGTGAATCTCGATACCGCGCGCAGCCGTGTCGGCCTGTCGTTGCAGGACGACAGCGCCGCCGCGCACAGCCTGGCAGGCAGCTTTCAGAGCTCG
Source organism: uncultured Novosphingobium sp. (assembly GCA_964529505.1). GTDB lineage: Bacteria > Pseudomonadota > Alphaproteobacteria > Sphingomonadales > Sphingomonadaceae > Novosphingobium. The sequence continues at coordinate 24,118 of CAZGWR010000018.1, read as the reverse complement.
CGCTGGTTCGACGTGGTCGAAACCGGGGCGGTTAGCGAGCTGTCGCCCCAGATGGTCGCGGGGCGGCTGCGCGGCATCATCATCATCCCCGATGGCTTCGGGCGCAGGGTCGCAGGGGGCGGCGGCGACATCCAGGTCCTGACCGACGGATCGCTGCCCAATACCGCGAGCTTCATCGGCGCCTATGCCGAAGGAGTGCGCGCGACCTGGGCCGCCGCCCGGTCCGGCGACCGGGGCACGGCGAAGCCGCCGCCGATCCAGACCGCGACGCGCTTCTGGTTCAATCCGGAGCTGAAAAGTCGCTATTTCCTCGTGCCCGGATCGATCGCGGTGGTGATGACGATAGTCGGCACCCTGCTGACATCGCTGGTGATCGCGCGCGAATGGGAGCGCGGCACGCTCGAGGCGATCATGGCGACCCCGGTTGGCATGGCGGAATTCATCGCCACCAAAGTCGTGCCCTATTTCCTCTTGGGGCTGGGTTCGATGACCTTGTGCGCGGTGCTGGCCATTACGGTGTTCGGCGTGCCGTTCCGGGGATCGCCGCTGGCCCTGCTCGTCATCGCCAGCACCTTCCTGTTCCCGGCGCTGGGGCAGGGCCTTCTGATATCGGCGGCAACCAAGAACCAGTTCGTCGCCAGCCAGGTGGCGCTGCTCTCGGCCTTCCTGCCGACGATGCTGCTGTCGGGTTTTCTGTTCGAGATCAGCTCGATGCCGAAGCCCATACAGGCGATCACCTATCTGGTCCCGTCGCGCTACCTGATCCCGCAACTACAGACCGTGTTCATCGCCGGTGACGATTGGAGCCTGTTCCTGCCCAACATGGCGTCGCTGATCGGCTTTGGTTTCCTGTTCTTCTTTCTGGCGGTGCGCGCGACGAAGCGGCGGATCGCATGATCACCAATCTGCTCGGGCCACGCCTGACCGCGATCATCATCAAGGAACTGTGGGCAGTGCTGCGCGATCCGCGCGCGCGCATCTCGCTTATCCTGCCGCCGCTGATCCAGCTCCTGGTGTTCGGCTATGCCTCGACGCTCGAGGTGACCAACGTCACGATCGGCGTGCTCGATCGCGATGGCGGGCAGTGGAGCCACGAGATCGTCCAGCGCGTGGCGGGCAGCCCGAATGTCAAGCGCATCGTCCGGCTCGGTTCCGATGCGGCGCTCGCCGATGCGATCAACACGCAGCAGGTGATCGCCGCGCTCCGCTTCGATTCGCGGTTCTCCGCCGATGTCAGCGCAGGGCGCGGCGCGGTGCTCGGCGTGGTGTTCGATGGACGCAAATCGAACGCGGCGCAGATCGTCGGCGGCTATGTCGACCGGATCGTCGCGGGCGTGTCCGCCGACATCCACACCGCGCGCGCGCCGCCCGTGCCCGGTTCGTCGAGCGTCACCCACTGGTTCAATCCGAACCTCGATTATCTGTGGTTCACGATCCCGTCGCTCGTCGTCATCATCTCGCTTGTCTCCTCGACATCGGTCGTCTCGCAATCGGTCGCGCGCGAGAAGGAACTGGGAACCTATGACCAGCTGATGGTCAGCCCGTTCCGCGTCTGGGAAATCCTGGCGGGAAAGATGGTGCCGCCGGTGCTGATCGGCCTCGCCAATGCAACGCTCTATGTGGCCGTGAACCCGCTCGTGTTCGGCGTGCCGTTCCGGGGATCGCTGCTGCTGTTCTACCCGTCGCTGGTTGTTTTCCTGCTCGCGATGACCGGGATCGGCATGCTCGTGTCGGTGGTGGCCAACACGCAGCAACAGGCTTTTCTGGGGATGTTCGCGCTGACTGTGCCGGTGTTCCTGCTCTCGGGCTATGCCGCGCCGATCGACAACATTCCGCCCTTCTTGCAGCTGCTGGCCGAGGCGAACCCGGCCAAGCATTTCCTCATCGTGACCGAGGGGTTGTTCCTGAAAGGCATGCCCGCCGCCGATGTCCTTGCCAATACCTGGCCGATGGCGGTCATCGCCGCCGTGACGATCGCCGCCGCTTCCTACCTCTTTCGTTCGCGCCTGGAGTAGCCCGATGCGCCGCCTGATCCTTGCTGCCCTGCCCTTGCTTGTCACCGCCTGCACCGTCGGCCCCGATTACCGGCGGCCCGCGAGCCCGGGCGAAAATGCCGCGTGGCTGTCGGCCGTAGATGCCGGCGAAGCAGACTTGGCACCCTGGGCCAGGCTGGGAGATCCGGTGCTGAGCGACCTGATCGCGCAGGCCGTCGCCGCCAATCCCGATATCGCCGAGGCCGAAGCGCGCCTGCGCGAGGCCCGCGTCCAGCGCGGCGCCACGCGCGCTCGCGGCCTGCCGAGCGCTACCGCCCGCGGGTCGGCGCAGCAGACCCAGACCAGCCTCAACGGCCAGTTCCCGGCCGCCGACATTCCTTTCTACGACCGCAATTTCTCGCTGTTCGACGCGGGCTTCGATGCGTCCTGGGAAATCGACCTGTGGGGCGGCCAGCGCCGCGCCGTCGAGGCCGCCAATCGCCAGATCGACGCCGCGCGCGCCCGCGCCATGGATGTCCGGCTGCAAACCGTCGCCGAAGTCGTCCGCGCCTATGCGCAGCTGCGCGGGAGCCAGGCTGCGCTCGCCACGGTCCGCGCCAATGCCCGCGATGCTGCGGAAACCGCGCGCATCGTCCGCTTGCGCGTGAAAGCGGGCGAGGCGGCCGGTTTCGATGAAGCGCGCGCCGAGGAGCAGGCCCGCACCGCCGCCGCCGCCATTCCTGGGCTTGATGCCGATATGCGCGCCGCCGCTTTCCGGCTCGCGCTGCTCAGCGGCCGCGCACCCGAAGCAATGACCGGCCTGATCGATACCCCTGCGCCGCTGCCCACGTTGCCGGACAATGTCGCGGTCGGCGCGCGCGCCGACATGCTGCGCCGCCGCCCCGATATCCGCGCGGCCGAAGCCGATCTGGCCGCCGCGACCGCCACGATCGGCGTCGAGACCTCGAACCTTTACCCCAAGCTCAGCCTCACCGGCAGTTTCAGCCAGCAATCGCGCAATCCGGGCGATCTCGTATCGGGCGACAGCCTCGGCTTCGCTGTCGGCCCAAGGCTGAGCTGGGCGATTTTCGACGCCGGCAGGGTCCGCGCGCAGATCAGCGCCGCCAATGCCCGCAACGATCAGGCCGCCGCGCGCTATACCAAAGCGGTCCTCGGCGCGCTTGCCGACAGCGAGACCGCGATCAACCGCTATGCCGCCGCGATCGCCACGGTGCACGAGCGCGATGCCGCAAGCACCGCCAGCCGCACCTCGCTCGATCTCGCCCGGCAGCGCTACAAGGCCGGCGAGGACGACCTGCTCGCCGTGCTTCAGGCCGAAACCGCGTATGCCAACGCCGATCGCGGCACCGCGCAGGCCCGCCAGTCCGCGCTCGAAACCTACGCGGCCCTGATCAAGGCGCTGGGCGGCGGCTGGATCGAAGGTGCGCCGCAGCCGTAATCGATCTGCGCCCCAAGCTTGTGCCGCCAAGCGGTCTTCGCCTGCCGACCGCTAGACCAGATCCTGGCGCAATTCCTTCGGGAATGGGTCTCGGCCAGGAACCTCGGCGAGCCCGATGGCATGTTCGATATGGTCTGCAGCGGTGCGCAAGGACGCAAGGATCGCCTGCTCGCCCGCCAATCCGCTCATCGGCAAAGCCCATGACGCCGAAATCGCCGCCGATACACCCTCGTCCGGGCCGCGGATCGGCACCGCGATGCAGACCAGACCTTCGGCGATCTCCTCGTTGTCGCGCGCGAAGCCTTGCGCGAACACGCGGCGCAGCTCGGCCCGCAAGCGCGCGGGATCGGTGATCGTATGCCGGGTCAGCGCCGGAAAGGATTCCGCCGCGAGATAGGCCTCGCGCTGCGCTTCGGGCAGGTGCGCCAACAAGACTTTGCCGATGCCGGTGCAATAGGCTTCGAGCTGCAGGCCGACCCGGGTGAAAAAGTCGCCGGCGCCCTGCCCGGTCTTGATCCGGTAGGTGACCATGTCGTTCTCGAGCGTGCCGAGCTGGACCACGCAGCGCAATTCCTTTGCCAGCCGGTGCAGCACGGGGGCGGCAGCGGCGGCGATCACCTGCTTGGCGTCCACCAGCTGCAGCAGCGCCACCAGGCGCGGCCCGGGGCCGAGACGGCCGCCCGGCAAGCGCGCGAGGAAACGCTCGGCCACCAGCGTGGTAACCTGCCGGTGCGCGGTCGCGCCGGGCAGGCCGATACCTTGCGCGATGGCCGCGACGCTGCGCCCGTCGCGGTCGGCGAGGATTGCCTCGAGCATGGCCAGGCTGCGGCCCAGCGCGGCGATGGTGGGGGTGCCCTGTTTCATCCGCTCTGCCTCATGATGTGAGATGATAACGCGCCGCGCGGCTGGCGCATAGGCGGATGGTTCTTTAGATTGGGGCGGCCAGACCAGAAAGAGGATGCCCGATGACCACCCCGACCCACGCCGATCTGGCGCTGCGCCTGCGCGAGGCCTATTCCGGCGGCGTCGTGCCGCCGCTGCGCGACGGGCTGGACCCGGTCGATGCCGCCGGCGCTTATGCTGTCCAGACGATCAACACGCGCCATTGGCAAGAGCAGGGGCGGCGGATCGTCGGGCGCAAGGCGGGATTGACCGCCAAGGCGGTGCAAACGCAGCTCGGCGTCGATCAGCCCGATTTCGGCGTGTTGTTCGATGATATGCGCGTGGCGGATGGCGGCACGCTCAGTCCGGCGAAGTGCCTGCAACCCAAAGCCGAGGCCGAGATTGCTTTGGTGCTGGGTGCTGATCTGCCCGATCCAAACACCACACCCGAACAGGTAGCTGCGGCGGTGGCCAAGGTCCACGCCGCCATCGAGATCGTCGACAGCCGCATCGCCGACTGGAAAATCACGTTCGCCGATACCGTGGCGGACAATGGCTCCTCGGCGTTCTTCGTGCTGGCCGATGAGGGCAAGCCGCTGGCGGGGCTCGATATCTGGACAGCGGGGATGGTCCTGCAGGTCAATGGGCAGACAGTCTCGCTCGGCGCGGGCGCTGCCGCGCTCGGCCATCCGCTCAATGCGGCGGCGTGGCTGGCGCAAACTCTCGCCGCGCGCGGTGAACCGCTGAAGGCGGGCGATGTGCTGCTCACCGGCGCGCTGGGGCCGATGGTGGCGCTCAATCCCGGCGACATGGTCGAGGCCTTTGTCGGCGGGCTCGGGACCTGTTCCTTCACGTATGGCAAGGCCTGACCGGTGGCCAAGACCAAAGTCGCGATCATTGGTTCGGGCAATATCGGCACCGACCTGATGATCAAGATCATGCGCCTGTCGCAGGTGCTCGAAATGGGCGTGATGGTCGGGATCGATCCGGTCTCCGATGGCCTCGCCCGCGCGGCGCGCATGGGGATCGCCACAACCGCCGATGGGATCGACGGCCTCATCGCCATGCCCGCGTTCGCCGATGTCGCCATCGTGTTCGACGCGACCAGCGCGGGCGCGCACCCGCGCAACAGCGAGCTGGTGCTGGCGGCGGGCAAGCGGATGATCGATCTCACCCCCGCCGCCATCGGCCCCTACACGATCCCGCCGGTCAATGGCGACGCCAACCTCGACGCGCCGAATGTCAACATGGTCACCTGCGGCGGGCAGGCGACCATCCCCATCGTCGCGGCGGTGAACCGCGTGGCCAAAGTGCATTACGGCGAGATCATCGCCTCGATCGCCAGCAAAAGCGCCGGGCCAGGCACGCGCGCGAATATCGACGAATTCACCGAAACCACGTCGCAGGCCATCGTCGCTGTCGGCGGCGCGGCGCGCGGCAAGGCGATCATCATCCTCAACCCGGCTGAACCGCCGCTGATCATGCGCGATACGGTCTATTGCCTGTGCGAGGACGGCGACCGCGAGGCGATCCGCCAATCGGTGCATGCTATGGTGGCTGAGGTGCAGAGCTATGTGCCCGGCTACCGGCTCAAGCAGGCGGTGCAGTTCGAAAGCATCGGCGGCAACCAGCCGCTGCGCATCCCCGAAATGGCGAGCACCGGCCAGATCGACTTTACTGGTCTGAAGGTCTCGGTCTTTCTCGAAGTCGAAGGCGCGGCGCACTATCTGCCCGCCTATGCCGGCAATCTCGACATCATGACCTCCGCCGCGCTCAAGACCGCCGAGAAGATCGCCGAAAGGATGGCGGCATGACATTAGACCCCGTGGCCACCAAGCTCTACATCCAGGACGTCACCTTGCGCGACGGGATGCACGCGATCCGCCACCAGTACGGGCTCGATCATGTGCGCAAGATCGCCCGCGCGCTCGATGCCGCAAAAGTGGACGCCATCGAAGTGGCGCATGGCGACGGGCTGCAGGGCTCCAGCTTCAACTATGGGTTCGGGGCCCATACCGATTGGGACTGGATCGGCGCGGTTGCCGAAGTGCTCGAGCACAGTGTGCTCACCACGCTCCTGCTGCCCGGCATTGGCACGGTGCATGACCTCAAGCACGCCAGCGAAATGGGCGTCAAATCGGTGCGCATCGCCACCCATTGCACCGAGGCAGACGTCAGCCGCCAGCATATCGAGGCCGCGCGGGGTCTGGGCATGGACGTCGCGGGCTTTCTCATGATGAGCCACATGACCAGCCCGGAGGCGCTGGCGCAGCAGGCTTTGCTGATGGAAAGCTACGGAGCGCACTGTGTTTACGTCACCGACAGCGGCGGCGCGATGAACATGGACGAATACGCAGCGCGGCTGCAGGCCTATGACCGCGTGCTGAAGCCCGAGACGCAGCGCGGTGTTCATGCACACCACAATCTCAGCCTTGGTGTCGCTAACTCGATCGTCGCAGTGCAGAACGGCGCGGTGCGCGTCGATGCCAGCCTTGCCGGCATGGGCGCGGGCGCGGGCAATGCGCCGCTCGAGGTGTTCATCGCCGCGGCCGACCGCATGGGCTGGAACCACGGCTGCGATCTCTATGCGCTGATGGACGCCGCCGAAGACCTCGTGCGCCCGCTGCAGGACCGCCCGGTGCGCGTCGACCGCGAAACGCTCACGCTCGGCTATGCCGGGGTCTACTCCAGCTTCCTGCGCCATGCCGAAAAGGCTGCCGCCGACCACGGCATCGATACCCGCGCGATCCTCGCCGAAGTCGGCCGCCGCAAGATGGTCGGCGGGCAGGAAGACATGATCGTCGACATCGCGCTCGATCTCGCCAAAGCGGCGAACCGCTGAGGGCTGACCGCTGACCGCTGCGGCACCGCGCCGCAAAAAATCTTTCCTACATGCGCCGTGCGCGCCATACTGCGCGCTGCTCTTTGAACCGTGGACCCGCAAGGCCCGATCCGGCACACACCACGCCGCCGCGCCCCTCGGGCCGGGGAACGGCGCGGTCTGCCCGGCAGGCCATCTCCAACACCCCGCCGCGCACATGTTTCACGGAAGCGCGCGGCGAATTGGTGAAAACCTTTTTTTTCAAAACGATAAACAGGTTCCGGCCCGCACCGAGTTTTGTCTCTGGACTGTGTCAACTATGTCAACTTAGTCCGGTCAAGTTAGTCCACTTGACCGCCCCACCGCTGCCGCAATCGGCGACCTTGTCAGCGGTGGGCAGATCCGAACGCGGGCAATCGTGATGCAGCAGAAAACAGGCCGGCCTGTTCAGTTTGAACTGCTGCCGGACGCGCGGGCCAGTCTGCTGGCCTGGCTCGAGCGTCGTTTCCCAAGCCGGGTTGATTAAATGGGTCACCTCAGCACCCGGCAATTTGCCTGGCTTGTCGATGAATGGGTGACGGGTGTTGGCCTGATGAAAAGTGAGTATGGCACCCATTCGCTTCGCCGCACGAAGGTTTCGATCATCTTCAGGGCGACTGGTAACTTGCGCGCCGTCCAAATCCTGCTCGGCCATAGCAAAATCGGGAATACGGTCCGCTACCTCGGAGTTGACGTGGAGGATGCTCTTGCCCTCGCCGAGAATACAGAGATCTGAACCGTTGGCCCCTCGCAGCTAGCGAGGGGCTAACTTTGACGGGCCTGGGACTTTGCAGTCGTTCCGCTGTGATCTGTCTAGCGGCTGGTTTCACGCCAAGCCCTGACACCCTGCTTTCAGCTGCTTGGCCAGTCACCGCGACGACATCTGTGCAGTAATCGGAACGGCAGATCCTAGCTCAAAGTAGGTCCAAGCCGCCTGTCGGCTTTCAGTTGGCTGGTGTAGGGCGCGACGTGACCGAAAGTCGTTGGTTGCCAATGTCCAAAACCGGTGACCGATCGCGGCAAGTTTCGCTCAATCCCCGTCGGCGTATAAGGGGCGGTGCCCAAGAGCGCGTTGTTGAAGTCGTTCGATATGGGTCAAGCTTCGCCCCGCGGTTCTCTGGCTTCTAAGCCATTTCCGGCGATCTCGACGGCCCGAGGTAGAGCCACCCCGAGGCCGGTGAGACCAAGGATCAGCATCTCGCCGATCTGTTGGGCTGCGCCGATTGCGTCAGGGCGGTCTTCGAGCAAGCGGATCATCAGCACCTGACACAGGCCGAGCCAATAGAGCACGCCCGTTGCGCTGGCTTCGGGGCGTAACTGTCCCGCTGCCAGCGCGGCCGCGATGTCCACTTTAAGCCCTGCGTTCAGCGGGTGATCCGTGCTGGTCGCGGGCACTTGCGAGCGCAGCAGCACCATGGCCCGGCCCGGATGTTCGAGCGCAAATGCGGCAGCAACCCGCATGCCGCCTGCGATCCGGACGACCGGGTCAGCGACCCCGGCATTGGCGCGGGCCACAGCCGCTTCCACCTCCAGCCGCACTTCGGCTGCGACCTCGCGGGCAAAATCCTGCTTGTCGGTAAAGTGGTTGAAGAAGCTGCCCTTGGCCACCCCGGCCAGCGCAACGAGATCGTCAATCGGGATTGCGTCGATCGGGCGCTCGACCAACAGTTCGAGGCCGGCCGCGATCAACGCAGCACGGGTGCGTTGGGTGCGGGACGAGGGGAGGGATTGGCTGACCACATGCAGTCCATACTTGACCAATTGGTCATTTTCAAGCTATCTGACCAAATAGTCAATAACGAGTCGGAGTCAGGGATGCCCGTCATCAAGATCGAAGACATCGCGCATGTTCGCTTTGCCGCGCCCGATCTGGGGCTGATGCGCGCGTTCCTCGAGGATTTCGGGCTGACCTGTTTCGAGGATGACGGACAGCTTTATGGCAAGGCAAGAGACGGTCGGCCATTTGTCCATGTGACTGAGCCGGGGGAAGCCAAATTCCTCGGTGTGGGCTTGCGCGCCGCCAGCATCGCCGACCTCGAAATCCTTGCGGCGCATGAGGGCCTAGTTCCCGAACCGCTGAGAGAACCCGGCGGCGGGATGGTGCTGCGGTTGACCGATCCCGATGGTTACCGCGTCGAAGTGGTGGCCGGTCAGGCCTGCAAGCCGCCAGCGCCCTGCACCGAACCGCGCTTCAACAGCGCCGCCGCCAAGCCGCGCCAGCGCGCAGCAATCCGGCTCGAACCCTCGCCCGCCCATGTCCGCCGCATCGGACATGCGGTGCTTAAGGTCAGCGATTTCCGCCGCTCGGAGAAGTGGTGGAAGGGCCTCTTCGGCTTTCTCACATCCGACGAAATCGAGGCTGCCAAGGACGTTCAACTCGGCGCCTTTATGCGTTGTGACCGGGGCGACTTGCCGGCCGATCACCACACAATTTTCCTCGCCCAGCTGCCCGGTGAACTCGGCTTGCTCCACGCCGCATTTGAGGTCGAGAGTCTCGATGACCTGATGCTTGGCCACGAATATCTGAAGACCCGTCAGCGCAAAGCGGCCTGGGGGGTGGGCCGGCACATCATGGGCAGCCAGATCTTCGATTATTGGAAAGACCCCTTCGGCAACGAACTGGAACACTGGACCGACGGTGACCTGTTCACCGCCGCCGATCCACCCAACAAGCAGACGATGCAGGCGTTGTTGGCAGTGCAATGGGGCCCGCCACACCCGATGTTTGCGGGCAGGATGGCACCGCCGCCCGGCCTCGTTGCCTTCGTGACCGCCATGCAACTGCGCATCAAACGGATGTTTGCCCGCTCGCTCAAGGAAGCCTGACCGATGAAACTTTGCACTTACACCGCCAATGGCCGCACCCGCACCGGGATCGTGGTGGGCGATACCGTTATCGACACCGGCGTGCCAGGCACGATGATCGATCTGATCCGCGACTGGGACGCGCTCACACCTGGCTTGGAAGCCAAGGCGGCGATCGGCGGCGGGGTACCGCTGGCGTCGGTCAAGCTCGAGGCCCCCGTCCAGCGCCCTGGCAAGATATTCGCCATCGGCCTCAACTATGCTGATCACATCGCTGAAAGCGGTCTCGGCACGCCCGAGCGGCAGGTGTGGTTCACCAAGGCCCAGACCAGCGTCAACGCGCCCTTTGATCCGGTGCTGATCGCGCGCGGCACCGCCACCCCCGATTACGAGGCGGAGCTGGTCGCGGTAATCGGCAAGGGCGGCAAGCACATCGCCGCCGCAGATGCCCCTGCGGCAATCTTCGGCTACTGCGTCGGCAATGATTTCACCGAGCGGATGTGGCAGCACGCCGTCCCGCAATGGTCGCTTGGCAAGAGCTTCGATAGCCATGCGCCGATGGGGCCATGGATCGTAACCGCCGACGAAGTGGACGATCCGCATGATCTGGGCATCCGCTGTTTCGTGAACGGTGCGAAGCGGCAGGATTCGAACACGCGGCATCTCGTCTACAATGTGTGGCAGCAGGTCGAGCATCTCTCGGTCGGGATGACGCTGGAGCCGGGCGATTGCCTGTTCACCGGCACCCCCGGGGGGATCGGTGCGGCGATGGACCCACGCCAATTCCTCAAACCCGGCGATGTGGTGCGCACCGAGATCGACCGGCTCGGGTCGATCGAAGCGACCATGATCGCCGAGAGCTGACCGGCCATGTCCGGCTTCGACTGCGATGTCCTCATCATCGGCGGCGGCCCGACCGGCGTGACGCTCGCCGCGTTGCTGGCACGGCGCGGGGTCAGCGTGATTGTCGCCGAGAAGGAGGCGGACATTCATCCGCTCCCGCGCGCGGCGCATATCGACCATGAAGGGATGCGCATCCTGCAAGAGGCAGGCGCCGCCGAGGCAGTGATGGCAACCTGCCGCTCGGCCGACCGCTATGAATTTCGCAATGCCAAAGGCAAGGTGCTGTTGTGCTTCAGCGGGGCAGAGCAGATCGGGCCGGGTGGCTGGCCGATGGCCAACATGATCCACCAGCCCAGCGTCGAGGCGGCACTGCGGATGGCGCTGGGGCAACTGCAGAGTGCCGAATTGCACAGCCATTGGGAGATGCGGTCCCTTAGTGATGACGGAGACGGCGTCACCGCCGGCTTCGCCACACCCGACGGCGAACGATCCTTGCGCACCCGCTGGCTGGTGGGGGCAGACGGCGCGCGCAGTCCGGTGCGCAAAGCCTGCGGAATCACCTTTGAAGATTTGGGCTTTGAAGAGCCGTGGCTTGTGGTCGATGTGCTGGTCGACGATCCCTCACGCCTGCCGACCGCCAACTTGCAGATCTGCGATCCGGCGCGGCCCACCACCTGCGTGCTGATGGGCGAAGGGCGGCACCGATGGGAGTTCATGATCCTGCCCGGCGAAACGCCCGAACACGTCAGCGATCCGGCCTTCGTGGCACGCCTGCTCGCCCCGTGGAACGTCGAAGGCGCAGTACAGATCGAGCGCACCGCCGTTTACACCTTTCGCGCCCGGATCGCCGAGCATTGGCGCAAGGGCCGCGTGCTGCTGGCAGGTGATGCTGCGCACCAGACCCCGCCCTTTGCCGGACAGGGTCTGTGTTCGGGCCTGCGCGATGCAGCGAACCTCGCATGGAAATTGGCGGCGGCGACCAAGGGCGAAGCCGACACCGCGTTGCTCGACACCTACCAGACCGAGCGCGCGCCTCACGTTCGCGCCACGATCAACATGGCGATCATGATGGGCCGGATGGTGTGCACCACCAGCCGCTGGCAGGCGGCATTGCGCGATACCAAGCTTGGCCTTGCGCGGATGCTTGGCAAACTGCCCAATGGCCCGCCTGCCTATCCGCCCATCAGCGTCGGCGCGATCCTAGCCGGGTCTCCGGGGGCGGGGAGGTACTTCCCTCAGCCCATTGCTGCAGATGGGACCCGGCTGGATGATGCGCTGGCGGGCTCTGGCCCTTGGCTGATCACCCGCGAACAGCTGGAAAGCGGCGACCTTCGCCCGTTTGGCGAAGCGCTTACCGTTTGGTTTGGTAAGCTGGGAGCTACGGCTGTAATGCTGCGGCCTGATCGACATGTGTTTGGTTCAGGTGTGCCTGACGACCTCACCGAGCGATGGGAGCAATTGCTTCATCCTGTAGGCTAAGCGCGGGGATTGCTTCGCACGTCGGCAGCTATTGTCCGTAGCAGACGTTCGCAGTTGCCGATCTGTTCGACGGGGGCTGGTCGAGATCGGTCTCGTCATAGTGATAACGCGCAAACTTGCCCTGGGCGATTTTATCCTTTTGGTCTCTCCTCTCTCGCTAAAAGCCCAAGTCTTCCTCCAGCACGTCGAGCGCGGCGTCGAAGGCGGCAAGACCGGTGTCGATCTCGTCTTCGCTGATGATGAAGGGTGGGCCGACCTTGACCGTGTTCGGAACAAAACCGCCCAAAAACACACCGCGCGCTGCGCATTCCCGGCCGATGATGGCATTGGGGTTCTGCGATAGATCGCCGGTGAAGCCGGTGTAGCGATCCTCCTTGATGATCGGCTGGCCGTCGCGGCCGACGAGATCGACGGCGTAATACAGCCCGGAACCCCCAATCCGACCAATGCTGGGATGGCGCGCCTGCAACGCCTCCAGCCCGGCGCGGACGATTTTTCCCTTGGCTTGTACCTGCCCGATCATGTCCTCGGCCAGCATCGCCTCCAGACAGCCGACGATCGACGCTGCGATGAGCGGATGCCCGTCCCAGGTCGTGCCGCTCCACCAGCGCGCGTCCTCGAAAAACTGCGCGATGGGCTTTGATGCAATCACCGCGCCCGAGGGCAGGCTGGAGCCGTTGATGGACTTGCCGGTGGCCATGATGTCCGGATGGATGCCCGGATACATCTGATAGCCGAACCAGTGCCCGAGCCGGCCGAAGCCGCACAGCACTTCGTCATCAATCCACAACAGCCCATATTCGCGGATCAGCGCATAGAGCGCCGGCATATAATTCGGATGCGGAAAGAGCCCGCCCGCGCCCAGCATCGGCTCTGTGATGATTGCCGCGACATTCTCGGGTCCCATCGCGCGGATTATCGCGCGGGTCGCGGCAATGGAGGGCAGTTCGCCATTGGCCTGAAAGTCTTCGCCCTCGGGAGGCGGGATCGGCATGAAGCCCTGGGAGGTAAAGCCCGGCACATCGCGCACAGGGCCCCCGGCCTCGGTGCTGGAGATGTTGTTGCGGTAGCCGCGCAGCATCGTGGCGCCCACCGAAAGGCCGTGGAAGCCATGCGCCTGACTGAGCACGATCTGTTTGCCAGTGTAGAGCCGGGCCATGGTTATGGCGTTGTCCACCGCCTCCCCGCCCGAGGCCAGAATGCGCACGCGGCCCGCCCAATTGTCAGCGCCCAGCACATCCTCGATGATCAGCTTTGCGGCACGGGCACGATACTCGTTCGCCATGCCGAAGAAGACATGGCCATAGCGGTCCATTGCCCGGATAATCTCGGCGTGGATGGCCGGGTGCCGGTGGCCCATCGAATCCGATATGAGCTGGCTTTGAAAATCGAGCAGCCGCTTGCCATCTGCCATGGTCAGCCAGGCACCGTCCATGCGGTCTACCGCCCAGAAGCCATATTCACCCTTGCCGGCGGTGTTGTGTAGATAATAGTCCCGGTCCCAGCGTTCGATGCGGGACCAGTCGGTAGGGGTCGCAGGCGTTTCAGTCATCGTTGCGTCCCCTAGCCGTTGATTTCCATTGAGAAGTGACCCGGGATTTTCCCTTAGATTTGACCCAGGTGGAAGTTATGTTTCGCGATGCTGGTTGTGGGTCAAGCCGTTGTTTCTTCCTTTCGTGTTTTTGGTGCGGCAGCGCTTGCCCTGACCCGCACCCTCTCGGTGAATTCACAATATCGGGCATTATGAGCCCCTGATCCAACAAGCCGGATATCGGTCAATGGTCCCTCCAAGGTGCAAGACAACGGGGCAGCCACCTCTGCCACGCAATCAACGTAGCTTGGCTCCAAACACTATTGGGTCGGGTTCTGGCCATCGGCGGGTTGATAGCGGACATGTTTTGTCGGCGCTGAGGGCGGCATCCCATTGTGATCTAGTACGCGCTCACACTTAGAGTTTGGTGCAAGCAGCCTGGGCGCACGTCGGAAAACCCGCGATCAATCCGTTACGGGAAAGGCGCTGTTCCAAACCGCCAAGGCGGTGATCGGCATCTAAACTGGCCGCCGGCGATCGGGGCAATCGCGCCGGAATTAGCCAAAGCAGAATTTATTCTCGCACCCGTGAACCGAAATTCGCGCCGATGACGCCTTTGGCCTTTGAACCAATTCGTTCGGACAAGGGGAATGGCAATGGCAAGCAAGAAAAGGTTTCGGTTGGGGGTGGCGGCGGCGGCGCTGATGGTGCCGGGGGCGGCGTGGGCGGAATGCGCCACGACGACGGCGGCTGGTGGCACAGTGACCCTCAATTGCGACACGACGATCACCGTGCCTGCGGTCAACAACAGCGGCAACAATCCTTCGACAAATCGGAACCGTCACATCATCCCGGCTCCGCTAAACGTGAACATCAACAGCGGCGCGACGATCAGCGGGTGGGGGCTATACGTCCTTAACGGGAACGATTCCGTCCCAACAACGGTACGGCCCATCAATGTCGTCAACAACGGCACTGTCAGCCACACCGCCAGCTTCGACCTTTCTAATGAGACCGACGGCTTGCATATCATCACGAACGCCGGTTCGATCCGCTATTCAGGCAATGGCAGCGTCACCACCAATGGCGTCGCCAATGCGTCGGGCGATGTGCTGGGGCCATCGACAGCTCTTTTCATCTACGCGAGCGGTTTGGAAAACTCGGTCACGTTCGGCTCACAGGCGGCACCAATCACTGGCACATTCAGTGGCGAAGCGGGCATCTTCATGGTCGCCGAAAGCAGCCGGGTTGATGCCTGGTTCCAGGGCGGGTCAATCACCGCGACCCGGCGCAATAACGGCATCGAGGCGTTCAACATCATCGCAGCGGATACCATCAACCTTTCGATGGCGGGCGGAACGGTCGTCAATGGCGGCATATTCATCTCGCAGACCGCTGGCCCCGGCCATACCGCAGCCTCGACGGTGACGGTCACCACCGATGCGAGGGTGACCAATGAAGCGGCTGAGGGCGTGGGCCTGAGAGTGTCCAGCCGCGAAGCCGGGGCCGATGTGACCCTGACCAGCGGAGCGGCGATCAATGTCGCCAATATCGGTGTATCGCTCGTCCCCTCTATCGGCGCGGCGCGGCTCACCACCTTGGCCGGGACGACGATCAACCAGACCGGCACGAGCGGCACCGTGCGCTCGGCGGTGCAGTTCGACCCTGCCTCAATAGGGTTTTTGACCGGCTCGCTGGTCGCCGACCTGTCCGGCAGCATCACCGCGAGCGGGACTGGCCTGCAGCTGCTCCCGGCCAACGGCAATGCCAGCGTGACAATCCGCAGCGGCGGCAGCGTCAGCGGCGGTGCGGCCGGGATCGCGGTGACCCAAGCTGCCGGAACAACCGGGCTTGTGACCATAACCAACGCGGGCACGCTGAGCGGCACCAACGCCGTCACAGCCACGCTCCCCGGCACAGCCTTCACGCTGACAAACAGCGGCACGCTGACCGGCGCGGTCAATGTCACAGGATCGGCGGTTGCAGGTTCGCTGTTCACCAATAGCGGGACGTGGAACACCGGCGGCAGCAATTCGACCTTCGCCGGCTCGCTGACCAGCAGCGGCACGATCAACGCCAATAACGGTGTGGCCGAGACGCTGACGGTGAACGGCAATCTGGTGCTGAACGCAGGCAGCACGTTGCGGCTCGACATCGGCGCGGCGCAGGCTTCGACCGATCGGATCAACGTAACCGGCACCGCGACGCTGGCGGGGAGCTTGGCGGCGTTTTCGATTGGCAGCGTGTTCACACCCGGAACCTACACCGTGCTGACCGCAAATGGTGGTGTGACAGGGACGTTTGCTTCCTTGCTTAGCAACCCCGATGCGCCGATTCGACTGACCTACGATGCGAACAACGTTTTCTTGCAGTTTGATGGAGGCGCGCAAACGACGATGACCACCTCGTCGCGCGAAAGCGTGGTGTTCACCGCACCAGGTGTAACTACCAATCGAATAGCTGCGTTTTCAACGCAGATCATCGGGCGACTGCTCGGGGGCACGCCCCTTTACGATCAGACCTTTGCAGCAGCGTTCAATAGCGCGGAAGTGCAGAACGGGGTGACGGCCGCGCGCGCGGCGATCACCACTGCAGGTGGGCCGGGGGTCATCATCGGCGAACCGGTTCGCATTGCTTCAACCACGACTAGTACGATGGTGACGGGAACGTCGACCTATTCGCTTGCAGGGCCGGCCGTCTCAACGTTCCCCAGCGTCATAACTTTCGGTCCCGCGACAGTTCAGATCGGCGCACTGTCCACCTGTAATGTATCTTCACTCCCATCCAGCACGCGACCGACCTGCACAACTGGCGGCATTGAATATCTGGCCGGAGCAGACGAAACCAACATCAACACCATCACCGATACCGTCTACACCATCAACGAAGCCCGCACCGACACCATCACCGAAACACTGCACGAGACGTATGAGATCAGCGGGCAGGTGGCCGCCGTCGGCAGCGTTCATGCTGAAGTGCAATCGGGCCTGTTCGACCTTGGCGCGCGGTTGCTTGGGCGGTTGAACCGGGTCGAGGCGGGCATGGCGGGCTGGGCCGATGTCTATGGCTTCCGCGTCAATCAAGGCGGGCGGCGCAGCGCGCTCGGCCTTGCGGGCGGGGTCGGGATCGCGGTCGCGCCGGGCCTGACCTTGGCGTTCGGCATTGATCGGGGGCGGATCGATGTGGATGTGGCCAGTGCGCTGGAAAGCGGGCGGGTCGAGCTGACCGAGATCGGCGCGAGCCTGCGCTATGACACCGGCCCCTTGAGCGCGTCATTGGCGCTCGTGCAGGGCTTCGGCAACGCGAGCACCCGCCGCGCGATCTTCGGCAGTTCCACCGCGCGCTACGATGTGCGCGTCACCGGCGCGGCGCTCGATTTGGGCTTTGCGCTGAACCTGGGCGCTTGGACCTTGCGGCCCGAAGCGGGGATCGATTGGGTGCGCGTCTCGACCAGCGGCTTTGCCGAAACCGACACGCTCGGGCTGGTCAGCGGCAGAAATGCTGCGCGGCAGGTGCGTGCGACCGCAGGGCTGAGCATCGGGCGCGATTTCGGCAGAGTGACGCTCTCGGCGCGGGCGCGTTACCTCGCAGTGCTCGAGGGATCAGAGCGCCGGGTGCCCGTGGCCTTCGCGCTGGCTCCTGCGCGCGCGCTGACGATGACCTCGCCGGGCGAACCCGATGGCGCCCTGCTCGGCGCGCGCATCGCCGTGCCGCTGAGCAAGCGCGCGTCGTTCAGCGTCAGCTACGACGGCCGTCTGGGCGGGGGCTACACCTCGCACGCCGGGACCGCGAGCTTGCGCGTGGCGTTTTGAGCGCGCTGCGCCGAGGCACCCGAAAAAATACTTCGCAAAGCGTGACCCGAAATCCGCGCCGATGACGCCTTTGCCTATTGAACGTGGTGATTTGGTCAAGGGGGTAGCCAGTCTCCTGCACGCGTTCGAACGGCGGCGTTTGGTCCGCATCATACCATGGAGGCAAAGATGACTATGACACAATCACGCAAGCATACGTTCTTTCTGACCGCTGCCAGCACTCTCTTTCTGTTGGCGACTCCAGCGGCGGCCCAAGTCGCCTCTGGCCCGGGTTCCACAGCAACGGGCACAGGCTCTGTCGCGACTGGAGCCAACGCAACGGCCAATGGCCAGGGCGCGGTGTCGCAAGGCAATGGCACATCGGCGGTCGGCCAGGGCGCGGTTGCCATCGGCAATTTGACCCAAGCAACCACCGCATCTGCCATCGCTATAGGCGACACCGCCATTAGCAGCGGCGTGCTGTCGACTGCTGTCGGTGGCGCTTCTCAAGCCACCGGTAATCGCACCACGGCATTCGGCAACCTTGCCGTTGCCAGCACTCCGAACAGCACGGCAATCGGTCAGGGTGCCGTTGCCAATGGTGGCGACGCAAATGCCGGATACGCTGTTGCGCTTGGTTCGGGTGCACAGGCAACCGGCGTAGCTTCAACCGCGGTGGGAGGAGTTTCAACGGCATCAGGGGCATTTTCATCTGCCTTGGGTGAACTGGCCTTTGCCACCGGAGCACAAAGCTCGGCGCTCGGATCGAACTCCAGCGCAACCGCCGAAGGGGCGACGGCATTAGGTGTTCTGGCGTTTGCCAGCGAAAAAAACAGCTCGGCGCTCGGAATATTATCCACCGCTAGTGCCGAACGGGCGACAGCGGTCGGCTTCTCGTCACAGGCCATGGCAACCGACAGCACGGCCATCGGTGCGGGCGCGCTATCCACTGGCACCAACTCAGTAGTGCTCGGTACCTTTAGCAGTGATGGCGGCGCGGCCAATGTCTTCTCAGTCGGCAGCGCCGCGCAAACGCGGGCCATCATCAACGTCACCGCTGGCACCGCCGCCACTGACGTGGCCAACACCGGACAGGTGAATGCGGTTGCCGCACGCACCACAACGCTGGAAACACGCACCACGGCGGTCGAAGGGGTCAATGCCACGCAAAACTCGGCCATTGCGGCCATTCAGACGCTCAACGCCGCACAAGACACTGCCATTGGCGCGATCCAGGCCGTCAATACCACACAAGACACCCGCCTGACCGCGACCGAAGGGGTCAATGCCACGCAAAACACCGCTATCGCTGCGATCCAAACGGTCAACACAACACAAGACACGCGCTTGACGGCGCTTGAGGCCGTAATTCCCGTAAACGTTCTCGATCAAGCCAAAGCTTTCACCAACACGCAAGTCGCGGGTGTCCGCTTTGACTTGAGCCAGCTGCGCAAGGAATCGCGGCAGGGGATTGCCTCTGCGATGGCGATGACGAGCGCACCGTTCCCTTCGGCTCCGGGTAAAGTCAGCTATTCGGCCAACACTGCGGTCTATAGGGGCGAAGTGGCGGGTAGCGCTTCGGTTTCCTACCGGCTCAATACGGCGTCGCCCATGGCGGTTTCCGGGGCCATTTCCTATGGCGGCGGCGGCAATGTCGGCGGCCGTGTGGGCATCGCCGGGGAGTTCTGAAGGCACGCGTCGGTTCGGTTGCGCGCTGCGGGGAGACGGTTCGCCGCCGCGCCCATTTCGTCCGCCGCAGAAGTGTAGCGGAACCTCTGACCTCCTCGGGGTTGCCATAGGCCCCGTTTTGACTGAGCGTTGTGTTATGTCGATAGATGCACAAGCCCTAGGGATCGTCGAGGCCGTGCTTGCCCTCGACGATCCCGCCGCACGGCTGGCCTTCATCGCTGCCGCGTGCGGCGATGATGCGGCGCTGCGGGAGCGGGTCGAGGAACTGCTGTCGCGCGATGGCGATGAGTTTCGGTTGATGCCGACCGAGAGCTTCGTGCGTCCGCTGAGCATCATCGACTCCATCCCGGACAGGATCGGGCCTTACCGTGTCACGGGCGAGATCGCGCGCGGCGGGATGGGCGCGGTAGTCAAGGCCGAGCGCGATGACGGCGTGTTTGCGCAGACGGTGGCGATCAAGCTGATCCGGGGCGATCTGGCCAGCCCGCGGGCGCAGGCCCGCTTTGCCGAAGAGCGCCGGATTCTGGCGCGGCTGTCGCACCCCGGCATCGTGCGCATCCTCGATGGTGGAGAGGCGGAGGGGCGGCCGTGGCTGGCGATGGACTATATCGACGGCGCGCCGATAACCGAAGTGCTTCGGGCGCGCGGGGCCGGCCGCAGCGCCCGGCTCGATGCACTGGAAGCGGTGGGCGAGGCGCTGGCTTATGCGCATCGCAACCTTGTGGTCCATGCCGATATCAAGCCTTCGAATGTGCTGATGACCGCAGACGGAACGGTGCATCTGCTCGATTTCGGGATCGCACGATTGATCGTCGAGCTGGACGCAGACGAGAGCGGCGACCCCTATCCGCTGACCAAGGGCTATGCCGCACCCGAGCGCGGAGTTGGGGTTGCCCCGACGATTGCCAGCGATGTCTTCAGCCTGGGAGTGCTGATGCTCGCGATGTTGGGATGCGAAACGTCCGAACGCGCCGGCCAGTTTGTGCCCAAAACGCGACTGCCAGTCGGGGTGCTCGAAGGCGATCTGGCGGCCATCGCCGCCAAGGCGCTGCGCGAAGAGCCGGGCGAGCGCTATCCTGACGTCGCCGCTTTCCTCTCCGACATCAGGCGGCACCGCGGATTCGTGCCGGTTAGCGCGCGGGCGGATGCGGGGTGGCGTTATGTCGCAGGACGTTTCATTTGGCGACACCGGCGCGGGCTGATGCTGACGGTGCTTGCAGTGCTGGCGCTGGTGGTGACGACGGTGGTGAGCACAGTTTCGTACTTGCGCGCCGAGCGAGCCCGGGCCGAAGCCGATGCGCGGTTCGACGATGCGCGAGGAACGGCGCGATATCTGTTGTTCGATCTTATGCCCAAGCTAGACAACACACCGCGCGCCTTGCCCTTGCGCTTGCAAATGGCCGATGTCGCGCAGCGTTACCTTGACCGGCTCTCGAACGCGCGCCAGGCATCCGCTGCTGTCCGCCTGGAGGCGGCAACCGGCCTTTGGCGGCTAGCCCAGCATCAGGCGCGCGCTGGTGGCCCCAATCTCAATCAGCCTGACCGCGCCGATGCAAATCTACGCAAAGCCGAATCCATCTCGCTCAAACTGGATGGCGATGCCGCAAAGGTGTTGCTCGCGCGCATCCTGATCGATCGTGTCTGGCTGGCGACAACGATGCAGGCGGACATGGCAGGGGCGGCACGGCTTGCGACCAGCATGGAACAAAGCGTAGCCAGAGCGAAGGCGCTCGACCCCAACCTAGAGCCTCAGGCCCGCTCTGTGCTGGCCGATTTCAAGGGCTGGCAAGGCGCATTTGCCGATGAATATCGGATTGCCGATGCCGCGCTTACGCAGCTCGGATCGGGCGAAACACGTGAAGCATTGCTGGCTCGTGCCCGATTGACCGGGAACAAGGCAGAGGCGCTCTACTATCAGAAAAAGACGGCAGCAGCGCTGATCCTTTATCAAGAAGGACTGGAGCGCATCGAACAGGCTTACCGCAATACGCCTGATGAAAATTATCTGCTGCTGCGGCGCGCGGCCTGGCGCTGGAACGTTGGCTCGACGATGATGGAATTGCACCGGTTTCAAGATGCACTCGGTATCTTGCGGCAGAGTCTCGACGACGCGGAAAAAGGGTTTGCATTCGATCCCGCCGACCGCGAGGCGCGGCGCAATCGCCGCATATCGGCGCTTGCAGTAGCGCAGGCGCTGGGCTTTCTCGGGAGAACCAACGAAGCGCTGGCAGTGATACGCAAAGTTCTCGCGGACGACGCGCTGCTATCGCAAGCATCGCCGCAAAATCCGCGCATCGCCCGAGACCTTGCATTCGATCATGCCGTGATTGGTGAGGCGCTTGATCAAGCGGGTCGCCGCACCGAAGCCTGCCGCGCCGATCGGCTGACCATGGCGTTGTACGATAATCTTGGGCGTCGCGGCTTCCTCGCGAAGATCGATACACTTACGAACATTGCCGAGGTGCGGCTGCGCCTGAAACGGAATTGTGCGTCAAGCTGAAGGGGCATCAGACAACTCGCTCGCCAGCCACAGGCGCGCCGTTTGCCAGCGGCGCTTGATCGTCGATTCCGAACCGCCCAGCACATGGGCGATCTCATCCGGTTTCAGGCCAACGAAGAACCGCAGCTCGACAACTTGCGCCAAATCAGGCGAGATGGCTTCGAGCTTGGTCAAAGCCGCATCGAGCAGCTCGATATCGACCCCGGCATTCTCGGCATCGCCCGCCAGAAAGAACGACGGCGCCTGTCTTTTGGCGCGCTTTCTGCTCCGGATCGCGTCCATCATAGCCTGCCGCATGATCCGCGCCCCAGTTGCAAAGAAATGCTGGCGGTCGTTCCATGCCATGCGTTCCAACTGTACGATCCGCATCGCTGCCTCGTTGGCAAGTTCGGTCGGCTGGAGCGTTAGCTGCGGAGCATCGTATCTCAGCATTCGCGACGCCGCAGCGCGCAGCTCGCCGTAGAGTTCGCTTAGCATCCGATCGCGCTCGCCAGCCGACATACTTTCGCCCCATGGCCCCCCAAGGCAGTGGCACATATTGAAACGTTGGCCAAGATTTCGGGTAGCGATTGGCCAGGGCGAACGGCTGGGCTTATCGCCAAAACTCCCAACCGCACGCTTGAAACGCTCGTTCAGGCCTTGGCTGCCATAGCCGTCGATCGCCTGTAGAAGCTCGCCTACCCGCTTTGGCTCCGTGATCGCGCCATAGTGCGTCACCGTGGGTGCGGTCAGTGCGCCGCGCAGATCCCGGGTAGGGTCTGAACGAAGCCTAGCCGTGGCCACAACATAGCGAAACACCATGCTGGTCAATTGCAAGGTCCAGCGGGCACTCTCAAGGTTACTCTTGGCCTAAACCTTACGCACAGCCACGAGTATGTTGGCTGGCTCAATCTCGGAGACTGGTAACCGTTCGATGCTGCTGTTCAGCAACGATAAAAGGCACTCACTTCTTGTGGCTGTCGCAGGCGACGAGCCCTTCTCACCGTCGCGCTTCCTTTTGGCGCAAGACTCATCGGCAGTCGCCGTGAACGTATCGTCCGCGTTTATCCGCGAGCGAACCTTGTCACGTTGCTTTTCCCGTGATGGGTCCTTGCCTTGGGCAATAATGGACCGCGCTTCCTCTCGTCGCTTTTGGGCGTCACTAAGCCCATTTTCAGGGTTTTGCACCGGGCTTGGCATGTCGGATCGCGACGTCAGTAAGCGCCATGTGTTCCTTAGTCCCAGCCGAGATTCAAGCTCGATACCCCCAGCACTGGGGTATCGAATTGACAGCAGCGCCGATACCCGAAAACATACCCCCACAAGGGCGTGGTTACGAGCGAACAAGGGCGGACGCTGTCGATCAAAAGACTGCTAAATGCCTTGGTTTTCGGGGGTTTGTCCAGATAGATACGGACGTGTCTGGACGGGAAAATGGAGCGGTAGCGGGAACCGCGAAATAGTTCAAGAAGCACGCTAATCTAACATTTTGCGAAGGGCAATTTCGCAAGATACCCCCAATCATACCCCCAAATTCGTTTGCTGGGGGTAGTCCAAGGTGGCTTGATCGCATCCGGGCGAGCGAGTCACATGGTAACAGAACCAATGCCACAAGTCGATTTCGCGCACGGCGACTGGCCAGCGATAAAGACAAGTGACCCCACACCGTACGCGACTTGTCACATGCAGAAAGTAACTGAAATACTTTCGCAAAGTGGTGATTTTCGCCCTTCGTCGCTTCTCCGTCAAAGTGCCTTGTCCGCAAATTCGCAAGTCACATTACCGTCGCTGGTTAAGAAAAGCATTCTAGATCAATTGTATAAGGTCCACCCGCTGCGATCATTCAGTGACTTGAATTGACTTGCTCGTTGCAGATCATGTGAGCTTAGCTGCTCGGCTGGTAGCCGTGCGTTGTGGGATTGCATTGCAAAAGCCGGGAACAGCGGGAAACTGGGAACAAGCGCCGTAACTCATTGGCCTGCCAGCTGAAATGGTGTTCCCATCATTTGCGCAGTCCGTTCCCCGCCATCATTGGCGGGAACAGAGCAGAGCTTAGCCGATCCTGGCTAGCGGAGCTTATAACTTCAACTCAGACCTATAGCGCAGCCAAAGCGTTGGCACCGATGATTGAGCAGATCGACAAAAGCAACTGCGAGGCCCGCATCGTGTTTCACGTCATCAGCGTTTTTGCCCAGTTTGAGAGAAACTTAATCAGGGAGAGCACGAAGACGGGCCTTGATGCGGGAGAGGTCGCAGGCCAGCATCTAGAGTCTGTCCTGATTAGATTGAGGCGTATCCGCTGTTTCGGAGGTAGTTTGCGCATTCGT
>CAZGWR010000017.1:0-75781 GCA_964529505.1 uncultured Novosphingobium sp. | reverse complement strand
TCAATCCCGCTTGGGAATCCCCTATCGATTCAGTCTCATCAGGACAGACTCTAGCCGAAAGTTTGTTACGCGCGCGCGAGGGCATGGTTTTTGCTTGATAGCGGCTGAACTCAGCCAAGCAAAGCCATAGTTTTAGCCATAGTTTTAGAGCTGGCTTGAGGCGATTTCCGGCGAACCGCTGTGAACGAAAAATCCGCAGAAAAGCCAGCTTATTCCTGGCTTTCTGTCGTTCGCGATGGTTCAGGAAAGTTCGCAATAGTGCGTGATCTGGCGGAGACGGAGGGATTCGAACCCTCGGTACCGGATTTACCAGTACGACGGTTTAGCAAACCGTTGGTTTCAGCCACTCACCCACGTCTCCGGATCCTGGCGGCAAGCGCGCCGTATAGCGGGCGATGCGGGGGGCGGCAAGAGCGATCCGGCGTGCACCTGGAGAAACGCGCGAGGCCCTGCGCGGCCGCCATTTCATGCACTCTGCCGCATTTTTGACTCGGCTCATCGCCGGTTCATTGCTCTGGGGTGATGCATAGGCGGATGAACGCTTCGGCGTCTGGATCGGTCGCTTTATCGATGGGAATTGCCGCATGTCGCTGTTTCAACGCGCCGGATTACTGCTCGCCGCGCTCGGTCTGGCGTCCGGCTTGCCGGCCTCGGCGCAAGTCCAGTCGATCGATCCCAACGCCGCGATCGATGGCGATCTCAATCCGCCGGCTGCGCAGACGCGTGTCGCCCCGGCGCCCACGCCCGCGCCATCCTCAAATGCTGAACTCCCCGCCGCTCCCGCTCCTGCGCCCGTCGCTCCCGCTCCGGCGAGCGACGCGGATTATTCCGGACCAGGCTGGGCCGCCGATGATTCCGCGCGGGTCAAGCCTGTGGCTGCTGCGGGAAACACCTATCGCGAGGATGATCTGATCGGCGCGGCCGAGGGCGTGTTCGGCCAAGGCTCGCGCGGCCTCGCGCTGGCGATCCGGGATATCCTCAAGAAGCAGGGCGAGCCCAACGGCTATATCACCGGTCGCGAGGCGGGCGGTGCGGTTGTTGTCGGGCTACGCTATGGCTCGGGCACGTTGCATCACAGGATCGAGGGCACGCGCCCGGTGTACTGGAACGGGCCTTCGGTCGGGTTCGATTTCGGCGCCAATGCGGGCAACACTTTCGTGCTGGTCTATAATCTGAACGACAGCGAAGATCTCTTTCGCCGCTATGCGGCGGGCGAGGGGCAGGCCTATCTGATCGGCGGGTTCAACGTCTCCTATTTGCGCCGCGGCCCGGTCGTGCTGATCCCGGTGCGGCTCGGCGCGGGGCTGCGGCTCGGGGTCAATGCCGGTTACATGAAGTTTCGCAAGACGCAGAACTGGGTTCCGTTCTAAGTCGGCCCGCCGCGCCCAAACTGTCCGCTGCCGATCCAAAAGGGCTTGCTCCGCGCCTGTGACGCCTGCATGGGCGGGCACACCGAAGGAGGCCCTGATGCTCGAAGCCCTTGCCGCCCAGCCCGCCGATGCCTTGCTGTCGCTGATCGCGCTGCACAATGCCGATCCCCGTGCCAGCAAGATCGATCTCGGCGTCGGCGTCTATCGCACCGCAGATGGCGATACCCCGGTGTTCAAGGCGATCAAGGCGGCCGAAGCGCGGCTGCTCGCCGAGCAGGATACCAAGTCCTATCTTGGCCCCGATGGCGACTTGGGCTTTGTCGGCGCGCTGATTCCCTATGTTTTTGGTGCGGATTTCGATGCGGCGCGGGTGGCGGGGATGCAGACTCCCGGCGGCACCGGCGCAGTCCGGCTGGCGATCGAGGTGGCCAAGCGTGCGGGTGTCACGCGGGTCTGGATGGGCACGCCGTCATGGCCAAACCACGCGCAGATCGACAGCGCCGCTGGGCTGGAGCTCAAAACGTTCGGCCATGCCACAGCCGCGGGCACGCCCGATCTCGAAGCGCTGAGCGCGGTGCTGAAGGCCGCCGCACCGGGCGATGCGGTGCTGCTGCATGGCTGCTGCCACAATCCCACCGGGGTGGATTATACGCCCGTGCAGTGGGACGAGATCGCAGCGCTGCTCGCCGAAACCGGCGTGTTTCCGATCATCGATCTGGCCTATCAAGGGCTGGGCGACGGCATGGAGGCGGATGCTTATGGGCTGCGCAAGGTTTTGGCGCATGTGTCCGAAGCGCTCGTCGCCTATTCCTGCGACAAGAACTTCGGGCTTTACCGCGACCGGGTCGGCGCATTCTATGCGGTAAGTGCAGACAGCGCCGCGCTCGCTAACGCGATGGGCAATGGGGCGGCGATCGCGCGCGCAGCGTGGTCGATGCCGCCCGATCATGGTGCGGCGGCGGTCCGGCTGGTGCTCGCGGATGCGGCGCTCACCGCGTTATGGCTAAGCGAGCTGGACGAAATGCGCGCGCGGATGGCCGGTGTCCGCGCGCGGCTGGCCGCTGCGCAAACGATCGGGGCGATTGCGATGGCACCGCTGGGCATCCAGAAGGGGCTGTTTTCGATGTTGCCACTTGCGCCCGCGATGATCCTGACGCTCCGCGAGCGCCACGGCATCTACATGGCGGGATCGGGGCGGATCAATATCGCCGGGCTGACCGACGGCAATATCGAGGCGTTCATTGCCGCGCTGCGCGACGTGGCAGGATAGGCTTGGCTGCGGGCCTCGCGGCGGCCCCAAGCAAAAGTGACAATTGCCCCCGGCAGGTCTGCGGGCGCAAAAGTGGCATGCGTATCGGCCAGAATTTCATGAGGGTGCCTCCATGTCGCGCGACCAGCTTTATGCGATGACCCGTTCCCTGATCGCCCACGGTCAGGCCAAGACGATGGAACTGGCCGACGCGGTGGTGAAAGTGCCGGCGTCGGCTTACACCGACCCCGCGCTCTATGCGCAGGAGAAGGAGCGGATTTTCAAGCGCTTGCCGCTGATGCTCGCGTTGTCGTGCGAGCTGCGCGCGCCGGGCGCCTTCAAGACGATGGAAGTCGCCGGGGTGCCGGTCCTGATCACGCGCAAAGCCGATGGCAGCGTCGGCGCATTCCTCAACATGTGCACGCATCGCGGCAATCCGTTGGCGCAGGGATCGGGCACTGCCGGCCGCTTCATGTGCAGTTATCATGGCTGGACCTTTCGCAACGACGGCGATCTGCTCGGCGTGGCGTCGCCGGGCGATTTCGGCGCGATCGACAAGGCCGCGCACTGCCTCAAGAGATTCCCGGTGCTCGAGCGCGCCGGGCTGATCTGGGTAACGCTCGATCCGGGCTCGAAGCTGCCGATCGAGGATTTTCTGTGCGGCTACGATGCCCTGCTCGAGAATTTCGGTTTTGCCGATTGGCATCTGTTCGACAGCCGCCAGCTCGATGGGCCGAACTGGAAGACCGCGTACGACGGCTATCTCGATTTTTATCACCTGCCCGTGCTCCACGCGAACACGTTCGGCTCGGATTTTTTCAATCGTGCCAATTTCTTCGGTTGGGGCCCGCACCAGCGGCTTTCGTCGCCATCGGTCAATGCGCAGAAGACCGGCAGCACCGAGACGGTCGATCTGTCGGCGATGGACGAGGCCGATTGGCCGATCGATGCGCTGCTGCAAGGCGTTTGGACCATTTTCCCGCATATCTCGATCGCGAGCTTCTATGGCGGCGGCGGGCGCGGGGCATTGATATCCCAGCTCATCCCCGGGGCCACGGTCGGGGAAAGCGTGACCACGCAGTTCTATGTGATGGAGCACGAACCAACCGACGAAGCCGTCCGCCAGGGCGCGCGTGACCAGTTCGATTTCCTCAAGATCGTGGTCGCGGACGAAGACTATGCCACCGGGCGGCGGCAGCAGCATGCGCTGCAATCGGGGATGATGGAACATGTGCTGTTCGGCCGCAACGAGCGCGGCGGCCAGGTCTTCCACCAATGGGTTGCCAGACTGATGGCCGCCAGCGACGACGAACTGCTCGGCATTTTTGCAGCGGAAAAGGTCGCCGAAGCGGCGGAATAGCCAATCGGTTCGATCACATTGGCCGATACTGCGGATGACCGCCGGCCAAAATTGCCAGCATCGGCAGCGGGAATGCGGCTCCGGGCGTCGGCACCGGTTGATCGGGCAGCGGCAGCGACCAGTCGAGCACATAATCGCGCCGCGCAATCCGCCACTCGCCGCCGCGCGCCTCGAACGCGTCGAGATAGCGCCCGCCATACATCGTGCCCGAATAGGAGCCGTCTTCGCCCTGCCGCGCGCCCGCCGCGATGCCATAGCATTCCGCGCTGGCATGCGCGGCGCCGTGAAGCTTGATCTGCAATCCGCTCGTCATGTGCCAGCGCCGCGCGCTCGCGCGCTCGACCTGCATGACGACAGGAACGAAATCGGCCGCGCTGCCTTTGAAGAAGCCGTAATCGATCGCGGCATCGGGCCAGTAGCAGCTCGCCTGCCCTTCCTCATCGAGCCAATCGAGCGTGCGCGAATAGCGCGCGATCACTTCGCCGATCGCCTGCTTGTCGAGCAGCGCCTGAAGCGCGTCCACTTGACTGAGGGGGGGGCGGCTCACTTGCGTGCCGCCCACCATGCCGGAATCTCGAGCGGAAACCGCTCCTGCGCGGTGTTCATCGCCTCGCTGGCATCCTCTGGCAATGCCGGATCGCTGGTCTTTGGCAATCCGCCGCCCGCGCCCGCCACCGGGTCCACATATTCGAGCCTGATGCCCGCCAGAACAGCGCCAAAATCGTGCGTTTCATGATGGTCGGACATCTGATGCGCATAGAACGCCCATTTGTCGGTGAACGAGAGCAGGCAGTAATAGAGGTTGGGCTCCTGACCCTTCCAGTATTCATAGCGCAGCACGCCTTCCTCGGTGGCGAAAGTCTGGGTGATCATGTCGTGCATGATCGCCTCCCACTGTTCCTCGGTGCCGGGCTTGATCTGGATATGGGCAAGCAGCGTGGTCATGCGGGGTTCTCCGTGGGCGTGATGGCTAGGTGCAGCGCAAGCGTGCCGAGCATGATGCCCGGCTGGTGCATAAATGTATTGCCCGGCGCATAGGCCACCGCATCCAGCCGGTCGAAGAGCCGGTTCCATGCGATGGTCTGCTCCAGCCGCGAAAGGCCCGAACCCGGGCAGATGCGGGGCCCGGCTGAAAACGCCAGATGGCGCGTCACCGCCTGCCGGTCGAGCTTCAATTCCAGCGGATCGTCGAATTCGTCCGGGTCGATGTTGGCCGCGCCCCAGCGCAGATGCAACGTCGATCCGGCTGGTACGTTGACGCCCTGAAACACTTCGTCCTGGCCCGTCATGCGGGTGGAAAGCCCCTGTGTGGGCGAGCGCAGCCGCATCGCTTCCTCGATGAAGCTGCGGATCAGCGCGCGGTCGGCTTTCAGCGCGGCGAACAGGCCGGGCCGCTCGCAGATCAGCTGCGCCTGCTCGACCAGCGCATATTGCGTGGTCTCCAGCCCGCCGATGATCATCGCATAGACGATCCCGTCGATCTCCGCGTCGGTCAGCTTGCGGTCCAGCGCCTCGTAATGGACCTGCGTGAGGAAGCTGATCATGTCATCCTGCGGCTGTGCGCGCTTGGCCCGCACCTGATCGCGCACGTAGTCGGAAAGGCCCGCCAGCAGACGAAACTTCTCGGCGGTCTGCTCGGGCGTGAGGATGTTGTTGTGCCCGCAGCCGTGGACATACGACATCACTTGCGCGTTGCCCCAGATTTCCAGCCGGCCGATGTCCTCCAGCGGGAACCCCAGCACACTGGCCATGGTAAGCTGCGGCAGCACGCGCGCGAACTGGCTGACAAAATCGATCGTCGGCGCGCCGATCCAGCGGTCGATCAGCGTATCGACATGGCCGGTGATCATCGCTTCGTGCCGCTTTGCGCCGGGGCCGACCCAGGGGTCGGTCAATTGCTGGCGGTGCGCGCGCCACAAGTCGGGTGTCGGGCGCAGGGTCGCGATCGATTGCACCATGGCATCGAGATCGGGCATTTCGCGCGCCAGCTTGCCCGTCTCGGCAATTTGCGCGATCAGCATGGAGAGCAGCGGCGGATAGCGCTCCCAATCGCGCACCACCCGCGCCACATCGGCATATTTGGTAAGGACATAGGCATCGCGGTCCGGGGTCAGCCCTTCGCCCGGCAAATGCAGCACCGGTGCCTCGTCATGCAGGATGGCATAGGCCTCATACCAATGCTCGGCCGCGCCCGGGCCGAACAGATCGACGTCGGCCAAACGATGCGGGCACGGCATCGGGCTCAGCTCATGGTTCGCCTGCCGCATCGTCTCTCCAGCCCGCCCGAATGACACTCTGGCTCTATCGAATTGACCAGTTGTTGTGCGCGCCAGTTTGTCGGAGCCTCGGCATCCTTGCCACGCTCATTTTTAGGAGCACCGCGATGAGCCGGGTTGCCAAACTTGCCGCTTCGGAGTGGGATCCGCGCTTGCGTGATGCGATCCAGCCTGATCAGTTGACCGACCTCGAGCAAGGCCTCTCCCGTTACTTTGCGCATTGCCCCGAACAGATGCTCGGCCTGATGCAATTCGGCCGCGCGCTCAAAGTGGGCCGCGCGCTTCCTGAGCGGCTGGTCGAGCTGGTACGGTTGCGGGTTGCGTTCTTCAACCAATGCCGCAGCTGCATGGCGATCCGCTACACCGATGCGCTGAACGATGGCGTTGACGAGGCACTGGTCTGCTCGCTTGAACGGCCGCAGGAGGCCGAAAACCTCACCCCCGCTGAAAAGTCCGCGATCCGCTATGGCGAACTGATGGCGACCGATCACCTGGCCATCAACGAGGCGGTCTACGCCGATCTGCGCCTCCATTTCAGCGAGGCTGAGATTGTCGAGCTGGGCATGACCTGCGCTTTCTTCGTCGGTTTCGGCCGCCTTGCCGCCACCTTGCACATGGTCGATGAGCTTCCCGAGGCGTTCAAAGGCGCAGGTACGATCGCGCCATGGGGCGAGGAACGGATCGTGGTGCGATGAGCGTCGATGCCGCGCCGAGCGCCGAGCTTGGCGTCAATCTGTTCGATCCCGCAGTCCAGCAATGCCCTTATGATGCCTATCGCACGCTGCGGGAGCAGGCCCCGGCCTATCGCCAGCCGGGCACCAACATGTACATCATCACGCGCTATGACGACGTGCGGCGCGTGCTGCTCGATCCCGATACCTTTCCCAGCAGCCCCAAGACCATCGGCCTGCAATCCTTGAGCGCCAATGTCGAGCGGCAGAGGAAAGTGGCCGAACGCTTCAAGGCCAACGGCTGGCTGCCCGAGCCCACGCTCAGCGGGCGCGACGACCCCAATCATAAGCAGATGCGGGCGATGTTCAACGAGGCGTTCAAGCCGAGCCGGATCAAGGAGATCGATCCGCTGGTGGAAACGCTGGCCTATGATCTGATCGACGGTTTCATCGCCGATGGCCGCTGCGAATGGGTCAGCCAGTTCTGCGTGCCGCTGCCGCTCTATATCATCGGCGAGCAGATGGGCGCGAAGCGCGAGGATATGTGGAAAATCAAGCGCTGGACCGATGCGTTCTTCCAGCGCATTTCGATGATGCTGCCCGAAGAGCACGAGATCGAAATGGTCGACCGCGAGATCGAGGCGCAGCACTATTTCCAGCCGATCTTCGAGCGGTTGCGCGCCCATCCCGATGATTCGCTGATCAGCGTGCTGGTCAACACCGTGATCGAGGGCTGGGGCCGCCCGCTCACCGACAACGAGCTTCATGCCGAAATGATGGCCGATACCTTCGTCGGCGGTAGCGAGACCACCACCAACGCGCTCGCCGCGGGGATGAAACTGCTGATCGAGAACAAGGACGTCTGGCAGCAGTTGAAGTCGGATCCTGACCGCTACATGAAAACCTTTGTCGAGGAAGTGGTGCGTCTCGAATCCCCTGTGCAGAGCCTGATGCGCTTCTGCGCGCGCGATACCGATTTCGAAGGCACGGTGATCCCGCAAGGCGCGCTGATCAATGTGCGTTTTGCCGCCGCCAACCGCGACGAGCGTGTGTTTGAATGCCCCGAGAAGCTCGATCTCGAGCGGCCGCGCGCGGGCGCGCATATGGGTTTTGGCTCAGGCACGCACCACTGCCTCGGCGCGCCGTTGGCCCGGCGCGAGCTGACCTGGGGGTTCCAGGCGGTGATCGACCGGTTCGAAGACATGCATTTCGCCCCCGGCGTGAACGACTTCGCCATCCACCCGCATTTCCTGCTGCGCAGCCTCAAAGCGCTGCACATCGAGTTCGAACCGAAGCGGGGGTAAACGGAAGCTGCTTGATTCCATGTGAATTTGCAAAAAACCCGTTCGTGTCGAGCGAAGTCGAAACACCAGGCGCTGAGTTTTGTGTCTCGACTTCGCTCGACACCAACGGCGTTTGGGGTCGTATTTTTCGGGCGACTGGCCTCAGTCCCGCGCCGCCAGCCCCTGCATCCGCTTCAGATAGCGCGCCAGCACATCGATCTCGAGATTGACCTTGTTCCCCGCCGCCAGCGTGCCCAGCGTGGTGACAGCGGCGGTGTGGGGGATGATGTTGAGCCCGAAATGCGCCGATCCGTCGGCCTGATCGTGCACCTCGTTGACCGTGAGCGAAACGCCGTCGAGCGTGATCGAGCCTTTGGGCGCGATGAACGGCGCGAGCGCGGGCGGCGCGGCGACCACGAGCCGCCACGATCCGCCCTCGCGCTCCATCGAAACCACCTCGCCCATCGCATCGACATGGCCGGTCACGATATGGCCGCCCAGCTCGTCGCCTAGCCGCAGCGCGGGCTCGAGGTTCACCGGCGCGCCTTCCTGCCACAGCGCGGGCGCGGTGTGCGCGCGGGTCTCGCCCGAAACGTCGACCGCAAACCACGCCCTGCCGGCCTCGCCGCCGCGATCGACCACTGTCAGGCACACGCCCGAGCAGGCGATCGAAGCCCCGATGGCGATCTTCGCCGGGTCCATCGCGCAGGCCACGGTCACCCGCGTATCGCCTTGCAGCGCGATGCCGGTGATCCGGCCCACTTCGGTGACGATCCCTGTAAACATGGCTATGCTCCCCTAACGGACACGGTCGTAAACTTCGAGCGTGTCGCTGCCAAGCACCCGATGGTCGCTGCGCTGCCAGCGCCCGTGCGCCTCAGCCAGCGCGCCAAGTCCGATATCGCCGATCGCGGACAGCCCTTTGCCGATCAGGATCGGCGCGCGATAAAGCAGCAGCCGGTCGACCATATCGGCGGCAAGGAAAGTCGCCGCCGCGCCCGCGCCGCCCTCGACAAACAGATATTGCGCCTCGCCAAAGGCACCGGGCGCAGTGATGTCGTTGACGGCGCGCCAGCCATCCGGAGCACTGCCGCGCGTCAACACCCACCGCTCCGGGCTGCGCGCCGCAAGCCCTGGCAGGCGCACATCGAGGCGCGGCGCATCGGCGCGCAAGGTGCCGCCGCCCGCCAATATGGCATCGCTGCGCGCGCGCATCGCATGGCCATGCGCACGCGCTTCGGGGCCGGTGATCCAT
Organism: uncultured Novosphingobium sp.; assembly: GCA_964529505.1. Lineage (GTDB taxonomy): Bacteria > Pseudomonadota > Alphaproteobacteria > Sphingomonadales > Sphingomonadaceae > Novosphingobium. Next base: position 66,317 of record CAZGWR010000017.1, on the reverse strand, counting down.
TGGCTCGAACCATCGCCCAGCGCGATTCGGCCATCGAGCGAGGTGCCCAGCTTGAGCGTGACATGCGGCCGCGCCGCCGCCGCGCGCATGAGATAGCCTTCGAGCGAGCGGGTCGAGGCGGGCGAGGGGAGCAGTTCGGCGTTGATCCCGGCCGCGCGCAGCAGCGCCAATCCCGCCCCGGCCGTGCGCGGATCGGGGTCCTCGCATCCCACCACCACGCGCGCGATTCCGGCCTCGCGTAGCAGCATGGCGCAGGCGGGCCCGCGCGCGCTGTCATGCGCGCACGGTTCCAGCGTGACATAGGCGGTGGCCCCGCGCGCGGCGCTGCCGGCTTGTTCGAGCGCCGCCGCTTCGGCATGCGGGCGTCCGCCGGCCTGCGTCCAGCCGCGCCCGACCACGCGGCCCTCGCGCACGATCACCGCGCCGACGGCGGGATTGGGGCGGCTCAGCGGGCGTCCGCGCGCGGCAATCGCGGCGGCAACATCCAGCCAGTCCTGATCCGTCGCCACCCGGGCTCGCTACCTGGTTGCAGGCTTGGCCACGAGCCGCTCGAGCAGTTCGCGGTTCTTGCGCTCTTCCGCCTGCTTCTGCGCGGCGCGCTCGGCCTTGCCGTCGTCATACATCTTCTGCGTATCGATCCCGGTGGCCTTGCCCAGCGCGCGATAGACCTGCCGCGCCCGCTCCTCGCGCGCTTCCTGTTCGGCTTCCGCCTGTCTGGCCTCCTTGGCGGCGGCAACGTTACCGGCGACGATTTCGGCGTCGCTGCGATCATCGCGCCAGCTTTCGAAATAGATGATCTCGGGCGGCCGGGGCGGCCCGCGCCCTTCCTGCTGGACCATCACATAGAAAATGCCCCCGGTGACCAGTCCGGCCAGCGCAAGCGCGCGCCAGCGAAACTCGCTCGGCGCGCCCAGCACCGCGAACACATCCCGCACCGCACGGGAGGGGGAAACATTGGCCCAGAAATCGCTCATGCGAGACGAGATAGGCCGCCCGCACCGATTTTGCCAGTGCGCCGCCGCATTCAGCCGAACGGGCGGTACAGCGTGCGGCCCTCGCGCTTGAGCCAGCGGTTCGCCGCATCGACGTCGCCTTCGAAAATCGCGGCGAGATGCGCGTGGAACGCCGGGCTGTGGTCGAAATGCGTCATGTGGGCGACTTCGTGCGCCATGACCGAGCGGCGCACCGCGTCGGGCGCCATGATCAGCCGCCAGTTGATGCGGATCACGCCGCCTGCCGAGCAGCTGCCCCAGCGGCGCTGCGCCGATGACAGCGCGAGCCGGGGGGCGGGGACCCCGGCGGCAGCGCAATACGCCGCGAGATCCTGCGCGCCAAGGCGCAAGGCCTCGCTCTCGAGCCAGCGGCGCAGCCGCCGCGCCACGGTTTCAGGCGGGCCGCCCAGCACCAGCGCGCCATCATCCAGCACCGGCTTGCGCGGGGCGGCGGCGTGCCATGCAATGTCCAAAGTCTCGCCGCGATAACGCACCGTGCCGCCCGGTTCGATCGGTTGCGGCGGCGGAATGCGCGCCAGCTGCTCGGCCAGCCAGTCGCTGCGCTGCGCGGCGAAGGCTATCGCATCGCTCGTGCGGCCCCATGTCGGCAGCGAAACGCGTGCTTCGCAGCCATCGGGCGCGAGTCGCAAGGTGATCCGCCGCGCATGGCGCAGCCGCCGCACCACCAGCGGCAAAGCGCGGCCATCGACCAGAACGCTGGGCTGCGGTTCGGCGGGCGGGCGTTTGGTGCGGCCCAGCCAGCCGATCACGGCTTGTCTTCCGGCACGATATGATCCTCGAGCGGCCCGGCAAGCACCTCGCTGATCGCCTTACCGATCACCGAATGGCCCGCGCGGTGCACCGCGGTGCGGTCGCCGCATTCGAGATAATGCCATTCGGGCAGCGGTTTGCCGTCGGCGCGCAGGCGATAAGCGCACGTTGCGGGCAGCCACGGCACCTCAAGCACCAGCTTCATGGTCAGCCGCAGGCAATCGGGCACCATCGCCTTGCGGTGCTTGTAGTCGGCGCAGCGCCCGGTCTTGAGATCGAGCAGGCGGCAGGCGACATTGGTGCGCATCACCTCGCCGGTGTCTTCGTCTTCGAGCTTGTGCAGGCAGCATTTGCCGCAGCCGTCGCACAGCTTTTCCCATTCCTCGCGGCTCAAGGCGTCCAGCGGCTTGTCCCAGAAGCGGTCCGGCGGGCTCAATGCACCCATTTCGCAAGCTCTGCCGCGACCGCTTTGCCATTCTCGTCCACCGGCAGGATCGCGATCGGCTTGCCGTCCGGGCCCATCAGAAAGGCCGCGCGGCTGTGGTCCATGAGATAGGCACCGGGCGCGGTTTCCTTCCCCTTCTGGTAAAAGACCGCATAGGATTTGGCGATCGCCGCCACTTGCGCGGGCGTGCCGGTCAGCCCGATCAACTCGGGGCCGAAGCTGGCGGCAAATTCACCCACCACTTTGGGCGTATCGCGCGCCGGATCGATCGTGACGAACAGCGGGGCCAGCTTGGCCGCCAGGTCCGGCTGCGCTTTGGCAAAGGCATGAACCCCCTGCATCATGTGCTGCACATCGAGCGGGCAGACATCGGGGCAGTAGGTATAGCCGAAATAGACCACCGGATAGCGCCCGGCAAAATCGGCGGCGCGCACCGTTTTGCCCAGCTTGTCGACCAGCGTGAAATCACCGCCGATGGCCGCGCCCGCCAGCGGCGGGGGTTCGCCATTGCCTCCGCCGCATCCGGCGAGCGCGAGGAAAGCGGCGGCGCATACCGCTGCGAGCAGGGGCCGGCGAACGGCGGCGGGGCGGGGTGAGGCTTTGACTACAGGGGACATGGCGCACCGGTTCATGCTCTGCTAACCCCCTTCTTGCAAGGATGAGTCTGGGTTATGAAGGCCCAAACAGGAGGAAAACCGATCGTGATCAAGTGGCTGAGCGCTGCCCGCACGGGCCTCGCCGCAATCGCCGTGGTATGCGCTGTTGCGCTCGCCATGCCCGCTCAGGCCCAGTTTTCCGAAAGCTACCGGTTTCTGGAAGCGGTTCGCAAGAAAGAGGGCGACAAGGTCAACGATGCGCTGAACGAGCCGGGCACCCAGCTGGTCAACACGCGCGACAAGACCTCGGGCGAAAGCGCGCTGCACATCGTCACTGCGCGCCGCGATCTGCTGTGGATGCGCTTCCTGGTCGGCAAGGGCGCGAACGTCAATGTCCGCGATGCACGCGGCACCACACCGCTGGTGCTCGCGGTCGGGCTCAACTTTCTGGAAGGCGTCGAGTTCCTGCTCGAGCAAGGTGCGCGGGTCGATGAGCCCGACAATACCGGCGAAACGCCGCTGATCAACGCCGTGCATCGCCGCGATATCGGCATGGTGCGCGCGCTGCTCAAAGCGGGCGCGAACCCAGACCGGCCCGACAATTCAGGCCGCTCGGCGCGCGATTACGCGCAGCTTGACGGCAAAGGCAGCGCGATGTTGAACGAGCTCGACAACGCGCCCAAGGCCGCGCCCGGCGGCGGCAAGAAAACCTATGGTCCCTCGTTCTGAAAGGCGCGCCGAAATGACAGATGCCAGCAAGGATGAGCGCACCCTCGACGAGCTGCGGCTCGATCTCGCCCCGGCGATTGCCGACGCGGCGGTTTTTGACGGCTGGAGCGAGGCCGCGCTGGTGCAGGCCGCCGAGGCTTGCGGCGTTGATCCTGCCGCCGCGCGCTTCGCCTTCAAAGGGCGCGGCGACAAGCCCGATGCGATGATGATGATCGCGGCTTGGATCGGCAGCATCGACCGCGCGATGACCGAAGCCTTGCCGGCCGAAGCGGTCGCCGCACTGCCGATCCGCGAGCGCATCCGCTCGCTGATCCAGTTCCGGCTGGATCATGTGGCCTGGCAAAAGGAAGCGCTGCGCCGCGCCCGGGCCGAGATGGCCAAGCCCTGGAACATTGCGGAATCCGCCCGGCTCGGCTGGTCGAGCGCCGATGCGATGTGGCACCTCGCGGGCGACACCGCGACCGATTATAACCACTACACCAAGCGCGCCACGCTCGCCGCGATCTACGCCGCCACGCTGATGGTCTATGCCGACGATACGAGCGAGGACAGCGCGGACACCAAGGCCTTTCTCGATCGCCGCATCGAAGGCGTCATGCGCTTTGAAAAGGCCAAGGCGCGCGTGCTGCGCCCTAAGGACGAAAGCTTCAGCCCACTGCGCGTGCTGGGGCGTTTGCGCTATCCGGCGCGGTGATCGCCTCAACTCTGCGCAACTAATGCGAACGACTTGCAATTGCGCGGGGGCTATGGCAGCGCATGGCGCGTGACTCTTGACCAGCTTCCGATTGGCATTCGTGCCCGCATCACGCGGGTCGATTGGGCCCTGCTTGTTCCCGAGGAGGCGCAGCGGCTGCGCGCGATGGGCATCGATGTGGGCGCCGAAGTGCAGCTGTCCTATCGCGGCGTGTTTTTTGCCCGCGATCCGCTCGCGCTGCAGATCGGACGGATGACCTTGGCGCTGCGCCGGGTCCATGCCCGCGCGATGGAGGTTGAGCCGGTTTCCGCCGAAATGGCCGCATGACCCGCGCCGCGTGCGTCGTGGCGCTGGTCGGCAATCCCAATGCCGGCAAAAGCGCGTTGTTCAATGCGTTGACCGGTGCGCGCCAGAAGATCGCCAATTATCCGGGCGTGACGGTCGAGCGCAAGGCGGGGCGGATGGCGCTGCCTGCAGGCGAACCTGCCGAACTGGTCGATCTCCCCGGCGCATACGGCCTCGATGCCACCAGCCCCGATGAAGAGGTGACCCGCGCGGTCGTGATGGGCGAAATGCCGGGGCAGGCACAGCCCGATGTGCTCGTCATCGTGCTCGATGCCGCCAACCTCGCGCAGCATCTTGTGTTTGCTCAGGAAATGATCGAACTCGGCCGCCCGGTGGTGGTCGCGCTCAATATGGTCGATCTGGCCGAGCGCGACGGGCTGGTGCTCGATCCCTCCGCGCTGCAATCGGCGCTGGGCGTGCCGGTGATCCCCACGGTTGCCGTGCGCAAGCGCGGGCTGGCCGATCTCGCCTCAGCGATTGCCGAGGCACGCGACCGGGTGAGCGCACACCCCCCCGCGCCGCGCCCGCACCTCACTCTGTCCGAACGGCGCATGCTGGCGCGCGAAATGGCGCATGGCGCTGTGCTGTCGGAATCCTCGCAGCACCGTATTCACTCGCGCATCGATCATGTGCTGCTCCACCCCTGGGCGGGACCGGTAATCCTGTTCGGGCTGCTGTTCGTGGTGTTCCAGGCAGTGTTTTCTTGGGCAAAACCGCTGCAGGACGGGCTCGACGCAGCCGTTTCGGGCTTCGGCGGCCTTGTCCAGGCCGCGCTTCCGCCTTCGCTGGCGCGCGATTTTCTGACCGACGGGGTGATCGCCGGGGTCGGCGCGGTCGTGGTGTTCGTGCCGCAGATCGTGATCCTGTTCTTCTTCATCCTGACAATGGAGGCGACCGGCTACATGGCCCGCGCTGCCTTCCTGATGGACAGGATGATGGCCGGTGTCGGGCTCTCGGGCCGCAGCTTCATCCCGCTGCTGTCCAGCTTTGCCTGCGCGGTGCCGGGGATCATGTCGACCCGCTCGATCACTGATCCCAGAGACCGGCTGACCACGATCCTTGTCGCCCCGCTGATGACGTGCTCGGCGCGGCTGCCGGTCTATACGGTGATCATCGCCGCGTTCATTCCAACGCGCCAGATCGTGCCCGGCATCGGCCTGCAGGGACTGGTGCTGTTCGCGCTTTATGTCGTTGGCGTGGTCGGCGCGATGGCGGTCGCGCTGGTGCTGCGCCGCTCGGTGACCAAGGGCGCGGCTTCGGGCTTCATCATGGAATTGCCCAAATATCAGCTGCCCACGGTGCGCGATCTTGCGCTCGGCCTGTTCCAGCGCGCGTGGGTCTTCCTGCGCCGTGCGGGAACGATGATCCTCACCGTCACCGTCGTGTTGTGGCTCCTGCTCAATTTTCCGCGCGCGGCAGACGGGCAGGATCAGGTCGATGCCAGCGTGGCGGGCCATATCGCCAACGGGCTGGCGGTGGTGATCGCGCCGATCGGCTTCAACCGCGACATCGCGCTGGCGCTGATCCCGGCAATGGCGGCGCGCGAAGTGGCGGTAAGCGCGCTGGCGACGACGTATGCCGTGGGCGAAACCGATCCCGATGCGCAGGGCCGCGCGCTGGGCGTCTCGCTCAAAGCGAAGTGGAGCCTCGCCACGGCGCTGGCGTTCCTCGCGTGGTTCGTGTTCGCGCCGCAATGCATGTCGACCATCGCGGTCACCCGGCGCGAGACCAATGGCTGGAAATGGCCGATCTTCATGCTCAGTTACATGTTCGCCCTGGCCTATGCATTCTCCGGGCTGACCTACTGGACCGCGGTCGCCTGCGGGCTGGGTTAGTTTGGGGGAAAAACCCAGCAACCGTGCTGGCAGGGGCCGGGCGCAATGCGCTAACCACTTGGCCACATGCAAAGGGACACGATTCGATGGCAGGCAGCGTCAACAAGGTCATCATAGTCGGCAATCTGGGTGCCGATCCCGAAGTGAAGAGCTTCCAGAACGGCGGCCGCATCGCCAACTTGCGCATCGCCACATCCGAAAACTGGAAGGACAAGGCCACCGGCGAGCGCAAGGAACGCACCGAGTGGCACTCGGTCGTGCTCCAGTCCGATGGTCTGGTCGGCGTCGCCGAGCGTTACCTCAAAAAGGGCAGCAAGGTTTACATCGAGGGCCAGCTGCGCACCCGCAAATGGCAGGATCAGTCGGGCAACGACCGCTACACGACCGAGATCTCGGTGGGCATCAATGGCAACCTCACCATGCTTGACGGTGCACAAGGCGGCGGCGCCGCCAGCGCCGGCGGTGGCGGCGGCCAGCGCTCGGGCGGCTGGAACGAAGGCGGCGCGGGCGGCGGCGGGCGTTCGGGCGGCGGCGGTGCGTCCGGCGGCGGTTGGAACCAGGGCGGCGGCGGCGTGGCTGACGATCTGGACGACGATATCCCGTTCTGAGCAGACAGCCACCGCGCCCCGGCGAATGCCGGGGCCTCAGTCAGGACAAGACCGACCGCAGCGGAAGACCGCCTGAGGTCCCGGTCTCACGTCCCCCGCGTATCGCCATACAGATGGATATGCAGCCGGTCGCTGAACCGCCAGCCGTGCTTTAGCGCCGCCTCTGCCAGCCAGCGTGACCGCGCGCGCAGGGTATCGCTGGCGGTGCCCTCGGGCATCACATAAAGCCGCTCCGCCGCGATATAGTAAAGCTCCTGCAGCGCGCGCACATCTTCCAAGTCCTCGTCCTGCGCCACCACGAACTTGAAAAACGCGCGCGGGTTCAATGCCCAGTCGCGCATCCGCTCGGGGATCAGCGCCAGCTCGGCGGGATTGCCCGAATGCGCCAGCTTGGGGCTGACATTGTATTGATCGACCAGCACTTCGAGCGCGCGGGTGGGCGCGACCGTGCCGTTGGTCTCGATCTCGACATGCAGGCCGGGCCGCGCCTCTTTGAGCATCTCGATCATGCTGGCAAGCGGCGCGGCCTGCAGCATCGGTTCGCCGCCTGTGATCACCAGCCGGTTCTGCGGAAAGACCAGCACCCGCAGCGCCGCCTCGCGCGCGGTCATGGTGATCTGGTTGTCGAGCCGCTCATAGGCCTCGTCGCGCACATGCGGGCGGCTGTCGCCGATGAACCGCCACGTATAGGCGGTGTCGCACCAGCGGCACGCCAGATTGCAGCGCGACAGCCGGATGAACACCGAAGGGCTCCCCGCCGAAGGACCTTCGCCCTGGAGCGAGGCAAAGATCTCCGGCTCGCCGGGGCGCGTGGTGGCCAGCGTCAGGCTCATCCCAGCCGCTCCAGCGCCGCCGCCAGCCGCGCCGCCTCGGCGCTATGATGCGCATGATCCGCGCGCGCCTTGTCGATGGCCTCGGGCTTGGCCTTCTCGACGAAAGCGGCATTGGCGAGCCGCCCCTCGAGCGACTTGGCTTCCTTCTGCGCGGCAGCGAGCGCCTTTTCGAGCCGGGCTTTCTCGGCGGCGATGTCGATCACGCCTTCGAGCGGCACGATCAGGTTCGCGTCGCCCGCACCGATCTGCATCGCTGCCCCTGCCGGGGCCGGGGTGAAGTGAATCGCGCTCAGCCGGGCGAGCCGTTCGATCACGGCGGGATTGGCGGCGATCACCGCGCGCGTCGCCGCACTCGGTTCGGGCAGATAGGCTTCCAGCCTAGCGCCCGGCGCGATGCCCAGTTCGTTCTTGGCCCCGCGCAAGTTCGAGACCAGCGCGATCAACCATTCCACCTCGCTCTTCGCCGCCGGATCGACCGCCGCCCCCGGCTCAGGCCACTGCGCCACGATCAACTCGCCCGAGCGCTCGCCAAGCGCATGCCACAGTTCCTCGGTCACAAACGGCATGAACGGGTGGAGCATCACCAGGATCTGATCGAGCACCCACCCGGCCACCGCCTTGGTCTCATCGTCGAACGAACCCTTGATCAGCTCGATGTACCAGTCGCAGAACTGGTCCCACACGAAGTGGTAGATCGCATTGGCGGCGGCATCGAAGCGCAAATCCGCCATCGCCTGATCCAGCGCGGCGACGGTTTCGACCACCTCGCCGATGATCCAGCGGTTGACCGCCGAGGTCGCGGGCGGAGCGGCGCGCGAGGTACTCGCGGCAATGCCATTGGCCTGGCAAAACCGCGCGGCGTTCCAGAGCTTGGTGGCAAAGTTGCGATAGCCCTCGACCCGGCGCTCATCCATTTTCACATCGCGGCCCTGGCTTTCCATCGCCGCCATGAAAAACCGCAGTGCATCCGCGCCGTACTGGTCGATCAGCAGCAACGGATCGACCACGTTGCCCTTGGACTTGGACATTTTCTGCCCATCGGCGGCGCGGACGAGGCCATGGAGATAGAGCCGCTTCCACGGCACTTCCCCCTCCATAAAATGCATCCCCTGCATCGCCATCCGCGCGCACCAGAAAAACAGGATGTCAAACCCGGAAATGAGCAGGTCGTTGGGATAGTGCTTGGCAAGCAGAGAATTCTTCATACCAGACCCGTTCGCATCGAGCGAAGTCGAGATGCCGCGCGCAGGTGTCTCGACTTCGCTCGACACGAACGGAGGTTGGGTTTGATCGTCCTCCGGCCAGCCGAGCGTGGCGAAGGGCCAGAGCGCGGAGGAAAACCATGTGTCGAGGACGTCTGGGTCGCGCCACACGTAGAAGGATTTTACCGTGGATTCGGCCGCTCTTGACCGAGCCTCTTCTTCACTGTCGACAACTTCGAGCACCATCGCCTCGCCCGGAGACCACGCCTTGCCATAGTATTCGAAGACTTGAACTGACAGGGCATCACGATCGGCAGCGACAAACACTTTTCGTGCCGAGGGATCATAAAGATCTGGCCCATACCAAGCCGGTATCCGATGCCCCCACCATAATTGCCGCGAAACACACCAAGGCTGGATATTCTCCATCCAGTTGAAAAACGTCTTCTCCCAGGTCTTCGGCACGATCTCGATCGCGCCACTGCGCACCGCGTCCATCGGCGCGATCGCCAGCTTGGCGGCATCGACATACCATTGATCGGTCAGCCAGGGCTCGATCACCACGCCGCCGCGGTCGCCGTAAGGCGTCTGGATCGTGCGCGGCTCCGCGTCGAGTTCGGTCTCCTCGCCGTCCTTGCCCTTCGTCACATAGGGCACCAGCGCGCCGAGCGCCTGCATCGCCTCGACCACCGCCGCGCGCGCCGCAAAGCGTTCCATGCCGACGAACGATTCCGGGATAAGCCCGTCGGCCACTTGCACCACATGGGCCTCGGCATCGAACATGTTGAGCATCTCGGCGGGCTTGATCCCGGCGCGCTTGCCCACTTCGAAATCGTTGAAATCGTGGCCCGGTGTGATTTTCACCGCCCCGCTGCCCAGCGCCGGATCGGCGTGTTCGTCCGCCACAATGGGAATGCGCCGCCCGGTCAACGGCAGATCGATGAACTTGCCGATCACGGAGCGGTAGCGCGGATCATCGGCGTTCACCGCCACCGCCATATCGGCCAGCATCGTTTCGGGCCGGGTGGTGGCGACGACGATATGGTCGCGCCCGTCATCGAGCCGCGCACCATCGGCCAGCGGATAGCGGAACTGCCAGAAGCTGCCCTTGATCTCGCGCGTTTCCACCTCAAGGTCGGAAATCGCGGTCTTGAGCTTAGGGTCCCAATTGACCAGCCGCTTGTCGCGGTAGATCAGGCCCTCGTTGTAAAGATCGACGAACACTTTCACCACAGCTTTGGTGAAATGCGGGTCCATAGTAAACTGCTCGCGGCTCCAGTCCATCGAGCAGCCGAGCCGCCGCAACTGGCCGGTGATCGTGCCGCCGCTTTCGCGTTTCCATTCCCAAACCTTCTCGATGAAGGCCTCGCGCGAATAGTTGGCGCGCTTGTCCTGGCGCGCCTCCATCTGCCGCTCGACCACCATCTGCGTCGCGATCCCGGCGTGGTCGGTGCCCACCACCCACAGCGCATCTTTGCCGCGCAGCCGCTCGTAACGGATCACAATGTCCTGCAGCGTGTTATCCAGCGCGTGGCCGATATGGAGCGAGCCGGTGACGTTGGGCGGCGGGTTGACGATGGTGAAAGGCGGCGCATCGGGGCGTTCGGGCCGAAACAGGCCGTGCGTCTCCCAATGGGCGTACCATTTCGCTTCGATCGCGGCCGGTTCGAACGTCTTGGGAAGCCCCTGTTCGGCGGCTTCTGGGGTGGGGGTATCGGTCATAGCGTGCGCTTTGCCAGCGCCGGCCAGCGCCTGCAAGCACTCGCGAGGGCTGCGGATGCCTTGCCCATGGTGGCGATTTCCCGCATGTAGCGAATACGATGCGGGCGACAGCTGATTTCATTACCGAACCCGGCGCTGATGGCGGGCTGACTTTGACGTTCAGCGGGCCGCTGGTCGTGTCGTCGGTCGGCGGCATCGATGCGCGTCTGCGCGCGGTGGCAGAGCCCGTGTCCGCGATCGATCTGGGCGCGATCGCGCGGATCGACACGGTCGGGGCATGGACGGCGTGGAGCCTGTCGCAGCGCCTCGGCGCGCCGATTGTCAACGCCAGCGCCGATACCCAGCGCCTGATCGAGGCGATCAGCCGTTCGGACAGCAACACCGATCGAATCGAGCGCCCCCGGCTGCCGCTGTTCGAGCGTGTGGCCGCCAATATCGGCAAGTTCGTCATCGGGCTCGGGCAAGGCACGTTGCTGGTGTTCGGCTTTCTGGGCCAGGTCATCCTCGCCAGCGGCAATCTGCTGCGCCATCCGGGGCGTTTTCGCGCCAATGCGCTGTTTCATCAGATGGAGCTCATCGGGGTCAACGCGCTGAGCATTGTCGGGCTGATGAGCTTTCTGGTGGGCATCGTCATCGCGCAGCAAGGCTCGGTGCAATTGCGGCAATTCGGCGCCGAGTTTCTCACCGTCAATCTGGTCGGGCGGATCACCTTGCGCGAGCTGGGCATTTTGATGACAGCGATCATGGTGGCGGGGCGTTCCGGCTCGGCCTTCGCCGCGCAGCTGGGCACGATGAAGCTCACCGAGGAAATCGATGCGATGCGCACCATCGGGGTTTCCCCGATCGAGGCGCTGGTCATCCCGCGTCTGCTCGCGACGATGCTGATGATGCCGCTGCTCGGCGTGTTCGGCGCGGCGATGGGGATCATCGGCGGGGCGTTTGTCTCCTCGCTCACGCTCGGCATTCCATTCCTCGCCTTTCTGGCCCGCATTCCCGAAGTCGTGCCGCTCCACGATGTGTGGGTGGGGCTGATCAAAGGTCCGGTGTTCGGCCTGATCGTGGCGACGGCGGGCTGTTTTCAGGGGCTGCAGGTCAAGGCCGATGCCGAGGAAGTGGGCACGCGGACCACGGCGGCGGTGGTTCTGGCGATCTTCATGGTGATCGTGCTCGACGCGTTCTTTGCCGTGTTCTTCACCGAAGTGGGCTGGGGATGAGCTGCGCTCCGCTTCCGGCCGTTCCGGGCGAATTTCCTATCCGCGTGCGCGGATTGAAAAACGTGTTCGGCGATTTCGTGGTCCACGAAAATCTCGATCTCGATGTGCGGCGCGGCGAAATTCTGGGGGTGGTCGGCGGATCGGGCACGGGCAAATCGGTACTGATGCGCTCGATCATCGGTTTGCAGATCCCGGACGAGGGCGAAATCGAGGTGCTCGGCAGTTCGATCACCGATGCGCGCGACGATGACGATATCGATATCCGCTGCCGCTGGGGCATCCTGTTTCAAGGCGGCGCGCTGTTCTCGACGCTCACCGTGGCGGAAAATGTCGAAGTGCCGCTGCGCGAGTTCTATCCCGAGATCGCAGACGAGCTGCGCCACGAAATCGCCCGCTACAAAGTGCTGCTTTCGGGGCTGCCGGCCAGTGCCACGGGCAAGTTTCCCTCCGAACTTTCGGGCGGCATGCGCAAGCGCGCTGGGCTGGCGCGCGCGCTGGCGCTCGATCCGGAATTGCTGTTTCTCGATGAGCCGACCGCCGGGCTCGATCCGATCGGTGCAGCGGCGTTCGATCAGCTGATCGTTGGGCTGCAGCAGACCCTGGGGCTCACCGTGTTTCTCATCACTCACGATCTCGATACGCTGTACGAGATCTGCGACCGGGTCGCAGTAATTGCCGACAAGCGGGTGATCGCGGTGGGCACGATCCCCGAACTGCTGGCGACCGATCATCCGTGGATCCAGGACTATTTCAACGGCCCGCGCGGGCGCGCCGCCCAAAGCGCGCAGGAGCGCAATGCCGAGCATGAGCAGGCCGCGGCTTCCCCGGCCCAAGATCATACTGTCGCTCCGGCGCGCGGCAAGGCATAGAGAGACGACATGGAAACACGGGCAAATCATATCTGGGTCGGCGTGGTTACCCTGTTCCTGCTCGCGGGCCTTGCTGCGCTGACGATCTGGATCGCGCGGCTCGGCCAGCGCGACCAGCTCGAATACGATATCTTTTTCAAGCAATCGGTCGAAGGCGTGACCAAGGGATCGGCAATCTCGTTTGCGGGCGTGCCCGCCGGGCTGGTCAAGGATATCGAGCTCTGGGAAAAAGACCCCGAGTTCGTCCGCGTGCGGATCAAGATCGACAAGAAAATTCCGATCCTGCAGGGAACCACCGCCAGCCTGCAGGGCAGCTTTACCGGGGTGACGACGATCCTGCTCGATGGCGCGGTCAAGAACGCCCCCGCGATCAGCGAGCCCGGTCCCGAGGGCGTTCCAGTCATCCCGACCAAGCGCAGCGGGCTGGGCGCGCTGCTTTCCAGCGCGCCGCTGCTGATCGAACGTCTGGCCTCGCTGAGCGAGCGGCTGGCCTTGGTGCTTTCGGACAAGAACCAGAAATCGTTCGAGAATATTCTGGCGAATTCGGACCGGCTGACCGCCTCGCTCGCCGCCGCCGCACCCGAGGTGAAGCAGACGCTGGCCGAGTTGCAGATCGCCATCAAGCAGGCGACAGTCACGCTCGCCAGCATCGACAAGCTTTCCAATTCGGCCAACGACATGGTCAACGATGAAGGCGGCGGTCTGGCCAAGGAATTGCGCGCGACATTGAAAGCCGCGCAGGCCGCGGCCAAGTCGCTGCAGGACGTGTTCGACGAGACACGGCCCGCCGTGCGCCAGATCAACGAGCGGTCATTGCCCGCGCTCGAGGCCACCTTGCGCGATGTGCAGGCCACCTCGCAATCGCTGCGCGCGGTGACCGAGCGGATCAACGATCGCGGCATCACCAGCGTTGTCGGCAGCCCCAAGCTGCCAGACTACAAACCGTGACGCCTGCAAACCATGACGCTGCCCTGGCGCAGCGCGGAGACCCACCGATGACCATCCCCTCCCGCGCCCTTCCGCTGTTGGCTTCGCTGCTGGCATTCAGCCTCACCGCCTGCGTCAGCATCGGCGCGAAGCCGCCGGGCATGCTTATCAGCCTTACCTCCGCCGTCCCGCCGGCTGCCGGTTCGGGCTCCAGCGGGTTGCTGTCCGAAGCGATCGTGGTGCTGGAACCCGTCGCCGATGCGCGCCTCGGGGTGCTGCGCGTGCCGGTGCAGGTGAACGATTCGGCGGTCGCCTACCTCAAAGGCGCGCAGTGGGTCGAACGTCCCTCGCGCCAGTTTCAGCACTTGCTGGCCGATAGCCTGCGCGCGCGCAACAAGGGGCTGGTGATCGAATTCGACCAGAGCGTCGCCGCGCTCAAGATCGGCGGTCGGCTGCTGGCGATGGGCTACGATGCGCGCAGCCGCTCGGCGGTGGTCCGCTTCGATGCGGTCAAGTTCCTGCCCGGCGGCAAAGCCGAAACCCGGCGCTTCGAGAATGTCGTGCCCGGCATTGCCCCCGACGGCGCGGACATCGGCCGCGCGCTGAACCGCGCCGCGAACGCGGTGGCCATCGAAGTGTGCGATTGGATCGCGCCGCCGCCCGCGTCCTGATGGCGTCCTAACCCGGTGCTATTGCGGTGCTATTGCGCTGCTATTGTGCGTTGCGCGCCATGCTTGCGTCCATCCGGGCGAGCTGTTCGGGTGTGGTCTCGGATTGAAACTTCGCCTTCCATTCGGCGGCTGGCATGCCGTGGATCACCTCGCGCGCCGCCGCTTTGTCCAGTCCGGCGCCCGCATCGATGATCCAGTCGGCCAGGCAATTGCGGCAGAAACCCGCCAGTCCCATGAGGTCGATGTTCTGCGCATCGTGGCGATGCTGCAAATGGCGCACCAGGCGGCGGAAAGCGGCTGCGGCCACGGCATCGGGGAGATCGTCGAGCTCTGATCCTGCTGCTGAGGTTGAATTCGTATCCATCGCAATCGTCCTTGGGTTTGTCATGCACTTGGGCCATATGGACCGCGTCTTTACAGCCAGAATGCTGGCATAGCGAGGTATCAGGCGTGGCAAAACTCGATCCCCGCGGGCGCAAGGTCAAAATTCTCGCCACGGTCGGCCCCGCCAGCCGTTCGCCCGAGATGCTGGAAAAGCTGTTCCGCGCCGGGGTCGATGCGTTCCGCGTCAACATGAGCCACGGCGAGCACGCGGTTCATGCCGAGACGATCAACGCGATCCGTGCGCTGGAACGCAAGGTCAATCGCCCGATCACCGTGCTGTGCGATCTGCAAGGGCCCAAGCTGCGCGTCGGCAGCTTCAAGGATGGCCGTACGGTAATCCGCCATTCGGGCCATTTCACACTCGACCGCAATCCCGAACCGGGCGATGAAACCCGCGTTTGCCTGCCGCATCCCGAGCTGTTCGGCATCCTCCACACCGGCCAGCGCCTGCTGATCGACGATGGCAAGCTGCGGCTGCGCGTGATCCGCGCCGGCGCCGACGAGATCCTCTGCTCGGCCGAAGTCGGCGGGGTGATCTCGGACCGCAAGGGGGTCAACGTGCCCGATGCGGTGATCCCGGTTCCCGCGATGACCGAGAAGGACCGCCGCGATCTGGCCTTTGCGGTGGGTCAAGGCGCGGACTGGATCGCGCTTTCGTTCGTGCAGCGGCCCGAAGACGTGGCCGAAGCGCGCCGGTTGATGGGGGGGCACGGCGCGCTCATGGCCAAGATCGAAAAGCCGGCGGCAATTTCGCGGCTAGACGAGATTCTCGAACTGTCCGACGGCCTGATGGTCGCACGCGGCGATCTGGGCGTCGAGCTCAATCCCGAGCAGGTGCCGCCGCTGCAAAAGCGCATCGTCGAGGCCGCGCGGCGGCAGGGCAAGCCGGTGGTGGTCGCCACGCAGATGCTCGAATCGATGATCGAAAGCCCGACCCCGACCCGCGCCGAAGTTTCCGATGTGGCGAACGCGGTGTACGACGGGGCCGATGCGGTGATGCTCTCGGCCGAAACCGCCGCCGGTGCCTGGCCGGAAGAGGCAGTGACGATCATGGACCGCATCGCCAAGGAAGTCGAAGCCGATCCCGGCTACGCCGCGCGCGTTCATTTCATCCAGACCCTGCCCGATCCGACCACCGCCGACGCGCTGGCCGAAGCTTGCGCCAGCATCGCGCGCGCGGTGCCGATCGCGGGGATCATCGTGTTCACCGGCTCCGGCTCGACCGCGCGGCGCGTGGCCCGCGAGCGGCCCGGCGTGCCGATGCTGGTGCTGACCCCCTCGGTCATGACCGCGCGCAAGGTCGGGCTCTTGTGGGGCGCGCATGCCGTGGCGACCAAGGATATCGGCAGCTTCGAAGAGATGATCGCCAAGGGCAAGCGCATGGCGCTGCGCCACGCGTTCGGCACCGCCGGATCGCGCCTGATCGCGCTGGCCGGGGTGCCCTTCGGTACGCCGGGATCAACCAATCTGCTGCACATGGTCACGCTGACCGGCGACGAACTGGCCAGGCACGAAAGCGCTGAGGCTTGAGCGGCCACGGTTTGTACAGTCAGCGCTTGATCGGGGTTCCCGCTGAGGCCGGGGCCGATCCGTCGAGATAGGTTGTCGACCACGGCCCCACCGCCGTGCCGATGATCACGGTATCCTCGTCCGCGCCGTCATAATGCAGCGCGCCTGCGGGCACGACGACATAGCTGCCTGCCGGGTAGGACATCGCCTTGGACTTGTCGGCCGACGGGCCATAGCCGATCCGCAAAGTGCCCCTGGCGACGAACACGCGCGCGGTCGCGCTGTGCCGGTGGGGCGAATCCCAGACGCCGCCGGGGATCGCGAAGGCATAGGAGAACGCGGTTCCCGCGAGATCGCGCACCCCCTCCAGGAGCGCAAAGCGGGTGCCATTGGCGCCGCTCGCCGCCCAGGGAATGTCGGCGGCAGTCCAGCCCTTGCCTTCGGCAGGCGGGACAACCGGCGCAGGATCGGCGGCGGCGAGCGGAGCAGCGGTGAGCATGAGGATCGCGGCAAGTATACGCATGGGGTGTCTCCTTGCCCCGCAGCCTGCCAGCGCGCGCATCGACGCGCCTCCCGCATCATGCGCTCAAAACTTTGCGCTTACTGACCCAGGCTGAAGCGCGCGAAGATCGTTGTACCGATAGGGTTCCGGCCATACGCCTGGTCAAGCGCAGCCGGTTTGGCAAAGGCGGCGATCGAGCCGCCCAGCGCCACTTGCACCGGGCTCTTCAGCGCGAGGCGGTAGGCATAGCCGACCTGAAACTTGGTCACGCGGAAGGGCTGGTCATGGAGCGGATCGTCCTCGTCCGGGAAAAGTTCGTCGTTGGCGACGTTCTCGATCCGGCCGAACAGTGCGTGATGGCGCGTTATGTTCCAGTTCATTTCGCCCAGCCACGCCGTGCGTGTTTCGCCCGGCACGCGGCGCTTGGCGCTGAAGCCCGCTGTCGCAGACAGGCCCTTGCCATTGTTGAAATGCGCCGATGTGGTGAAGCGGCGCTCGTCTTCATCCGGGTGCGAGGCTTCGGGCTGCTTCAGCGCGCCATAGCTCACTTGCATCAGCCATGCCGGCGAGGGGGCAAAGCTTGCGCGCACGCTCCAACTGTCGAGCTTGGGCGCTTCGATCGCCCAGCGGAACTCATCCGGCTCGCGCCCGCGAAAGGCGCTGGCTTCCAGCTGCCACGCCTTGCCCGCCAGCCCCGCGGTGATCACGCCATAGGTAATGTGCGTGGAATCGAACCAGTGATGCGTGATCGGCGCTTCGGGATTATACCGGGCCGAGGCCCGGTGCATGAACGCCGATGGCCCCAGCGCCGGTTCGCCAACCGGGCCGCCATAAACGAACGCGCGCGTGCCCGGCGCGATGGGCACGCTGAGCCGGGCCGCCAGTTCCATGAACAGATCGTGCGGATGCTGGCGATCGACCAGCGGCTGGCCATAGCCAACCTCGCCCGAACCGAACAGAATGGGATAACCGTCGTGGCGCATGTAGGGCTCGGCGCTGAGCATGGCCGAGGTGGTCAGCACCGGGCCGCCGAAATCGTGCATCCACATCGCCATCGCAGCCGATTGCGCATAGAACTTGTCATCGCCGCGCGGGCCGGACTGGTTTGTGTAGATCGGCCAGACATAGCCGGCGACCATCACCATATCGTCGGCACTTGAAACCAGGTGGATGCCCGCCATCGGCTCGTTCCTGGGCAACCGAGAACTGCCCGATCCCTGCCCGTTCATCGACATTGCGCCGTGATCCATTGCGCCGTGATCCATCGCGCTGTGATCCATCGCGCTGTGATCCATCGCGCCGTGATCCATCGCGCTGTGATCCATCGCGCCGTGATCCATCGCTTCTTGCGCGGCGGCGGGGCTGGCGAGCAGCAGCAGCAGCGCCCAGCCAGCGGCTCGTTTTCTGCCCGTCATCGCGCACCGAACAGCGCGGAGCCGACGCGGATGTGCGTGGCGCCCAGCATCACCGCCGTTTCGAAATCCTCGCTCATGCCCATCGAGCGGCCAGCAAGGCCATGATCATCGGCCAACTTGGCCATGAGCGCAAAGAACGGCGCCGCCTCGATCCCGGCAGGTGGCACGCACATCAACCCGATCACCGGCAGCGCGGCGGCACGCGCCTCAGCGAGCAAGGCAGGCAGATCGGCCAGCGCGCAGCCGCCCTTCTGAGGTTCGTCGCCGATATTGACCTGCACGAACAGCGGCACCTGCCGCCCCGCCTTGTCCATCGCACGGGCCAGTGCCGTCAAAAGCGAGGGCCGGTCGAGCGAATGGATGCAATCGAACAGGCGCACTGCATCGTCCGCCTTGTTCGATTGGAGCTGGCCGATCAGATGCAGCTGGATGCCGTCATGAGCCTCGCGCAGCGCGGGCCACTTGTCCTGCGCTTCCTGCACCCGGTTTTCGCCGAACAGCCGCTGGCCCTCGTCGATCAGCGGTACGATCAGGTCCGCCGGTTTGGTCTTGGACACCGCGATCAGCGCGACATCGGCGGGCGTGCGCCGGGCGATGGCGCAGGCGGCGGCGATGCGGGCGTTCACTGCGGCGAGAGGGCTTTCTGGCGGGCTGGCTGGTTCATTCATGCAGCGGTGCTATAGAGCGCGCATGGCAAAGTGCCAACCTGCCCTCCCGGCCTTGCTGTTGCTCAGCGACGCACGCAACGATGCGGTGCTCGAACGCGCCATCGCGCGGCTGCCGCGCGGCAGCGGGATGGTCTTTCGCCATTATCATCTGGAACCGGCGGCGCGGCGCGCGCGCTATGAGACCTTGCGCCGCCAGTGCCGCGCGCGCGGCATTGTGATGTTCGCGGCGCGCGGCATGCCGGGTTGGCGCGCGGACGGTGCCTATGGCGCGCCGGGGGCGCTCCCGCGCGCAGGATTGCGGCTCGCCACCGCGCATTCGCTGCGCGAGATCGGCGCGGCGGTGCGTGCGCGCGCCGATGCAGTGCTGCTCTCGCCGGTCTTCGCCACGCGCACCCATCCCGGCGGCAAGGTGCTGGGCGCAGTGCGGTTTCTGGCCCTCGCGCGCCGTTGTCCGCTGCCGGTCTACGCGCTGGGCGGGATGACCGCCCAGCGCGCGGCGCGGCTGCCGGTGCAGGGCTGGGCGGCGATCGACGGGCTGTCCTGATTCCCGCTGTACCTCGCTTTGCGACAAAACGACTCGCGGGATTCGCGTGGATTCTTGACGTTGAGTCTCCTTCGGGCGCATGATGGCAGACGAAGGGTAGGACCAATGGCATCTCGGGCACTCACACCGGTCGCGGGCCGCCGCGCCGCCGGAACAGCGGACTGGAAAGCGGTTTTAAAGCGCAGTTTGCGGCGCAGCGCCGAACTGGTCGGCGCGCTCGCGCTGCTCGGCGCGGCCGTGTTCATCGCGCTGGCGCTCGCCAGTTACACCCAGACCGATCCCTCGGGCAGCACCGCTTCGGGGAGCCCGGTGGCCAACTGGATGGGCCTGCCGGGTGCCTGGGCGGCCGAGCGCGTGCTGCTCGCGTTCGGCCTGCCCGGCATACTCGGCGTGCCCTTGCTGGTCGTCTTCGCGCGCCGTTTGTGGGATGCGGCGGGCGATCTGATCGATGCCGACGACGACGAGGTTGCGCCCCCCGCGCTGCCCCTGTGGTGGCACCTGGCGCTTCTGTTGATGCTGGCGATGGCGCTCATGGGAACCAGCCTCGCGCTGCTGTTCACCGCGCCTGGCGGCACGCTGCCCGCGGGTGTGGGCGGCTTGCTCGGCCTGCTCGGGGCGATGGCAATCCGCGCCGCCAGCCAGCTGATGCCCGCAGCGCAAGGGTGGATCATTCTTGGCTTCGGGCTGGCGACGCTGGCGGGCGGGGTGATCGCCGCCGCGCGCGTCTTCGCGCTTGATTGGAGCCGGGTGCCGCGCATGCCGGCTTTCCTGCTCCGTACCCCAAGCGATGCGGCCCAAAGTCTGGCACCGCGCCGCGCCAAGACCAAGCCCGCGCCTCCGGCGGCGTTTTCGTTTGATGACGAGCCAACCGAGACCCCGGCCAGCTCATCGCCGCGCCGCGTGACCGAGATCACCGATCCCTCGCGCCCGCCGGCGCGCGCCGAGATCGGGGCCAAGGCGCGGCAGGGCGATCTGTTCGACCGCTACGAGCTGCCGGCGATCACGCTGCTCGAGGAAATGCCGGTCAACGCGCAGCCCAAGATCGACAAGCTGGGCCTCGAACGCAACGCGCGCCTGCTTGAAAACGTGCTCGACGATTTCAATGTGAAGGGCGAAATCACCGCCGTGCGCACCGGCCCGGTGGTGACGATGTACGAACTGGAGCCCGCGCCGGGCATCAAGGCCAGCCGCGTGATCGGCCTCGCCGACGATATCGCCCGCAACATGAGCGCGATTTCGGCGCGCGTCTCGGCCATTCCGGGGCGCACGGTGATGGGGATCGAGTTGCCCAATGCGGTGCGCGACATGGTCTCGTTCCGCGAAATCATCGGCTGCGACAAGTTCGTCGATGCCAAAGGCCTGTTGCCGATCATTCTGGGCAAGGACATCGCGGGCGAGCCGATTATCGCCGATCTCGCCGCCATGCCGCATCTGCTGGTCGCGGGCACCACCGGCTCGGGCAAGTCGGTGGGCCTCAACTGCATCCTGCTCTCGCTGCTTTACCGGCTCACGCCGCAGCAGTGCCGCCTCATTCTCGTCGATCCTAAAGTGCTCGAACTCAAGAGCTATGACGATATCCCGCACTTGCTCTCGCCGGTGGTCACCGAGCCGGCCAAGGCGGTGCGCGCGCTCAAGTGGGCTGTCGAGGAAATGGAGCGGCGCTACCGCATGATGTCCTCGGTCGGCGTGCGCAATATCTCGGGCTTCAACGACAAGGTCCGCGCAGCGGCGGCCAAGGGCAAGCCGCTCGGGCGGCGCATTCAGGTCGGCTTCGATCCTGATACGGGCGAGGAAATCTACGAGGAGCAGCAGCTCGATTACGAGGTGCTGCCGCAGATCGTGATCATCGTCGACGAGCTTGCCGATCTGATGATCACCGTGGGCAAGGAAATCGAAGTGCTGATCCAGCGGCTCAGCCAGAAGAGCCGCGCGGCGGGCATTCATCTGATCATGGCGACGCAGCGTCCGTCGGTCGATGTCATCACCGGTGTGATCAAGGCCAATCTGCCCACGCGCATCAGCTTTGCCGTCGCCAGCCGGATCGACAGCCGCACCATTCTGGGCGAGCAGGGCGCCGAGCAGCTGCTGGGCAAGGGCGACATGCTCTACAAGCCCGCCAACGACCCGATCAAGCGCGTCCACGGCCCGTTCGTCAGCGACGAGGAGGTGGAGCGCGTGGCCGAGCATTGGCGCGGGCAGGGCACCCCGGATTATGTCGATTCGGTCACCGAAGAGCCCGAGGACGGCGGCTTCGGGTTCGACGATCTCGATGCCACCGCATCCGACGCGCCCGAGGAGCGCAAGTACCGGCAGGTTTGCCAGCTGGTGTTCGAGAGCCAGAAGGCCAGCGCCAGCTGGATCCAGCGCCAGATGGGCGTGGGCTACAACACCGCCTCCAAATGGGTCGAACGCATGGAAGCCGACGGTTTCGTCGGCCCGGCGAACCATGTCGGGCGGCGGGAAATCTATCGCGACAAGGACGGCAATCCGCTGTGAACGGACGGACGTCCGTATTTTCATAGCCTCCCCTTAACCATTGCGCGCGCCTGCCGTTCTGTGGTTCTGACCGGTGAGCGAACTTCGATCCCCCTCTACCGTGGTTCGGCCACCGGTCGCCTGCTGTTTGCTGTGTGGCGGCAGGAAACCCCGGAGATGGACCCGCCGATGGAAGCCCTGACACAGTGCTGGTTTACCCGGGTCCACCATCCCGACCACGTGCGCGAACGCCAGGACGACGGCTCGGTCATCAGCACCTGCCGCTACTGCCAGCGCCGCATCGTCACCTGGACCAAGGGATCGTGGTCGCTCGCCGATGGCTTCAATGTCTCGCGCGCGGCGGAACTGGCTTCGGGCCGGTATCTGACGATCCATGATGTCGCCACCGATTTCGTGGTCCGCCGGTTTCCGCTCTCGCACTTGCCCGATGAAGAGGCGGTGGAGGCTTACAAGCAGGAGCTGCGCGAGCGTTTTGCGCTTGATGATCCGGACACGACGCTGGAGCTGATTGACAGCCAGCCGCCACCGCGCCGCGTGGCTGCGCAGCGCAAGGCTAGCCCCGCGCCACCGGGTACCGTGTAAAGCGCTTGATCAACCGCAGCGAAAAGCTGGAGCGCATGGCCGACACCCCCGGGAGCCGGGCAAGGCAATCGCGATGGATGCGGCCATAGTGATCGAGATCGGTAGCGGCCACGCGCAGCAGGTAGTCCGCGCCGCCCGACATCAGGTGGCATTCCAGAATATCATCGAAATCGCCGACTGCGCGCTCGAACTTGTCCATCGCCTCGCGGCTCTGGCTGGTGAGCGTGATCTCGACAAAGACTTCGGCCGCCAGCCCGATGGCGCGCGGATCGACCCGTGCGGCATAGCCCTCGATCACGCCGCGTTCTTCCAGCGCGCGCATACGGCGATGACACGCCGAGGGCGAGAGCGCGACCGCATCGGCAAGCTCCGCAATCGACCGCGACGAATCGCGCTGCAAGGCGTCAACCAACGCGATATCTGCGCGATCCATGGCAAAAAATCCCGATCTATGGGCCAATGTTGGAAAATATCGCCAAACGCGCGCGACGTAAAGCGCGATTGAGGTAAGACATCCCGCCCCGGACGCTGTATTCTGCAGGCACAGCAAGAACACCGGGAGCAAGATCATGCGCGTTGGCACCGTTCGCGAAATCAAGAACCACGAATACCGTGTCGGCCTCACCCCCGAGAGCGCGCGCGAACTGGTGCAGCATGGCCACGACGTCTGGGTCGAGACCGGCGCGGGCCTCGGCATCGGCGCGAGCGATCATGACTATGTCGCAGCCGGCGCGCATATCCGCAGCGATGCGGCGAGCGTGTTCGAAGCCTGCGAGATGATCGTCAAAGTGAAGGAACCGCAGGCCAGCGAGCGCGCAATGTTGCGCCAGGGTCAGGTGCTGTTCACGTATCTCCACCTCGCTCCCGATCCCGAGCAGACCGCCGATCTGGTGAAGTCGGGCGTCACCGCGATCGCCTATGAAACCGTCACCGGCCCGGGCGGCCAGTTGCCGCTGCTCAAGCCGATGAGCCAGGTGGCCGGGCGCATGGCGATCCAGGCGGGCGCGACCGCGCTCGAAAAGGCACATGGCGGGCGCGGCGTGCTTCTGGGCGGCGTGCCGGGCGTGCTGCCGGGCAAAGTCGCGGTGATCGGCGGCGGCGTGGTCGGGTTCAACGCGGCGCAGATGGCCGCCGGCCTTGGCGCGGATGTGACCATTCTCGACCGCGATCCCGAAGTGCTCGAGCGGCTGGGCACCCATTTCGAAAGCCGCGCCAAGACGCGCTTTTCCAACCTGGCCAATCTGGCCGAGAGCGTGGCCGAGGCCGATCTGGTCATCGGCGCGGTGCTGATCCCCGGCGCTGCGGCGCCCAAGCTGGTCACCCGCGCGATGCTTGCCACGATGAAGCCGGGCGCGGTGCTGGTCGATGTCGCGATCGATCAGGGCGGCTGCTTTGAAACCAGCCGCGCCACCACCCATGCCGAGCCGACGTATGTCGTGGATGGAATCGTCCATTATTGCGTGGCGAACATGCCCGGCGCGGTGGCGCGCACCAGCACCTATGCGCTCAACAATGTCACCCTGCCGCATGCGCTGCGCATCGCCGATCTCGGCTGGCGCGCGGCGCTGCAGGCCAATGCGCATCTGGCCGCCGGGCTCAATGTCCATCAGGGCCATATCACTTATGCAGCGGTGGCGCGCGAACTGGGCTATCCGGCGGCAAACCTCGCAGAAATACTAGGGTAAGCGAACGAATTGCTAAGCGTGTTCGCGCTATACTGGCGCAATGGTGAGGATATGGCGAAAGGCATTGCTGTCAGCGCTGGCGGCCGCTTTGGCTGGCCTTGTTCCTGTGCACAGCGTCGCCCGGCCGATCGCCGCCGCCGAAACATGCCATACCAGCGCCGCTCTGGACGAGAGCCATGCCGCCGTCATGCGCGCGCAGGGCCGCTGGATCTGCGAATCGGCGCGCTTTGACGCAAGCCCTCCCAGCCTGTTCCTGCGCTATCGCTTGAACCCGGCGATCGACGATGCGCGCGCGCGCAGCTTCGTGGCGCAAGTCGGCCCCTATGCGGCCATCACCATCTGGGCGATCGATGCGCAAGGCGCGGCGCGCAGCGTGCACTATGCGCGCGATGAGGTGCGGCATATCACGGCCGGACCGTTCATGGTTGCGCCGCTTCCGGCGATGCTTTCCCCGCCCCGGCAGGTGATCGTGCGCATCGACGAGCCATGGCTCAAGACCACGGCCAGCCATGCCTGGCTTGATTCGCGGCAGGAAGGGACGGGCTGGAGCGACGGCGAGATTGTCGCCATGGGCCTGATCTGCGGCATGCTGATCGCGCCGCTGCTGCTCAACCTGGCCTTCTTTCCTGTGCTGCGGCGATCGTTCGTGCTGTGGAACGTCGGGATCATTGTCGGCATGCTGGTGCAGGCCTTGATCAGCACGGGGTTTGTCCATTTGCTCACCGACTTTGGCGGATATACCGAGGCTATCCTCAATCTGGTGGCTATTCAGGCGTCGATGGTCTGCGCCTTGATGCTCATCGCCACGTTCATCGAGCCGAATTGCCAATCGCGGCGGATGCGCGCGCTGCTGCGGCTGGGCGCATCGGTCATTGCGGTGGTGGCGCTGCTTTCGCTCGTGCCGGTGGCGGCGCTTCGCCCGCACATTATCCTCGTTGCCTATGCGGCAGCGGCGCTCGCCATCGTCTTGATGGTCGCCGCGATGGTCGATGCCTGGCGGCTCGGCAGCCGGGCGGTCTATTTTCTGATCGCGGGGTGGTCGCCGATCCTCATGGTCGCGGCCTACCGGATCACCTCCTATTGGCTCCCCATGGCGCGGCCGACCGAATCGGTGGTGCCCTTCCAGCTCGCGGTGGCGATTTCGGTGCTGGCTTCATCGCTGGGGATCGTTGTTCGTTTCGTCGAGCTGCGGCTGGAGCGTGATCGCGCGACCGCGCGCGCGCTCGAGCTCGAGACTGTCGCGGGGCACGATCCGCTGACGGGACTGTGGAACCGGCGCTCGATCGAGCAGCAGTTCGACACTCTCTATGCCATGGGTTTCCGTACAATGGCGGTGCTCGATCTCGATCATTTCAAATCGGTCAACGATTCCCATGGCCACGGGGTCGGCGATACGGTGCTCAAAGTCGCGGCGTCCGCGCTTCCCAGCGACGCCGATACGCGCGCGGTGCGGATGGGCGGCGAGGAATTCCTGTTGCTGCTGCGCGGGCCCGATGCCCCCGACCGCGCCGAGCATTGCCGCCGCGCGATCAGCGCGCGGGTCGCGGCGGGGGTGCCGGGGCTCGACCGGATCCTGACCGCCAGCATGGGGCTCGTTGAACACGATCAGCGCGGCCCGCACCGGCATTCCGCGTTCAAGGTCGAGTTCGCCGCACTTTGCGCGCAATGCGACCGGCTGCTTTACGAGGCCAAGCGGCTCGGCCGCAACCGCACGGTGCGCGAGAAGTTCACCAGCTTTGCAAGCGGTCCGTCCGCGACAATCACACGCTAGGCGCTAAGCCGTTATGCCCATCTGCCAGAGGATGAAGGCGAATTCCTCGGCCGCTTCCTTCAGGCTTTCAAAGCGCCCCGATTTGCCGCCGTGCCCGGCGCCCATATTGGTCTTGAACAGCAGCGCGTTGTCGTCGGTTTTCAACTCGCGCAACCGCGCGACCCATTTGGCCGGCTCCCAATAGGTGACGCGCGGGTCGTTGAGACCGGCGGTGACCATCAGCGGCGGATAAGCCTGGCGCGCGACCTGATCATAGGGCGAGTACGAGCGGATCAGCTCGAACGCCGCCTTGTCTTCCAGCGGATTGCCCCATTCGGGCCACTCGCCCGGCGTGAGTGGCAAGCTGTCGTCGAGCATCGTGCTCAGCACATCGACAAAGGGCACTTGCGCGACCACCGCGCCAAACAGCGCGGGCTCTGCATTGATCGCCGCGCCCATCAGCTCGCCGCCCGCCGATCCCCCCGAGATCGAGATCAGCCCCGGCGCGGTGAGGCCAAGCCCGATCAGCCCCTTTGCCACATCGACGAAATCGTTGAAGGTATTGGTGCGCCGCTCCAGCTTCCCCGCCTTGTACCACGCGCGGCCCAGATCATCGCCGCCGCGCACATGCGCGATGGCATAGGCAAAGCCCCGGTCGAGCAGGCTGAGCCGGCTGGTCGAAAAGCCCGGCCCGATGGCGAGACCATAGGCGCCGTAGCCATAGAGATGCAGCCGGCCCCCGGGCGTGCGGTCCTTGCGGCTGACCAGCGAGACCGGCACCAGCGTGCCATCGCGCGCCGCTATCTCGAGCCGCGCGGTCGTGTACAGCGCAGGGTCGTAGCCCGAGGGGATCTCCTGCACTTTGAGCAGCTCCAAGCGCTGCTCGGCGACGGTATAGTCATAGACCGACGCCGGGCTGACCATCGACTCATAGGACAGCCGCAGGGTATCGACCGCCCATTCCGGATTGTCGCCGAGGCTGGCCTCATAGCTGGCTTCGGGAAAGGTGATCGGCTCGATCCGCGCCGGGTCGTCGTAGTAGCGCACCTCGATCCGGTCGAGCCCGCGCACCCGGCCTTCGACCACATAGAAATCGCGGAACAGCTCGAACCCGGTGAGGTAGAATTCATCGGTGCCTTCGATCAAGGTGGTCCATGCGTCCGGCTGGGCGAGCGGCGCGGTGGCAAGACGGAAGTTCTCGTGGGTATCGTTGGTGTGGATGAACAGCGTTTGCCCATGCAGATCGACATCGTACTCGGTGCCCGCCGCGCGCGGTTTGACGCAAAGCGGCGCGGCCAGCGGATCGTGCGCCGGGATCAGCCATGTCTCGCTGGTCTCATGGTCTCCGGCCGAAATCACCAGCCATTTCTCGTTGGCCGAAAGTCCGGCCGAGACGCGAAAGCCCTCGTCATCCTCGTGATAGAGCTCGACATCATCGGCGGCACTGTGGCCCAGCCAGTGGAGCCGGGCATTGTCGGTGCGCCAGTTGTCGTTGACCCGGCTGTAGACCAGACCCTTGTCGCCCGCGACCCAGATCAGGCCGGACAGGGTCTCGGGGATCTCGTCGGGCAGCACTTCGCCGCTCGCGATATGCTTGATCCGCGCGGTATAGCGCTCCGAGCCATCGTCATCGACCGACCACGCCAGCAGCGCGCCATCGTTCGAAACCGACAGCGCGCCGAGCCGGAAGAACGCATTGCCCTGCGCCAGCGCGACTTCATCGAGGATCAGCTCGTCCGGCCCGCCCGCCACGGGCCTGCGCCACCATTTCTTGTATTCCGCGCCCTCCTCGAACTCGATCCAGTAGAGCCAATCGCCGTCCTTCTGCGGCACCGATCGGTCGGCTTCCTTGATCCGGCCGCGCATCTCGGCAAACAGCGTGTCGATCAGCCCCTGCTGCGGCGCCATCTGCGCTTCGAACCAGGCGTTTTCCGCCGCGAGATGCGCCAGCACGGCGGGATCGGAAACGTCGGGATAGCCGGGATCGCGCAGCCATGCGTAATCATCGTGCACGGTGATGCCATGATGCGTCACGCTGCTGGGGATCTTGGGCGCGACCGGCGGCGAAGCGGCAGCGCGCGCGGGCGGGGGGGTGGTTTCCGTCATCGCTCGGCTCTATGGTGAAGCCGCTCCGCCCGCAAGGCGCGATGCCCGATCAGGACCGATGCCCATGCTGATGAACACCCACGAAGCCCGCCTCGAAGCGCTGCGCAAGGAACTGGCGCGACAGGGGCTCGACGGCTTCGTCGTGCCGATCTCGGACGAGCACATGAGCGAATATGTCGGCGCCTATGCACAGCGCCTGCAATGGCTGACCGGCTTTGGCGGCTCGGCGGGGACGGCGGCGGTGCTGCAGGAGAAGGCCGCGATTTTCACCGATGGCCGCTATACCCTGCAAGTGCGCGAGCAGGTCGACGGGCGGCTCTATGCCTACGAGGCGGTGCCGCAGACCTCGGTTGCGGCGTGGCTGGGCGAGCACGCGCCCGCAGGCGCGCGGATCGGCTATGACGCCTGGCTGCACGGCAAGGGCTGGGCCGAGAGCACCGCGCGCGCGCTCAAGGCGCGCGGCGCGGAATTGGTCGCGGTCGCGGCAAATCCGGTCGATGCGATCTGGCAGGACCAGCCCGCGCCCTCGCTCGCCCCCGCGCTGGTCCACGATGATGCCCATGCCGGGCAGGCCGCGCACGACAAGCGCGCGGCGGTGGCCGAATGGCTGGTGGCCAAGGGCCTCGACGCCGCCGTGATTACCGCGCTCGATTCGGCGGCATGGCTGCTCAATATCCGGGGCAGCGATGTCGAGCATACCCCGGTCGCGCTCTCGTTCGTGATCGCGCATGCCGATGCCACCGCCGATCTTTTCATTGCGCCCGAGAAAGTCACCTCCGCGCTGATCGCGCATCTCGGCAACGCGGTGCGGGTGCACGATCGGGCGCAGTTCGTCCCGTCGCTGCAGGCGCTGGCGGGCAAGAAAGTGGCGGTCGATCCCGAACGCGCGGTGGCCGCGATCTTTGCCGCTTTGGAAGACGCCGGGGCGACCTGCGCGGCGCTTACCGATCCTGCCGTGCTGCCCAAAGCGCTCAAGAACCCGGTCGAGCAGGCGGGCCACCGCGCCGCGCAGGCGCGCGACGGCGCGGCGGTGGCGCGCTTCTTGCGCTGGCTGGGCGAGGCCGCGCCGCGCGGCGGCGCAACCGAGCTTTCAGCGGCGGCCGCGCTGCATGCCGAGCGCGAAAAGACGGGCGTTCTGCGCGATCTCTCGTTCGACACGATCTCGGCGGCGGGACCCAACGGCGCGAGCCCGCACTACAAAGTCGACGAGAGCAGCAACCGGCCGATCGCGCCCGGCAGCGTCTATCTGGTCGATTCGGGCGGGCAATACCTTGATGGCACCACCGATATAACCCGCACCGTGTGGATCGGCCCGGGCACCCCGCCCGATGAGGTGCGCGACCGCTTCACGCGCGTGCTCAAGGGGCATATCGCGCTGGCCACCGCCGTGTTTCCGCGCGGCACCCGGGGCAGCCAGCTGGATACTTTCGCGCGCCAGCACTTGTGGGCCGCCGGGCTCGATTACGCGCACGGCACCGGCCACGGCGTCGGCAGCTTCCTTGCTGTCCACGAAGGGCCGCAGCGCATCGCCAAGTCGGCGGGCGGGCAGGCGGGGACCGAGCAGGAGCTGCTGCCGGGCATGATCCTTTCGAACGAGCCGGGTTACTACAAGGCGGGCGAGTACGGCATTCGCATCGAAAATCTGGTGCTGGTCGAAGCGCGCGCGATTGCGGGTGCGGAAGGGGATTTTTTCGGGTTCGAGACGCTGTCCTTCGTGCCGATCGATGCCGCGATGGTCGAGCCCACGCTGCTGACCCCGGCCGAACGTGATTGGTGGAATGCCTATCACGCCAAGACGCAGGCGCTGCTTGCGCCGCAGCTTGCGGGCGAGGATCTGGCGTGGCTGGAGGCGGCCTGCGCGCCGCTTTGAAGGGTATTGCCGTGAAATTTGTTCGTGATATGTTCTGATCCAGCGATTCGGCTTGAAAGGATGCAGGAATGATCGGCTATGTGACATTGGGAACCAACGACCTTGAACGCGGCGCGCGTTTCTACGATGCGCTGGCCGCCGAACTCGGCACTGCGAGGATGTATAGTTGGGACGGCGCAATCGCTTGGGGCACACCTGGCGCCGGGGCCGGGATCGGCCTGATGCGCCCCTACAACGGCGAACCTGCGACCGTCGGCAACGGCGTGATGGTCGCGCTTGAGGCCAAGGATCAGGCGCAGGTGCAGCGGTTGCACGCCGCGGCGCTGGCCAATGGCGGTACCTGCGAAGGACCGCCGGGACCGCGCGGTGAGGACGGCGGGTTCTACGCCGCCTATTTCCGCGATCCGGACGGGAACAAGCTTAACGCGTTCCTGATGGGATAGAAGCAATGGCGCGGCGCCTCGATGCGCATCCGGTCCGGGGGTGCGGCTCGCACCATATCGGCATGTCTGACACGCCGCTGGCCGAGACAAACTGCGACAAATCGGGCGCGTATCTGGCATAATTGCGCGACACCTTGCGCGCATAAGGGCGACACGGAAGCTGCGGCGCGGGCACTTTTGCCTTCTCTGGCGGTTTTGTCATTTGTCGGCGCGCCCGCGTCGCTGCTTCCGCCCCGATTGCAACGCAAGGATACGATACCCGATGAAACCTTTCACCATTGCCGCTTCGGCCGCTCTTCTCGCAACGTCCGCCGTGGCACTCTATGCCGCCGTGCCCGCGCTGGCCGCTCCCGGCTGGGACAGGAACGCCACGATGACCTGGTCAGAGGTCAAGGCCAAAACCGACGGTTTGTGGACCAAGCTCGATGTCAACAAGGATGGCGTGGTGAGCGAAGTCGACCGCGATGCCAAGCTTGGCCAGAAGTTTGATGAAATCGATGCGGGCCGCGATGGTCAGATCAGCCGCGAAGAGTGGACCGCGCACCACCGCGCGATGATGGAGCGCGTGCACGGCCGGATGGAAGGCATGGAGCAGGATGGCCCCAAGGGTCGCCGTGGCCGGGGCCATCGTGGCATGGGGCATGGCGGCATGGGCATGATGCCCCATGAAATGTTGAAGGCCGCCGATACCAACCGGGACGGCAAGCTCACCCGCGCGGAATTCGACGCGGGGGCCAAGGCGCGCTTCGACAAGGCCGATGCCAACCGCGATGGCAAGCTGTCGCCCGACGAACGCCGCGCGGCGATGGCCGCGATGCGCCGCGGCGGACCCGCGATGGGCGACATGCCCCCGCCGCCGCCCGAAGGAATGTGATTCCCGGCCGCCAATCGGCTAGAGCGCGCTGATGACATCCGCTTCCATCACGCGCGTCCTCGTGGTCGATGACGAACCCGCCTTGCGCGAACCTCTGTCGGACTATCTTGTCCGGCAGGGGTTCGCCGTCGAACAAGCCGCCAGCGCTGCCGAGGCGCGCGTCATGCTGGCGCAGGGCGGCTTCGATGTGGTTCTGCTCGACATCATGATGCCGGGCGAGGACGGCTTGTCGCTGTGCCGTCATCTGGCCGAAGCGCAGCGCATCCCGGTGATTTTCATCACCGCGCGCGGCGAGGCTACCGACCGCATTGTCGGGCTCGAAATCGGGGCGGACGATTATGTCGTCAAGCCTTTCGATCCGCGCGAACTCGTCGCGCGCATCCGCGTCGTGCTGCGCCGCG
This sequence comes from uncultured Novosphingobium sp., assembly GCA_964529505.1. GTDB lineage: Bacteria > Pseudomonadota > Alphaproteobacteria > Sphingomonadales > Sphingomonadaceae > Novosphingobium. The sequence continues at coordinate 34,635 of CAZGWR010000017.1, read as the reverse complement.
CCGCGCGCGCGCCGCTCGAAACCGCCGACACCCCGGACGCCTTTCTGTATGAATTCGACGGCTGGCGGCTCGATCCGCTCAAGCGGCGGTTGACCGATGCCGAAGGCGCGGTCGTGGCGATCTCGTCGGCGGAGTTTCGCCTGCTGGTCGCGCTGCTCGAACGGCCGCGCCAGATGCTCGACCGCGACCGGCTGCTCGATCTGGTGCAGGGCCGCGAGGCGCATCTGTTCGACCGCGCGGTGGATAACCAGATCAGCCGCCTGCGCCGAAAAATCGAAGCCGACAGCCGCAATCCGCAACTGATCCAGACCGTCTGGGGCGGCGGCTACATGCTCGCCGCCGATGTGCGCAAAGTTCCGGTTGATGGCTAAGCTGGCGCTGCCGATGCGCTTTTCGCGGTTCTGGCCGCGCAGTTTGCAAGGGCAGATGCTGCTGGCGATCGCTATCGCGCTCTTGATCGCACAAGGGTTGTCCGCCCTGCTGATCTGGCGGATGCAGCACGAGCGCCATGTCGCCGGGATTGCGCAGGCCGCCGCGTTCCGCCTGCTCGGCGATCAGTCGCGCCGTCCGTTCGAGGAGCGCGGCCCGGGGCGGCGCGGCTTCTCGCCCGGGCGCATGCCGCGCGAAGACCGGGTCCTGCCGCGCCGGTTGAAACTACAAGTGGCCAAGGGAGCGCCCGCTCAGGCGGGCGATATCCGCCGCCCCGATGTCGAGCATGTGCTGGGCGAAATGCTTTCCGCGCAAGGGGTGGCCGCGGCCGGGCTGGTCGTGGTCGAGCGCGATCCGCGCCGCGACGCCCTGATACAGGCGCGGTTCGGCGACGAAACGGCGAGAAGCAGGCGGCGGCCGTTCCGCGCCCCGCCCGATCTGCTGATTGCCGCGATGCGCCAGGGCGACGGCACCTGGCTCACCGCGCGGCTGCTGGTGCCCCCGGCCGAGCGGCAGGTGCTGTTCTCGCTGCTGCTCCAGACGATCCTGATCTATGCGGTGCTGGTCGGCGCGGTGGCGCTGATCCTGCGCCGTCTGGCGCGCCCGCTGCAGGCGCTGACCACGCGGGTCGAGACATTCGCGCGCGCACGCAATCTCGAGGGCCAGCTCGATCCTGACGGGCCGGAGGATATCCAGCGGCTGATCGTCGCGCACAATGCGATGGAGCGGCGCGTTGCCGGGTTGCTTGATGAAAAGGATGTCATGCTCGGCGCGATCGGGCATGATCTCAAAACGCCGCTCGCGGCGCTGCGTGTGCGGATCGAAGCGGTCGAGGACGATACCGAGCGCGCGCGCATGGCGGCGGGGATCAGCGACATCAACAGCTCGCTCGATGATATTCTCAGCCTCGCGCGCGTCGGCCGCCCGTCAGACCCGCTCGAACAGACCGAGCTATCCGCGCTGGTCGCCGATGTGGTGGGCGAGTTCGAGGACATGGGCGAGCCGGTGACGCTGGGCTCCACCGAGCGGATGGTCATGGCCTTGCGCGCCACCTGGCTGCGCCGGGCGCTGCGCAATCTTATTTCGAACGGCGTGCGCTATGGCACTTGCGCGCGTGTCTCGCTGGCGCGCGAGGGGCGCGCGGCGGTGCTGCGCATCGAGGACGATGGCCCTGGCATCCCGCAGGGCGATATCGCGCGGATGCAGGAGCCGTTCACCCGCATGGAAGCATCGCGCAACAGCATGACCGGCGGCAGCGGGCTCGGGCTGACCTTGGCGCGCGCGATTGCCGATCAGCACGGCGGCGCGCTGCTGCTGGCCAATCGGACCGGGCAGGACGGCGCGATTCTGGGCCTTACCGCCACGCTCCGCCTGCCGCTGGATTGAGCGCTACTTCAATCGCGCCAGCGCCGCGTTCAATTCGGCGCTGCGCGCTTCCTTGAGCTTGCCGCACGAGCGCACCCGCTCGATCGTCCGTTCGAGTTCGAGCGCGCCTGACTTGGCGGCAAATTTGGGGCGCAGCATTTCGATATCGTCCGCCGCCGCCACCGAGCAGAACGTGCTCAGGATCTGAGGCAGGCGCGCACTGAAGAAAATGCCGCCATTGCCGCCGAGCAACTCATCGAGATGCGCCTTGAGCCAGCCAAAGCCCCAATCGCGGGTATCGGGTTCGACCACCACGCCGCGCACGAGGTCCTGCCATTCGGACAGGCGCAGCCGATTGTCGCGCGGCGTCTCGAGCAGCCATCGCGCTGTGGCCAGATCGCCGCTGGTCGCCACCGCCACGATCACGGAAGGGCGGAACAGCGGATCCTCCGATGCCAGCGCCTTGTCGAGCAGCAGCTTGGCCCCCTCCAACTTCCTCGTTCCGAGCCAGGCATCGAACGCTGTACCGAAAAACGCCGGATCGAGCGCCTTGGCATTGCCCGCCAGATAGGCATCGACCGCGCCCGCAAGCTGCGCGCGCAGCGGCTTGTCCTTGGCGACCGAGGCCAGCAATTCAACAAGCTGCGTGCGGTTCTGCTGCTTCTCCGCATCATCCCCTGCGTGTGCTCCGGCGCGCGGATCAAATCCCAGCGCTTTGAGCCGCGGCGCGTAAAGCTGATCGACCAGCGCTTCGAACTTGGGCATCGCCGCCGCGCCGATCACCCCGCGCCGCGCCATCGCCTGCAGCAGCCCGGTGGCGTCGCCATTGGCGTAGCTATCGGCATTGGCGGCGAGCGCGCGGGTGCCCGCGATCACCTGCTCGGCGCTGGCGCGTCCGGCATAGAAGCTGGCGTTCAGGCTGTCGGACACCGCGATAGCTTCGCTGCCCGGCAGCTTCGGCGTGGCCGCGATCAGCGCATCCCAATCCTTGGCTGGCAGTTCGAAGCGATAGTAGCCTGTGCCTCCCGCATTGGGCACGAGCGGTCCGGTGCCTTTCACCGTGAGCGGGGTGCTGACCTCGGTCAGCAAAGTGCATTCGCGCGCGCCGCCTTGGCGCACGCACAGCGGGATGCCCCATTTCATCGCCGGGGCCGGGGTGCCGAGCCGCACATAGCGGCTTTGCGTGACGGTCCACTGGCTGTTTCCGGCGCGGGCAAAGGTGACCAGCGGCACGCCCTGCTGATCGGTAAAGCTCTGCATCGCGGGCAGGATGCGCGGATCGCCCGAAGCATCGGCCATCGCGCGGAAAAAGTCGGCGCTTGTGGCGTTGCCATATTTGTACTTGGCCATGTAGCCGCGCACGCCGTCGCGGAACTTGGTATCGCCCATGAACGCCGCGATCATCGCGACGACATGGCCGCCCTTGCCATAGGTGATCGAATCGAACGCGGCATCGATCTGCGCGTTCTTGGCGATCGGCTGGTGGATCGGCCGGCCGGCGAGCAGCGCGTCGGTGCCCATCGCGGCAAAGCCTTCGGACAACCCGCCCGCGCCAATGTTGAGATCGGGGCGCCATTCATTCCCGATGCGGTAGCCCATCCAGTTGGCGAAGCTTTCGTTCAGCCAGATATCGTCCCACCATGCCGGGGTGACGAGATCGCCGAACCACTGGTGCGCCAGCTCGTGGCTGACCACCATGCCAAAGGCCCGCTTCTGCTCGGTCGAGGCTTTGTCGTCGAGGATCAGCAACGAATCCTCGTAAAGATCGGCGCCCGCGTTCTCCATCGCGCCGGGCATGATCGGCGAGGTGATCTGATCGAGCTTGGGATAAGGGAACGACTGGCCGAAGTAGTTTTCGAGATGGGTGACAATGCCCTTGGTGCCTTCGAGCGCGAAGCCGAGGCTGGCGGCGTTCTGCTTGGTCGAGACAATCCGGATCGGCAGCGGGGTGGCGCGCTGCGGCGTGGCCGGAACGGTGCCCTCGGCGGTAACGAACGGGCCGACCATCAGCGCGACGAGATAGCTGGGCAGCGGCAACGTCGGCGCGAACGTATGGACGGTCATGCCGTCCTTGGTCTCGGTGCCGGTCTCGGGCGCGTTGCTGATGGCTTTGAGCCCCGCGGGCGTGCGCAGGGTAATGTTCCACGGGGTCTTGAAACCGGGCTCGTCGAAGCTGGGAAAGCCGGCGCGCGCGTCGGTCGATTCAAACTGCGTCCAGCTGTACCAGTCATCGCCGACTTTGACGCGGAACAGGCCCGCCGGGCCGTCGTTGAAGGCGGCGTCATAGTCGAACACGAACGTCGCCGGGCCTGCGGGCAGGCTTTCCGCGAACGTGACCAGCGCAACGCCGGTCGGATCGGTCTGCGCGAACGTGCCGCTCACCACTTTGCCGCCGGCTTTGGCGGTGACCGAAGCGATTTTCAGATCGCGGCCGTGCATCCATACGAACCGGCTGGCTTTCTTGATGCTCGCATCGATCTCGACATGCCCCGAAAAGCGCTCCTTCGCCGGATCGACCGTGAGATCGAGCCGATAGGCCGAGGGCACCACCGCGCCATCGAGCTTGCCCTCTGGCATCGGCCCGGCTTCGGCAGGGATGGCGGGCGCGGCCTGTTGGGCCAGCGCGGGGAGAGCGGAGCACGCACCGGCAAGGATGGTCGCGGCAAGAAGGAGTGAACGCATGAGGCACTTTCCATTGAGCTTGTGCGCCGACGTTTGCCGCGCTTTTGCTCAGGCCGCAATGGCAAGTGCGCTCAGCGCAGCAATCCTCCCATCAGCCCGCGGGCAAACCGGCCGAACGCCGCGCCGCCGATTTGCGTGGCGACCGTGCCGACCACCGCGCTCAGCCCCGAGCTGATCGGCGAGGCGCGCGACTTCGAGCCGGATATCTTCGCCGCGATCACCGCGCCCGCAGACGCTGCGACCGCGCCCATCGCCGCCTTGCCCGCCTTGTCCCACAAAGTCGGCGATTGGCGCGGCGCGGCGCGCTGGGCGTCCTCGCCTTCGGTTTCGACCTGCTGCGCGGCGGCGGCGGCATCGGCCGCTTTCTGCGCCAGCACCTCGGAGGCCGACTCGCGGTCCACCGCAGTCTCGTATTTGCCCTCGAACGGGCTGACCTGCTGGATGATAGCGCGCTCTTTGGACTCGAGCGGCCCAAGCCGCGAACGCGGCGGCGCGATCAGCGTGCGCTGCACGATCCCCGGCGCGCCATCGGCATCGAGCGTGGAGACCAGCGCCTCGCCGACCTTGAGCTCGGTGATCACCCGCTCGACATCGAGATCGGGATTGATGCGGAAGGTATCGGCGGCAGCGCGGATCGCCTTCTGATCGCGCGGGGTGAAGGCGCGCAGCGCGTGCTGCACCCGGTTGCCCAGCTGGCCCGCGATCTTCTCGGGAATATCGATCGGGTTCTGCGAGATGAAATAGACGCCCACGCCTTTCGAGCGGATCAGGCGGACGACTTGCTCGACTTTGTCGAACAGCGCCTGCGGGGCATCGTCGAACAGCAAATGCGCCTCGTCGAAAAAGAACACCAGCTTGGGCTTTTCGGGATCGCCCACTTCGGGCAGCGCCTCGAACAGCTCGCTCAGCAACCAGAGCAGGAAGGTGGCATAGAGCTTGGGGCTTTGCATCAGCTTGGCCGCCGCCAGCACATTGACCATGCCGCGCCCCTGATCGTCGAGCTTCATGAAATCGTTGATCTCGAACGCGGGCTCGCCAAAGAACCGGTCCGCGCCCTGGCTTTCGAAAGCAAGGAGCTGGCGCTGGATCGTGCCCACGCTGGCCTTGGAAATGTTGCCATATTTGCCAGCCAATTCGCTCGCCTTTTCGGCGCAGGCCATCAGGGTGGATTGCAGATCGGGCAGATCGAGCAGCAGCAGACCCTGATCGTCGGCATAGCGAAACGCGATGTTGAGCACGCCTTCCTGCGTGTCGTTGAGCCCGAGCAGCCGGGCCAGCAGCAGCGGCCCCATTTCGGAAATGGTGGTGCGGATGGGATGGCCTTGCTCGCCATAGAGATCCCAGAAGACCGCCGGATTGTCGGCATAAGTAAACGGGTCGATGCCCAGATCCTTGGCGCGGCTTTCGATCGAGGCGGCATGTTTGAAGGTCGGGCTGCCGGGCATTGCGATCCCGGCCAGATCGCCTTTCACGTCGGCCATGAACACCGGCACCCCGCGCGCGGAAAATTGCTCGGCGATGCCCTGCAGGGTCACCGTCTTGCCGGTGCCGGTCGCGCCTGCGATCAAACCGTGCCGGTTGGCGCGGTCGAGCCGCAGCACCTGGCGTGTCCCGTCTGCGCCGAGGCCAATGTAGATGTCGTCCATGTCGTTGCCTTTCGCCCGCGCTGCCATGCGCCTTCCCCTCGCCTCTATGGCGGGCTTGCAAAGAGGTAGGAAAGCGATTTTTGCATATGGGCGGGCGCGGGGCTAGAGAACGCCCGAAGCCCATGACCCGCACCCCATGACCCGCACCCCGTTCATCCTGCTCGACGATGCCCGCACCAGCGGGGCTGGCCCGGCGCGGCTTTACGAAGAACCATGCGAGTTGGTGGTCGCCCGCCGGCCGCAGGATGTCGCGGGGGCGCTCGACCGGATCGGCGCACAGCCCGGCCATTGGGCGGGGATGATCGCCTATGAGGCGGGCCTCGCGCTCGAGCCGAAGCTGGCGGCGCGCCTGCCCGCGCGCACCGGCGCGGCGGGGCCGTTGGTGTGGTTCGCGCGGTTTGAGACGATGACCTTGCTCGCACCCGATGCCGCCGCCGCGTGGCTCGATGCCGAGATCGCGGCGCGCGCAGCGCCAGCCGCGCGGCTTGGTCCGCTCGATCCGCAAGTGTCGATCGGCGGCTATGCGCGCGCGTTCGTAGCGATGCAGGCGGCGATCCGCGCGGGCGACATCTATCAGGCAAACCTGACGTTTCCGCTCGGCGGATCATGGGCGGGCGATCCGCTGGCGATCTACCGCGCGCTGCGCGGCGATGCGCGGGCGGGTTATGGCGGGGTGATCTGGGATGGCGCGCACTGGCACCTCTCGGTCTCGCCCGAGTTGTTTTTCGAGCTGCAGGACGGCGAAGCGCGGGTGCGACCGATGAAAGGCACCGCGCCGCGTGGGCGCACTGCGGCGGAGGATGAAGGCCTCAAGGCCGGGCTGATCGGCAGCACCAAGGACCGCGCCGAAAACCTGATGATCGTCGATCTGATGCGCAACGATCTGGCGCGCGTGGCGGTGCCCGGCAGCGTGCGGGTGGAGGCAGCGTTTGCGGTAGAAAGCTATCCCACCTTGCACCAGATGGTCACCACCGTGCGCGCGCAACTGAAAGACAGCGCCGACGTGCGCGGGCTCGTGCGCGCGATCTTTCCGTGCGGCTCGATCACCGGCGCGCCCAAGATCCGCGCAATGGAACTGATCGACACCTTTGAACGCGATGCGCGCGGGGCCTATTGCGGCGCGCTGGGGTGGATCGAGAGCGCGGCGGACGGGCCGGATCACGCCGAGGCTGGCGAGGCGGCGTTCAATGTGGCAATCCGGACCGTGCGGTTGGCGCCCGACTATCCGGACGCCGCATCGGGGCGGGCGAGCATGGGCGTGGGCTCGGCGGTCGTGGCGGATTCGGCGCTGATCGGCGAATGGCGCGAAAGCCTGGTGAAGGGGAATTTCTTGCGGTTGAGCGCGGGCAGTGCCGATCTCATCGAGACGATGGCCTTCGATCCGGCCAGCGGCATCGCGCTGCTCGAACTGCATCTGGACCGACTGAAAACCAGCGGCGAGGAACTCGGCTTTGCCGTCGATCGCCACGCCTTGCGCAATGCCATCCATGTGCTGTGCTTCGATCTGGCCGCGCCTGCCAAAGTGCGTCTCACCGTGTCGCGCGGCGGGGCCCATGCGCTCGAAGCCAGTTCGCATCCCGGCGTTGTGGCTGCCCCGGCGTACTGCGCGGTGCTGCCGCTGCCGGTCGCGCCGGGCGACTGGCGCTTGCGGCACAAGACCAGCGACCGCCATTTCTACGACGACGCGCGGCATGCCGCCCGCGCCGCGGGGGCGCACGAGGCGCTGTTCATCGGCGATGATGGCGGCCTCACCGAAGGAAGCTTCACCAACCTGTTTGTGAAGAAGGGCGACGTGCTGATCACTCCGCCTGCCGAGATCGGCCTGCTCCCCGGCGTCCTGCGCCGCAGCCTGATCGAGAGCGGGCAGGCCAGCGAAGGAGCGCTGACCCTGGCCGATCTGGAGCATGGCTTCTTCATCGGCAATGCCCTGCGCGGCCTGATGCCCGCGCGCCTGCTGGGCTCCGAGGGATGAACCAGCTGAGCCAGGCGCTCCAGCGCATCGCCGCCTCGCGCACCACGGCAATGACCGACCGCGCGTTCGAACTGCGCGCGGCGGGGCGCGATGTGATCTCGCTCTCGGTGGGCGAGCCCGATTTCGCGACCCCGCCGCATGTCGTCGCCGCCGCCAAAGCCGCGCTCGATGCGGGCGACACCAAATATACCGCCGTCATGGGCACGGCGGCGCTGCGCGAAGCGGCGGCGCTGCATTTCGCGCGCGATCTGGGCATTGTCGTTCCCCCCGCGCAGATCATCGTCAGCGCGGGGGGCAAGCAGGCGATCTTCCTCGCGCTCGCGGCCACGCTCGATCCGGGCGACGCAGTGCTGATCCCCGCGCCGTGGTGGGTCAGCTACCCGCAGATCGTGCGCTATACGGGCGGCGAAGTCGTCGCCATGCCGACCAGCGCGGCGAACGGGTTTCGCATCGGCGCGGCGCAACTGGAGGCCGCGATCACGCCGCGCACGCGCTGGCTGCTGCTCAACAGCCCGGGCAATCCCACCGGCGCGACCTATCCGGCGCAAGAGCTGGCAGAGTTGGGCGAAGTGCTGCGCCGCCACCCCCACGTCATGGTGCTGAGCGACGATATCTACGCCCCGCTGCGCTACGGCGAAGGCGCACATGCCAGCCTTGCAGCGGTGTGCCCCGATCTGGCCGAGCGGATCCTGACCGTTTCCGGCGTTTCCAAAAGCCATGCAATGACCGGCTTTCGCATCGGCGTATCGGCAGGCCCGGCGTGGCTGGTGGCGGCAATGGCCAAGCTCCAGTCGCACGCTTCGGGCAATCCCTGTTCGATCAGCCAGGCGGCGGCGGTGGCGGCGTTCACCGGCCCGCAGGAATTCCTGCGCGATTGGTGCGAACGCTTCCGCGCGCGGCGCGACCGGGTTCTGGCCGCGATCGACGCGGTCCCCGGATTGTCCGCGCCGGTGCCTGACGGCGCGTTCTACTGCATGGTCGATGCCGCGCCGCTGATGGCGCGCTTCGGCGATGACGAGGCGCTCGCGCTGCATCTGCTCGAGCACGGCGTGGCGGTGGTCGCGGCATCGGCGTTTGGCGGCGCGGACGGGTTTCGCATCAGTTTTGCCGCCGACGAGGCGGTTCTCGATGAAGCGCTGCGGCGCATTGCAAAGGCGGTCGCGTGATCGATTTCTCGATTCTGTTCGAAGACGGCGAAGCGCTCGTCATCGACAAGCCCGCCGGTCTGCCGCTCGACCGCCCGCGCGCCGGGGGCGCGGCGCTCGAGGATTATCTCGATGCCTTGCGCTTCGGCTTTCAGCGCCCGCCCGCCCCGGTGCACCGGCTCGATCAGGATACCTCGGGCTGTCTGCTCCTGGCGCGCAATCCCAAGGCGCTGAAGCGCTTTTCGGCGGCGTTCGAAGCGCGGCTGGTGGAGAAAGTCTATCTCGGCATCGTCGCCGGGCCGGTCGCGGGCGAGGCGGGCACGATCGAGCTGTCGCTTTCCAAGATCAGCAGCGCGGAAAAAGGCTGGCGTATGATCCCGGCAAAGAAGGGCAAACCGGCGGTCACCCACTGGCGCGTGCTCGATCGCCAGCCGGGACGGACGCTCGTCGAGTTTCGCCCGGAAACGGGGCGCACGCACCAGATCCGCGTGCATGCGCTGGCAGGGCTCGGCGCGCCCTTGCTCTGCGATCCGATATACGGCTCGGGCAGCGGACCGGGGCCGGGACCCTTGCGTACCATGCTCCATGCTGCCGCAATCACTATCCAGCGCGAAGGCAAGCCGCCGATTGCGGCGCGCGCACCTTTGCCGATGGATTTCAGTGTGCTGGGGTTCAGCGCTCCCGAATACGACAGCGCGCCGGTTGCGCGGGACACGCCCGAACCCAGTTACCACGATGACTGATACGCCCGAACAGATCGCCGAGCGCGCGCTCGCGCTGGTCGAGGAGAGCTTCATCGCTTCGGCGGGGCCGGGCGGGCAGAATGTCAACAAAGTGGCGACGGCGGTGCAAATCCGGCTCGATGTGTTCGCGCTGCGCTTGTCGCCCGAAGTGTTCCAGCGTTTGAAGACCCTGGCGGGGACCAAGATGACCGCGCGCGGCGAGATCGTGCTCACCGCGCGGACCTATCGCACGCAGGAGCAGAACCGCGAGGATGGGCGCAAGCGGCTGATCGAGCTGCTGCGCGCGGCGGCGACTTTGCCCAACAAGCGCGCCAAGACCCGGCTCAACCGCGTCGGCAAGGCCGAGCGGCTGGAAGGCAAGAAAAAGCGCGGCGCGGTCAAAGCCGGGCGCGGACGGGTGTCGCTGGACTGAAGTTATTGTGCCGGAGTGGCGGCGGCCGCAGTCTCCGACGCGTCATCGGCCCCGCCCGAGGCGTCCACCGGCGGCGGCGCGGGCCGTGCTTCCAACATCTCGGCGGCTTCGTCGAGCGCGCGCGCTTCGCCTTGCGTCACTCCGCCCGGGCCGGGATCGGTGTCTTTCTGGCAAGCGCCCAGCAGCAAGGCCAGCGCCAGACCGGAAGCGCAGGCGGCGCGCCGTGTGCTCCCGGCGCGCCGGATCATTGCGCCTTGTCGGCCTCGGCTGCCGCAGCCTTGGCCGCTTCGGCGGCGGAAACCGCGCTGTCCGCATCGCTGCGGGCGGCTTCTTCGGCCGACATCGCGGCCTGCGATGCGTCTGCCGCGGGGGCCACCGGAGCCTGCGCCGAAGGCTCGGCAGCGGGCAGTTCGGCGGCGGGCATCTCGACATTGTCGGGCGTTGCGCTCTCGGAAGCGTCGTCGGCCTGGCCGCAACCGGCTAGCGCGAGCAACGCGGTGGCGGCCAGCATGGTGGCGAACGGGGCGGTGTGTGCGATCTTCATCGAATTAATCCCTTGCAAGGCCGATATCTGCGGCGTTGCCTGTGCTTTACCCTGCGCTTCGCGGCATGGCAAATGGCAGTCGGCGCGAAAAGTGGCGATCGGCCGGTCGCATCGCCGCGCGGTATGACTTGTGCCATATAAAGAAATCTTTATATGGGTTCGAGATGACCGTGCTCGATTCCCTTCGCGCTCTTGCCGATCCCACCCGTCTGCGGATCATGCGGCTGCTTGCCAGCATGGAACTGGCGGTCGGCGAACTGGCGCAAGTGCTGGAGCAGAGCCAGCCGCGCGTCTCGCGCCATGTCAAGATCCTGTGCGATGCCGGGCTGGCCGAGCGCCGCCGCGAGGGCGGCTGGGTGTTTCTGCGCGCGGCACCGGCCGAGAGCGGGACTTCCGCTTTGCTCCCCGCGCTGGCCAATCTGCTGGGACAGGCCGAGGGCGCGGATTCCGGCTTTGGCCGGCAATGCGCCGAAGACCGCGAGCATCTCGATGCGATCCGCACCGCGCGCGCGGCCAGCGCGGCGGAGTATTTCGCGCGCCATGCCGATGAGTGGGACAGCTTGCGCAGCATGCATATCGCCGATGGTCCGGTCGAGGCGGCGCTGGCCGAAATGCTGAGCGAGGGAGTCAGGGGCGGAGGGCCCAAAGGCGCGCGGGGGAAAGCCGGGCTGGGCCGCCTGCTCGATGTCGGCACCGGCACCGGGCGGATGGCCGAACTGTTTGCGCCCAAGGCCAGCCATGTCACCGCGCTCGACAAGAGCCCCGACATGCTGCGGCTGGCGCGAACCCGGCTCCAGCATCTGCCCGCTGGTCACGTGACCCTGGTGCAGGGCGACTTCGTGCAGTTGCCGTTCGCGGCGGCGAGTTTCGATACGGTGCTGTTTCACCAGGTGATGCATTACGCGCTCGCGCCCGAAGCCGTGCTGGCCGAGGCCGCACGGGTTACCGCGCCGGGCGGGCGGATCGCGATCGTCGATTTCGCCGCGCACGACCGCGAGGAACTGCGCGCCAGCCATGCCCATGCCCGCCTCGGCTTTTCCGACGGGCAAGTGGCCGAAATGTTCAGCGCGGCGGGGTTTCGCCTCGCCGCCGACCGCGCGCTGGCCGGCCATCAGCTGATCGTCAAGCTGTGGACCGGCGTGCGCGAACGAGGAGGCTCGATCCAATGATGACGTCTTACGATCAGTTGCACGAAGCGCGCACCGCGCTCGACACGCCGTTGTTCGCGGCGCTGCCGGGCGACATCCGGGTGTCGTTCGAATTCTTCCCGCCCAAGACCGACGCGCTGATGGCGCAGTTGTGGGACGTTGTCACCACGCTCGGGCCGCTGAAGCCGAGCTTCGTTTCTGTGACCTACGGCGCGGGCGGATCGACGCGCGATCGCACCCACGGCACCGTGGCCCGGATCATCCGCGAGGCCAAGCTGCCGACCGCCGCGCACCTTACCTGCGTCGATGCAAGCAAGGCCGAAATCCGCGAGGTGGCCGAAAGCTATTGGGAGGCGGGGGTGCGTCATGTGGTGGCGCTGCGCGGCGACATGGGGGCGCCGGGCGTGCCGTTCGAGCCGCATCCCGAAGGCTATGCCAGCGCGGCGGACCTGGTGGCGGGCCTCAAGGAGATCGCGCCGTTCGAGATTTCGGTGTCGGCTTATCCTGAAACGCACCCCGATGCCGCAAGCCCAGCGGCCGATATCGACAACTTGAAGCGCAAGCTCGATGCCGGGGCGACCCGCGCGATCAGCCAGTTCTTCTTCCAGCCCGAAACCTTCTTCCGCTTTCGTGACAAGCTGGCGGCGGCGGGCATCACCGCGCCGGTGCTGCCCGGCATCCTGCCGGTGTCGAATGTGGCGCAAACGCGCAAGTTTGCCGCCGCCTGCGGCGCGCAGATCCCGGCATGGATGGACGGCCTGTTCGAAGGGCTCGACCAGCATCCCGCCTCGCGCCAATTGGTTGCCGCCACGATTGCCGCCGAATTCGCGCGGCGGCTCTATGCCGGCGGGGTGCGCGATTTCCATTTCTACACGCTCAATCGCGCCGAGCTGTCTTACGCGATCTGCCATCTGCTCGGGCTGCGGCCCAAGTCTGCCCCGCTTGAAAAGGCCGCCTGATGATCACGCCTTCCCCCGCCCGCGCCGCGCTGCTCGATGCCGCTGCGACGCGCATTCTCATCACTGACGGCGCGTTCGGCACCGAGATCCAGAACTGGAAGCTCTCCGAAGCCGACTATGCCGGATCGCTGGGGCTGGCCAAGGACCAGAAGGGCAACAACGACATCCTCGCGCTGTCGCGGCCCGAAGTGCCCGAATCGATCCACCGCGCCTATTTCGAGGCCGGGGCGGATATTGCCGAGACCAACACGTTCTCGGCCAACCGCATCAGCCAGGCGGATTACGGGGCCGAGCATCTGGTGCGCGAGATCAACCTCGAAAGCGCGAAGCTCGCCCGCCGCATCGCCGATGAATTTGCCGCCAAAGATGGCCGGCCGCGCTTTGTCGCGGGTGCGATCGGGCCGACCAACAAGACCCTGTCGCTCTCGCCCGATGTCAACGATCCGGGCTTTCGCGAGATCGACTGGGATTTCCTCGTCGATGTCTACCGCGAACAGGCCGCGGCGCTGGTCGAGGGCGGGGCGGATTTCATCCTGATCGAGACGGTGTTCGATACCTTGAATGCCAAGGCCGGGATCATGGCGGTGCGCCAGCTGGAACAGCAATTGGGCCGCGAAGTGCCGATCATGCTCTCGATGACGCTGACCGACCTTTCGGGCCGCAACCTTTCGGGGCACACGGTCGAGGCGTTCTGGTATGCCGTGCGCCATGCCCGGCCGCTGACGATCGGGCTCAACTGCTCGTTCGGCGCGACCCAGCTGCGCCCGCATGTCCGCGCGCTGTCGGCCATCGCCGAGACCTTGATCATGGTCTATCCCAACGCGGGCCTGCCCAATGAACTGGGTGAATACGACGAGATGCCTGATACGACCGCGGGCCTCGTTCACGAATGGGCCGAGCACGGGCAGGTCAATATTCTGGGCGGATGCTGCGGATCGACCCCGGCGCATATCGCCGCAATTGCGAAAGCGGTGAACGCGCTGCCGCCGCGCGTGATGCCCAAGCCGCCTGTGGTCACCGCGCTGGCGGGCCTCGAACCGTTCCTGATGGCGGGCTGATAACCAGTCCCCCCCCCGCTTGCGGGAGGGGTTAGGGGTGGGCGAATTCAAGCGCCGCCTCATGAAGAAAACAAACCCACCCCCGACCCCTCCCGCACGCGGGAGGGGGGAGACCAAGATGACCACGCAGACTGCCCCCCGCGCTTCCGGCTCCAGCTTCGTCAACGTCGGCGAGCGCACCAATGTGACCGGCTCGGCCGCGTTCAAGAAGCTGATCCTCGGCGATGACTATGCCAAGGCGGTCGAAGTCGCGCGCCAGCAGGTGGAGAACGGCGCGCAGGTGATCGATGTGAACATGGACGAGGGCCTGCTCGATGCGGTCCATGCCATGACCACCTTCCTCAAGCTGATCGCCGCCGAGCCCGATATCGCGCGCGTGCCGGTGATGATCGACAGCTCCAAGTGGGAGGTGATCGAGGCGGGCCTCAAATGCGTGTCCGGCAAGCCCATCGTCAATTCGATCTCGATGAAGGAAGGCGAGGACGCGTTCCTTGCCGCCGCGCGCAAGTGCATGGATTATGGCGCGGCGGTGGTGGTCATGGCGTTCGACGAGAAGGGCCAGGCCGATACCAAGGCGCGCAAGGTCGAGATCTGCGCGCGCGCTTATGACTTGCTGACCGGCATCGGCTTTCCGCCCGAAGACATCATTTTCGATCCCAACGTGTTCGCGGTGGCGACCGGGATCGAGGAGCACGACCGCTATGCGCTCGATTTCATCGAGGCGACGGCGGAAATCCGCGCGCGCTGCCCGCATGTCCATATCTCGGGCGGGCTTTCGAACCTCTCGTTCAGCTTTCGCGGCAACGAAATCGTGCGCCGCGCGATGCATTCGGTGTTCCTCTATCATGCCATCCCGGCGGGGATGGACATGGCGATCGTCAATGCCGGGCAGCTCGACATCTACGACCAGATCGATCCGGTGCTGCGCGAGGCCTGCGAGGATGTGGTGCTCAATCGCGTGCCCGCCAACGACAATGGAATGACGGCCACCGAGCGCCTGATCACGCTCGCCGAGAGTTACAAGGGCAAGGATGCCGTCGCCGAAAAGGCCGCCGAGGAATGGCGCGGCTGGGATGTGGTGCGCCGCCTCGAGCATGCGCTCGTCAAGGGCATCGACATGTATGTGGTCGAGGATACCGAGGAAGCCCGCGCCGAGATCGCGGCGCGCGGCGGCCGCCCGATCGAGGTGATCGAAGGCCCGCTGATGCAGGGCATGAACACGGTCGGCGATCTGTTCGGTTCGGGCAAGATGTTCCTGCCGCAAGTGGTCAAATCGGCGCGCGTGATGAAAAAGGCGGTGGCGCACCTCATCCCCTATATCGAGGCGGAAAAGCAGGCGGGCGCGCGGCCGAAGGGCCGGATCATCATGGCCACGGTCAAGGGCGATGTGCACGATATCGGCAAGAACATCGTCGGCGTGGTGCTCCAGTGCAACGGCTACGAAGTGATCGACATGGGCGTGATGGTGCCGTGGACGACCATTCTCGAAACCGCCAAGAAAGAGGACGTCGACATGATCGGCCTCTCCGGCCTGATCACCCCGTCGCTCGATGAAATGGTGACGGTGGCCGAGGAGATGGAGCGCGCGGGCTTTACCATTCCGCTGCTGATCGGCGGGGCGACCACCAGCAAGATCCACACCGCGCTGCGCATCGATCCGGCTTACACCGGCCCGGTGGTCCATGTGCTCGACGCCAGCCGCGCGGTGGGCGTGGCCAGCCAGCTCTTGTCAGACACCCAGCGCGACGGCTTTGTCGAGAGCACCGCGGCCGAATACAACCATGTCCGCGATGTGCGCGCGGGCAAGACGCCAAGCGCGCTGCTCAGCCTCGAGGATGCGCGCGCCAATGCCTTCAAGGCCGATTTTTCCGAGAAGGCCCCGCCGCCGGCGCAACCGGGCATCCATGTGTTCCCCGAATGGGATCTGGCCGACCTTGCCGCGATCATCGACTGGACCCCGTTTTTCCAGGCGTGGGAGCTGGCGGGCAATTATCCGGCGATCCTCGAGGACGAGGTCGTGGGCGAAAGCGCGCGGGCGCTCTATGCCGATGCCACCGCGATGCTCGAGCGGATCGTTGGCGAGAAGTGGCTGACCGCCAGGGGCGTCGCAGGCTTCTGGCCCTGCGCGCGGCATATGGCGGCGGGCGGCGATGATCTGGAGCTTTATCTCGCCGAGGAGGAGCGCCATGTCCGCCTCTCGTTCCTGCGCCAGCAGGTGAGCAAGAGCCGCGACCGGCCCAATATGTGCCTCGCCGATTTCATCGATCCCGATGGCGACTGGATCGGCGGGTTCGCGGTGGGCATCCACGGCATCGAGCCGCATTTGGCTGCGTTCCAGGCCGCGCACGATGATTACAACGATATCCTTTTGAAGGCGCTCGCCGACCGTCTGGCCGAAGCCTTTGCCGAGCGGCTGCACCAGCATGTCCGCACCGATCTGTGGGCCTATGCGCCGGGCGAGCAGCTGACCACCGAAGCGCTGATCCGCGAGCAATATCGCGGCATCCGCCCCGCGCCGGGCTATCCCGCCTGCCCCGATCACACGCTGAAACCCATCTTGTTCGATTTGCTGAATGCGGGCGAAAACGCCGGGATCGTGCTGACCGAAAGCCAGGCGATGCTGCCCACCGCGGCAGTCTCGGGTTTCTACT
Organism: uncultured Novosphingobium sp.; assembly: GCA_964529505.1. Taxonomy (GTDB): domain Bacteria; phylum Pseudomonadota; class Alphaproteobacteria; order Sphingomonadales; family Sphingomonadaceae; genus Novosphingobium. The sequence goes on along the minus strand of CAZGWR010000017.1, from coordinate 17,881 downwards.
TCGCGCACCCCGAAAGCGCCTATTTCGGCGTGGCGCGGATCGGGCGCGATCAGGTGGAAGACTATGCGGCGCGGCGCGGCATGGAGCTTGCTGTGGCGGAACGCTGGCTTAGGCCCAATCTGGATTGATTTGCGCGGCAAAGGTGCTTTGCATTTGTCATTGAGCCACTCTAGCCTGGTCTTTGAAACAGGGGGTAGCGGTGGAAAAATTCAATATTGGCCGAACCATTTCGCGAACAACGGAACTGGTTCTGCAATCGCTGCCAACCGCCGGGTTGTTCTTGCTGGCGGTACAGTTGGTAAGCGTTGCGATCCAGTTTGTCGGGCGCGGACAGCTGGCTACAGCTATGGCTACAGCCATGAGCGCGAATGGGCCAGATGGTAGCTCGGCTGCTGCGCTCGCGATGTTCGGATCGGGCTGGTATTGGATCTTGCTGCTCAGCTCCTTTGTATTGGGTTCAATTTCCTATGCCGGCGCGATGGGCGGTATCCTCAAAGCCGCGCGTGACGAGCCGACTTCGCTTTCCGATTGCTTTGCGATGGGGCTGGCCAAGGCTTTGCCGGCGCTTGGCTTGCTGGCGCTGTGGGGCCTTGGCGTCGGGGCCGGGATGATGGTCTTGCTGGTTCCCGGGATCATCCTCATGCTGATGTGGGCGGTTTCGATGCCCGCCTTGGTGGCAGAGCCAATCGGGGTCATTGCAAGCTTTGGCCGCAGCCGCGCGCTGACCAAGGGCTCGCGCTGGAGCATTTTCGTGGTGCTTATGGTGGTTGTGGTCGCGCTTTATCTCGTCCTGTTCGCGGTAGTGGGCACGGTCATCGGCGTGGGTAGCACCAGTCTGGCGATTACTGCTGCATTTACGCCGACGGTCCTGGTGTTTTCGCTGGTTACCGGGGTCGCCTTTTCGCTGGTGATTTCTGCGCTGCTGGTATCGATCTACATCGAGACGCTGGAGGTAACCGGGCAGGCATTGTCCGGGAAGCTGATGACGGTGTTCAAGTAAGCGGACGTTTGCTTTTTCTGCTGGCCTGCGCGCTGGCGTTCTCGCCAGCGGCGGCGCTGGCGCAGGGTCCTCTGCCCGCAACCGTCGCGGTCGCCTTTGACCGCAGCGCCGTTCGCCCGGTGCTGGCGGAAGGCTTGGCCGACCGTGCGAGCGGCCGATGGGTGACGGCGGACGATCCGGTGCGGATTGCCTCGATCTCGAAGCTGGTCACCGCGCTTGGCGTGCTGCGGCTGGTCGATCAGCGGCGGCTCGATCTCGACCGCGATGTGTCCGACTATCTCGGCTGGCGGCTTCGCAATCCCGCCTTTCCTGAAACGCCGATCACTTTGCGGCTGCTGCTCTCGCATCGCTCCAGCCTTACCGACGATGCCGACTATCTGATCCCTTTGGGCGAAACCGTGCGCCAGCGGCTGGCCGATCCCAAGGCATGGGATGCGGTTCATGCGCCGGGCAGCACCTGGTTTCATTACACCAACCTCAATTTCCCGGTGGTCGCCTCGGTGATGGAGGCGGCCACGGGCGAGCGGTTCGACCGGCTGATGCGGCGGCTTGTGCTCGCGCCCTTGAAGCTCGATGCCTGTTTCAATTGGTCTGGCTGTTCGGCGGGCGCGGCGGCGCGCGCGGTGGTGCTCTACCGCGCCGATGGCAGCGTGGCGCGCGATGATTTGCATGGGGTGCCGCCGCCGTGTCTGGTGGTCGCCGCAGCGGACGGCACGTGCGATCTGGCGAGCTATACCCCCGGCTGGAACGGCGCGCTGTTCTCGCCGCAAGGGGGCCTCCGCATTTCGATGCGCGATCTGGCGCGGATCGGCCAAGTGCTGGCGCGGCAGGGGCGGCCTTTGCTCAGCCGCGCGGCGTGGGCTGAACTGGTGCGGCCGCAGTGGCGCTTCGATGGGACGAACGGGCTGGGCGAGAACGGCGAGAGCGACGGCTTCTTTTGCGCCTATGGGCTGGGCCTCCAGCTGATTGGTAGCGGCGGGGCGGGGTGCCATGATGATCCGTTCGGCGATGGCCGCGCGCGGATCGGGCATCCGGGCGAGGCTTATGGCCTGCGTTCGGGGCTGTGGCTCGATCCGGCGACCGGGCGGGGCGCGGCGTTTTTCACCAGCGCGGTGCCCGATGATGCGGCCAAGGGCGTGAGCGCGTTCACCGCCGCCGAAGAGGCGGTGCTGCGCCGGATGGCGGGGCCGCGCTGATAGAACACATAGTCCCGTTGGGTGGGGCTGGGTGCTAGACCGTCAAGAATGAACCACTCTGCTCCTCCCCCGATCGGGGGAGGCTGGGTGGGGGTGTCCGGAGTTTCCCGGAAGTGCCGTACCCCCTCCCCCAGCCCCTCCCCACCGGGGAGGGGGGCAATGAGCCACCATCGGCGCAGTTTGGCTTTAGTCTGGCCGCTGCCATCAGGGAGAGCCAACCATGCCCGCAATCGACACCCTCACCCAGCTTCTGGCGATCGAGCAGATCAAGCAGGTGAAGGCGCGCTATTTCCGCTCGATCGATACCAAGGACATCGCGCTGCTGCGCACGGTGTTTACCGACGATGCCACCTTCGATGTGCGCACCGCGGTCAGCCTCGAGCCCGATCCCGAAGGGCGCGGCTATCAGGAGGGCGGCGATGCGATCACCGCGTTCATCGCGGCGGCGATCGCGCCCAATCGCTGCGTGCATCATGGCCATTGCCACGAGATCGAAGTGCTCTCCGAAACCGAAGCGCGCGGGGTGATCGCGATGGAGGACATGGTGTACCTCGATGCCGACCAGTCGCTGATCTTCCACGGCATGGGCCATTACCACGAGACCTACCGCAAAGTGGACGGCCAGTGGCGCATCCACACGCTGCGGCTGAGCCGGGTGCATGTGATTTTGGGGTAACGGTTCGGGGTTGTCTGGCTTGCTGGTAGAATGTCGGGATGGCCGATTTTGTTGGAAAGCGACCATCGCAACGGGTAGGCATTTGGCATGGCTGAGCGGGACCGGTGGATACTCCACATCAAAGAATTGCGGGCTGCCCACGGCGTCAGCATTCTCGAAGCTGAGAAATTGGCATTGGCAGACGCAACCTGGCGGCGATGGGTCGAGCGACAGATCATGACCGACGAGCGTTGCAACCGCATGGCTCTTCGGCACATTCGCTACAATGGGGATGCAGCCCTCATTACAAGGGATGGTGAGCGACTTGTTGTCCGATAATGATGGCGAGCGGAAGTTGCGAATTGAAGCGCGATGCGACAGCATAGCCGGATGATACCCTATAGAACGACGCTCGTATTTCTGCTCGCAACCCTCGCCAGTGGGTGCGACCGAGCGCCAAAAACCTACGCCGCGAGTTGTTCAACTCCGCTCGCTCATTGGGGACGTGAGAAGGACGGAGTTGGTCATTTAAGAGTGGTGCAGCCTGTCTACATCGGCTCTGACGGCTCGATCCTTTGGAACAAGGTCATTATCTCCGACGCCACCCTACGGCGCTATATGTCTCAGATGAGCGGCTTGAACCCAGAGCCGCAGCTAGTGCTCGACGTATCGCCCGCTGCGGCGTGCGACCGAGTAGAGGCGGTGCGCGCCATCATGGACGCTGCTCCAATGTGTAAAGGTTCGCACTCGCTTTGCAGCGAAGGATGGAACTGGCGGCAGTGGCCCGAACTTGGCGGTCCTTGAAGTCTGCTATTGGGCGTTAGCGGCCATCGACCTGCGGCGCTTTGCAAGGGATACGGTTGCCGCAAGGCACAGCAATAAGCGCCACCCGCTGTCCCGGTGGATAAAGCGCGCCTCGCGGGATTTTCTTATCCTGCTGCGATCTGCCATAGCGGCGCGGTGACAGACCCCGGCGCGCCTTTCGATTTGGATGAAGACCCAGGCTTTGGGGACATGCCCGATTTCGGCGCGCCCATTCAGGATGGCGATCCGGGGTTCGATCCCTATGCCGATGAGCGCGCGCCGATGGTTGCGCCGCGCGAAGCACTGCCGCCGCCGACGCCTGAAGAAGCGCTGGGGACGCTGAGCCGGGTGTTCGGCTTTGCGGCATTCCGGGGCGTGCAGGACCAGGTGGTGGCGCGGGTTTTGCAGGGGCAATCGACGCTTGCGGTGATGCCGACAGGGGCGGGCAAGTCGCTGACGTATCAGTTGCCGGCGGTGATGTTTGCGGGCACCTGCGTGGTGATCTCGCCGCTGATCGCGCTGATGCATGATCAGCTGCGCGGGGCGCGGGCCAATGGCATCCGCGCCGCCGCGCTGACCAGCGTGGATACCGACCGCGAGGCGACCATCGACCTGTTTCGCGCGGGCCAGCTCGATCTGCTGTATGTGGCGCCCGAGCGCGCCAGCCAGCCGCATTTCCGCGATCTGCTCTCGCGCGCGCAAGTCTCGCTGTTTGCCATCGACGAGGCGCACTGCGTTTCCGAATGGGGCCACGATTTCCGCCCCGATTACCGCCTGCTGCGCCCGATGCTCGATGCCTTTGCGCACGTGCCGCGCCTCGCGCTGACCGCGACGGCAGACCACCACACCCGGCAGGATATCCTCGAGCAGCTGGGCATCGCGGCGGACGGCCTGATCGTGGCGGGCTTCGACCGGCCCAACATCCGCTACGGCGTGACCCCGCGCGACAATCCGCTGCGCCAGTTGAAAGCACTGATGGCTGATCATCCGGGGCCGGGGATCATCTATGCGCCGACCCGCGCGCAAGTGGAGAAGCTGGCCGACCAGCTGGCGACCAAGGCGCGGCCTGTGCTGCCCTATCATGCCGGGCTGCCGAGCGAAGTGCGCACCGCCAATCAGGCCGCGTTCGTGGCGAGCGAGGACATGGTGATGGTCGCCACGGTGGCGTTCGGCATGGGGATCGACAAACCCGATGTGCGCTTTGTCGCGCATGCCGCGCTGCCCAAATCGATCGAGGGATATTATCAGGAAACCGGGCGCGCCGGGCGCGATGGCGATCCGGCGGTGGCGCTGCTGCTGTGGGGGCCGGAGGATTTTGCCCGCGCGCGCCAGCGCCTGATGGAAGTGGAGGAAGCGCGCCGCGCGGGCGAGAATGCGCGGTTGGAGGCGATGGCCGGGCTGGTCGAAGTGCCCACCTGCCGCCGCGCCGTGCTCTTGCGCCATTTCGGCGAGGACCCGCCTGCGGCTTGCGGCAATTGCGACAATTGCCTGCATGCGCCGGGGGTGACCAATGCGACCGAACTGGCGCGCAAAGTGCTCTCGGCGATCTATCGCACCGGGCAGTCGTTCGGCTTTGGCCATATCGAGAAAGTGCTGACCGGACAGGCCGACGAGCGCGTGACCCAGCGAGCGCACGATCAGCTGTCGGTGTTCGGCATTGTCTCGGCCGAGGAAGCGCCGCTGCTGCGGCAGGTCAGCCGCGCGCTTCAGGCGAGGGGTGCGTTGGTGCCGACCGAGCATGGGGGCCTCGCGCTGGGCGGCGATGCGCGGGCGATCCTGAAAGGCGAGGCGCAAGTGGATCTGGTGGTGGCACCGAGGGCGGAGCGCACCGGGCGCAAGGCGCGGGGCACGGCGGCGGCGCTCAATCCTTTGGGCGATCCGTTGTTCGATGCGCTGCGCGCGTTGCGGCGGGAGCTGGCGCTGGAGGCCGGGGTGCCGCCTTATGTGATTTTCCACGATTCTGTGCTGCGCGACATGGCGGCGGCGCGCCCGGCGGACCGCGCCGCGCTCGCCGCGATCGGCGGGGTGGGCACGCGCAAGCTGGAAGCGTTCGGCGACCGGTTTCTGGAGGTTTTGCGGCAGTATTGAGAGGGGCGTCCTCTCTTGTGGACTCTCTCCATGGAAGCCAGGGCATTCGCATTTGGTTTCAAAGAAGCTGTTTCGCGCAGAGACGCTGAGGAAGCAAAGGCCGCAAAGAGGCCGCGCTTGAGGCAAAGCCGCTTTGTGACCGATTCTTTCTGAGATGTTTCCAGAGTCGTTTTCGACATGCGCCTGCAGCCCAGAGGAGCATCGCTGCGTGCATTGCTTCCACCGCGTCTCTGCGCGAACCAAACTCCTCTATGCTATGGCCCCGCCCTGCTGGGAGAGGGCTTTGCCCTATCCCAGCAGATGCCCCGAGCGATCACGTTTGGTGGCGAGGTAGCGGGCGTTGTGGGGGTTGGCGGGGAGTTCGTGGGGGACGCGTTCGAGCACGGTGACGCCCACGCTTTCGAGCGCGGCGACTTTGGCGGGGTTGTTGGTGAGGAGGCGCACGGCGGAGACGCCGAGCAGATCGAGCATCCGCGCCGCGACCGGAAAATCGCGCGCTTCATTGGGCAGGCCCAGCCGCTCGTTGGCATCGACGGTGTCGAACCCCTGATCCTGCAGCTCATAGGCGCGCAGCTTGTTGATCAGGCCGATGCCGCGCCCTTCCTGCCGCAGGTACAGCAGCACGCCCCAGCCGGCGGCGGCATTGGCCTCCTCGGCCATGCGCTCCAGCGCGGCGTCAAGCTGCGGACCGCAATCGCATTTGAGGCTGCCCAGGACATCGCCGGTGAGGCATTCGCTGTGCAGGCGCACCAGCGGCGGGTGGTCGCCGTTCTGCGCGCCGATGATGAGGGCGACATGCTCGCGCAGATCGTCGCGCGCGCGGAAGGCGACGATCTCGGCCGTGTCGCAGGCATCGACCGGCAGGCGCGCGCGCGCCTGGATCGACAGGTTCAGCGGGTCCTTGAACGCGGCGAGCGCGGCCACGGTGACAGCGGCGGCGGGTTCGACTCCCGTCGATACGAGAAAGGCAGGGAGAATGCCCGCGAGCCGCGCGAGATCGAGCGCCGCCACGGCCGCGGGATAGGCCGCGACCGGCTCGGCGCGGAACGGCCCGCGCATGGGGTGCGCCAGATCGAGCGCGGGATCGGCGAGCGCGCGCGCGGCGTGGAGCGAGAACGGCTCGGACCCGTGGATCATGACCGGGGCTTCGGGCACGGCGGCGTCGCGCTGGTTGGCGAGTTTCAAGGTGGCGGCGCGCGCGGCAGAAATCAGCATCCGCGCGGCATAGAGCCCGGGCTGGGCGAACGCGGTTTCGGCGGGGAGCAAATCGAGCGCGCCGCCTTCGCCCTCGACGCGGACCGCCCAGCCGTGGCGCAGTGCATCGAGCGCGAGGGCCACCGCACGCGGGCCATCGGGATCGCTCAAAGCGTAAACTCGGTGATCAGCGGGATATGGTCCGAAGGCTGGTCCCAGCGGCGGGTCTGCTCGGCCATCCGGTGCCCCAGCGATTGCGCCGCAAGATCGGGCGAGGCCCACATGTGATCGAGGCGGCGGCCCTGATCCTTATCGCGCCAGTAGGAGCGATAGGACCACCACGAATAGTTGCGCTGCGGCGCGGGGATATGCTTGCGCCCCAGATCGACCCAGCCGTGCGCATCGGCAAAGCGGGTGAGCGTGGCGACTTCCTCGGGCGTGTGGCTGACGACTTTGAGCAGCGCCTTGTGATCATAGACGTCGCAATCGAGCGGGGCGACGTTGAAATCGCCGACGATCAGCGTGGGGCGGTCGATCTTCTCGGCCCAGCGCGTCATCCGCCCGAGAAAATCGAGCTTCTGGCCGAACTTGGGATTGACCGCGCGATCGGGGATATCGCCGCCGGCGGGGATATAGACGTTCTCGAGGATCACGCCTTGGCCCGCACCAAGCAGCTCGACGCCGACATGGCGCGCCTCGCCATTGTCCTGCCAATCGTGGCGGCTGATCTCGCGCAGCGGCAGGCGGCTTACCGTGGCGACGCCGTGGTAGCCCTTCTGCCCGTGGACGACGCGGTGGGTGTAGCCCAGCGCTTCGAACACATCGTGCGGAAAGGTCGCCTCGGCGGTCTTGATTTCCTGCAAACAGAGGACGTCGGGGGATTCATCGGCCAGAAAGCGCACCACCTGTTCGGCGCGCAGGCGGACCGAATTGATGTTCCAGGTGGCGATCTTGAGCGTGGCGGAGGACATGCCTGCGGCTTTAGGTTGGCAGGCCGGAGCAGACAAGGGGGAGGGGCGGGGCTAACCCGAAACAGGAAAACCCCCGCCCCGGGGGCGTTGAGGCGGGGGTTCCTTGTGCGTTCGTCACGCTTGTCAGAGCGCTTGTAGGAGGGGTCCCAAGCAACAGGGGGGAAACTTGGACCCGGTCGCGCTGACAAGACCTGTTTAGGCGCTCGCCGCTTTCTGGCGCATGAACGCGGCGGCCGGGTTTGTCGCAATTTGTCGCGCGCCCGGTGCACTTTCGGGCCGAAGCGGCGCGCTGCCGCGACGGCGGCGAATCCGGTCAGCGCCGCGATTGCGGGCGCGGATCGTTCCAGCGGAACGTATTGGCCGGGACCGCGATGCCATATTGCTGATTCGACAAGCGGACCGTGGTGCGCTTGGCCTGCGCATCGAACGAGACCCAGCTATCGAGCGCGAACCCGCCGGGGGCGGCGGCGTTCTTGACCATGATCATCGTGATCGTGCCATATTCGGGATGGCGCGGGTCCTTGATCTCGAGGCTGAGCACGCCGGGATTGCCCGTGGCGATGGGGCGCGCGAATTTGGCGACGTCCTTGTTCGGATCGAGCAGCGCGCCCAGCGGGCTGTTGCGGATCGGCCAGCGCTGCACCTGGCGCACTTCGTAATCAATCAGGGTGAGCGCCGCGCCGTCCGAGACGATCAGCAGCGGCACGCCTTTCTGGTATTGAAAGCGGATCTTGCCCGGGCGCTGCAGGGTCATCACGCCGGTGATGCGCTGGCCGTTGCGGTCGGTCTGGATGAAATCGGCGCGCATCGAGGTGATCGCGCGCAAGGCGGTGATCGCCTGATCGACTTGGGCGGACTGTGCGGCCGGGGGCGCGCCCAGCGCGGGGGCGAACGGCATGGCCGCCGCGCCAAGCGCCAAGGCGGCGAACGGGGCGAGAGTGCCGAGCTTTTTGAAAGTCATGGTCATGCCCGCGCCTTGCCGGATCGGGCTTGAACTGGCCGTGAACCCGATGTGGCGCAGGCGCACCCGGTTCGGCGCTTACTTGATCTTGGCTTCCTTGAACTCGACATGCTTGCGCACGACGGGATCGTACTTGCGGAACACCATCTTCTCGGTGGTGTTGCGCGGATTCTTCTTGGTCACATAGAAAAACCCGGTGTCGGCGGTCGAGACCAGGCGGATCTTGACGGTAGTAGGCTTGGCCATGACATTATCCTGAACTGCGCCCGTGCTGCCCAAGCAACACGCGCATAAATTGTGTGCGGCGGCGCGGGCCACCGTGAAGACCAGCGCCGCTGCGGGAGAATCGGTCCAAAGTCAAGCCTTGGTGTGGGGCGGCAGGGGTTTGAGGCCGTCAAACTGCTCCTTGAGCGGCGGATGGCCGAGCGGCGGCAAGTCGAGCGGCGGTGTTTCGATGAGAGTGTCCGGCAGCCGGTGCAGCAGGTCGCGAATCAGCGTGAGCCGGCCGGCGCGCTGGTCGTTGAAATCGACCAGCGTCCACGGCGCGTGCTTGGTGTGCGTTGCTGCCAGCATGGCGGCGCGCGCCGCGGTATAGTCGGCATAGCGCTGCCGCGCCTCGAGATCGATGGGCGACAGCTTCCAGCGCTTCATCGGATCGCTGCGGCGCTCCTCGAAGCGGCGCTCCTGTTCTTCCTGATCGCAGGTGAGCCAGTACTTGAACAGGAGCAGGCCATCATCCACGAGCTGCTTCTCGAACGCGGGCGCGGCGCGCAGGAAGGCATCGACTTGCGCGGGGGTCGCATAGCCCATCACCCGCTCGACCCCGGCGCGGTTGTACCAGCTGCGATCGAACAGCACGATTTCGCCGTTAGCGGGAAGGTGCGGCACGTAGCGCTGGAAATACCACTGCGCCTGCTCGCGCTCGGTTGGCTTGGCGAGCGCCACGGTGCGCACCTGCCGGGGATTGAGCCGGTCGCTGATCGCGTTGATCACGCCGGTCTTGCCCGCCGTGTCGCGGCCTTCGAGGATGATCAGCACGCGCGCCCCGGTGCCCGCCGCCCAGCGCGCCATCGCGGCGAGCTGTTCCTGCAGCGGCTCGAGCAGCGCTTCGTAGTCCTTGCGTTTGAGCTCGCTCATCAGGCGCTAGACCCACAGCAGCCAGGCCATCGCCAGCGCGCCGATGCCGATGCGGTACCATGCGAACGGGGTGAACCCGCTCTTGCTGACAAAGCCGATGAAGAACTTGATCACCACCAGCGAGACGAGGAACGAGACCACCGAGCCGATCGCGATCTCGCGCAGGCCGACCGCGCCCGCGCCCGCCGCCAGCTCGTCGCGGTGATCCCACAGCTGCTTGAGCGTGGCGCCGAGCATCGTCGGCACCGCGAGGAAGAAGCTGAACTCGGCCGCCGTGCGCCGGTTCACGCCCATCGCCAGCGCGCCCATGATCGTTGCCCCCGAGCGCGAGACACCCGGGATCATCGAGACGCACTGCATCAGCCCGATCGCCAGCACCGTGGGCAGCGGCAGAGTGCCCACCGGCCGATACTCGGCGTGGCGCACCGTGCGCTCGATCAGCAGGATCGCGATGCCCCCGAGGATCAGCGCGAAGCACACCAGCAGCGGGGTTTCGAGCATGGTGTCGATCCGCGATTTGAGCAGAACGCCAAGGATGGCGGAGGGGATGAACGCGGCCAGCACATTGCGGATGAACGCGAGCGATTGCCGATCGCCGCGCAGCGCGCCGAGCGCCACATCCATGAAGGTGCGCCAATAGAGCACCACCACCGCCATGACGGCGGGCAGCTGGATGACGATGTTGAACACCTCCCACTGCGCCGGGGCATAGCCGAAGAACTCGGATGCGAGGATGAGGTGGCCGGTGGAGGACACCGGGATGAATTCGGTCAGGCCCTCGACAATGCCGAGCAGGATCGCGGTGAGGGTGAGGTTGTCCATGGCGCGCGTTCGTTGCCGCAGGGCCGCGCGCTGTCAAGAATTACCAGATGCGCACGCGCTGCTCGGGCGGGAGATAGAGCTTGTCGCCCGGCTTGACCCCGAACGCCGCGTACCAAGGATCGAAATTGCGCACGACCGCGTTGACCCGCGCCATTGCCAGCGAATGGGGATCGGTCTTGAGCAATTGCCGGGCGAACGCCTCGCGGTATTTCCAGCGCCAGGCCTGCGCATAGGAGAGAAAGAAGCGCTGGTCGCCGGTCAGCCCGTCGAGCACCGGGGCGGGTTTGCCGCCGAGCGAGAGCTGATAGGCCTGATAGGCCATCGAGAGCCCGCCCAGATCGCCGATGTTCTCGCCCAGCGTAAGGCGGCCGTTGTGGCAGGTCTTGCCAGCGTCGAACGGGCACTGCGCGTCGTATTGCGCGGCGAGCTTGGCGCCCAGCGCGTCGAAGGTCTTGCGGTCCTCTGCCGTCCACCAGTCGCGCAGCGCGCCGGTGCCGTCGTAGCGCGAGCCCGAATCATCGAACCCGTGGCCGATCTCGTGGCCGATGGTGACACCGACTGCGCCATAATTGACCGCATCGTCGGCCTTGGGGTTGAAATAGGGCGGCTGGAGATAGGCGGCGGGGAACACGATCTCGTTGGCGGGCGGCATGTAGTAGGCGTTGACCGTCTGCGGGGTCATCAGCCACTTGGTCTTGTCGACCGGCCCGGCAAGCTCGCGCAATTGGTCCTGCCATTTCCAGCGATCGGTCTCGACCGCATTGGCGAGCGGCTGCCCGGGCTTGAGGTTGAGCCCGGCATAGCTCTTGAACTTGTCCGGGTAGCCGATCTTGACCCCGAAGGCATCGAGCTTGCGCTGCGCTTCGATGCGCGTGGCCGGGGTCATCCACGGCAGGTCCTTGAGATTGGCGGCGAGCGCGGCGCGCAAGTTGGCGATCAGTTTGGCCATCGCGGCTTTGCTCGAAGCCGGGAAGTGCCGCTCGATGTAGATCTGGCCGATCGCCTCGCCCATCTGCCCCTCGATGGTGGCAATGCCGCGCTGCCAGCGTTCGCGCTGCTGCTCGCGCCCTTGCAGGGTCTTGGCGTAGAACGCGAAATTGGCCTCGTCGATGTCGCTGGGCAGCACGGCGGCGTTGTCGGACAGGAAATGCGCAGCGGTCCATGCCTGCAGCACGGGGATCGGTTCCTCGCCGAGCAGCCTGACCAGCGCGGGGAAGCCGCCGCCGAGCTTGGCAAGATCGGCGGGGGAGAGGCCGAGCCGCGCGATCTTTTCGGGCGAGGGCAGGACTTCGCTGACAATCAGCGCGGGGGTCTGGTCAAGCCCGCTGCCCTCGAGCAGCGGCAGGACCGGGAACGCGCCGCCAAGGGCGATGATCTCGGCGCGCGAGAGGCGGTTGGTGGTGAGGATCGGATTGCGCGAGAGCGCGCGGTCCCAATCGAGCACGGCGATCTTGCGCTCGAATTCGTAAACCTGCGCGGCGGTCTTGGCGGGATCGGCATATCCAGCCTTGCCCAGCAGGAAGGCGAGGTAGGCGCGGTACTTGGCCTGGATCTCGCGATTGCGCTCGTTGTCAAAGAGGTAGTAATCGCGGTCGGGCAAGCCCAGCCCGCCGACGCCGGTGAACACCGCGTTCACGGCAGGGTGTTCATCGTCAATGCTGACGTAGAACGATATCGGCGAGGGGTAGCCGGGCTTGGCAAACAAGGCCGAGAGGCGGGCCCGGGTATCGGCTTTGCGGATTGCGGCGAGGAAGGGTTTTGCTGGCGCCAGCCCGGCGGCGTCGATCGCGGCGCGGTCGAGGAAGGCGGCATAGCTGTCGGCGATGCGCCGCGCGTTGGTGCCGGGCTGCTGCGGCTTGGCGGCGATGCTCTCGACGATTTCGCGCACCGCCCGCTCCGCGCCGAGGCGCAGCGCGAGCGCATTGCCGCTGTAGGGATATTGCGGCGGGATGACTTCGGCGCGTTCCCACTTGCCGTTGACATAGGCGAAGAAGTCATCGCCCGGTTTGACCGCCGGATCGAGATCGGCGGGATCGAGGCCCCAGCCGCCGAACGTGGGCACGGGATAGGCGGCAGGCGCATCGGCGGCGCGGGCGGGCGCGGCGGCGAGAGCGAGCAGCGATGCGGCGGCGAGGCAGGCGAATGTGCGGTTCATCGGTTCAGACCCAGATTTATAGCTCGGCGCTGTCGAACTGGAGGCGGGCAAGGCGCGCGTAAAGCCCGTTCTGCGCGGCGAGCACGGTGTGTGTGCCTTGCTCGACAATGCGGCCACGGTCCATCACCACGATGCGGTCGGCGCTGCGCACGGTGGCGAGGCGGTGCGCAATGACGAGCGTGGTGCGGGTTTTCATCAGCCGGTCGAGCGCGTCCTGCACCAGTCTTTCGCTCTCGGCATCGAGCGCGCTGGTCGCCTCGTCGAGCAGCAGGATCGGCGCATCGCGCAGCACCGCGCGGGCGATGGCGATGCGCTGGCGCTGCCCGCCCGAAAGCCGGGCACCGTCCTCGCCGAGGAAGGTTTCGAGCCCTTGCGGCAGCTCGCGCAGGAAATTTTCGGCATTGGCGGCGCGGGCGGCGTCCCAGATCTGTTCGTCGCTGGCCGCCCAATTGCCATAGCGCAGATTGTCGCGCGCGCTGGCGGCGAAGAGCACGCCTTCCTGCGGGACCAAGGCCATGCGCTGGCGCACCGCCGCCGGATCGGCCTGGGTGAGCGCGACGCCATCGATGCGCACGGTGCCGCCGTGGGGATCGTAGAACCGCTCGGCGAGCAGGAACAGCGTTGACTTGCCCGCGCCCGAGGGGCCGACGATGGCGACGGTCTCGCCCGGTTCGATGGTGAGCGAGAAATCCTCGAGCGCGGCGACTTCGGGCCGGCTGGGATAGCGGAACGAGACATTCTGAAAGGCGATCTGGCCGCGCGGCGGCTGCGGCAGCACGATCGGTCGCTCGGGCGCGATGATGTCGGGCTGTTCGAGCAAGAGTTCATTGAGCCGCCCGGCCGCGCCCGCGCCGCGCAGGAGATCGCCGTACACCTCGGTGAGCGAGCCGACCGCGCCGGCGACGATTCCGCCGGTGAGCACGAACGCGGCGATCGTGCCGCTGCTGATCGAGCCGTTGGCGACACCGAGCGCGCCTTCCCACATCAGCGCGACAATCCCGCCGAAGACGAGGAAGATCACGATCGCGGTCATCGCCGCGCGGATGCGGATGCGGCGCTGCGCGGTCTGGAAACTGCGCTCGACCGCTTCGCCGAAGCGGGCGGCCTCGCGGCTTTCCTGGCCGAACGCCTGCACCACTTTCATCGCGCCGAGCACTTCGGCGATCTGCACGCCGATATCGGCAACGCGGTCCTGGCTCGAGCGCGAGGCGGTGCGCAGGCGCGAGCCGAAATAGACGATCGGCCCCACCACCAGCGGGATGCCGACGAGCAGCCCCGCGGTGAGCGCGGGGGCGAGCAGGAAGAGATAGGAGATGCCGCCGACCGCAGTGATGGTGTTGCGCAGCGCGACCGAGACGGTGGTGCCGACGACCTGCTCGATGATCGCGGTGTCCGAGGTCATCCGCGAGGAGATTTCCTTCGGGCTGTTGCTCTCGAAAAAGCTCGGCGGCATGCGCAGCAGATTGTGCTGCACTTTGATGCGCAGATCGGCAACCACCCGCTCGCCGATCCACGAGACGAAATAGAACCGCACCGCGGTGCCGATGCCGAGCACGATCACCACCACGACAAGCCAGCGGAACAGCTGGTTGATCGTGTCGGGATCGGCGCCTTCGCCAAAGCCGTTGTCGATGATCGGCTTGAGGCTGGCGGGAATGGCGATCGTCGCGCCCGAGGTGATGACCAGCGCGGTGAGCGCGATCGCCACTTGCCGGGGATAGGCGCTGGCCTGCCGGAAGATCATGCGCAGCGGGGTGAGCGTGCGCGCCGGGCGCGCGGGCGGCGGGGTTTCGGCGGCGCTGGTACCGGCGCTGGTAATGGGGGGGGTAACGGCGGGGGTTTCGGCTTCCATCGGCGGGTTCCTAGCCGAAGCATGCCGACGCCGGAAGGGGGCGGGAGGGGCGAGATGCGCAGGCATGTGCATTGTTGCGTTGCACAATGCGAGAAAGCACGGCAAAATAGGCCCAAGGGCGGAGCCTATGCGGCTCGGCAACAGAAAAAAGAGGTTCGCGGTGCTTTACAAAGCTTACGAGATTCAGCGCTCGATGCTCAATGCGGGCAGCGCAATGGCGGCCATGAGCGCGGAAATGCTCGGCAATCCGCGCAACCCGCTATCAGGATTTGGCGGCACGCAGATGCTCGCCTCGGCGCTCGAGGTCTTTGCGCATGCCGCAGCGCCGCGCGCCAAGCCGGCTTTCGGGCTCAAGACGGTGACCGTGGATGGCAAGGCCCATGCGGTGAGCGAGACTGTGGTGATCCACAAGCCGTTCTGCGACCTGCGGATGTTCACGCATGCCGGCCTGGGGCCCGATGCGCCGCGCCTTCTCTTGGTCGCGCCGATGAGCGGGCACTACGCCACCCTGCTGCGCGGCACGGTCGAGCGGATGCTCGAACGCTGCGTGGTCTATGTGACCGACTGGGCCGATGCGAAGTTCGTGCCGCTGGACGAGGGCCGGTTCGATCTCGATGACTATATCGACTACCTGATCGGCTTTCTGGAGCATATCGGCCCGGGCGCGCACATGATGGCGGTGTGCCAGCCTTCGGTGCCCGCGCTGGCCGCAACCGGGGTGATGGCAGTGCGCGACAATCCCTGCCGCCCGCTGACCCTGACGATGATGGGCGGGCCGATCGATACGCGCGAGAGCCCGACCGCGGTCAACGATCACGCGGTGACGCGGCCCTATGTGTGGTTCAAGCACAATGTGATCACCACCGTGCCGGTCAATTATCCGGGCGCGGGGCGGCAGGTCTATCCGGGCTTCGTCCAGCTCGCGAGCTTCATGTCGATGAATCTGGGCAGCCACATGATGAGCCATTACGGGCTGTTCAAGCATCTGGTGCAGGGCGACGGCGAGAGCGCGGATTCGACCAAGGCATTCTATGACGAATACCGCGCGGTGTGCGACATGACCGCCGAGTTTTACCTGCAGACAGTCGACGTGGTGTTCCAGACGCATGCGCTGCCCAAGGGCGAGCTGGTCCACCGCGGCATCCTGGTCGATCTGGCGGCGATCAAGGACACCGCGATCCTGTGCATCGAGGGCGAGCGCGACGACATCTCGGGCATCGGCCAGACCAAGGCCGCGCTCAAGGTGACGCCGGGGCTGCCCGAGAAGATGAAGAAATACCACCTTGCGCCCGAAGTCGGCCACTACGGCATTTTCAACGGCTCGCGCTGGCGCAGCGCGATCGCGCCGGTAGTCGATGGCTGGATCGCGGCCCACGACAAGGCGGCGAAAGCGGGCAAGCTCAAAGTGGTGAGCTGAGGCGGCGTCCTGGTGCTTGACCACCTGAGGCCCCGGCCTGCGCCGGGGTGGGGGTGTCAGGCGGGGGCGAAGCGCGGCGGGATTTCGGGATTGCCGGTATCGAGCAGAGGAATGCTGCCTTTGGGAAGATCTGCATAGGCCGCTGACCAGCGCGACATCCAGTCGGGGTCCTTCACCTTGCTCGGGTGATAGGATGGCAGGATCGATTGCAGCATGGCCGGGGCAATGTTGACAAAAAAGCGCGCGATCATCCCATAGAGCCGCAGGCGGCTGCGCCACTGCGTCCACAGCCCGTCGGCCTTCAGCATGCGGATATAGGCGAGACGGCTGTATTTTGCGACATGATAGGTGGCGAAGATCAAGCCCCACAGCTTGGGCAGATAGGCGCCATAGAGATCGCGGTAGAGATCGTAGGCGACATTCTTGTGCTCGGTCTCTTCGACCATGTGCCACAGGATCAGCGAGGCGACCGCAGGATCGGCACCGCCGAACAGGTCCTTGCGATCCTTGATCAGCCATTCGGTGATGCCCATCGTCATCGTTTCGAAACCGGCGGTATAGGCCACGCGCCAGCGCAGGCTGCGCTGTTGCAGCCGCTTGTAATCCGCTTCCATCGCCTGCTCGATTTCGGCCAGATCGGGATAGTGGCCCCGCTTCAAGATCTCGTTGTAGCGCCGATGGCACTGGAAATGCTGGCCTTCCTGGCCGATGAACGCCTGCACGTCGGCTTTGAGCGCCGGGGTGGAGGCGTTTTTCAAGGCTTCGCTGACGGTCTTGATGAGGAAGGGTTCGAGATAGGGCATGACCAGCGACGCGCCGTTGACCATGTGGCTCCATTCGGGCCGGGTCGGATGCCAGCGGGGGTCCAGCCCTTCGGCGAACGCGAACGGAATCGAGCGCACGACGATCGGCGGCGCGGTTGCGAGCGGGGCTTTGGCGCTCATGTGGCTGCTCCCAGCGAACGATAGTGCTGCAGCGCGCCCCACAGCGCGAGCGGCAAGGCGATGTGGACCGCGACGATCGGCGGCCACCCGGTGAGATAGATGATCTGGTTGGCAAGACCGGGCGCGAACGGGCCGCCATCGAACGCCAGCCCGCGGGTCCCCAGCATGGCATTGGCGATCGCGGGCAAAGTGAACAGCCAGGCGAAAACCAGCGAGGCATGGAAAAACCAGCTTTGCTGGCGCGGCCCCAGCTTGATGAACGGGGCGGCGGCGGCAAAGCCGATCAGCATCAGCCCGTTGGTGATCCCCTCCAGATGCGCCATGTTCCATGCCCGCGCCTCGCCGCCGATGGCGATCGGCACGTGATTGATCACCGGCCACAGATCGATCTCGCCCAGCAGCGAAAAGAAATAGAGCCAGCCGGTGAGGGCCGAGGCGATGAGCAGGCCGACCCCGTTGATCACGAGCAGCGTGCGGCGTTGATCGCTTAAGATGGCGCGCTCCCCCCTGATGAACCATTTGCTGCGAAGAGCTTCGCGCAGAGATGCGGCGGACGCAAGGGGGCGGCTTTAAGGAAGGGGTTTCGCGCAGAGGCCGCGGAGGGCCGCAGAGACGCAGAGGGGTTGCGCTGGCCGCAGGCTCGCTTTTGCATGGGGCGGGGTGCTGGCGGCTCGCGTGCGATCTT
>CAZGWR010000016.1:0-78202 GCA_964529505.1 uncultured Novosphingobium sp. | reverse complement strand
CGCCGCCGCACCACGACATCTATTCGATCGAGGATCTGGCGCAGCTGATCCACGATCTCAAGAATGTGAACCAGCGGGCGCGCGTCTCGGTCAAACTCGTCTCCGAAGTCGGCGTAGGCACGGTCGCGGCGGGGGTTTCGAAGTGCAAGGCGGACCATGTCACGATCTCGGGCTACGAAGGCGGCACCGGCGCTTCGCCGCTGACCTCGCTGACCCATGCCGGCAGCCCGTGGGAAATCGGCCTGGCTGAAACGCAGCAGACCTTGCTGCTCAACAACTTGCGCAGCCGGATCGCGGTGCAGGCCGATGGCGGGCTGCGCACCGGGCGCGACGTGGCGGTGGCGGCGCTGCTCGGCGCGGACGAGTTCGGCTTTGCCACCGCGCCGCTGATCGCGGCGGGGTGCATCATGATGCGCAAGTGCCACCTCAACACCTGCCCGGTGGGCGTGGCGACGCAGGACCCGGTGCTGCGCGCGCGCTTTACCGGCCAGCCGGAACATGTGATCAACTACTTCTTCTTCGTCGCCGAGGAACTGCGCAGCCTGATGGCTGACCTTGGCTTTCGCACCGTGGGCGAGATGGTCGGGCGGGTCGATTGCCTCGATGCGCGCAAGGCGGTGACGCACTGGAAGGCGCAAGGCATCGACCTGGCCAAGCTGCTCCACCGGGTGCAGCCGGCCGAGGGCACCACGCTGGGCTGGAGCCAGACGCAGGATCACGGGCTGGCAGCCGCGCTCGACAACGATCTGATCGCCGCCGCCGCGCCCGCGCTGGAACGCGGCGAGGCGGTGCGGATCGAGCGCGCGGTGCGCAATGTCAACCGCACGGTGGGCGCGATGCTCTCGGGCGAAGTGGCGCGCCGCCATGGCCATCGCGGGCTGCCCGACAATACCATCCACATCAGCTTCAGCGGGGTTGCCGGGCAATCGTTCGGCGCGTTCCTGGCGCACGGGGTGACGCTCGATCTGGTCGGCGATGCCAACGACTATGTCGGCAAGGGGCTTTCGGGCGGGCGGCTGATCGTGCGCCAGCCGGGGCATGTGGACCGCGATCCGACGCGCAACATCATCGTCGGCAACACCGTGCTCTATGGCGCGATCGCGGGCGAGGCTTATCTCGGCGGGGTGGCGGGCGAGCGCTTTGCGGTGCGCAATTCGGGCGCGATCGCGGTGGTCGAGGGCACCGGCGATCATGGCTGCGAATACATGACCGGCGGCGTGGTCGTGGTGCTGGGCGCGACCGGGCGCAATTTTGCCGCGGGCATGTCGGGCGGCGTTGCCTATGTCTATGATCCGGCGGGCAGTTTCCTCGCGCTGTGCAATCTCGCGATGGTCGATGTCGCGCCCGTTTCAGCAGCGCGCGATGATGATGCCGATGAGCCTTGGGGCGCAGGGCGGCCGCAGCAGCGCGCGATCGATGTGGGCGATTATGGCATGGGCGACATGCTGCGCCACGATGCCGAGCGGCTGCGCATCCTGATCGAGCGGCACCATCTGCACACCGCGAGCCAGCGCGCGCGCCAGATCCTCGACAACTGGGCGGAGGAATTGCCGCGCTTTGTCAAAGTCATGCCGCGCGATTATGCGCGGGCGCTGCGCCAGATCGAGAGCGAGCGGCGCGAAGCCGCGAGCATTGCGGCCGAATAAGGACAGGACCGAAGCACGTGGGCAGTACCAAGGGTTTTCTCGAGCTCGATCGCAAGGATCGGAGCTATGACGCGCCGGCCGAGCGGCTGAAGCATTACCGCGAGTTCACCGTGCCGCTCGATGCGGCGGGCCTCAAAGATCAGGCCGCGCGGTGCATGAATTGCGGCATTCCCTATTGCCACAACGGCTGCCCGGTGAACAACCAGATCCCCGACTGGAACCATCTGGTCTATGAGGACGATTGGCGCGAGGCGCTCGATAATCTCCATTCGACCAACAATTTCCCCGAATTCACCGGCCGCATCTGCCCCGCGCCGTGCGAGGCGGCGTGCACGCTCAACATCATCGACCAGCCGGTGACGATCAAATCGATCGAATGCGCGCTGGTCGATCGCGGCTGGAAAGAAGGCTGGGTCACCCCGCAAGTGGCGCCGCGCAAGAGCGGCAAGTCGGTGGCGATCGTCGGTTCGGGGCCGGCGGGCCTCGCCTGCGCGCAGCAACTGGCGCGCGCGGGCCATTCGGTGACGGTGTTCGAAAAGGCGGACCGGATCGGCGGGCTGCTGCGCTATGGCATCCCCGACTTCAAGATGGAAAAGCACCTGATCAACCGGCGCGCGATGCAGATGGAAGCCGAAGGGGTGCAGTTTCGCGTCGGCACCGAAATCGGCGTGACTGTCTCGTTTGCCTCGCTGCAGGAAAATTATGACGCGGTGGTCTTGTCGGGCGGGGCGGAAAACCCGCGCGGGCTTTCGATCCCGGGTGCCGAGCTGCCCAGCGTGCGGGGGGCGATGGAATTCCTCACCCAGCAGAACAAGCGCGTGGCAGGGGACGACGAACTGCGCGCCGCGCCGCGCGGCTCGCTGACCGCCACGGGCAAGCATGTGCTGGTGATCGGCGGCGGCGATACCGGGTCGGACTGTGTGGGCACGTCGAACCGGCAGGGCGCGCTTTCGGTGACGCAGCTGGAGATCATGCCGCGCCCGCCCGAGAAGGAAGACAAGGCGCTGAGCTGGCCGAACTGGCCGCTCAAGCTGCGCACCTCGACCAGCCACGAAGAGGGCGTAAGCCGCGAATTCGCGGTGCTGACCAAGCGGGTGATCGGCGAGAACGACGTGACCGGGCTGGAATGCGTGCGCGTGGAATGGAGCGGCGGGCGGATGCAGGAAATCGCGGGCAGCGAGTTCACCATTCCGGCCGACCTGATCCTGCTGGCGATGGGCTTTCTGGGGCCTAACCCGCAAGGGTTGCTCGAGCAGGCGGGGGTCGAGCTCGATGCGCGGGGCAATGTGAAGGGCTCCGTGATCGATTACCAGACCAGCGTGGCGGGGGTGTTTGCCTGCGGCGACATGCGGCGCGGGCAGAGCCTGGTGGTGTGGGCGATCCGCGAAGGCCGCCAATGCGCGCGCGCGGTGGACGAGGCCTTGATGGGGGTCAGCGAACTGCCGCGCTGAACAGATCGGGGCCTGGCGCGGGCACCGACCAGTCGATCGTGCCCCGGCCGTTGGCCTGCAGGAACGCGTTGGTCTGGCTGAAATGCCTGCAGCCGAAAAAGCCGGTGTGCGCCGAAAGCGGGCTGGGATGCGGCGCGCGCAGCGCCAGATGCGGCCCTTGCGCAAGGCCGGGCATGCGCGCGGCGGTGCGCTGGGCATGCGCGCCCCATAGCAGGAACACCACCGGCGCATCCTGCGCGGCGACGGCGGCGACGGCGGCGTCGGTGAGCGCTTCCCAGCCGCGCTGGTGATGCGATCCGGCGCGGCCGGCCTCAACCGTGAGCGCGGTATTGAGCAGCAGCACGCCCTGGTCTGCCCAGCTTTCGAGATTGCCGTGCGCCGGAGGCGCGAGGCCGAGGTCGGCGGCGATCTCGCGGTAGATATTGCGCAGGCTGGGCGGCACGCGCACCCCCGGCGGGACCGAAAAGGCGAGCCCATGAGCCTGACCCGGGCCGTGATAGGGGTCTTGCCCGAGGATCACCGCGCGCACGCGGGGGAGCGGGGCGCGCGCGAACGCCGCAAAGCGGAGCGGCCGGGGCGGGTAGATCACAGTGCCCGCCGCAGCTTCGGCTGCGAGCGCGCGTTCGAGCGCGCGCAGCGCCGGGGATTGCAGCACCGGGCCGAGCGCGCCGCGCCAGCTTTCCGGAAGCGCCGATGGTATCGTCATGCCCTTATCCCGCAACTGGACGTAGCCCTCCGCGCGCGCCGGGAATAGGCATTGCAACGCACAGGCCGCATTTGCTAACCCCCGCGCGCACGTCATCTTCTCCCAAGGTATCAAGGATAAATCCATGAAAATCGCGATGGTGGGCTCGGGTTATGTCGGGCTGGTTTCTGGTGCCTGCTTCGCCGATTTTGGACATGAGGTGGTCTGCATCGACAAGGATGCGGACAAGATCGCACGGCTGCGCGCCGGGATCATGCCGATTTTCGAACCGGGCCTTGCTGAATTGGTGGCGACCAACGTGCGCGGCGGGCGGTTGTCGTTTTCGACCACGCTGGCCGAATCGATCGATGGCGCGCAGGCGATCTTCATCGCGGTGGGCACGCCTTCGCGGCGCGGCGACGGCCATGCCGATCTGAGCTATGTCTATGCCGTGGCGCAGGAAATCGCCGACGCGCTGACCGCGCCGGCGGTGGTGGTGACCAAATCGACGGTGCCGGTGGGCACCGGGGACGAGGTCGAGCGGATCATCCGCGACAGCGGCACGCAGATCCGGTTCGAAGTGGTATCGAACCCCGAATTCCTGCGCGAAGGCGCGGCGATCCCCGATTTCAAGCGGCCCGACCGGATCGTGATCGGCACCGAGGACGATTGGGCGCGCGGGGTGATGACCGAGGTCTATCGCCCGCTGTTCCTCAACAAGGCGCCGCTGCTGTTCACCAGCCGCCGCAGCTCCGAGCTGATCAAATATGCCGCCAACGCGTTTCTCGCGACCAAGATCACGTTTATCAACGAGATGGCCGATCTGTGCGAGAAAGTCGGCAGCGATGTGCAGGACGTGGCGCGCGGGATCGGCCTCGACAACCGGATCGGCTCGAAGTTCCTCCACGCCGGCCCCGGTTATGGCGGCAGCTGCTTTCCCAAGGATACGCTCGCGCTGCTCAAGACCGCCGAGGATTACGGCAGCCCGGTGCGGCTGGTCGAGGCGGTGGTGCGCGTGAACGACAGCCGCAAGCGCGCGATGGGGCGCAAAGTGATCGAGGCGCTGACCGAATCCGCCGCAGGCGAAGCGCGCGGGCGCAAAGTCGCGCTGCTCGGGCTGACCTTCAAGCCCAACACCGACGACATGCGCGATGCGCCCTCGCTCGCCATTGTCCAGACCCTGATCGACGGGGGCGCGGAAGTGGTCGCCTATGACCCCGAAGGGATGGAACTGGCCGCCGCGATGATGCCCGCGGTGCGCATGACGCAGAGCGCCTACGAAGCGGTGACCGGCGCCGATGCGGTGGTGCTGGTGACCGAGTGGGACGCGTTTCGCGCGCTCGATCTCGAGCGGGTCGGCCAGCTGATGCGCCAGCGCGTGCTGGTCGATCTGCGCAATGTCTACGATCCGGGCGAAGCGCGCGCGGCCGGATTTCACTATACCAGCGTGGGCCGCGTCTAGCAGTCAATCGGGCGGAGCGGTGTGCGAGTCCGCTTGCCGCCGGGCGGACGAGCGCCTAAGCGAAACCATGGCTGTTTATCTTCACGAGGAAGACCTTCCTGCCGGTGCGCTCGGCCCCGGCGCGGTCGCTGTCGATACCGAGACGCTGGGCCTCGTCACCACGCGCGACCGGCTGTGCCTGCTGCAGATTTCGGACGGGCGCGGCGACGAGCATCTGGTGCGCTTCGGTTCCGACCGCCGTTATGACGCGCCCAATCTGTGCGCGGTGCTGGCGGACCCGGCGCGGACCAAACTGTTTCACTTCGCGCGCTTCGATCTGGCCGCGATCCACCACTATCTGGGGGTGATGGCAACGCCGGTGTTCTGCACCAAGATCGCCTCGAAGCTGGTGCGCACCTATACCGACCGCCACGGGCTCAAGGATCTGGTGCGCGAGCTTTTGGGCAAGGAAATTTCCAAGCAGCAGCAATCGAGCGACTGGGGCGCGCCGAGCCTGTCGGACGCGCAGCAGGACTATGCCGCTTCCGACGTGCGCTATCTCCACGCGATGCATGCGATTCTGGTCGATCGGCTGGCGCGCGAGGGGCGCACCGCGCTGGCCGCGGCGTGTTTCGAATTTCTGCCGACGCGCGCGATGCTCGATATCGCCGGCTGGGCCGACCGCGACATTTTCAGCCACGAAGCATGATCGGGCGCGGCTCTTGACCGTTCTGGCCGATCAGAACCGCACGCGGCGCCAGCTGTTTGCCGCCCCGGGCAGCGCGCACGACAAGATCGTGCGCGGCCTGTCGGTGATGATGCCCGCCGCAATCGGGGCGCTGCTGGCGGTGATGATCCTCGCGCCGCTTTCGCCGCGCGGCGAGATCAGCTTCCTGCTCGACCGCACCAAAGTGGCCATTCTGCAGGACCGGCTGAGCCTGATGAAAGCGCAGTACCGCGGGCAGGACGATCGCGGGCGCAGCTTTTCGGTCAATGCCGGCAGCGCGGTGCAGCATTCGGCGCGCGAGGATGTTGTGCAGATGCGCGATATCACAGCGCGGGTGATGCTCAACAATGGCCCCGCGATCCTGACCACCGATGCGGGCGCGTATGATTTTGCGCGCCAGTTCATCGCGGTCGCCGGCCTTGTCAATTTCGAGACGGCCGACGGCTACCGCATGGTAACGCGCGGGGCTTCGATCGACATGGGAGCGCAGCGGCTGACCAGCGTGGGCCGGGTCGAGGGCCGCATTCCGGCCGGAACCTTTGTGGCGGACCGCATCCTTGCCGATCTGGAAGCCCGCACGGTGACGCTCGATGGCCATGCGCGGCTGCGGATGGAGCCTGGCAAGATGAGAATGCCATGACTGGATTTCGCTCGACCCCCAAGCTTGCGCGCGGCCTTCGTGCCTTTGCCATCGGCTTTGCCGGAGCCGCGATGGTGATCGCGGGGGCGGGGCAGCTCGGCGCGCAAGCCATCGCCGCGCTCAACAGCCAGGCCCCGGTGAACTATGCCGCCGACCGGATCGAGCTGCAGGACAAGCAGAAGCGGGTCGTGCTCTCGGGCAATGTCGATATCACGCAGGAAGACTTGCGGATGCGCGCGGCGCGCACGACGGTGGCCTATACCGACGGCGACGCGCTGCGCATCCAGCGGATCGATGCCACCGGCGGGGTTGTCGTGACCCGGCGCGGCGAGCGCGCGAACGGCGACGTGGCGGTCTATGATTTCAACCGCAAGCTGATCACGATGGTGGGCAGCGTCTCGCTGCTGCGCGGCACCGACACTTTGCGCGGCGGGCGGCTGGTGATCGATCTCAACACCGGGATTTCGAGCGTGGACGGCCGATCGGGCGGCGCGGGCGCTGCCGGGACGGGCACGGGCGGCCGGGTGAGCGGCTCGTTCAGCGTGCCCAAATCCTGACCCCGCTCCAAAGCTGAACCCGCCGCGCCCCGCATTCTGGTTCAGCGCAGGACGCGGCGGCGGCGTTTAGGCGCTTGCGCTGGGACGATGGTCGGCTAAGAGCATGTGCACTTGCAGCAAACGTTCATAATGGCGGGAACATGACGCAAAGCAGCGGAAAGATTGCCCTGATCACGGGCGTGACCGGGCAAGATGGTGCCTATCTGTCGCGGCTGCTGCTCGAGAAAGGCTATACCGTCCACGGCATGAAACGGCGGTCTTCGTCGTTCAACACCGGGCGGATCGAGGACATCTACGAAGATCCGCATGTGCCGCACCAGCGGTTTCATCTGCATTACGGCGACCTGACCGACGCCACCAACCTCATCCGCCTCGTGCAGGAAGTGCAGCCCGACGAGATCTACAACCTCGCCGCGCAAAGCCATGTGCAGGTGTCGTTCGAGACGCCGGAATATACCGCCAATGCCGACGCCATCGGCACCTTGCGGCTGCTCGAGGCGATCCGCATCCTGAAAATGGAGCAGAAAACGCGGTTCTATCAGGCCTCCACTTCGGAGCTTTACGGGCTGGTGCAGGAAGTGCCGCAGCGCGAGACGACGCCGTTCTATCCGCGCTCGCCTTATGCCGTGGCCAAGCTCTATGGCTACTGGATCGTGGTCAATTACCGCGAGGCTTATGGCATGCACGCCTCGAACGGAATCCTGTTCAACCACGAGAGCCCGCTGCGCGGCGAGACATTCGTGACGCGCAAGATCACCCGCGCGGCGGCGGCAATCGCGCTGGGGCGGCAGGAGCGGCTGTTTCTGGGCAATCTCGATGCCAAGCGCGATTGGGGCCATGCGCGCGAATATGTCTACGGCATGTGGCTGATGATGCAGCAGGACACGCCGGACGATTATGTGCTGGCCACCGGCGAGACCACCGAAGTGCGCGAATTCGTGCGCTGGGCGTTCGAGGACGCCGGGATCGGCATCGAATTTCGCGGCGAGGGGGTCGAGGAAAAGGGCTATTGCACCAAGACCGGCAAGTGCCTGATCGAAGTCGATCCGCGCTATTTCCGCCCGACCGAGGTCGAACTGCTGATCGGCGATCCTGCGAAGGCGCACCGGAAGCTGGGCTGGCGGCACGAGACTTCGGCGCGCGAACTGGCGCGCGAGATGGTCATGGCCGATATCGAGACGATGCGCGACGCGCCGATCGCCAAGGACGCCTAATGGCCCTGCCGTTCGCTCTTGCCGGAAAGCGCGTCTACGTTGCCGGGCATCGCGGCATGGTGGGGTCGGCGGTGGTGCGCCGGCTGGCGAGCGAGGACTGCACCGTGCTGACCGCGCCGCGCGGCGAGGTCGATCTGCGCGAGCAAGCGCAAGTGCGCGACTGGTTTGCGAAAGAGCAGCCCGAGGTGGTGGTGCTGGCGGCGGCCAAAGTGGGCGGCATTCTCGCCAACGCCAGCCTGCCGGCCGATTTCCTGTATGAAAACCTGATGATCGAGGCCAATGTCATCGCCGCGGCGGCGGCATCGGGCACCGAAAAACTGTTGTTTCTGGGCTCCTCGTGCATCTATCCCAAGTTCGCCGAACAGCCGATTGTCGAGGATGCGCTGCTGACCGGGCCGCTCGAGCCGACCAACGAATGGTATGCGATTGCCAAGATCGCGGGGATCAAGCTGTGTCAGGCCTATCGCCAGCAGCACGGGCTCGATTTCATTTCGGCGATGCCGACCAATCTCTATGGGCCCGGCGACAATTTCGATCTCACCTCGAGCCATGTGATGCCCGCGCTGATCCGCAAGGCGCACGAGGCCAAGCTGGCCGGAGACGCTTCGATCCCGGTCTGGGGGAGCGGCGCGCCGCTGCGCGAATTCCTCCATGTCGACGATCTCGCCGATGCCTGCGTGTTTTTGCTGAAGACTTATTCCGACGCGCCGCATGTCAATGTCGGCTACGGCGAGGATATCAGCATCGCCGACCTGGCCCGGCTGGTGTGCAAAGTGACCGGGTTTGCCGGCGACATCGCCTTTGACGCGACCAAGCCCGATGGCACGCCGCGCAAGCTGATGAGCTCGGAGCGCATCCGGGCGATGGGCTGGCAGCCGCGGATCGCGCTCGAGCAAGGGATCGCGGATGCCTATCGCCATTTCCTGACCGCCGATGACGTGCGCCAGGTCGCGATGGCGCGCTGAGGCAGCGGGGCATGCGCATCCTGTTCATCGGGCTCAATTACGCGCCCGAATTCATCGGGATCGGGCCTTACTCGGCGGGATTGGCGCAATCGCTGGCTGCGGCTGGGCACGAGGTGACCGCGATTGTCGGGCGCCCTTACTATCCGGCGTGGAAGGCTTTTCCCGGGAGCAGCGCCGGTTGGGCGACGACGACCGAGGAGGGCGTGCGGATCGTGCGCTGCCCGCATTATATCCCGGCTGTGCCGTCGGGGGCCAAGCGGCTGCTGCACCATGCCAGCTTTGCCGCATCGGCGCTGGGGCCGGCGCTGCGCGCGGCGCTCGGCGCGCGGCCCGATGTGGTGTTCACGGTCGCGCCGTCGCTGATGTCGGTGCCGGTGGCGTGGGCCGCGGCGAAGCTGGCGGGGGCGAAGCTGTGGCTGCATGTGCAGGATTTCGAAGTCGAGGCGGCTTTTGCCACCGGGCTGGTGGAGGCGGGCGGCGGGGTGGCGGGCGCGGCGCGCTGGGCCGAGAACCGGCTGCTCGGCCTCGCAGACCGGGTTTCGACGATCAGCCCGCAGATGATTGCCAAGTTGGGCGAGAAGCACGTGCCGCCGGCGCGGCGCTATGAATTGCGCAACTGGGCCGATGACAGCATCGTGTTTCCGCCGCCGCATGCGGACAATCCCTATCGCCGCGAATGGAATCTGGGCGCGCGCAAGGTGGCGCTCTATTCGGGCAACATCGCCAACAAGCAGGGGCTGGAGATCGTGATCGATGCCGCGCGGTTGCTGGCGGCGCGCGATGATCTGACTTTCGTGATCTGCGGGCAGGGGCCGAACCGCGCGCGGCTCGAGGCGTTGGCCGAAGGGCTGCCCAATATGCGCTTTGCCGATCTCCAGCCGATCGAGCGGATGGGCGATTTCCTGTCGCTGGCAAGCATCCATCTGTTGCCGCAGCTGGCGGGCGCGGCCGATCTCGTGCTGCCTTCGAAACTGACCAACATGCTGGCCTCGGCGCGCCCGGTGGTGGCGACCGCGCTGGCAGGAACGGGGCTGGCCGACGAGGTCGAAGGGTGCGGGCTGGTGGTTCCCCCCGGCAATGCGGCGGCGATGGCGGGGGCGATCGCGCGCCTGCTCGACGAGCCCGCGCTCGCCGCCGAATTCGGGCAAGCGGCGCTGGTGCGCGCGAAGGAGCGCTGGTCGCGCCAGGCGATTCTGGCGCGGCTCGACGAGGCGCTGCGCGCGGTCTGAAGCTAAGGGCGGCCCTTCGACAAGCGCAGGGCGGGCGGGGGTATAGGGCGGTGCTTCGCTGTCAGTTGACCGCGGCGACCATCTCTTCGGTCAGCCATTGGCCGAGCACGGTGCCGGCCGCGCTGACGGCTTCTTCCTCGCCCAGCGTTTCAGCGAGACGCGCGCAGATCGGGCCGAAGCCCATGCCCTCTGCCGACCATGCCAGCACATCGAGATCGTGCGCGCCGGCGCGGCGGAACACCGGCTCGAGGCCCTGGCGCCACACCAGCAGCGCACCGGGCGCAGTGCGCTCGGCAGCCGGCGGCATTTCCTCGGCGGCGAGCGCGCGCCAGATGGCATCGGCATTGCTCGAAAGCGTGATCTGACGCAGCGAGGGCACGACGCGGATCACCGCGGCATCCCAATCGTCCACCGCCAGCGCTTCGGGCCGCAAGGCATCGGCATTGTGGCTCACGAACACCTGCCCGATCGCCCAATCGAGCGCGGCCAGATCGGCAACTTCGGGGTCGTCGGGATAGATCCGCGAAAGCACCGCCGGAAAGCTCTCGCCGTAGGCATCGAGTGTCCAGCTGGAGGGCGGATAGGCATCGACATAGCGCGCGGCGGCGGATTCGAACGCTTCGTCGCCGAGCCAGCTGGCCACGCGCTTATAATTCTCGCCGAGGCAGCCCATCAGCGAGACGCGGTAGTTGTTCTGGTAAACCTCGGTGCCCGGCCCGGCGCCGAGCCGCCATTGCGCGGTCTCGTCGGCCTGGGTCAGCCAGTCGCGAAACGTGTGCTGCAGTTCGGCGAGATTCATGCCGCGATCCTTTGCGCGGCGGCCTCGGCGGAAATGCTCCGCGCGACATCGAGCTCGTCGGTCAGCACTTCGAGCGCAGGAATATTGTCGTCGCGCTCGATCATCGTCGGCACCGCGCCCGCGCGCTCGATCGCGCTGCGATAGAGCGCCCAGACTTCGTCGGGCACCGGCTGATCGTGCGTGTCGATCAGCAGGTGTTCGCCTTGCACATGCCCCGCCAGATGGATCTGGCCGACCAGATCGAACGGCACACCGGCGAGATAAGCCTGCGCGTCGAACCCATGGTTCATCGCGGACACGTAGATGTTGTTGACATCGAGCAGCAGGCCGCAGCCGCTGCGCCGCGCCATTTCGGCGAGGAATTCCCACTCGGTCATAGCGCCGGGGAAAGCGATGTAGCTGGAGGGGTTTTCGAACAGCATGCGGCGGCCGAGCGTATCCTGCGCGCGCGCAATATTGGTGCAGACCAGATCGAGCGCTTCTTCCGTGTAGGGCAGCGGCAGGAGGTCGTGCGAATTGAAGCCATCGATGCCGGTCCAGCACAAGTGGTCGGACACAACGGTGGGTTCGATGATATGGATGAGCGTTTTCAGCCGCGCGAGATACTCGCTGTTGAGGCCGTCGGCCGAACCGATCGACATCGATACACCGTGCAGCGCCAGCGGATAATTGGCGCGGGCCTTGGTCAGGGTATCGAGCGGCCTGCCGCCGTCGATCATGAAATTTTCCGAGATGACTTCGATGAAATCAACCGGGGCAGTGCCCTCGATATAGGCGCGGTAATGATCGCGCCGCATGCCGAGGCCGAAACCGGTGAGGCGATCTGTGCTGGTGGCCATGCTGGTAGCCGTCATGATCGTTCCTGGGTAACAAAAAGAGCCGGGGCCCCGCTGGGGGGGGGAAAGGCGGAGCCCCGGTTTGGCGTTAAAGGCTTACTTCTTTTCGGTCAGGCTGCCACCTTGAGCGGTGCAGTCCTTGGCGGTCAGCGCCTTGAAGCCTTGGCCCTTGCATTCGTTCTGGCCCTTGCAGCTGTGCGTGCCGGCGGCGCAGTCCGACGTACCCTTGCAGGTGTTCACGCCGTAGCAGTGGACGACTTCGGCAGCAGCCTTCTTGGCGAGCGCCGGGGTCGGAGCAGCAGCGAGGGCAACAGCGAGCAGGGCAGCGTTGGCAGCGAGAGCGATGCCGGTTTTGACGTTGATCATGGGAAGTCTCCTGAGAAAATTTGTTTGCGCCGTGGTGGCACTTGATAATTCGCCAGGGTGCACAGGATCGTTACAAGCGATTTCACGCAGCACAGAAAAAATTTTGTGCCGCCGCGCTTGATCTGCCAAAACCGGCTGCGGCGGCCCACGGGACGGGACCAGGGGGGGATGCAGACCCGATGATCGAATTGCTGACCGCGCCCACACCCAACGGCTGGAAAATCTCGATCATGCTCGAGGAATGCGGCCTGCCTTACACGCCGCGCTGGATCGCGCTGGGCAAGGGCGAGCAGCATGCGCCGGAATTCCTCGCCGTGAGCCCCAATGGCCGCATCCCGGCGATCATCGATCATGCCCCGGCAGATGGCGGCGCGCCGCTGAGCGTGTTCGAAAGCGGCGCGATCCTGACGTATCTGGGGGAAAAGACCGGGCAGTTTCTGCCCGGTGCGCCGCGCGAACGCGCCGCCGTTCTCGCCTGGCTCAACTGGCAGATGGGCGGGCTGGGGCCGATGCTGGGTCAGCACGGGCATTTCAAGCTCTATGCGCCCGAGCGGATCGCCTATGCCACCGAGCGCTATCGCCGCGAAGTGCTGCGGCTGTTCGGCGTGCTCGACCGCCAGCTGGAGGGGCGCGACTTCATTGCCGGTGCGTATTCGATTGCCGACATGGCCTGTTTTCCTTGGGTGCAGGTGTGGCGCGCGCAGGAGATCGATCTGGCGGCGTTTCGGGCGGTCAAGGGCTGGTACGAGCGGCTGAAGGAGCGCGAAGGCTTGCGCCGGGGCATGGCGCTGGGCCGCGATCAGTTGCGCAAGGGGCCGCACGATGCCGAGGCGCGGCGCATCCTGTTTGGCATAGAGGAGCACGCCGATGGCGCACGTTGAATTCTTCTACGACCTGTCCTCGCCCTGGACGCGGCTGGCCTTTGCCAATATCCAGCCGATTATCGCCGAGACGGGCGCAACCATCGCCTGGCGGCCGTTTCTGGTGGGCGGCGTGTTCAACGCGGCCAACCCCGGCATTTATGAGCGCCGCGCCGATGCGGGCAACCGCGCGCAGCAGCATGCGTGGCGCTGGCTCTCCGAATGGGCGCAGCTGGCGGGCACGGCGATGCACTTTCCTTCGGCGCACCACCCGCTGCGCTCGGTCGCGGCAATGCGGTTCTGCTGCGCGCTGGAACATGATCAGGCGGCACTGCTGCGCTTTTCGGACGCCGCGTTCGATGCCTATTTCGGCGAGCAGCGCAACCTCGATGACCCCGCCGAGCTGATCGCCGTCGCCCATGCCTGCGGCTTCGATGGCGGCGCGCTGGCCGCGCTTTCCACGAGCCAGCCGATCAAGGACCGGCTGCGCGCCAATACCGAAGAAGCGATCGCGCGCGGCGCTTATGGCTCGCCGACGATATTCGTGGACGGGGCGCAGATGTATTTCGGCAACGATCAGCTGCCGCTGGTGCGCCTGCGCTTGCTGGGGGTTGTGGGCTGACGGCAGGGGCACGCCCGGGCATGCCCACCCCCAGCCCCTCCCGCAGGCGGGAGGGGGGAAAGAAAATGCAGCTCCCCTCCTGCAGGCGGGCCGGTCTTGGCGCTTGCCTGAGCGGCGGGTTTGGTTCAGCCTTGATGCGGGAGCGAGTTTGACGAGGGGGAGACGCGCATGCCGATGATCACGGATCGCCGTACGGTTCTGGGCGCGGGGATTGGCGCGGGACTGGCCGGCCTTGCCGGGCCTGCCTTCGCTGCCGGATCGGATGAGGCGGACCTCATCATTACCAACGCGCGCATCCACACGCTCGATGAGGCGCAGCCCAAGGCGACCGCGCTGGCGGTGCTCGGCGGGCGGTTTGTGCGGGTGGGCGATGATATGGCCGGGCTCGCCGGCAAAGCGACGCGGACGATCGATGCCAAGGGCATGACCATCGTCCCCGGCTTCATCGATTGCCACAACCATGCCAGCGGCGACATGCTGATCCACGAAGTCGCGGTCGGCAATCCCTTCGAGGTCGAGTTCGTGACCATCGCCGCGATCCTGGGCAAGCTGAAAGCGCGCGCGCAAGCCACGCCGCCGGGGCAATGGGTCGAGGGATTTTTCTACGACGATACCAAAGTGAAGGATGGCCGCCTGCTCACCGCTGCCGATCTCGATCAGGTGTCGCGCGATCATCCGGTCTGGGTGCATCACCGGGGCGGTCACACCGGCTTCTTCAATTCCTACGCGCTCAAACTGGCGGGGATCACCCGCGACACCCCGAACCCGGAAGGCGGCACGTTCGACCGCGATGCCAATGGCGAGCCCAATGGCCGGGTGACCGACAACGCGCTCGATGTGATCGGCAAGTTCGGCGCCCGCCCTGTCTATACCCCGGCGCAGCAGGAGCAGCGCGCGCGCGAGGCGGCGGCGCATATGTCCAAAGTCTTTGCCCGCTATGGCCTGACCGGGGTGCATCATCAGGGCGGCGATCTGGCCGCGCTGCAGGCGATCCGGCGCAGCGGCGAGCTGCTCCACCGCGTCAGCTACGAGGCTTATCCCCCGTTCCTCGATACCATGATCGCGAGCAACCTGCAGACCGGCTTTGGCGATGAGTGGATCAAGCTGGGCGCGACCGCAGAGCATACCGTCGACGGCTCGTTTTCCGAGCGGACCCTGGCGCGCAGCACGCCTTATGCAGGCCGCACGCCGCCTTACTACGGCAACATTACCGAGGCGCAGGAACCGCTCAACGCGTGGGTGGAGAAGGTCCACCGCGCGGGCATCCAGGTCAATTGCCACGCCAATGGCGATGTCGCGATCGGCATGGTGCTCACCGCGTTCGAGCGGGTGCAGCGGCTCTTTCCGCTCCGCGATGCGCGGCCCAAGATTACGCATTGCACGCTGATCAACGACGATCTGGTGCGGCGGATCAAGGCGGCGGGCGCGATCCCTGCACCGTTCACGTCGTATGCCTATTACAATCCCGACAAGTTCAAATTCTATGGCGAGGAGCTGATGCAGCGCTGCATGGCCTTCCGCGCGTTTCTCGATGCCGGAATACCGGCGTGCGCCGGATCGGACTTTTACCCCGGGCCGTTCGCGCCGCTGATGGGGATGCAGGGCATGGTCACGCGCACCGGCTGGAACGGCGAAGTGTGGGGCGCGAGCCAGCGCGTGACCCCGGCCGAGGCGCTGCGGATCAATACGCTGAACGGGGCCTATGCCAGCCGCGAGGAGACGATCAAGGGCTCGATCACGCCGGGCAAGCTGGCCGATTTCGTGATGCTGGCCGACGATCCGCTGACGGCCGCGCCCGAGCGGATCAAGGACATCCAGATCGTGCGCACCGTGACCGGGGGGCGGGTGGTCTACGAGGCTTGAGGGCAACCGTTCGAGCATCCGGCAGAGGCGGGTTTTGCGCACATGGCTTTGGCGAAGGTGGTTCGCGCAGAGGCGCAGAGGAAGCAGAGGGCGCGGCGGCCTTGGGCTTGCGGCATTGCCGCGCTTTGATTGAGAATCCGACCATTGTAGCCCTCAGGAGCCTGCGGCTCATGCGGTATCTCGGCGCGCACCTGCTTCCTCTGCGTCTCTGCGCGAAACCAAACCGCCTTCCTCTTCGACCGAAGGACAGTTTGAAGGCGCTTTGCTCCTGCCCTCAGAAATTCAGCCCGAAGAACTCTTCCAGCTTTTCGCCGACATAGTCGAACTGTTCTGCGCCGAGCGCGGGATAGAGCCCGAGCCAGAAGGTGTTCATCGTCACCCGGTCGGTCTCGGTGAGATCGCCCACCACGCGGTAGTTGACGTGTTCGAAATAGGGCTGGCGAGTGAGGTTTCCCGCGAACAGCAGGCGGGTGCCAATCTTGTTCTGATCGAGGAAGCGCGTGACATCGACGCGTTTGGCATCGACGCCTTCGCGCAAGGTCAGCGGGAAGCCGAACCACGACGGGTCCGAATTCGGCGTCGCTTCGGGCATGATGAAGATTTCCTCGAGGCTTTTCAGCCGCTCGGTGAGCAGGCCGAAATTGCGGCGGCGCGCGGCGATGAAGCCTTCGACCCGGTCGAGCTGCGCCACGCCGCAGGCCGCCTGCATGTCAGTGATCTTGAGATTGTAGCCGAGGTGCGAATAGACATATTTGTGGTCATAGCCGAACGGCAGCGAACCGTGCTGCTGGCGGAAGCGCGAACCGCAGGTGTTGTCGCAGCCCGGCGCGCAATAGCAATCGCGGCCCCAGTCGCGGATCGATTCGATGATCGGGCGCAGTTCGAGCGACTGGGTGAACACCACGCCGCCTTCGCCCATGGTCATGTGATGCGCGGGGTAGAAGCTCAAGGTGGCGACATCGCCCCACAGGCCGACACGCTTGCCGTCATAAGTCGCGCCGAGCGCGTCGCAGCAATCCTCGACCAGCCACAGATCGTGTTCGTCGCAGATGCGGCGCACTTCGGCGAGATTGAACGGATTGCCCAAAGTGTGCGCGATCATGATCGCGCCGGTCTTGTCGGTGATCGCCGCTTCGATGAGGCTGGTGTCGATGTTGTAGGTCGGCAGCGACACATCGACGAACACGGGGACGAGGCCATGCTGCACCGCTGGATTGACCGTGGTGGGGAAACCGGCGGCGACGGTGATCACTTCATCGCCGGGTTTGAGGCGGCGATCGCCCAGCTTGTGGCTGGTGAGGCACGACAGCGCGAGCAGATTGGCCGATGAGCCCGAGGTGGTGGTGAGCACATAAGGCGCGCCGAGGATCTTGGCGAGCCGGGTCTCGAACTCGGTGTTGAACCGGCCCGTGGTCAGCCAGCCATCGAGCGAGGCCTCGACCATCAGCTCGATCTCGGGCGCGCCGATCACTTTGCCGGCGGGCGGGATCGTCGTCTCGCCCGGGACGAACGGTTTGGGCGCAAACTGGGCCTCGGCATATTGGCCGACAAGTTTGCGGATTTCGGCGCGGAGGTCGTCAGCGGTCATGGCAGGTCCTGTGCGGAAGGGTCAGTGGGCGGCGCTGGTGAAGCGGGCGATTTCGGCGAGGCAATAGGCGTGCATGTCGTCGCCGGCGAGGAAGGCGCGGTGCCACCGGACAATGCTGTCCAGCGCCTGCGCCAGGGTCCAACGCGGCTGCCAGCCCAGCCCTTCGCGGGCCTTGGAAATATCGAGCTTGAGATAGCGGGCTTCATGCGGCTGCTCGCTGCCATCCTTGGTCCAGCCTGCGCCGCGCCCACCGTCCTTGGCCCAAAGCGCGCAGAGCTCATCGACGATCCAGTGCACGGGCCGCGCATCCTCGTCGCGCGGGCCGAAATTCCAGGCTTGCGCGGCGGCGGCGGGATTGTCCCACAGCGCCTGCGCCAGCACGAGATAGCCGCCGACCGGCTCGAGCACATGCTGCCACGGCCGCGTTGCCAGCGGATTGCGGATCGGCACCGGCTCGCCGTTGCTGACCGATCGCAGGATATCGGGGATCAGCCGATCGGTAGCCCAGTCGCCGCCGCCGATGACATTGCCCGCGCGGCCCGAGGCGATGCCGACCGCGCCGCTGCCGCTGAAGAACGAGCGGCGATAGGCCGCCGTGACCAGCTCGGCGCAGCCTTTGGAGCTGCTGTAGGGATCGTGCCCGCCCATCGCCTCGTCTTCGCGGTAGGCCCAGACCCATTCGCGGTTTTCGTAGCACTTGTCGGTGGTGACCACGCAAACCGCGCGCACATGGGGGGCCGCCCGCACCGCTTCGAGCAGATGGACGGTGCCCATCACGTTGGTGGCGAAGGTGCCGACCGGATCATCGTACGACGCGCGCACCAGCGGCTGCGCGGCCATGTGGATCACGATTTCGGGGTCCGCGCCGAGCAGCGCTGCGGCGAAACTGTCGCGCTCGCGAATGTCGCCGATGATCGAGGTCATGCCCGGCGCGACGCGGGCCACGTCGAACAGCGCCGGGTTGGTCTGCGGGGGGAGCGCGAAACCGGTGACATGGGCGCCCATCTGCTGAAGCCAGAGCGCCATCCAGCTGCCTTTGAAGCCGGTATGCCCGGTCAGGAAAACGCGCTTGCCCGCCCAGAAGGCGGGATCAACCGCTCCGCTGGTCACCATATGCACCACGGCGCCTTGCCGCTTTCCCACAGGCTGTTGAGCAACTGCTTCTCGCGCAGCGTGTCCATCGGCTGCCAGAAACCGCGGTGTTCATAGGCCATGAGTTCGCCGTCGCTCGCGAGATTGCGCAAGGGTTCCTGCTCCCACAACGTGGCGTCGCCCGCGATGTAATCGAGCACTTTGGGCGAAAGCACGAAGAAGCCGCCGTTGATCAGGCCGCCGTCGCCTTGCGGCTTTTCGAGAAAATGATCGACCCGGCCCTCTTCGATCTGCAGCGCGCCGAAGCGGCCCGGGGGGGCGGCGGCGGTAAGCGTTGCGGCCTTGCCGTGCGCGCGGTGAAAGGCGATCGTGGCGGTGATGTCGATATCGCCGACACCGTCGCCATAGGTGAAGAAGAAGAACTCCTCGTCCTTCACATAGTCGGCCACGCGTTTCAGCCGCCCGCCGGTCTGCGAATCGTCGCCGGTGTCGACGAGCGTCACCTTCCACGGTTCCGCGCGCTTTTCGTGGACGATCATCGCGTTCTCGCGCATGTCGAACGTCACGTCGGACATGTGCAGGAAGTAGTTGGCGAAATATTCCTTGATCACATAGCCTTTGTAGCCGCAGCAGATCACGAAATCGGTGACGCCGTGCGCGGCATAGATCTTCATGATGTGCCACAGGATCGGCCGCCCGCCGACCTCGATCATCGGCTTGGGCCGCAGCGTGGTTTCCTCGGCAAAGCGCGTGCCGAGCCCGCCTGCAAGAATGACTGCCTTCATGCGCTGTGCCCTCAACTTGAACTGACGAATGCGTCGGAGAAGAAGCGCCGCGCGGGGAGCCCAAGTGCCAGCAGGGCGGCGCGCGCCGAGGCGATCATCGCGCTCGACCCGCAGGCATAGACCGCGGTGTCAAAAGGGTCGAAGCCCTGCTCGATCGCTGCATCCTGCACATAGCCTCGCCTGCCGCTCCAACCCGGATCACGGCCCGATAGCAGGCAATCGAACGCGAGGTCGAGACCCAGCGCGGAGGGTTCCCACCAAAAGCTGGATGCCTCGCGGTTGCCCCAGAGCACGGCGAGGCGCTGGTGTGCGCCCTGCGCGGGCTGTGTCGCCAGTTCCTCGAGCAGCGCCTTGACCGGCGCGATGCCGGTGCCGGTGGCGAGGAACAGAATGTTGGCGGGCCGTTGCTCACGCAGGAAAAAGGTGCCGAAGGGGCCTTCGAGGCGCAGCAGATCGTTCGGCTTGGCCCGCTCGAACCAGTAGGCGCTGAGCACGCCGCCGTCGTAGCGCTTGATGATGAATTCGAGCAGCCCATCCTCGCGCGGCGCATTGGCGAGCGAATAGCTGCGGCGCACCCCCTCGACGATGATATCGACATATTGCCCTGCCACGAACCGCAGCGGCGAGGCGGGCGGGGTCTTGAGCACGATGCGCGCGATGTCGGGGGCCACCCGATCGAGCGAGACGATGCGCGCGGGGATGGTCTTGATCTCGATCCCGGCAAGCCGGTCGAGCGGTTCGATGTCGAGTTCGAGCGGGCCGGCGGCGGCGCGGCAACAGGTGAGGATCAGGCCCCGCGCCGTCTCTTCGGGGGAGAGGCTTTCCCCCTCTGGCCGGAGAATCACCGTCTCGCCGCTGGTGACGGGTGCCTTGCAGATCCCGCAGCGGCCGGTGCGGCAGCTATATTCCAGCGTAATGCCTTGAGATCGCGCCGCTTCCAGGATCGAAATGGCGGGGTCCGCGATGAAAGTGCGGTTGTTGCTGAGCGTGACCGGCGGCATGTGAGCGCTGCTCATAGTGATTTATGTCGTCCCGTCCAGAGGCCACAAAGCCACCGAAATGGAGCCACCTTGGGGCTAGTCTTTGTATTGTAAACAAAATGGGGGACGGACTTCACGGGCGGAAAATTGCGCGTTGACAGCGGGCGGGGAAAACCATCAAGACGTAATCCTATGATATTTGTTGCACGCGCGAAGGCAATTTGCGGCGCAAGAAAACGGTGTGTCCTTGACCAACACGATCGTTCAAAGGCAGGAAAGCGACCAAGCGCCCGGTTCGGCGTGTGCTTCGCGCGTGGCAAGCGCTTTGGGCGAGCGTAGCGTGCGCGAACGTATGGTTAACGAATTGCGTGCACTATGATCCGTAGTGAAGGTTTTTGGGGGCCTCTGCGTTTTGGAATGCGGATATGAACAATTTGCGACAACCGGTGTTCTCTCAATCAACCGACAGGTGATCGTCCCTCCCCTTGCACTGGCTCTTGCACTTTCTGACCCCGCTTGATGGACCTCTACCGCTGCGTTGCAATCTCAGGAGTAAATAAGTGAATCAGTACGAAAAGAGAATGTTGGCTATCCTGGAGCAGGGCAAGGCCAACCATGGCATCGTAGCGGTCAAGGCGGAATTCGAAGCGGAAGGAACGCGGGTCGACGAACTGCTGCGCTTGCTGGAAATCGCGCGCCGGGCCGGGGTCAAAGTCGCGATCAAGATCGGCGGATGCGAGGCGGTTCGCGATCTGATCGAATGCCGGATCTACGGCGCGGATTATATCATCGCGCCGATGATCGAAACACCATACGCGCTGAGCAAGTACATTGCCGCCAAGGACAAGGTCTATCCGCTGAGCGAGCAGGAAGAGGTCAGTTTCCTGTTCAATGTCGAAACGCGCCAGACATTCGACCATCTGGATGCGATGGCGGCAGTGGCCAAGGATGGCCGCGTCGGCATGGTGTTCGGCCGAGTCGATTTTGCCGGATCGATGGGCCAGACGCGCGCGTTCGTGAATTCCGACGAGATGCGCGGCTATGTCACGCGGGTGAGCGAAGTGTGCCGCGACACCGATCTTGAACTGGTGGTCGGCGGCGGCGTGAGCCCGGATTCGATCCCGCTGCTCGCCAGCACGCTGGCCGCGCGGCTCGATCGCTTCGAGACGCGCAAAGTGGTGTTCGACGGGAATATCGTCAGAACCCCGGCGCTGGCGAGCGGCGGGATGGAGCTGGCGATCGAGTTCGAGCTGCTCTGGCTCAAGAACAAGCGCGACTATTACCAGACGATCGCTTCGGAAGACGAGGCGCGGATCGCGATGATGGAGCAGCGCCAGCTTACCGCGGTGAAAGCGGCGGCCTGATCACCATGGCCCGGATGCGCGTTGCCGACCTGATCGCCCGGCTGCTGGTGCAGCACGGGATCACCGATGTGTTCATGCTCACCGGCGGCGGGGCGATGCACCTCAATGATGCGCTGGGCCGCGAGCCGGGCCTGCGCAAGGTGTTCACCCATCACGAGCAGGCGGCGGCGATTGCGGCGGAAAGCTATGCCCGGCTGTCGAACCGGCCGGCGGCGGTCAATGTCACCACCGGGCCGGGCGGGGTCAACGCGCTCAATGGCGTTTACGGCGCCTATGTCGATTCCATCCCGATGATCGTGGTCTCGGGCCAAGTGAAGCGCGAGACCTGCGCGTTCAATTATCCGGTTCCGCTGCGCCAGCTGGGCGACCAGGAAGTCGATATCGTCGCCATGGTGCGCGGCATCACCAAGTATGCGGTGGTGCTCGATGATCCCAAGGATGCGCGGCGCGTGGTCGAGAAAGCGCTTTATCTGGCAACACGCGGACGGCCGGGACCGGTGTGGATCGACGTGCCGATCGATGTGCAGGCAGCCCCGGTCGATTTCGACACGCTCGAAGCCTATGACCCGGCATGCGACGACCATGCGGACGAAGCGGAAAACACCGCGTCCGAACTCGGCGCGCTCGCAGGCGCGGCGCTGGACAGCGAAGTCGCGGCCATGATCAAAGAGCTGTGCGGCGCGCAGCGGCCGGTGGTGCTTGCCGGCGCCGGGGTGCGGCTGTCGGGCCAGCACGCGGCGTTTTTAAGCTTTGTCGAGCGGCTGGGCGTGCCCGTGGTGACCGGCTGGAACGCGCATGATGCGATCCCCAACGCGCATCCGCTCTATGTCGGGCGGCCCGGCACGGTGGGCGATCGCAGCGGCAACTTTGCGGTGCAGACCGCCGACTATGTGCTGGTGCTCGGCTCTCGGCTGAATATCCGCCAGATCAGCTACAACTGGCAGAGTTTCGCGCGCAATGCGCGGGTGGCGATGGTCGATATCGACCGTGCCGAGCTGGACAAGCCGACGCTCTCGCTTCACCGGCCGATCCATGCCGATTTGCGCGATTTCTTTGCCGCGGCCGAAAAGACGCCATTACCGCATGACGACCAATCCGCCGCGCGCGCCGCGTTCCTCGCGCGCAGCGCGGCGCGGGCGGCGCGCTATCCGGTGGTCCTCCCCGAATACCGCACGACCGAAGGCCTCATCAATCCTTACGTTTTCGGCGAGGCGCTGTTCGCCGCGCTGGAAGAGGGCGACATTGTCGTCAGCGGCGATGGCACCGCCTGCGTCACGATCTTCCAGACCGCCGATCTCAAACCCGGGCAGCGGCTCTATACCAATTCGGGCTGCGCCTCGATGGGCTATGACCTGCCGGCCGCGATCGGTGCCTATCACGCGGGCGGCGGGCGGCGGATCATCTGCCTGGCGGGCGACGGCAGCATCATGATGAACCTGCAGGAATTGCAGACCATCGTCGGCGGGCAGCTGCCGATCAAGATCTTCGTGCTCAACAACGACGGCTACCACTCGATCCGCCAATCGCAGCAGAACCATTTCCCCGACAATATCGTCGGGTGCGGACCCGACAGCGGGCTGACGTTCCCCGATTTTACCCGGCTGGCGGGCGGCTTCGGCATTCCTGCGGCGCAAGTGAGCACGCATGCCGGGCTGGCGGCGGCGATCCGCGCCACGCTGGGTGGCGACGGGCCGCAGCTGTGCGAGGTGATGATCGACAAGCGCCAGGAATTCGCGCCCAAGCTGAGCTCGCGCCGGCTTGCGGACGGCACGATGGTCTCGCCCACGCTCGAGGATCTCTCGCCATTCCTGCCGCGCGAGGAACTCGCCGAGGCGATGGCCATTGCCGACGCTCCCGCCGAGCCGGTGGTGTCGTGATCCGCCATATCATCTTCGATCTGGATGGCACGCTGGTCGACAGCAACGCCGTCTGCGTGCAGATTCTTTCGGATATGCTCGCCGAGCGGGGATTTGCCGATTCCATCAATCCGGTGGTCGCGCGCGCATTCATGAGCCGGG
This sequence comes from uncultured Novosphingobium sp., assembly GCA_964529505.1. Taxonomy (GTDB): domain Bacteria; phylum Pseudomonadota; class Alphaproteobacteria; order Sphingomonadales; family Sphingomonadaceae; genus Novosphingobium. The sequence goes on along the minus strand of CAZGWR010000016.1, from coordinate 54,474 downwards.
GTGGGGCGGACATGGTGGCAGGGCTGCTGGGCGAGGCCTGCACCGATCCCGCCGCCGATCTGGCCGAATTCCGCGCGCGCTATCAGCGGCATTTCACCTCCCCGGAAACTGTGTTTCCCGGTGTTTCCGAGGGCCTGCGCCGGTTGCAGGAAGCGGGCTATGTCCTTTCGATCTGTTCCAACAAGCCGCAAGTGCTGTGCGATCAGGTGCTGGCCGACACCAATCTGGCCGACCACTTTGCGCTCGTGGTTGGCGGCCGCGCCGGATTGCAGCCCAAGCCAGCGCCCGATCTGCTCGATACCGTGCTGGGCGAACTCGGCGCCGCGCCCGAGGAATGCCTCTACGTGGGGGACAGCGAACTCGATCACGCGGTTGCCCGCAATGCGGCGGTGCCGTTTCACTTCGTGTCCTATGGCTATGCCGCCGAAGGCTGGGTGCCCGATGCCTGTGCCACGCACGCCTGCTTTCCCAGCCTGATAGACACGATTGTCGCAACCCACGCCCATGCTTGAACCCGCGGTGGCCGAGGCGCTGCGGGGCAATGAGCGCCACTTTGCCATCACCGGGGCGAGCGGCTGGCTCGGCCGCGCGACGCTCGATCTGCTGGAGCGGGCGCTTGGGGAGAGCTTTGCTGCGCGCGTGAGCTGCTATGGCTCGGCCGCGCGATCGATTGATCTGGGCGGAGGCCGCACGGCGGCGCAGCGCCCGCTCGCCGATCTCGGCCTGCTCGAGGCGCGGCAGGTCTGGGTGCTGCACTATGCGTTTCAGGCGAAGGAACGCGCCGAAGCGATGGACGAGGCGGCCTATCGCGCGGCCAACCAGGCGATCAGCGACACGGTGATCGCGGCGATCGAGCGGATCAGGCCCGAAGCGGTGTTCGTCGCTTCTTCGGGCGCAGCAAGCAAGGCAGATGATCCAGCGGCCAGCCCAGCGATGCGGCTATACGGCGCGATGAAGCGCGATGACGAGACGCGGTTTGCCGACTGGGCGCGCACGCGGGGGGCACGCGCGGTGATCGGGCGGATCTACAATCTCTCCGGCCCTTACATGAACAAGCACGATGCCTATGCCCTGGCCAGTTTTATCCGCGACGCACTTGCCGGCCGTCCGGTGCGGGTCAATGCGCCGCGCGCGGTGGTGCGCGGCTATGTCGCGATCCGTGAGTTGATGTCGCTCGTGTTCGCGCTTTTGGCGCAGGAGGGCGCGCGCGGCGAAGTCGTGCGCTTCGACAGCGGCGGCGCGGCGCTCGAATTGGGCGAGGTGGCCGCCGTGGTGGTGCAGGCACTGGGCGGCGGGCCGGTCGAGCGCGCGGCGCTGACCGAGCCCGTCGCCGACCATTATGTTGGCGACGGCGCGGCTTATGCAGCGCTCCTGGGGCGCTTCGGCATCGCGCCGGTCGCGCTTGAAAACCAGGTGCGCGAAACCGCGCCGTGGATTGGCGAAGCGTTGCCGATACCGGTCGATAGGTTGCATGCTGCGCTTGCGTGCGAACCCGGTTATAGGGCAACGGCTCTTTGAAGCGTGGCAGGAACCCAAGGAAACTCGCCCCCCATGATCGTATCTGGCTTGTCTGTGGTTGCCATGGGCGCAAACCGCGCCGCATTTCGGGGCATCCGGCGTCTGGTTTGCTGCGCCGGCGCGGTGAGCCTTCTGGTGGGTGCACTGCCGGCCGCCGCACAGATCGATCCCAGCACCATTCCGATGGGCTCGCCGCTCGATCCGGGCACCGGCCTGCCGCAAGGCAGCGTCGGCGGGCAGAGCGCAGCCGGACAGGGGTCTGACCGGGGCGGCGGCGGACAATCGACCGTCTATCAGCCGGTTTCGATCGGCAATTCCTCGCGACCCGATCCCGATGTTTCGGGCGGCGCGCCCGGCGGACCCACGATCAATCCGAACGGCCTGCTCAATGTGGAGAGCCTCAAGCTGCGGCGGCCCGCCGATCCAGGGGAGTTCGAGATCTGGATCCGGCAGGTGACGGGGCGCCCGATCAAACGGTTCGGAGCCGATCTGCTGCTCCCCGGCGCGGGCAATTTCGCCATGCCCGCCACATCGACGATCCCGCCCGACTACGCGCTCAATATCGGCGATACGATTTCGATCGCGCTGACCGGCTCGGTCGAGGGCAGCGTCGATATTCCGATCGACCGCGATGGCAATATCTATCTCGCCAATGTCGGATCGGTGTCGCTGCTGGGCGTGCGTTACCGCGATCTGCACGATCGCATTTCAAGCGCGGTCGGCCGCAAGTATCGCGGTTTTGAAGTAACGGCCTCGATCAAGCGGTTGCGCGGGGTGCGGGTCTATGTCACCGGCTTTGCCAATCAGCCCGGGGCCTATTCGGTCAACAGCCTCTCGACCCTGGTCAACGCCGTGCTGCAAGCGGGCGGCCCCTCGGCGGGGGGCAGCTTCCGCTCGGTCAAGCTCTATCGCAATGGGCGCGAGGTTGCCGATTTCGATCTTTACGAGCTTTTGCGCAAGGGCAACCGCTCGCGCGATCCGCTGCTCGAGAACGAGGACGTGCTGTTCATCCCCGCTGTGGGCAAGCAGATCGCGGTTGTCGGCAGCATTAACGAAGAGGCGATCTACGAGACCAAGCCGGGCGAGAGCGTGGCCGAGATTGTCGCGCTGGCGGGGGGGCCGACCAATGTCGGCGATGCCTCGCGCGTGATCCTTTACCGGCTCAGCGATCAGAACACCGTGGGCAGCCGCGAGCTTGATCGCCTTGCCGCCGCCGGAATGGCCGCAGAGGGCGGCGATATTCTGCAGATCCTGCCCGAAGGCACCTTGGCGCGGTCGCTGGAGAAGCAGCAGGCGATCGTGCGGATCGAAGGCGAGGTGAACAAGCCGGGCAATTACTTCGTGCCGCCCAACACGCCGCTGTCGACCGTGGTCGCCATGGCTGGCGGGCTGACCCAGCGCGCCTATGTCTATGGCACGCGCTTCTCGCGCGAGTCGGTGCGGGCGCAGCAGCGGCGCAGTTTCCTCGAAGCGGTCGAGCAGATGGAGCTGTCGCTGGCCGCCGCGCCGCTCAGCGGCGACCGGCTGATCGACGCGGGCGAGCGGCAGGCCCAGCTAGCCGCGGCGCGCAGCTTTCTGGAGAAGCTGCGCACCAACGAGCCCGATGGGCGGCTGGTGATCGACATCGGCCCGGCGGACCGCGCGTTGCCCGGCGAGCTGCTGGTGGAGAACAACGACCGGGTGGTCATTCCGCCGCGCGTGGAAACGGTGGGCGTGTTCGGCGCGGTGTACCGTCCGGCGTCGTTCCTGCTCAGCCCCGGCCAAGGCCGTCTGGTGCGCGATTACCTCGAGCAGGCCGGCGGCGCGATCCGGGGCGGCGACCGGGGCAATATCTTCGTGGTCCGCGCCAACGGTTCGGTACTGACCAAGCGGCGCGGCGCGCTGAAAGCCCGCGTGCTGCCCGGCGATACGGTGTTCGTGCCGATCCGCACGCAATCCTCCTCGGTGCTGGCCAAGATCCGCGATATTTCGCAGATCCTGTTCCAGTTCGGTTTCAGCGCCGCGGCGCTGGCGACGATCAACTGATGCGGGCCCCGCGCTCCATCATCGGCACGCTGGCGGCAAATCCCGTGCTGCGCCGCCCCTGGTTGCGGCGGGGCATCGTGGTGCTGCTCGTCGCGGCGTGCGTGCTGCTCGCGTTCTTTCCGCAGCAGTACCGCGCAGCGGTTAGCCTGACGCCGACCGAGCCGCCCAACCTTGGCCCCAGCAACGCCTTCGGCCAGTTGGCCGTGGGCAATGTATTCGGCAACCAGACCGCTGTTGAAGTGGCGGTGCGGGTGGCGCACAGCGAGTTCGTCCGCTCGAAGGTGATCCGCAAGGTCAATCTCGACAAGGTTCTGGGCAAGACGCCGACCGCGACGCATCGCTGGCTGGAACGCAAGGTCGATATCAACGCGCTGCGCGGCGGGATCATCGAGTTCGAGACGGTGCTCTACGATCCCGACCTCGCGCTGCGTGTGGTCGATGCCTATGGGCAGGCGGTGCGCGAGCATCAGGCGGAAATCTCGCGCGAGCAGACTTTCAAGAAGCGCGACATCCTGCTCGAGCTCATCGCCACGTCGAGCGACAAGCTGGCCAAGGCGCAGGCCGCCTATGACAATTTCCGCCTGCAGACGCGCTACAGCAGCCCGCAGGCGGCGTTCTTTGCCGCAGGCGATCGCGTTCCCGAGATCGAGGCCATCTTGCGGGCGAAGGAAGTGGAACTCAGCGCAATCCGCCAGTTTGCCACCGATCAGAACATCCGCGTGCTCCAGGCGCGCGCCGAAATAGCCTCGCTGCAAGCGCAACTGGCCGATATCCGCTCGCTCTCGCCCTCGAACAAGAGCTCGGTAGGCGATGTCGTGCGCCAATCGACCGAGGCGGAAAAGCTCAAGCGCGATCTGGACACCGCGCGCACCGTGTATGAAAACTACAAGCGCTACCTACAAGGCGCCGCCGCCGAAGATCTGACGTCCAATGTGAATGTCCGCATTCTCGAACCGGCCTATGTCGATTCGGCCCGGCAATACCGGATCACGCCGCTGGCGGTGGCCGCGCTGCTGCTATTGCTCGCAGGGGCGATCGAATTCTACCTCATGCGCCCGCCGCTCGAGCGGAGGGAGCAGGCGGCATGAGCTTGCAGGCGCAAACCCCGCGGCCGCCGGGACTGTCGCCGGATATCTCGGTCGTGATCCCCTGCTACAATGAAGAGGAAAATGCCGCCGCGATCTGCGCCGCGGTGATCGGCGTGCTCGAACCGCTGGATATCACGTTCGATGTGATCTTCATCGACAACAGTTCGAGCGATCGCACCGTCGAGATCATCCGCGCCATCTGCGCCGCCGATCCGCGTGTGCGGCTGATCGTCAACACGCGCAACTACGGCCAGATGCGATCGCCCACTTATGCGGTCTATCAGGCCGGCGGGCGCGCGGTGATCGGCATGTCGGCGGATTTTCAAGACCCGCCCGCGCTGCTGCCGCAGATGATCGAGCGATGGCGGGGCGGCGCGGATATCGTGCTCGGCGTGCGGCAGGGGGAAAGCAAGAACGGGCCGGGCCTGCGCTTGATGCGGGGGCTGTCGTATTGGCTGGCGAGCAATTACAGCGATTACCCGGTGCTGCCGGGCGCGACCGGGTTTGGCCTTTACGACGCGCGGGTGATCGGCGCGATCCGCCAGCTGTCCGAGCCCGAGCCCTTCTTTCGCGGGATGCTGGTCGAAACGGGTTACCGGCTGGAGACCATACCTTATCCCCGCCCGCCGCGCGCGGGCGGCAAATCGAAGAACGGATTCTTCGCACTGCTCGATTTTGCGATGTCCGCGATGGCCGGATCGTCGAAGCGACTGCTGCGTTTTCCGATCTATCTCGGCGTGTTCGGCGCGCTGATGACGCTGATGATGCTGCTCGGCGCGGTGCTCGCGCTGGCGTTCGACCGGCCCATTGCCGGGTGGCTCATCGCTGCGGTGGTTCAGGCCGAACTCGCGTTGCTCTTTGCCTTTCTCGGGCTGCTCGGCGAGAATATCCGCATCATCTCGGAGCGAACCCGCGGCACGCCGCTCGTGCTGGAGCGCGAGCGGGTCAACTTTCCCTCGGATTGAGCCGTGATGCCGCTGCCGCGCGCGCGCATTCTCGAGATCTGGCGCTATTATCAGGCGGCGATCGTCAACACCGCTTTCGGGCTGGGCACCTATTCGCTGCTGGTCTGGCAGGGGCTCAATATCTTCGCGGCGCAGCTCATCGCGCACCTGCTCGGCACGGCGTTCAACTATTTCACCTATAGCCGCCATGTGTTCCGGGGGGCGGAACCAGCCAAGCTGCGCTTCGCGGTGTCTTACGCGGCCAACTATCTGATGGGCCTTGGCACGCTCTACGGCGTCTCGCGGGTGGTCACCTCGCCCTATCTCGCCGGGCTGGTCACGGCGGTTCTCGTCTCGGTACTCAACTTCTTTGTGCTCAAGTACCTTATTTTTGCGCGGAGGGCGGCATGAGCGCGGCCCCTGCCAGGCGCCGCAACACACGGCGCTTCGAGCTTTTGCTGTGCGTGCCGATCTTCGCCAGCATCGTCTACACGATCTGGTTCCTGCTCAAGTATCACTACCTGCCGCAGCCGTTCTTCTACGAGCCGAGCGGGACCTGGATGGACTGGTACTCGCTCACCCAGTGGAGCCAGCATCACGGCGCCTACGATGTTGCGCAGACGATCTATCCGCCGCTCTCGTTCGTGCTGATGAAGCTGTTCGCGATTCCGCACTGCTATGATCTGACCTATTCCGAGGAAGTCCGCCCGTGCGACTGGCTCGGCGGGGTGGCGCTTACGCTGATGTGGGTTGCCAATTTTCCGCTGACTTATCTCAGTTTCCGCAAGATCGATCGCGCGACGGCGCTGCCCCGTGCCTTCGCGCTAGCGTTCGGCTTTCCGATGCTGTTCGCTTTCGAGCGCGGCAATCTGTTGCTGTTCTGCTATGCCTGCATGGTGCTGGCCTATGGCCCGCTGCTGAAATCGGCGCGGTTGCGCTGGTTGTTCGCCGGGATCGCGGTGAATTTCAAGGTCTACCTGGTGGCCGCGCTGCTTGCTCCGCTGCTGCGGCGGCGCTGGCTGGCGGTCGAGGGCGCGGTGATCGCGACGGTGCTGGTCTATCTGGTGACGTGGTACATATTGGGGGAAGGCAGCCCGGCCCAGCTGATCCGCAATCTGGGCAATTATTCGGGCGGGTTCGGCGCGGCGGCCTTGCTCGATCTGTGGTTTCCTTCAAGCTACATCCCCGTGCGGCTGCTGCTCGACGGGTCGTTCCCGGTCTATGTTATCCTTGGATCGTACGAAGCCTCGATCGTGCTGATTATCGTCACCGTGCTGACGCGCGGGGTGCAGGCCATGATCCTGCTGGCGTCGGCGGCGGCATGGCTCCGGCCCGAGGCGGTCCCGCAGCACCGCCTCGTCTATCTGGCGATCTCGCTCGCCCTCAGCGCTTCGGAAGCGGGGGGCTACACGCAAGTGCTGCTCATCCTGTTCGTGTTCATGGAGAGCTGGCGCGGCATCGCGCGGCCGATCGCGATCGTCATCGCCTATGTGCTGTGCATTTCCTTCGACATCACGCTTGGCGGCGCGCCGCCGCTGGTGCGCGACAGCTTTCTGGGAAACACCTATGTCATCGCCGAATACGGCTTCGGGCTGATGTCGCTGCTCCGGCCGGGTTTGATGCTGACGATGGCGGCGCTGCTCGCGGGGGTGACCATCGCCGATGTTTGGGCCGATATCCGCTCCGGGGGATGGAGCGGGCGCTGGCGCTTCCGCCGCGATCTGCCGCTGCTTCCCGGCCTGCGCCGCCCGAAACGGGGCGCTGGGCCAAGCGCAGCGCCCGCGCCGCAGGAGGCGCCATGACCGGCACGCCGCCCCCCCGCCGCGCCTACATGCCCGCCGCTGCGCGCCGGGCTGCCGCGCCCATGGCAGCGGGCGTTTGATGCGGGGGCTGGGACGGGGTTTTCGGCTGGGCCGGGCCGGATGGCTGGTTGCTTTTATCCTGCTGGCCGCGCTCGCATTGCGGCTGGCAAGCATCCGCTTCGGCCTGCCCGCGATGAACGATCAGGACGAGCTGATGTTCGAGCTGGGCGCGCTCAAGATGCTGCGCGGCGCGACGCTCAATCCCGGCTGGTTCGGGCATCCGGCGACGACGACGATGTATGTGCTGGCGGTGATCAATGCCGGGGTCTTTGTCTTCGCGCTGCTGACGGGGCGCGCGGCGTCCGCCTCGCAGTTCGGTGATATGGTCTATGCCGATCCTTCATGGATCGTTGTGCCGGGGCGGATCGCAATGACTTTGTTCGCGCTCGGCACGATCTGGCTCACCTGGTCGCTGACGCGGCGGCTTTTCGGCGAACGGGCGGGGCTGGTGGCGGCGCTGCTCCTGGCGCTGAACCCGGTTTTTCTCAATTGGTCGCAGATCATCCGCTCGGATGTGATGGGTTGCATGTTCATGCTGCTCTGCATGCGCGCCTGCGCCGCGATCGCGGCTTCGGGCACATGGCGCGCCTATGGCATGGCCGCACTGTGGCTTGGCGTCGCGGTCGCCACCAAATGGCCGTTCGCGCTCACCGGCGTCGCAATTCTGACCGCCAGCGTGTTTGCAGTGCGATCCGGCACGCTCCCCGCGCGCACGGCGGCCACCCGGATGCTGGTTTCGGGGCTGGCCGCGGTCGCGATCCTGTTCATCGTCTCGCCCTATCTGCTGCTCGATTATCCGACAGCGATGAGCAACCTGCAAGGGGAGAGCCGGCCACATCATGTCGGCGCGAACGGCGGCACGTTCTGGTACAACCTGCACTGGTATTTCCGCGGGGCGATGCTGTGGGGTTTCGGCGGGCTCGGGCTGGGACTGGCCGCGCTCGGCGCGCTGGAGCTGCGCCGCCACCGCTTGGCGCTGGCCATCGTGGCTCCAGTAACCGGTGCGTTCCTGATCCTGATCTGCGCGCAGCATCTGATCTGGGAGCGGTGGTCGCTGCCGCTGATGCCGCTGGGCGCGATGCTTGCGGGCCTCGGCTTCGCCGCGCTGATCGATCTGCTCAAGGCGCGAGTCGGCAACACTGGCGGGTTTGCCCCGTTGGCAACCGGCGTGCCCGTCGCGGTGCTGCTCACGGTGGCGGCCTTGCTCACTCTGCGCGATTTTTCCGACGCCCGCGCCCGCATGAACGATACCCGGCAGATCGCCTCGCACTGGGCGCTGCAGCATATTCCGCCGGGCAGCCGCGTTCTGATCGAACACAACGCGTTTGATCTGATCGACCAGCCCTGGACCTTGCTGTTTCCGATGGGCAGGGCTGGCTGTGTCGATGTTGTCGCGCTGATCCATGGCCGCGCCGAATATGCCACGATCGAGCTGGCGCGCGGCGGGCAGTCGATCCTCGATTATGGCACGCTGCCGCCCGCCCGCCGCGCCGATTGCCGCGCCGATTTCGCGCTGATCTCGCACGAGGAAGACTACCGCAAGGAAATGGCCTTGTATCGCCGCGAGTACGAAGCCTACCAGGCGCTCTACAGGACCGGCCGGGTGGAGGCGATCCTGCGCCCGGTGGCCGGGCGGATCGGCGGGCCGGTGATGACGCTGGTGGATCTGAGGCCGCCCGCCGCGCGCCGTTAGCCCGAAACGCCGAGCTCGGTTTCCATCATTCGCCGCATTTCGAATTTCTGCGCCTTGCCGGTCACGGTCATCACGAAGGATTCGACGATGCGCACATAGCGCGGCACTTTGTAGTGCGCGATGTTGCCCTTGCAGTGGCTTATTACATCTTCCGCCGTGAGTGCCGCTCCCGCCCGTGCGATGACCCAGGCGCAGACTTCCTCGCCGAACTTTTCGTCGGCCACGCCGAACACTTGCGCATCGGCAATGGCCGCGTGGCGCAACAGGTATTCCTCGATCTCGCGCGGATAGATGTTTTCGCCGCCGCGGATGATCATGTCCTTGATCCGCCCGGTGATGCGCACATAGCCCGCCGCGTCGATCGTCGCGAGATCGCCCGAATGCATCCAGCCCTCGGCGTCGATCGCCTCGGCGGTGCGCTGGGGATCGTCCCAGTAGCCCTGCATCACGCAGTATCCCCGCGCGCAATACTCGCCTTGCTCGCCGATCGGCAATGTCTCGCCGGCGGGGCCGATGATTTTCGCCTCCGCATGCGGATGCATCCGGCCAACGGTCTCGACCCGCTCGGCGAGGGGATCATCGGTCGCGGTCTGCGCGGTGATCGGGCTGGTTTCGGTCATCCCATAGGCGATCGTTACCTCGCGCATATTGAGCCGCTCGATGACCTCAAGCATGGTTGAGGTCGGGCAGGGCGCCCCTGCCATGATCCCGGTGCGCAAGCTGGAGACATCGGTATGCGCCAGATCGGGGTGGCCGAGGACCGTGATGAACATCGTCGGCACGCCATAGAGCGCGGTGCACCCTTCCGCCGCCACCGCCGCGAGCGTGCGGGCCGGATCGAACGCCTCGCTCGGATAGACCATCGCCGCGCCGCTGGTGAGCGCGGCCAGATTGCCCATGACCATGCCGAAGCAGTGATACAGCGGCACCGGGATGCAGATGCGATCCGCCGGGGTGAAATGGATCGTGTGGCCAGTGAAGTAGCCGTTGTTGAGGATATTGCGGTGGGTCAGCGTCGCGCCTTTGGGAAAGCCGGTGGTGCCGCTGGTGAACTGGATGTTGATCGGATCGTGCCGGTCGAGGCCGGCCGCCGCGCGCGCCAGCCGCTCGGGGTCGGCTTCGGCGCGCAGGCTCTGCCATGGCAGAAACCCTGCGTGCGCGGCGTCGCCCAGCGCCACCATCAGCCGCAGATGCGGCAGGTTTTCCGGCCCCAGTTCGCGCAGCATGGCGATATAGTCGCTGCTCTTGAACGAAGCCGCGCAGACCAGCACCGAACAGCCGACCTTGTTCAGCGCATAGCCGACTTCGGACGTCCGGTAGGCAGGATTGATCGTGACGAGGATCGCGCCGATCCGTGCGGTGGCAAACTGGATCACGGTCCACTCTGCGCCATTGGGTGCCCAGATGCCCACCCGGTCACCCTTGGCCACGCCGCGATCGAGCAGGCCGGTCGCCACGCGGTCGACCTCGGCATCGAGCTCGCCCCATGTCCAGCGCACCCCCTGATGCCGCGATACCAGCGCCAGTTCGCCATGCCACCGCTGCGCCGCCAGAGTCAGCGCTTCGCCGATGGTGGTTTCCAGCAGGGGGACGCCCGTGGGCCCCTTGGCAGTCGATAGCTTGCTCATGGCCCCAATCCTAACCGCACCGGGCTTGCACGGCAACGCAGGGCGATTCAATCTTTCACGCAGCGTGCGGGCTGCTATGCCTGCTGGCCATGATGGGAGAAGAATGATGCGCGCCACCCCCGATCTCGATTTCGGCCTGCCCGAGAGCGCGCTTATGATCCGCGAGGCGGCGGCCCGCTTTGCCGACGAGCAGATTGCCCCGCTGGCGGCAAAGGTCGATGCGCAGGACTGGTTCCCGCGCGATCTCTGGCCCGCGATGGGCGCGCTTGGGCTGCACGGGATCACGGTCGAAGAGGAATGGGGCGGGCTGGGCCTCGGCTATCTCGACCATGTCATCGCGGTCGAGGAAGTGAGCCGTGCCTCCGCCTCGGTCGGGCTCAGCTACGGCGCGCATTCGAACTTGTGCGTCAACCAGATCCGCCGCTGGGGCAATGACGAGCAGAAGGCCAGGTATCTGCCGAAGCTGATTTCCGGCGAGCACGTCGGCAGCCTTGCGATGTCCGAAGCCGGCGCGGGTTCGGACGTGGTCTCGATGAAGCTCAAGGCCGAGAGCGTGCAGGGCGGCCACTTGCTCAATGGCACCAAGTTCTGGATCACCAACGCGGCTTATGCCGATACGCTGGTGGTCTATGCCAAGACCGCGCCCGAGGCCGCGAGCCGGGGGATCACCGCGTTCCTGATCGAAAAGGATATGCCCGGTTTCTCGATCGGCCAGAAGATCGACAAGATGGGCATGCGCGGCTCGCCCACCGCCGAGTTGGTGTTCAATGACTGCTTCGTGCCCGAGGAAAACGTGATGGGTCCGCTTCACGGCGGCGTCGGCGTGCTGATGTCAGGGCTTGATTACGAGCGCGTGGTGCTGGCCGGAATTTCGCTCGGGATCATGCAGGCCTGCCTCGATACGGTCATCCCCTATGTCCGCGAGCGCAAGCAGTTCGGCAAACCGATCGGCGCTTTTCAGCTGATGCAGGGCAAGGTGGCCGACATGTATGTCGCGCTGCAATCGGCGCGGGCCTATACTTATGCCGTGGCGCGCGCGGCTGACGCCGGGCAGACCACGCGCTTCGATGCGGCAGGTGTGATCCTGATGTCGAGCGAGAACGCCTTCCGCGTGGCAGGCGAGGCGGTGCAGGCGCTGGGCGGCGCGGGCTATACCAAGGACTGGCCGGTGGAGCGCTACCTGCGCGACGCCAAGCTGCTCGATATCGGCGCGGGGACCAACGAGATCCGGCGCATGCTGATCGGGCGCGAATTGATCGGTGCGGCGTGAGCGGGTTCCCATCACGGTGGGCACCGCTCGTCCCCGAGTTGGCGTGTTCGAGCCTTGAACGGAGCCTTGCGTTTTATACGCAGGTCATCGGCGCCAGCATCGCCTTTGCGCGCGAAGGCTTCGCCTATCTGAGCATCGGCGACGCGCAAGTCATGCTCGAACAAATGGACGGCGCATGGTCGACCGGGCCATTGGAGCCGCCATTTGGCCGAGGTGTCAATCTTCAGATCGAAGTTGATGATGCGGCTGCTGTCGCGCGCAAGTTGAGCGACGCCGGGTTAGCTCCATTCCGCCCGCTTGCCGAAAACTGGTATCGCGCCGATATGCTTGAATTCGGGCAGCTGGAGGTTTTGGTTCAGGACCCTGACGGCTATTTGCTGCGCTTCGCCACGCCGCTTGGTGAGCGGCTTGTGGAGGTCCCAGCATGAGCGCCCCCGTGCTTCCCACCTCGCTCGACCCTTCCAGCCCCGAGGCGCAGGTCCGCAGCCTCCACAACCGTGCGCTGGCCGAGGCGCTGCGGGCCAAAGTGGCGCAGGCGGCGCTGGGCGGCGATGCCCGCAGCCGCGAGCGTCACACCGCGCGCGGCAAGCTGCTGCCGCGGGACCGGGTGGAGCGCCTGCTCGATCCCGGCTCGCCCCTGCTCGAATTGGGCCAGCTGGCGGCGAACGGGCTTTACGGCGATGAAGTGCCAGGCGCGGGGTTGATCACCGCGATCGGGCGCGTGTCGGGCCGCCAATGCATGATCGTGTGCAACGATGCCACGGTGAAAGGCGGCACCTACTATCCGATGACGGTGAAGAAGCACCTGCGCGCGCAGGAAATCGCGGCAGCCAACCATCTGCCGTGCATCTATCTGGTCGACAGCGGGGGCGCGAACCTGCCGCACCAGGCCGAAGTGTTTCCGGACCGCGATCACTTCGGGCGGATATTCTTCAACCAGGCGCAGATGTCCGCGCGCCAGATCCCGCAGATCGCCTGCGTGATGGGCAGTTGCACTGCGGGCGGCGCCTATGTGCCGGCGATGAGCGACGAAAGCGTGATCGTGCGTGAACAGGGCACGATCTTCCTTGCGGGGCCGCCCTTGGTCAAAGCCGCGACGGGCGAGGAAATCACCGCCGAAGCGCTCGGCGGCGGGGACCTCCACGCGCGCAAATCGGGCGTGGTCGATCATCTGGCAGACAGCGACGAGCACGCGCTGACGATTGTCAGGGACATTGTCAGCCACCTCGGGACAAAAATGGGGACAGTCCCCATTTTCCAGCCGCCGCGCCCGCCGAAGTACGACGCCGAAGACCTCTACAGCATCATTCCCGATGACGTCCGCGCGCCCTACGATGTCCACGAGGTGATCGCGCGGATTGTCGACGCATCCGAGTTCCATGAATTCAAGGCGCTTTACGGCACGACGCTGGTCTGCGGTTTCGCGCATATCTGGGGCATGCCGGTGGCGATCCTTGCCAACAACGGCGTGCTGTTCAGCGAAAGCGCGCAGAAGGGCGCGCATTTCATCGAGCTGGCGTGCCAGCGCCGCATTCCGCTGCTGTTTCTGCAGAACATTTCGGGCTTCATGGTCGGCGGCAAGTATGAGGCTGAAGGCATCGCCAAGCACGGCGCGAAGCTCGTCACGGCGGTGGCCACCGCGCAAGTGCCCAAGCTGACCGTGGTGATCGGGGGCAGCTTCGGCGCGGGCAACTATGGCATGTGCGGCCGGGCTTACGATCCGCGCTTTTTGTTTACGTGGCCCAACGCGCGCATCAGCGTGATGGGCGGCGAACAGGCGGCCTCGGTGCTGGCCACGGTGCACCGTGATGCGGACCAATGGACGCCCGAGGAAGCCGAAGCCTTCAAGGCCCCGATCCGGCAGAAATACGAGGACGAGGGCAATCCGTATTACGCCACCGCGCGGCTTTGGGATGACGGCGTGATCGACCCGGTGCAGACCCGCGATGTGTTGGGGCTGGCGCTAGGCGTGTGTCTGGAAGCGCCGATTGCGGAGGCGCCCCGGTTTGGCGTGTTCCGGATGTGAGGGGGCACTTATGCTAACAGGAAATCTTGCGCTCATGTCCGCTGCGCTTTTCGCTGGTGCGGCGTTCTACATCAACGTGGCAGAGCAGCCCGCGCGCATGCTGCTCGAAGACAGCGCGCTGCTGCGGCAGTGGAAGCCGTCTTACAAGCGCGGCTTTGCGATGCAGTCGGCGCTTGCCATCGTTGCGTTTCTTTTCGGCGGCGCGGCATGGTGGCAATCGGGGCAGGTGCTGTTCCTGTGTGGCGCGCTGCTGATGATCGCGAACTGGCCGTTCACGCTCATCGTGATCATGCCGACCAACACCATCCTGATGGGCATTGATCCATCCTCAGGCGATGCGCGCATCCGCCCGCTGCTGCGCAAATGGAACGGGCTGCACGGCGTGCGGACGATGCTGTCGATTGCGGCGTGCTTGTGTTTTCTGGCGGCGTTGCAATAGGCCGGATTCGAGGATTGCGCGCGCCCCGTTCATTTATGTGCGGTTCAGTCTCCCGAAAAGGGACAGCTCAAAAAACGTAATGACGCGAAAAAGTTTCTTGCGTTAAGAGCGCGGTAACAACTGCTCATGCGCGACTGCGCTTTATGATGCAGTTGTCCAAACATCGGTTCGCGACGGAGGCAACTTGGACATGGCGTCCCACCGGAAAGTTAGTGTTAATTGGTTGGCGAAGGCAGTGGCCTTCAATATCTTCGACAAAATCCCTTTCGGTGAGAAGATTTATTATAAATTTCAACGCGATGTAACTCGTACGCTGCCAAGGACGTTGTCACCCACAAGCAAGACGGCCAGCGCACAGATTGCTCATGCGAAAGCGATTGTGGCCAGACGGCAGGACATCGACAAGATAACCTTGCTTGAGATTGGTGCAGGGTGGGATCTATACGCAAATCTCATTTACTTTTGCTATGGCATCAATCGTCAGATTGCGATTGATATTCGCCGCTGGGCCCGCGCCGAGACTGTCAATGCGGTTATCCGGCATTTGCAGGTGGATGCCCCGCCCGGTTGCTTGCGCGTGCCCCAGAGGCTAGTGACCGAGGCCAATTTCGCTACTGATCTATCTGAATTTTATGGAATTTCTTATAACGCTCCCGCTGACGCCACGAAAACAGGATTGGCTGCCGGTTCGGTTGACGTCATAACCACAACGAGCGTGTTCGAACATGTGCCGCAATCCGTTTGTGCTGCTATCGTTGCCGAATGCCGCCGCGTGATTGCTCCGGACGGCATGATGCGGCATACGATCGATTATTCGGACCACTATGCGCATGCCGATCCGTCTATCACATCGTATAACTACCTGCGGTTTGGCCAGTCGGCTTGGGCCTTGTTCAACCCGGGCATTCACTATCAAAACCGGCTCCGAACTCCGGACTTCAAAGAAATGTTCAAGAATGCCGGGTTTACAATGGTTGATATCGTTGAATGGCTAGGAGAGAGCCAAGAATTCGATAAGATCAAAGTTCACCACGTTTTTTCAAAATATTCGGAAGGCGATTTGCGTGTAAATGGGGCGCACTTTGTGCTTCAGCCTGCTTGAAGTATATGTCTGGGCGTGATATTTTATTTGGTTGAAGTGTTTTACGTCGTAATGATGGGAAGCCCGGCTAGCCGAAACAGGATGACACCCTCGTGTTCACAAAACTGCTCATCGCCAATCGCGGCGAGATTGCCTGCCGCATTATCCGCACTGCGCGGGGCCGGGGTATTCGCACCGTCGCGGTCTATTCCGATGCTGACCGCAATGCGCTGCATGTGCGGCAGGCGGATGAGGCGGTGCATATCGGCCCCAGCCCGGCGCGCGAGAGCTATCTGGTGGGCGATAAGATCATCGCGGCTGCGCTCGCGACGGGTGCGGAGGCGATTCATCCGGGGTATGGGTTTCTCTCCGAAAACGCCGAGTTTGCGCAGGCCGTGATCGACGCTGGCCTGATCTGGGTCGGCCCAAAGCCGTCCAGCATCAACGCGATGGGGCTCAAGGATGCGGCCAAGGCGTTGATGGCGGCGGCGGGTGTGCCCGTCACGCCGGGCTATATGGGCGCGAACCAGGACCCGGCCTTCCTTGCCGAGCGTGCGGCGGAAATCGGCTACCCGGTGCTGATCAAGGCCGTCGCGGGCGGCGGCGGCAAGGGGATGCGCAAGGTGGAGAGCGCCGGCGATTTCGCCGATGCACTCGCCTCGTGCCAGCGCGAGGCGGCGTCCTCGTTCGGCAATGCCCATGTGCTGATCGAGAAATACATTCAGCGCCCGCGCCATATCGAAGTGCAGGTGTTCGGCGATACCCATGGCAATGTCGTGCATTTGTTCGAGCGCGACTGCTCGCTCCAGCGGCGGCACCAAAAGGTGATCGAGGAAGCCCCCGCGCCGGGCATGGACGAGGCGACGCGCGAAGCGCTCTGCGCGGCGGCGGTGAAGGCGGCGAAGGCGGTCGATTATGTCGGCGCGGGGACTATCGAGTTCATCGCGGACGCCAGCGAAGGCCTGCGCGCAGACCGGATATGGTTCATGGAAATGAACACGCGGCTGCAGGTGGAGCATCCGGTGACGGAGATGATCACTGGTGTCGATCTGGTGGAGTGGCAATTGCGCGTGGCGAGCGGGGAGCCGCTGCCGAGGCGGCAGGATCAACTACGGATCAACGGCCACGCAATCGAGGCGCGGCTCTATGCGGAGGACCCGGCCAAGGGTTCGCTGCCCAGCATTGGCAAGCTGGAATACTTCCGCTTGCCCGAAAAGCTCGAGCCTTATGAATACAAGGCCGTGGATGGGACCTGGAACTGGAACCAAAGCGATTCCAAGCTTCGTGTCGATAGTGGGTTCGAGGAGGGTGACGAGGTTACCCCGTTCTATGATCCGATGATCGCGAAGATGATCGCCCACGGGCCGGATCGCTTAGAGGCCGAGGTTGCGCTCACGCATGCAGTGGGTCAGGTCGGCTGCTGGCCGGTAAAGACAAATGCATCGATGCTGTTCGGTCTGCTGGTCGAGCCAGACTTTACCAGGGAACGATTGTCGACCGCCTTTATCGAGGAACACCCTTTTCGCTTTTTCGAGGATGAAGGCCCGAGCGGGTCGGCTTTGGTCCACGCTGCAAAGCTGCTGACCTCGCCTGCCATCCCTGTTGGTCTGACGGGTTTTCGTCTCAATGCTGAGGCGGAGGGGAAGGTGCTCCTCAGTATCGATGGGAAGCCTAAGGTTGGCCACCTCGACTATGAACTTCACGAGGACCACGAGCGCCACTTTCCCGCCGAACGCATCGGCGATGTTGTCTATTCGTCATCCATCGGGGAGACATTTCGCATCACCATCCGCGAATCTCGAGGCTCGAACACGCATCATGCAGGCGACGGCGCCATCCTCGCTCCCATGCCCGGCAAGGTCATCGCGGTCGAAGTCGCGGCGGGTGATACCGTCACCAAGGGGACGAGGCTGCTCGTCCTCGAAGCCATGAAGATGGAACACGCGCTCACCGCGCCGTTCGACGGGACGGTCGCCGAGTTGACCGTGTCAGCGGGCGCGCAAGTGCAGGTTGAGGCTTTGCTGGTTCGGATTGCGGCTTCCGAACAAGCATAAGCTTGTCAACGCGCAGCGCGGCCCTCACCAGTTGCCGATGTTCTCCATGCTGGCCCAGGGCTCGGCCACCGGCAGATGGCCGTCCTGCAGCAGCTCGATCGAGATGCCGTCGGGGGATTTGACGAAGGCCATGTGCCCGTCGCGCGGCGGGCGGTGCATGGTGTGGCCGGCGGCCATCAGTTTGGCGCAAGTCTCGTAGATATTCTCGACCCGGTAGGCGAGGTGGCCGAAATTGCGCCCGCCGGTATAGACTTCGCCCGTGCCGTCTTCGGGCGGCCAGTTATAGGTCAACTCGACCTCAGCCACCCCTTCGCCGCCCGGTGCGGCCAGAAAAATCAGGGTGAATCGGCCCTTTTCGCTGTCGAACCGGCGAACTTCTTTGACCCCGATGAGTTCAAAGAAGGCGATAGTCGCCTCAGGATCGCTCACACGAATCATGGCATGCAAAAATTGGGTCACTTAACGGCTCCTCACGCGTTCAAACTCGGTTCATCGATGAAAACGCACATTTCATCGCGGGATCAACGCCCTTCAGAAAGAACCAGCCATGCCCATCGATGATACGGATTTCGCCGACGAAACCCAAGCGCTTAGCACCCATGGCGCAGGGAAAGCCCGCCCGTTTCACCGCACGCACCGCGGCCAGATCACCATGATCAGCGCCGCGATCCTTGCGCTTGGCGTGATTGTCGGTGGCTATCTGCTCGGCGACGGGCTGCGCCGCTCGCGCGAGGCGGACCGCGCGGTGACCGTGCGCGGCGTTGCGGAAAAGGAAGTGACCGCCGATCTCGCCACCTGGACGATCGCCTATTCGGCGACCGCGCCCGATCTCGCGAGCGCGCAGGCCAGCGTCGACCAGAACAGTCAGGATATCCGCGACTTCTTCAATGGTCTCGGTTTCGCATCCGATGCGCTCCAGCCCACCGGGGTCAACGTGAGCACCAGCACCGACAACGGCGTGACCCGTTTCACCGTGCGCCAGCGGATGGCGCTGCGCACCACCGATATCAAGCGCGCGCAAAATGCGGTGCGCCGCCAATTCGATCTGGTGCGGCGCGGGGTTTTGCTCGAGGAGGGTTCGGGGATGGCCTACACCTTCACCAAGCTCAACGCGATCAAGCCGCCGATGATCGCCGAGGCGACCCGCGATGCGCGCCGCTCGGCCGAGCAGTTCGCCAAGGACAGCGGCACCGGCGTCGGCGGGATCAAGAGCGCAACGCAGGGCTACTTCGAAGTGACCGCGCGCGATGGCGATTCGGGCGGTGGCTGGGGCGTCTCGGACACGCCGTTCAAGAAAGTGCGCGTGGTCACGACGATCGAGTTCTACTTGCGCTGATCGGCGCATCGGCACTGATGGACCGGCGCGGGGACCGGTTCGTCACTTCCCGTTTGACGCGCAGCGACGCGTGCCCTGATGCTGCAAAATGGATGTGAACGGGTGGGACCGGCGGACCCAATCGCTGCTACGGAGAGTTGCAGCGGCGGGGATCGCGGCGCGTGCGGATATATTTATCTAATTTTGGCACAACTCGGCCGGTGCGGCGTTGATTGACAGGGGGCCTGGCCGACTTGCGTTTGGTCAGTTTCTAACCATATGGGACTCTTCGGGTAAAACATCCTATGCTCAAAAAATTGCGTGCCTTCTTTGATCCCCAGCCGGAGTCCGCGCTTATCGCCGCGATTCCCGAGGGGCAGAGGGTATACGCAATCGGCGATATTCATGGACGGCGCGATCTGCTGTGCCGCATGATCGCGCAGATCGACAACGACGACCGGGTCCGCGCCCCGGCCGATACCACCGTGATCCTGCTCGGCGATCTGGTCGACCGGGGGCCGGAAAGCCGCGGGGTCATCGCCACCGCGCGCGAATGGACGCAGCGCCGCAAAGTGCGCCTGCTGGCCGGCAATCATGAGGAAATGTTCCTCGGCAGCTTCGAGCGCGATGAGGTGATGCGCGCGTTTCTGCGCCACGGCGGGCGGGAAACCTTGCTCAGCTACCCGATCGACGAAGCGACTTATGGCCGCACCACGATCGCGGAACTGCGCGAGATCATGCGCGAGGTGGTGCCCGCCGAAGACATCGCTTTCATGCGTGCGATGGAAGACTACATCCAGATCGGCGATTATCTGTTCGTCCACGCGGGCATCCGCCCCGGCGTTCCGGTCGAGGATCAGGAAGTCTCCGACATGCGGTGGATTCGCGGCGAATTCATCGACGATGCGTCAACCCGCAATTTTGTCGTGGTTCACGGCCACACGATCACCGACCAGCCCGAACTTTCGGCCAATCGCATCGGGCTCGATACCGGCGCGTTCGCTTCGGGGCGGCTGTCCGCGATCGGTCTGGAAGGCACCGCGCGCTGGCTGATCACCGCCGTTGGTCCGCCGGGCCCGCAGGCGGCCTGATCCGCTCTCAAATCTAAAGGTAAACGCAGGCGTCGTAGCCGGTGCGCACGGTGTGCACTTGCGCGGCAATCGCATTGCCGTGGCGGCGGACCCGGCCCGTCGCCCCCGTTACAGCGCGCTTCTTGGGCTGGGGGAAGGCCGCGGCGATGCGCGCGGCTTCCACCCGCGACAGGCGGATCGCGCTCTTGTTGTAATAGCGCTGGGCGGCGGCTTCTGCGCCATAGGTGCCGATTCCGGTTTCGGCGACGTTGAGGTACACCTCCATGATCCGCCGCTTGCCCCAGATCGTCTCGATCAGCACGGTGAACCACGCTTCCAGCGCCTTGCGCAGATAGCCGCCTCCCTGCCACAGAAACACGTTCTTGGCGGTCTGCTGGCTGATCGTCGATCCGCCGCGGATGCGCCCGCCACGCTGGTTGCGCTCGAAGGCCTTGAGGATCGCCTCGTGATCGAACCCGTTGTGCTCGCAGAACTTGCCGTCCTCGCCCGCGATCGCGGCATCGACCATGTTGCGATCGATGCGCGAAAGCGGCGTCCATTGCTTGGTGAAGCCATTGGGATCGAGGATCATAGTGACCGTTACAGGCACCGGCACGAACTTGTAGATCAGCACGAGCGCGGTGCTCAAGAACAGGAACGCGGCAACAGCGCGCGTGATCGCCCAAGCAATCCGGCTCAGAAGTCCGGGGCCGCGCTCGGGCGCAGGGCGCTTGTTCTTCAGTTCGTCGTACAGCGAGGCCATCGCGGGCAACTATGACCCGCTCTGGCTCCGCTTGCAATCCATCAGCATTGCGCGGAACCGCTGCTTGGCCTCTCGGGCCATCGAAGCGCCTGTCCTGCCTGCGGCCCCAGCCTGCGCCGGGATGCGGGGCAGCTCAGGCCGGCAGCAGGCGCCGGTCACCGGCGATGGTGCGAATCGCCTTCTGCAGCTTCTCGAATGCGCGCACCTCGATCTGGCGGACCCGTTCGCGGCTCACGTTGTAAACCTGGCTGAGCTCTTCGAGCGTCTTGGGCTCTTCGACCAGACGGCGGTCGGTCAGGATGTGGCGCTCGCGCTCGTTGAGGCTGTCCATCGCTTCCACCAGCAGCTCGTGGCGCATGTGCGTCTCTTCGGCATCGGCGACGAGCTCGTCCTGCAAGGGCTTGTCATCGACCAGCCAATCCTGCCACGAACCTTCGCCATCCTCGCGCACCGACACGTTGAGGCTGGCATCGCCGCCCATCATCATGCGCCGGTTCATGTTGACCACTTCCTGCTCGGGCACGCCGAGGTCGGTGGCGATCTTGTGCACGTCGTCGGGGTGAAGATCCGAATCCTCGAAGGCCTCGAGGTTCTTCTTCATCCGCCGCAGATTGAAGAACAGCTTTTTCTGCGCCGCGGTGGTGCCCATTTTGACGAGGCTCCACGAGCGCAGGATATATTCCTGGATCGAGGCCTTGATCCACCACATCGCATACGTGGCGAGGCGGAATCCGCGATCGGGCTCGAATTTCTTCACGCCCTGCATCAGGCCGATATTGCCTTCGGAGATCAGCTCGGACACCGGCAGGCCATAGCCGCGATAGCCCATCGCGATCTTCGCCACGAGCCGCAGATGGCTGGTCACGAGCTGCGCCGCCGCCTCGCTGTCGCCATGCTCCTGATAGCGCTTGGCCAGCATGTATTCCTGCTCGGGCGCCAAAATCGGAAACTTGCGGATTTCCGACAAATAGCGGTTGAGTCCGGCTTCGCCGCCGAGCGCGGGCACAAGAGCTTTGGATTTCTGCTCACTCACCGGCATGGATCCCTTCATTGCAATGGCCTTCCTCACATGGGCCTTTGATAGTCCTGATCATAAACGGCATCAAAACCTCAAAGCCAGACATGAAAACTATTCGGTTTCAAAGCGCAACCCGTTACATCGACCTGATCGCTTTGATGATCGCTCTGGCTCAACGCGCCAAGCTGGAATTAGGGGCCAAGTTAATTGCACGCCCGCCCAATTCGCCGATAAGCGCCTGTATATCGGGGGGAGGGTCAGCTTGGCAATGGACCCGTTCGCCTGAAATCGGGTGAACAAACCCCAATTCGGCGGCGTGAAGCGCTTGCCGGCGAAAATCGAGCCGGGCCAGAATCGGGCGAAGGCGAGAGGGCGCGCGTCCATAGACAGGGTCCCCCAATAAAGGATGACCAATTGACGCAAGGTGAACGCGCACCTGGTGGGTTCTCCCCGTTTCGAGGCGGCACTCGATCACTGCCGCGCCATCGAGCGCCTCGATCGTGCGGTAATGCGTCACCGCATGCTTGCCCCGGCCATCCTCCACCAGCGCCATTTTCTTGCGGTCATGCTGCGCGCGCGCGATCGCCCCTCGCACGGTGCCCGCAGGCGGCATCGGTACTCCGCCGGTCAGGGCGATATAGGCGCGCTCGATCGAATGATCGGCAAACTGCCGCGCCAGCCCCTCGTGCGCCACATCGCTCTTGGCGATCACCAGCAGGCCCGAAGTATCCTTGTCGATGCGGTGAACGATCCCCGGGCGCGCCACCCCGCCAATGCCCGAAAGCTGCCCCCGGCAATGATGGAGCAGCGCATTGACCAAAGTGCCATCGAGATTGCCCGCCGCCGGATGGACGACGAGGCCCGCGGGCTTGTTCACGACAATCAGGTGCGCGTCTTCATAGGCGACCACCAGCGCAATATCCTGCGCGGCTGCGGCAAGCGGGGCGGCTTCGGGGATGCGGATGGCAAAGGCGGTGCCTTCGGCCGGCTTGAACGAAGCCTGCGCGGCCACCTTGCCGCCGAGCTCTACCCGGCCCTCGTCCATCAGCCCCTTGATCCGTTCGCGCGAGAGGCCCGAGAGATCGGCCAGCGCCCGGTCGAGCCGCAGCCCGCCGGTGGGAATGGTGCCCTCGATGATCCGTTCTGCTGCCCCCATCGGATGGATATGGGAGGCCGGGTGCGGGGAGGCAAGAGTTGGTCAGGTCTGCGGTCTTGCCAGCTTACTGCGCAGGAAATGGAGCAACGCTCGGTCAATGGCGAGAAGCCTGACATCAAACGGTATCAATCCGCCGGAATAGTTATTGCTCATCGCGGCCGGAGGAAAATCACATGTCGGTGTATCAAAGTCTCGGGGCCGCGTGGTCCAACGATGATCCATCTGCCACCGAACAACAAAGCTCGATCGGGCGGCTTTCGGGCGGTAGGTACGTGGTTGCTTGGGTCGATGGCAACGGCGGCACGAACAACATCCTTGCGCAGATGTTCAATGCCGATGGCAGCACTTTGGGCGGGCAATTCGTGGTCAATGACCCGCCCAACCCCGCAGAATACCACGTGAAGTTCAGTCCGACGGTGACGCTGCTGGACGATGGCAAGTTCGTGATCGCATGGGACGAGGTTTTCAGGGGCACGAACGGCAACGGCATTGTCGCGCATGTCTATGACCAGAACGGTGCATCGGTCAGCGATCCGTTCCTCGCAGGGTCGTATTCCGACACGAGCATTTCCGGTGCCGAGTTCCCGAAGATCATCGCAGCCGGGGACGATCAGTTCTATGTCCTGTCGCAATCCTCCCCGCCCTATCAAAACGCCAGTATCTTCGCGCAATTGGTTGATAGTTCCGGCGCTATCCTGGGCGGGCGCACACAGATCAATGCGGCGCTGTCGAACCTCGAGCAAGTCATCACGTTCGACGCCGCGAAGCTTGGCGACGGGTCTACGGTTGTCGCCTATCTGAAGTGGAATGGCCCAACCGCCTCGATCATCGCCACGATCGTCGACGACACCATGCAGCCGCTCGGCCCCGAGATCGTGGTTGACGCTTCGGCCCCTTCTAGCTCTGGCACGGGCGCGGAATCCGTTTCCGTCGCAGCGCTTGCCGATGGCGGTTTTGCGGTCAAATGGATCGAGAATTCGGCCCGCAGCGGCTATGATACCGATGTTTGGGTGCAGCTTTTCAGCGGCGATGGCACGCCGGCGGGCGATCCGATTCTGACCGCCTCTGCGATCGGTGGTTACACCACTTCGGATGTCGCCGCCCTGGATGGCGGGAACTTTCTGGTAACGTGGCAGAACAGCGTTTCGGGCAATGCATCGGGCTTGTACGGTCAGGTCTATGACGCGGCTGGCGCCAAGGTCGGCCTGTCGTTCCAGATTTTCGGGGACATCAACCGAACGACGCAACTGACCGGCATCGATGGCGGCGGCTTTGCGGTCACCGCCGTTGACAATGTATCGAACAGCGGCAACGCCGTTGCGCGCACTTTTAGGACGGGCAGCGTTCAGGCGACCACCGGCAACGATATCATCGTGATGCTCCCGGATCATGTCGGCGCGGTCGACGGCCTAGGCGGCAACGACAGGATCTACGGCAACGATTTCGACAATATCCTGCGCGGCGGCGCGGGTAACGACACGCTGCAAGGCGGCGGCGGGAACGACACGCTGGATGGCGGCGCCGATGATGATACCGCGATCATCGGCGGGGCTTCCGGCAACTACCAGATCGTGGAAACCGGCCCCGGGCAATTCGACGTCAGCCTGCGCAATGGTACAGGCGGGGTGCGGACGCTGATCAATATCGAGCATCTGCGCTTCGTCGACAAGACCGTCGATCTCGCCTCGGCGGGTGCGGGCACCGGCACGGCCGGCATCGACATTCTGACCGGCAGCGCAAGCGATGATGTGCTGCGCGGGCTGGGCGGCAACGACCAGCTGTTCGGGCAAGGCGGCAACGACCTGCTCGATGGTGGCACCGGCAACGACACCATGACCGGCGGCACAGGCGATGACAGCTATGTGGTGGACAGTGCGACCGACCGGGTGATCGAACTGGCCGATGAGGGCACCGACACGGTGTTGACCGCGCGAGCGGTTTACCGGTTGGGCAGCAATGTCGAAAATCTGACCTTCACCTATACCGATACCGGCGCCTACAGGGGCACGGGCAACGCGCTGGACAATGTGCTCATCGGTGGGGCGGGCGCTGACACGCTGCTCGGGATGGATGGCAATGACGTGTTGCAGGGCCTGGGCGGCGCCGACACGCTCAACGGAGGAGCCGGCGACGACACGCTCGATGGCGGCGCGGGCATCGATACGCTGATCGGTGGTACCGGCAATGATCACTATAACGTGGACAGCAGCGGCGATGTCGTGCGCGAAGGCTTGAGCGCGGGCACAGATACCGTTGAAGCCTCGGCCAGTTACACGCTTGCTGTCTATGTCGAAAACCTCATTCTCACCGGCACCGACGCGATCGACGGAACTGGCAACCGGGACGCCAACGTGCTGACCGGCAACGCGGGGAACAATGCCTTGTCCGGTTTGGGCGGAGTGGACACGATCAGCGGCGGCGTGGGCAGTGACACGCTCAACGGCGGAACCGGGCAGGACCGGCTGACCGGCGGGCTCGATAGCGATACATTTGTATTTTCCACGCTCAACACCGCCGGCCTTGGCAGCACTGTCGACACAGTGACCGATTTCGCCGCAAGCGAGGGCGACACGCTCGCTTTCAGCAAAGCGGTGTTCACCTGGCTGGGCATGATCGGTGCGCTTGACGCGGACGCATTCCAAGCAGGCACCGCAGCGCACGACGCCTCGGACCGGATCATCTACGATGCCGCCAGTGGCAATGTGTTCTACGACCGGGATGGCACCGGCAGCAGAGCCGCCGAGCTTGTCGCCATACTCGGCGATACCGTGCACCCTGCGCTGTCGTTCGCCGATATCCAGATCGTTGCATAAGGGCTGACGCACGCGTCAGGGACGGTGATCGCCAACGCCTCGCCGGGTCTGTCGCGGCGCGGCGCACTGCGCTAGGCTCGGCGGATCATGGCCCTGACCATCACCCACCAAGCTTGCGCAGCCGTCATGGAAGCTGCCGCGCAATCTCGGTGGACAAGCGCGGAATGTGCGCGCGCAAGAAGTCGAGCATGGCTCGCACTTTGGCCGGCAGGAAGGCTCGGCTTGGATAGATCGCCCAAACGCCCGTATCAAAATCGGTCGCGGTCACGCGATGTTTAGGGAAGCAATCGACCAGTCGGCCTTCGGCAAGATCGCGCGCGATCAGCCAGTCCGCCAGCAGCGCTGGCCCCATACCTGCACTTGCGGCCTCGCGCAGAGCCGCCGCGTTCGAGATCAACAGCCTGCCGCTGACAGCCACGGTGGTTTCTTCTCCTTCTTGGTCCACAAACAGCCAGCGGTCACGAAAGCCCGGCAAAGTGAGCCGCAGAACGTCCATGATGGCTAGATCACGGGGCGATTGCAGGGGGTGCGCCGCCAACCACCAAGGGCTAGCCACAACCCGGTAGCGCGTATCTGCCAGCCGCGCCGCAATCAGATTTCCCTCTACCGCCGGGGCAAGGCGCAAGGCCAGATCAATCCCGTCGCGCACCAAATCAATTTGCGTGTCGCTCATCAACAATTCGAGCGTGAGTGCGGGATAGCGCTCACGGAAACCCGAAAGGATCGGAAGAATGCAGGCTAGCCCATAGGCCACCGAAACGGAAAGTCGCAACGTTCCAACCGGTCCACGGCCCATCGCCCTGGCTTCGGCACCCGCTTCGTCTAACTGTGCCACCAGCGGTTCAACCCGCGAAAGATAGAGTGCCCCCGCCTCGGTCAGCGAAAGCTTGCGCGTCGTGCGCTGGAACAGGCGCTCCCCCAATTCAGCCTCCAGCGCTCCGATCGCGCGCGAGATCGAGGAGGGTTCCGATTGGCGGGCGCGGGCAACGCTTGAGAAGCTGCCCTGATGCGCAACCTCGGCAAAAATCCTCAGACTATCGACGTCCACCATCCGACCTTTGCCAATTCTGCAAAAGTCTATCGCCAGAGCGGCCCTTTTTCAAATCAAGTATGCGTAATAGCAGGAACGCCAAGCGAGGGTCGTAACTGCAGCCTTCGTTGCGGCTCACGTCTTTGCGAGGAAATCGACCATGAAACCAATTGATCTAACTGGCCAGTTGGCCATTGTCACCGGTGCCAATCGCGGAATCGGGGCAGCCATTGCCGTTCGGCTGGCGCAGGCTGGCGTTCATGTTGTGGCCAGTTCGCGTCAGCCCGGCGGTGCCAAACCCGTCGTCGATACCATCCGCGCCTCGGGTGGCTCAGCCGAGACGATTGCTTGCAACGTCACCGACTTTCGTGCTGTCGATCAGGCCATTGCAGATATCGTCGCGCGCCATGGTCGGCTCGATATTGTGGTCGCCAACGCAGGCACCATCGAACCCATCGCTCGTCTCGCCGACAGCGATCCAATCGCTTGGAGCAATGTCATCGATGTCAATCTGAAGGGGCATTACCACACTGTCCGTGCGGCCTTGCCGCCTATGCTGGCCGCAGGCAGCGGCACGATTGTCAGCATGAATTCCGGCGCGGCCAACGCGCCTATGGAGGGATGGAGCCATTACTGTGCCTCCAAAGCTGCGGTACAGATGCTCACTCGGCAATTGCACAAGGAGTATGGCGAACAGGGCATTCGCTCGCTCGGCCTCTCGCCGGGGCCGGTTGCCGGCGAAATGCAAGCAGCGATCCGAGCATCCGGCATCAATCCGGTGAGCCGCCTGAAGGATGCCGACTATATTCCCGCGGCCTGGGCAGCGCAGGCAGTCGCATGGCTGTGTACGGCTGAAGCCGATCCATATCTCGGCACCGACTTCTCGATCAAGACCGAGGAAGGAAGGCGTCTCGCGGGCCTCCACGCCGAGGCGTGCTAAGGCTTCTGCGAGGCCGGGTAAGGCAGAAAGCCTAGCCAAAAGGGATTTACCTTGCTCTGTCATTGACTAACCTGCCTGAATGCCGGGCCTCATCCTTACCTCCGCCGCCCATGCGGCAATCATGGAAGCCGCCGCGCAAGCCCACCCGAACGAAGCCTGCGGTATCCTGCTGGGCCGTGGCACCGTTATCCACACCGCGCTTCCCGCCGCCAATGTCCATGCCGATCCCGCGTGCCATTTCGAGATCGATCCCGCCGCGCTCGTCGCCGGGCACAAGGCCGCGCGCGCGGGTGGGCCGCAAGTGCTGGGCTATTATCATTCGCACCCCAATGGCCTCGCCCGGCCTTCCACGACCGACCGCGCCAGCGCGTCTGGCGATGGGCGCGTTTGGGCGATTGCGGCAGGCGGCGAGATTTCCTTGTGGCGCGATGGTCCGTCAGGGTTCGAACCGCTTTCCTACGCGCTCGATGATGGGTAAGGCTGATGTTCGATGATGACACACGCGCCTTTGAAATTCCGCTCCGCAAGCAGCGCAAAGTCCCGGAATGGGACGCTTGAAGAGGGCGCGAGTTTCTCCCTCAGGACCGTGTCAACTATGTCAACTTCGCCCCCGCAATTGCCCCAAACAGGGACTCCAGCCAGACCATGACCTCCGCTTCGCTCGATCTTGCCAGCCTGCTCTGCTCGCGCCTGTGCCACGATCTGCTCAGCCCGGTGGGCGCGCTGTCCAACGGGCTTGAGCTGCTCGCCGATGAAAAAGACCCGGCAATGCGCCAGAAATGCTTCGAGCTGCTCGAACAGAGCGCGAAGATATCGACCGACAAGCTGCGCTTTTTCCGGCTGGCGTTCGGCGCGGCGGGCGGATTTGGCGAGATGGTGCCGATCGCCGAGCCCAAGGGGCTGATCGATGCGCTGGTCGGCAACAATGGCCGGATCACCGCGAACTGGGCGCTGGGCGGCGATACCCTGCCCAAGCCGGCGGTCAAAGTGCTGCTCAATCTGGCGCTGATCGGGATCGAAGCGCTGGTGCGCGGCGGCACGCTCGATATCGCGGCGGAGGCCAAAGGCGGGATCAGCGAGATCGTGGTGCGCGCCAGCGGGGCGCGGGTGGTGTTCGATCCGGTGATCGGGCAGGCGCTGGACGGGACCTTGCCCGCCGCCGAACTTTCGAGCCGCACCGCGCCCGCGGTCATGATCCAGCGGCTCGCCGCCGAAGCGGGCGGCGGCTTGCAGGTTCACAACGGGGCCGATGCGCTGGTGATGGGCGCGGTGCTTCCCACTGCCTGACAGGACCCGGCCATGATCGACTGGCTGGTGAACCGCGAGGTTCCCTCGCCCAACTGGAACGAGCGGCAGGCGCCCGTTTCGATGGTGGTGCTGCATTACACCGGCATGAAGACCGCCGCCGAGGCGCTTGAGCGGATGTGCGATCCGGCGGCCGAGGTTTCCGCGCACTACATGATCGACGAGGACGGCACCGTCATCCGGCTGGTGCGCGAGGACAAGCGCGCGTGGCATGCCGGGCGCTCGTCGTGGCGCGGGGTTACCGATATCAATTCGGCGAGCGTCGGCATCGAACTGGTCAATCCGGGGCACGAATGGGGCTACCGGCCGTTTCCCGACGCGCAGATGGATGCGCTGCTGCCGCTGCTCGCCGATGTGATCGACCGGCATGACATCCCGCGCGCCAATGTCGTGGGCCATTCGGATATCGCACCGGCGCGCAAGGAAGACCCCGGCGAGCTGTTCGATTGGGACCGGTTGGCGCAATTGCGGCTGGCGCTGGCCAAGCCCAAGCTCGCCATCCGGCTGATCTGGGACAACGACAGCGCGTTTTATCTGGCGCTCGAGCGGTTTGGTTATGACATCACCGACCGCGCCGCGGCGGTCCGCGCGTTCGAGCGCCGCTGGCGGCCGCACCGCATCACCGGCGAGCCCGATGGGCAGATCGGCGCGCTTTTGTTCGAGCTGCTGTTGGAACGCGACATGGGCCATGCTAGGTAGGCCGCGCCAGGGGGCCGGGCAGCCGCGGCGTCAAGCTCATTCATGGGCAAGATATCGAGGAAAGTCCGGGCTCCACGAAACAAGGGTGGCGGGTAACGCCCGCCGGGGGAAACCCCAGGGAAAGTGCCACAGAGAGCAGACCGCTAACCCCCGGTGCAAGCCGGGACAGCAAGGGTGAAAGGGTGCGGCAAGAGCGCACCGCGCGACTGGCAACAGAAGCGGCATGGCAAACCCCACCCGGAGCAAGACCGAATAGGGGCTGCGCGCTCGCAAGAGCAGGCTGGTTTTGGGCCAGCAGCCCGGGTTGGTTGCTTGAGCGCGCCCGGCAACGGGCCGCCTAGAGGAATGGCTGCCCTCGCCGGACCGGTCCCGTTCTCGGGATACCGCCGGTGAGACAGAACCCGGCTTACAGGCCCCCTGGCATTTTTCAAAGCGCATCCCGGCCTGTGCCGAGGCGCGCAAAGCGTTTTCCTGCCAGCGGCATAGCGGCTAGAGCGGCCACCATGTCCGCCACGCATCACCACGACCACGCGCACCATCACGCCGCGCCTGCCACGTTCGGGCTTGCCTTTGCCATCGGCATCGCGCTCAACGGCGGGTTCGTGCTCATCGAAGGCGCATGCGGCATCATCTATGGCTCGATGGCGCTGGTGGCCGACGCCGGGCACAACCTGTCCGACGTGCTCGGCCTGGTCGTCGCTTATGGCGCAAGCGTGCTGGCCGCGCGCGTGCCCACGGCGCGCTTCACTTATGGTTTCAAGGCAAGCTCGATCCTCGCCGCGCTGATCAATGCCAGCCTGCTGCTCGTCGCGCTGGGCGCGATCTTGCTCGAGACCGTGCGCCGCCTGTTCGATCCCGCGCCGGTCATGGGCGGGCCGATCATGGCGATTGCGGCTGTCGGCATCGTGATCAATACGGTGACCGCGCTGATGTTCATGCGCGGCCGCCACCACGATCTCAACATTCGCGGGGCCTATCTCCACATGGCCGCCGATGCGGCGGTTTCGGCGGGCGTGGTGGTCGCCGGTCTGCTGATCACGCTGACCGGGTGGCGCTGGATCGATCCGGTGACCAGCCTGCTGATTGTCGGCGTGATCGGCTATGGCACATGGGATCTGCTGCGCAGCGCGCTCAAAATGGGGCTGCAGGGCGTGCCCGCCGCGATCGACGAGCGCGCGGTGCAGGCGCTGCTATGCGCCCGCCCCGGCGTCCGCGCGGTCCATGATCTGCACATCTGGCCGATGAGCACGACCGAAACCGCGCTGACCGCGCATCTCGTGATCCCGTCCGGGCACCCCGGCGACGCCTTCATCCATGCGCTGGCCCACGATCTCGCGCACGATTTCGGCGTGCATCACACCACCTTCCAGATCGAGACCGAAGGGCGCGATTGCTTCGGCTGCGAGGCTATTACCAAGGCCGCCTGACCGGTCGGGCGCACGCGTCACCTACCATGACCTTTAGGGAAGGGAACCAGTCCCGGCGTGTCCGGTTATCTGGCTTCGGGGAAACGGGGGCCGATTCGACGCACGCAGGAGAATAATCATGGTTCGTAAAAACTTCGCAGGTCTCGCCCTCGCCGCCGCGCTCATGGCCGGTTCCTCGCCGGTTTTCGCCGGAGCCACCAACTACCCGATGGTCGGCGGTGCCGCGATGTATCCCACCAAGACCATCGTTGAAAACGCGGTGAATTCCGCCGATCACACCACTCTGGTCACCGCCGTCAAAGCTGCGGGCCTTGTCGATACCTTGAACAGCGCCGGGCCCTTCACGGTGTTCGCGCCGACCAACGCGGCCTTCGCCAAGCTGCCGAGCGGCACGGTCGACACGCTGCTCAAGCCTGAAAACAAGCCAACTCTCGCCAAGATCCTGACCTACCACGTGGTCTCGGGCCGGGTCACGGCGGCCGATCTGGTGGGCATGATCAGCGCCGGCGGCGGCAAGACCGAGCTCACCACTGTCGCGGGCGGCCGGCTGACCGCATCGCTTTCGGGCACATCGGTGATCCTCACCGATGAGAAGGGTGGCCGGGCCACCGTGACCAAGGCCGATGTGATGCAGAGCAACGGCGTCATCCACGTCACCGATGCGGTGTCGCTGCCGAACTGAGCCGCGCCTCGCACCGCAGCTTTACGGACGGGCGGACCCTCGGGTCTGCCCGTTTCGTGCCAACCGGTCCTACTGGACAGCGCGCCAATCCCTGCGATGATCGCGCACGAATGAAGGGAGTCGCCACCATGCAGATCGATCGGAGAACAGCGCTCGCCGCTGCCGTCACGCTCACCGCCGCCACCACCTTGCCCTCGGCAGGCCGCGCGCAGGCCACACCGTTTGCGCCGACACCGGTGCCATTCGATGCCTCGGGCGTACCCGGCCTTTCGGCCAGGATGCTGAACAGCCACCACGACAACAATTATGTCGGCGCGGTTAAGCGGCTGGCCGCGATCAAGGCCGACTTTGCCAAGCTCGATCCCGCCACCGCCCCCGGCTTTCAGATCAACGGATTGAAGCGCGAGGAACTCCTCGCGTGGAATTCGATGATTCTCCACGAAATCTATTTCTCCAGCCTCGGCAAGCCGGTCGCCCCCGGCAAGGCGCTGGCGCAGGCGATCGAGCGCGATTTCGGCAGCCAGGCCAAGTGGGCCGCGGAATTTACCGCTATCGGCCGCGCGCTCGGCGGCGGTTCGGGCTGGGTGCTGCTGCAATGGTCGCCGCATGATGGCCGCCTTACCAACCAATGGGCCAACGATCACACGATGACGCTCGCGGGCGGCGTGCCGATCCTCGCGATGGACATGTACGAACACGCCTACCAGATGGATTACGGCGCAAAAGCGGCGGCTTATGTGGATGCGTATATGGCCGCGACCGACTGGACGGCGGCGGATGCGCGGTTTGCAAAAGTGGCGGGGTAGGGCGCAGCCCCCCCCTCCCTATTTGTCCATGGAAAAATAGGGAGGATCGAAGTTCACTTCAAACTCCTCCCCATTTTGGCGAAGCCCAAATGGGGAGGTGGCCCGCCGCAAGCGGGTCGGAGGGGTAAAATTCAGAGCGCCGAACCCGCGTTAGGCCGCCTGTTCCTTGCTCTCGTGAACCTGCACCGGTTCCTTGCGCCCGTCGACCACGTCCTTGTCGACAACCACTTCGGACACGCCTTCGAGCGTCGGCAGATCGAACATCGTGTCGAGCAGCAGGCCCTCGACGATCGAGCGCAGTCCGCGCGCGCCGGTCTTGCGTTCGATCGCGCGTTTGGCGATGGCTTCCAATGCGTCCTCGGTAAAGGTGAGAGCGACGTCTTCCAGCTCGAACAACCGCTGATACTGCTTGATCAGGGCGTTCTTGGGCTCCTTGAGGATCTTCACCAGCGCCTCGATATCGAGATCATTGAGCGTGGCGATCACCGGCAGACGGCCGACGAACTCGGGGATCAGGCCGAACTTGAGCAGATCCTCGGGCTCCGCCTTCTGGAGCAGTTCACCTACCTTGCGCTTGTCAGGGTCCGCCACATGCGCGCCGAAGCCGATCGAGCGTTTTTGGAGGCGGTCCGAAATGATCTTGTCGAGGCCCGCAAACGCGCCGCCGCAAATGAACAGGATATTGGTGGTGTCCACCTGCAGGAATTCCTGCTGCGGATGCTTGCGCCCGCCCTGTGGCGGCACGCTGGCGGTGGTGCCTTCCATCAGCTTCAAGAGCGCCTGCTGCACGCCTTCGCCAGAGACATCGCGCGTGATCGAAGGGTTTTCGGCCTTGCGGCTGATCTTGTCGATCTCGTCGATATAGACGATGCCGTGCTGCGCTTTCTCAACGTTGTAGTCGGACGACTGGAGCAGCTTGAGGATGATGTTCTCGACATCCTCGCCGACATAACCCGCTTCGGTCAAAGTTGTGGCATCAGCCATCGTGAACGGCACATCGAAGGTGCGCGCCAAAGTCTGCGCCAGCAGCGTCTTGCCCGAACCGGTGGGGCCGACCAGCAGGATGTTCGACTTCGACAGCTCGACCTCGCCGCCCTTGCCGCTGTGCTTGAGCCGCTTGTAGTGGTTGTGCACCGCGACCGAGAGCACGCGCTTGGCGCGGTCCTGCCCGATCACATAGTCGTTGAGCGTCTCGAAGATGTCGCGCGGGGTGGGGACGCCGCCGTCCTTCTTGCCGGCGAGGCCCGCCTTGGTCTCTTCGCGGATGATATCGTTGCACAGTTCGACGCATTCATCGCAGATGAATACGGTCGGCCCGGCGATGAGCTTGCGCACTTCGTGCTGCGACTTGCCGCAGAAGCTGCAATAGAGTGTGCTCTTGGTATCTGATCCGGAAAGCTTGGTCATTCTTCAATCCTTGACGCCGCTTTATAAGCGACGGGGCCCGTTTATCCTACTACCCCAAGGGCATTAATCAACCGGCCACGATAACGGCAAACAAATCCTTAGATTGCCGCGGCTTTTCATGGCCCGGTTGCGGCATCCAAGCACGGATCAAGGTGTCGGCGCGCCGCCGGAGCCTTCCTCGACTCCGGTCTGGTCCGATGGCGGGCGCGATTCGAATACCCGGTCCACGATCCCGAACGCTTTCGCTTCCTCGGCCTCGAGGAAGGTATCGCGGTCCATCGCCTTCTCGATTTCCTCGAGCGGCTTGCCGGTGAACTTGGCATAAAGATCGTTCATCCGCCGCCGGATGCGCAGAATTTCGCGTGCCTGGATCTCGATGTCCGAGGCCATGCCGCGCGCGCCGCCCGAAGGCTGATGCACCATAATGCGTGCATTGGGCAGCGCGATGCGCATGCCTGGTTCGCCCGCCGCCAGCAGGAAGCTGCCCATCGAGGCGGCCTGGCCGATGCACACGGTCGACACGCGGGGACGGATATACTGCATCGTATCGTAGATCGCCATGCCCGCCGTGATCACCCCGCCAGGCGAGTTGATATACATCGAGATGTCTTTGGTCGGGTTTTCCGATTCGAGAAACAGCAGCTGCGCCACGATCAGCGAGGCCATGTTGTCCTCGACCTCGCCGGTCACGAACACGATCCGCTCGCGCAGCAGGCGCGAGAAGATATCGAAGCTGCGCTCGCCGCGGCTGGTCTGCTCGACCACCACCGGGACCAGCGCCCCGGTCACGGGGTCGAAAGAACGCGATCCATAAACAGATGCGCCCGAAGCGCCGAACTGGTCCTGCATAAATTCCTCTTGATCCTGATGGGCCTATGTTGCGTGCCACAGCCGGATGTTCAAGGGCGTTAACCGATCTTGGGGGCGATTGCGTGGCCAGTTTCGGGCGATCCGCGCGCGAATCGGGCCATGGGCGCGGGGTGCCGCCGTTTTTCGGTGGAAAACCTTCTTCGGCGCCGATCGCGCGCTGCGGTTTCTTGCCGCGAAAGCGCGCCGAAAGCGGCGATCCGGCGCGGCGCATTGCGCTTGCCTTTGCGCGCGCCGCACCGCAGCTTTGCGGCAAGACCATTTCGGGGGGACAATCACATGCGCTTTCTTCTTGGCACGCTGCTTGCCGCCACCACTTTGGCCGGACCTGCCCACGCGCAGGAAAGCGTCGCGACCTACCTCGCGCGGATTGCCGCCATCGACGATGCCGGCCCCAGACTCAATGCGGTGATCGTGACCAACCCCGATGCGCTGAACGCCGAGAAGGCCGCGCGCGCGCTGGCCGGGCCGCTCGCGGGCAAAGCCATTCTGGTGAAGGACAATATCGAGACCAGGGACGCGATGGCGACCACGGCGGGCAGCCTCGCGCTCAAGGACAACGTGACCGGCCGCGACGCGCCGTTCATCGCCGCCCTGCGCGCGGCGGGCGTGGTCATGCTGGGCAAGACCAATCTTTCGGAATGGGCCAATATCCGCTCGAGCGCCTCGTCGAGCGGGTGGAGCGGCGTGGGCGGGCAGACGAAGAACCCGCATGCGCTCGACCGCTCGCCCTGCGGATCATCCTCGGGCAGCGGCGCGGCGGTCGCGGCGGGGCTGGCGTGGGCCGCGATCGGCAGCGAGACCGACGGTTCGATCACTTGCCCGGCCTCGGTCAACGGCATTGTCGGGTTCAAGCCCACCGTCGGCCTCGTCAGCCGCACCCATGTCGCCCCGATCAGCCACAGCCAGGATACTGTCGGGCCGATGACGACCAGCGTGCGCGATGCGGCGCTGATGCTGACGGCGATGGCGGGGAGCGATCCGGCCGATCCCGCCACCGCCGAAGCGGATACCCGCAAGGGCGACTATGCCGCCGGGCTCGCCGCCGCCAGCCTTAAGGGCGTGCGCATCGGCGTGCTGCGCAAGCAGGCGGGCACGCATCCGGGGCTCACCGCGCTGTTCAATGCCGCGCTGGCCGATCTGCAGCGGGCCGGGGCCGTGCTGGTGGAGATTGCGGTCGACCTGCCCGAAGAGATGGGCCGCGATGAATACACCGTGCTGCTCTATGAGCTGCGCGCCGATCTGGGGGCCTATCTGCGCTCGCTGCCCGGCAAGCCGCCGATCCGCAGCCTCGCCGATGCCATCGCGTTCAACAAGGCGCACCCGGCCGAACTGCGCTGGTTCGGGCAGGAAACGTTCGAGGAGGCCGAGGCGATGACCGACACGGCGGTCTACACCAGGGCGCGCGAGAATTCGCTGCGGCTGGCGGGGCGGGAGGGGATCGACAAGCTGCTTGCCGAGCACCGCGTCTCGTTCCTCGTCGCGCCCACCGGCGCGCCGGCCTGGCCGATCGATCTGGTAACGGGCGATCACAGCATCGACGCGGGCGCGGGCAATCTCGCCGCGATCGCAGGCTATCCCCATCTCTCCGTGCCGATGGGCGCGATCGAGGGGCTGCCCGTCGGCCTTTCGATCATGGGAGCCAAATGGGACGATGCGCGCGTGCTCGCGGCAGGCGCGGCTTATGAGCGCGCGCGCACTGCGGTCCTTGCCAAGCCCAGCCTCAAGCGCTGGGGCGAGTAACGCCGCCGCGTTGCTGCTGCTGGCGCAACGCTTCGAGCGCTTCCAGCTGGCTTTGGATCGCCGCCTTGCGCAGATCGGAGGCATAAACCTGCGCGTATTGCTCGCGCATCTTGTGCCGCCGCGCCGACCAGCGCGCAAGACGGCGGCCCGAATCGCGCAAGAAGAAGGCGATCACATCGACAAGGCCTTGCCGCCGCGCCGGAACCAAGGACCGGGATCGCGGCAGGGGGACGTCTGCCGCGATTGGAGGAGCGCTGGTCACCAGTGGTTCGGGCGCGGGCGGCAAGAGGAAAAGCGGGAGCGGCTCCGGCTCGGCCGGCGGCCCAACTGGCGGCAGGGCCTCGGGCAGCGTTTGCGGCAGGGCGTCGGGCGCGGCCTGCAACGCGAGTGCGTGGGGCAGGCTTTCCACCTCGTCCGCCGGCGCGGCGGCGGGCTCGAGCAGGAGAGCGGGCTGCGGCAGCGCCTCCTTCGGCGGGGCGGCGGGGAGCGCGTGCGGCGCGGCCGCCTTGCGCGCCTGCGCTGCGGCCATGCGCATCGCCGCTTTGCGTGCCTTCTTGCCCTTGGGACGTCGCGGAGTTTCCGGCGCATCGCTGCGCGCGCCGGTGTGCTGCTCCAAAGTGAGAGCCATGGCGGGCCGCTCTGTCTCCGGAAGGGTGATCGGGGCATTCATGGCGCACTGCGGTGCGGGCAGGATCAGTTCGCGGGGAAAAGCGGGCGGCGTGCCCGCATTGCGCAGCATGAACTCCGCTTCCTGCCGCGCCGAACGCGCAAGGGGCGGTGTCTGCTGATGCTTGGAGATGGGCTGACGCGATGCTCGGCGATTGCGTGCGTTGTGCATTGGGAGTCCCTCCGGGGTTCCGTGCTGCCCCGATTCTCTCACAGCCGGATTCGCTCGTGCAATCCGGCATCTTGCTAAGCAACGTTACTAGGCAACGACGAACAAGGTGCGCCCCTTGCGGCACGCACCTTGTCGATTTTCAATGCTGAATCGAGCCGCGAGCGGCCGCGGCGATCAGGCCTCTTCGGACTTCTTGCGCGCGGCGGGCTTCTTCTTCGGCGCGGCAGCTTCCTCGGGCGCGGCGTCTGCCGCAGGTGCGGCCTCGGCGTCGGTCTTCTTCTTCGCCGCCGCCTTCTTCGCCGGCTTGGGCGCAGCATCATCGGCCGGCGCTTCGGCCAGCACTTCGTCAGCCGCTGCCGCTTCCGGCTCAGCCTTCTTAGCTGCCTTCTTCTTCGGCTCGGGTGCGGATTTCACCTCGGCGGGAACGCCGTTCTCATCCGCCTCGATCGCCGCCTGCAATTCCTCACGGGTCACGTCGCGGCTGGTCACTTCGGCCTTGTCGAACAGGAAATCGACAACTTTGTCCTCATACAGCGGCGCGCGCAGCTGCGCGGCGGCAAGCGGGTCCGAGCGGATGTATTCGGCAAAGCGCTGGCGATCTTCCTCGCGGTACTGCTGCGCGGCCTGCCGGGTCAGCATGTCCATTTCCTGCGCGCTCACGGTCACGCCGTTGGCCTGACCGATTTCCGAGAGCAACAGGCCCAGCCGCACACGGCGCTCTGCGATCTTGCGGTAATCGTCCTTCTCGCCCTCGATTTCCTTGAGCGCTTCCTCGGCGTTGTCCTCGCCTTCGGCCTCGCGCTTCAGCTGTTCCCAGATCTGCGCGAACTCGGCCTCGACCATCGAGGGCGGCACGGCGAAATCATGCCCGGCGGCCAGCTTGTCGAGCAGCTGGCGCTTCATCGCTGTGCGGGTGAGGCCCGCGTTTTCCTGCTCCAGTTGCCCGCGCAGCAGCCCGCGCAGTTGCTCGATGCTGGTCAGCCCGAGCGACTTGGCAAAGTCGTCATTCGCCTCGAACGCGCCGGCGTGCTTGATCGCCTTGACCTTGATGTCGAACGTTGCGACCGCGCCTTTGAGCGCCTCGGCCGGATAATCCTCGGGAAACGTCACCGTGATCACCGGCTCGTCGCCCACTTTCACGCCGGTCAGCTGCTCTTCGAAGCCCGGAATGAAGCGCCCCGCGCCCAGCTCGAGCGCCTGGTCTTCTGCCGCGCCGCCATCGAAGGGCACGCCGTCCACTTTGCCGAGGAAATCGATGATCAGCTGGTCGCCGTTTGCGGCGATCGTGCCTTCGGGCGCATCGACAAAGCTCTTCTGCCCTTGCGCGATTCGCTCGATCGCTTCTTCGACTTGCGCGTCGCTCACCGGAACCACCAGCTTTTCAAGCGCCAGCCCGTCGAGCGAAGGCACCACCACATCGGGCAGAACTTCGAGGCTCACGATCAGCTCGGCATCGCGGCCCTGTTCATAGCCATCGCCGAGCGCCACATCGGGCTGCATCGCGGGGCGCAATTGCTGCGCGGAGACCAGCTGGTCCATCGCTTCCTTGATCGAGATCTGCAGCGCTTCCTGGTGGATCGCGGGGCCATGCATCTTGCGCACCAGGTTGGCGGGCACTTTGCCCGGGCGAAAGCCCGGCATGCGCATCTGCGGCGCCATCCGCTTGACCTCGCCATCGATCCGCGCGGCGATGTCGGCGGCGGCAATGGTCACGGTATAGGCGCGCTTCAGGCCCTCGTTGCTGGTTTCAACGATCTGCATCTTCAGGATCCAACTTTCTTGTCTTGATCACGCATCGCTGGCCCGATCGGCAGCATGCGCCCTAACTCTGTGCCAACAGCGCCGGGGCAAAGCGGAATTTGGTGCGGGCGAAGGGACTCGAACCCCCACATCTTGCGATACTGGAACCTAAATCCAGCGCGTCTACCAATTCCGCCACGCCCGCATCCGGCGAAAAACGAGCGGTGCCCCTATCCCAGCGCCGCGAAAAGGGCAAGCCTTGGCGATAAACTCGCAAACCCGCGCGGAACCATCGCCCGGACAGCGCTGTTCATGGGCTGCACCAACCGCAAAGGAGAGATGCACATGGCCACTACCCCCGACAACCCGCAGCCCGACTGGATCGAACCACAATCCCCGCCTGAATTTCCCGGCGAGCAGGAGCCGATCGGCGAACCCGGCAATTGGCCCGACGAGATCGACCCGGATCAACCCGATGAGATCGATCAGAACGACACCTACGAGGCTCCCCCGCCGGATTGACGCTGCCTAGCGCAGCAACTGCGCAAGAAACGAAAACCAACTCGCCGTGCGCGCGGTGTGGCCGGACCCGTCCGGTTGCGCCGCGCCCGCGCATTCGAGGCAATAGGCCTGCGCGCCCGCGCCGCCCAGCAGGCGTTCGAGATCGCTCAGCAGGCGGTCGGCCAGCAGACCCTGCCGCGCCGCGACCAGCGCGGCCACATCGCGCGCCGCGTCGCCGTTGTCGGCCTGTTCATTCTCACCCGCGAACGATTGCAGCAGCGATTGAAACGTGTTTGTGCTCTCGCCGAGATACACCGCGTGCGATTGCTCGGCCTTGGCCGCTTTGGCCGCCCAGGCGATCGCATCATCCAGCCCGCCGAACTGATCGACAAGGCCGATCTGGCGCGCGGTCCCGCCGTCCCAGATGCGCCCCTGGCCGATCTTGTCGATGTCCGCCGGGCTCTTGCGGCGCGATGCGGCGACATATCCGATAAAGCGGCGATAACCGGCTTCGACCTGCTGTTGCAGCACCGCCTCTACCTGCGGCGATAGCCCGCCGACAATATCAGGCTGCCCCGAAAGCGGCGTGGTGCGAATGCCGTCGGTGCCGACGCCGATTTTGGTCAGCGCGTTTTCGAACGAGGGGATCACCGCAAAAATGCCGATCGATCCGGTGATCGTGGCGGGTTCGGCGAAGATCCGGTCAGCCGGGGTCGAAACCCAATAGCCACCGCTCGCGGCAAGGCTGCCCATCGATACCGCCACCGGCATGCCCTTGCCGCCGTTGCCCGACGCTTTCATGCGCAGGATCGCGCTGCGGATGCGCTCGGACGCGGTGACCGAACCGCCCGGCGAATCGACCCGCACCACCAGCGCCGAGTACGCGCCGCTCGCCGCCGCCTTGTCGATCAAGTCGGCAATGCGCGTGCCGCCCGCCGTGCCCGGCCCGGCGGTGCCATCGACGATATTGCCTGCCACCGTCACCACCGCGATTGCTTTGCCGCCGGTCGGCGCGGCGCGGTCCGCCAGATAGGGCGTCAGCGCGGTCGTCTTGAAGGCATATGTCCCGGCCGCCGGATCGGCACCGACCACTTGCGCCACGCGTTTGCCAAAGGCAGCCT
Organism: uncultured Novosphingobium sp.; assembly: GCA_964529505.1. Classification (GTDB taxonomy): domain Bacteria; phylum Pseudomonadota; class Alphaproteobacteria; order Sphingomonadales; family Sphingomonadaceae; genus Novosphingobium. Next base: position 13,605 of record CAZGWR010000016.1, on the reverse strand, counting down.
TGTCGCCGATCCTGTCGATGATGCCCGATGCCTTGGCCGCCTGGGCCGCGTCGCCCCCGGCAGCCGTGATCCATTGCACCGGATCGCTGATCGCCGGGCCATAATCCGCTCTGGGCCGCGCCCGCTTCACTTCGGCGAGCCACTCGTCCCACACCGCCCCATAAACCGCCGCCTGTGCCTCCTTGGCTTCGGGCGAGGCATCATTGCGCAGGAATGGTTCGACCGCGCTCTTGTACGTGCCCACTTTGAACACGTGCGCCTTGACCTGCAGCCGGTCGAGCAAGGCCTTGTAATAAAGCCCGCTGCCGCCGGGGCCGCTGATCGCCACGCCGCCGATCGGATCGATCCACGCCTCGCTGGCATGCGCGGCCAGCTGCACGGCATCGTCGGTATAGAGCATGGCGCGGATCATCACCGGCTTCTTGGCGGCGCGGACTTTGTCCATCGCCGCGCCGATCCGGCTCAGCGCCACTTGCCGCCCGCCGCCAAACCGCTCGAGATCGATCACCACCGCCTTGATCCGCGTATCCTGCGCGGCGGCTTCGATCGCGCGCACCAGATCGCGCGACTTATACTCCTTTTGCGGCGCTTGCCCCGAAAGCAGCAGCGAGGTCGGGTCGAGCCGCGCCTTCTCCTCAACCACCGGGCCATCGAGCGGCAGATACAGCGCGCCGCCCTGCACCACGCCGGGCGTGGGCCGCAAGGTCAGCACCGTATAGAGCACGCCGAAGAACAGCAGGAGGAACAAGAGGACGAGGCCGTCCTTGATGGCGACGAGGATTTTCCAGATCGTGCGGGCAAACTTCATGGGGGATATCTAGGAGCGCATTGCCCGCGATACCAGCCGAAACACTTGAGCCGCACCGATGGGCGCGATACTAGCCTCGGTTTAATGACCGGATTGCCCCACAGCCCCGCGCCGATACCCTCTGGCCGCTATCCTGCCGGCAGGTTGGCTTTCCCGCACCGCGACCTGACCGGCATTGGCCAGCTCGCCCGTCATGAAATCCTGTTCCTGCTCGATGAGGCGGAACAATGGGTCACGCTCAACCGTCAGCCGCAAAAGCGCGCCGACCTGCTTTCGGGCCTGACGATCATCAACGCCTTCTTCGAAAATTCCACCCGCACGCTGCTTTCGTTCGAAATCGCGGGCAAGCGGCTGGGCGCCGATGTGGTCAACATGCACGCCGCCACGTCGAGCGTGAAGAAGGGCGAAACGCTGATCGACACGGCGATGACGCTCAATGCCATGCGCGCCGATGCCATCGTGATCCGCCATGCCAGCTCGGGCGCGGTCCGGTTGATCGCGGAAAAGGTCGATTGCCCGGTGCTCAATGCGGGCGACGGCCAGCATGAGCACCCGACGCAGGCGCTGCTCGATGCGCTGACCATCCGCCATGCGCTCGGCCTTGCTCCGCAAAGCGATCTCAATGGCGTACGCGTCACGATCTGCGGCGATCTGCTGCACAGCCGGGTGGCGCGCTCGAACATGCTGGCGCTCACCGCGCTGGGCGCCGATGTGAATGTCTGCGCGCCGCCCGCGCTGATGCCCGCCGGGATCGAGGCGATGGGCGTTACCCCGTTCACCGATTTCAACGCCGCTCTGAAGGGCGCGCAAGTGGTGATGATGCTGCGCCTGCAGCAAGAGCGGATGGAGGGGCACTTCATCCCCTCGCCGCGCGAATATCGCCATCTCTATGGCCTTACGCTCGACCGGCTGGCGCGCGCCGAGCCCGATGCGCTGATCATGCATCCCGGCCCGATGAACCGGGGCATCGAGATCGACAGCCAGGTTGCCGACCATGTCTCGCGCAGCCTGATCACCCGCCAGGTCGAAAGCGGTGTGGCCATCCGCATGGCCTGCCTCGATGTGTTGACCCGGCGCGCACGCGGGGTGCCGGGCTGGGCCGAAGACGCGCAGACCGGCGGGGAGATCGGGCGATGATCGCGCGCCCGTTGACTATCATCGGCGGGCGGCTGGCGCTGCCGCATGGCGCGCCGCTGCCGGGCGCGATCCGCTGCGAAAACGGTCTGATTGCCGCGCTTGGCGATATCGCGCCGGCGGAAGGCGACGAGGTGATCGATGCGCGCGGCGCGCTGGTCGCGCCGGGGCTGGTCGATTTCGGTGTCTTTGCGATCGACAAGCCCGCGTTTCATTTCGGCGGCATCACCCGCGCCGCGCTGATGCCCGATCAAGGCCCGCCGCTCGATCATCCGGCGCGGGTTCGCTTTGCCGCGCAGTCGGGCAAGCCCGACATGTGGGTCCATCCGCTGGCCGCCGCGACGCGCGGGCTCGAGGGGCGCGAGTTGGCCGAGCTGGCGCTGATGCGCGACGCGGGCGCGCGCGCGGTCGCCACCGGGCGCGAATGGCTGGCCGATTCGGGCGTGATGCTGCGGCTGATGCAATATTGCGCGATGCTCGGCCTTGTCGTCGTCACCCACGCCGAAGACGCCGGGATTACCGGCAAGGCCGTCGCCACCGCTGGCGAGATGGCGACCCGGCTCGGGCTGCCCGCAGCGCCCGCCGAAGCCGAAGCGCTCGCGGTCGCGCGCGATCTGGCGCTGGCCGAACTCACCGGCGCGCGGCTCCATTTGCGCCAGGTGACGACAGCGGGCGCGCTCGATCTGGTGCGCCGCGCCAAGGCGCGCGGGATTCAGGTCACCGCCGGCGTCACGCCCGCGCATTTCATGCTGTCCGATCTCGAGTTGGCCGATTTTCGCACCTTCTGCCGCCTCTCGCCGCCGCTGCGCAGCGATGCCGACCGGCAGGCGGTGGTCGCCGCGATTGCCGACGGCACGATCGATGTGGTCGCCTCGGGCCACGATCCGCGCGGGCCCGAAGACAAGCGGTTGCCCTTCGCCGATGCCGAACCGGGCATGGCAGGGGCGGAGACGCTGTTGCCGCTCACGCTCACGCTGGTGCGCGATGGCCATATCGACATGGCCCGCGCTTTTGCGCTGCTCGCGCGCCATCCCGCGATGCTGCTTGGCGTCAATGCCGGGCGGCTGGTCGTGGGGGCAGAGGCGGATATCGCGCTGGTCGAACCCGAACGGCCGTGGATCGTCGACCGTGCCAAGATGGCGGCGACGGCAGGCAACACCCCGTTCGACCGGCGGCCGGTCGAGGGGCGCGTTACGGGACTATTCAAGGGCGGCAGCAGAATCGCCTAAAGTGGCTCTTATCCCGCTGCTATTGCATGCTCAGCGGCGCGCCATCCGCGTTTCCGCCGGGCTGCCATCGGGCGAAGGCGCGCGCGCTGTCGCCATCACGAGACACACACCGCCCTGCGCCCTGACCGACCGGCAGACCGTTTTGGCAGGGGTAAACCCTGCAAAACCAGCCGCCTGCACCCGCCAGAACTGGTGGCCGCGCACCGTCACCTGAGTGATCTGGCTGCGATAGGAGCCCAGCGCCGGGTTGCGCGCGGTGAAATGCTGCCAGGCGCGCTTGGCCCCCGCTTCGTTCGAAAACGCGCCGAGCTGCGCCACATGCGTGCCGCGTTCGGCGGAAACCGGCGCTTTGGCCGGCCTGGACTTGGTGGGCGCCATGCTGCGGGGAGCTTCGGGAGCGGCGCTCACGGGCTGGACGACCGCCACCGAGTAGGGCTGCGGGGCTGCTGCCGAAGCGGGCAGTTCGATCGTCGCCATTTGCGCGGGCACCGGCATCGACGAGGCATCGGCCACGGTCGGCTGCGGTTCGGCGGGCACCGGCGCGGCGGGCAGTTCGGCAATCGCGGCCTTCGCAAGATCGGCGCCCTCGGCTTTCGCCGCGGCGTCGGCGGAAAGCTGTTCCACCGCCGGGAAATTGGCCAGCGCCAGCGCGGCCGGCTGGCCCTCATCGGCGCGCAGCGGCACGCCGAGCAGGCTGGCCACGCGCTTGCGGCCATCTTCCGGCTTGCCCATCGCGGCCCATTGCTGAAGCCGCGCATCGAGCTCGCCTGCGGGAACATCTTGCGAGGCCATCACGCGTGCTTCGCGCCAGCCGCCATCGAGCGCATAAGCATAAGCGAGGTTCTGGCGCATCTTGATCGAGTTTTCGCCCCCGCGCAGCGCATCGGCAAGCATGGTCGCGGCCTGTCCGGGCTGCCCGGCGAGCGCCAGCGCAAGACCATAGTCCGAGGTCGGCAGTGCATCGCGATAGGCGTTGAGCGTATCGACAGCCTCGGCGTTCTTGCCCTCGGCAATCTTGGCAAGCGCAAGGCTCAGGGCAGATTTGCCGCCATCTTCGCCCAGATCGAGCGCATCGGCATAGGCCTGGCTGGCGGATTCGAAGCGGCCGCTACGCAAGTAGGCATTGCCCAGCAGCATGCGATAGGCTGCGTTGCGCGGATCGACCAGCACGGCCTGTTCGGCAAAGGTGATCGCCTTGTCGGTGGCACCGTCCTTCAAGGCCGCCTCGGCGCGGGCGACCATTTTTTCGGGATGCGGCCCGGCGGCGGTGCAGCCGGCCAGCAGCCCTGCTGCAAGCGCGGTTGCCAGCGCAAAGCGGGCGCGGCTGCGAACGTGGATCGGAGCTTGGCGAAACAGCGCGTTGCTGCTGACAGACTTCATCATGGTGCGATTTCCCAACGGTGAGAGGTTCATGATTGGCGCGCGCGTCGCGCGAGGTCTTCAAGACCGGGCATGGTTTCAAGGAACAGATCGAGGGCTTCGGTGACAAATTGCTGGGCGCTGCGGTTTTCAACCGCGCAGGCCAGCCGCAGCCGCAGATGGCGGTTGCCATCGAGCCGCAGCGTGAAGGCGGCTTTGCGCCCTTCGAGCAGCGCGCTGCCGCTGCGCCGGGCGCGCTGGGGCAGCGGCGGAGCAGGCGCTTCGACCTTTGCCGCGGTCTTGACAGTTTCCGGCACGCGCATGGCGTCGGCCAGCGTCTCGATCTGCCGCAGGACTTCGGGTTGCGGCGCAGCGGCAACATCTTCGCCGGCGATGTCGTTCCAGCCCAGATCGTGATGGTCGGGTGCCGCTTCGGGTGCGCTCGGCACGCTGTGCGGATAGTCGCCGCCGTCCGCGCGCTCGAACGGCATGGCATGGAGCTGCGAGCGCATCGCCGGGCGTGCCGCGCCTTTGCGGGCGAGCAGGCCGGGGCTCAGCGAGGCGAAGGCTTTGGTCTCGTTCATGGGGCTGCCCTCTTCGCGCTTACGAGCCGATGACACGGCGGCCGAAGCCGCCGGTCTGGCGCGAGGAACCGGGAACAGGGGCGGCGGCGGACGAGGGCACGGCGAACACCGTGCGGCGGAAATTCTTTTCAAGGCGCTCGGAGATATAGGTCCACAGCGCGGCGACTTCGGCTGCGGAACGTCCCGAGGGATCGACTTCCATCACCGTGCGGCCATCGATCATCGAGGCGGCAAAATCGACCCGGTGGTGCAGCGTGATCGGCGCCACGGTGCCATGCTGCGACAGCGCCACTGCCGCTTCCGAGGTGATCCGGGCCTTGGCGGTGGCGGCGTTCACGACAAAGATCAGCGGCTTCCCGGCGCGTTCGCACAGATCCACGGTGGCCCCGACCGCGCGCAGATCATGCGGGCTGGGGCGGGTGGGAACGACGATCAATTCCGCGACGGCGATGACCGACTGGATGGCCAGCGTTATCGCGGGCGGGGTATCGATCACGGCCAGCTTGAAACCTTGCTGGCGCAGCACCGCAAGATCGGCGGCGAGGCGCGCCACGGTGGTCTGGGCAAATGCGGGAAACTCGGCCTGCCGCTCGTTCCACCAGTCAGACAGCGAACCCTGGGGATCGATATCGATCAAAACCACCGGGCCAGCGCCCGCGCGCTGCGCCTGGACGGCAAGGTGACCCGACAACGTGGTTTTGCCAGACCCCCCTTTCTGTGATGCCAAAGCCAGTACCCGCACTGCAATCCCCTGAAACGCCCCGATCGGGAAAACCCTGATTGGTCTCGCCCGAAGAAATCGCAGAACTCCCTCAACTTTTGGTTAACATCGCGCACGGCAATTTGCAGAAACGCCGGTTTGCGCGGCTTGGCATGGCTAAATCTTTGCTAACAGGGGATTTACTAAGGTATCCCCGCGAGGGCTGCGGTTTCGGATGCCCAGAGACCCTTGCATCGCGCCCCGGTGCGCGCCATCGTTAACCACGTCCCCGCGATCGCGGGCGGCGATGCGGAGGATCAACCGACTATGCGCGCAAGTGTCATCAAGCGGCTGGCAGGAGCCGCCATCGGCTTGGCGGGCGGCCTTGGCGTGGTTGCTGCCACAGCTGCTCCGGCGGCACCATCAGCGGCATCGGCACCGTTCGCGCTGCAAGTGAAGGCCGGGGTCGATGCCTGGACGAGCGGCGACTATGCGACTGCGGTCAAGGCGTGGCAGAGCCCTGCGGCCAAAGGCGATGCCGATGCGCTGTTCAATATGGGGCAGGCATACAAGCTGGGGCGCGGGGTGCCCAAGGATCTGGTGAAAGCGGAAGAATTCTACAGCAAGGCGGCCCGGCTCGGCCATGTGCGCGCGGCGGACAATTACGGCATTCTGCTGTTCCAGACCGGCCGCCAGAAAGAAGCCTTGCCCTGGCTCGAAACGAGCGCGGATCGAGGCGAACCGCGCGCGATGTATGTGCTGGGCGTTGCCGCGTTCAACGGCGATTTCGCCGCGAAGGATTGGGTGCGCGCCTATGCGCTGATGACCCGCGCGGCCGGAACGGGCCTGGCACAGGCAGTGACCAGTCTGGCCACGATGAACGAGTCCATCCCGCTCGCCCAGCGCCAGATGGGGGCCTCGCTCGCCGCCGATCTCGAGCGCAAGGCCGAAGAACAGCGCGCGCGCCAGCTTGCCGCCGCCGATCTGGGCACGCCAGCCGCGCCGCCCGCGCCGCGCGCCGCCGTCGCTCCGCTCAAGACCGTGGATCTGCCCCCGGCCATGATCGGCGGAGGCGAAGAGACCGCGCCCGATGCGCAGACCGCCGCCGCGCCGCCGCCGCCCCGCAAAGTGGCCACGACCAAACCTCCCGCGCCCAAACCTCCCGCGCCCAAACCGGCGGTCAGCACGAGTGCGAGCGAGGGCAGTTGGCGCATCCAGCTCGGTGCGTTCGGCCAGAAAGCCAATGCCGACGCGCTCTGGGCCAAAGTCAGGGGCCGGCCCGAACTAGCCGGGCATTCGCGCATCGATCTGGGCGCCCCGGTCACCCGTCTGCTTGCCGGAGGCTTCTCCAAGGCCAGCGCCGAGCGCGCGTGCGGCGCGCTCAAGGCGGGCGGGTTTGCCTGCCTGCTGGTCGCACCCTGATCGCGCAGCCCCCGGCCCGCATCGCGGCGATCGATTTCATCCGGGGCTTCGCGCTGCTGGGCATTCTGGCGATCAATGTCACCGGGTTCTGGGGCCCGCAGCTGGCGACGTTCAGCCCGTTGCTGCCGCGCGCCGAGCCGGGCGCGACGATCTGGTATGCCATCGCGTTCGTGGTGTTCGAGGGAAAGATGCGCGCGCTGTTCACCGTGTTGTTCGGCGCGAGCCTGCTCTTGTTTATCGAGGCGGCGGAGCGGCGCGGCGCGAACGGCGATCTGCTGCAGGCCCGCCGGCTCGGCTGGCTGGCGCTGATCGGGTATGCGCATTTCGTGCTGCTGTGGTGGGGTGACATCCTGTTTGCCTATGCGCTGTGCGGGTTGGCGGCGCTGGCGGTGCGGCGGATGCCACCGGCCGGACTGATCGCTGTGGGGCTGATGCTGTTTCTGGCCAGCCACGTGGCCGCGGCGACCGGCGCGCTGGGCGGCATCGCGGCGGAAGCGCGGGTCTTGGCGGGGCGTGGCAGCCATGCCGAAGTGGCTGAGCAGGCCGCGATGATGGCGCGCATCGCGGCTTCGCTGGCGCTCGACACGCGCATTCTCGATGCCGGTTTCGGCGCGGCAATCAGGCTGCGACTGGCGCATATGCCGTTGCTGCCGCTCGATACGACGTTGTCGACGCTGACCGAGACGTTTCCGCTCATTCTGCTGGGCATGGGGCTCTATGGCACCGGCTTCTTTGGCGGGAGCTGGAGCCGGCGGACATTGCGCCTTTTGGCATGGGGCGGCATCGGCGGCGGCGGGGCGATCACTTTGGCGCTGCTGGCGTGGATCTGGCAGCATGACTTTCCGCCGCGCGCGATGTTTGTCGTACTCGGCGCGCTCACCGCGATGCCGCACTTGCTGATGGGGCTGGGCTATGCCGCCGCGCTGCTGCTGGCGTGGCCACGCATCGCGGATAGCCGTTTCGCCCGGCGGATCGCGGCGGCGGGGCGCACCGCGTTGTCGAATTATCTGGGCACCACGCTGCTGATGAGCGCGATCTTTGCCGGGTGGGGGCTCGGCCTTGGCCCCGAACTTCCGCGTGGCTGGCTGCCGGCATTCGTGGTGCTCGGCTGGGCGGCGATGCTCGCCTGGCCCGAGGCCTGGCTGGCCCGCTTCGGGATCGGCCCTGCAGAAGCGCTCTGGCGCAGGCTGACTTGGTGGGGCGAAGACCGCGCTTTCGTGCAATAGCACGGCATTAGCGCCGCATTAGCGCTGCATTGGAGTGGGGCGCCGCTTTCATTGCGTTGCAACCATCGCCGGCTATCGTGGTTTAGGGCAATTGCCGCCCCGACAAAGGCCCCCATGTCCATTTCCATCGCAACCCGGCTTTCCTGGCATTGCCCCGAACCGACCGCGATCCTGCTGCAGATCGAGGCTGCGCAAACCGCCGAACAACAGATCGCGCACTCCGCGCTGGAGCATACCGAGTGCGACGGCTTGCGCCGTGTGCCCGCGCAGGATGGGATCGGGACGCGGATCTGGCTGCACCATCAGGGCGCGTTCGACGTGACATACCGTGCGGCGGTCGAAGTCGCGCGCCCGGTGGAAGACCTTTGTGCGCTGATTGCGGTGCCCCCGCACCAGTTACCCGGAGAGGCGGTGCCTTACCTGATGGACTCGCGCTATTGCGCCTCCAGCCGCTTCGTCCCGTTTGTCGAAGACGGCTTCGACGGCTTCGAGGGCGGCGACAAAGTCCGTGCCTTGCGCGATTGGATCGCGGCGCATTATCGCTATGTGCCCGGATCGAGCAATGCCGCCACCACCGCGGTGGACAGCTTCATCGAGCGGCGCGGGGTGTGCCGCGATTATGCCCACACGCTGATCTGCATGGCGCGCGCGGCCTCGATCCCGGCGCGCTTTGCCAGCGGCTATGGCCCCAAGGTCAAGCCGCAGGATTTTCACGCGGTGGCCGAAGTCTATCTTGCCGATGCGGCGGGGACGGGCGGGTGGCATCTGGTCGATGCGACCGGCATGGTCGATGCGGCCACGTTCGTGCGCATCGGGGTCGGGCGGGATGCGGGGGACACCAGCTTCCTCACCAGCTTCGGCACGGCCGAACTCAATGCGATGGAAATCGTGGTGCACGACACCGCCGCGTGAACCGACATGATCCAGATCGTTAACGGCTGGGCGCTATAGCTTGCTCCGATCACGCGAAAGGAGCGCATGCGAACAATGTCGGCGGGCGGACTGATGAACCTGTTGCGTCAGCACTGGGTGCGCACCGGGCTTGGCTTTGTCGCGATGTCGCTCGCTTCGGTGCTGGCCTTCCATGTCGGCGCGGATGTGGCAGAATATCTCACGAACCGGGGCAGTTCGGAACACCCAGGCGTGGGCGCGCCGGCAACGCCGCCGCCGCCCGCACCGGCAAAAGCCGCTCCGCCGCCGGATAGCCCGTTCGTGATCAAATCGATCCTCAAGATCGATGAGCCGATCAAGTTCGGGCAGTATTACTGGGACGAGAGCAAGGCCCCCGACGGCCCGCGCTCCGGCCCGCTGGTGATCACTGTCGATGTCGAGGCGCGCACGATCTCGGTGTTTCGCGGCGGGCACGAGATCGCCGCCGCCGCGATCCTGCGCGGCTTTGGCGACAAGCCGACGCCCACCGGCATTTTCCCGATCACACAGAAGGACGCCGACCACGTCTCCAGCATCTATGACGCGCCGATGCCATGGATGATGCGGCTGACCAACGATGGCATCTCGATCCACGGCGCCAAAGTGGAGCGCGGCTATGCCACCAATGGCTGCATCGGCGTGCCCGATGAATTTGCCAAACGCCTGTTCGCGCAGGCCAGCCTCGGCGACAAGGTGATCATTACCGACGGCAAACGCATCGGCGTGGGCGATCCGCTCCTCCAGGGCGGTTGAGCGGGGAAACTTTGCCCCATCCAGCCCGCGTTGGCGGACTGTTCACCGTGACTATGCCCGCAATTCGAGCGGATCTTGCGGCAATCTTTCGGCAAAATCGAACACAGCGGGTTGCCGCCGCAGGGGCGATACGCGGATGCCCTCAGCCTGCAACAGTTCGGTCTGATACTCTGTCCCTCCGACATATTTGGGATTCAGGAATCCGCCCTTCTTCAGAACCCGCCACCATGGCGTCAGGTTTTCGGCGGGGACGCCAAGCTCGCGCTGTTCCTCGGTTGCCCGCGCGCAGATGTTGAGAAAGATCGCTGTCGAAACGGGGCAGGCGACCGCAACGCCATGGCGGCGCGCAATCGCCGTGCGCAGCTCATCGAGCGTGATGACCTCGCCGGGCAGGACCCGGCGGACCATCTCGTCCACCTCCGCTGGCGAGGAGACCACCATCGCCCCGCCCCCGGCCTCCCGAAAGCCCGGCGCACCGGGCGGGATCATGGCAACGATATGCGGTTCGCGCCCGCTGCGCAGATGATCAGTTGCGGTTTTGCGTTTCGGCATGGTGCGCTCCCTCGCTGCGGGTCCGACTTATCGCGGAAACCGGAAGGCGGGAATAAGGCAGGTTTGTTCCGGTCGTGTTCTATCGTGCGCTTGCTCCGGCTTGCCTCGCGAATGCAGGCCAAGGTGCGCGATGCACTCGGAGCGATCGCCAATAGCAGCGGTATTCCAGCCAGCAACGCGGCTGCTCCCGCAGCCCGTGGAGAGAGGTAGCTGTCTTCAAATTCATAAGCCGCCGCGCCGAGTGTCCGGGGCGGCGCCGTGAGGCGTGCCATGCGTGCGCATTGTCATCATGCGATCCGTTCCTGCAAGGCGGCTAGCAGGCAGTTCCTTCCCGCGTCTTGAGGGCCTGAAATTGCAGTGTGGTTTCGATCAGGCCCGCTATAGGGGAAGTCTTGATGGGTCTGCGCCCGGTGCATCCGCCATCACAAAAGATCGCCACTGCCGGAGCGGAAAAAACCCGATGCAAAAGTTGCTCACGGTCTTGCATCTGCTGCGCCAGCTGGAAATTGCCGTGATCGGCCTGCTGTTGTCTCTCGCGGCTGTCGGCGGCGCGGCGATTGCGGAAGTCCCGGCAGGTGCGGCCATGGAAACCGCATCATCACCCGACCGTCCCATCACGGCGGTCGGCGTTCACGGCATGACCGTTTTCGGCGGGCGCGAAGCGCTCTATGCCGGACACTTACCGATTTTTCATCCCCCGCACGACACGCAACTGATCGTGCGCTTTCACCTCGCCGACGCGGCGCAGGATGCGGCCCTCCGCTCCGAACTGGCGCTGCGACCGCGCCTTTGGACCCTTGAGCCGAAACTGTTCGATCTTTTGCGGCTGGCCCCGGGTCATGCCGATCCGCTGCGCCGATTTGAAGCTTCGGTCTTCGAGGGCCATTTCGAGCGCGGCGGGATCAAACGGCTTGCCGGGCAAACCATCGTCATCGATGAAGTCCTGACGTTTCGCAGGCTCGATCCGAGCCTGCGCGCGGGCAGAATCGGGGATTATCACCTGATCGGGCGCGGCCGCGAATGGTTCGCCTTCAAGCAGATCGACCGTCGCCCGGATTTCGATCACCTTCTGGCGCTGAACCCGCCGCGCGGGGTCCGACCAGCCAACTTTGCGAACAAGGTCGTGCATCTCGCCGGGATTGGCCTTTCACAGCCCTCGCCGAGAATGATCGAACAAGCGTTGCGCCGGCAACTCGGCAGCGGCTGGCGCGTGCGCCGCGATATCTATTTCGAAACCGGCGACTTGCAGTAACAGCTTTGCTCCTTCCCGCCCTCAGCGCGGGGCCATGCGGATCGCGCCGTCGAGCCGGATCGCCTGCCCGTTGAAATAGGCGTTGCGCACGAGTTCGAGCGCGAGGCTGGCGAATTCTTCGGGCTTGCCGAGCCGCTTGGGGAAGGGCACCGAGGCGTTGAGGCTGTCGAGCACTTTTTCGGGGAGGCGGCCGAGCAGCGGGGTGTTGAAGATGCCGGGCATGATCGCGTTGACGCGGATGCCAAGGTCCATGAGATCGCGCGCCATCGGCAGGACGAGGCCGTTGACCCCGGCTTTCAAGGAACCATAGGCGACCTGCCCGATCTGCGCATCCTGCGCCGCGACCGAGGCGGTGAGCACGATCGCGCCGCGTTCGCCGTCTTCCATGGGTTCGAGCGTGGTCATGCCCAGCGCGCTGAGCGAGGCGATGCGGTAGCTGGCGACGAGGATGCCTTGCGCGGCATATTCGTAGTCTTCGGTGGATAGGCGGGTGTAGGTGCCGGTCTCGCGGTCGCGGCTGATTGTTTTCCCGCGGCGGCTGGTCATCGCGCAGTGCACGCAGACGCGCTCCTGACCGTGCGCGGCGCGGGCTTTGGCGAGGCCATCGAGCACCGATTGCTCGCTGGTGATATCGACCTTGCAGAACAGGCCGCCGATCGCGGCGGCGGCTTCTTCGCCGGCCTCTTCATTGATATCGAAAATGGCGACTTTCGCGCCCGCTGCGGCAAGCGCCTCGGCCGTGGCGCGGCCAAGGCCCGAAGCCCCGCCAGTGACGACGGCGCTTACGCTCGAATCTATCCTCATCCCCATGTTCTCCTTCTTTAACCGAAGGGTTAAGCGGGGGCGGGGGGATGCGCAAGCGGGATCAAGGCTCGATATCTTGGAACGTTCGCTGTTCCCTTGACCCGCTCATGCTGAGCTTGTTGAAGGCGGTTAGGTCTCTTGCAAACGCATGGCAGGTTGATGGCAGCTTTCGCCCCAGTTGCGGACAGACAACGCGGGGTTTACGCTAAGCTATGATCGAACTGGCCGACACTCGTTGGAACACGCTGTCACATGCTTATGGCAGCGCCTCAGACATACCGGAACTCGTCCGACAACTTGCTGTTATGGCGGGGCCGAAGACCGCTTATGACAGCGAGCCGTGGTATACGCTTTGGTCGAGTCTATGCCATCAGGGCGATGTGTACGATGCGTCTTACGCAGCAGTTCCACACATCGTCAAAATTGCTTGCGATACGAAGGGTCCGATAGATTTCAGCTTCTTCCAACTACCTGCCGCAATTGAGATCGCACGATGCAACGGCAATGGTCCTGACGTTCCCGCCGATTTGATACACGCTTATCGTGCTGCCGTTTCACAGCTAGTGGAATGCGTGGCGCTGCACTGCCATGAAGCGTGGGATGAACCAACGCTTCTATCCGCAGTGTCTGCTTTAGCGGTTGCCAAAGGGCAACATCGGGTTGCGGAGGCTGTGATGAACCTCGACGACGATCTCATCAAAAAGTTGATCGAGTTAGATTTCAGCGAGTAGCCGAATGTCCGCTTCCCACCCAATTTCCGGCCATAACGGCTCACCAAATCACCACCCAAAACCTGCCGTCGCCCCGTGCTTGACACGGGGCTTGGCTACCTTTCGGCGTTGCCATTCGGCG
>CAZGWR010000015.1:0-94426 GCA_964529505.1 uncultured Novosphingobium sp. | reverse complement strand
CGATCGGGCAGATGCGGCCATAGTGCGTCGGGTGCACGTCGCGGACTTCGAAGCCTGCGCGCTCGCGGGTCAAACCGCCCGGCCCGAGCGCCGAAACGCGGCGCTTGTGCGTCACTTCGGAGAGCGGATTGGTCTGATCCATGAACTGCGACAGCTGCGACGAACCGAAGAATTCGCGCACTGCGGCGACCGCCGGTTTGGCGTTGATCAGGTCGTTGGGCATCACGGTCGAGACATCGACCGAGCTCATCCGCTCCTTGACCGCGCGCTCCATGCGCAAAAGGCCGACGCGGTACTGGTTTTCAAGCAGCTCGCCCACCGAACGCACGCGGCGGTTGCCGAGGTTGTCGATGTCGTCGACCTCGCCCTTGCCGTCCTTGAGGTTTACCAGTTCCTTGACCACCGCAAGGATATCCTCGGTGCGCAAGGTGGTGACCGTGTCTGGGCAATCGAGCGCGAGGCGCATGTTGAGCTTGACGCGGCCCACCGCCGACAGGTCGTAGCGGTCGGGATCGAAGAACAGGCCTTCGAACAGCGCTTCGGCGGTCTCGCGCGTTGGCGGCTCGCCCGGGCGCATGACGCGGTAGATGTCGGCGAGCGCCTGATCGCGGTCCTCGGCCTTGTCGGCCTTCATCGTGTTGCGGATCCACGGGCCGGTGTTGACATGGTCGATGTCGAGCAATTCCAGGCTGTCGATCCCGGCCTTGTCGAGCGCATCGAGGTTCTCGGGCGAGACTTCGTCACCCGCTTCGATCCAGATGCGGCCGGTGCTTTCGTCGATCAGATCCTTGGCGGCATAGCGGCCAAAGATTTCCTCGGTCGGGATGAGCAGCGCCTCGAGCCCGTCCTTGGCCGCCTTGTTCGCCGCGCGCGGGCTGATCTTGGTGCCGGCTGCGAAAATGACTTCGCCCGAATTGGCATCGACGATGTCGAACGCGGGCTTCACGCCGCGCCACTGCTCGAGCACAAACGGCACGCGCCAGCCGCCTTCACTGCGCGCCCAGATGACCTTTTCATAGAACACATCGAGGATCGTCTCGGCATCGAGGCCGAGCGCATAGAGCAGCGCGGTCACCGGCAGCTTGCGCTTGCGGTCGATGCGCACGTTGACGATGTCCTTGGCGTCGAACTCGAAATCGAGCCACGAGCCGCGATAGGGGATCACGCGCGCGGCAAACAGGTATTTGCCCGAGGAATGCGTCTTGCCGCGGTCATGGTCGAACAGCACACCCGGCGAACGGTGCATCTGGCTGACGATCACGCGCTCGGTGCCATTGATGATGAACGTGCCGTTGTCGGTCATGAGCGGGATGTCGCCCATGTAGACGTCCTGCTCCTTGATATCGATCAGGCTCTTGGTCTCGGTCTCGTTGTCGACCTCGAACGTCGCCAGCTTGAGCGTGACCTTCATCGGCGCGGCATAGGTGATCCCGCGCTGGCGGCACTCGTTGGTGTCGTACTTGGGCGCTTCGAGGATATAGCCGTCGCGCTCCTTGATATCGAGGCTGGCGGTGCCGGCGAAATCCTGGATCGGAAACACCGAACGCAGCGTCTTTTCAAGGCCGGAGACATAGCCCGTGGCGTGATCGGAGCGGAGGAACTGCTCATACGATTCGCGCTGCACCTCGATCAGGTTCGGCATTTCCACCACTTCGTGGATGTCGCCGAAGATCTTGCGGATGCGCTTTTTCAAACCAGCGCGGGCCGGGGTGCCCGAGGGCGTTGCCTTGGATGCCATGGAGGGAATTGCCTCTTTCGCTCGATAGGTGCCGGGCCAAGCCGACGGAAATATGCCAAACGCGGAAAGATCGGGTGCGGCGCTACCGCAAACAGACTTGCCACAAACTGAATGAGGCCACGAGCACGCGCCGAAGCGGACCCATGACCGAAAGACCATTTTGCGTCACGTGGGAAACCCGGCTGCTTCCTTCCGAATGCCTCCCCCCGTGCATGGGAAAGCCTTGCTCGAAACAATGGGCGGAGGCGCCATGTAGGACCGGCATGCTGTCTTGTCAAACCCTGCGCGCGGGGCCCTGCATGCGGGAGCTATCTGACCGCCTCGAACGGCCGGACGCTCAAAACTGAAACGGGCGCACTTGCGGCGTCGACGGTTTGCGGGTCGGGTTGTCGTTCAGCACCAGTTCGACCAGCGCCGTGTCGTAGAATTCATGCAATTCGCTGATCGCGCCGTCGCGAATGGTGAAGACCTGACAATACGTCTGACCATAGTGCTCGCCGTTCAGCCCGGGACCGCCGCCCTGCATGATCCCGACCACCCGCTCGTCATCCGCGCACATGATCCGCCATTTCACCGCAAAGTGAAACTGGCCAGGCTTCAGCTTGCCCAGCACGCCATCGGCGACAATCGGGCCGAAGCATTCTGCCTTGCCCTCCCAGCGCCCCGAAACCGGGGTCGAGCCGAGCATGTTGAAGACAACGTCGTCGCTGTGCAGCGCGGCCAGTTGATCCATGTCGCCATCGTGCAGGCAAGCATAGTAACGCTCGATCAGCGCGATGTTGTGCGCGCGGGCTTCGCTCATAGTATTCCTCCCTGATGGACCAGTGCCTCTCGGTATCGCGCTGCCCGCCGCCGCGCAATCAAGCCTGACGCCGCGGCGCGCGTGTCCGGTGCGACCACGAAGGTTGACTATCCCGGCCTTCGCGGCCAAAGCGCCGCTCGAACACGTGCGATTCGTCGCCGCGTTCATCCGTCCGAGACGGCTGGTGCGGGTTTCCCGCTTAATTCTCCAGCCTAGACGGGGTAAAGAGATTTCCGGCAGACCCGCCTTCGGGCAGGTTGCCGTCACGCGCTTTCCTGCGTGCTCCTTCCCCCATCCGTGGACTTAGCCCGTGGCCCTTGCCGGCCATGGACATACGTAGCCGTCCGTCCGGGGTCTTGCCCCGGTGCGGGCACATGTGAAGGAGTAAGGCATGGATCGTTCGCAGAAAGCCGATTCGATCGCATTCCTGAGCGAAGTCTTCGGCGAGGCCGGCGCGGTGGTCATCATCCGCAACCTCGGCATGACGGTGGCCCAGTCCACCGCCTTGCGCACGAAGATCCGCGAAGCGGGTGCGACCTACAAGGTTGCGAAAAACAGTCTGGCCAAGCTTGCCGTTGCGGGCACCAGTTACGAAGGCGTCGGTGAGTTTTTCACCGGCCCGACCGGAATTGCCGCCTCGGTCGATCCGGTTGCCGCTGCCAAGGCGGTGATCGAATTTGCCAAGACCACCGACAAGATCGAGATCGTCGGCGGTGCAATGGGAACGCAGATTCTGAATGCGGATGGTGTCAAGGCGCTCGCCTCGATGCCCTCGCTCGACGAACTGCGCGGCAAGCTTGTCGGCCTCATTCAGGCCCCGGCCACGAAGCTCGCCCAGCTCGCCACCGCTCCGGCGGCCAAGCTGGCCCGCGTCTTCAGCGCCTACGCCGAAAAAGAAGCCGCCTAAGACTGTTTTTCATATCGCCCCGCAGCCGTGCTGCCGGGCCACACAAACTCAGGAGTGATACATCATGGCAGACATCGCCAATCTCGTTGCAGAACTTTCGAAGCTGACCGTCCTTGAAGCCGCAGAGCTGGCCAAGGCGCTTGAAGAAGCATGGGGCGTTTCCGCCGCTGCTGCCGTTGCCGTTGCCGCGGCGCCTGCCGCTGCTGCTGAAGCGGTGGAAGAGAAGACCGAATTCGACGTCATCCTGACCGGCGACGGCGGCAAGAAGATCCAGGTCATCAAGGAAGTCCGCGCGATCACCCAGCTTGGCCTGACCGAAGCCAAGTCGCTGGTCGAAGCCGCTCCCAAGGCGATCAAGGAAGGCGTTTCGAAAGCCGAAGCCGAAGACATCAAGGCCAAGGTCGAAGCTGCCGGCGGCACCGTCGAGATCAAGTAAGCTTCATCAGTTTCGCGGGTGTCTTGAAGCATCCGTGTCACGGAAAGGGCGGGCCGCAAGGCCTGCCCTTTTTGTTTGGTGCGCGCGTGCCTTACCGCCCGAGCAGCGCGAACGCCTGGTCGCCGGGCATCGCGCGGTCGAACAGAAAGCCCTGCCCGAAATCGCAGCCAATGCGGGCCAGCCGGTCGAGCTGCGGCTGCGATTCGATGCCTTCGGCCACCACGTCGATCTTCATCGCCTGCGCCAGATGCATGATCGCGTCGACAATGCTCGAGGATGAGTCCGCCAGATTATCTCCGCTGATGAACGAACGGTCGATCTTGATCGTGTCGAACTGCAACGTCTGCAAGTGGCTGAACGAGGAATGCCCCGTGCCGAAATCGTCGAGCGAGAGCCGGATGCCCATCGCGCGCAGCTCACCGAAAATCTGCGCCGTCCGCGCCGGATTGAGCACGGCGGCGTTTTCGGTCAGCTCCATCACGATCGAACGCGGATCGACGCTGGTTGCCAGCAGGATATCGCGCACTTGCTCGAGAAAGGTGGGCTGCAACAGCTGCGACGGCGCGACATTGATGCCCACGTAAAATGGCCGTCCGCCGCCCAGCAGCGTGCGCCATTGTGCCGCGGTCTTGCAGGCTTCGCGCATGACCCAGGCCCCGATCGCATTCATCAGCCCGCGCTCCTCGGCGACGGGCAGGAAATCCGAAGGCATCATGATCGTACCGTCGCGGCTCCACCGCAGCAGCGCCTCGAACCCGGCAATGCGCTGCGCCGCGATATCGATGATCGGTTGATACCACAGCGCCAGCCCGCCGCTTTCCAGCGCCTGACGCAGGCCGGCCTCGATTTCCAGCCGCTTGATCGCCGCCGCGCGCATCGCGGAATCGAACACAACGGTTGCCTCGTTGCCGCGCGCCTTGGCGCTGTACATCGCAACGTCCGCGTCCTGCAGCAGGTTTGCCGGGCACTCGTAGCTGCCATCGTCGTGCGCGATGCCGATGCTCGCCGCGCTGTTCACATCGCTGAACCCGATACGATGCGGGGCGCGCAGGTTTTCATGGATCGAAGCAGCAATTTCCTGCGCCAGCGCTTCGTTGTCGGCGGTATCGATCATGATGGTGAACTCGTCGCCGCCCATGCGGGCGAGCAGCAGCCGCTCCGGCTCCTGCGCGCAGACAATCGCGGAAAAAGCGTTCACCGTCTCGCGCATCCGCCGCGCCATTTCGGCGAGCAGGATGTCCCCGGCATGATGGCCCATCGCGTCGTTGACCAGCTTGAAGCCGTCGAGATCGATATAGATCAGCGTGAGCCCGAGGCGGCCGGCGGCGCGGTTGCGTTCGAAGCGCTCGTGTATCCGTTTCTCGAGCATGGCCCGGTTGGGCAGGCCGGTCAGCACGTCGTGCAGCCCGTTGTCGATCAGCTGGCGCTCGTTGGCCTTGCGTTTGAACACGCGGCCGACCTGCGCGCCGATCTGGGTGAGCACATCGAGCAGTTCGGGCTCGGCCTCGACCTGGTCGTGGCTGAAAAACTCCATCGCGGCGATCACGTCCGTGCCTTGCAGCACGGGCACGCTCACGCTCGAGCGCAGGTGCACCTGCCGCGCGGCCTCGCCCCGGCCGAACCCGGCGACTTGCTGGACATCGCGCGTCCACACGCTTTGCCGGGTGATCAGCAACCGGCCCGGAGCCGAGGCGCAGGGCCAGGCGATCAGCCGCCGCGATTTCTCGGCAAAGCTGAACATTTCGTCGGGATTGCGCGCATACCACAGCCCGCAGGCCTCGAGGCGGCGATCGGTTGCGCTGCCTTCGCAGAGCAGGACATTGGCAAAAGCATAACCCAGCGAGGTGCACACTTCGGCGATCGTGAAGCGCAAGGTTTCGAGCGGGTCGGTGCTGCTGTTGGCCGCCCCCGCAATGCGCGAGAGCAGCTTGATCCGCACATGGCCGAGATAGGCCTCGCGCAGGCCGCGTTCGGCAATGGCTTCGGCTTCGATGCGCGCCTGCCGCTCGCGCGCCAGCTGGCGCTCGAGTTGCGCGATCCTGGCTTCCGGTTTTGGTTCCGGTCTTGCCCCAGGCGCAACGGCGAATATCGCCGGATCTGGCCGCGCCGACATTACAGCCAGCTAACCACCAGTTGGCAGCTCGGCGCGCCGTCGTGCATGCAGCATGGCTGTGTCACCTCCAGCTTTTCGCGGTAGTGGATCGCCAGAGCATCGACAAAGCCGTGCGCCAGATCGCACATCTTGCGCGGCGAGCCATAGCCCAAGGTGAGCGTGTCGGGTGTCTCGATGAAATGGAAATGCGGGCAGACCGCGCCCGCATAGAGCTTGCGCACCTCGGGATGGATGATGGTGTTGAGCGAGAGGATGAACGTGCGGGCATCGGGCGCCGCATCGAAGAATTCAGGATAACGCTGGTGCAGCTTCGGCAACGCCTGCACGCCCACCCAGTGCAGCACCGTGCGCGGGTCCTGGTTTGTCAGCGTGGCCGCCGCTTCGACCAGCGCGACCACCTCGGCATCGGGATAGCTGCCGAGCGAAGTATAGGCGCCGGACAGCCCCGTCATGTCGAGCAGCGTTTCCCAGGTCGTCTGGCCGAAATGGTCGACAACCACTTCCTCGACAATGTTGAAAATCACGCCCTTCATGATCGCACTTCCCCCGACCGCGCGCCTGACACATCGCGCACGTCACAGGCTTGAACGGCAGGACCGGGCAAAATTTCAGGGGCGGCGGTCAAAAAAGCCGGGCGCGTGCGCTGTACTCCGAGGCGTCAGGCCCCTTCGATCTGGCGGATCGGCGGCAGCACGAACTGAAAGAGCACCGCGCCGATGGCGGTGACCGCCGCGGTCGACAGGAACGCGCCGACGAACGATCCGCTCGCATCGACGATCATGCCGGTCACGATCGGCCCGATGACGCCCGACAGGCTGCCGCATGCGTTCTGCACGCCGATCCAGCTGCCGGCGAGGCGCGGCCCGGCGTAGATCTGGCCCAGCGCGAAGACCATGCTCGTGCCCAGGCCCAGGCCGAAACCGGTGAACAGGAGCCAGCCCAGCACAGCCCCCGGCGAAGCGGCATAGGCAACCCCGAGCACGCCGATGGTCACGCCGATCTGGCCGGCGACGATGACCTTGCGGCGCACTTCGCCCTCGCCGTGTCCGCCGCGCGTCAGATGATCGGAAAGCTGGCCGGCCAGCACCGACGAGACCGCCATCGTGGCAAAGGTCGCGGTGGCAAACAGCGTCATGGTCGGGATCGACAAGCCGCGCGCGGTGGTCAGATAGAGCGGCAGCCAGATGGCGGCGAAGAAATAGCCATAGTTGGCGGTGATATGGCACAAGCTCAGCAGCCAAAGCGCCTTGTGCGACAACAGCTTGCGGTACGACATCGGCGGCGGGCCGGCCTTCACCGCAACCGGCTTTGGCAAAGTGCGCAAGGTCACCTGCCACGGGATGAGCCACAACAGCGTCGCCAGCCCGAAAATCACGAAAATCGCGCGCCACCCCCATAGCGCGAGGATGGCGCCGCCGGCCAGCGTGCCCAGCGCCGGACCCAGCGCAATACCCACCGCAATCGCGCCATTGGCAACGCCGCGCCGCTCGGGCGGAACATGGAGCGCGATCATTTTCGAGCTGCACGGAAACACGAAGCTTTCGCCCGCGCCGAGCAGGATCCGCAGGACGACCAGCCCGGCAAGGCCGCCGACAAATCCGGTGAGCAACGTGCTCACCGCCCATACCGCCACGCCCAGCGCAAAGATGCGGTACACCGAGATCCGATCGGCCAGCCAGCCGATGAACGGCTGCGCCAGGCCATAGATCCAGAAAAACGCCGAAACCGCGACGCCGAACTGCGTGGCGGTAAGGCCCATATCGGTCTTCATCAGCGGCGCGGCCACGCCGATGGCGCCGCGATCGACATAATTGAGCAGCACCGCGAGCACCAGCAAGGCGACCAGCGCGGTCACCGGACGGCGCGCGGTGCTGACATCCCGGTCGTTCGCGCCTGTCGCCATGCTCGCTTCGCACTCCCCTGCCCGCGCCCAGCGTAGGGGACGGTTTTCGATAAGGCGAGGCCTGTTCTTTGGCCCGGGCACCGCCTATGCCGCCCGCACCCTTGAAGATGACCGCCTTGAATCGCACGAGTCCCCCGATGTTCGAAGCCGCCCCTGCCCGCTGGTCCGACGAATGGCGCGCCACGCTACGCCTCGCCGCGCCGCTGGTGATCGCAAACCTGCTCCAGATGGCGGTTTTTGCGATCGACGTGGTGTTCATCGCGCGGCTCGGACCCACCGAGCTTGCCGCCGCGTCGCTTTCGGTCTCGCTGTTCGGCCTGCTCGTGTGGAGCATGACCGGTTTGGTCGGCGCGGCATCGCCGCTGATCGCGGCTGAGCTCGGCGCGCGCCGCCATGCCGTGCGCGAGGTGCGGCGCACGGTGCGCATGGCCGGCTGGGTGGGCGTGCTCGCCGGCATTTTCGCGATGGGCATATGCTTGCTCGGCGCGCCGCTGATGCGGCTCACCGGGCAGCAGCCCGCGGTCATCGCGCATGCCGTGCCGTTCCTCGGCGTGCTGATGTGGGCCGCGATCCCGTCCGTGCTCGCTTCGTTGCTACGCACGTTCGTCTCGACCATGGGCCGCCCCGGCATCAGCACCGCGATCAATGCGATGGCGGTGGCGGTCAACGCGCTGGGCAATTGGGTGTTCGTGTTCGGCCATTTCGGCATGCCCGCGCTCGGCCTGACGGGGTCGGCGCTGTCGAGCGTGGTCACCAGCCTGGCGATGCTGCTCGCTTACGCGGCGTTCATCCGCTTCGACCGCCGGCTGCGCCGTTATCGCCTGCTCGGCCGGTGGTGGCGGACCGAATGGCCGCGCTTTTTCGAAGTGCTCAAGATCGGCCTGCCGATCTGCGCCACGATCATCGCCGAGGCCGGCATGTTCAACGGCGCGGCTTTCCTGATGGGCCGGATCGGCGAGCTTGAGCTGGCCGCGCACACCATCGCGCTGCAATTCGCCTCGATCGCCTTCATGGTGCCGTTCGGGGTCGCGCAGGCGGCCACCATCCGGGTCGGCCTTGCCTATGGCGCGTGCGATCCCCGCGCGATCACCCGCGCGGGTGTGGTCGCGCTGGTGATCGGCTTCGGCTTCGTCGGCATCCCCGCCTCGATCATGCTGTTCGCGCCGCGGCTGGTGCTGGCGATCTATATCGATCCCGATCTGCCCGCCAATGCCGCGATGGTCCGCCTCACTATCCAGTACATGATCGTCGCCGCCGCGTTTCAGCTGTTCGACGGCGCGCAGGCCATCTGCGCGGCGCTGCTGCGCGGGCTGCAGGATACGCGCGTGCCGATGAATATCGCGCTGTTCGGCTATTGGGTGCCCGGCATCGGCACCGCGGTCGGGCTCGGCCTGTTCACCCCGCTGGGCGGGCTCGGCGTGTGGATCGGCCTGCTGGTCGGGCTGGCCGTGGTCGCCGCGCTCCTCTTGTGGCGCTGGCGCGGCCGGGCGCGGCTGGGGCTCCTGCCGCAGGCGGACACCCGTTCATCGTAGCGCAAAGAAAATTGCCGCCGCGCGCTTGACGCTACGGGAGGCGCGACCCATATGCGCCCTGCTGGCACTCTCGGCCTGAGAGTGCCAAGCGCCATCTTTTCAATAATGGAAGAGGAATCAATCCATGACTTTCCGTCCGCTGCACGACCGCGTGCTCGTGCGCCGCGTCGAAGCCGAGGAAAAGACCGCCGGCGGTATCATCATCCCCGATAGCGCCAAGGAAAAGCCCGCTGAAGGCGAAATCGTCGCCATCGGTTCGGGCACCCGCGCCGACGACGGCAAGATCACCCCGCTCGACGTCTCGGTCGGCGATCGCGTGCTGTTCGGCAAGTGGTCTGGCACCGAAGTCAAGGTCGGCGGCGAAGACCTGCTGATCATGAAGGAATCGGACATCCTCGGCATTCTCGGCTGAGCGCACCGAACCTCGAACCATAACATCATATTCGCACCAGCTGACCGCGCTCGCGGAAAAGCTGCACATGAAGGAACAAAGCAATGGCTGCCAAGGACGTTAAGTTCGGCCGCGACGCGCGCGAACGCATTCTGCGCGGTGTCGACATTCTCGCCGATGCCGTAAAAGTCACCCTCGGTCCCAAGGGCCGCAATGTCGTCATTGACAAGAGCTTCGGCGCACCGCGCATCACCAAGGACGGCGTCACCGTCGCCAAGGAAATCGAGCTCAAGGACAAGTTCGAGAACATGGGCGCACAGATGCTGCGCGAAGTGGCCTCGAAGACCAACGACAAGGCCGGTGACGGCACCACCACCGCCACCGTGCTCGCCCAGGCGATCGTCCGCGAAGGCATGACCTGCGTCGCCGCCGGCATGAACCCGATGGACCTCAAGCGCGGCATCGACCTCGCCGTGACCAAAGTCGTCGAAGACCTGAAGTCGCGCTCGACCGACGTCACCGGCACCGCCGAAATCGCGCAAGTCGGCATCATCTCGGCCAATGGCGACGTCGAAGTCGGCGAGAAGATCGCCGAAGCGATGGACAAAGTCGGCAAGGAAGGCGTGATCACCGTGGAAGAGGCCAAGGGCCTCGAATTCGAGCTCGATGTC
The DNA here is from genome assembly GCA_964529505.1 of uncultured Novosphingobium sp. Classification (GTDB taxonomy): domain Bacteria; phylum Pseudomonadota; class Alphaproteobacteria; order Sphingomonadales; family Sphingomonadaceae; genus Novosphingobium. Next base: position 83,933 of record CAZGWR010000015.1, on the reverse strand, counting down.
GTCGAAGGCATGCAGTTCGACCGCGGTTACCTCTCGCCCTACTTCATCACCAACGCCGACAAGATGACCGTCGAGCTGGATAACCCCTACATCCTCATCCACGAGAAGAAGCTCTCGTCGCTCCAGGCGATGCTGCCGATCCTCGAGGCTGTGGTCCAGTCGGGCCGTCCCCTCCTCATCATCGCCGAAGACATCGAAGGCGAAGCGCTTGCCACCCTCGTGGTCAACAAGCTGCGCGGCGGCCTCAAGATCGCTGCTGTCAAGGCACCGGGCTTCGGCGATCGCCGCAAGGCCATGCTGGGCGATATCGCCACGCTGACCCAGGGCGAGATGATCTCGGAAGACCTCGGCATCAAGCTGGAGAGCGTCACGCTCGCCATGCTCGGCCAGGCCAAGCGCGTCACCATCGACAAGGACAACACCACGATCGTCGACGGCGCTGGCCCGGCGGACGAGATCAAGGCCCGCGTCGAGCAAATCAAGGCCCAGATCGAAGTCACCACCAGCGACTATGACCGCGAGAAGCTGCAGGAACGTCTGGCCAAGCTGGCCGGCGGTGTTGCCGTGATCAAGGTCGGCGGCGCTTCGGAAGTCGAAGTGAAGGAGCGCAAGGACCGCGTCGATGACGCCCTCCACGCCACCCGCGCTGCGGTCGAAGAAGGCATCGTCCCCGGCGGCGGCACCGCGCTGCTCTATGCCACCAAGGCGCTCGAAGGCCTCAAAGGTGCCAACGACGACCAGACCAAGGGCATCGACATCGTGCGCAAGGCCATCCTCGCCCCGATCCGCCAGATCGCCCAGAACGCCGGCCACGACGGCGCGGTCATCTCGGGCAACCTGCTGCGCGAAGGCGACCAGCTGATGGGCTTCAACGCCGCCACCGACACCTACGAAAACCTGAAGGCCGCCGGCGTGATCGACCCCACCAAGGTCGTGCGCACCGCGCTCCAGGACGCAGCCTCGGTCGCCGGCCTGCTGATCACGACCGAAGCCGCGATCAGCGAAAAGCCCGACGACAAACCCGCCATGGGCGGCATGCCCGGCGGCGGCATGGGCGGCATGGGCGGCATGGACTTCTAAGTCCAAAGCCCACGCACACATGGCGTCCCGGCGAAGGCCGGGACCTCATGCAGTCCAAGAATCAGGGCCGGAGGGGAAACCTTCCGGCCCTTTTTCTTTGGCTTTGCGGGGGTTTGAGAAGAGAAGATGCGAGGGCCATTGCCCTCGCGCTCCCGGGCGTTTGGGGTTGAGTTGACCCTTCGTGCTGAACCGAAATCCGCACAGATTCATCCGAAGCTGGGGAAACTCAACTTGACCCGAGTTGACTAGAACAGGATGTGAACATAGGTTTTCGAACAGCAGGGGTTTTGCGATGCAGTCCATTGAGTTTTGCGCAGGTGCTGGTGGACAGGCTCTCGGTCTTGAAATGGCGGGATTCCGTCATTCAGCTCTGGTTGAACTGGAATCAGACTACGCAAAAACATTGCAGCTTAACCGCCCGCATTGGGCCGTTCACACAGCCGATATGAATGCATTTGACGGTCGGCCTTACAAAGGAGTGGACCTGTTGGCCGGCGGATTGCCTTGCCCGCCATTCTCGGTCGCCGGTAAGCAGTTGGGAGACCGAGACGAGCGCAATCTGTTCCCGGCAGCAATCCGATTGGTTGACGAAATTCAGCCCAAGGCGGTCATGATCGAAAACGTGCGCGGCTTTTTATCGCCCGTTTTTGAAGACTATCGCCTGTTCCTGAAGTCTGAGTTCAAGAAACTTGGCTACAAGCTGGATTGGCGCTTGCTCAATGCATCTGATTTTGGAGTGCCGCAGTTGCGGCCCCGAGTTGTGATCGTTGCGCTCCGCGAGAGCATGACCGACCTATTTGATTGGCCCGATGTGCTACCGCACAATCCACCGATGGTCGGTGAAGTTCTGCGTGACCTCATGGGCGTCAATGGCTGGGCCGGGGCTGATTGTTGGGCACGTGGAGCGAACGATATTGCACCAACAATCGTCGGCGGATCAAAGAAGCACGGCGGCCCCGATCTTGGTCCAACGCGCGCGCGCAAAGCATGGGCTGTCCTTGGTGTTGAAGGTCGGTCTTTAGCTGAAACCGCACCCGAAGCGGATTTTGTTGGGATGCCCCGTCTTACGGTTCGAATGGTTGCGCGGCTGCAGGGATTCCCTGACACTTGGCAATTCCACGGACGCAAGACCACCGCATATCGCCAGGTCGGAAATGCCTTTCCGCCCCCCGTCGCGAAGGCTGTGGCCACAAATCTCCGGATTGCATTGTCGGCCCAGCGGGCGTTCAGCATCAAAGCTGTCGCTTGATGTTGTTCACGGCATCAGGCTTTGATCCAGTCCCGCATGATCATCCAGACTTTGCGGATTTAGACAAGCTACAGCGGAATCTGCTTAACGCGGTTGGTGGACAAGGTTTGTTTGAAGAGCGATTGAGATCGTTTTTCCGTTCAGCAATTGACGAGGTCATCGACACCGCACGCACGGGTCGGTTCTTTTTGAAGGACCTTGAAAAGACTGAGAAGACCTATCTCGGTACGAAATTTGAGATCTTGCTCCGTGACTGGCTCCAAGTTCCACGTGGCGTTTTTCTCGACCTGCAGATTGGGGGAGAGGAAGTGGACGTTAAGTCCACCGTAATGGGAAAATCAGGTTGGATGATACCTCCTGAGGCAATTGATCAGCTCTGCATCCTGCTTCGCGTGAACGAAAAAACCTCTGTCTGTGCGGTAGGCTTGTTTAGGGCTAGATCACAGTACCTCACCTCAGGTAAGAACCGCGATAAGAAGGGAGCAATATCTGCCGAAGGTCGCGATAACATTTGGTGGATGGTCCAGAATTTTTCTTACACACCAAATTTCTGGTCGCAAATAAGTGACGAATTACGCGACAAAATTATGTCTCCGAAAGGTGGCACAAAGCGGCTGGTGATCTTATTTGAGAATTGCCTCAACACACCGGTTTCAAGAGTATTGATATCCAGCGTCGCTGCTCAGGACGACTTTATGAAACGGTTGAGAAAAAATGGCGGCGCACGAGACATTTTGATCAGAAAGGGGATATTTGTACTATATTCTGAAGCCCATAGAGACCTGATGCGGAAGCTCGGTTTGAAATTTGGGTCACGGGAATTTGTTTCTTTCAAAGCAAGCACAGATGAAGAAGCTATGCTGCTAAGGAACGCAGGCTTCACCATTTCGGCATAGTAACTCTAACCACTGTGGGCCAATCCCCGAACACCCGGGAGCGCGAGGGCGATGGCCCTCGGATCTCTCCTCGCCAAATCCATCTGTCCTACATGCCCGGCCCCTGTCATGATCGCGCCGGAGCTCTTTGACATGGGTCGCGGAATGCGAGGCAGGGCAAGTGTCACTTCGTTCGTTTTTGCGACCAAGTCATTGGTATGAAATACTTAAATTGCCCGATAGAAAGGTGACACAGTGTCACCTCTGTCACCTTTTTTGAGCGGAAATTGCAGGAGAGGCACGAGAGCACACGGGAGCGCGAGGGCGATGGCCCTCGCATCTACTCCCTCTCCCCATTTTTGGCAGGTGAGTGCGCGCGCCATCTCCCGCACATCGTTATGGTGCGCGACGAGCGCCCGGCAGGAACCCAGATTATGGCTGAACCGTTTTTCGATCACCCTTATCTCAGCGGGCATCATGCGCCGATCCGGTTTGAGGCGGATGCGCCTGATCTGATCATCGAGGGCAAGATCCCGGACGATCTGGCGGGCATATTCTATCGCAACGGGCCGGACCCGCTCTATCCGCCGCGCGAGGGGGATTATCACTGGTTCGACGGCGACGGCATGGTCTTTGCGTTCGAGATTGCCGAGGGCCGCGTGGCGATGCGCAATCGCTGGGTGAAGACCGACAAGTTCCTGCTCGAAAAGGCGGCGGGCAAGCGGTTGTTCGGGATTTTCGGCAATCCGATGACCAGCGACCCCAGCGTGCAGGGCAAGCGTTACAATACCGGCAACACCAATATCATCCTGCATGGCGGGCAGCTGCTCGCGCTGATGGAGGGGGCGCCGCCGGTGGCGCTGGGCCCGCGAAGCCTCGAGACTTTGGGCGAGCAGCAATATGGCGGGCTCGTCACCTCCTCGTTCTCGGCGCATCCGAAGATCGACTACGTGACCGGCGAGATGTTCAACACCGGCGCTGCGATCCACGGCATGATGGGCGCGGCGGAGATGCGCTATGATATCGTGCGGGCGGACGGGACGATCCGCAAGACCGAGATCATCGCGATGCCGCATTTCAGCCTGATGCACACCTTCCTGCTGACGGAGAACTGGGCGATCTTTCCGTTCATCCCGATCGACACCGACCTCAAGCGCTTTGCCGCGGGCGGGCCGATGACCGCGTGGGTCAACAACCGCCCGACCAAGCTGGCGATCATGCCGCGCGAGGGCACGGCGGCGGATGTGCAATGGTTCGAGTATGAGCCGCGCCACATGTTTCACGAGCTCAATGTGTGGGAGGAGGACGGCAAGATCCTCGCCGATGTCGCCGCCGCCAATGGCACCGCGCTTTTCCCGGACGAAACCGGCGCGCGGCGCACGCATGGCGACACGCAGCAGAGCCTGCGCCGCTGGACGATCGACCCGAAGGGCAACACCAGCGCGATCAAGGAAGAAACGCTGAACGACCGCGACATCCAGTTTCCCCGGCCCGACGACCGGCTGATGACGCGCAAGAGCCGCCAGAGCTTTGCCAATATCAACCTGCAATCGCGCGACGGGCGCGTGGGCGGGATGGACGCGGTGCTGCGCTTCGATACCCAGACCGGCACGGAAGACATCTGGCATTTCGGCGCGGGCGCGGCGGCGGGCGAGGTGGTCTTCGCGCCGCGTCTTGGCAGCACCGAGGAGGCGGACGGCTATGCCATGACGATCGTCCACCCGGCGAACAGCGCGCACAGCGAGCTGGCGATCTTCGCCGCCATGGACATTGCCGCCGGCCCCATCGCGCGGGTACTGTTGCCGTTTCGCGTGCCGAGCGGCTTCCACTGCAACTTCTATGCTGCCGACAACCGGTTCTACACGCAGGCGATGGCGCACTGATTTCCCGCAGGGGGGTTACGTCCGCTCCAGCAGGATCACCGGGCCGGTCCCTTCGTCGTGCGAACCGTAACGTACGAAGCCCAGCTTGGCGGCGACTTTGAACGAGGGGAGATTGGGCTCGTCGATCATGCAGGTGATGCGGCGGGGGCCGTGTTCGCGGTCGAACCAGGCGAGCGCGGCGGCTGCGGCTTCGGTGGCGATACCTCGGCCCCAGGCTTTCTCGGCAAAGATCCAGCCGATTTCGGGCGTGTCGGCCATGCCTTTGCCGAAGCTGCGCCAGGAGTGGAACACGCCGCACAGGCCGAGAAGATCATCGGTGCCGCGGGCGCGGACGATGAAGGTGCCATAGCCGTAGAGCTGCCACGATCCGGCATTGCGGCACAGGCGGTTGAATTCCTCGGTGGCGTTTGTGGGGTGGCCGCCGAGGTAACGGCGCACGGCAGCAGAGGCCATCAGGGCCATGAGGCCGGCGTGATCGGTAGCGACCGGAGCGGAGAGGTCGAGCCGCTCGGTCTGGACCAGGGGCGCGATCAGAGCCACACGTCGACCGCGTGAATGGCCACGCCCACCAGCCCGCCGACGATCGTGCCGTTCATGCGGATGAACTGGAGGTCGCGGCCGACCGCGCCTTCGATCCGGTCGGTCACGGTGCGCGCATCCCAGCGGCGCACGGTCTCCGAAACCAGCCGCACGATCTGCCCGCCATAGCGCGTGGCGACGCCGACCAGAGTGCGCCGGGCGAAGCGATTGACCAGGACCTGAAGGCGCGCGTCGTGCTGCAGCGCGCGGCCCAGCTCGGCGATCGACGCGCCGATCTGGCTGGACAGCCCGCCGCCAGGCGCGCGCACGACTTGCAGGAGCCGCGCCCGGCCGCGCTCCCATAGCGCATCGAGCCAATGGGCGAAGGCGGGATTGGCCAGCACTTCCTGCTTCATCCGCTCGACCCGCGCGTGCATCGCGGGATCGTGAACCAGATCGTGCGCCAGCTGCTCGAGGCCTTCCTCGATCTTGCGGCGCAGCGGGTGATCGGGGATGACCACGGTCTCGGCGAGCAGCTTGTAAAGCCCATCGAGAATGCCGCCCGCCAGCCGTTCGTCGAGCCCCGTCCAGCGCAGCAGGGTGTTGGCGCGTTGGTGGATCATGCTGCGCACCAGATCCTCGTTGGCTTCGAGCACATGCGCGGCGCGCCGCAGCAAGCTTTCGATCAGCGGCATGTGCCGTCCGTCGCGGATCATCGCGCCGAGCAGCTGGCCCAGCAGCGGTGCAAGTTCGAGCTTCTCGATTTGCTGGCGCAGCGCGGACTTGGCGAGGCCGCCCAGCTTTTCCTGATCGAGCGAGGCGAGGACATCGGCCAGCAGGCTCGTCGCGCCATCGCGGAGGCGACTGTCCTTGCCGCGCGGATCGCCGAGGAACTTGCCGATCGCGCTGGCGGCATTGAGCGACTGCAGCCGCCGTGCGACAACCTGCGCGGTGAGGAAATTGGCCTGGAGGAACGCGGCCATGCTATCGGCAATGCGGTCCTTGTTTTCAGGAACGATCGCGGTGTGGGGGATGGGCAGCCCGAGCGGGTGGCGAAACAGCGCGGTCACAGCAAACCAATCCGCCAGCCCGCCGACCATCGCCGCTTCGGCAAAGGCCCGCACGAAGCCCCACGCCGGGTGAACGCTTTCCCACTGGCGAACCGCGATGAACAACACCGCCATGAGCAGCAGCAGGCTTGTCGCCGCCAACCGCATCCGGCGCGCGCGGTCTTCTGGCGGCGCGGCGCGACGCGAGCGGTTGATGGCTCCGCTCACTCCGCCGGAAAGGCCACGCCCGCTTTGTCAGCACGCGATTCTGCCGGATTATAAGAGAGAAGCCGCCGCGCGAGCCACGGCCCCATTCGCTTTTCCAGGCCGTCGGCCAGGCTGAATCCCGCCGGCACAATGAGCAGCGTGAGCAACGTCGACAGCGTGAGCCCGCCGATCACCACGATGCTCGTCGGCGTGCGCCAGCCGCCGTTGCTGCCGATGGAAAGTGCGGTGGGGATCATCCCCGCGATCATCGCGACCGAGGTCATGACAATCGGCTGGGCGCGCTTGTGCCCGGCCTCGATAATCGCCGACAGTTTGTCCGTCCCGGTTGCCATTTCCTCGATTGCGAAATCGATCAGCAGGATCGAATTCTTGGCGACGATCCCGAAGAGCATCAGGACCCCGATGAACACCGGCATCGACAAAGAGTATCCCGTAACCAGCAGGAGCAGGAAACCGCCGAGCGGAGCGAGAAACAGCGATCCCATGTTGACCAGCGGCGAGACGAACCGGTGATAGAGCAGCACCAGCACCGAGAACACGAGCAACACACCCGCGGCCAGCGCAATGATGAAATTCCTGATCATTTCTGCCTGCCAACGCTCCTCGCCCGCGGCGGCGTTCGAGACACCTTGCGGCAGGTTTTTGAGGATCGGCAGATTCTGCGCAACTTTGGTTGCCGTACCCTTGGCGACGCCAGGGGCGACATCGGCACCGACGAACACGCGGCGACTCTGGTTGTAGCGCTGGATCGAGGTTGGCCCCGAGCCAAACCCGATCGAGGCGACGCGCGACAACGGAACCGATCCACCGGTCGCGGTCGGCACCGGGAGGTTCTCGATAGTGGAAAGGTCTCGCCGCGAATCGACCGGCAGTTTCACGCGGATCGGCACTTGCCGGTCGGTCAGCGAAAACTTGGCGCTGTTCTGATCGATCTCGCCCTGGGTGGCGATGCGGATGGCCTGGCTCAACTCTTGCGTGGTAACCCCCAGCGACGCGGCAAGATCGAAATGCGGCGTGATCACGATCTCGGGTCGGCGCAAATCGGCACTGATCCGCGGCGCCACAAGCTCGGGGCGGGCATTCATCTGTTCGACGAGCGTCTGCGCGGTGCGTTGCAGCAATTCCGGGTCAGAACCCGAAAGCATGATGCTGATCGGCCGCCCGGACCCACCGCCGGGTCCGCCGCCGTTGACATCGACAAAGCTGACCCGCGCGTCTGCCACGTTCTGGAGGCGCGGTGTCAAGGCGCGCTCGAACTCGATGCTCGAGCGCGGACGATCTTTCTTGAGCGAGATGAACACGCGCCCGTTGCCCTCGTTGATGCGTTCGAGCGCGACGGAAACCTCGGGCTCGTCCTTGATCAGGGCAATGACCTCGTCCATCTTGCGCTCGGTCTGCGCTATGGTCGTACCAGGAACCATTTCGACTGAAATCCGGCTGAATTCATTGTCGGTGTCCGGAAAGAACTGCAACGGCGTGACCATGACGATGGCAACGGTCAGCGCGAGCGCAGCCACGCCCACGCCCATCATCCACAGCCGGTGATCGAGCAGCCGCGCCCGCAGCCAGCGCCGGGGATATCTGGCCCGGTAGGCAACAGCTTTGCGCACGTCGAGCGACCATTGCAGCACTTTCATGTACCGGTCCATCATCGGCCCGGTGCCATGCGCCGCCTGACCATGCGGCTTGAGGAAATAGGCGGCGACCATCGGCGTGATCATGCGCGCCACTAACAGCGAGAACATCACGGCGACCACGACGGTAAGGCCGAAATTCTTGAAGAACTGGCCCGAAACGCCCGGCATGAGCGCGACGGGCAGGAACACCGCCACGATCGAGAATGTCGTGGCGACGACCGCCAGACCGATCTCATCAGCCGCGTCGATCGAGGCCTGATAGGCCGATTTGCCCATGCGCATATGGCGCACGATGTTTTCGATCTCGACAATGGCATCGTCGACAAGGACCCCCGCAACCAGGCCAAGCGCCAGCAGCGACATCTGGTTCAAGGTAAAGCCGAGCAACGACATTGCCCAAAAAGTCGGGATTGCCGACAAGGGTATAGCGATCGCCGAGACGATCGTTGCCCGCCAGTCGCGCAGGAAGAAGAACACCACGATCACCGCGAGCACGGCCCCTTCGACCATCGCCGCCATCGAGGTGTGATATTGATCCTTGATCTCGGGGACGCTGGTGAACAGCTGGGTGAAACGTACTTTGCCGCCCTGCTCCTTTTCCAGCGCGCGCAGTTCCTCGACGGTGCTGTCGAACACGCTGACATCGGATTCGCCCCGCGCACGCGCAATGCTGAAAGTGACCACCTGCTTGCCATTGAACTTGGCGATCGAGGTGATTTCGCTGAAGCCATCGCGCACATCGGCAACGTCGGTGAGTTTGATTCGGCGGCCAGAAGGCAGCCCGATTTCAGCCTGCGACAGCGCGAAGGCAGAGGCGGCATTGCCAAGCACGCGCACGGCCTGGCGCGATCCGGCAACTTCCGCGCGGCCACCGGCGGTGTTCATATTGGTCTGGCGCAGCGCGGCGTTGACTTGTGCAGCCGTTACCCCCTGCGCCCGCATCCGCAATGGATCAAGCGTCACGGCGATTTCGCGATCAACGCCGCCCCCGCGCTCGACATCGGCCATTCCGGGCACCGCGAGCAAACGCTTGCGCACCGTGTCATCGATGAACCACGAGAGTTGCTCGATCGTCATATCATCGGCCGATACCGCGAAATAGGCGATCGGGTCGGACGAGGTTTCGGCCTTGACGACTTCCGGCTCCAGAATTCCCTCGGGCAGGTCGCTACGGATCTGGTCGATCTGGTTCTTGACCTCGTTGACCGCCTCGCTGACGTCGGTGCCGATCTTGAAGGTCACTTGCGTCTGGCTCGAGCCTTCGGACGCGGTCGAGCTTACCGTGTCGACCCCGGCAATCGTACGAACTGCCGACTCGACACGCTGTGTGATCTGGTTCTCGATCTCGGGCGGCGCGGCACCGGGCTGGGTGATCGAGACGATCACCAGCGGAAACTCGATATCGGGTTGATCCTGCACCTTCATGCTCAGGAACGCGACAATCCCGGCGACGGTAAGGCCCAGAAAAATGACGATGGAGACGACCGGGTTGCGGATCGACCATGCAGAAAGGTTACGAAAATCCATGCGACCCTGTCCCGGTTACTGGCCCTGAGGCGGTGCCGCGCTGGGCAGCTTTACCAGCACGGGCCGGACAATGTCACCGGCATTGAGGAAACCGCCTGCGCGCATCACAACTTGCTCGTTTCCGCTCAGCCCTTGCAAGACGACAATCCCTTGAGCGGTGACCTGGCCAAGTTTGATGGCGCGACGTTCGACCTTGTTCTTCGCGCCAACGATATAAACGTACGGACCGGTTTGATCGGACAAGATGGCCGATTCGGGAAGCACGGGCGCCAGAACCGAGCCGCTGCTGATTTTCGCGCTGGCAAAACCGCCCGGACGCAATGCGGGGCTGTAGGAAAGCGCGATCCGCGCCATCCCTTCGCGCGTTTGCGCGTCGATGGTCGGAGCCAGTTGCCATACCTGTCCGGTGTATGTCTGCGTTGTTCCCACCGGCAGAACTTCGGCCGGGACTCCCAGGGAAAGCCGCGCCAGATCGCTTTCACCGAGCCGCGCTTGCATCTCCAGTTCGCCGTCGCGGGCGATGCGGAACAAAACACCCGTACCTGGGCCAACAACCTGACCTGGTTCCACACTGCGCGAAAGGACCAATCCGGCGGCAGGCGCAACGATATTGAGCCGCGCCGCACTCGCCCGGATCTGCGCCAGCGTTGCCATCGCGACGCGCACTTGCGCAACTTCCGCATCGCGGGTTGCGGTCAGGCGGTCGATATCGGCCTTGGAAATAAAACCCTTTTCGACCAGCTTGACGGCGCGGTCGAGATTGGACTGCGCGAGCCGCGCGTTGGCGCGCTGTACCTCGATGTTGGCCGCCTGCCCTGCGATCTGCTGGGTCTGGACCTCGCGGTCGACCACGGCCAGAACTTCGCCGGCACGGACCCAGTCTCCCGCATCGACGAGCACCCGCAGCACGCGGCCGCCGTCGCCTGCGGCTCCCACCGGCATTTCACGGCGCGCTGCAAGCGTGCCGCTGGTCTGGATCGTGCCTTGAACCGTAACCCGCCCAGGCTGCACAACGCTGACGGTTTGCGCTTGCGCGTCCTTGCCCGCATCGGGCTTCGCGCCCGCCGGTCCGCGCTGCGTGTAATACCATGCGCCCAGCGCAAGCAGAACGGCGACAATGATCGCGCCGACGAGAAGGCGGCGAGATCCGGGAGCAGACGCGGCAGAGTCGTCAATCAGATTCACTTCGAAAGGCGCTGCCACGCTCGGTTGAATGCTCGTCTCATAGTTCATGTCGTTCATCAGCCTTGATCGCGAGCGAGCGGCGTAGCCAACGGAAACCGGATAATCCGCTTGCCCTCAGAAGGTGTGTTACCTGACTACATCACCCACTGCAAGCACGGGCATGGCCTGCGTTGCCAAACTTCCTACCGGCAATAGACGCCGAACGAGCGAGTTGCAATTGCAGCGCGGAGACGAACTTTAGGGACTCGCTGGCAAATCCGCGCAGGCGCGCCGCGGGGGTCTAGCGCAGCAGGATCACGATGGGCCATGCAAAAACGGCCGTCTTGCGCGCAAGACGACCGTTTGGTCTGTCAGCGTCGGCCGCGTTGCGCGGCCGGTGCGAACTCAATACTTGAGCTGGCGCTCGTAAAGATCGCGGTAGTGCTGAATGCGCGTGACGCGCAATCCCTGCATGCCCGAACGATCGACCGCGCGTTGCCACGAGGCGAATTCTTCAAGCGTGAGACCATAGCGCTCGCAAACCTCGTCGATCGTCAACAGGCCGCCGTTTACCGCAGCGACGACTTCGGCCTTGCGGCGAACAACCCAGCGGGTTGTTCCCGGCGGCGGCAAGCTATCGACCGTCAGCGGTTCACCGAGCGGTCCGATCACTTGTGCCGGCTTGATTTTCTGGTTCTCGATCATGGCAGCTCTCGTCGGGGTAGCAGGCGATCGGCAGAATTGCCGGGGGCTTTTTCTAGCTCGGCATCCTTGCAGCAATCGTCTTTGCCATTGACTGAAGAGAATAGGTTAACCGTGCTTTCATCACCGCTGCTGATCTGCAACATCTTGATTGCAGAGGGATAATGAAAGCTGCCGACCAATGTGCCGTCGGAGCCGGGATGATCCGCGCCATGCTTTTGCCCTAGCACCCGGCGCGCCGCTTGCGCCGCAGAAAGCCGTGCGCAAAGCTCGCTCCAGCCGAACGGGCGAAGCCCCTCACCCGGATCGCGCACGCCGAACGGCTGTGAATCGGAAAAACCCATGTCCATGCGAAGGTCTCTACCCTGCATGGAATAAGGCTCGGTAAATCTCGCCTTTACCAAGAGTTAGGCATTGCATTTTTTTGGACATGCGCGGCGCACATGCTTTTGCACTGCCGCCGGCGCACATTTGCGCTTATAGGCGCGCAATGGCGGACACCGGGAACTTGGACTTGGTAAGCAGCGCTGACGCCTGCAAGCTGTTCGGCTGGGACGCGCCGTCGGCCGGCCGGCGAATCGTCGTGGCGATGTCTGGGGGGGTCGACAGTTCGGTCGTGGCGGGGCTGGCGGCGGCAAGCGGTGCCGAGGTGATCGGCATCACGCTCCAGCTTTATGATTACGGCACCGCGACAGGCCGCAAAGGTGCGTGCTGCGCGGGAGACGATATCCGCGACGCGCGCAAGGTCGCCGACCGGCTGGGGATCGCGCACTATGTGTTCGATCACGAGTCGCGGTTTCGCGAAGATGTGGTGGACCGCTTTGCCGAAGACTACCTCGCCGGCCGCACGCCGATTCCCTGCATCCGTTGCAACATGGGCCCCAAGTTTACCGATCTGCTGTCCATGGCGCGCGAGCTTGGCGCGGACTGCCTAGCAACCGGCCATTATGTGCGCCGGATCGAGGGCAAGGCTGGGCCCGAACTCCACCGCGCCTGCGATCCTGCGCGCGATCAATCCTATTTCCTGTTCGGAACGACCGAGGCGCAGCTGGCGTTCCTGCGCTTTCCACTGGGCGGCATGCCCAAGCCCGACGTGCGGCGGCTCGCGGCCACGCTCGGGCTGGCCGTTGCCACCAAGCCCGACAGTCAGGACATCTGCTTCGTGCCCGACGGCGACTATGCGCGGATCGTTGAAAAGGTCCGGCCCGAAGGCGCCGCCCCGGGCGAAATCGTCCATGCCGCGACCGGCGCGCTGCTGGGGCATCATCGGGGCGTCATGCACTATACGGTGGGCCAGCGGCGCGGATTGGAGATCGGTGGGCTGCCCGAACCGCTTTACGTTACCGCGCTCGACGCACCTAACCGGCGGGTGCTGGTCGGCCCGCGCGCCATGCTGGCGGTAGGCCGCGCTGTTCTGACCGGCACGAATCGGATCGGACCGACTCCGCCGAACGTGCCGTTGACCGCAAAAGTGCGTTCGCTGGCCAAGCCGGTGGCGGTTGTCCTCGAAGCGCCGCTGGGCGAAGGCGCGACTGCAGCGATCCGCTTTCTTCAGCCCGAATTCGGCGTCTCTCCGGGGCAGGCGGCTGTGCTCTATGCGGGCGAGCGGGTGATCGGCGGCGGCTGGATCGAGCGAACCGAAAGCTGGGCGGAACCCGCGGGCAGCGCTTGAACCCAGGCGATCACTCCGACCAAGGCTGCAAGACGCATCCCCAGCCTTCGCGATAGGTCGCGGTCTGCGTGGCAAGCAGCGGGAACCGAGCCGTAACACTCTTGCTGGCGCGGTCCTCAGACAAAGTGATCAGGTCCATGCCCGCTTCAAAATCCTTGCGGCAATCGCTCAGCGATCGGCCACCCTCGAAGCGGCACGCGCAGGCGACGCGCGCGCCGTACGATGCTCCGGTTACGGCATAGCCGTGCAGCGGCCGCGCAAAGAAAGCGGCAACTGCGGCTAGAACCGTCAGAATGAGCAGCACCCAGGGCCAGCGCGCGCGCCGCGGACGTGCGCCGCGCGCCGCTGATCGAGGGGAGGAAAGCGAGTTTGCCATTGCTAAGCCGGGCTCTAATGATGAAAGGGTGCGCGCTGATGGCCCGCCTTTTGCTCTCCCTTATCGCTCCGCTGGCGCTCGTGCCAGCCTTGTTCGGCTGCAGCGGGCAAAGTGCACCTTCCGAGCCCAAGCACCTGACCGCCAGCGCCCTGGCCGCAGTGGCAGCAGACCCCGGTGTGCCGCGGGAAGCGCTGGCAGGCGCGGTCGACGCGCTGTTCACCGATTCTGCCGCGCACGAAACCCGCGCGGTGATCGTGATGCGGGGCGGCCGGGTGATCGCCGAACGCTATGCGCCGGGCTATCACGAGAACACCCGGTTCATCAGCTGGTCGATGGCCAAATCGGTGACCGGGGTGATGATCGGCATGCTCGTCTCGGATGGCCGTCTGCGACTGGCCGAGGCCGCACCGATCCCGGCATGGCAGCGCCCGGGTGACCCGCGCGGCGACATCACGCTCAAGCAGTTGCTGCAAATGCGCTCGGGACTGCGCCACCGTGAGGCCTTCAGTCCGCCTTATGAGTCCGATGAAGTGCGCATGCTGTTTCTCGATGGGCGCGGGGACATGGCGCGCTACGCCGAAGATCAGCCGCTGCAGTTCGAGCCGGGCACCAAATGGGTCTATTCGAGCTCAACCAGTGTGATCCTGTCCGATCTTGCGGCGCGCACGCTGGCGGCCTCTCCCGATCCGGAAAGCCGCCGCCATGCCGTTGCCGAATATCTGCGCACCCGCCTGTTCGAACCGGCAGGCATGCGCTCGATGATCCCCGAGTTCGATGCCGCAGGAACCCAGATCGGTGGCAGCCTGATGCATGGAACCGCGCGCGATTGGGCCCGGTTCGGCGAATTCATGCGCAACAAGGGGGCTGTGGCGGGCGCGCAGCTGGTGCCCCGGCAATGGATTGAATTCATGACTTCGCCCTCGCCGCGCGAGGCACAGTATGGCGCTCAGATCTGGCTTAACCGCCCGCCGACAACCGGCAAGCCCGCGCTGTTTCCCCAGCGCGGGCCGCGCGACCTATTTGCCTGCCTTGGCCATCTCGGGCAATTCGTGATTGTCGCCCCCGGCCAGCGGCTGGTGGTCGTGCGTCTTGGCAAAACGCCGGAAGGTGAGCTGGAAGGCGTGACCACACGCTTGGCCAATCTCGTCGCCTTGTTTCGCTAGCCGGGGCTGCCTTGTGCCATCAGCGCCGGGCTTTCGCCGTTTGGCCCGCGCGCAAGCAAATCTTCGGCGCCCATCGCGGCCTCATCGACAAGGCCCTCGGGATCGGGATGGATCAATATCTCGATACCGGGAAACGCCGCCAGCAGCTTGTCCTCGATCTCGTCCATGATCCGGTGTGCTGCACGCACCGTCATGCGCCCATCAACCCAGACATGGAACTGGACGAAATCGCGATTTCCGCTCGTGCGCGTGCGCAGATCATGCAGGCCTTTGAGCTCAGGATGCTGCGCCACCACCGCGAGAAATCGCTCGCGCTTCTCGATCGGCCATTCCTGATCCATCAATTGCTCGATCGCCGCTTGCGATGCAGTCCACGCTCCCCAGCCAAGCCAGAGTGCTATCCCGAGCGCAAGCACCGCATCGGCCCCCGCAATCCCGGCCCAATGATCGAGCGCCAGCGCCAGGATTACCGCCAGATTGAGCATGACGTCAGACGCATAATGTACATTATCCGTCGTAATCGCGAGACTGCCGGTGCGACGGATCACCGATCGCTGATAGGCCAACAAGGCCAGCGTGGCGACAATCGCAATCGCCGAGACGATCACCCCCTCCTCAGCCCCCTGCGGGCGCTCGCCGCCCAGAAACTGCGATACGGCCCGAAAGGCGAGCCCGAAAGCCGACAGCAGAATCAAGACGACCTGAAACATCGCCGTCAGCGCCTCGGCTTTGCCGTGACCGAAGCGGTGGTTGTGATCATCGGGCTGTGCGGCGAACCACACGCCGAAGAGCGTGGCAACACTGGCGATCAGATCAAGCCCTGTGTCGGCGAGGCTGCCCAACATCGCGACCGATCCGGTCGACGCCACCGCCCAGACTTTCAACGCCAGAAGCAAACATGCCACAAGAATGCTGGCGAGCGCCGCCCGGCGATTGAGATCCCCGCTCGAGGGGGTGGCTGCGATGTTCATTGCTGCCGCATTTTAAGGGTAGAGCAGGCCGCTCGTCCAGCCGTTCGTGCCATCTTTCACGAAACGTCTGCGTTCGTGCAGCCGAAATTCCTGATCCTGCCAGAATTCGATCGCCGCCGGGCGCACCCGGTAGCCAGACCAATGCGCCGGGCGCTCCACCGCGCCATCTGGATAGGTGGCCCGCAACGCGGCGACCCGGTCAAGATAGGTTTGGCGCGAAGGCAGCGGCCGCGATTGATCCGAGGCTGCCGAACCCAAACGCGATTCGGGATGCCGACTGGCAAAATAGGTGTCGGCTTCGGCGGGCGTAACCTCCGCAATGGGCCCTTCGACGCGGACCTGACGGCGCAAGCTTTTCCAATGAAACAGCAAAGCCACTTGCGGGTTCGCGGCCAGCTCACCGCCCTTGCGGCTTTGAAAGTTGGTGTAAAACACAAAGCCATCGGGGCCATGACCTTTAAGCAGCACCATCCGCACCGAAGGCATCCCTTGCGGCGTGGCGGTCGCCAGCGCCATGGCGTTGGGATCATTCGGCTCGCTGGCGCAGGCCTCCGCGAACCATGCCTCGAAGATAGCGAAAGGATCGGTGTCAGGGATGGCATCGCTCATGAAATTTCTTTCCGATCCTGGGCAGCGGCTGGTCATTATCGCGACAGGAATTGCCCGCAGCGGCACTGCGCGGGCTCGCTTTGATGGCAGGAGGGATAGCCGATTGCCGAACCTCTGGAAAGCGAGCCTTGCGGGCAGCGGCTTGCGCTCCTAGCTAAGGATGCATGGCAGATCCTTATGCACGATTGGGCGTGGCGCGCGGCGCGAGCGATAAGGAGATCAAATCCGCCTATCGCACTTTGGCCAAAGAGTTGCATCCAGATCGCAATTCCTCAAATCCCAAGGCCGCCGAGCGCTTTGCGGAAGTGACCCAGGCTTACGATCTGCTTTCTGACAAGGGAAAGCGCGCCCAGTTCGATCGGGGAGAAATCGATGGTGACGGCAATCCGGCCGCGCCGTTCGGCTTTGGCGGCAGCGCGAGCGGCGCGCAGCGCGGCTATCGGCGCGAGGGCTTTGACAATGTCGGGCGCGGAGGCAGCGAAGGCATCGATCTGGGGGAAATGTTCGAAGGCCTGTTCGGCGGCCGCGCTGCCGGGATGGGAGGTAGCGCTTGGCGGGGCCCCGCCCCCAAAGGCGCGAACACTACTTATCGCCTGCAGGTTTCGTTCGTCGATGCCGCCCGTCGCGAAAGCCAGCGGATCACTCTGGCCGATGGCAAGACGATCGATCTCAAGCTTCCGCCGGGCCTTGTCGACGGCCAGCAAGTGCGCCTTGGCGGCAAGGGCGAGCCGGGCCCCGGCGGATTTGGCGATGCGATCGTGCTGATCGAGATTGCCCCGCACCCCTACTTCGTGCGCGAAGGGGACAACATCCGCCTCGATCTGCCGATCAGTCTCGACGAGGCGATCGGCGGCGCGCAGATCAAAGTGCCCACGGTGGGCGGGCCGGTGATGCTGAGCATCGCGCCGGGCAGCACTAGCGGCAAGACCCTGCGCCTCAAAGGAAGAGGGTTCGCGCGCAAGAATGGCGAGCAGGGAGACCAGTTGGTCACATTGCAAGTTGCGGTGCCGGCCGACGACGCCGATCTTCGCGCCCGGCTGGAAGGGTGGCGCGATCCGCGCAATCTACGCGCCAATCTGGACAGCTGACTTCGTGCGGGCGAGTCATCGCAACGGGGCTAATGCAACATCCGGCCCGCTGCCGTTGTTCGAAGTCCCGGACTATTCGCCCGAGGCAAGGCGCAAAGCGGCGCTTCGCAGCGCCGCCCAATCAAACAGTGCGCCTCCGGTGATACCCGAAGTCCGCTCAAGGTTTATTGAAAGCGCGACAGTAATCGCGCGCCGAGTGTGGTTCGGGGTGATCAACGACGGCACCATCCATGCTGGAAACTTTGCCTACATGGTGCTTGTTGCCCTGTTCCCGTTCTTCATCACCGGGGCCGCGCTGTTTGCATTGCTCGGTGAGCCGGGTCAGAGTGTAGCGGCGATCAACGCTGTCTTGTTGGCGCTGCCACCCGTCGTCGCCGACGGACTTGGACCGATAGCACGAGGGGTTATTGCCGCGCGTACTGGCTCGCTGCTCTGGATCGGCGGCATCGTGGGCCTTTGGACCGTTGGGAGCTTGATCGAAACAATCCGGGAGATATTGCGCCAGGCCTATGGCACACCATGGAGCAAGGGCTTCTGGCTTCACCGTCTGATCTCGACCGGCCTGACGATTGCGGCAGTGGTGCTGATCCTGATTTCGATTACTGCCGACTTCGCTATCAGCGCGGCGCAGGAGGTCATCCTCGCTTGGATGCCGCAGTTCAACGCATGGTTGATCGGTTTATCGCTCAGCCGGTTCGTCCCGGCCGCGGCATTCTTCGGCTCGCTTTGGCTATTGTTCATTTCATTGACCCCGGGAGCATACCGCGCCAAGCGCTATCCCAAGTGGCCGGGGGCGCTGCTGGTCACAGTGTGGTGGCTGGTGGTGACAACGCTGCTGCCCAAGCTGCTCCACAATCTCTTCGCCTATGACCTCACCTATGGCAGTCTCGCCGGGGTAATGATCGCGCTTTTCTTTTTCTGGCTGGTGGGTTTAGGGGTAGTCGTCGGCGCAGAATTCAATGCGGCACTGGCCGAGACTCCCGAGGAGCGGGGCGCCTTGTCCCGCGCTTCCTGATACGCACACGATTTTACCCTGACGCAGGCTCAAGAGGTTTCATGACTGGATTGATGGAAGGAAAGCGCGGCCTGATCATGGGCCTTGCCAATGACAAGTCGCTGGCCTGGGGGATTGCCCGCAAGTTGCATGAGCATGGCGCACTGCTCGCCTTTTCCTATCAAGGGGAAGCGCTCGAGAAGCGCGTCCGCCCGCTCGCGGCAAGCCTTGGCAGCGATTTCCTGATCGAATGCGATGTGTCGGATGCCGATGCGCTCGACGCCGGCTTCGCCGCGCTCGCCGCGCGCTGGCCGACAATCGATTTCATCGTCCATGCCGTCGGTTTTTCCGACAAGAATGAGCTGCGCGGCAAATACATGGACACAAGCTTGTCCAATTTCCTGATGACGATGAACATTTCGGCCTACAGTCTCGTCGCGGTCACCCGTCGTGCCGCAGCGATGATGCCGCTGCACGAAGACGGCAGCGGCGGCGGCGCGATCATCACGCTGACCTATTACGGTGCGGAAAAGGTTATTCCGCATTATAACGTCATGGGCGTCGCCAAGGCTGCGCTGGAGGCGAGCGTGCGCTATCTCGCGAACGATTGCGGCCCCATGGGCATTCGCGTGAATGCAATCTCGGCTGGGCCGATCAAGACTTTGGCAGCGAGCGGCATCGGCGATTTTCGCTACATCCTGAAATGGAACGAACTCAATGCCCCGCTGCGCCGCAATGTCACTATCGATGACGTAGGCGGTGCCGGGCTTTACCTCCTGTCAGATCTCGCCTCGGGCGTGACGGGCGAGGTTCACCATGTCGACGCGGGCTACCATACAGTGGGTATGAAGCAGGAAGATGCGCCGGATATTGCGCTCGGGTAAGGCAGCGTTTGCGGCGCAAGCGCATTCTTCCGGCATGGCTCAGCGTATCTTTTCGGCCAGAATCACCGCCCACACCAGCAAAGTCGCCGCACCGCCGACAAGAGTGGCGATAACCGCCTGACGCAGAAGGCGCGCCTGCGCATCGATCGAATGGACGAAGGCGGCAAACAGGCGGCGCTGCAGTTTGGCTGCGCTGTCCTCGTCGCCGGTATCGACACTATCGGCTTCGAATTCTTCGCCCAGCAACAGCGCGCGAAGGCACAATATGCCCGACAGGATCAAGGGAGCAATGCCGATCAGGCTGGCGAATGTCAGCGCCGTCTGCGTCTTGGCATCGAGGCTGAGCGGCGCGCCCGGGCTGGCGGAAATCGGGTGTGTACCGATCGTGATCATCAGCGCGTTGAACGCAAGCATACCCCCGATCCGGATCGACAGATCAAGATCGCGGTTCTCGAGATATTCCAGCGCAGCGATAAAACTGGGGTCGGGCGCCGCGCCCAACATGGCCTGAAACGCGCGCAAGCGGCGGCGAAAAGACGAAAGCTTCATACGCCATGGATAGGGTATTTCCGCTCATCCGTAAAACGAGCAATGTTACCCTTGGAGGGCTTAATTCTGCGCTGATGAGGTCGGTGCGCCCTGGCTGGCCGCCGGGGGCTGAGTCGCCGGGGTCTCGGCGGCACGCTCCCTGGCCAACTTGGCCTCATACGCCTTCTCCAGCACTTCGACGCGGGCCTGCTCGGCAGCGGTGTCGGCGTCGATCGATTGCATACGCTTGGCGCGCTCTTCCTCGATCAGCTTACCGAACTGGATATCGCTCGATTGCTTTTTTTCGGCATAGGCCCGATTGACCAGCTTCGTCACACAGCCGCTGGCTCCGCTGACGCCCACCGGCGAGCAAGAATTGACTCCCGCAGCGCCAACCGTTTCATAGGCTTTGACCCGCTCGCTCCAGCTTTCATTCGCCGCAGAATTAGGGTCCCCACGCAGGAGGGCGGGAATCCGGAAGCGTTCTGCCTCCTCCTTGCGCGCGCAAACCGTGATCGAGCCATCGGACGAGGCGGGGCAGGGATCCTCTCCATAGATGATGAGCTGATTGATTTTCTCGCCGGGCGACTGCTCAGATGGCTGCTGAGCGGCGACGGGCTGCGAGATCAGCGCTGCCAAAGCGCCAGCGAGTACGGCGACAATCATGGGGCGCTTCATTCACATTCTCCGGCTGCGGGCACATCGTACCATAAGCGCCCGCACGCTTGAATGGTAGCTGAAGAGTGCGCCATTTTGCCTTCGCATGCGGCAATCCGGCGAATGGCGACGCGATCAAATCCGTTTGGACAGAGCAATTGCGGCGCGGCAGCCAAGCTGAATCGCGCCGAACAGCAGCGGATAGGCGGGCGCGCGTTCGGCCCCCGCTGCAAACGCCGTATCGCGATGGGCGCGTTCATCATCGCGAAACTCACGGATCATTGCGCTCAGTTCCGGATCATCGTCGCCCAGATCGTCAAGCTGCTCGGAATAATGGCGGTCTATCTCGGTCTCGACGGCAGCAGTGCAAGCCATCACGGCTTCGGGCCCGATCAGCGCAGTTGCTGCGCCCAGCGCAAACCCCGCTGCCGACCAGAGCGGCTGGAGCGCGGTCGGGCGAACGCGTCGCTGCGCCAAAAGCGCATCGAAGCGCGCGCAATGCCCCTTTTCGGATTCGGCCATCGCCGCGATCTCGCTCGCGCCCGGCGCGCGATCGCCCATCACCGCCAATTGCCCGGCATAGATGCGCGTTGCGCCGAACTCTCCGGCCTGATTGACGCGGAGCATGGATGCTTCTCGGTTGCTCACGATATCGCCTCGCTTTTGGCTCGACCGACCAATGCCAGCACCAGCACTGCGCCGCCGATCGAGAGTAAAAAATTGAACCCTGCCATGCTTATACCCATGAGCGTCCATGGCGCAGTGTCGCAGCGTACCAAAGGCGAATCCATGATCGCGGCCAGCGGATCGCTGCCCAGCTTGCTCGAAGAACAGGCTGTGATTCCCTCCCACCAGCCATATTCGACACCCGCATGAAATGCGCCGATAAGGCCGCTCGTGCCGATCGCCAGTGCGGCCAGTACGACCAACGCCTCCCCGGCACGCGCGCTCCTGAACGCCAACGCCAGCAGCGCAATGCCGATTGCCGCGATATGCGGATAGCGCTGCCACCAGCAAAGCTCGCAAGGCGGAAGTCCAAACGCAAACTGCGCAACCAAGGCACCAGCCATTAGGCCCAGGGGCAACAGCAGGGCCAGAATATAGGCCAAGTTTCGCGAAATCGTCATCGCATCAGCGCTTGCGCAGCGCCAATGCAGCAGGCGAAGTCCGGCGGAGCGTCTGCAACGCATAATACAGCTGAAAGTCTTCGATCTTTCTGGTTTTGAGTTCCTCGGCGCTCATCTTGAAGCGCGGATCTTCGATCTTGTCCTTTTCCAGATCCTTGTCATCCTTGATCTCGTTTACCAGATGACCGCGCAAATCGCTCTCACGGTAGGATCGCAGTGCGCGCTTGCGCAGATCGGGATCCGAAATCTGCGGCACCGCGATGTCGGGATCGATGCCGCCTTCCTGCACCGAACGACCCGAAGGGGTGAAATAGCGCGCCGTGGTAAGTTTGAGCGCAGTATCGCGGGTCAATGGGATCAAAGTTTGCACGCTGCCCTTGCCAAAGCTGCGCTGCCCCATGATCACCGCGCGGTGCTGGTCTTGCAGCGCGCCCGCTACAATTTCGGACGCCGAGGCTGAACCCTCATCTATAAGCACGATCATCGGCACGCCTTTGGCTATGTCGCCGACGGTGATCGACTCGGCATTGTAGGTCTCGCTATCGCGCGCATACCGGCCGCGCTGCGACACGATCACGCCTTTCTCGAGAAACAGATCGGAAAGGGCAACAGCCTCATCGAGCAAGCCGCCGGGATTGCTGCGCAGATCGAGCACCAATCCGGCCGGACGATTTGCGGTCTGCGATTTGATCGCTTTCCAGGCAGCGAGAACGTCGTTGCCGACATTCGCGCTGAAGCTCGATACCGAGATGACGCCAAGGTTGCCCTCGATCTTGGATTCGACCGGCTTGAGATCGATGATCTGACGGGTGATCGTCACGTCGAACGGATCTTCGCGGCCAGCACGAAAGACCGTGAGCCGGATCTGCGTGCCTGGCGCGCCCCGCATGCGCTGGACCGAATCATCGAGCGATGCGCCGTAGATCAGCTTGCCATCAAGATGCGTGATGAAGTCGCCCGCTTTCATCCCTGCAAGATCTGCAGGGCTGCCCTTGGTTGGCGCGATCACTTTTACGGCACCATCATCGAGCGTGACAGAAAGACCGAGGCCGCCATAATTGCCGTCAGTCTGCGCCCTCAGATTTTCAAAATCGCGCGCCTCGAGAAAAGAGCTGTGCGGATCGAGTGTGGCAAGCATGCCATCGATCGCGCCCTTGATCAGTTTGTCGTCGTCGACTGGCTCGACATAAGCCGTCTTGATACGCTCGTAGATGCCAAGCAACTTGCCGAACTCAGGCCCCGACCTGGCATCGACCGCTGCCAACCCGGATGTGGCAGCCGGGATCAGCGCCACCGCGCTCACCAGCGCTGCCGCGCGAAGGAGGGATGCGACATGTTTTGCCATGATTGTCTTTCAAATCGAGAACCTGATACTCGGCTGTTTTATATCTGCAGCAGCATTAACGCCAGATGCTGCAGGTGCAATCAGCGTGGCAGCAGCGTTAGCGGATTGACCGCCACCCCATCCTTACGCAGCTCAACGGTGAGGATGAGGCGCCCTGGCCCCGCAAGCCCGATCGGGGAGCCCTGAACGACGCTGGCACCAGCGTCGACATCGAGGCGACCCATGTTGGTAATGAGTGATGACCAGCCGCCGTCATGCTCGATGATCACGATCCGGCCGTAACCGCGATAGGGACCGGCAAACGCGACCCGGCCTGCTGCCGGCGCAATCACTTGCGCTGCGGGAGGCGGGGCGAAGGTAATTCCCTGCGCGCTGCCGCCGGTGGTGACCGCGCCAAACCCGGTTACTACACGTCCGCTGACCGGCAGGATCCAAGAGAACGCCGCTGGCTCGCCAGTTGGTTCAATGGTGCTTTCCAGCGCCAGCATCGCGCCCGGACGAGAGGGCCGCGCGATTGGCCCGGGCAGCGCCGCGAGTTGGGAACGCAAACCAGCGTCTTCACGAAGGCGCGCCATCAACGCGGAAAGATCGCGGGTCTCTTCAGCGAGCGCAAGAAGGCGATCGCTCTCGCGACTGGCCGATCCTCGTGCGCTTCGCGATTCGATGCGCTGGCGGCTTTCGATCCCGGCGAGCTCCTCGCGCCTCACCAGAAGGTTTCGTTCGCTTGCGCGAAGTTGCGCCTGAGCAGCGCGCGCGCGGTCCTGCAATTGGCGGCCACGCAAGATCTGCGAGCGCAACCCCGCCGTACTGCGGCGCACTTGAGGCACCATCGTCTCGAGTACGGCGCGCAGATAAACCGTATCGCGCAGTGATTCGGCGCGCATCAGGCTGAACGCGAGCGGGCGCCGCGAAATCATCTGAAGCGCCGCAGTCAAGCGCACCACCGGCTCCTGACGCGCCGCGATAGCTGTGCGCAGCGCCTCACGCTCGCGATCGATCTGAGCGACGCGCGCTTGCGCGAGCTGAATCTCTGCCTCGGACTGCTGAATCCGCGCCGCCACCGCTGCTGCTGCTCTGGCCGTGCGGTCGGCAGCGGCCGTCGCGCGCAGCGCCGCCGCTTCCAGTCGTTCACCGCGCGCGCGCGTTTCGATCAGTGCGCGCTGCGCCTGACGCAAAGCCTCTGCCGCCTCGCCCGCGCTTTGGTAGGGGGCGTCCTGCGCAAGAGCCGGGAGGAAAGCCAGCCCCACACACACCCAAGCAGAAACCAGCGTGAGGGCAAGCCAGCGGACGTGGGCCATCATGATCCTAAACCGAGCCTTCACGATGATAGGGGTGCCCTGCAAGGATACTCGAAGCCCGCCACAGCTGTTCTGCCAGCATCGCGCGCGCCAGCAGGTGCGGCCAAGTTGCGTTACCAAATCCCAGCAATACATCTGCCGCGTCGCGCAAGGCGGGCTCGTGCCCGTCTGCCGCGCCAATAAAGAACCGCGCTTCGCGGATGCCTTCGTCGCGCCAGCGGCCCAGCAGTTCGGCCAATTGAATGGAGGTGAGTTGTCGCCCGCGCTCGTCGAGGACAATCGAGCGGACTGGATTCATTGCAGGGTGCGGCACTGAACCACCCTTGTCAGGCAACTCCGTAATTTTGATGCCCGAGGGAATGCGTTTGGCATAACGTTCGACAAGGTCCGCCTCGGGCGACCGGCCGATCCTTCCTCGCGCAATGATATGAAGCAGCATGCGGCAGTGATATGCGCTGAACCGAATTCAGCAAGCGGCATTCCGTGTGGCGGTCCGCATCGGATGCGCCGCAAGGTCGGCTCAGCCCGCAGCTTTGTCGCTGAATGCCCACATCCGCTCAAGATTGTAAAAGCTTCGCACCTCGGGGCGGAACACATGAATCACGACATCGCCCGCATCGACCAACACCCAATCCGCCGCGGGCAGACCTTCGATGCGCGAATGACCAAAGCCGCCGTGCTTGATCCGCTCAGCGAGCTTTTGCGCCATGGTGGCCACTTGCCGGGTCGACCGCCCCGACGCAATGACCATGACGTCGGCAATCGAGCTCTTTCCCTCAAGCGGGATCGAAATAACGTCCATCGCCTGATCGTCGTCGAGCGATTGTAAAACAAGTTCATGGAGCGAGGCCGGGACGGCCTGCTGGGGTATGTCGGCCATAAGCGGCACCGTTTGAGCGATTGTCATGTGGGAAAGATCAACTCCGCGAATAGAGTAGCAATGAAATTGCCCCACGAAATACATTCACGGGGGATGCTGGTTCGAGCAAGGAGAGGACCGGCAGGCTCAAAGCCCGTCTGAACTGATTGCGCGGTGCGTGAGCATGTCGCGTTGATGAGTGCCAGCAAAGCGGTGTTGCCAATGCGGATCATCAGCCCGGATTTCGGTGGCCGACCTCGCATCAGGATCGAATCGCAAGATTGTCAGCGCAGGGGCGCTCCGCTTTGCACCGTTGTATTCCAAACCACGCCACCGGCGCCAGCGACGCAACCAAGCCATGGCGGGACTCGTCATAGCCTTTTCATCATAACCTGGCCGCGCGATTACCGCAATCGGCATCTCGCGCGCGATCGCTCGCCAGCCGCGCCAACGATGAAATTGCGCCAGATTGTCGCTACCCATGAGCCAGACGAAGTGCAATTTAGGATAGCGGCGCTTGAGTTTGCGCAAGGTATCGACTGTGAAACGCGTGCCCATTTGCGCTTCGATCGCCGTAACCCGGATAGGCGCCCGGCGCGCTTGCTCGCGCGCAGAGGACAAGCGCGCGCCCAACGGCGCCATCCCGTCGACGGGCTTAAGCACATTACCAGGTGATACCAGCCACCAGACCTCGTCAAGCCCGAGCGCTTCGAGCGCGAACAGGCTGATCCGCCGGTGCGCGCCGTGCGCCGGATTGAAGCTTCCCCCGAGCAGGCCGATCATCAATTGTGTGGTACTCAACCTTACGAGTCTTGCTTTGCAAATGATAAGTAATTGTTTACTATAATAAAGTTTCTGCCAGCTTGTCCAGCCGCCGTGCCCAAGCCGAACCGAACGGGGCTAGGGCCGCACCTGGCCAGTACCGCGCACAAGCCATTTATACGTGGTTAAACCTTCCAGCGCCACCGGGCCCCGCGCGTGAAGTCTCCCAGTAGCAATCCCGATTTCGGCACCAAGCCCGAATTCGCCACCGTCGGCAAATTGGCTCGATGCATTGTGCATTACGATGGCGCTGTCCACTTCGGCCAGAAACCGATCGGCAGCCGCTTGATTGGCCGTGACGATGGCATCGGTGTGACCCGAACCGTGACGCGCGATATGAGCCATAGCCGCGTCGATCCCATCAACAACGGCCACCGCCAGAACTGCATCAAGATACTCCGTATCCCAATCGTTGTCAGCCGCGGGGCGAATCCGCGAGTCGATGGCGCGGGCGCGGGCATCGCCTCGCAATTCGCATCCCGCGTCGAGCAGCGGTGCGACGAGACCGTGCGGATCGGGATAGGTTGCATCGATCAGCAACGTTTCCATGGCTCCGCAAACCCCGGTTCGGCGCATCTTTGCATTGAGCGCGATGGCGCTGGCCATCGCAGGATCGGCGGTGTGCTCCACAAAGGTATGGTTGATGCCGTCAAGATGCGCCAGCACAGGAACGCGCGCATCGGCCTGCACCCGTGCAACAAGGCTTTTCCCGCCGCGCGGTACGATCATATCAATCAGCCCCGCTGCCGCAAGCATAGCGCCGACGGCAGCCCGGTCTTGCGTTGGCACCAGTTGTACCGCGCCTGCCGGTACGCCGCCTTGCGCAAGTCCCGCCGCCAGCGCGGCGTAGATTGCCCGGTTTGAATGGACAGCTTCGGTTCCGCCGCGCAGCAACACCGCATTGCCCGAACGCACACAAAGCGCCGCGGCATCCGCGGTGACATTCGGGCGGCTCTCGTAAATGATGCCGATCAGGCCGACCGGCACACGCACACGCTGCAAAACCATGCCAGTAGGCCGCACGGCTTCATCGATAACCCGACCGACCGGATCATCGAGCACCGCAACTTGCTCGACCGCACTCGCCATCGCCTCAAGCCGCTGCGCATCGAGCCGCAATCGATCGATCATGGCTCCGGAAAGGCCGATGGCCTCGCCATTGGCAACATCAAGTGCATTGCCCGCAAGTATCTCTGGCGAAGCGCTTCTTAGGGCGGCCGCCGCTGCTTTCAGGGCTGCCTCCTTGGAAGCCGAAGGCATGCCAGCGAGCACCCTTTGCGCGGCGCGTCCGTTTCGCGCGAGGCGCTCGACAAGTTCGACTATCGATTCGGCGGCGGGTTGAAGATTGGCTGACATGGTCACTGCTCTATCATCGGAACCAGACGATGTCAGCCGCCGCCGACCATGGCGAAGCCGATTCGCTGGCTGCCTTCGCCGCTGATGGGACGGAATTGGCAGAATGTGCAACGTCGGGCGCGCTACGCCTCCATTCGCCGAAGACTCGGCACGCTTCGCCTTGCCGTTGTGGAACGCGATTCGACCCCATGGCTCGACCCCGATAGGCCCAGCCTTCCGGATGAGCGACGAGCCATCATGGATGGGGGTCGATATTTTACCTGCGCTAACACCGGCCAAGACCGGAGACAAATCCCGGCAAGGATTCCTGACGCGTCTGCGCAGCTGGTTCCCCGAGCGCGAATTCTTCATGCGCGCCAATGGCCAAGTGCGCTTCATCCGACTTTCCAGCGCACTGCAAATGCGGGTTGCCGGCGCAATTGCCGCAGCTACCTTCGTTTGGCTGTTGATGGTGCTTTGGATGCTGGTCGCGGGGCTGATCAGCTCCTATGATCGCGCTGCGTTACTCGAGCGCGAGGCAGCGGTCGCTTCAGCTGAGAGCCGTGTGGCGAAGTATCGCGGCGATTTGGGCGCAGTGGCTGACGATCTCGCCAAGCGTCAGGATTTTATCGAGAAGAGCGTTCAAGGCGCAATTGGCCCGCTGCCTCCGAATCTGCCGCGTGGAACTGTTTCCGACAGCCGAGCAGAAGCAGGCAAGACCGTGCGCCGAATATCGACGGTTCTTCCGGAAGCGGCGGGGCTCGCTCAGCTGGAAGCCCGTCAACTCGTCTTTGTCGAGCAGCTGACGCGCTATGCGGACGCCCGGGCAATGCGCGCGGAAGCAACGATGCGCCGCGTGGGGCTTGACCCTTCAATCATTACAGCTCGTGATCGCGCAGCGATGGGCGGTCCGCTGATCAGGCTGCTGACCGGCCCAGGTGACACGATCGATCCGCGCTTTGCCCGGTTGGGAGCCAGCTTGGCGCGTTTAAACGCCGTGGTGGCGAGCCTGGCCCGGGTTCCAAACACGCTGCCCGCCAGTCTGCAATCCATCTCGAGCGGCTTTGGTTTTCGAACCGACCCGTTCACGGGGGGCGGCGCATTTCACGCCGGGCTCGATTTTCGCGGGCCTGTCGGCACGCCCGTCTTTGCCGCCGCCGCCGGGGCCGTGAGCTTCACTGGTGCCAAACAAGGTTATGGCAATTGCCTCGAGATAAGCCATGGCAATGGTTTGCTGACGCGTTACGCTCACCTTTCGCGAATCGGTGTGCGCGTTGGCCAGAAAGTCAATGCTGGGAGCGCCATCGGCGCGATTGGCAATACAGGGCGATCTACTGGGCCGCACCTGCATTTTGAAGTGCGGATCGGCGATCGCGCAATCGATCCGCGACCGTTTCTTGAAGCCCCCGTTCTGGAGTTGCAACCGCATGTTTTCCAAGAAGCCCGAGCCAGGGGCGTCGATCCCGGCCCGTTCGGCAGCGGCCAGTAACGCGATGGCCTCCACGTTTTCCGTGCTCGGCGCTGATTTGGCGATCAAGGGCGACATCACTGCTAGCGCTGATCTGCATATCGACGGCCATGTAGAAGGCGACATCACCTGCGCCACGCTCGTCCAAGGTGAGGCAAGTGTTATTCACGGTGCGATCAAGGCGCAGTCCGCGCGCCTTTCGGGCATTGTTCATGGCGGCATCGAGGTCGTCCAACTGACCATTCTGAAAAGCGCGAGGATTCATGGTGACGTTGCATACGACGCCGTGACCATCGAACAGGGTGCCCATGTCGAAGGACGCCTGAGCCATGGCCTCCCCGTCGCAGACGGCGAGACCACGCTAACTTTAGTCGGCTGACCGATCTCAGCTGTCTGAACGACCTTCCGCGCGGCGTGCTTCGAGCCAGGCTTGCGCTTCGGCCTCCTGCGCGGCAGCCGAACTTGCTTTGGTCTGGGCATCGCGCTCAGCCCGCAGTTCCTCGATCAGAGCATCGCGGTCGGTCCCCAGCCGCAAGTCGCGTGCACCTTGATCTTCTTCAATTCCTGCGCGTTTCGCTGCTTTCGCGACCAATCCATCGAGTTCGCGCTGCGAGCACAGGCCGAGGGTCACTGGATCCTTGGGATTGATGTTGGAAATGTTCCAATGGCTGCGATCGCGAATGGCGGCGATCGTATTACGCGTTGTGCCGATCAGTTTGCCAATCTGCGCATCCGAAATCTCCGGATGGTTGCGCAATATCCACGCGATCCCATCCGGCTTGTCCTGGCGCTTGGAAACCGGCGTGTAACGCGGGCCCTTGGTGCGGCTGACCGAGATCGGAGCACGCTGCATTTTGAGAGCATAGCTTGGACTGGCTTGGCCCCGCTCGATCTCTGCTTGCGTAAGTTCCCCGGAATGCACCGGATCGCGCCCGGTATACTTGGCACCGGCCAGATCATCGGCCATGGCTTGTACTTCAAGAATGTGAAGTCCGCAGAAACCCGCGATCTGTTCAAACGTCAGCGCGGTATTGTCGACAAGCCATGACGCCGTTGCATGAGGCATCAGCGGGTACGTGGGCTGGTTGCTCACGAGCACTCTCCGGGTAAGCTGAAACAACAAGGGCCGCACCTTGCGGAGCGGCCACGAGCAGAACGCTTAGGGTACCGCTCGCGCGGCGACAAGCCCATTCGCGCAAGAATCGGGGCTATCGGCGCCATAGCATTGTCAGAATGCGCAGATTTCGCCGTTTATCCGCCCATAGCCAGCACAATCTTGCCGATATGCGTGCCTGCTTCCATGCGAGCATGCGCCGCCGCCGCTTGCGCCAGTGGAAATGCCTGATCCATGACCGGCCGAAGCTTTCCTTCGGCAACAAATGGCCAGACAGTCTGGTGAATTTCGTCAGCGAGCATATCCTTGAAGTCGTTCGATCGCGGCCGCAGGGTCGATCCGGTCATCGTCAAGCGGCGACGCATAATCTCGGCCATATTGATTTCGGCGCGCACGCCCCCTTGCACCGCAATCGTGACATGGCGGCCATCGTCGGCAAGGCACTTCAGGTTGCGTGCGACATAAGCCCCCGCGACCATATCCAGCACGAGATTTACGCCCGCGCCTTCCGTAATCCGCAAGACTTCCTCAACAAAGTCGCTCGCTTTGTAATCGATGGCATGATCAGCCCCGATGGCTAGTGCGGCAGCACATTTTTCCGGTTCTCCGCACGTGACAATGACGGTCAAGCCAAACAGCTTTCCCAGAAGTATCGCCATTGTCCCAATGCCGCTGGTGCCGCCGTGAACAAGAATTGTCTCGCCATCGCAGGCCCAGCCCCGTTCAAATACATTGTGCCAAACCGTGAAGAGCGTCTCGGGTAGAGCCGCCGCCTCCTCTAGAGAACACCCGGCAGGCACCGGAAGACAATGGCCGACCTCTGCCAAGCAATATTCGGCATAGCCGCCCCCGTTGACCAACGCACACACCATCTGACCGGTTATGAGACCGGTAACCCCGGCACCGGCCGCTACGATCTGTCCGGAGATTTCAAGGCCAGGGATGGGCGAGGCCCCTGGCGGGGGCGGATAGAACCCGAGGCGCTGAATGACATCGGGCCGGTTGACGCCTGCATAGGCGACCCGGATTAGGACTTGGCCATCCCCCGGCGCAGGCACAGGCATGATTTGCAGCTGCAAAACTTCTGGTCCGCCCGGGATATCGAATCCGATTGCGCTCATCGTGGCTGGTATGGGCTGCATTGCCATCCCCCTGATATGAATGCTCAGGCTGTTGTTTGCATCCCGCCCCCAAGCCAGCCCCTGACTGCGCCCTATCGACGCGACCGGTTGACAGCAAGGCTCAACCGGTCACTATGTCGGTTGAAATGGAACTTGATGAGCGAGCGCGCCCCTCAGGCGACTTTGTCAGCCACCTGACAGCCGAATCGCTCGACCGCTATTCTCTGGCTGAGCTGGGCGAGCGGATAGCGATCCTTGAAGGTGAGATTGCCCGGATCGTAGCGCACCGCGAGCGCGTTTCAGCACAGCGGCTGGCGGCAGATGCCTTGTTCAAGCGCCCGGAAAGCGGCGAGCCAAGCCGATGACCGGCGTCACCTTTCGGGGACCGGGTCTTAACGGATCGAGGAAGCGTACCCATATCCGTGTTCGGGGAACGGCGACCATGGTCACATCGGCACTTCCCTGTTGCGCTGATTTGGCTCAGGTTAAGCTTCAGCGTGTTTACCTCCCGCAAGGGACCCTCCCTTGGCTGCTCTAGCGGCGGCCGACCAGAAAGATGGATCATGCCAAGTTTCGCTCAGAGCCTTGAAAAGACGCTCCACACCGCGCTCAGCAATGCATCAGAGCGTAGCCACGAATACGCTACTCTTGAGCACCTTTTGCTGGCGCTGATTGATGATGCGGATGCCGCTCAGGTGATGCAGGCTTGCGGCGTCGATCTTGGCGATCTTGGTGATGTCGTGCGCCAGTATCTCGATCAGGAGTATCAATCGCTAAAGACGAAGGACAAGGCCGATCCGCAGCCCACCGCGGGCTTCCAGCGGGTAATCCAGCGTGCCATCCTGCATGTCCAATCGTCGGGCAAAGACACTGTGACGGGTGCCAATGTGCTTGTGGCATTGTTTTCCGAACGCGATTCCTATGCGGTGTATTTCCTCCAGCAGCAGGACATGAGCCGCCTTGATGCCGTGAGCTTCATCAGCCACGGGATCGGCAAGGGTGGCCGCCAGGTTGAAAGTCGCAATCCCAAGGGCACGGAGGAAGCGCAGCCTCAAACCGAGGAGAAGGCGGAGACCAAGGGAGCCAAAAAAGATTCTGCGCTTGATCAGTTTTGCGTCAATCTCAATGAAAAGGCGCTGGCAGGCAAAGTTGACCCATTGATCGGGCGGGGGCCGGAGGTTGACCGAACGATCCAGATCTTGTGCCGCCGATCAAAGAACAACCCGCTTTACGTCGGCGATCCCGGCGTGGGGAAGACTGCGATTGCTGAAGGACTCGCGCGCAAGATTGTTGAGGGTGAGGTGCCTGAGGTCCTTGCGCCGGCGGTGATTTATTCGCTCGACATGGGCGCATTGCTGGCCGGAACACGCTATCGCGGCGATTTCGAAGAACGGCTTAAACAAGTGGTGACCGAGCTCGAGAAAATGCCCGACGCCATACTGTTTATCGATGAAATCCACACGGTGATCGGTGCCGGGGCCACAAGTGGCGGCGCTATGGACGCGTCCAACCTGCTCAAGCCTGCGCTCTCGGGCGGCACGATCCGCTGCATTGGATCGACTACCTACAAGGAATTCCGCAATCACTTCGAAAAGGATCGCGCACTGCTCCGCCGCTTCCAGAAGATCGATGTGAACGAGCCGACGATCGAAGACACGATCAAGATTCTGAAAGGCCTGCGCACGGCTTTTGAGGAGCACCATAAAGTCAAGTACACGCCCGATGCGATCAAGACCGCGGTCGAGCTATCGGCCCGCTACATCAATGATCGCAAGCTGCCCGACAAAGCCATCGACGTGATCGACGAAGTCGGCGCCATGCAAATGCTGGTCCCGCTCTCGAAGCGCAAAAAGATCATCACTGCGCGCGAGATCGAACAGGTCATCGCCACGATGGCGCGCATTCCCGCCAAATCGGTCTCAAGCGACGACAAGAAGGTGCTTGAGCATCTCGATCGCGATTTGAAGCGGCTGGTTTTCGGGCAGGATCAGGCAATTGAAGTGCTGGCAAGCGCGATGAAGCTAAGCCGCGCGGGTCTGCGCGACCCGGACAAGCCAATCGGTTCGTTCCTCTTCTCTGGACCGACCGGAGTTGGCAAAACCGAAGTTGCGCGTAGCCTTGCCCAGATCATGGGTATTCCGCTGCAGCGCTTCGATATGTCGGAGTACATGGAACGGCATTCGATCAGTCGACTGATCGGCGCGCCTCCGGGCTATGTCGGATTTGATCAAGGCGGATTGCTGACAGATGCGATCGATCAGCAGCCGCATTGCGTGCTGCTCCTGGACGAGATCGAGAAGGCGCACCCAGATCTGTTCAACATCTTGCTGCAGGTGATGGATAATGGCCGCCTGACCGATCATCACGGCAAGACCGTCGATTTCCGCAATGTGGTGCTGGTGATGACGACCAACGCCGGCGCTTCGGACATGGCCCGCAACGGAATCGGCTTTGGCGATGTGTCCAAAGCCGATGCGGGCGACGAGGCGGTTAAGAAGATGTTCAGCCCCGAGTTCCGGAACCGGATCGATGCAATCGTACCGTTTGCATATCTGCCTCCTGAAGTCGTCAGCCGTGTGGTGGACAAGTTCATCCTCCAGCTTGAGCTCCAGCTGGCGGAGCAGAACGTGCATATCCAGTTTGATAGTGACGCCCGAGCCTGGCTTGGGAAACAGGGCTATGATCGGCTTTACGGCGCAAGACCAATGGCGCGCTTGATACAGGAAAAGGTCAAAAAGCCGCTTGCCGAGGAATTGCTGTTCGGAAAGCTTGCAACAGGCGGCGAGGTGCATGTCAGCTTGAAGCAAGAAGAGGGCAAAGACACAGTGTTGTCATTTGAGCTGACCCCTGCCGCACCCAAACTGGTCAAGAAGAAAGCCAAGCGCGGCAAAGCCAGCGGAAACACTGCCGCTGAGCCAAACACCGACGAGGCCTGACACGGCACTAACATCGGCGCTTTGCCCTATTGCGGTGGGCAAAGCGCCGTGCTGGTGCACTTTGCAGCCGCAGGCAGGGCGACGCCATGCAGGGATATGACCATGCCCGCCGCCGATTTGCCGTAGCTCTTGCCGCCCTTGCTGGGTACGTCGACGCTGTGGGATACCTCTCGGCGGGTGGTTATTTTGTCTCGTTCATGTCAGGCAATACCACGCGCCTCGGGGTCTCGCTTGGTACTGATCCGATGCGTGCCTGGCCGCCGGCGCTGCTCATCGCCGGATTTGTGATCGGAGTAACGAGCGGGGCCCTCGTCGCGCACCGGGCCGGCCGAAATTCGAAACCTGCGGTTGCCGTATTGGTCACTGCGCTACTGCTTTGCGCCGCCACGGCGCGAATGCAACAAGCACCACTCGTGATGCTGGCGGCGCTGGTCATCGCAATGGGTACGATAAACAACACCTTCCAGCGCGGCGGCGAAGTGGCCATTGGCATCACATACATGACCGGTGCACTCGTGCGAATCGGCCAAAGCCTGGCGCATCGGCTCGCGGGTCAGCCTGATCCAAGCTGGCGATCTTGGGCTTCGTTATGGGGCGGGTTGCTCGCAGGTGCCGTACTGGGAGCGACCATGCAGGACCGCCTCCCGATGGGGTGCCTATGGTTGGCAGCGGCGTGGAGCGCGGCAATGATCGTCGTTGCGCTCAATCTTCCAGCGGAATCTTGAGCAATTTCTCGCGCGAAGCTCCACCGCGCAACACTTCGACGGCCGAAGGAGCTATGCCAAGCGCGTCTGCAATCAGCGCGACAACTGCATCGGTCGCCTTGCCACCATCCGGCTTAGCCCGCACCTTGACCATCAATCTCTGGTCCAAGATTTCAATCGACTCGCTGCGTGCGCCGGGTGTGACACGAACGGCGAGACGGCCTTCCCGGTCCGCTAGTGCGCGCAACGCCGCAGTCGGCGGATGCTCAGTTTTCGGCCGTGCCAAGCAATGCCGACTTATGCGCTTGAGCATTCAGGACATAGTGCTTCACGCCAAGCTGCATGCCCGCCAGCGCTTCGTCGTTGAGTTCGCGCATATATGCTGCGGGCCGACCACCCCATAACTGCCTCGCGGCGATCCGTTTGCCCGGGGTGAGCAGCGCGCCTGCGGCAAGCATTCCGTCGCTCTCGATCACACAGCCGTTCATCACCGTGGCGGACAGGCCAACAAATCCCCGATCATGCACCGTGCACCCATGCATCATCACCATATGTCCAATGAGAACATTATCGCCGATCAGCGTTGGAAAACCTTCGGGATGGCGCGGGTCAGGGCTATCACAGTGGATCACTGTGCCATCCTGAATATTGCTCCGCGCGCCGACCACAATGCGATTCACATCGCCGCGCAGAACGCAATTATACCAAATCGAAGCCTCGGGCCCGATCTCTACATCGCCGATGATTCGGCAGCCCGGCGCAATGAAAGCGCTTTCATGGATCCGGGGTGATTTGCCATGAATCGCGGTGATAGTGACGTTGTGAAGCATTGCGGTTCCCTCAAGCCGACGTGTCAAAGGCGGGCCGATAAATGCGATAGAGAATATGGGGGCGCAGAGGGTCACCTTCGGGCACTTCAGGATGGTCAAAGTCCTCAAGCGGCTGGCGCTTCATCCCGAGGCGTTCCATCAGCCCCCAGCTGCGTGTGTTGGACAAATTGGTTATCGCCATGATCGCCGGAACATCAAGATGCGCCCAAGCCCAAGCCAGCGAGGCTTCTGCCGCCTCGCGTGCATATCCCAGACCCCAGGCGTGGCGAGCCAGCCGCCAGCCAATCTCATGCTCATGAACGGGCGGGCTTGGGGGCAAAATTCCGCAAAAGCCGATAAAATCCCCCTCCACCTTGCGCTCCAATGCCCAGAATGCGTGCCCATGTTCGGCCTCGATCGCGGTCATGCGTTGAACTGCCGCGTCACTTTGTTGCCGGGTCATCTTGGGCAGGTAACGCATGACCTCACTGTCCTTACCCATGGCCCAGAAAGGTTCGCAATCGATAAGCTGCCAAGCCCGCAAACGCAGCCGCTCGGTTTCAATCATGCGCCCAGCAAGCGTGCCGCGTGGAGCGCATGGTAGCTCAATACGCCCGAGCAGCCAGCCCGTTTGAATGCCAATAGCGTTTCGAGGACCAACCCGTCGCGTTCGCCGGCGCCTGCCGCAACCGCCGCCTCGATCATCGCGTACTCTCCGCTGACCTGATATGCGAATACGGGAACCTGAAATGCCTGCTTCACCCTTACGACGATATCAAGATAAGGCAGACCTGGTTTGACCATTACACTGTCTGCGCCCTCGGCGAGATCAAGCTCCACTTCGCGCAGCGCTTCTTCGGCATTGCCCGGGTCCATCTGGTAAGTCTTCTTGTTGCCCTTGAGCAGTCCACTCGAACCAACCGCGTCGCGGAAAGGGCCGTAGAAGGCCGAAGCATATTTGGCCGCGTACGACATGATCTGGACATTGACATGGCCCTCTCTTTCGAGCGCCTCACGGATCGCGGCGATCCGGCCGTCCATCATGTCTGAAGGGGCAATAATGTCGGCACCTGCTGCCGCCTGATTTAGGCTTTGTGCTACCAGTGCATCGATCGTTGCATCATTGAGCACGTATCCCGCCGCATCAATCAACCCATCCTGCCCATGGCTTGTATATGGATCGAGCGCGACATCGGTTAGAACGCCGATGTCATCACCGCATGCATCTTTGATGGCCTTGATCGCACGGCACATCAGATTATCTGGATTGAGCGCTTCGCCGCCATCCTCGTTGCGCCGCTCGGGCTGCGTATTGGGAAACAGCGCGACCACCGGAATGCCAGCCGACACGGCTTCTTTCGCGCGCGCCACGATGCCATCGACCGACCACCGTGATACGCCGGGCAGCGAGGCAATGGGCTCCTCCATGCCGCAACCTTCGGTAACGAAAAGAGGCCAGATCAAATCGGCAGGGGTCACCAATACTTCACGATGAAGCGCACGGCTCCAGGCATGGACGCGCGTGCGGCGCAGGCGGAGCATGGGATAGTTTGCAGTCATGTCCTGCGTATTAGGCTGGTAGGCTTTGCCGGGCAACTCTTGGTATGCGCAGCAGAACGCGAGGCCCCCCCTTAATGGGGCAAGCCGGTTTTCAATCGAAGCATCTGGTCGAGCCGCGCCTTGAACGCCGCGAGCTGACGGGAGTCCACCGGCTGCCGCCGCACAATCATCCGCACCGACATCGGATCAACGGTCAGCCCGCCGCGATAGAGCTCGTAATGCAGATGCGGGCCGGTAGAGAGCCCGGTGGAGCCGACATAGCCGATAACCTGGCCGCGCCGCACTGTCATACCCGTGGATACGGCAATCCGGCTCATATGGCCATATCCGGTGCCTATCCCGGCATTATGGTCGAGCCGCACATAGTTGCCGTGGCCGCCATGCCAGCCAGCATAGCTAACCACGCCATCGTTCACCGCATAGATCGGCGCACCCCAAGATGCCCCAAAATCAATACCCGAATGCATGCGCATGTAGCCAAGGATCGGATGGCGGCGCATGCCAAACCCCGAGGTGACATGGCCGGCAACCGGCGTGCCCAGCATCGAAGAGTTTTGCTGCGCGCCACCGCTCATGGAATCGGGCGTGTAGAAGCTGCCATCCTCGCCCCAACGAAGCAATTGGAGCTGGGCTTTGCCGCCTCGGAGGACACCAGCATAAAGCAGATTGCCCGCCTCGCCCTGCCCATCGGCGGTACGCTTGTACGAGACAACGAGATCAAACTCGTCTGTCGGGCTAATGTCCTCGAATGGCAGGTAAGCATCGACAGTGCGCAGATAGTCTTGCACCGCCCCGGCTGGAGCACCGGCCGCGCGCGCTGAACGATAAAGGCTTGCGCCCACGCGACCGCGAATCCGCAGCGGGCTGCTGTCTACCGCAATCGGCTGGCGCGCGAGAACCAATGCCGTCCCGCGCCGCTCGATTGCCAGCGCAAGATCAAAGCGCGGACGGACATGGAGTGCGAGCAGCGGTCGGGGCTCAGACCCGGTGGCCCGCTGACCGAGCGTGATATCGAAGCGGGTGCCGGCCGCAACCTCAGCAAGCGGGACTACCGAGGCGACCAATGCGCCTACTTGTACCGCATCGCTGATGCCGAGCCCTGCACGCTGAAGCATACGCGGCAAGCTGTCTTCTTCCCCGATGGTCGCCGTCAGCTTGATCATGGCGCGCTCTGGCGCGGCAGCAAGACGGGTTACCATTTCGCTTGCGGCGAAGTGCCGGCCCTGTGAGGCGCCGGCAGCAAAGGGCGTAAGCGATTGGGCGCGGAATTCGCTTCGAGCGACCTCATCCATTTGCGTAAGCGCCGCAGCTTCGACCGGCGAAAAAGTTGGCCAGAACGCCAGCGCGAGCATGATAAGGGCAATCAGAGTGATTACTCCGCGCAGCCAGCGGGCGCTGCCGATATCTTCTGCCAGATCGGGCGCGGGCGCCTGGCGGGCATGCCAAACCTCAAACCGATGGCACCACGCATTCCATCGCCGGATGAGCGGATGCGGCGACTCGCGAAATGAGCTTTGTGCGACGGCTGGCGGCGCGGGCTCGACCAACATAGGCCGCAAGGGTCGGCGCGCGCTTTCCAAGCCCGCTGACACGGCGTCGGCTCTGGCGCGGCCAAAGGTCGCGCCGCCAGCGATGGCCAAATCTTCGCGCGGGCTCAACACCCCGTACCATTCCCCTTTGTTTGCAGGCCTGGACGGGTCTGCAAAGTCAGATCATGGCCTGCACGATCAAGGTTAACGACGGGTTAGCATGAAGCTAGCAATCAAGCACGAAGGGCCCGGCCTTTCGCGCTTCAAGCGCGGCATGGGCCTGGGCTGCGTCTTCCAGAGGGAAACGCCCGCCTAGCGCGGTCGGCAATTGATTCGCAGCGATCGCGGCAAAGAGCTTGGCCGACGCAGCCAAGAGCTTGGCGCGGGAATCGATGTAGGGACCAAGAAATGGCCGAGAGACTTTCGCCGATCGAGCGCCGAGCCGCGATAGATCGAAAGCAGGGATAGGTCCCGACGCTTGTCCGTAATGAACAAGGTGGCCTTTGACTCCAAGCGAAGCGAGCGATCCTTCAAAAGTGTCGGCGCCTACGGCATCATAGCACACCGCAACGCCAGCGCCGCCGGTAATGGCGTTTACCCTTTCGGCAACATTCTCATCGCGGTAAGCGATAACATGATGGCATCCCGCAGCGTGCGCGATTTTGGCTTTTTCAGGAGAGCCTGCGGTGCCAATAACAGTTGCGCCGCGCAACTTTGCCATGCGCGCTACCAATTGACCGACGGCGCCGCCCGCCGCTTGGACAAGGACAAACATATCCGGCCTCACCGGCTCAATCTCATCGACGAGCGCCTGCGCGGTAAGCCCCTTGAGGAACCAGGCGGCGGCAAGCGCATCATCGAAACCCTGTGGAAACGGCACAGCCAGGGCTGCGTCGAGAACACGCAAGCGAGCATAAGCGCCGTAGTTTCGCGAGATATACAAAACCCGCTCGCCCGGCGCGAACATTGTGACGGCTGACCCAACGGCCTCGACAGTTCCCGTGGCTTCAAGCCCGGGAATGCCGGGCAATCGCAGCGTCCTGTAGGCACCGGAGCGTACATAAACATCGTGGAAGTTTACCGACGCGACGGATTGCCGGATCAAAATTTCTTCCGGACCCACCGCTCCGACCGTGACAGGTTCGAGCACCATTGCCTCAGGTCCGCCGTACTGGCGGACCATTATAGCTTCGCTCCTGCGGCCCACCCCAGCGCTTGACTTCAAGCGCCGAGGGGTTGCGAACCGGAAGAACCCGTCAAGCGGCGGCCCGCGCGCGGCACTGCCGATCCTTGCGTGACGGACGGCCGCGCCGGACCGATCGGTGCATCGGGCCGATCAAGCTTGCCATGCTCCATCAACGCGCGGATGTCCTCGCCTGTCAGCGTCTCGTATTCGAGCAATGCTTCGGCCAGCAGATGCAGTTTGTCCTCGTTCTTCTTCAAAATGTCCGTGGCGCGCGCATGTGCTCCGTCGACCAGCCCGCGGATCTCGCTATCGATGAGCTTGTTGGTCTCGTCAGACATCATCGTGCGCTGCGAGCCACCCATGCCCAAATAGCCTTCCTGGGTGTCTTCATACTGGAGCGGTCCAAGCTTGTCCGACATGCCCCACTTGGTGACCATGTTGCGCGCCAAGCTCGTAGCGTACTGAATGTCGGACGAGGCACCGGACGAAACCTTGTCATACCCAAAAATGAGCTCTTCAGCGACCCGGCCGCCCATGCTGACCGAGAGATTCGCATGCATCTTGTCGCGGTGATAAGAATAACTGTCTCGCTCAGGCAGGCGCATGACCATGCCGAGCGCCCGGCCGCGCGGGATAATGGTAGCTTTGTGAATCGGATCGGAGGCGGTCTCGTTGACTGAAACGATCGCGTGACCGGCCTCGTGATAGGCGGTCATTTTCTTTTCGTCTTCGGTCATCACCATTGATCGGCGTTCGGCGCCCATCATGACCTTGTCCTTGGCGTCTTCAAATTCCTGCATCGCGACGAGACGCTTGTTGCGCTTGGCTGCGAGCAGCGCCGCCTCGTTCACCAAATTTGCAAGATCTGCACCCGAAAAGCCGGGGGTGCCGCGCGCAATCACGCGCGCATTCACATCCGGGGCAAGCGGAACCTTCTTCATGTGTACAGCGAGAATCTTCTCGCGGCCCTCGATGTCCGGGATCGGCACGACCACCTGCCGGTCAAATCGGCCCGGACGAAGCAATGCCGGATCAAGAACATCGGGGCGATTGGTTGCGGCGATAATGATGATGCCCTCATTCGCCTCGAATCCATCCATCTCGACAAGAAGTTGATTCAACGTCTGCTCGCGCTCATCGTTCGAGTTGCCAAGACCGTTACCGCGATGGCGCCCAACCGCGTCGATTTCGTCGATAAACACAATGCAGGGGGCATTCTTTTTTGCCTGTTCGAACATGTCACGCACCCGGCTCGCGCCGACGCCGACAAACATTTCGACAAAATCGGAACCCGAGATGGTGAAAAATGGCACGCCTGCCTCACCTGCAATGGCCCGCGCCAGAAGCGTCTTGCCGGTGCCGGGTGA
Organism: uncultured Novosphingobium sp.; assembly: GCA_964529505.1. Taxonomy (GTDB): domain Bacteria; phylum Pseudomonadota; class Alphaproteobacteria; order Sphingomonadales; family Sphingomonadaceae; genus Novosphingobium. The sequence goes on along the minus strand of CAZGWR010000015.1, from coordinate 42,498 downwards.
GCCGACGAGCAGAGCACCTTTGGGGATCTGACCACCCAGCTTGGAAAAGCGGGTCGGATCCCGCAAAAACTCAACGATCTCCTCCAGTTCCTCGCGTGCTTCGTCAATCCCCGCAACATCGTTAAAGGTCACGCGACCTGACCGCTCGGTGAGCAGCTTGGCCTTCGACTTGCCGAAACCCATCGCTCCAGACCCACCACCCTTTTGCATTTGCCGCATGGCAAAGAATGCCACGCCAAGAATCAGCAGGAACGGAAGCGAATTTGCGAGAACGTATATCAGCAGATTGGGCTCCTCCTTGGCCTTGCCGGCATAGCGTACCCCATTGTCCTGAAGGAGCTTTGCCAGCTCCGGATCCCCAGGAACAGGGATCGTCGCAAATGGCTGATCGCTCTTCAGAACGCCGGTAATCCGATCTTGGCCAACTTGCACTTCGCGCACTTTTCCGGCCGCGACACTCGCACGAAAGTCCGAGTACGGGATAAGTGTGCCGGCGGCATCGGGTCGCGCGTTGAACATCGAAACTACGAGCAACAGCGCCAGAAAGATCCCGCCCCAAATGAGCAAGGTCTTGATCCATGGATTGCTCGGCTGCTGGTCGTCGTTCATGGCAGGGCTTTCAATCGCGCGGCGGGAGAGTCGCCGCGGTCCTTGTGTAATGTAGGACACCTAAATTAAATCGCAATATAAGCGACGACGCGAATGCGCTGATGTCGCCCGCCCCTTGAGGCTGAGGGGGTGCGGGTCTGTCTCGCTATAGGCCGCGTTCCATAGGCGAAGGCACATCTACGATCAGCGAAGGCCCTCCGGGGCTCGGCCTACCGCGCAGGCTCGAGCCTCGTGTTCAGCACCCAGCCGACATTGTCATTTTCGTCGGCAACCTCCCACCATAGGCCCTCTTTATTGCCGGTCGGGTAAACAGTGGAACCAGGGCTCAGCGCGCGTACAGCGCGTCCCGCAGCGGCCGGAGTCTTACGCATGGTCACCGGACCGACGACGACATAGCTCTTTGTCGGCGCAGCTTCCGCTGTTCCTTCGCTACCCTGCTGAATTCCGCCGAGATCATTCACGAGTTTGCTGTAAGCATCAATGAAGGCAAGCGTGACGATCCGGCCGATATCCGTGCTGTCGTATCCGCCACCTACGGCGCCAACGCCAATGCCGCCAAAGAAACCGCCGCCACCGCCAAAGCTGACATCATTCTTTGCGGCATAGCCCTCGACGGTTGCGATTGTCTCGGTCGTGCGTACGTTGGTGACCGAAAGCACGGTGTTCGCTTCCAGCTTGCGGCTGCGTATCCCCCCTAGCAGTCCCCCGATCGGCCCGCCGAAAATCCCGCCGATGGCACCCGCCGCACCGCTGCCCTGCGCATTGCCATTCGACGCTTGCACCTCAGCAATAAGCACATAGTCGGCAGCCTTGATCTGGTTCTGGCCGACATTGGAGCGGCGTTGCAATCCCAGCGAACCACCAATGTCGCGTTCCCGCTGCGCAGCGCTCAGTCCACTCCCGCGATCGACGAGATTGAAACAGCCCGACCGCTGTACGATCACTTTGAGGAGCTTTTGCGGGGGTGCAAGGTTGAATTGAGTCCATCCGTACGAGTCGTCGCCATCCATGATGGACACTGTGCCCAACTTGCGGACGCAATGCGGCACATCGGTCATTGCTTGCCGCTGCAACTTCTCGGCGTTTGACGGCTTTGCCTGCTTGGGTTCGGCGCTGAGCGGAGCGGCCATCATTGCCTGCATTCCGACCAGCGAAACGACCATTGTTGCAACGAGCGATTTTTTCACCGTGACTCCGATCGAAAAGCAAATACTGCGCTGCCAATAGCCATAATTTTCAGTTTCGAGCAACAGCCAACCCGAGCCGCCAAATACAGAGGTTCGCATTCTTTGAGCTTCGTGGACTTGATCGGAAGCCAACGCCTCAATCAATATCCGGCCAGTGGCGGCGCAGGTTCGCGCCAGGTGGCGGGGCCACGGTGAATTTCCAAACCGGGTTGGTGCCATCTCCACGCACGCCCGCGACCGTCGCAATCCGGCTTTGCGACAGCGCATCATACCAGCGCGCCAACGCGGCCCCGCGCGGCGCCGATCGGCCCAAGGTCTCAACGATCCGCTCCGCCACCCGCATACCAAGCGCACGGGGCACCGCGCCGGGCTCCCATACAATCGTCTCGCCTTGCCAGCGCACTTCAGCAAATATCCGGTCGCCGGCCCACTCCAGCGCGGCGTCCGCCTCGGCAAGATGTGCCGTGCTTCTGGCCAACGCTTCAATATTCAGCCAATCCGAAGTCGTCATCGCGGCGCGAATTCGCGCACGTTCAAAACGGATATCTCCGTTCGATGGGTCATCAACGAATGGGATTCCGGCATCAGCAACGATTTCGCGCAGTTCAATCCGTCGCCAGCCAAGCAATGGGCGCAGCAGGGGGAAATCAGCGTAGCCAGGCACCACGGCAACAGGGCGCATTGCGGCCAGACCTCGCACGCCAGCGCCGCGCATCAATCGCATCAGCAGCGTTTCAGCTTGGTCGTCTGCATGATGTGCGGTGACCAAAGCGCTCAGCCCCTTATCCCCCAACCAATTGCCCAGCGTGGCATAACGGGCGGTACGCGCACGCGCCTGAATCGCGGTTCCGGGGTTTAGCTCAAGCTTGAGTATAGAATGCTCAACGCCGAGCCTTGCGCAAAGCGTCTCAACCAATGCGGCTTCAGCCGCACTTTGGGGGCGCAAACCGTGATCCACAGTTGCAACAGCAAACCGTTCGGGCAAAACTGCCTGCGCCAGCAGGAGAAGCGCGACACTGTCCGGCCCACCCGAAACCGCGAGGCCAACCGTGCTGTCACTTGGCCAGATTGCCGCCCAGCCAGCTGCGAAGCGCGCGCTATCAATTGCAAGTCACCGCTTTGCTGGCGGCCTCGAACTGCGACTTCAACCGTCCGACCGCGTCTAGCGGATAGACCTGTTTGAATTCTCCAAGCGCGACACAGGCCCGCTTTGTCTCCTTCAGCCGAGTCATTGCAACGCCAAGATAAAGCAGGCTGTCGGGTGCGCGTTCACCTTTGGGGTTAGCCTGATAGTTTTGAACAAAGTAGGGCGCGGCGGTTCCCGGCTTGCCGTCATCAAGATAGGCGCGGCCTAGAAGATTGCGAGCATAGCTGATCCGCTTATGCTTGGGATACTGTTGAATTAGCCGAAGCAATTGCTGCTGCGCCTCGGGAAAGAATTTGGCTTCCCAGAGCCGGTAGCCATAGCCGTATTCATCCTCCCCTTTGTCGTCGCTTGATGGCTTTTCGATTGCACGCACGGCGGCAACCCGATCGGGCGAAGGCTCGATTCTTGAAGGCGCGGCAGGCGCTGCTTGCCTAACCACCGGCTTTTCCAAAGCGGGTTCGACCGGTGCCAGCTTGACCGGTGCAGATGCTGCCGGTGCACTTTGAGCCGGCGCAGCGGCTGCAACGGCTCCGGGTTCCAGTGCGGTGATCCGGGCATCCAGTTTGGCAAGCTGGTTCTGTGTCTCTTCGCTGGCGGCGGTCAAACGCTGCAACTGTGCCTCGACAGTATCCATGCGAGCCAAGAGGTCACTCACCGCTGAGGAGGCAGGTGTCCGCGGCGCGGCCACACCGTTGCTCGGCGGCACGATTTCGGGGCCAAAGCTTTTGCCGGCCCCTTCCGGAAACACTTTGCGTTGTACGGCGCGCAGTTCGGCCTCCAGCCTCCGCAACCGCGCATCTGTGGTTTCAACAGCCTGGGCGTGCACGGCAACAGGCAGCACCGCAAACCATGCTGGAGATGCAAGCGTCAGCGCTATTCGCAGCGCAAACCTGGTCGTGCCCATGCAAACCTTCGTGTTCATCGTAGCTCCTTAACGGACACTTCGTTCTGTGTCCCAAGCCCCCTCGGCCAAGCAAATCACAGACCCGCAGACCCTTCGTTGACCCGAATAATTGCCGCAGGAGGCTCAGCAAGTCGAGAGCGGGCTAGTTCGCAGTGGTGGATGACGGATCAGATGCCACAGGCAATTCGGACTCGCCAGCCACGGATGGGGATGGGGCCACGCGCGCACGCGGCCGGTCGCGCCGCACAGGTGCCGATCGGTTGGCTTGCGCCGAAGTTGAAGCGGTTGCCCCTGTGGTAAGTCCAGCATCCACAGGCGCCGCCCGCGCCCGCAATGAAGCCACATCGACAGCAATGTCCTTCATTATCTTCTGTTCATTGGCTAATCGCGCAATCGCCTGCCCGCCGATAGTTATCGCCAGCGCATCAGGCCTGCCGGTCCAAAGCTTGGGGCCTTGCGCTGTACTCGGCACCGTGTAGCTCTCCCCCTGAGAAAGCTGCTTTTGAAGCAATTGGGTGCCCGCACTGTCATAGAACTTGACCCATACCCCCGATTCGAGTGCCGTGAAAACGACTGGCCCGGATGGCAATGTCGGCGGTGGTACTGGCGCATCAGCGGTGGCCGGATCTGTTGGAATGGAAGACTCGCCGTCCCTTGCGACCAACGCTGGCAGCTCGGCCGATGGCCAATAGTAATTTTTCCAAAGAACCATCCCCATGCCAACAATGCCGATGACCAGCACCAAGGCGAGCCAGCTCACCAGCCGGGAAGGTGTCTTGGCTGGATCGCCAACTTCAAACTGTTGGAAAACTCGCGGTTCGGCCCGCGGCGTGCCCGTTCCAAGTTCGCGTCGCACGGCCTCAGCTATTTCAGCTTCATCCAAGCCCACCACCCGGGCATATCCGCGCGCGAAACCCAGTGCATAAGGGCGCCCTGGCAGGCTCGCATAATCGCCGGCCTCAAGCGCCTCGACATAGCGAAACGTGATCCGTGTTCGCGCTGCCACCTCGCGGAGCGAGAGACCTAACGATTCGCGCGCCGCGCGCAACCTGACAGGTACGGGTGCGAGAGCGGCACGCGAAAAGGCTGCCCCATCCTTCGTGACTGCACCAGTCCCAAGGTCATCAGCAGGGATGTCATTCCCGGTGGCGTGGCCAGCGGCGGTGGTTTCATCGCTCATGTCTTTTTGTTGCAACCCTTGGAAAACGCAAAAGACCTTGAGAAAGGGAGCGTTGCAATCAAAGGAAAGTCAACGACTTTCGCGGCAGTGCGGGTCTTTCCCATGATAAATCACTGACGTGCAAAGATCCTGTAGCTTAGTCGGACTCAATTTCATTATCCGCAGCCCAGCCAACCAGGGCCGCACGCAGATCGGGCGGCGGATTTTTCAACCAGTCCGCCATGACCGATCGAATGGCAGCCAGATCAACCTTGCGTACCAGCTCCTTGATGGGGCCGACGGCAGCCGGTGTAATGGAAAGCCGAGTTATGCCGAGGCCCAACAGCGCCAGCGCTTCGAGCCGCCGCCCGCCCATCTCGCCGCAAACGGTCACTTCGGTGCCGAAAGGCCGAACCGTCTCGACGACCCGCCTGAGGAATCTAAGAATGGCGGGTGATAGCCAGTCGTAGCGTTCAGCCAGCTTTGGATTCGATCGATCTGCGGCAAACAAAAACTGGGTGAGATCATTCGTGCCGATCGAGAGGAACGAAAGTCGGGGCGCCAGAATGTCGAGACATTCGGCAAGCGCCGGGACTTCGAGCATCGCGCCATACCGGATTGCCTCGGGCAAAAGCTTCTTTTGCTGTTTGAGGAATGCCAGTTGTTTTTCGAACACGCCTTTGGCGGCATCAAACTCCCAAGGCTCGGTCACCATCGGGAACATCACGTTGAGCGTGCGACCTCCCGCGGCTTCAAGCAGCGCGCGCGCCTGAACTTTGAGCAGCCCATCGCGTTCGAGAGCAACGCGCAGTGCGCGCCAGCCCATCGCTGGGTTTTCCTCCGCCTGGCCTTCATTATGGCGCAAGTATGGGAGAACCTTGTCGCCACCGATATCCACCGTGCGAAACACCACCGGTCGATCGCCGGCCGCATCGAGGACGTCGCGATAGAGCCGCGTTTGCCTGTCTCGGGCCGGCAAGGTGGCTGAAACAAGGAACTGGAACTCGGTACGAAACAAGCCGATGCCTTCCGCACCGGTAAGGCTGAGCATTGGCAAATCATCACGCAGACCAGCATTCATGAGGACGGCGATGCGCTGCCCGTCGCGTGAAACCGGCTCTGCATCGCGCATTGCGGTGTAATGTGCCTGACGCTGCCGGTTCTTGGCAAAGCGGGCCTCGAATGCTTCGACCAGGCTGGGTGCAGGACGCACGTCCACCACCCCCTGATCGCCGTCAATCAGCAATTGGTCGCCCTCGCGCACGCGCCCGCGTAGCGCCCGCATCCGGCCGACGACCGGTACTCCCATCGCGCGCGCGACGATGACAACATGCGCGGTAAGCGAGCCTTCCTCGAGGATCACTCCTTTTAGCCGCCGCCGATCATATTCGAGCAATTCGGCCGGTCCCAGATTGCGGGCGATCAGGATGGCATCGCCTTTCAGCCCTGATGTCGCGGCCGTGCCCAGCTGGCCCGAAACGATCCGCAGTAGTCGGTTTGACAGGTCTTCCAGATCGTGCATCCGATCAGCGAGCAACGGATCGTCGATCTGTCGCATCCGCATCCGAGTGCGCTGCTGGACGCGCTCGATCGCGGCCTCGGCGGTCAGCCCCGAATCGATCGCTTCGTTGATGCGGCGACTCCAGCCTTCGTCATAGGCAAACATCCGGTAGGTCTCGAGCACCTCCTCGTGTTCGCCGCCCGCTCCGAACTCGGCCTGACTTGCCATACGGTCAATCTGCTCGCGCATCTTGTCAAAAGCGAGGTAGACGCGCTGGCGTTCGGCTTCGGTATCCTCGGCAACCACGTGCTCAATCGTGATGCGTGGCTGGTGAAACACCGCAATGCCGCTCGCGAGGCCCTTCACCAGGGTAAGCCCGGTGATCCGGGCATGACCAGACATTTGGGGGCCACCGCCCAAGGCGTCATCTGCGTCGATCAGTTCCGCGTTCGCTATGAGCTCCGACAACACCATCGCAACCGTCTGCAGCGCTTCGATCTCTACTTCTTCATAACGCCGGGGTTCGGCATGCTGCACACAAAGCACCCCAACCGATCGCGCACGCCGAACAATGGGAACACCGGCAAAGGAATGATACCGCTCCTCGCCTGTTTCAGGGAAGAACGCGAAATCAGGGTGCGCTGCTGCTTCGGCCAGATTGAGCGTTTCGACATTGGCGGCAATGGTTCCGACCAGACCTTCGCTTATCGCCATGCGCGTGACATGAACCGCGGTTTGATTGAGGCCGCGCGTGGCGAACAATTCCAGCATGCCTTCGCGCAAAAGATAGATTGAGCAAACTTCGCTATCGAGCTTTGCCCCGATCACGTCGACAATCTGATTGAGCTTGGCCTGGGCTCCTGCGCGCGAGGCCATCACCTCATGAAGCGAGGTCAGGATCGCACGGGCAGCAGCGGCGGCGGTAATCATAGCCATGGGACTAGCGCACACCGGAGGCTTTGCAAACTTTCCAAGAGTACGTGTTGCCGAATATTCGTTCCCGACCGAACCCACTAAGGGGTGGCTCTAATCGAGCCACCCCTGCGGTTTGCTAAGCTGACCATGCAAGCACCAGGCTTTGCTACCAGGTGCTTCACACGGAAATTTCTATCAGTGACCTCGGCATCAGTGGATTTGCGCCAATTCTTCCTTGATCCGAAGCTTGCGCTTTTTGAGTTCCATCAACAAGGTGCCGTCGGGGATCGGCCTGGTCAGTTCCTCGGCGATCTTCCGTTCAAGTCCGGCGTGCTTGGTTTGCAACGAGTTGGCGTGCGAAACATCCATACGTTTGCCTCCTTCGGGGACTGTCCCCTTGCTACGCTCCGCCGGCAGGATATCCGGCGAAGGAAAGTTCGCTCGTCCCTGAAATGGGGCGGCGAGTCGCAATGCTGTCATATTTGCAGCCGGTTGCAAGCCCATCTGCGTCGGGGCGCCCCCCATCCGGGTTTGAACCTATCCTCGCGGCAAACGATACTTTAGGATATGGGCAGTCCGTAAGGTCCACTTGCCCTTGGGAGTGTCGGGGTTGACTGAAGATGAGATGCGCAAGCGGCTGAAAACGCTGCAGCTGGAACATCGTGATCTTGATGCGGCGATCGAGGCACTATCCGGCACCGGAGTGCACGACCAATTGCAGGTGGCGCGGCTCAAAAAACGCAAACTGTTGTTAAAGGACCAGATCGCGGTTCTGGAAGATTATCTCATTCCGGATATCATCGCCTGATGATCGATATTAATCGCAAGTGGCCGCGGTCGAGCGCGCGAAACCGCGTTGAACGGGTCAGGACATCGCGAAAAATGCGTGCCGTTCCGGTACAGTGCACAATACCATCCGGGCAGATCGTTCGAGCCTGTTGAGCCCGAAGCGAAGGACGGCTTAAGCCGCTTCCATGGCCCTTCTGCCCAGTCTCAACCCGCGCATTATCGAAGCGCTGCATACCGATGCGCTCCGGTTGGCGGACCAGGTGCGTGCCTGCTTTGAGCAATTGCGCCGCCAAACCAGCCCGGGCGGAGCGCACGGTGCAAACGATGATTGGCCCGCTGATATCGACGATGATCTTGCGCGCGTTCAGCTCAGCTGCGAGGCCTTGCGGGCGACGACGCGGGTGATGCATTGTCTGGCGTGGCTGTTGAATCACCGTGCATTTTTTGCCGGCGAGCTCAGCGAGCTGCAATTGCGTCGCCACGGGCGGTTGATTGCAAACTTCCCTTTGAGCGACCCGATGATCGTCGCCGACCTGCCGTTGGAAGCCCAGGTCTGTGTCCACGAGAGCGAGCGCCTTTACGAACGCATCTTGCGCCTCGAGCAAAGCTGGCGCGGCCCTCAAACATCTGCTTTTAGCGCGATCGGTCAGCTCCGCGAGCGGCTTGGCGCCGAAGTCTCTGCGCTTCGGTAATGACGAAGCCCCGTTGCACACCGGCACCTTAGTGCGCATACTAAAGAAATGGCCAGTTCAGGAACATCGCCGAGCGTGACCATTCCGGATCGATCGGAATGGAAGACCGGTATGAGCGTCGAGCTTGAGCCACTCGTTCGCCGGGTGCTCGCACCCAACCCCTCGCCATTTACATTCACCGGTACGCAAACCTACCTTGTGGGGAACGGATCCGATGTCGCCGTGATCGATCCCGGCCCAGCGGATACCGGCACTGCAGGCCACGCCGATACAAACGGATCGGGTCATGTTGACGCGATCCTCGCGGCAATCGGCGGTCAACGCCTGGTGGCGATCATGTGCACGCATACGCACCGCGATCACAGCCCCGCCGCGGGGCCCCTGCAGCTGGCCACCGGCGCACCGATCATTGGGTGCGCACCGCTGACGCTTACTGACAATGGGCCGCGCGCCGATAGTGCCTTCGACCCGACCTACGCACCAAACCGCGTGCTGGCGGACGGCGAGCGACTGGCCGGGGATGGCTGGACCATCGAGGCGGTGCACACACCCGGGCACACCAGCAATCACTTGTGCTATTCGCTGGTGGAAAGTGGCGCCGTGTTTACAGGGGATCATGTCATGGGCTGGTCGACCAGCGTGGTTTCCCCGCCCGATGGCGACATGGCCGCTTACATGGCTTCCTTGCAGAAGCTCTATGACCGCCAGCAGGATACGGTTTACTATCCCGCTCACGGTCCTGCGGTAACCAACCCCCACCAGCTTGTCCGCGGCATGATTGGCCACCGCCGCCAGCGCGAGGCGCAGATCTTGCGGTTGCTTGGCGAGGCACCCCATGCCATTCCGGCAATGGTTGCGTCGATGTACAAGGGGCTCGATCCCCGCCTGAACGGGGCGGCGGGACGTTCGGTTCTGGCGCACCTGGTCGATCTTGAAAGGCGCGGCCGCGTATTCCAAACCGAAGGCGAGGCCCAACGCCCGGCGGAGCCAGTATGGGCAATGCAGACCTGATCCCCGCGCCCGTGCGACGGCTGGCCCTGCTGCCGTGGCTGCTTTTCTCGGGCGCGCTGGGATTGTCCGGGTACTTGGGATGGCAGTTGGTGCGCCCTGCCCCGATTGGCGACCCTCTGGCGATCAGTTTATCAGCTTTCGAAAAGCAGGACCGGCTCACCGTGTTCAGCGCGCAACTCGTCCCTGTTGTCGCTAGCGACGACACCCGTCTGTTCGGACTCGTGAAGTCTCATCAGGTAGCGGTGATCCCCGCACGTGTTGATTATACGATCGAGCTGTCGGGGATGCGGGCAGACCAGATGCAATGGGATGGCGCTTCAAGCACGCTTACGGTCCGTCTCCCGCCGGTGTCGGTAAGCCGGCCCAATTTGGACGAGGCCCGCGCGCAATACCTGCGCGAAGGGGTATGGATTACGCGCGAAGCGCAGGACAAGCTGACCCGGGATAACACCCGGCTGGCCGAACGGATGGCGGTGGAGCAGGCGGCCAACCCCGTGCTCATGAACCTTGCTCGCGAAGCGGCGGTCTATGCGGTCCGTCAAAATCTGGGCATTCCGCTCAAGGTCGCAGGATTTGGCAATGTGAAAGTGATCGTATCATTCGATGGCGGATCGCCCCGCCCCTGACCCCGCTGATGCTTGCGGCCTGCCGGTCAAATCCCTAAGTCCGTATCCGGGATCAGACGCGCGCTGCGGTCCCGCAAACGAGGATCACGCATGACTGCCCAGCCGAAAACACTTTCTGGCCTTGATCTGCGTGCCGAAATCGATCGTCTGCGCAAAGAGCGCAATGCGGTGATCCTCGCGCATTACTATCAACGTCCAGAACTTCAGGATCTGGCCGATTTTGTGGGTGACAGCCTTGAGCTTTCGCGCAAGGCTGCGGCGACGGATGCACAAGTCATCGCCTTTTGCGGTGTAAAGTTCATGGCTGACACGGCCAAGATCCTCAGCCCCGAAAAAATCGTCGTGCTCCCGGACATGAACGCGGGATGCAGCCTCGAAGATTCGTGTCCGCCGGAAAAGTTCAAGGCCTTCCGCGAAGCGCACCCGGACCATATTGCGCTGACCTACATCAACTGCTCGACCGAAGTTAAGGCGCTGTCTGACGTCATCGTCACCTCATCGAGCGCCGAAACGATCCTCGCGCAGATACCTCCCGAACAGAAAATCATCTTCGGGCCAGACCGCCACCTCGGCGGCTACCTCAACCGCAAGTTCGATCGCGAGATGCTCCTTTGGCCGGGTGTTTGCATCGTCCACGAAGCGTTTTCAGAAACTGAGTTGCTCAAGCTCATGGCCCAAAATCCGGGAGCGCCGGTCGCAGCGCACCCAGAGTGCCCGCCGCATATCATCGATCATGCCGATTATGTCGGCTCGACCAGCGGAATTCTTGCCTATGCCAAGACCTTCCAAGGCCAGACCATGATCGTCGCGACCGAGCCGCATATCATCCATCAAATGAGTCTGGCGATTCCGGACAAAACCTTCATCGGCGCGCCCGGCGCGGACGGCAACTGCAACTGCAACATTTGTCCTTACATGGCGCTTAACACGATGGAGAAGCTTTACCTGTCGTTGCGCGACTTGGCACCCCGCATCGAAATCGCCGAACCGTTGCGGCTTGCGGCGAGGAAGAGCCTCGATGCGATGCTGGCTATGGCAAGCGGGACCGTCGGGCTTGGCGATCTGGGCGCCAAGCCGTTCACCGCAAGTATCTGAGGTATGCAGGCCTAATCGGTCGCATCGCGGCGGATCGCGATCAGGCAGATCAGCAGCACGCCAAGACACATGGCTTCGACCGTGGCCCATACTAGCCAGCTGGAATGGTTGTAGAGCCAAACCCCGATGGCCGGTGAGACGATGTATGCCGAGCCATTGACCGCCGCAACGATGCCCGCCGATTGCCCTTGTTCGGCCGGACTTACCGCCAGGCTCGCGCCCGATGTGAAACCCGGTCGGAACAAGCCAAATCCGAGCGATGCGATGGCAAAGCCGGTGGCAATAGTGTGCAGATCGCTCCCCGAACCGATCGCCAGGGTGCCAAGGCAACACAAACCCATCCCCCAGATGGTCGATGTGCGCGGACCCAGCCCCATCATCGGAATCAGTCCCCATTGCGCCAGCAATGTCGCGATCGCGCCGCACATAAGCACCAGCCCGATCGGACCCGCCGCCAGATCAGGCTGATGACGCAGTCCCAGCCGATCCAGCAAAAGAAAACCGATAACGCCAAGCAGGATCGACTGCGCTTGCCCGCCCAACGCCCCGACAGCCAGCCATGCGCGCATACGCGGATCGGTCCAGCGCAATCGGTCTGCGCCATCGTGCTGCGGCTCAGCCTCAGGCAATTCATCGGTTGATCCGTCAGGATAGTCCTCGACCACGCGCGGGTTCGACGCGGGGCTGAAGGGTTCGGACATGATCTCGCCTCGCCCGGCATAACGGGGGTCGTCGTCAGGCAAGCGGAGGCGCAGGAGCGCCAGAACGACGAGCGAGGCGATGGTAAACGCAGCAAATGGACCAATCAACCCGATGCCCGGCACAATCAGCAAGGGCGCCAGCGCTGGCCCCAGGACCGTCCCCAAGCCAAAGCTTGAAGCAACCATCGAGAGCGCCTTGGTCCGCTCGGCGCGGCTGGTGCGGCTAGCGACATAAGCCTGTACCGCCGGGGGCGCGGCAGATCCGAAGCCGCCATAAAGCGAGCGCGCGGCAGCGAAAAGCAAGATAGCGGAAAGCCCGCTGACTGTGCCGCGCAAGCCTGCAAACAGCGCGAGCCCGCAAAGCCCGAACGAGACGGCAAATCCAGTAAGCCCCAGCGCCATCATCGCCTTGCGTCCGCGCCGGTCTGATCGCCGCGCCCAGAACGGCGCCAGCAGCATCCAAAGAAGCGCCGACCAACTATAGGCAAGGCTGACCCAAACATCGGCAATGCCAAGATGGGTACCGATCGAGGGCATGACCGACTGCATCGCCGTGTTCCCGGCCGCGGTAACCAGCATGACCGCAAATAACAACGCCATGCGCCCTGGCGGAAGCTGATCGATCGGGGGCCTCATGGCCGCGCTCCACCGTTCATCTAATCGAACGCCGAGACCGTTTCACGTTCCTGGCCGGACAATTGTCCGTAAACCGCCGCCAAGATCGCCACGAAATACGTGTAACCGGTGGCCTGAAGCACCCCTGCAACCATTTCGCCGATGAGGCGCTGCGGTTCGCCTGCCGTTGCCAGCACCAGCACGACCCCCACAAGCATCATGATCAGGCCATAGACTACCAAAAACACAAACGCAGCGAGGCCGATAAAGGTAAGAAGCCGCCCTGCGTTGCCGCGCGTGAGGCGAAAACTTGCCCGAATGGCTGAGAGCGGGTTACGCTCGCGCGTTTGCGCCAACACCGGGCCGACCAGCATCGTGCGCATGATCGGGTAAAGCCCTGCAGCAAAGACAATGGCTGCAGCGAAGCGCTCGGCAATGCCCTGCGCGAGCACGGCGACAAGGATCATGGCAAAAGGCAAGACTGCCAGCGCAATGATGAGTTGCGCGCCAATGTAGGACGGAAGCACGCGAAAGCTGCGCCCGATTGCCTGTCCGATCGTCGGACGCGCTGTATCGAGCATGGCGACCAGCATCGTCAGCATTCCCGTCATCGAAACCAGCGACAGCACGATCAGCACTGGCAGCGAACGCGCATAATAGGTTTGCAGCGCCGCGAGCATCTGCTGTTCGCTCATACCCGATGCAAAGACGGGAGCGGGCACAAACACTGCGGCAACAAGGCTCGGCAGCAGGAAAAATACTCCGGCTATCGCCAGCAGAACATCGCGGTTGCTGGCAACCATCCGTGCGGCGCTGGCCCAGGCGGCGCTGCTGTCAAGTTTTGTCACGGCACCGTATCCTTTGCATCGATTAGGTGTGTAGCAGGCGCAAATGCGATGCGCACCCCCCAGAAAGGACCGCGCAAAGCTGCCAGCGAAGGCTTCAAGGCTCGAGGTTGATCCGACTTGCCAGCAGAAGCGCGCCGGGCCATGCCCGATAACGATGAAAGACCTCGCGCCCATCGAAATCCGGCTAGAACGGAGCCTTGTTCCGTACAGGGACGCGCTGGCCGAGATGAGCAGGCGCAATCTCGCAATCGCTTCCGGCACAGCGCGCGAGCTGGTGTGGCTGCTGGAGCATCCCCCGGTCTACACGGCTGGCACAAGCGCGGTTCCGAGCGAACTGCTCGATCCCCGTTTCGACGTCGTCGAAGCGGGGCGCGGCGGCCGCTACACGTATCACGGGCCCGGCCAACGCATCGGCTATGTCATGCTCGATCTGGCGCAGCGCAGCCGCGATGTGCGCGGATTTGTTTATGCGCTGGAAGGCTGGGTGATCGCCACGCTCGGCGATTTCGGAGTGGCGGCAAGGCGCGCCGAAGGCCGCATCGGCATCTGGACGGACGGCAAAGATGGACGTGAGGCGAAAATCGGCGCGATTGGCGTGCGCATTCGGCGCTGGGTCACGATGCACGGTTTTTCGGTCAACTTGGCGCCCGATCTCGATCATTTCAGCGGCATTATCCCCTGCGGAATAGCTGCGTTCGGCGTAACCAGCCTGGCCGAGTTGGGCCACACGGTTGCGCCGGAACTTTGGGATCAGGCATTGTTGGCGCGGGCGGATGCCTTTCTCGCCCAGATCGGCAACCCTACAACGCGCCGTGATACGGCACAGGATCGATAATGAAGCGCATCATTGCTCTGATCGCACTCACACTGACTTTGAGCTGCTGCGGCAAGGGAGCCCAAACGACGGCCCCTAATGCCGCTGGTGCCGAAGTTCTGCCAGGCAGCGTGAGCGACGCAATGCTCGATCCCGATCAGTCGCGCGCCGAGGCCCCGCTTGTCGTGGCCAGGCCCGTTGCAAATCCTTCCCGCGCGCCGCAAGACGCGGCGATCCCGGAAGAGGATGCGCAGCCTGCGGACAATGGAGCCATTGCCCCAGAGGGCCCCGCGACCAAGGCCGCCGCCGCACCAAGCAGCGCTGCGGTGACACCCAAACCGAAACCCAAACCTGCTGCACGCTAAAAGGCGCAAACCTTCAAGCGGGCGCTTTCGCGGCTTCCTCGGCGAGAGTGGGATAGTCGATGTAGCCTGCTTCGCCCGGGAAATACCATGTCTGGGGCACGCCCTTGTTCGGCGCGAACTCCGCGCCGATCCGGATGCGCTCGACCAAATCGGGATTGGAGATAAACGGGCGACCAAACGCCACCGCATCGGCGCGTCCGGAGCTAACATCCGCCTCTGCACTCGCGGCGGTGTAATCGCTGTTGAGCACCAACGGACCCTTGTAAATGCTACGGATCAGAGCGTCTTGCTGCGGCACGTCGGTCGCGCCGAAAGTGCCTTCTGGCCCCGGCTGGCGCAGCTCGACAAAGCCCACTCCAAGCGTCTGCAGCACGCGGGCCGCCTCGGCAAACAGCGTTGCGGGATCGCTGTCGTCCACCCCTTGCGAGTCGCCATTGGGCGAAAGCCGGATCGACACCCGATCCGCGCCCCAGATCGAAACCAGCCGTTCCATCACTTCGCGCATCAGCCGCACCCGGTTCTCGGGGCTGCCGCCATAGTCATCGTCGCGCAGATTGGATCCATTACGCAGGAATTGGTCGATTAGGTAGCCGTTCGCCCCATGCAGCTGCACCCCGTCAAACCCGGCTCGCTTGGCGTTTTCGCCAGCGAGGCCATAGTCATCGATCAAGCGGGGCATCTCGTCCAGCCGCAGCGGGCGGGCAACGGCATACTCTTTCTTGCCTTCCGGCGTATGCGCCTCGCCCGGCGTCCGGGTAGCTGAGGCTGAGACCGGCAATTCGCCGCCGAGGTAATAGGGATGTACGACCCGGCCCATATGCCACAACTGCAGCACGATCCGCCCGCCCGCTTCGTGGACGGCTTCGGTCACCGGCTTCCATGCCTCGACCTGCTCGGCCGACCAGATCCCCGGCGCGCTTGGCCACCCCGAACCTTCCGGGCTGATGCCGGTCGCCTCGCTGATGATCAGCCCCGCGCTCGCTCGCTGGCGGTAATAAGTCTGCATGATCGCCGTCGGCACGCCGCCCGGGGAGGCGCGGCCGCGCGTGAGCGGGGCCATCAGGATGCGATTGGGGGCTTCGATCGCGCCCAGACGGATCGGGGTAAAAAGCGCATCGGTCATGGACAAGGTTCCCATTGGATGAAAATGACGATCGGACAAAGCCTGCCTGGGGAAGACTGGGTTGCCCTTTGAAACCCGGTTAGGATGCCAACTTCACCATGACAAGCGCCTATGAGAGGGAATTGCACCCCCGCGCCGCTGTGATTCATTTCGCAGCGCTGCTTCTCGGCAATTTTGCGCTCGCCATTGGCCCGTGGTTTGTCCGTCTGTCAGACAGTGGTCCGGTATCCGCGGCTTTCTGGCGACTCCTCCTGCCGCTGCCCCTGCTGGGATGGCTGGCATGGCGAGAGCGCGAACCGCTGGCCGGTTTTGGGCTCGGCACTTGGGCCGCATTGGTGATCGCAGGGGCGGTTTTCGCACTCGACCTTGCCAGCTGGCATTTGGGCATCGAACGGACACGGCTGGGCAATGTCACCATGTTCGGCAATTCGGGAAGCCTATTGCTGATGGTATGGGGCCTTTTCGCAGCGCGCCGTTCGCCGCGTCCGGGCGAACTTGCAGCCTTGATTCTGGCATTGACGGGAGCCTCGATCATGCTCGGACGATCACTTGAGATCGATCGAACCACGCTGATCGGTGACCTCCTCTGCATTTTGGCAGGGCTGTTTTATGTTTGCTACCTGCTGCTGATCAAGCGCGCCCGAAACCAATTCCGGAGCTGGTCACTGCTGTTCTATTCAACTGTCGCCGGAATTCCGGTCATGCTGGCAATCGCCATCTGGCTGGGAGAGCCTGTCTGGCCGCACAACTGGTGGCCGTTGGTCGCGCTCGCGCTTTGCAGCCAGGTGATCGGTCAGGGGCTGCTCGTCTTTGCCTTGCGCCATTTCTCGGCGTTGATTTTGGGTTTGGTCCTGCTCACCCAGCCGATCGTAGGCATCATCACCGGTTGGCTGGCGTTTGGCGAGGCCATGAGCGGGCTCGATTGGATCGGAATGGCGCTTGTTGCTGCGGCGCTTGTGCTGGCACGGCTTGGTGAGGGCCAGCAAGCTTGATTCCGCACGCAAAACCCTCGGCCCATTACGGAGCTATCTGACGAAATAACAGCGGATTGCAACATTGCGTGTGGAAAAGCGGCAAAGCACTGCTTGTTCAGGAGATTCCGCACCGGTAATCGCATGGGATCGAGCGGCTCGCATGAAAAGTGTTGCGACCTCGCTTGCCTAACCTGACCAGTCCGCCGTTCGAGTTTTTCCTGCCATGGCCGCCCTTCCGCTCATTTCGCCCTCGATCCTGTCCGCAGACTTTGCGCGGCTTGGCGAAGAAGTGCGTGGGATTGACGCTGCAGGTGCAGACTGGATCCATGTTGACGTCATGGATGGCCACTTTGTGCCCAACATCACCATCGGACCGGCCGTGATCAAAGCGCTTCGGCCGCACTCGGCGAAGCCTTTTGATGTGCACCTCATGATCGCGCCTGCGGATCCTTATCTTCAGGCCTTCGCCGATGCGGGAGCCGACATCATCACCGTCCATCCCGAAGCCGGACCGCATATTCACCGCACGTTGCAAGCAATCCGCGGGCTGGGCAAGAAGGCCGGAGTGTCGCTCAATCCGGGCACGCCGGCCAAGATGCTGGACTATCTGATCGACGAGATCGATCTGGTCCTGGTCATGAGCGTGAACCCGGGATTCGGCGGGCAAAGCTTCATCACCAGCCAACTGCGCAAGATCGAGGCAGTGCGCAAGGCGATCGACAAAAGCGGCCGCGCCATTCACCTTGAAGTCGATGGCGGCGTTGACGCGGTGACGGCGCGGCAGTGTGTCGAGGCCGGCGCCGATGTGCTCGTGGCTGGAAGCGCCAGCTTCAAAGGGGGGCCTGCGCATTACAGTGCCAACATCGCCGCGCTCAAGGGAGCCGTTTGACACGATGGAGCAACCCGGCCTCTTTCTCGCCAGCGACAAGGTAAAGCCCGGGCGCAAACCGGGCGGCAAGCCCCGCGCCATTCGCAAAGGCACCGCCGAGACCGATGCCGAGACTGCACGTGCCATCCCCTTGGGTTCAGCGGCGGAACCGTTGGTCGTAAACAGCGCTTCCCAGGCTCAGTCAGAATCGGGCCGGATCGGGCCAGCGCCGTCCGAGCCGGCGCCGGAAACCGGCATAATCGAGCCTGGGCGGGCGCTTGCGCTGGCGGACTTCTCGCCGCCCTCCCTCGATGCCGGTGCGCGGTTGATTCGCTTGGCTTACCGGCTTGGCCTGCCTGCCGGGGCGATCAATCCGTTCCGCAAGCGGGCTCGCCCGCGCCTCACAGCCACGGTCACCAACCCGATCGTCGGAGACCCGGCATCAGGGATTGCGCTGCGGGCAGGACACTTCCTGCTGCATGGGGCCAAATCGCCGATCGCGGACACCGAGTTTGCAGGCCCTCGGCTTTCTCCGCAGTTCGAACGGCTGATCCACGGGTTCGGATGGCTTGCCGATTTGGAGACTTGCGCCCCGCGAACCCAAGGCGCTTCCGTCGCCGAGCGCGTCATGAGCTTGTGGCTTGCCGCAAACAGCGCGCCCAATGCGACACCCGCTTGGAATGTAGGGCATGTCGGCCATCGCCTGCTCGCCTGGCTGATCCATGCGCCGCTTCTGCTTTCTACGCCCGATCGGAAAGCCCGCAGCGAATCGCTGCACACTTTCGAAGTCACCGCCCGCTGGCTCGATCGCAACGTTGGAAAGGCGGAGGACAAGCTCGCCGAAGTGGCCGGGTGGAGCGCGATCACCGCCGCCGGCCTGCTGCTCGCAGATGGGCGGGCGCGGCAGCTTTTTGGCGAAGCCGGGCTGATCCGCGCGCTGGGCGATCTGGTCGGCGATGATGGCGGCGTGCTTTCTCGCAGCCCGCTCGGGCAGATGGAGGCGATCGCTCTGATTGTGCGGCTCAAAGCCTGCTATGCAGCAGTGCGGGCCGCGCCGCCTGCGCAGCTTGAGACCATCCTTACCTTGCTGGTGCCGCCGCTGCTGGCGCTCGTCCACAGCGACGGCGGGCTCGGTTCATGGCAGGGCGCAGGCGCGGTCTCTGCAGGCCGGATTGAGGCTCTCATCAAGGCCAGCGGCGTCCGCACGCGGCCGCTGCGCGATGCACGCCAATGGGGCTATCAGCGCGTCACCGCGGGCAAGGCCGTGCTGCAGATCGATGCTGCGCCCCCGCCTTTGGCCCGCCATGCAAGCGACGGCTGCGCCTCGACGCTGGCGTTCGAGTTCAGCCACGCGGCCGAGCGCATTATCGTCAACTGCGGCGGTGCCGCTTTCGCGGGCGGGCTCATTCCGCTCAGGCTCGCACAAGGGCTGCGCGCCACAGCCGCGCATTCAACGCTCACCATCGACGATTTCAATTCCACTGCGGTGTTGATCAACGGCAAGCTGGGTTCGGGGGTTTCCGAAGTGGAGGTTGATCGCCGGGCGCTCGGCACCGATGGCGGCGCGACCCGGGTCGAGACCAGCCACAATGGCTATGTAGCGCGCTATGGCCTGACCCACCGCCGCATCTTGATCTTGCGCGACGATGGCGCCGAACTGCGCGGCGAAGATCTGCTGCTCCCCAGCGCCCGGCGCGGCAAGCGCGGCATGATTGCGGTTGCCTTGCGCTTTCATCTTGGGCCGAACATCGAGTTGGCGCCAGGGCAAGACGGGCTGGGCGTGACCTTGGCGCTGCCCGATGGCAGCCTCTGGCAGTTTCGTTCCGGCCGCGATCCGTTATCGGTCGAGGAGAGCCTGTGGGCCGACGGCATGGGCAAGCCGATCGGCACGCGCCAGTTGGTCATTGCGGCAAAGATTCCGCGCAGCGGCGAGACTTTCTCCTGGCTGCTCAAGAAAATGCGATAGGACCCGAGCAGTGGCGAATGTGACAATCAAACGGGCGCTGCTCTCAGTGTCCGACAAATCGGGCTTGGCCGAGCTTGGCCAGGCGCTTTCGAACAGGGGCATCGAACTGATCTCGACAGGCGGCACCGCCAAGGCGCTGCGTGACGCGGGACTAGCCGTGATCGACATTGCCGAATTGACCGGCTTTCCCGAAATGATGGACGGGCGGGTAAAGACCCTCCACCCCAAAGTCCATGGCGGGCTGCTCGCCGTGCGCGACAATCCTGCGCATGCCGCCGCTCTGGCCGAGCATGCGATCGGCGCAATCGATTTGGTGGTGGTCAACCTCTATCCGTTCGAAGCGACCGTGGCCAAGGGCGCGGGCCGCGATGAAGTGATCGAAAACATCGATATCGGCGGGCCGTCGATGGTGCGCTCGGCGGCCAAGAATCACGCGTACGTGACCGTACTGACCGACCCGGCAGATTATCCGGCGTTGCTGGCAGAGCTCGAGGCCCATGCCGCCGCGACAACATTCGCCTTTCGCAGCGCGATGGCGGCGAAAGCCTATGCCAGCACGGCGGCCTACGATGCGGCGATCGCGCAATGGTTCACGTGCGTTGACCAACCCGAGAAGTTTCCGCTGCTGCGCACCATGCCCACTCGCCGCGTGAGCACCTTGCGCTATGGCGAGAATCCGCACCAGCAGGCGGCGCTCTATGTGCCGACCGGCCCCGCGGTCTCCGGTATAGCGCAAGCGCTTCAGGCGCAGGGCAAAGAGCTGTCTTACAACAATTACAATGACGCCAGTGCGGCGCTTGAACTTGTCGCCGAACTGTCCGGAGCGGGGCCAACCGTCGTCATCGTCAAGCACGCCAATCCTTGCGGCGTGGCAACCGCAGCGTCGCTACTGGAAGCTTGGCAAGCGGCGCTGGCGTGCGATTCAGTCTCCGCGTTTGGAGGTATCGTGGCAGTCAACCAGCCGCTCGACGGCCCGACCGCCAGTGCGATCACGGAAATCTTCACGGAGGTTGTTGTCGCGCCGGGGGCTGATGCCGCCGCGCGCGACATCTTCGCCCGTAAGAAAAACCTGCGTCTGCTGCTGGTCGATGGACTGCCCGATCCGCACCGTGTCGGCCAGACGGTGACTGTGATTGCGGGCGGCGTGCTGCTGCAAGACCGCGACAACGGCCACGTTACGCCAGACATGCTCACCTGCGTCACCGAACGCCAGCCTAGTGCGCGGGAACTCGAGGACTGCCTGTTTGCGTGGACCGTGGCAAAGCACGTCAAATCGAATGCGATTGTCTATGCCAAGGATGGCGCCACTGCCGGGATCGGCGCAGGGCAGATGAATCGGCGCGACAGCGCGCGGATCGCCAGTGCCAAGGCGATCGAGGCAGCGGAGCTGCATGGCTGGGCAGAGCCGCGCACGATTGGCGCGGCCGTCGCATCCGATGCCTTCTTCCCGTTTGCCGATGGCTTGATGGCTGCGGTGGAAGCGGGCGCGACAGCGGTGATCCAGCCGGGCGGATCAATCCGCGATGATGAGGTGATCAAAGCCGCCAACGATGCGGGGCTGGCAATGCTGTTTACGGGAATGCGCCACTTCAGGCACTGATCCAGCGCTCTGGCGCGCGGAATCAGTGCCCGAAATCATCGCCGAAGATCAGCGATAGAAGACGTGATTGTCGACCCGCGCCATGCGGGCCTTGCCCCAGGAGGGCGAGACGCGTGCCGCATGGAAGAACAGTGCGCCTTCGACCGGGCTTTGCCACGCCCCCTTGTCGGCGATCAGCGCGATCTTCACGGCGCGCTGCCATGCGGCGCTGGCGCGGTTGATAACCGGCATCGCGCCGCCGCGAATGAACGAAAACTGCGAACGCTGGAACACGACACCGCAATAGGTCGAGGGAAAGCGCCCTGAATTGGCGCGCGCCGCGATCACCCGGCCAACGGCCAATTGGCCTGCAAGGGTCTCGCTCTTCGCTTCAAAAAAGATGGCACTGGCCATGCACTCTAGCTCGCGCGGAAGATTGGCAGGTGCCTCAACCGTATCGGTCAGTGCGGCAAGCGTTGTGGCGCTTTCGCGCGGAGCAAGCGGGTCGGCCTGGGCTAATTCGGGTTGAGGGAGCGGCGCTTCTACCGTGCGGATCACGCTCATGTCGCTTTGCGTGACAACTGCGGAAGTGCCCGGGGCTTCAGCCACAATAATTTGCAGATCTTGCGCGTGAGCACCGGAACCTCCGGTGCTGATTAAAGTTGTGATAAGTGTTGCCAGCACACTGATTGTGCTCGCAATTCGAAATTTCTGGCTCATTCATCATCATCGTTGGGCGGTGGACGTCAGGTCAAAGCGCGATCGGAAACTTCAGGCGCAGAATTGAACCGTGCGCGTATTTCCGATCGAAGGCTTTGCCGTCTGCCCCCCGTCTGCGTGCTCATGAAACCGGCTACCTGCCGGTTTGCACTGCCATCGCAATTTCAAGACGTTTGCCGCTATTGTGTGCGCCATTGAAGTCAACCCACGAACTATCCGGTCAGCTTGGGTTCAAGATGAGCCGTTCACCATCCGCGATGGTTAGTTCCACGATCCACACATCGGCATCCTGCGCCGCGCGTCGTTGCAGATACGACTCGAAATCGTGCGGATTTGCTGCATCCTGCCGCTTCACCAAAGTCCATTTACGGCTGCCGTCGAGCTCCGGCATGCGCTCGAACACTCGGCCAAGGTTCTGATTATCCAGCAAAACAACCAGTATGGTGCCGCCGTCGGGCTCACCCTTTTTGAGAATCATACCGAATCCGCCGGCCGATTCGGCGCTTCGCAACATACCTGAAACCTCAAGCCTGGCGGGCAGCCGCCCCTCGCTCACAGGTGCAACCGCGCGTTCAGGCCGCGTCTCGGTCGATGACATTGACGAGCAGTGCATAAATCGCATCGGCATCGGGAGCCGAGACCAGCTTCTCATGCATGCGCTCGTCGCGCATCAGGCGTGAAATGGCAGCGAGCGCCTGAAGGTGCGTGGCCCCGGCCTGTTCGGGCGAGAGCAGCCCAAACACGCAATCAACGGGCATACCATCAGCAGAGGCGAAATCGACCGGCTCCGTCAAACGAAAGAACGCCGCCACCGGCCGCGTGATCCCATCGAGCCGCGCATGGGGGATCGCAACGCCGCGGCCAAAGCCGGTGCTGCCGAGGCGCTCTCGATCCTCGATCCGCTCAAGCACATGGCTCGCGTCAAGCGTATAGACAGCGCCGAAGCAATCGGAGAGCGCAGTAAGGATCTGTTGCTTGGTTTCCGCGCGAACGACGCGCACCGCCAAGGGATCAATCGAGAAAAGAGCGGTCATGGAGCAAAAGACGCCGAAATGTGGGGAAAGCGGCAGCAATATTGTCCCTTGCCATGCGCTTCATCGGCCTATCACGCAAGCGTGGAATGTGCGTTTGCCAACGGGCAAGAGCAATTTCGCAACCTTCGCGCGGTGGCCTGTCAGGCCGTTGGCTCGACCCATCCGATCGAACCATCGCCGCGCCGGTAAACCATGTTGTGAACATCCGTCCGCGCATTCTTGAACAAGAGCGCGTTGGTGTTGCGCAGATCGAGCATCATCACCGCGTCAGAAACCGTGGCGGTGGGCACGTCCACCCGGGTCTCCGCGATGACCAGCGGCGCGTCGGCGGGTTCTTCGGTTTCGGCTTCCTCCATCACGAACACGGTGTAGGCCGCATCCTCCTCGCGGCGGGCGTGGTCCGCCTGATCATGCCGCGCGGTCAGGCGGCGCTTGTAGCGGCGCAGCTGCTTTTCGATGCGCTCCGCTGCCTGATCGAGCGAAACATGCGCGTCCTGCGCTACGCCGCTTCCTTTGAGGATCAGGCCTTGGGCAACATGCGTGACGATGTCGCAACGAAAACCGCCGTGCGGCGCTTTGCCCAGAGTGACGTGCGAAGAAAGGGCCCGCGAAAAGTATTTGTCGACGATCGACGTCAAGCGCGTTTCAGCTTTGGCTTCGAATGCTTCGCCAGTTTCGACCTGGTGTCCCGATACGCGAATTTCCATGGGATCATTCTCCTGCACAAGGTAACGCAACAACCATCAACACGGGTCCAATGGAGCGGGATGCCCGGTCAACGTGACCACAGGCTGTTGCTGACTGCGGCCATGAATTTTGCGTGCCGGGCCAGCTCTTCGGGACTTGCCGCGTGCGGACGCGGCGCACGAACATCGGCGCGGGCGGGCCTTGCAGCTAAAGGAGGCTCGAACTTGGCAACCACGCCTTCCGACGCAAGCTCCAGCCCGATCTGCCGTCCGCCCATCAGTTCGACATAAAGCTGCGCGAGCAACTCGGCATCGAGCAATGCACCGTGGTGTGTACGGTGGCTCCGGTCAATCCCGTAGCGGGTGCACAACGCATCGAGGCTGAGCTTGGCGCCGGGATGCTTGCGCCGCGCGATGGCGACCGTATCGACCATCCGGTCGCGGCTGACCGGATCGATGGCACATCGCGTCAGTTCCGCGTTCAGAAAGCCGAAATCGAATCCTGCATTGTGCGCAACCAAGGGCGCATCACCCAGAAAATCCATCAAATCTGCGGCGCGCGCCTGAAACAGGGGCTTGTCAGCCAGGAACGTGATCGAGAGGCCGTGCACCGCCTCCGCGCCGGCAGGCATATCGCGCTCGGGGTTGAAATAGGCGTGAAAGGTGGCGCCGGTGGCCACCCGGTTGACCATTTCAATACAGCCGATTTCGACAATCCGGTCGCCGCTTTGGGGGTCTAGCCCGGTTGTCTCGGTGTCGAATACGATCTCGCGCATTTGCTATTGTCTGGACCCGCGTGCCCGGCCTTGCAAGGCTTACCGCTCGTTTTTTTGGCTGATCGCGCTGACGAGCGCGGCGACGCTGGCGCGGGTCTCGTCAAGCGTTACACCGGTATCGATGACAAAGTCCGCGCGAGCGCGCTTCTCGGCATCGGGAACCTGGAGCTTCAGAATCTGGGAAAACCTCTCCGGGGTCATCCCCGGCCGCGCCAACACCCTTTCGCGCTGCATATCGGCCGGGGCCGAGACCACCGCAACCGCATCGAGCCCGGCGCCGCCGCCCTTTTCGAACAAGAGGGGGATGTCGAAAACGATGAGCGGTGCCGCGGCGTTTGCCTGCGTGAATCCCTCGCGCATTTGCGCGACAGCGGGATGGACGATGGCTTCAAGCTGCGCCAAAGCGGCGGGGTTGCCAAAGACCCTCGCGCCAAGCTCTTGCCGCAACACCCCATCAGGACCAGTTGTCCCCGGAAATACCGCCTCGATCTGCGTCAGCAGCGCTCCGCCCGGGCCTTGTAGCACGTGCACCGCCGCATCGGCATCGAATACCGGAACGCCAAGGTCGCGCAGCATGGCCGCAACCGCCGATTTGCCCATACCGATCGATCCGGTCAGACCCAGAATGAACGGACCGCTCATCCGCCAAGCACTTCGCGCAGCGCCCGGTCATCGCCGCGGGGAGGTCTGACGCCAAAAAAGCGTGCAAAGGCGTGATCGGCCTGGCCGATCAGCATCGCCAGCCCGTCCACCGTGCGAAAACCGGCGCTCCGGGCAGCTTTCAGGAAGTCGGTATCGAGCGGGGAGGTGACGATGTCGTAGACCACCGCGCCCGGCGGCGCATGGCTCCAATCGAATTCCAGGGGCGGCTGCCCGTCCATACCGAGTGAACTGGCGTTGACGATGAGATCGAGGCAATGCTCGCGATCGTCGAAAGCAAATTCAGTGGCACTTGCGAAATGGGCAATATCGATCGCGTGGTGTTCGATCGCACTGCCTGCGCGCGGCGGCGCGAGCTCGTCGAGCAACGCCCGCGCTTTTGCCGGGTCCCGCCCTGCCAGAACAATCACCATCCCCTGCTCGGCCAGCGCAGCCACGATTGCTCTGGCCGCGCCGCCGGTTCCAAGCACGCGGGCCATTCGAAACAGATGCTTGCGCGCCAGAACTGCATCGAGCGGTTCGAGAAAGCCTGGCGCATCGGTGTTATAACCGACAAGCTCCCCGCCTTCGGGGACAATCGTATTGACCGCGCCGATGCGCGCGGCAAGCGGATCGAGCCGATCCAGATGCGCGATCACCGCCTGCTTGTGCGGCATGGTGACATTGCAGCCGCGCCAATCGGAATCGGTGCGCCTTTCCGCCAGATATGCGGCCAGCCCGCGGGGCAGGATATGCTTGGCCCGGTAGTCGGCATCGATGCCGCACTGCTTGAGCCAGAAGCCGTGAATGGCCGGTGACTTCGATTGGACGATCGGATCGCCGATAACCTCGGCAAATGGCCGGCTCATACGGTTAGCTCGCCGTGTTCGCGCAGCGCTGCGAGGACTTCAAGCAAGGGCATGCCGAGCACGGTGAAATGGCTACCTTCGATGTGCTCGAAGAGTTGCACCCCTGCCGCTTCGATCCGGAACACGCCGACGCACGCGCCAACCGCAGGCCATTCGCGGTCGAGATAGTGGTCGATGAAGCGATCGGACAAGGACCGAACCCGCAATTTGGCCAGCGCGCAATGACGCCACACCGTCGCGCCATCGCGCATCAGCACCGCCGCGCTGTGCAATTGCATCGTCTGCCCGGAGAAGAAGCTCAGGTGCTCGGCCGCCTGCGCCCGCGATGTCGGTTTGTCGAACAGCCTCCCGCCCACTTCAACGAGCGAATCCCCGCCCAAAACCAGCCGTCCGGGCGCTCCGATCGAGACCGCCAAGGCCTTGGCCTCGGCCAGGATCCCGGCAATCTGGCAGCCCGGAACGCCGATCAGCTCGCGCTTGATCGCGTTTTCGTCGAGATCGCTCCCGCGCGCTTCGAACGCGATGCCCGCCGCCTCGAGCATGTTGCGGCGCGATGCGCTTTGCGAGGCCAGAATGATCATGACAGTTTGAGTTCCGCGCTCTTTTCCAGCCCCGCGGCGATCCGTTCATTGTAAAGGTTGATCACGGCAGCGGCGGTTTCCTCGATCGAACGGCGCGTCACATCGATCACCGGCCAGCCGTTGTCGGCGAACATGCGCCGCGCATACTGTACTTCGCCGGCAACTTGCGCGCTATCGACATAGGCGGTTTCGGGCGCCTGGTTGAGCGACAGGAGGCGGTTGCGGCGAACCTGGATGAGGCGTTCGGGGCTCGTGGTCAGGCCCACCACCAAGGGCCGGCGCAGGCTGAACAGGGAGTCCGGGGGTGGGCTCTCGATGACGATCGGGATGTTCGCAACTTTGTATCCGCGATTGGCAAGATAGATCGACGTCGGCGTCTTGGAGCTGCGCGAAACGCCGGCCAGCACAATGTCGGCGCTCTCCCAATCTTCCCACGCAACGCCGTCATCGTGGGCAATGGTGAAATGGATGGCATCGACCCGGCGGAAATACGCATCGTCCATCGCGTGCTGACGACCGGGGCGCCCTTTGGCGGCTCTGCCGAGTTGCTGTTCGAGCGCGCTGGTGACCGTGTCGAGCGCCGGAACGCTCGGCAGCCCGAGCAATCCACAGCGCTCCTCGAGACGCTCGCGGGTTTCGGCATTGACCAAAGTGAAAAGGACCAGGCCCGGATTCGCCGCAATTTCGCCCATGATCCGATCGAGATGTTGCTGCGAGCGCACCATCGGCCAGAAATGACGCACGACATCGGCATCATCAAACTGGGCGAGCGCCGCTTTTGCAATCATTTCCAGTGTCTCGCCGGTCGAATCCGACAGAAGGTGCAAGTGCAATCGTGGCATCGTGCGGTTTACCTCACCCCGGGATGAGGCTGTGGAGAGGCAACGGATAAACCACGGGAGAAATCCAAGAACAAGTCTGCTCGGGCTTTCTGCCCCCGACATGGCGCATCAAACCGTGTCATTTCAAACAGGGCCGCTGTGTTTCCCACAGGGCGGGAAGAGCGGGGACAACTAACCCTTGCCATGGTGCCACGCTGAGTCACAGCAGCACTTTTTTGTGGAGAGTGCCGGACAAATCAGGCAGACGCCGGCCGTCCCCGCTATCCACAGGACCATCTACTCTCATCAATCTTATCTATAAGACTCTTAGATTAAGTGATTGGAACCGGACAAGACATGACCAGCACCGCATTCAAGCCTTTGCTCGAGACACTGAGCGGCGCCAATCTCGAGCAACGCCCGGTCTGGCTGATGCGACAGGCTGGGCGGTATCTGCCCGAATACCGCGCGCTTCGGGCGGACAAGGGCGGGTTCCTCAATCTGGTTTACGATACCGATGCGGCAGCTGAAATCACGATCCAGCCGATCCGCCGGTTTGGCTTTGACGGAGCGATCCTCTTCTCCGACATTCTGATCGTGCCCTATGCGATGGGCCAGAATCTGGAATTTTTGGCCGGCGAGGGACCAAGGCTCTCGCCAAGGCTGCTGGATCAGGCGCTGGAGAGCCTCCAGGCCGTCCCTGAGCGTCTCGAGCCGATCTACGCGACGGTTGCCAAGGTCAAGGCCGCGCTTGCGCCCGAGACCACCCTTATGGGCTTTGCCGGTAGCCCCTGGACCGTCGCCACCTATATGGTGGCGGGCGAAGGCAGCCGCGACCACCACGAAACACGTGCGCTGGCGTATCGCGATCCGGGCATGTTCAGCGCGATCATCGATGCGATCGGTGCGGTCACGGTCGAATATCTGTGCGGGCAGGTAGAAGCGGGCGCAGAGGGTCTGCAGTTGTTCGACAGCTGGTCGGGCAGTCTCGCGCCGGCCGAGTTCGAGCGCTGGGTCATCGAACCGAACGCGTGGATCACTGCCGAAATGAAACGGCGGCATCCGCAGGTGCCAGTCATCGGATTTCCCAAGGGGGCCGGGGAAAAGCTGGTCGCCTATGCGCATGGCACCGGGGTCGATGCGATCGGCGTCGATGAAACGATCGACCCGGTCTGGGCGGCCCGCGCTTTGCCCGCAGGTTTGCCAGTACAGGGCAATCTTGATCCGTTGTTGTTGCTGGCCGGCGGCGTCGAGCTCGACCAGCAGGCGCGCCGGATCCTTGAGATCTTTGCGGATCGGCCGCATGTGTTCAACCTGGGGCACGGTATCGGCCAATTCACGCCGATTGCGCATGTCGAACAGTTGCTGCGCACCGTGCGCGAGTGGCGTCCGTAGACAACGCAGCGGGAGGTTCCTGGCGGGTTTCCGGCCGGGGCCAATCCCCCTGTGGTGATTTCTGACATTTCACAGGCGCGAGCGACGCGTTAATATGGCTCTCATGGTGCAGGTACTCGCGATGATCTATCCTTGGCTGAAAGCCGGCCATGTCATATTCGTGATTTTCTGGATGGCGGGGCTGTTCATGCTGCCGCGCTTTTTTGTCTATCATCAGGAAGCTGCGCCGGGCTCGCCGGAAAACGCGATGTGGATCGATCGCGAGAGCAAGCTGCTCAAAATCATCCTGTGGCCCTCGTTGATAGCCGTCTGGGCGCTCGGGCTGGCCTTGGCGGTAGGCGGTGACTGGGTCGGCGCGGGCTGGCTCACGGCAAAGATCGGCTTGGTACTGGCGCTCAGCGCGTATCATGTGTGGTTGGCCGATTATGCGCAAAAGCTTGCTTTGGGGCGGCGCACCTTGAGCGGCCGCAATCTGCGGTTGCTGAACGAGGTGCCCGGGGTCACGACGGTGCTGATCGTGATTCTGGTGATCGTGAAGCCGTTCTGAGCAGCTCTTGGCGCTCATCCGAATGAACCTTGGGCGGTTCCTCGATTGACGATTGCGGCGTGGCGGCCTAAACCCCGTTGCGTAAAGCCGGAAAACGGGTTGCCGCCATTGATGGCCGGTCCCCAAGCAGGTCTGCTTTCTCCAAGCCCCAGAGACCATTCCGGCGCAAGATTTTTCCGTCCTTGTGGAAACCGATACGACAATGCACCTTAAAGAACTCAAGAAGAAAAAGCCCGCCGAGCTCGTCGAGATGGCTGAGGAGCTCGATGTGGAAGGCGCATCGACCCTGCGCCGTCAGGATCTCATGTTCGCGATTCTCAAGGAAGTGGCCGAAGACGGCGAAGAGATCCTTGGTATCGGCACGATCGAGGTTATGCCCGATGGCTTCGGCTTTTTGCGCAGCCCTGAAGCGAATTATCTGGCCGGACCGGACGATATCTATGTGTCGCCCAACCAGGTCCGCAAATGGGGCTTGCGCACCGGCGATACCGTGGAAGGCGAGATCCGCGCGCCCAAGGACGGCGAACGCTATTTTGCGATAACACGGCTGATCAAGGTCAATTTCGATGATCCGGAAGCCGTGCGTCACCGGGTCAATTTCGATAATCTCACGCCGCTTTATCCAAATGAGCGGCTGCGTCTCGACACGCTTGATCCCACGGTGAAGGACAAGTCGGCCCGGGTCATCGATCTTGTCAGCCCCCAAGGCAAGGGCCAGCGCGCGCTGATCGTCGCGCCGCCGCGCACCGGCAAGACCGTTCTACTCCAGAACATGGCCAAAGCGATCACCGACAATCATCCAGAAGTCTTCCTGCTGGTGCTGCTGGTCGATGAGCGTCCCGAAGAAGTGACCGACATGCAGCGCTCGGTCAAAGGCGAGGTAATTTCCTCAACGTTCGACGAACCCGCCAGCCGCCATGTCCAAGTTGCTGAAATGGTGATTGAAAAGGCCAAGCGCCTGGTCGAACACAAGCGCGACGTCGTCATCCTGCTCGATTCGATCACCCGCCTTGGCCGCGCTTACAACACCGTCGTGCCCTCCTCGGGCAAAGTGCTGACCGGCGGCGTCGATGCCAATGCCCTGCAGCGCCCCAAGCGCTTCTTTGGCGCCGCGCGCAACATCGAGGAAGGCGGTTCGCTGTCGATCATCGCCACCGCGTTGATCGATACCGGCAGCCGCATGGACGAGGTGATTTTCGAAGAATTCAAGGGCACCGGCAACTCCGAAATCGTGCTGGACCGCAAGATTGCCGATAAGCGCATCTTCCCTGCGCTCGATGTGGGCAAGTCGGGCACCCGAAAGGAAGAGCTGCTGGTACCCAAGGATCAGCTATCCAAGATGTGGGTATTGCGCCGCATCCTGATGCAGATGGGCACCATCGATGCGATGGAGTTCTTGCTCGACAAAATGAAGGAATCGAAGTCGAACGAGGACTTTTTCGCCACGATGAACCAGTAGGACCGGCGCGCATCAGCCGCCGCGATGCCTGCGGCGGATGCGTGCGTTCCGCTACCTTCGACCTAGGGTGCAGCCGCCTGAAGCTGGGCCGCCATGGCTTCCCAGACTTTGTTCACAGCTTTCAGTGGGCGCACCATCACTTTGAAATCAGTGATTTTTCCGTCCGAATTCCAGGTAATCAGGTCGATTCCGTTGACAAGAATGCCATCCATTTCGGTGGTGAACTCAAGGCAACCGTGGTCGCCATCGACCAGCTCCCGGGCGTAGCGGAAGCTGGCATTGCCCAGCGTCTGACTGGCGGCCCCGAGGTAAGCCATCACCTTTGCCTTGCCCGCCTGGGGCGTATGGACGACGGGGGAGTGGAATACCACGTCATCGGCGAGCAGGTCGGACAAGAGCGCGGGATCGCCGCCGCTGTGCATGTAGGCATGCCAGCGCGCCAAGCCTGGATGGGCCGTGCTCACGCCAGATGCTCGGCAAGGAACAGCCGGGTCCGCTCGTCCGCCAGCGTGGCTCCCGCGTCATCGCGCCGTCCGCCCATCTCTGCGGCAAACCCATGGTCGAGCCCGGGATAGTCGTGCAGCACGACTTTGGGATGGGTATCGAGCCCGGCATGGATGGCCGCTTGTGCCTCGGGGCCGACAAAGTGATCGGCCGTCGGAATATGCAGCATCAGCGGATTGGCAATCGCATGGGCCTCGCCCAGCATCTGGTCGATCATGACCCCGTAATAGCCGACCGAGGCGTCGATATCGGTGCGCGCCGCAGCCATGTAGGCCATCCGGCCGCCCAGACAAAATCCGACGAGCCCTACTTTGGCGATGTTCTGCGTGTGGCGGAGCCAACGAATCGCTGCTTCGATATCCTGAACACCGAGATTTGCATCGAAACGCTGGAAGTAGCCAAATGCTTCCTGCATCTGTTCGGGCACTTCGGGATCGAGCTCAACACCTGGTGCAAAGCGCCAGAAAACATCGGGAGCGAGCGCGACATATCCAAGCGCGGCCCAATCATCGCATTTCTTGCGGATGCCCGCGTTCACTCCGAAGATTTCGGGCATCACGATAATGGCCGCCGCGGTCTGGTCGGCCGGAGTCGCGACATACACAGGGATTTCGTCGTCGCTGCCCCACGCCGGAATCGAAGTCATCTCGCCCATCAGTCGTATCCTTGCCAGCCAGCAGGTTCGTTCGCGGACAGTTTGCCCCGCGCGATGGACTTTGCCAAGCCTGCATGACAAGTTCATGCCAGCAGCTCAGCTGCGTCAGCAGACGAGGAATTGGGTATGAAGGTGAATGTTGAAGTCGATTGCTCTCCCGAGGAAGCGCGGCGCTTTCTGGGGCTGCCCGATGTCGCCAAGGCCAACGATGCCTATGTCGATGCCATTGCCAAGGCGATGCAAGGCGCTGGCAACGTCGAGCAGTTGCAAGGCTATGCCAAGCAACTTGCGCCGCTTGGCGAGATGGGACTGAAGCTTTTTCAACAGTTTGTCGAGCAAGGTGTGAGCGCGGCCTCGGCCGGGCTCAAGGCGGGACCGGAGAAGAAGTAGCGGGCAGGGCGGCGGCGCTCCGGGGCGCGGCGATGCACCCTGACACGATCTTTGCGCTGAGTTCCGGCCGGCCACCGGCGGCAATTGCGCTGGTGAGAGTAAGCGGGCCACAGGCGCGCGCTGCCCTGCATGCGCTCGCGGGGCGCCTGCCCCTGCCGCGCCGCGCGGCGCATGTCTGGCTGGCCGATCCGGCGTCGGGGTTGGCGCTTGATCGCGCGCTTGTGCTCTGGCTTCCGGGCCCCGCTACGGCGACAGGCGAGGATTGTGCCGAGCTTCACCTCCATGGCAGCCGCGCGGTTATTGCCGCGGTCGAAGCCGCGCTTGGGGCTTTGCCGGGCTTGCGCCCGGCGCAATCCGGCGAGTTTACCCAGCGCGCCTTTCTGAACGGAAAGATCGACCTCGCCGAGGCGGAGGGCCTTGCCGATCTGCTCGAGGCCGAAACCGAACTGCAGCGGCGGACCGCGCTGGCGATGGCGGGCGGGGCGCTTTCCCGCCTGATTGCGGCTTGGCGCGAACGCTTGCTTGCGCTTTCGGCGCAGATCGAGGCGGCGCTCGACTTTTCGGACGAGGACGACGTCGGCGATGTTCTTCCGCCGGGTCTTGGCGGGGCCTGCGGCGCGCTGGCGGACGAGATCGCCGGGTGGCTGGCGCGGCCGCGTGCCGAGTTGCTCCGCCAGGGCCTCAAGGTAGTTCTTGCAGGCCCGCCCAATGCCGGCAAATCCACGCTGTTCAATACCCTGGTAGAAAGCGAGGCGGCGATAACCGCAGCGGACCCCGGCACGACGCGGGATGTGCTCGTGCGCAACGTGGCGCTCGACGGGTTCCCGTTCAGTTTTGTCGATACCGCCGGCTTGCGGGAGGACGGCGCGGGCGAGGTCGAGGCAATCGG
The DNA here is from genome assembly GCA_964529505.1 of uncultured Novosphingobium sp. Classification (GTDB taxonomy): domain Bacteria; phylum Pseudomonadota; class Alphaproteobacteria; order Sphingomonadales; family Sphingomonadaceae; genus Novosphingobium. Next base: position 9,045 of record CAZGWR010000015.1, on the reverse strand, counting down.
GATCGCGCGCGCCCGCGCCGAGGCAGCCGGGGCAGACCTCGTGCTGTGGTTGGGCGCGCAGGGCGAAGGCCCGCAGGATGTGCCCGTCTGGGAAGTGGCTGCCCAGTGCGACAGGCTGGTTTGCCCCGTAAAGCCGCGCGCGCAATTTCGGCTTTCGGCCCGGACGGGCGAGGGCATCGCGGAGCTGCGCGCGGCGCTGGTCGTGCACGCCGGGCATGCCATGCCTGTTCCTGGAGAGGCAGCACTCAACGCGCGTCAGCACGCGCATCTGGAGTCGGTCAAAGCCGCGCTTGAAGCAGCCACGGCAAACCGCGACCCGCTGCTCGTGGCCGAATGCCTGCGGCTCGCCCGCGCCGGGCTCGACCGATTGACCGGGCAGACTGGCACCGAGGATATGCTCGACGCGCTGTTCGGGCGGTTCTGCATCGGCAAATAGCAATGTTCCACGTGAAACAACGCGCGCTTTGACGGGAGCCCCCGGGTTGGCGTAATGCGCCGGGCATGCAGGAAATTGACATCATCGTGGTCGGTGGCGGCCACGCCGGCGTCGAGGCGGCCTCTGTCGCGGCGCGCATGGGTGCGCGCGTGGCGCTGGTCAGTTTCGATCCGGCGAAAATAGGGGCGATGTCGTGCAATCCTGCAATCGGCGGGCTTGGCAAGGGTCACCTTGTCCGTGAGGTCGATGCGTTTGACGGGATCCTGGCGCGCGCGGCGGATCATGCCGCCATTCACTACCGGATGCTCAACCGGTCGAAGGGGAGCGCGGTGCAAGGGCCGCGCATCCAGGCCGACCGGCGGCTGTTTCAGGCGGCCGTGCAGCAGATGGTCCAGCGGCAAGCGGGGCTTACGGTCATCGGCGGCGAAGTAGCGGCGCTGCGGCTCGCGCAGGGCCGCGTTGCCGGCGTCGATCTGGCCGATGGCACTGCGCTGGAAGCCCGCGCGGTGGTGCTGTGTACGGGAACGTTCCTTGGCGGGCGGTTGTTTCGCGGCGAGGAGCGCATGGAAGGCGGCCGGATCGGCGAGCGCGCGGCGCACCGGCTGGCGCTGCAACTGCGCGCTGCCGCCTTGCCGCTGGCACGGCTCAAGACCGGCACTCCGCCACGGCTCGATGGCCGGACGATCGATTGGGCGCGCCTGGTCGAGCAAGCGAGCGACCCGGAGCCATGGACCATGTCGGCGGTCACTCCGCGCCGCCTCCAGCCGCAGGTATTCTGCGCGGTGGCGCGGACCAATCACCAGACGCACGATGTGATCCGCCGCGGTCTCGATCGCTCACCCTTGTTCAGCGGGGCGATCGGTGCGCAGGGTCCACGCTATTGCCCCTCGATCGAAGACAAGATCCACCGCTTCGGAGACCGCGACGGGCACCAGATTTTTCTCGAGCCCGAGGGGCTTGATGACCACACGATCTATCCCAATGGCGTTTCGACGTCATTGCCGGTCGATATCCAGTGGGAAATGATGCGCTCGATCGAGGGTCTCGAGGCGGTCGACATCCTCGAACCGGGCTATGCGGTGGAATACGATCACATCGATCCGCGCGCGCTGCGGCGCAGCCTCGAGGTAAAGGCGATCCCGGGGCTCTATTGTGCCGGCCAGATCAACGGCACGACAGGCTATGAGGAAGCCGCAGCGCAGGGCCTGATCGCCGGCATGCATGCGGCGGGAGCTGTGCTCGGCCAGGCCGTCGCCCCGCTCGATCGCGCCATGAGCTATATGGCAGTGATGGTCGATGATCTCACGCTTCATGGCGTCACCGAGCCTTACCGCATGCTTACCGGGCGCGCGGAATATCGGCTTCAACTCAGGGCCAACAACGCGAGCACCCGGCTCACTGGCCTCGCCATCGCCGCCGGATGCGTCGGTCCGGAGCGGCGGGCATGGTTCGAAGCCCGGCAGGCGGCGCGGGCGGAGGTAGAGGCGTCGCTGGCCGTGGAAGCTACTGGAAGCGAGCTGGCGGCCCACGGGATGCAAGTCCGCGCCGATGGCGTGCGGCGACCACTGGCAGAGTGGCTGCGGTTTCCGGAAGTGACTTTCGCGCTGCTCAGGCCAATGCTTGGCGATATCGATGCAGACCAGTCGCTTGTCGAGGAAATCGAGGAGGACGCGGTCTATGCGCCCTATCTGGAGCGGCAAGCAGCGGCGCTTCGCGACTTGCGTGCGAGCGACGCGGTCCCGTTGGGGCAGGGCTTTCCATTCGATGCGGTGCCCGGCTTGTCGCGCGAAATGATCGAGCGGCTGACGCGCGCGGAGCCGGACACGCTGGCGACCGCTGGCCGGATTGCCGGGATCACCCCCGCCGCGCTCGCCAGCCTGCTCGTCCACGCCCGCCGCCGGCAATTGGCGTCATGATCGGAAGCGAGGAGCAGGCACAGCGCTGGTTGCGCGAAACCTTCAGGGCAGATGATGCGGCCATGACGCGCCTGGAGCGTCTGGTTGAACTGCTCATCGAAGCCAGCGGGCAGCAAAACCTCGTCGCACGCAGTACCTTGCCGCATATGTGGCAGCGCCACATTGCTGACAGTGCCCAGCTTCTGGATGTTTCACGTGAAACGGTGGCAGGTGGGGGCACTTGGCTTGATCTGGGCACGGGTGCGGGGTTTCCGGGCCTCGTTATAGCCGCGCTTCAACCGGCGCGGCGGGTCACACTGGTCGATTCCCGGCGTCTGCGCACCTCGTGGCTGGCGCATGCCTGCGCAGCGCTCGAATTGGAACAGGTGGAGGTTGTGACCGGCCGGGCGGAGGATTTGCCGGATCGCGCATGGGCGGTGATCTCAGCGCGGGCCTTTGCCCCGCTCGAGCAATTGCTGCATATCGCCGCGCGCTTTTCCACACGTGAAACGCTTTGGCTGTTGCCCAAAGGCGCCAAAGCGGCGCATGAGTTGGCCACGCTGAATCCGCAATGGGACCATATGTTTCACGTGGAACAATCGCTGACCGATCCTGCAGCCGGAATCATCGTCGGGCATTTGCGCGAAAGCGTCGGGGCACCGCCGAATTCGCGCCGTCACCAGCAAGGCCGCAACCGATGATCACCATTGCCATCGCCAATCAGAAAGGCGGTGTGGGCAAGACCACGACCGCGATCAATATCGCGACAGCGCTGGCCGCGACCGGCTGGAAAGTGTTGCTGATCGATCTCGATCCGCAAGGCAATGCGTCCACCGGAATTGGCGTTAGCGCCGCTGACCGCAAATTTTCGTCATACGATCTCGTGATCGAGCAGGCGAGCGTGGCTACCTGCGCGATCCCGACACGCATCCCGGGGCTCGACATCATTCCCGCCACGGTCGATCTGTCCGGGGCCGAGGTCGAGCTGGTCAGCATGGAAGACCGTACGGGCAGGCTGCGCACCGCGCTGGCGAAAGATGGCGGGCACGAAATCTGCCTGATCGACTGTCCGCCCTCGCTCGGGTTGCTCACCCTGAATGCGCTTACTGCGGCCGATACGCTGCTGGTGCCGTTGCAATGCGAATTTTTCGCGCTCGAGGGATTGAGCCAGCTGCTGCAGACGGTCGAGCGCGTGCAGGAACGCTTCAATCCTAACCTCGGCATTCTCGGCATCGTTCTCACGATGTACGACCGGCGCAACCGATTGACCGATCAGGTCGCCGAAGATGTCCGCTCGTGCCTCAATGATCTCGTGTTCGAAGCGGTGATCCCGCGCAACGTGCGCTTGTCGGAAGCGCCCAGCCACGGTCTGCCCGCGCTGATCTATGATCATGCCTGCTCGGGCTCGCAGGCTTATATCAAATTGGCGCGCGAACTGATCGGCCGCCTGCCCGCACAAAGGAAAGCCGCATGAGCGAGGAGCAATCGGCCATCAAACTGGCGCCCCAGCCCAAGCGGGCGGCGCTCGGGCGCGGCCTGGGGGCGTTGCTCGGCGAAACCCGGCGCGAGGAAGCCGTGTCGCGCATCTCGGTGCGGGCACCGGGCGAACCGATGACCCCGCGCATCACCGGCATGGCGATGCTGGCGGTTGCCGAGATCGAGCCGCATCCGGACCAGCCGCGCCGTCACTTCGATGAGGAAGCGCTGGAGGAACTGGCGCGCTCGATTGCCGCGCGCGGGTTGATCCAGCCGGTCGTCGTGCGGCCGCTCGGGCCGGGGCGGTACCAGCTGGTGGCGGGCGAGCGCCGCTGGCGCGCGGCGCAGCGCGCGCGGCTGCATGAAATTCCCGCCATCGTGCGCGCGCTCGATGATCGCGAGGTGACCGCGCTGGCGCTGATCGAGAATCTGCAACGCGAGGATCTCAATCCGATCGAGGAAGCGCGCGCCTATCATCGCCTGTCCGAGCAGGAGGGGATGACCCAGCAGGACATCGCAACGTTCGTCGACAAATCGCGCAGCCATGTCGCCAATCTGATGCGCCTGCTCAGCCTGCCCGAAGCCGTGCTCGATATGGTGCAGCAGGGCGCGCTTTCGATGGGCCACGCCCGCGCGCTCACCGTGGTGCCCGATCCTTTGCCGATCGCGCAGGACGTAATCGCCAAGGGGCTTTCGGTGCGCGATACCGAGCGGCTGGCCAAGCGCGCCATGCGTCCCGAATCCGCGCCGCGCCGCGCGCGCGCCGACCGCGATGCAGCGGGTTCGGCCGATATCGCGGCAGTGCAGGCCCATCTCGAAGAGTTCCTCGGCCTCAAAGTCACGATCAACACCGATTCCGATCCCCGCTCAGGCGCGGTTACGATCCGCTATACCACGCTTGATCAACTCGATCTGATCTGCCAGCGGCTGACCGGCGGGGCCATCTGAGCGCAGCGCCCCACAGGGGTCTTAATCGATCGATTAATTTTGATTGACCGCGATGGTGTGGATTGCCTATTTCAGGTGCGAAAATCCTGAACCACAGCAGAGGATGCGCCCATGTCGCTCGATCTCATTCCCCGCAGCGCCTATAACGAAGACCATAACGCTTTCCGCGAGACCGTCCGGCGCTTCCTGGAAACCGAAGTCGCCCCGCACGGAGCCGAATGGGCCGAGGCGGGCATCGTGCCCAAGGCGATCTGGCCCAAAGCCGGCGAGCTCGGCATGCTCTGCCCGACGGTGCCCGAGGAATACGGCGGCCTCGGCCTCGATTTCGGGTATAATGCGATCGTCGATGAAGAGAGCGCGTACTACGGCCGCGTCACCACCGGTTTCTCGCTTCAATCGGATATCGTGGTCAACTACCTCGTTTCCTACGGCTCGGAAGAGCAAAAGCGCAAGTGGCTGCCCAAGATGGTTTCGGGCGAGGTGATCACCGCGATTGCCATGACCGAACCCGGCACCGGCTCGGACCTGCAGGGCATGCGCACGAGCGCCAAGAAGGATGGCAACCACTACGTTATCAATGGCTCCAAGACCTACATCACCAACGGCCAGAACGCCGATCTCATTCTGGTGTGCTGCAAGACCGATACCGAGGTGCAGCCCGCGTGGAAGGGGGTTTCGATCGTGCTCGTCGAATCAGACCGCGAAGGCTTCCAGCGCGGCCGCAATCTCGACAAGATCGGCATGGACGAGGCGGATACGTCGGAACTGTTTTTCAACGATGTGCGGGTGCCGATTACCAATTGCCTTGGCGAAGAAGGCAAAGGCTTTATCTATCTGATGAGCGAGCTGCCGCAGGAGCGCCTGTCGATCGCGGTCTCGGCGCAGGCCGGCGCGCAGCGGGCGTTCGACGATACGGTCGAGTTTACCCGCGAACGCAAGGCTTTCGGCAAGCCGATTCTCGATTTCCAGAACACCCGCTTCGTGCTCGCCGATCTCAAGACCAAGCTGCAGGTGGGCTGGGCGCATCTCGATTGGGCGCTGGCCCGGCATCTCAAGCGCGAACTGACCGCCGAGGAAGGCGCGGCCGCCAAGCTCTGGCACACCGAGCTGCAGTGGGAGGTAATGGACAAGTGCCTGCAGCTGCATGGCGGCGCGGGCTACATGAACGAATATGCGATCGCCCGTGCCTGGCGCGGCGCACGCGTCACCCGCATCTTCGGCGGCACCAGCGAGATCATGAAGGAGCTGATCGGCCGCAAGCTCTGAGCCAGCGCCTTTGCTGAAACACAAAGCCCCGCCGGACAAACCGGCGGGGCTCTGTTTGAAGCGTTACTGGATCGCCGCAGGCCGGGTTCAGCTGCCCGTGTAGACGCGCTTTTCCTTCACGCGCTTGTGCCGATAGACCGGGCGGCGCGGAGCATGGCAGCGGCACGGCTCTGTCACATAGCTTACCGTCGTCGTTTTCGTCTCGGTATAGGGCTTCTGCGGGCCGGGAACCATGTAGACCGGCACCATCATGTAGCCATAGCCGGGATAACCCGGGCCATAGGCCGCGGGCGGGGCATAGCTGCGAAAGAAGTCGGCGCATTCGCGCTCGCGGTCCTTGTCCTCGTTCTTGTCGATGGCCCGGCCGGTGATGGCGCCCGCCACACCGCCGATGATCGTGCCAAGCGTGCGGTTGCCCGATGCCACGCGGTTGCCGATCACGCCGCCCACAACGCCGCCAATCACCGCGCCGCCCACGCCGTTATCCGGACGCGCATACTTGCGGCAGCGTTCGACCATGTCGCGGTAGCGCGGGTCTTCCTGCTGAGGGTAGGGAACGGCCCCCGGCGGCGGCGCGTACGAAGGAGCGGGAGGCCAGCCGCCGTAGGGGATGGGCACACCGCCCTGGTATCCGTTCTGGTAGGCCGGGGGATAGCCACCCTGATACGTTCCTTGCGGTATGCTTCCCTGATCTTGTGCCAGCGCCGGGCCTGCTGCGGCGCAGGCCATCGCGGCGGTGAGCATCTTTGAAAGAAATCGGGCCATCGTGATCCCCTGATCATGCCAAGCGGCATCGATGCCCTCGGCGTTAACCCGGAATTTAGCACTGCAATGCGCGGCAATCCAAGGGCTGCGGCAGCGCTGTACCGAAACGGGGCAAGCTGCCGATGGCGGGTCAGATCCGGCCGGACAGCGCTTCGGCCAGCGCCTGCATCCCGGCGGCGTCTTCGCGATCGAACCGGGCGAGCTGCGGGCTGTCGAGATCGATCACCGCGATCACCCGCCCCGCGCCGCGCACCGGCACCACCAGCTCCGAACGGCTCGCGCTATCGCAGGCGATGTGGCCCGGGAAGGCGTGCACGTCGTCGACCAGCTGGGTCTGGTCCAGCGCCGCTGCGGTCCCGCACACGCCCGCGCCAAGCGCGATACGGATGCAGGCGGGCTTGCCCCAAAACGGGCCGAGCACGAGCGCGCCGTCCACCACGCGATAGAACCCCGCCCAGTTCAGATCGCGCAGGTACATCGGAATCAGCGCGGCAATGTTGGCCATGTTGGCGATGCCGTCCGTCTCGCCCTCGGTCAGCGCCAGAGCGGCGGCAATGAGCTCGCGGTAGAGCTCAGGCTTCGGCAGTGCGGTGGTCGGTTCGAAAGTGTGCATGGCCGATCCTAGCGTGCGCCGCTGCAAATGAGTAGCGCCCCCTGCTGCGGGCCGAAAATTGCGCACCGCTGCCCCACGATGCCCATTGCCGCGAGGCAGCGCCGCGCTTACCTCTTGGTCCATGACCGTGCTTCGCAAATCACTCATCGGCCTCGGCCTGCTCGTCCTCGCAGGTGGGCTCCTTCTGGTCTGGCTGCTCCAGGGCGACACCGCGCAGCACAGCCTTGCCGCAACAACGGGGCCCAAGCCCGTGCTGGTCGAGCCCGCCCCGCAAATGTTTCCAACGCTGGGCATTGCCAAACCGATCGGTTGGGCCGCGAATGAAGCGCCCGAGCCTGCCAAGGGCTTTGCCGTCACCCGCTTTGCCGACAAGCTCGATCATCCGCGCAATGTCTATGTGCTGGCCAACGGCGATGTCATGGTCGCCGAGACCAATGGCCCGCCGCAGCGCGGCCCGGGGGGGATCACCGGCCTTGTCATGGGCTATCTGCTGAGCGCGGCGGGCGCGGGCGATCCATCGCCCAACAAGCTCGTGATCCTGCGCGACGGCAATGGCGATGGCGTTGCCGAGCAGCGCTTCGTCATGACCAACCCCGCGCTTGCCTCGCCGTTCGGTCTCGCGCTGCGCGAGGGGCGGCTTTACGTTGCCAATCACGATGCGGTGGTTTCCTGGCCTTTCGCGCCCGGGCAGACCACGCTGGCAGGCAAGCCCGAAAAGCTGATGGATCTGCCCGCCGCCGGCAACCACTGGGTGCGCAATCTGCTGCTGAGCCCGGACGGGACCAAGCTCTATGTCACGGTGGGCTCGTCCTCGAATATCGCCGAAAACGGGATTGCCCTCGAAAAGGGCCGTGCGGCGATCCACGAGTACGATTTCACGACCAAAAGCGCGCGTGAATTTGCCGGCGGCTTGCGCAATCCCAACGGGCTCGACTGGAATCCGCGCAGCGGCGAGCTGTGGACCACGGTCAACGAGCGCGACATGCTGGGCTCCGATCTGGTGCCCGATTATCTCACAAACGTGCCGCTTGGCGCGCAATATGGCTGGCCTTGGGCCTACTGGAAGAAAAACATCGATTGGCGCGTGAACGAACCCATGCCCGAGTACCTGCTCGAATATGTGCGCAAGCCGGAATATGGCCTCGGCGCGCATGTCGCCCCGCTTGGCCTCGCCTTTGCGCGCGGGGGCAACATCATGGGGGAGCGTTTCTCAAGCGGTGCTTTCATCGCGCGGCACGGTTCGTGGAATCGCAAGCCGCTCTCGGGCTATGATGTCGTGTTCGTGCGTTTCGACGCGCGCGGCAACGCGCTGCAGGACCCGCCCGAGCCGGTGCTGACCGGGTTCCTGACCAAGGACAACAAGGCGCATGGCCGCCCTGCCTGGGTTGCTTTCGCCAAGGATGGCGCGCTGCTGGTAAGCGATGATGTCGGCGGGGTGATCTGGCGGGTGACCGCGCCGGGCGCAAGACCCGCCGCGCCGATTGCGGAGATCGCCGCGACGCCGCTGCCGTCGCAGCCCAAGGAGCCGCGCCGGTTCATCGTCCGCCCCACGGCCGATTCGGATCTTACCAAGCCGCAGTAGCGCTCGCGCGCTAGAGTCTGTCCTGATGAGACTGAATCGATAGGGGATTCCCAAGCGGGATTGA
>CAZGWR010000014.1:0-105800 GCA_964529505.1 uncultured Novosphingobium sp. | reverse complement strand
GGCTCGCCTGCGCCGCCCCGCTAATCCCCGGAATTTCGCGCAGAGCCCGCAGAGACGCAGAGAGGTCCAGCACGCGGCGAAGCCGCACCAAAATCGCCCGCTCCCCGCCAACACCCCGCCCCATGCAAAAAGCGAGCCTTCGGCCCGCGCGACCTCTCTGCGCCTCTGCGGCCCTCGGCGGGCTCTGCGCGAAACCCCTTCCTTAAAGCCGCTCAGGCTAACCAATACCGGCAAAGCGCCAAGCGCCCCTCTCAGAACAGGCTCGCCTGCGCCGCCCTCGGCGCGCCGCCCGGCGCATCTCCAGCAATCTCGCGCATCAGATCATCCGCCAGCGGCACCTGCATCGCCGCAGCGCCCGCGCCGTCCGCGCTCAGCCAGCGATCAAACCCATCGCCAGCACGCAGGATCACCGGCATCGCCTTCGGATGCACCCGCCCCACCACCGCATTCGGCGCGCAGGTCAGGAACGCAAACCGCGCGCCTTCCTCGCTCATCCGCCACAGCCCGGCAAAGGCAAACAGCGGATCATCGGCCAAGTCGAACCAGTGCTTGCGCTTGCGCCCCGTCTGCGCATTGGGCGCGGCGGACCATTCGGAAAACGCGGTGACGGGCACGAGGCATCGCCGCGCCGGATCGGCCAGCGCGCTGCGCCAGAGCGGCGAGGCGAGATTGCGCACATTGGTGATCGGGCGCTTGATCTCGCCGAACGGCGGCCAGCCCCAGCGCATCATTTCCAGCCGGCGGCCCGCGCCTTGTGCAGTCACCACCGGGGCCATCTGGTCGGGATAAATCTCCTCGATCGCGGGCAGATTGCGCCCGCCGGTCTCTGCGGCGAAAAGCTGCGCAATGGCTTGCGCCGCGCCGGTCATGCGATAAAGATTGCACATCGAGATAATCATACCGGGAGAGACGGCCATGGCTACCCAGATCCGCCCCAATATCGAAGGCCCAAAAATCGATTGCAGCGACAGCGAGTGGCAGGCCCGGCAGGAACTCGCCGCCGCATACCGCATTTTCGACATGCTCGGCTGGTCCGAATCGGTCTACAACCACATCTCGCTGCGCGTGCCCGAGGAGGAAGGCGCCTTCCTCATCAATCCCTACGGCCTGCACTATTCCGAGATCTGCGCCAGCAACCTCGTCAAGATCGACATCGACGGCAACAAACTGGCCGATAGCCCTTATGGCGTGAACCTCGCCGGGTTCACCCAGCATGCCTATTTCCACCGCCATCTGCCCCGCGCGCACGCGATCTGCCATGTCCACACCACCGCAACGATGGCGGTGTGCAGCCTTGAGGAAGGGCTGCTGCCGATCAATTTCTATGCCTGCAATCTGATCGGCCGGCTGGCCTATCACGATTTCGAAGGCGTCACCGTGCGCGCCGAGGAAGGCGAGCGGCTGCTCGCCAATCTGGGCGACAAGAACATCCTGATGCTGCGCAACCATGGCCCCGTGGTCCTGTCGCACAGCCTGCCGCTGATGCTGCTCCAGCAGTGGCTGGTGCAGCGCGCCTGCGAGATCCAGATCGCCACGCTTTCGATGGGCCAGCCGGTGATCCGCATTGCCGACGACGTGATCGCGGTGCACCAGCGCGATATCAACAAGGCCAGCCCTCCCGGCGGCCCCGGCGTGGGCGAGTTCGCCGCCTGGACCCGGCGGATCGACAGGATCGACCGCAGCTGGCGCGATTGAGCCCCAGGCGCCCGGCCTGAAAATGGCCCGTCTCACGGTCAACAACCAGCCGCTCGAATTCCGGCTCGAACCCGATACCCCGCTGCTGTGGGCGCTGCGCGATGCGGCGAACCTCACCGGCACCAAATATGGCTGCGGCACCGGCGAATGCGGTGCGTGCATGGTGATCGTCGATGGGCAGGCGATGCCCAGCTGCACGCTCTCGCTGGGGGAGGCCGAAGGGCGCAATGTCACCACGATCGAAGGGCTCTCGCCCGATCGCAGCCACCCGGTGCAGCAGGCCATGGTCGCCGAGCAGGCGATCCAGTGCGGCTTCTGCACGCCGGGCCTCGTGATGACCGCCGCCGCGCTGCTCGCGCACAACACCGACCCGACCGAAGCCGACATCAAGACCGCGCTCACCAACATCTGCCGCTGCGGGGTCTATCCCCGGCTGGTGCGCGCGGTGCAACGCGCCGGGCGGGCGATGCGCGGGGCCGAACGGCTGGCCCCGCTGCCCGCTCCTGCGGTGGCGACTACGCCGGGGATTTAAAGGGCCTCCGGCGGGCAAGGGCCATGGCCCTTGCATCCCATGCATTTATCAGCGCTTTCTGGCCCCGCAGGGAGATGATTGCCGCTGCGCGGCGGAGCACGATGGCAGGGCTTGGCGCAACCCCATGACCGGGATGCAAGGGCAATGGCCCTTGCCCGCCGGAGGCTACTTCAAACCCCTAAAACGCCACCTTGACTGAAAAGCGCGCGTTGCGCGGGGCGCCGGGGAAGATGTTGTTGTCGGTATGCGCGGTCGGGAAATAGCCGGTGTCGAGCAGGTTTTCGACATTGATCTGCGCCGAGATGGCGGGGCTCAGTTTGTAGAACACGGCGGTATCGACGCGGGTATAGGCGGGCAGGGTAACCGCGTTGCTGATGGCGGCAAAGCTGGAAGATTGGTGCGTGACGCCGAGCGCGAGGCCGAGCCTTGGCGTGGCTTCGTAGCGGGTCCACAGCGCGATCTGGCTTTCGGGGAGGATCGCGAGCCTGCGCCCGGCGGGGGCGGCGGCGGTGCTGGACCGCACTTCGCCGTGCTGCAGGGCATAACCGAGGCTCACTTGCCATTGCGGCAGGATGCGCCCCGTGGCGGAGAGCTCGATGCCGCGCGTGCGGGTCTTGCCCGATAGCAGCGGCAGGCCGGTGACGGGATCGTTGAAGCGCGAGTTGGCGCGGTCCAGGCGGTAGGCGGCGGCGGTGAGCGACAGGGTGGGGGTCACGTCCCACTTCGCGCCGGCTTCGAGATTGGTGAATTCCTCGGGCGCGAGCGTCGCCTGTGTCGCGTCGAGCGCGCTGAACTGATCGCCCGATTGCGGCAGGAAGCTGCGGGTATAGCTGCCGTAGAGCGAGACGTTGGCTTTGGGCTTGACGATGACGCCCGCGCGGGGCGACCACTTGCGGTCGGTGCGCGCCGCGCTGGTGGCGTTCAGCAGGTTGTCGGCGCGGATGGTGAAGGCGTCGTAGCGCACCCCGCCGACGATCTGGAGGAACGGCGCAAGCTCGATCTGATCCTGCACATAGAGCGACAGCGTGCGCACGGCGGAATGGGTCGAGCGGCTGGGCGCGCCGAATGTCACCGCGGGGATGGCGATCCGCTGCGCCAGCGTGACCTGGGCGGAGAACTGGCGCACGCCGAAATCGCCTTCGGAGCGGCGGGCATCGGTCGCCTGGTCGCCCGCCTCGATCCCGGCGAGCAGGGTGTGGCCGATGGGGCCGGTCTTGCCCTGCCACACGAGATTGGCCTGCCCGATCCAGCTCTCGCGCAGCACCGCGCTGTTGTAGGCGCTGAGCGTGACCTCGCGGGTCGCGGCGTTGACCGCCGAGGAGGCGAAGATGTTGCCGTAATATTTGTCGGTGTGGCTGTACTGTCCGGCGAGGGTCAGGGTCAGCCCTTCGGCCAGCTCGCGGGCGGCGCGCAGTTCGGCAATGTGCGCGGTGACCGCCGAGAGATTGCTGTCCTTGCGGCCGAAGAACGTGTCGCGAAACCCTTCGAGCGGGCGGCCGCCCAGCGAGGGCACGCCGCGGTCGGCGGTGCGGCGATCGTCGTCGTAATTGTAGGAGAGATCGATCCGCGTCACATCGTCGGGGGCAAAGGCCAAAGTGGGGTTCACGCCGATGAAGCGCCCCGCGAAATCCTGCCGGTGGTTGTCGAACTCCTCGTACGTGGCATTGAGCCGCGCGCCGATGGTTTGGGTCAGCGGCTGGTCCAGATCGGCAGCGAGCGCGAAGTTGCCGAAGGTGCCCACGGCGGCGCTGGCCGAGGCGAGCGCGCTCGACAAGGTGGACACCTTGCGCACCCGGTTGACGACCCCGCCGCCGCCGCCGCGCCCGAACAACAGCGCATTGGCCCCTTTGAGCACTTCGACGCGCTCGATGTTGTAGAGCGAGCGGTAGTACTGGGTATCGTCGCGCAGGCCGTCGAGATAGAAATCGGCGGTGGTGTTCTGGCCGCGCAAGGTGATCTGGTCGCGGTTGCCCTCGCCCAGCCCGAGCACCACGCCGGGCACATAGCGCAGCGCCTCGCCCAGCTGGGTCACGCCTTGATCGTCGAGCTGCTCGCGCGAGAGCACGGTCACCGTCTGCGGCACATCGATCAGCGGGGTCGGCGTCTTCAGCGCGCCGGCGCTCTCGGCGCGGTAGCCATCGGCCGCGCCGACGACCACAATCACCCGGTTCTCGCCGTCGCCCGCCTCGGCCCCAGCCTCGCCCGCGCTTTCCAGCGGTGCGCTCTGGGCATGGGCCATCGCGGGAACAAGTGCCGTGGTCGAGATGAGCAGCAAGGCTATGCGGTACAAGGCGCCATCCTTCTTGAGAACCATTCTCATGAAGGTCGGTTAATGCGATTTGTTCTCAGTTGCAAGCGGCTTGTTGGGAATGATTCTCAAAATATGACGAAGGCGTGCAAGACCGCGCCCGATAAGGCGGCCGTTTCAGAGCGAGCGGACAAATAAGGGGAAATCCGGGCGGCGGCGCAGCCCAGCGCGTCACTCAAAGTCTGGGGAGCGCGCTTTCGGCCATGATCAGCGCCATGGCGCACGACATCACGATCAGCGCGCGCAGCGCCTCGGCCAGCGAGGGAGCGGCATTCTGGGCAAGGGTGAGCGCGCGGGACATACCTGATCTTAGCCGCGCAGGTGTTAACGAACTCTAAAGATCAGTCCGGCTGGGCGGCCCGCTCGTTCAACCATTCGAGCAGCGCGGCAAGACAGTCGCGCGCCAGCAGCTTGCTGCGTTCGGGGCTCCATCCCTGCGCCGGGTCGGGCAAGTCGGCGTTGTCCTTGAACGGCATTTCGAGCGTCATCGCAACGCAGCCGTGGCTGGGGCCGAAGCGTTCGGCGAGCTGGTTGGTCGACATTGCCAGGTTCGCCCGGCCCGCGCCCGCAGCGGGATAGCCGCGCCGCGTCTGGAAATCGGGGGTGCGCCGCTCCAGAATCGCGCGGTAGCGTTCATAGCCCGCGCTTTGCTGCGCGCTCAGCGTGGGAATGCCTTCGAACCCGGCGAGGAAGACATGCGGGATCGCCTCGTCGCCGTGCACGTCGATGGCGAAATGCACCCCGGTCTCGTCCATCGCCCCCCGGATCGCCAGCACTTCGGGCGATCGCTCCGCCGAGGGTTCGTGCCATTCGCGGTTGAGATTGACGCCCGCCGCGTTGGTGCGCAAGTGGCCCCGGCATGAGCCATCGGGATTGGCATTGGGCACGATGTGAAACCGGCAGAGCTGGCGCAGCCGCCGCGCATGCGGATCGGCTGGATCGGTCAGCATGTCGAGCGCGCCTTCGATCCACCATTCGGCCATCGCCTCGCCCGGATGCTGGCGTGCATAGAACCACACTTGTGTCTTGCCCTCGCCCAGCGACAGGCAATCGATCGGCTGGCCTTCGATGCTGCGGCCAAGGCTGCGGTGCGCCACGCCCTCGCTCGCGGCGGCGGCGGAGACCACATCGTGATGGCGCTCCATCGAATAGGGCGCGAAATAGGCGAACCAGCACGGGCCCGGCTCCGGCTTGTGGCGGATGGTCAAAGTGCCGCCGTCCTCGTCCTTGTCGAATGCCGTCTCGGCGCGGCCCCAATAGTCGCGGTCCTGCGAGACCGCCGCGCGGTAATCGGTCCAGCCGCCGGGATAGGCCGCCGCGTTCAGCCCGGTGATCTTGAGCTCGAGCGCGCGCCCGCCCGCGCCGCTCACCCGGAAATGAAACCACTGGAAGAATTCGGAATCGCGGTCCTTGCGGATCGCCAGCCGGGCCTTGGTGCCATCGATGGCAAGCACTTCGATATTGCCGCTGTCGAACGCGGCATCGATTTCGATCGGGGGTTGGGTCATTTGACCCTGATAGTCTCTCCAGACGTGCCGGGGAAGAGCGCGAACAAGGCTTTGCTCAGGCGGCTTGCGGCCATTTCCGCGCCGGCCTGGCGGGCCTTGGCGCGCTCGGTATTCTCGGCGCGCCCTTCCCACAGCGCCTTGCCGCTTTCGCGCGCGCGGATCACCACCGACAGCCGGGTGGAGATCGACTCGCGCGCGCCGCCGCCCAGATTGAAGCCCACACCCAGCCCGACGCCGCTGTTCCAGCCGCCGGTCGATCCGCCGACGCCGACCGAGACCGGCCCGCTGCGCCGCGCCTCGTCGCGCCGGTTCTGCCGCTCGACGCGCACTTCGGCGATCGCGTCCGCCGCGCCGGGGGTCGACGCGGCAAAGCCGAGCGCGGTCAGCTCGCGCTGCACCGCCGCCAGCCACACCGCGTTTTCGAGGCTGCCGGCATCCTCGCCGGGCGCGGCCATCACCACGACCGCGCCGCGGCCCAGCGCCGCGATCGTCTCGGGAGTGTGGAACCGGGTGACCTCGATCGGCGCGGCGAGCGCGGGCGCGGCGACCGCGGCGAGCAGGAATGCGGCAAACAGCGGGAGGGCGCGCATGGCGGGCTTTCTTTCAGCGTGGAGGAGGGGAGAATTGCGGGTCATCAATCTGGGCTTTTCATTCGCCGGGCGCAAGCACGCGCGGCAGCGCGGCGGCCAGCGGCTGGACAATCTCGCCTTCAGGAAAGCGCGCAAACAGCGCAGACGCCAGCCGCGATGCCATCGCCCCGTTGTCGAGCCCTGCTTCGCCCTCGCGGGCCTGTCCCTCGGCATAGCCTTCCCACAGCACGCGGCCGCTCGCCTTGTCGCGGATGCGCACATCGAGCCGGGTGGCGATGATCGCTTTCTTGGGTTTGGTCAGGTCCACCGCAAGCGCCAGGCCAAAGCCGGTGCCGCGATTGCTGATCACGGTGCTCGCCTCGCCGCTGATCGGCTTGCGCGGTGCTTCTTCGGGAACCGTCGTGCGGTGCGCTACGCCGATCTGCGCGATCTGGCCGCGCTCGCCGCTGCCAGCCCCCGCAGTATCATAGCCGCGCCGCGCCAGCTCATCGACCACTGCTGCTTCATAGACCGGCAGCTTGCCCAGTTCATCGCCGCCCGAAATCGCCGCGACCACGATCTGCCCTTGGCCCAGCAGCGCGGCCGCATCGGCGGCGCGGAACGCGGTTACCGCGATGCCGCGTGCGGGCTCGGCGCGGCCCGCCTGCCGATCGGGGAGCGGCTCGCCCCGCCGCTCGTTCCAGCCGCCGCCGCGCGGCCCGCCGAACGCGCCATCGCGGGCCGCGCCTTGCGCAAAAGCGGGCGCGGCCAGCGCGGCGAGGACAAGCGCCAAAGTCAGGGATGCGGGCCGATGCATGGCGTGCCTTTCGGGCGAGGAAGGCGCAGAGCTTAGGCGTGCGGTTCTGTCACCGCGATGAACGGCGGCGCGCTTTGGGGATTCCTTCATTCTCCCCGGCTGATAGAGCAGCCCTGCTTTGCACAGTGAGGGATGATTCGCATGGTTCCCGTTCTTGTCACCGGCGGCGCCGGCTATATCGGCAGCCACGCGGTGCTCGCGCTCACCGATGCGGGCTGGCCGGTCGCGGTGATCGACAACCTCACCACCGGTTTCCGCTTCGCCATTCCCGATGGCGTGCCGCTTTATGAAGGCGATATCGAGGACGGCGCGCTGCTTGCCCGCATTTTCGCCGAGCAGGGCACGCGCGCGGTGATGCACTTTGCCGGCTCGATCATCGTGCCCGAATCGGTCGAGAACCCGCTCAAGTATTATCACAACAACACCGCCAAGAGCCGCGCGCTGATCGCCGCTGCGGTGGCTGCGGGCGTGCCGCATTTCATCTTTTCCTCGACCGCCGCGACCTATGGAGTCCCCGAGGTTTCCCCCGTCACCGAAGACAGCCCGCAGCGGCCGATCAATCCGTATGGCATGTCGAAGCTGATGACCGAGTTCATGCTGGCCGACACCGCGCGCGCCCATCCGCTCAACTATTGCGCGCTGCGCTATTTCAATGTCGCCGGGGCCGATCCGCAGGCGCGCACCGGGCAATCGACCGCAGGCGCGACGCATCTGATCAAAGTCGCGGTCGAAGCCGCGCTGGGCAAGCGCGGTCATGTCGGCGTGTTCGGCACCGACTATGCCACGCCCGATGGCACCGGGGTGCGCGATTACATCCATGTCTCGGATCTCGCCGCCGCGCATGTGCTCGCGCTCGAAGCGCTGATCGCCGCGCCGCAGCGCTCGCTGACGATGAATTGCGGCTATGGGCGCGGGTTCTCGGTGCTCGAAGTGCTCGATGCGGTCGACCGCGTGACCAACCGCACGATCGTCCGCCAGATCGAGGGGCGGCGCGCCGGCGATCCCGATTCGCTGATTTCGGACAACCGGCTGATCAAGGAGACGCTGCCGTGGGTGCCGCGCTATGCCGATCTCGAAACGATCGTCGCCCATGCGCTCGCGTGGGAACGGAAACTGACCGGGATTCGCGGCGAAGGTTGACTTGGCGGATCAGCGCCAGTAACCGCCCACCTTCAATTTTGCGCCCGGTCACGTTCGGGCTGAGGGATTCGCCATGAAAATTCGCAACAGCCTGAAGTCGCTCAAGGATCGCCACCGCGACAACCGCGTGATCCGCCGCCGCGGCCGCACTTATGTGATCAACAAGACCAACCGCCGCTTCAAGGCGCGCCAGGGCTAATCTCTCATCGCTTTCGGTGCAGTCTCGCGACGGCGGGGCTGCATCGGATACCACGCGAACCCCCTGAGGGTTTCGGGCCCCCGCCAAACCCGGGGGCCTTGTCGTTTGCGGAGGCCAGCCACGATGGGTGACGCGCACAAGGTAGACACGGTCGTCTGGGACATCGGGCGGGTGCTGGTCGAATGGGACCTCGCGCTGATTTACCGCGAGGCGATTCCCGATGCGGCGGAGCGCGCGCGGTTCGTGGCCGAGGTCGTCTCCGAAAGCTGGCACGCGCAGCACGACGCGGGTGTGACCCACGCAGAAATGGTCGCCGCGCGGCAGGCCGAGTTTCCGCACTACGCCGATCTCATCGCGCTCTATGCGACCAATTGGCTGGCAAGCGTGCCGGGGCCGGTGGCGGGCACGCACGACCTGGTCGCGCGGCTGACGGCGCGCGGCGTGCCGCAATTTGCCATCACCAATTTCGGCGTCGATGCTTGGAACCTGTTCCGCCCGACATTTCCGATCCTCGATCATCTGCAAGACATCGTTGTCTCGGGCGCGGAGCGGCTGGTGAAGCCCGACGCGGCAATGTTTCGCCATGCGGCGCAGCGTTTCGGGCGGGCGCCTGAGACCATGCTGTTCATCGATGACAACGCGGCCAACATCGCTGCCGCGCGCGCGCTCGGCTGGCAGGTGCATCACTTTACCGGCGATGCAGCGGCGCTCGAGGCGCAGATGGCGGGTCTGGAATTGCTTTAGGCCGTTTGCAGTTGGGGGAAGGCAAGCGGCGGATCGCCTGCCGACCACGGCGCAGCGCGGATCATGATCGCGGCAAACAGGTTGGACCCGGCGTAGCTTGCCAGCCAGACTTTGAGACGCGCAAAGGGCTGGCCTTCGAACCAGGCCGGGTCGGTTGCCGCAAACTGCCGCACGAACGGCATGATCGCGGCGTCGGCGAAACCCCGCACCGGCCCGCACAAGTGGCTGGACGCTGACAGGCGGTCTTCAAGCTCCTGCAGAAAAGCAGCGCCGCGGCGGCGGTAGGCCATCGGGTCGCTGCCATACCTGCCGGGATACTTGAACCGGTCGAGGTCGTGTTTGAACGGGCCGTCGTTCGCGGCGATCAAGGCCGCGTCGTCGCGCGCCAGCCAGCCTTCGGGATCGCGGCGCGCCAGCGCCCAGCGCATCACGTCCAGGCTTTCATCGATCACCGTGCCGTCTGGCAGGACCAGCACAGGAACCGTGCCTTTGGCCGAGGCGGCGAGCATGGGCGCAGGCTTGGCCGTCAGCTTGATCTCGCGCAGCTCGCCGCTCGTCTCGCTGATTGCCAGCGCCAGCCTTGCCCGCATGGCATAAGGGCAGCGGCGAAAGCTGTAGAGCACCGGATCGGTCGTGGCGATCAACGCGCGGCAAGCCCGATCAGCGAAATCTGCCGCCCATAGCCCGGTTCGGCGCGGTGGGTGGCGCGGCGGAACGAATAGAATCGGCTCTCCTGCGCATAAGTATCCTCGCCCAGCAGGCCGATCTGGCCGATCCCGGCGTCGCGCAGCCGCGCGGCGGTGTAGCCTTCGAGATCGAACCACGCATGGCCTTCGCGGCCCGCCTTGAAGAAGCGCGCGTTTTCGGGCGCTTTTTCGAGAAACCGGGCTTCGAAGTCCGCGTCCACCTCGTAGCTCTTTTGCGCAATGCACGGGCCGACCACGGCGGCGATGCGCGCGCGCCTTGCCCCCAGCGCTTCCATCGCTTCGACCGTGCGATCGGTCACGCCGGTGAATGCACCCTTCCATCCGGCGTGGGCCGCGCCGATCACGCCGGCCTCGGCATCGCAAAAAAGCACCGGCGCGCAATCGGCGGTGAGCACGCCCAGCACCATGCCGGGCCGGTCGGTCACCAGCGCGTCGCCGCGCGGCCGGTCGGCATCGGCCCACGGCGCCGTCACGGTCACGACATCCGCTGAATGGATCTGGTAGCAGGTTTGCAAGGTCGCCCCGGGCAGCACTGCTTCAACCGCGCGGCGGCGGTTTTCGCCGGTCAGCGCCGGATCATCGTCGGCATAGCTCACATTGAGCCCGGCCAGCAGCCCCTCGCTGATCCCGCCCCGGCGCCCGAGAAAGCCATGCGCCGCCCCCGCCAACGCCGGATGCTGCAAGGCTTCGGGCGCTTCGCTCATCCGTCCAGACTGCGCGTGACCTGCTCGCGCACATCGCGCGAAAGCGTGGTCAGGGCGGCGATCCGTTCGAGCTCGGCGCGCATCAGCCCCGCGCGCACCGGCTCGAGCTTGCGCCACCGGCCCAGCGGGGTGACAAAGCGCGCCGCGACATTGGCATTGAGCGGATCGAGCGCGATGATCAGATCGGCGATCATGCGGTAGCCTTCGCCGCTCGCGGCATGGAATGCGCCGGGATTTCCGGCAAAGGCCATATAGAGCGCGCGCACGCGGTTGGGATTGGCCATGGTGAAGTCGGGATGGCCCGCCAGCGCCTTGACATGCTCGAGCGCCTGCGCGTGAAACGAGCTGGCCTGGATCGAAAACCACTTGTCGATCACCAGCGGGTTGCCTGCAAAACGCGCATGGAAATCGGCGAGCACCACCGCGCGATCGTCGCATTCGAGCCCGGCCAGCACCATCAGCGCGCCCTGCCGGTCGGTCATGTTGCTTGCGGTATCGTATTGCGAGCGCGCGCGCCGCGCGGTGCCGCCCGGATCGGCCAGGGTGAGATAGACCAGCGCCTGCGTTTTCAGTTTGCGCGCGCCGCGGGCCTCGGCCGCAAGGCTATAGGGCACCGCGCTGCAACGATTGTGGAGCGCACGCCATTCGGAAATGAGCGTCTTGCCCAGCCAGCGCTTCAGTTCCTCGCGCTCGGCGCGCACTTGCACCGGATCGACCTGCTCGATCTGTTCGGCGAGATAGGTCTCGCCGGGCAGGATCAGCAATTCGCCGCGCATCAGATCGTCGAGCGCGGTATCCGCCAGCACCGCCGCAAACGCTTCGCCGATCGCGGCGCGCCCCGCTGTGCGCGCAAGCGGGGTGAGCGTGCCCTGCACCGCCGCGACGAGATGCTGCACCACCAGTTGCTGCATCGCTTCATAGCGCGCGAAAGGATCATCGTCGCGCGCGGCCAGAAACACCAGATCGGCATCGCTCGCCGGATTGACCAGCGCCACGGGCGCCGAAAAGCCGCGATTGATCGAGAGCACCGGGCGCTGGGCGAAGCCGCTGAAAGTGAACGTCTGCTCCGGCTCGGTCAGCATCAGCAAGTGCTCGCGGCCATGCGCGGCGGTAATCCGGTCGAACAGCGCGGTGCGCAGCGGGATGACCATCGGCTGCTTGTCGCTCTGCCCCGGGGTGGCGGGCACGCTCTGCTTGAGCGTGAGCGTGACGCTGCCCTCGGCATGCGTCATGCTGACTTCGACGCGCGGCGTGCCCGCCTGTTCATACCAGCGGCGAAACTGGCCCAGATCGACCTCAGCGCCGTCCTCGATCGCGCAGACAAAATCCTCGCAGGTCGCCGCTTCGCCGTCGTGCCGGTCGAAATAGACATCGGTGCCTCGGCGAAAGCGCTCCGGGCCGGTCATCACGGTCATCATGCGGATCACCTCGGCCCCTTTGTTATAGACCGTGGCGGTGTAGAAATTGCTGATTTCCTGATAGACGTCGGGGCGGATGGGATGCGCCAGCGGGCCTGAATCCTCGGGGAATTGCGCCGCGCGCAAGATCCGCACATCCTCGATCCGCTTGACCGGGGCGGAGCCACGATCCGCGCTGAACTGCTGGTCGCGCAGCACGGTGAAACCTTCCTTGAGGCTCAGCTGAAACCAGTCGCGGCAGGTCACGCGGTTGCCCGACCAGTTGTGGAAATATTCGTGCGCGACCACGCCTTCGATCGCGTCGTAATCGCCATCGGTGGCGGTTTCGGGGTCCGCCAGAATATAGCGCGTGTTGAAAATATTGAGGCCCTTGTTCTCCATCGCGCCCGCGTTGAAATCAGCCACGGCGACGATGTTGAACAGATCGAGATCGTATTCGCGCCCATAGACCTCCTCGTCCCACCGCATCGAGGCGATGAGCGAGCGCATGGCGTGGTCGGTGCGGCCTTCATCGCCCGCGCGGACATAGATGCCAAGGTCCACCTTGCGGCCCGAACGCGTGGTGAAGCTGTCGCGCGCCGCGACCAGATCGCCCGCCACCAGCGCGAAGAGATAGGAGGGCTTGGGCCAGGGATCGTGCCACTCGGCCCAATGGGTGCCATCGCCAGCTTCGCCCTGCGCCACCGGGTTGCCGTTGGAGAGCAGCACCGGAAACGCCGCCTTGTCGCCGCTCAGCCGCACTTTGTAGCGGCTGAGCACATCGGGCCGATCGGGAAAGAAGGTGATCCGCCGAAATCCTTCGGCCTCGCACTGCGTGCACAGCATCCCGCCCGAGGCATAGAGCCCGGAAAGCTGGGTATTGGCCGAGGGATCGATCACCGTCTCGATCGTGATCACATGGCGCTCGCCCGGCAGGTCGATCAGCAGATCGTCGCCGTCCATCCGCCAGGTGTTGCACCGCGCTCCGTCGACCAGCACACTGGCGGCGGTGATCCCGTCGCCGTTCAGCCGGATGGTCGCTTGCGGTTCGGCCAGCGGGTTGCGCACCGCGGTCAGCTCGCTGCACACCCGCGTCGCGCTGAGCGAAAGCGCAAAGTCGAGCGCGATGTCGCTCACCAACCATGCGGGCGGCTTGTAATCGAGCCGGCGCACCAGCGCGGGAGCGGCGGGGGAAGCAAGGTCACCCGGGGCGGATGCAGCGGCAGGAAGGGCGGGCGCGCCGGAAAGATCGTTCATTTTGCCAATGTAGGCGCGCAAGGGTAACCGGCCAACTGCAAACTTCATACGGTTCGATACTGCAAGATGACTTGACGGAGGGCCTGCCCGCCCTCACGCATAGACCCTACCGGCGGGGGATGGGCGTGGCGTTGACAAGGCGGATCTGGGGACTTGCCATGGGCGCGCTGGCCGCGCTTCCCGTGCCCGGGTGCGCGGCCGGCTTCGATGTCGAGCATGCCACGCAGGCATGGCTCGGCACGCTCAGCCCGGCGGCGCGGATCAAGTCCGATGCCTATTTCGAAGGCGCGCAGTGGATCGTGCTGTTTGGCGCGCTGGTGTCGGTGCTCGCCTGCTGGATCATGCTGCGCTGGCGCGTGCTGCCGGGCGTGCGCGATGCGATGCAGCGGCGCGGCTGGCGGCCGTGGCTGGGCATCCTCGCCTGCGCGCTCACTTTTCTTGCCCTGAATACGCTGATCACGCTGCCCTGGACGATCGCCACCGCGTTCTGGCGCGAGCAGCAGTATGGGTTGATGAACCAGTCGCTACCAGCCTGGCTGGGCGATCAGGCGTTGGGACTGGTCCTCACGTTGCTGATCGGCGGCCCGCTGATCCTGCTGATCTATGGGGTGATCCGGCGTTTTCCAAAGCTCTGGTGGCTGATGGGCAGCGGGGTGATGGCGCTGTTCGTGGTGCTGGCGGTGCTGGTCTCGCCGGTGTTCGTCGCGCCATTGTTCAATACCTACACCGAAATGCCGCAAGGACCGCTGCGCGATCGGATCGCGGCGATGGCGGCGGCGCATCAGGTGCCCGCCGATCATATCTTCGTCGCCGACGAATCGCGCCAGTCCGACCGGATTTCGGCCAATGTCTCGGGCCTCGGCCCGACCATCCGCATCGCGCTCAACGACAACTTGTTGAAACAGCCGCCGGCGATGGTGGCGGCGGTGATGGGGCATGAGCTCGGCCATTATGTGCTTGGCCACAGCTTGCGCCTGATAGTGCTTTTCTCGCTCCTGCTCGCGGCGCAGTTCTGGATTGCCGCGATGGTCGTGCCAGCCGCGATCCGGCTGGGCGGCCAGCGCTGGAAAGTGCGCGCGGTGGGCGATCCGGCCTCGATGCCGGTGTTTGCCGCCGTGCTGGCGGTGCTCTCGCTGCTGTCGCTGCCGATTTTCAACACGGTGATCCGGGTGAGCGAAAGCGAAGCCGATGCTTTCGGCCTCGATGCCGCGCGCGAGCCCGATGCCTTCGCCGCCACCGCCATGAAGCTTTCCAGCTATCGCAAGATCGCGCCCGGCGCGCTTGAAGAAGCGCTGCTGTTCGATCACCCCTCGGGCGCGACGCGGGTGCGGATGGCGATGCAGTGGAAGAAGGACCATGTCCCCGGCGCGGTCGAAGTCGTGCCGCCGAAAATACCCGCCCCATGAATCTGTTCATTTTCGGCATGGGCTACACCGCGCAAGTCCTCGCCGCGCACTTGCGCGCGCAAGGCTGGCAGGTGCGCGGCACCGGGCGCGCGGGCGATGTCGCGTTTGCCGATGCTGATGCGGTCGCCGCCGCGCTCGGCGGGGCCAGCCATGTGCTGTCTTCAGTCCCGCCCGCGCGCGATGGCGGCGATCCGGTGCTCGAAAGCTATGCGCACTTGTTGCGCGGCCATGCGGCGCAATGGCTCGGCTATCTCTCCTCGACCGGGGTCTATGGCGATACCGGCGGCGCGTGGGTCGATGAAAGCGCTGCCGTTGGCGCGGGCCGCCGCACCGCGCGGACCGAGGCCGATCTGCGCTGGCAGGCGCTGGGCGCGCGCGTGCTGCGCCTGCCGGGCATCTATGGGCCGGGCCGCAGCGCGCTCGGCCGCGTGCAGTCCGGCGCGGCCAATCGCATCGATTTGCCGGGGCAGGTGTTCAGCCGGGTGCATGTCGCCGATATCGCGGGCGGCGTGGTCGCGGCGTTTGGCGGCGCATCGGGGGTCTACAACCTCGGCGATGATCTGCCGTGCAGCCAGAACGCCGTGATCGAGGAAGCCGCGCGGCTATTGGGGGTGGATCCGCCCCCGTTGCAAACGCTGGAGGAGGCGCAGCTTTCCCCGATGGCGCTGGATTTCTATGCCGAGAACCGCCGCATCGCCAATGGCAAGGCCAAGCGCGCGCTCGGCTGGCGGCTGCGCTATCCCACCTACCGCGAAGGGTTGCGCGCTCTCAAGGCCACGACCAACCCGAGCATCGCCAGCACCGCGCCCGCGCCCGCCAGCCACGACCAGCGGTAGCCTTCGAACAGGGTCGAGAGCAGCATCGCGACGACGGGCACCAGCACGCCGTTGTAGGCCGCGCGGCCCGGACCGAGCGCGCGCAGCAGGCCGTTGTACATCGGGAAGGTGACCACCGAGCCGATGATCGCCAGATAGGCGACCCCGCCGGCATAGCCCCACGTCCAGTCGAAGCGCGGCGGGCCGGAAAGAACCCCCGCGATCACCGCATCGAGGCAAGCGCCGATCAGCATGGCCCAGGCGAGCACGGTCGGCACCGGCTGGCCGCGCGCCAATGTGCTCGCCTGCACGACATTGCCGATCGAGGCGAACAGCAGGGCCGTAAGCACCATGACCCCGCCGATCAGCACATCTCCGCCCATCGCGCTGTTCTGCGCCGCGGCGAGCCGGTATTCGTGGAGCATCAGCAGCGCGATGCCGATCAGCGCGATGCCCGTGCCCAGCAGGAAGCCGCGCGTGATGCGCTGGCCAAGGAAGACCCGCGCAAAAATCGTGTTGGGCACCAGCAGCAGCGCGAACAGCACCGCGACGAGGCCCGAGGTGAGAAACTGCTCGGAGCGGTAGACGAACTGGAAATTGAGCGAGAACACGCTGCTGCCCATCACTGCCGCGACGATCAGCCCGCTTCTGTCGGGCACCAGCGGCAACCGTTTGGCAAGCACGAACGCAAACATGCCGATCGCCGCCCCGGCAAAGCGCCAGGTCACCGACCAGCTGGGCGGCACATCGCCGAGCTGGCCCTTGATGACCAGCCAGGTCGAGCCCCAGATTACCGCCGTCAGCACGAACGGCACAAGGATGCGCGCCTCGAGAAACCGGGCCTCGCCGGGCAGCGGCTCGTCGCTCACCGCCCGGCTCACAATGATGCAATGGCGCGGGCGAGCGCTTCCACCTCGCGCGGCGGGCTGCTCCATGCGGTGACGAGGCGGGCAGCGCCCGGCGCGCCGGGCGGCGGCGTCCAGTCGTAGAATTCAAAGCCTTGCCCATGGAGCGCCGCCTGCTCGGCGGGGGAAAGCACCACGAACACTTCGTTGGCCTCGACCGGATGGATCAGCCGCGCGCCGCAAGCCGCCGCGATTTCCTGCGCGGCGGCATTGGCCGCGCGCGCGTTTTCCAACCAGAGATCGCCTTCGAGCATCGCCAGCACTTGCGCGGCCAGATAGCGGCCCTTCGATTGCAGGTGCCCCGCGCGCTTGCGCCGAAATCGCACCACATCGGCCAATCCGGGATCGAACAGCACCAGCGCCTCGGCGCTCATCCCGCCGTTCTTGATGAAGCCAAAGGTAAGCGCATCGACCCCGGCGCGCGCGGTCACATCCGCCGGATGGCAGCCAAGGTGCGCCACTGCGCCGGCAAAGCGCGCGCCGTCCATATGCAGCCCCAGCCCGCGTTCGCGCGCCAGCGAGCCAATCGCGGCGACCTCGGCCGGCGTATAGACACGGCCCCACTCGCTGGCCTGCGTGATCGAGATCGCGTGCGGCTGCACTTGGTGCACTTCGGGGCGGATCGGATCGATCACCGCGCGGATCGTCGCGGGCGTCAGTTTCGCGCCGTCCCCTTCCGCCAGCATCAGCTTCGCGCCATGCATGAAAAAGCCCGGCGCGCCGCCCTCGTCCACTTCGATATGCGCCTCGCGGTGGCACACCACCCCGCCGTGCGGCGGCACCATCGCGGCGAGCGCGAGGCAATTGCCCGCCGTGCCGGTCGCCACCCACTGCGCGGTGCAGTCGGTGCCGAACAGCGCCGAAAATGCATCATCGAGCCGCCGCGACAGCGCATCGCCGTCATAAGCCTTGTCGGGCGCATCGGCCGCCTGCATCGCGGCCCATACGCGGGGGTGGACAGGCGCGGCATTGTCGGAGAAGAACTTCATGGCGCAGGCCTTACCGGGCGGCGCGCGGCGGTCAAGGCAGCTGGCCTGATGGGACGAAGAGCGATGGATGAACCGGCGATCACGCATGTGGATGAAGGCGCGGCGGGCGAGTATCAGGCCCGCGTTGCGGACAGCGCGGCATTAGGGCGGCTGACCTACGTGCGCGACGATAATGTGCTGGTGGCCGAGCACACGCTGGTGCCCGCCGAAATCGGCGGTCGCGGCATAGCCGCTAAGCTGGTCGAGGCGCTGATCGCCGATGCGCGCGCGCACGGCTGGAAGATCGCGCCGCAGTGCAGCTATGTCGCCGCCGCGTTCAAGCGGCATCCGGAATGGGCCGATCTGCTGGCGTAGAGTGCGCGTGGCTTTCGCGCTTTGTCCGCAGCGACGCCTCGGCTAGTGATCGTCAAAACAGACCAACATGCGAGAGGAGCACCGCGTCCCATGACCCAGATCTGCGAGCAACTGTCTTCGGGCCACACGATCGCGGGCTCTTGCGCGCCGGAATTTGCCGGGATGCTCGATGCCTTCCGCGCCAACTTTACCGAGCGCGCCGAAGTCGGGGCCAGCGTCTGCCTCGTGTTGGGCGGCGAGCCGGTGGTCGATTTGTGGGGCGGCTGGGCCGCGCCCACAACGGAAGATGCGCCCGCGCCTGCATGGGAGCGCGATACCATCTCGATCGTCTATTCCTGCACCAAAGGCGCGGCGGCGCTCTGCCTCCACCGCCTCGTCGAGCAGGGCAAGATTGCCTACGACACGCCGGTCGCCGAAATCTGGCCCGCCTTCGCCAGCGGCGGCAAGGAAGCCACAACGGTGGCGATGATGCTGTGCCACACCTCGCCGGTGCCGCATGTGCGCGAACCGATCCGCCCCGGTGGGATGATCGACTGGGACTATATGATCGGCCGCATCGAAGCGGAGGAAGCCTTCTGGGAGCCGGGCACGCGGCAGGGCTATCACGCGCTGACGTTTGCGTGGACGGTGGGCAATCTCGTGCGCCTGCTCGCGGGCAAGCCGCTGGGCGTCTATTTCGCCGAAGAGTTTGCCGGGCCGCGCGGTCTCGATTTCCACATCGGCCTGCCCGAAGCGTGCGAAGCCCGCGTCGCGCCGATGATCGCGCCCAATCCGGCCGAGATCAACTTCGCCTCGCGCTTCTTTCAGCATGCCACGGGCAAGCCGGGCAGCCTTCCCGCGCTCTTCCTCGGCAATCAGGGCGGGGCCAATTTCAATGCGCGTGAGATTCATGCCGCCGAAATCGCCAGCGCCAATGGCATCACCAACGCGCGCGGGCTTGCCGGGCTTTACGCGCCGCTGGCCAATGGCGGTGAGGGCCTCTTCCAGCCGGAAACGATCCAGCGGATGGGCCGCGTCACTGCCGCGACGATGAGCGATGCCGTGCTGATGCAGCCGATGCGTTTTGCGATGGGCTTCATGGCCAGCACCGACAACCGCGCCAACGGAGCCGACAGCCTGCTGCTCGGCGAAAGCGCGTTCGGCCATGTCGGCATGGGCGGCAGCGTGGGCTTCGCCGATCCGGTTGCCGGGATCGGTTTTGGCTACACGATGAACCGCATGGGCCCCGGCATCCTGCTCAACGCACGCGGCCAATCGCTGGTCGATGCGGCGTATGCTGGCCTTGGCTGGTCATCCAATGCCTCGGGCGCATGGCGCGCCTGATCCGCCAAGGGAAATGGTGCTGCTGGGGAGGATTGAACTCCCGACCTCAGCCTTACCAAGGATGCGCTCTACCACTGAGCTACAGCAGCACACCATTTCCGCGACGTCGCACGCCTGCTGCCTCGGCAAACGCCGCTCCAGACAGGCGCGCGCTTTGGCGGGGGGGCGGTTCTTTGTCAAGCAGGGCTTGCCGGGCCGGGTGCCACGGGGCACAGCGTGACGCGATGACCCAAGCCAAGGATCCGCACCCGCCGAAACCCTTGACGCGCGAGGAGCGCCTTGCCGCGCGGCTGCGCGACAATCTGCGGCTGCGCAAGGCGCAGGCGCGCGCGCTGAGCGAGCTGCCTGCGCCGGGGCCGAACGATACTGGCGTCGATTCGCAAAGCTGAGCCGATGCCCGCCAGCGCCCTTCCCAAATCCCGCGCGCGGCGCTAGTCCCGCGCCTTCCACATCTTGCAGCAACAGGAAGCCGATGCCCCGCCTGATCCTGATCCGCCACGGCCAATCGCAATGGAACCTTGAAAACCGCTTCACCGGCTGGTGGGATGTCGATGTTACCGAGAAGGGCGCGGCGGAGGCCTTTGCGGCAGGGGCGCTGCTCAAGGACAAGGGCGTGCTGCCCACTTGCGCCTTCACCTCGCTGCAAACCCGCGCGATCAAGACGCTCCATCTCGCGCTCGAAGCGATGGGCCGGCTGTGGTTGCCCGAAGACAAGGACTGGCGGCTGAACGAGCGGCACTATGGCGGCCTCACCGGGCTCGACAAGGCCGAGACGACCGCGCTGCACGGTGCGGACCAGGTCAAGATCTGGCGCCGCAGCTTCGACACTCCGCCGCCGCCGCTGGAGCCCGGCAGCGCTTTCGATCTCGCGTCCGATCCGCGCTATGCCGGGATCGCGGTGCCCAGCGCCGAAAGTCTCAAGGACACCATCGCCCGCGTCCTGCCCTGCTGGGACGCGAAGATCGCCCCGGCCCTGCGCGCGGGCGAAACGGTGATCGTCTCCGCCCACGGCAATTCGCTGCGCGCGCTGGTCAAGCATCTCTCGGGCATTTCGGACGCCGATATCAGCGAGCTCGAGATCCCGACCGGCCAGCCGATCATCTACGAGCTGGCCGATGATCTGACAGCGCTCGAACGCTATTATCTGTCGGAGCGGTGAACCGCTCTGGAGGGGGCATGCAGGATGAATGATACGGCGCGGGTCGCCCCGCTGGTGGCCATCGTCATGGGCAGCCAATCCGATTGGGAAACGATGCAGAAGGCCGCCGAGGTGCTGGCCAGGCTCGGTGTCGCGCACGATTGCCGCATCGTCTCGGCGCACCGCACGCCCGACCGGATGGTCGCCTTCGCCAAAGGCGCGCATCTCGAAGGGTTCAAGGTGGTGATCGCGGGTGCGGGCGGCGCGGCGCATCTCCCCGGCATGGTCGCGGCGATGACCCACCTGCCGGTGCTGGGCGTGCCGGTGGAATCCAAGGCCTTGAAAGGCATGGACAGCCTGCTCTCGATTGCGCAGATGCCCGGCGGCATTCCTGTCGGCACCCTGGCGATCGGCACCCCCGGCGCGATCAACGCCGGATTGCTGGCGGCGGCGATCCTGGCGGGCAGCGATCCGGCGCTGGAGGCGCGGCTGATCGCCTACCGCGCCGCGCAGACCGACGCGGTGGCCGAGCGCCCCCAATGAACCTGCCCCGCGCATGATCCCTCCCGGTGAGACCATCGGCATTCTGGGCGGCGGTCAGCTGGGCCGGATGATCGCGCTGGCGGCGGCCAATCTCGGCTATCGCTGCCATGTCTATGCGCCCGAGCCCGATGCGATTGCCGCCGATGTCTGCGCTGCCTCCACGTGCGCGCCATGGACCGATCACGCCGCGCTGGCGCAGTTCACGGCGGCCTGCGCCGTGGTCACCTACGAGTTCGAAAATGTACCGGTGGCCGCGCTGGCGGGCGAGGGGCGGCTGTTCCCGCCGGTCCGCGCGCTCGAAGTGGCGCAGGACCGGGTGAGCGAGAAGCGCTTTGTCGAGGAACTGGGCGGCCGCGCCGCGCCGTGGGCGGCAGTCGATACGGCCGCAGACCTCGCGGCAGCGATCGCCCGCATCGGCGCGCCGGGCATCCTCAAGACCCGCCGCGATGGCTATGATGGCAAAGGCCAGTGGCGGATTATGGACGGGGAAGCGGCGGCGGCGTTTGTCCTGCCGGGCCCCGATCTAATCTATGAGGGCTTCGTCACGTTCGACCACGAGTTCTCGGTCATCCTCGTGCGCGGCGCGGATGGCGACGTGCGGTTCTGGGATTCGGCGGACAACGCGCACAGCCACGGCATTCTCGCGCGCTCGACCGTGCCCGCGCCCCCTGTCGTGCTGGCGCACGTGGCCGAGGCGCGGGTCCTCGCGCGCAAGGTGGCGGATGCGCTGGGCTATGTCGGCGTGCTCACGCTCGAATTCTTCGCCACCGCCGCTGGCCCGGTGTTCAATGAAATGGCCCCGCGCGTGCACAATTCGGGCCACTGGACGATCGAGGGCGCGCTCACCTCGCAGTTCGAAAACCATGTCCGCGCGATCTGCGGGCTGCCGCTGGGCTCGACCAAGCTCGCCGCGCGCGGGGTGGTGATGGACAACCTGATCGGCGATGAAGCGCACGATTGGCCCGCGATCCTTTCCGATCCGGCCAATCACCTGCACCTCTATGGCAAGGCCGCGGTGCGCCCGGGCCGCAAGATGGGCCATGTGACCCGGCTGGTGCTGTAGAATGCCGGCAAGCTTGTTCCTCATCGTCGCGCGCGCTGCGGATGGCACGATTGGCGACAAGGGCGCCCTGCCCTGGCATCTGCCCGCAGACCTCAAGCGGTTCAAGGCGCTGACCATGGGCAAGCCAATGATCATGGGGCGCAAGACGTTCGCCTCGCTCCCCGGCCTGCTCCCCGGCCGCCGCCATATCGTGTTGACCCGCGATCCGGACTGGTCCGCCGCCGGGGCGGAACCGGTGCCTGGTGTGGCCGGGGCGCTGGCGCTGGCAGGCGATGGCGACATCGCCGTGATCGGCGGGGCCGAAGTGCTTGGCTTGTTTGAACCCCTTGCCAGCCGCTACGAACTGACCGAAATCCATGGTGATTTTGCAGGAGACACCGTTTTGCCAAGGCCGGGGCCGCACTGGCGCGAAACCGCGCGCGAGGCGCATTGCGCCGCAGACGGGCGGCCCGCGTTCGATTTCGTCACACTGCACAGGGCGCGCGGTTGATGCGCCTCCACGCCAGCGAGCCCATGCCCGAGGCGTTGCGCGGCGCGGTCATCGCGCTGGGCAATTTTGACGGGTTTCATCTGGGCCATCAGGCGGTGGCCGGCGAGGCGGTGCGCTGGGCGCGCGCGGAGGGCCGCCCGGCAATCATCGCCACCTTCGATCCGCACCCGGTGCGCTATTTCAAACCCGATGCCGCGCCGTTTCGGCTGACCACGCTCGACCAGCGCGAGGAACTGTTCACCGCCGCCGGGGCCGATGCGATGCTGGTGTTCGGCTTCGATGCCGCGCTGGCGGGCACGAGCGCCGAGGATTTCGTGGCCGAACTGCTGGTCTCCCGCCTTGGCGCGGCGGCGGTCGTCACCGGCGAGGATTTCACTTTCGGCAAGGCGCGGCGCGGCAATGTCGCGGTGCTGCAAGAGCTGGGCGCGGCGTGCGGGCTGGCGGCGCGCGCGGTCGGCCCGGTCACGCTGGCGGGCGAAGTGGTCTCCTCCAGCCGCATCCGCGATGCGCTGGTCGAGGGCGATTGCGCGACCGCGGCGCGGCTGCTGACGCGGCCTTTCGCGATCCGCGGCACGGTGCAGCATGGCGACAAAGTGGGCCGCACGATCAATTTTCCCACGGCGAACCTTGATCTGGGCAGCTATCTGCGCCCGCGTTACGGCATCTATGCGGTGACCGGGCGCTTGCCCGATGGCCGCCTACTGAAAGGCGCGGCCAACATCGGCATCCGCCCGACGTTCGATCCGCCCAAGGAGCTGCTCGAACCGCATTTCTTCGACTTCAGCGGCGATCTCTATGGGCAAGTCATCGAAGTCGCGTTCCACCATTTCCTGCGCGGCGAGGCCAAGTTCGACAGCCTGGGTGCCCTGGTCGCGCAGATGGAGCGCGATTGCGACGAGGCGCGGCGGTTGCTGGCCTGAATTTGTTTCGCGCAGAGCCCGCCGAGAACGCAGAGATGGTGCGCTTGTCGGCGAAGCCGCTTTCATCCTGCATGGCTTGGAATCTGCGAAGGGCCTTCGGCCCATCACCACATCTCTGCGGGCTCTGCGCGAAAATCCTTCCACCCGTGCCCCAACCGCCGCCATTTGCAGGATGCCCCGCCTCTCGCTAAAGCCCAGCAACCATGACCGAACAGCCAGACTATCGCCACACCGTCTTCCTGCCGAAGACCGATTTCCCGATGAAGGCTGGCTTGCCGCAAAAGGAGCCGGGCATCCTCGCGCGCTGGGAGGCGGAAGGGCTTTACCGCAAGCTTCGTGATGTGCGCGCTGGCGCTGAGAAGTTCATCCTGCACGATGGCCCGCCTTATGCGAACGGCGACATGCACATCGGCCATGCACTCAATCATATCCTGAAAGACATGGTCTGCCGCACGCAGAGCCTGCTCGGCAAGGACGCGCCCTATGTGCCCGGCTGGGATTGCCACGGCCTGCCCATCGAGTGGAAGGTCGAGGAAGAGTACCGCAAGAAAAAGAAGAACAAGGACGAGGTTCCGCCAAACGAATTTCGCGCCGAATGCCGCGCCTATGCGCAAAACTGGGTGAACGTGCAGCGCGAGCAATTGAAGCGGCTGGGCATCAACGGCGACTGGGACCATCCCTACCTGACGATGGACCCGCAGGCCGAAGGCACCATCGTGCGCGAACTGCTGAAATTCGCCGAAAGCGGCCAGCTCTATCGCGGTGCGAAGCCGGTGATGTGGAGCCCGGTGGAAAAGACCGCGCTGGCCGAGGCGGAGATCGAGTACGAGGATATTGTTTCCACGCAGATCGACGTGGCGTTCGAGATTGTGGAATCGCCTGACCCGGAACTGGTTGGTGCGTACGCGGTGATTTGGACGACCACGCCATGGACGATTCCGGTGAACCAGGCGATCGCTTATGGGCCGGACGTTGAATATGCGTTGTACGACCTCAATGGCTATCGGGTGCTCGTCGCGCGCGATCTGTTTGAAGAATTCGCCAAACGGTATTGGGCACAGAACGAACCCTTTTATCAAAGTCCGCGTGAAGGGCGTTGCAGCGGGATATTCCTTGGCTCTGCGCTGAAAGGCACCATCGCCCGCCACCCGATGGCCAACCTCTTCCGTCGCCCCGTGCTTGACACGGGGCTTGGCTCTTCTTCAAGCGCCGCGCCCGAAGGCCAAAGCCAAGCCCCGGATCAAGTCCGGGGCGACGGGAATTTGGATATAAACTCGCCGCTCGCCGAATTCTTTCTCCGCCCCCGCCCGTTCCTCCCCGGCGATTTCGTCACGACCGATAGCGGCACCGGCCTTGTCCACATGTCGCCCGATCACGGCGAGGACGACTTTGCGCTGTGCAAGGCGAACGGCATCGAGCCGGTCTTCGCGGTCGAGGGTGACGGCAAGTACCGCGAGGACTGGGCGTGGCTCGGCGGGCAGGGCTCGGTGATCAATCCCAAGTTCAACGCGCCAGACGGGCCGATCTGCACCGATCTCAAGCTTGCTGGAGGTTTGGTCGCGGCCAGCGCAGATTATAAACACAGTTATCCACACAGTTGGCGCTCGAAGGCCAAGGTGATCTATCGCTGCACGCCGCAGTGGTTCGTGCCGATGGACTTGGTGCCGCAAAGCGCAGGGCTGGTGTTGCCCGCGCTCACTGCCGTGCCCGAAGACGATGATTTCCTGATCGGCGCGAAGCTGGTCATGGATGCGCAGCCCTCAGGCACCATCGGCTATCACCGCAGCCTCGATTACATCGTGCTGCCGGTGGGCGACGAGCGCCACGTGGTGCGCGAATCGCATGTCGAGGATCATGCCAAGGCGATGGGCGTGCCCTTCCGCATGCTCGCGCTGATCAAGGGCGCGCTGCTGGCCGGCGCGAGTGCCGAGCTGGACGGCGCGACCTTCACCTTGGTCCACGACGATGCGCTGCTGCCCGAGGGCAACACCGGCTTTGGCGGCGCGGGCGCGACTTTGCGCGAGAAGGCCGTGAAGGCGATTGCCGACACGCGCTGGGTGCCCGAAAAGGGCCGCAACCGCATCAGCGCGATGGTCGAGGGGCGGCCCGACTGGGTGCTTTCGCGCCAGCGCGCCTGGGGCGTGCCGATCACGCTGTTCGTCAATCGCAAGACCGGGCAATTTCTGGCCGATCCGGCGGTCAATGCGCGCATTGTGGCGGCGATCAGCACCGCAGGTGTCGATGCGTGGAGCGAGGAGCGCGCGCAGGAATACCTGGGCGAGGCCTACAAACTCGAGGATTACGAGCGGGTTACCGACATTCTCGATGTGTGGTTCGATTCCGGCTCCACGCACGCTTTCGTGCTCGAAAGCGGGCGCTGGCCTGATCTTGTGCGGCCCGCTGGATATACCGGGCCGCTTGCGGACCTCTATCTCGAAGGCAGCGACCAGCATCGCGGCTGGTTCCAGTCTTCGCTGCTGGAAAGCTGCGCAACGCGCGGCCATGCGCCCTACAAGGCGGTGCTGACCCACGGCTTCACGATGGATCAGAAGGGCATGAAAATGTCCAAGTCGCTCGGCAACACGGTGAGCCCGATCGATCTGATGCGCGATTATGGCGCGGATATCCTGCGGCTCTGGGCGCTGTCGGTCGATTTCACCGAGGACCACCGCATCGGCAAGGAAATCCTCGCCGGCGTGGCCGACCAGTACCGCAAGCTGCGCAATACCTACCGCTACCTGCTCGGCGCGCTCGAAGGCTTCAGCGATGCCGAAAAGGTTGGCGTCGAGGATATGCCCGAGCTTGAGCGCTATGTGCTCCACCGCCTGAGCGAGGTCGATGCCGCGCTGCGCCGCGCGATCGACGATTTCGATTTCAACAGCTACACGCGCACCTTGATCGATTTCTGCAACGAGGACTTGTCCGCGTTCTATTTCGATATCCGCAAGGACAGCCTCTATTGCGACGCCCCGAGCGATCCGAGGCGGCGCGCCTGCCGCACCGTGCTTGATGTGTTGTTCCACGCGCTCGTGCGCTATGCCGCGCCGGTGCTGGTGTTCACCGCCGAGGAAGTGTGGACCACCCGCTTTCCCGAGCGGGGGAGCATCCACTTGCAGGAGATGCAGGCGCTCCCGGCTGAATGGCAAGACGAGGCGCTGGCCGAGCGCTTTGCCGCGCTGCGTGCCCTGCGTCAGTCGGTGAACGAGGCGATCGAGCCGCTGCGCCGCGAAAAGGTGCTGGGCTCGGGGCTAGAAGCGCTGGTGAGCATTCCGGCGGGCGCGCCCGAGGCCGATTACGCCGAATTGTTTATCAGCGGGACTGTGACCGTGGGGCAGGGCGATACGATCACCGTGACCCGCACCACCGATCCCAAATGCGGCCGCTGCTGGCGGCATCTGCCCGAAGTGACCGAAGATGGCGCGCTATGTGGCCGCTGTGCCGGTGCTATTGCACAATTTGAGGATAGCGCGGCATGAGCCCGGCCGGGCGGCTGCGCGCGCAGGGCTTTGCGCTGGCGTTCGCGGTGTTCGCTCTCGACCGCGCGATCAAGTGGCTGGTGGCGGTGCCGCTGGACCTGCCTTATGTCCGGGTGATCGAGCTGCTGCCGTTTTTCGCGCTGCGCTGGACCGAGAATTACGGCATTTCGCTGGGCATGTTCACTGCGACTTCGAGCGAGATGCGCCTCGGACTGCTCGCGCTGACCGGCGCGATCGCGCTGGGCGTGGCGATCTGGATGTGGCGCGAAAAGGCGCGCGGCGATGTGATCGGCCTTGCCTTCGTGCTCGGCGGTGCGCTGGGCAATATCGTCGACCGGTTCCTGCGCGGCTATGTGGTCGATTATGCCGATCTGCATTTCGGCGAGTGGCGGCCGTTCCTGATCTTCAACCTCGCCGATGCGGCGATCACGCTGGGCGTGCTGATACTGCTTGCCCGGTCGCTGCTTTCGCGCGAAAAGCCCGCCGATGCGGCGGACGTGCCCGAAGCACCCGCCCCGGAGAATGTTTGATGCGTAAGATCGCCACCCTAGCCTCTATCGTTGCCGGCGCGGCACTGCTTTCGGCCTGCGGGTCGGGCGGATCGGCGTTCAACCGCGTGCGGCCCGATGAATTTGCCGTGTCGCGGCAGGCCCCGCTGGTCGTGCCGCCCGATTTCGCGCTGTCCCCGCCCAATCCCGGCGCGCCGCGTCCGCAGGATGTGGACAGCAGCAAGCAGGCGTTCGAGGCGCTGTTTGGCGGCCCCGCGCCGCGCAGCGCGATCGAGACCGACGCGCTCGGCAAAGCCGGGGCCTCGGCGATCGATATCCGCAGCATCGTCGGCGATCCGGCGACGCGGATCGTGTCCAAGGGCGCGACGGTGCAGGCGATTCTGGCCGCTCCCGAGGGCGATGGCCGCGAAGCACAGACCAGCATCCCGGGGGCCTGAGCGCTCCTCTCGCTACCCGTCCAGCTCCGGAGCATGAACCGCCGCCGGCTTGGTGCGGGCGGCGAGCAGCTTGTCGATCTTGCGGCCGTCCATATCGACCACTTCGAAGCGCCAGCCCTGATTGTGGAAATGCTCGCCTTCCTGCGGCAGCTTTTTGAGCACGGAGAGCACATAGCCCGCAGCGGTCGCGAAATCGCGATCCTCGGGCAGATCGATGCCCAGCCTGCTCGCCATGGCATCGGCGGGCAGCGCGCCTGAGAGCAGCAGCGAGCCGTCCTCGCGCACGGTGACCATCGGGCTGTCGCCGACATCGCCGTGCGAGACGAAATTGCCCGCAATCGCCGCGAGCAGATCGGCGGGGGTCACGATGCCCTCGAGATGGCCATATTCGTCGTGCACCAGCGCGAGCGGCACTTCGGCCTGCTGGATCACGCGCAGCGCGTCCATCGTATCGAGCTGATCGGGCACGATCACCGGCTTTTTCATCAGACGGCTGAGCATCACCTTGCGCCCGCGCAGCAGGATCGAGAGCACCTCGCGCACTTTGACCACGCCGATCACCCGGTCGACCGAGCCATCGGCGACCAGCAGCAGCGAATGCGGGCTATCGGCGATGGCGGCGCGCAGCTCGATTTCGGTGGCGCGGCGCTCGATCCAGTGCAGCTCGGTGCGCGGGGTCATCAGTTCTCGCACCGGTCGCTCGGCAAGGCGCATCACGCTGCTCATCAGCGCGCGCTCTTCCTCTTCTATGACGCCTGAACGCGTGGCCTCGGCAAAGATCATGTGCAGTTCTTCGGCGGTGACATCCGGATCGCCGCCTTTGGCGAGGCCGAACAGCCGGAGCAGCAGACTCGACGAGCGATCGAGCAGCCACACGAACGGCGCGGTCACTTGCGCGACGACCACCATGGGGCGCGCCGCGACCATGGCAATCGGCTCGGCCGCGCGCAGCGCCAGCTGCTTGGGCACCAATTCGCCGATGACGAGGCTGAGATAGGTCGTGATGGCGATGACCAGAATGAACCCGGCGGTGGGCGCCCAGATGGCGGGAACACCCAGCGCGGCAAGCCGCTCGCCGGTGGGGCCACCCAGGCTCGCGCCCGAATAGGCGCCGGCAATGATGCCGACGAGCGTTATCCCGATCTGCACGGTGGAGAGAAACTTGCCGGGATCGGACGCCAGCTCGAGCGCGACTTTAGCGCCCGCATTGCCCGCCTCGGCGGCGACTCTCAGCCGCGCCGGGCGCGCTGAGACGATCGCCAGCTCCGACATGGAGAACAGGCCATTGAGCACAACAAGGCCAATGATGATAAAGGCGTCAGGCCAGGGAAACGGGGTCACGGCGCAGACCGGTAGCAGATTTGCACGCCGCCGCGAAGGGCTGCTGTTCGGGAACAGTTCAGCTTGCAGGGTGTTTACATGACAACCAGA
Source organism: uncultured Novosphingobium sp. (assembly GCA_964529505.1). Classification (GTDB taxonomy): domain Bacteria; phylum Pseudomonadota; class Alphaproteobacteria; order Sphingomonadales; family Sphingomonadaceae; genus Novosphingobium. The sequence goes on along the minus strand of CAZGWR010000014.1, from coordinate 76,424 downwards.
CGCGATGCTGCCAATGCGCGCGCAACAACGCTATTTTGCAGGCCCGGCAGTCGGTCCTGCCGCTTCGAGGGGACGTATCATGAAGAAACGCCGCATCTTTGTTTCCAGCCTTTGCGCTGTCTCGCTGCTCAGCCTTTCGGCCTGCGTCACCGATCCCAACACCGGCCAGCAGAAAGTCTCGCGCACCGCGCTCGGTGCTGGCGGCGGCGCGCTGGTCGGCCTGCTGCTGGGCGGACTGATCGGTGGCGGCACCGGCCGGATTATCGGCGCAGGGATCGGCGGCATTGCCGGCGGCGCGGTGGGCTATACGCTGGACAAGCAGATCAAGCAGCTGCGCGAGCAGACTGCAGGCTCGGGCGTCGATGTCAGCACGACCGACAACGGCGCGGCGATCCTCGTCAATCTGCCCAATGGCGTGACTTTCGATACCGACAGCACGCTGATCAAGCCCGCGTTTCGCGATACGCTCGACCGGGTGGCGCAATCGATGGTGCAATATCCCGACTCGCTGATCGACGTCTATGGCCACACCGATTCGACCGGATCGGACGCCTATAACCAGACGCTGTCGGAAAACCGCGCGCGCGCCGTGGCCGACTATCTCTCATCGCGCGGCGTCTCGGCGCAGCGCGTGCGCAGCCAGGGTTATGGCGAGGCGCGGCCGGTCGCCTCCAATGCCACCGAGGAAGGCCGCTCGGCCAACCGCCGGGTCGAGATCAAGATCGTGCCGGTGACGCAGGACGATGTCGCGCGGGCCCGCTCGGGGAATTGATCGCGGTCATCTGATCCAAAGCTGAAGGTTGTGTGCCAGCCGGGTTGACGCCATGTCTTCCCGGCTGGCATCGCGTTGGCAAAGGGAGATGCACCATGCCGCTCAAACGCCGCCAGATTGCCGGACGCGAGGTAAACCCGATCGGGCTTGGCTGCATGTCGCTCAGCTGGGCCTATGGCACTCCGCCTTCGGATGAAGACGGCGCGCGGCTGCTCGAGCGTGCGCTGGAGCTGGGCTACGATCATCTCGATACCGCGCGCATCTATGGCCTTGGCCACAATGAAACGCTGATCGGGCAAACGCTGCGTGCCAAGCGCGAGCAGTTTTTCCTTGCCAGCAAGACCGGGATCATCGTCGATGGCAAGGCGCGCCGCATCGATTGCAGGCCCGAGACGATCCGCGGCGCGCTCGAGACTTCGTTGCAATTGCTCCAGACCGATCACATCGATCTCTATTACCTGCATCGCCGCGATTTCACCGTGCCGATCGAGGAATCGATCGGCGCGCTCGCCGATCTGGTCCGCGAGGGCAAGATCGGCAGCATCGGCCTTTCCGAGATGTCGGCCGAGACGGTGCGCCGTGCCCACGCGGTGCACCCGATCGCCGCGCTGCAGACCGAATACTCGCCGATGACCCGCAATCCCGAGATCGCGGTGCTCGAGGTGTGCCGCGAACTCGGGATCACGTTCGTGGCGTTCTCGCCGGTCGGGCGCGGGCTGCTGACCGATGCGGTGCTCGATCCGGCAAGCATGGTCAAAGGCGATATCCGCCCCGGCATGCCGCGCTTTCAGGGCGAGAACTTTGTGCAGAATTCGGCGCTGGTGCGCGCATTTTCGCAGATCGCCGCGCGCGAGGGCGTGACCGCCGCGCAGCTCGCGCTCGCCTGGGTGCTGGCCAAGGGCGAGCATGTGGTGACCATCCCCGGCACTGGGCGGATCGATCATCTGGAAGAAAACATCGCGCGGTGGGATTGGGCAATGCCCGCCGCCGTCGGCGCGGAGATCGACGCGCTGATCAACCGCGAGACGGTCGCCGGGGGCCGCTACAACGACGCGATGCAGGCGACCATCGACACCGAGGAATTCGCCTGAAGTTTACACCGCGAGGCGCGCCGCGCGCTCGGCGAGGCGCTCGACCGCTGCGGCATGGATGGCAGGCGCTGTCACCAACAGCCCGAAGGCGCGCGGATCGCGCTTGTTGTACCCGAGCGGCGCGCCGAACGCGTCGCTGATCGCCGCACCCGACTCGCGCGCAATCAGCGTGGCGGCGGCGATATCCCATTCATAGCCCCAGCGCAGCGTGGCCAGCAGATCGGCCTCGTCCGCCGCAACCATGGCGATACGCAGCGCGATCGAATTGGGTTTGGCGACCAAGGTCAGATCGCTGTCGCTCCGGCTCAAGCTATCGGCGGGAACGCGTGCGCCCGGCAATAGCGCGCGCTGGCTGGCGCGCAGCACCGCGCCGTTGCGGCTGGCGCCTTGTCCTGCGATCGCCGCCCAGAATTCGCCGCGTGCGGGCGCGTCGAGCACGCCGATCAGCGGCCGCCCCGCGCTCACCAGCGCGACCGAAACGGCCCAACCCGGGAGGCCCGCCACAAAGTCGCGCGTGCCGTCGATCGGATCGACCAGCCAGCACAGCCCGCGCGCGAGCCGTTCGGGGTGGTCAGCCGTCTCCTCCGAAAGCCAGCCCGCCGCGGGCAAGAGCGCGCCCAGTTCGCGCTTGAGAAAGGTATCGACCGCGAGATCGGCCGCGCTTACCGGATCGCCCGGTTTCTTGTCCCAGACCTCGAGCGCATGGCCATGCCCCGGCCAGCACGCCAGCGCCATCTGCCCGGCCGCAGCGACAATCCGGTGAAGGCGCGCGAAATCGATCACGGCGCATGCGATGCAATCTGGCGCGGGCGAGCGCAAGCGCCAACGCGGGCCAGTGCGGGTTTTGGCCCGTGCGGCTCATTCGTATGCGCTCAAACCGGCGCGGCCCTTCGCATTTGCGATAGGTGCGGCCCGCGCACCCTTTTCAAGCACCCGGCCCTGTGCTTAAGGCGATGCGGTCATCCGGGCGCGCGCCGCCTGTCCGCTCCTTTTCGCCAGCCGCAAGGATCTTGCATGAACGTCCATGAATATCAGGCCAAGGAACTGCTCGCCAAATATGGCGTCGGCATCCCCAAAGGCATTGCCGCGATGACCGTGGAAGACGCGGTGGCCGCGGCCAGGCAGCTTCCCGGACCGCTCTTTGTGGTCAAGGCGCAGATCCATGCGGGCGGGCGCGGCAAGGGCAAGTTCAAGGAACTCGGCCCCGATGCCAAAGGCGGCGTGCGGCTGGCCAAGAGCATCGAGGAAGTCGAAGCTTTCGCGCGCGACATGCTGGGCAATACGCTGGTCACTATCCAGACCGGCGATGCGGGCAAGCAGGTGAACCGGCTCTATGTCACCGATGGCGTCGACATCGCGCGCGAATACTACCTCTCGATGGTGGTGGATCGCGCTTCGGGCCGGATCGCGATGATCGTCTCGACCGAAGGCGGCATGGACATCGAAGACGTGGCGCACAACACGCCCGAAAAGATCGCCACGATCACGATCGATCCGGCGCAGGGCTTCATGCCGCACCATGGCCGCGCGGTCGGCTATGCGCTGAAGCTTGAGGGCGACCTCAACAAGCAGGCGGGCAAGATCGCACACCAGCTGTACAACGCCTTTGTCGCGCTCGATTGCGACATGCTCGAGATCAACCCGCTCGTCGAAACCAAAGACGGCAATCTGCTGGTGCTCGACACCAAGATGAGCTTCGATTCGAACGCGCTCTATCGCCACCCCGACGTGGTCGCGCTGCGCGACGAGACCGAGGAAGACCCGGCGGAGCTCGAAGCGAGCAAGTACGACCTCGCCTATATCAAGCTCGACGGCGATATCGGCTGCATGGTCAACGGCGCGGGCCTGGCCATGGCGACGATGGACATCATCAAATTGAACGGCATGTTCCCGGCCAACTTCCTCGATGTCGGCGGCGGCGCCAACAAGGAGAAAGTGACCGCGGCGTTCAAGCTGATCCTGTCCGATCCGGCGGTGAAGGGCATCCTCGTCAACATCTTCGGCGGCATCATGAAGTGCGACATCATCGCCGAGGGCATCGTCGCGGCCGCCAAGGAAGTGAATTTGCAAGTGCCGCTGGTCGTCCGCCTCGAAGGCACCAATGTCGAGCAGGGCAAGGCGATCCTGTCGAACTCCGGTCTTGCCATCATCCCGGCCAACGATCTCGGCGATGCCGCCAAGAAGATCGTGGCCGAAGTGCAGAAGGTTGCCTAAGCCATGAGCATTCTGATCGACAAGCATACCAAGGTCATCACGCAGGGGATGACCGGCAACACCGGCAAGTTCCACACCGAGCAGGCGATTGCCTATGGCTCGCAGATGGTCGCGGGCGTGACCCCCGGCAAAGGCGGCGAGAGCCTGCTGAATGTGCCGATCTACAACACCGTCGCCGAAGCCGCGCATGCCACCGGCGCCACCGCCAGCGTGATCTATGTGCCGCCGCCATTTGCCGCCGATTCGATGCTGGAAGCCATCGACGCCGGGATCGAGCTGATCGTGGCGATCACCGAGGGCATCCCGGTGCTCGACATGGTGCGCGTGAAGCGCGCGCTATCGGGCAGCAAATCGCGCCTGATCGGGCCGAACTGCCCCGGCGTGCTGACGCCCAATGAATGCAAGATCGGCATCATGCCGGGCAGCATCTTCAAGAAGGGCTCGGTCGGCGTGGTCTCGCGCTCGGGCACTTTGACCTATGAAGCGGTGTTCCAGACCACCAACATCGGCCTTGGCCAGACCACCGCGGTCGGCATTGGCGGCGATCCGGTGAACGGCACCAACTTCATCGACGTGCTCGAACTGTTCCTGGCGGACGACGAGACCAAGTCGATCATCATGATCGGCGAGATCGGCGGTGACGCTGAGGAAATGGCCGCGCAGTTCCTGATCGACGAGGCCAAGCGCGGACGCAAGAAGCCGATGGCCGGCTTCATCGCCGGCCGCTCCGCCCCCCCGGGCCGCCGCATGGGTCACGCCGGCGCCATCGTGTCGGGCGGCAAGGGCGACGCCGAAAGCAAGATCGCCGCGATGGAAGCGGCGGGTATCCGCGTGTCGCCTTCGCCTTCGCTGTTGGGCGAGACTTTGGCTGAGGTGCTGAAGGGGTAAGAGCTTAAGGGCCTCCGGCGGGCAAGGGCTATTGCCCTTGCAACCCCGGAACTTTCGGTTTGTGCGGAACGGATTCGTTTCGACTAACCAGACAGCCGGAGGCTATCAAGCCGCTAAGCGGCGGCGGAAAACTGCCGTTGGCGCGCGCGGACCAAAGTGAAGGGATGCAAGGGCTGTCCCCTTGCCCGCCGGAGGCACATAGCGCGATGGACTTGAATGTGGCAATTCGCCACGGTGTATCCAGCGCAATCGTATTCAGGGGAAATGGATGTCCGCCAATATCGCCGAAATGGAAAAACGCCGCGAGGCCGCGCGTATGGGGGGCGGGCAGCGGCGCATCGATGCGCAGCATGCCAAGGGCAAGCTGACCGCGCGCGAGCGGCTTGAAGTCTTGCTCGATGAAGACAGCTTCGAAGAAGTCGATGCCTATGTCGAGCACAACTGCGTCGATTTCGGCATGGCCGAGCAGACTGTGCCGGGCGACGGCGTGGTCTGCGGATCGGGTACGATCAATGGCCGCTTGGTCTATGTCTTCGCGCAGGACTTCACGGTGTTCGGCGGCGCGGTGTCCGAGCGCCACGCGATGAAGATCTGCAAGATCATGGACACCGCGATGAAAGTCGGCGCGCCGGTGATCGGGCTGAATGACAGCGGCGGCGCGCGCATCCAGGAAGGCGTGGCCTCGCTCGGCGGCTATGCAGAGATTTTCCAGCGCAATGTGCTGGCCTCGGGCGTGGTGCCGCAGCTCAGCCTGATCATGGGTCCGTGCGCGGGCGGCGCGGTCTATTCGCCCGCGATGACCGACTTCATCTTCATGGTGAAGGACAGCTCCTACATGTTCGTCACCGGCCCCGATGTGGTGAAAACGGTGACCAACGAGATCGTCACGCAAGAGGAGCTCGGCGGCGCGGTGACGCACACCACCAAGACTTCGGTCGCGGACCTCGCCTGCGAGAACGATATCGAAGCGCTGATGCTGGCGCGCGATTTCTTCGACTATCTGCCGCTCTCGAACAAGGAGCCGGTGCCCGAGCGGCCTACGTCCGATCCCTACGACCGGCTCGAGCCAAGCCTCGATACGCTCATCCCGGCCTCGGCCAACCAGCCCTACGATATGCACGAAGTCGTGCGCAAAGTGCTGGATGAGGGCGAATTCTTCGAAATCCAGCCCAAGCACGCGGGCAACATCCTGTGCGGGTTTGGCCGGATCGAGGGCAAGACCGTCGGCGTTGTCGCCAATCAGCCGTTCGTGCTGGCGGGTGTGCTCGATATCAATTCATCGAAAAAGGCCGCGCGGTTCGTGCGGTTCTGCGATGCGTTCAACATTCCGATCATCACCTTCGTCGATGTGCCCGGCTTCCTGCCCGGCACGGCGCAGGAGCTGGGCGGCATCATCAAGCACGGGGCCAAGCTGCTGTTCGCCTATGGCGAGGCGACGGTGCCCAAGATCACCGTGATCACGCGCAAGGCCTATGGCGGGGCCTATGACGTGATGGCCTCCAAGCATCTGCGCGGCGATCTCAACTACGCCTGGCCCACCGCCGAGATCGCGGTAATGGGCGCGAAAGGCGCGGTCGAGATCATCTTCCGCGGGCTTTCGAGCGAAGGCATCGCGGAAAAGACCAAGGAATACGAAGACCGCTTCGCCAACCCGTTCGTGGCAGCAAGCAAGGGCTTCATCGACGAGGTGATCCACCCGCACTCCACCCGGCGGCGCATCGCGCTGGGGCTGCGCAAACTACGAACCAAGAGTTTGGAGAACCCCTGGAAAAAGCATGACAACATTCCGCTGTGAGGTTTCTTGCCTCGCTCGCGCCAAAACCTTACAATGACCTTGTAATGTGAAGGAGGCCGCCGCCATGCAGACTGAACGCGTAACGATTCTGATGACGCCCGCGCGCAAGGCGAGTGTCGCCAAGCGTGCTGCGGCACGGGGCATCTCGGTGGGCGAATATCTGCGCCAGAAGGTTGAAGACGACGAGGATGAACTCACGCCCGATCAGGAAGCCGAAATGGCTGCTCTGGTCGTCGAAGCGAACAAGGCCATTCCAGCCATGGCCGCGTCGCTGGACTCGATGATCGCTACCGTCAGTGAGATGCGCCGAAGCATCCGGTCGACTCTCGATTTGCTGAGAGCGCGCGCGTGAGCGCTGTCGGCGACGCTTTCGTGGCCCTCAAGAATGTGATGCTTTTGCACGATCGGGTAGAGCGTTTGCAAAAGGAACTGGAGGGTTTGGCTCGAACACAAGACGAGTTGGGCTCTGCGGTTCTCAATATCGACAGGCGTGTTGCACGCCTCGAGGGGTTTATTGAAGGTGTTTCGGCGGCATCTGCGCAGCAGGCAAAACTCCCAAAGGATTAAGATGAAACTCGGCAGGCTCAACCATATCGGCGTCGCGACGCCCGATCTCGATGCCAGCATCGCCCATTACCGGGATGTGATGGGCGCGGATGACATTACCGAGCCGTTTGTGCTGGAAAGCCAGCAGGTGCGTGTGTGTTTCGTGAATACGCCGGGCGAGAACGGGACTGCCGGCACGCAGATCGAGTTGCTTCAGCCGACCACGCCCGACAGTGCGGTGGGCAAGTGGCTGGAGAAGAACCCTTTGGGCGGCCAGCATCATCTTTGCTATGAAGTGCCCGATATCCATGCCGCCAAGGCCTGGTTCGAAGGGTTGGGCAAGCGGGTGCTGGGCGAACCCCGCATTGGCGCGCACGGTACGCTGATTTTCTTTGTCCACCCCAAGGATATGGGCGGGCAACTTACCGAAATCATGGAAACGCCCAAGGGGGCGCATTGAACCACCTCCGTTCATGTCGAGCGAAGTCGGGACACGGGCGCACAAGGGTTCTCCACTTCGCTCGAACCGAACGGGTTTAGGAACGATCATGGCAAATCTGGAAGACTGGCAAAAAGCGGCGACCAAAGAGGTCAAGGGCAAGGATCTGACCTGGCACACGCCCGAGGGCATCGCGGTCAAGCCGCTCTACACGGCAGAAGACGTACGTGAGGATCCCGGCCTGCCCGGCTTCGCGCCGTTCACGCGCGGCGTGCGCGCCACGATGTATGCCGGGCGGCCGTGGACGATCCGGCAATATGCGGGCTTCTCGACCGCCGAGGAATCGAACGCATTCTATCGCCGCAATCTGGCGGCGGGGCAGAAGGGGCTGTCGGTTGCGTTCGATCTCGCGACGCACCGGGGCTACGATTCGGATCATCCGCGCGTGGTCGGCGATGTCGGCAAAGCAGGTGTGGCCATCGACTCGGTCGAGGACATGAAGATCCTGTTCGACGGAATTCCGCTCGATCAGATGTCCGTCTCGATGACCATGAACGGCGCGGTGATCCCGATCCTGGCGTTCTTCATCGTGGCGGGCGAGGAGCAGGGCGTGCCGCGCGCCGCGCTCGACGGGACCATCCAGAACGACATCCTCAAAGAGTTCATGGTCCGCAACACCTATATCTATCCACCCGAGCCGAGCATGCGGATCATCTCGGATATCTTTGGCTACACCAGCCGCGAAATGCCCAAGTTCAATTCGATCTCGATCTCGGGCTATCACATGCACGAGGCGGGCGCGACGCAGGTTCAGGAGCTGGCGTTCACCATTGCCGATGGCATGGACTATGTGAAATACGGCGTCGCCTCGGGCCTCGATATCGATCGGTTTGCGGGGCGCCTGTCGTTCTTCTTCGCCATCGGCATGAACTTCTTCATGGAAGTGGCCAAGCTGCGCGCGGCGCGCGTGCTGTGGCACCGGGTGATGACCAAGCTCGGCGCGCAGGACGAGCGCTCCAAGATGCTGCGCACGCATTGCCAGACCAGCGGCGTCTCGCTGCAGGAGCAGGACCCTTATAACAATGTGATCCGCACCACGATCGAGGCGATGGCCGCGATGCTGGGCGGAACGCAGTCGCTCCATACCAACGCGCTCGATGAAGCGATCGCGCTGCCCACCGATTTTTCCGCGCGCATCGCTCGCAACACGCAGATCGTGATCCAGGAAGAAACCGGCATGACCAAAGTGGTCGATCCGCTCGGCGGGTCGTACTACATCGAGAGCCTGACCGCCGAACTCGTCGACAAGGCGTGGAAGATCATCGAGCGGGTGGAAGCCGAAGGCGGCATGGCCAAGGCCGTGGCGGCGGGCTGGCCCAAGGCCATGATCGAGGAAGCCGCCGCTGGGCGCCAGGCGCGGGTGGACAAGGGCGAGGACGTGATCGTCGGCGTCAACAAGTACCGCCTTGCCAGCGAAGACAAGCTGGAGACGCTCGAAGTTGACAACGTCGCGGTGCGCGAAGGACAGGTCGCGCGGCTCAAAGCGACCCGCGCCGCGCGCGATGAGGCCAAGTGCCGGGGAGCCTTGGCGGCACTCACCGAAGGCGCGAAGGGCACCGGAAACCTGCTCGAACTTGCTGTCGAAGCCGCGCGCTATCGCGCGACGCTGGGCGAAATCTCCGATGCGATGGAGGCGGTGTTTGGCCGCTATTCGACCCAGCCGGTGCCGGTGAAGGGTATCTACGGCGCTGCCTACGATGGCGACAATCGCTACAATCAGGTGCTCGACGGCGTCGCTGCCGTCACCCGCCGCCTTGGCCGCGCGCCGCGCCTGCTCGTCGCCAAAATGGGCCAGGATGGCCACGATCGCGGCGCGAATGTGATCGCCTCGGCGTTTGGCGACATGGCGTTCGACGTAACCAGCAGCCCGCTGTTCCAGACCCCGCAGGAAACCGTGGCGCTGGCGCTTGAAAGGGATGTCGATGCGATCGGCGCATCGAGCCTCGCGGCGGGACACAAGACCTTGATCCCCGAGCTCATCCAGCGCCTGCGCGAAGCGGGCCGCCCGGATATCAAGGTCGTCGCGGGCGGGGTGATCCCGCCGCAAGACTATGAATTCCTGCGCGAGGCAGGGGTGCAGGGGATTTACGGCCCGGGCTCGAACATCGTCGAATGCGCCGCAGACATGCTGCGCTTGTTGGGGCATAACATGCCGCCAGCGGACGCAGACGCCGCCTGAATGCACGGGAGGACGCCGCAATGGAAATGAAGCCCGAGACCATGGCCGTGCACGCCGGGACCGCCCCCGATCCCGCGACCAATGCCCGGATCACGCCGATCTACCAGACCGCGTCCTATGTGTTCGACGATGTCGATCATGCCGCCGCGCTGTTCAACCTCGAACAGTTCGGCAATATCTATTCGCGGCTGACCAACCCCACCAATGGCGCGTTCGAAGCCAAAGTCGCCGCGCTTGAAGGCGGCATGGCGGGCCTTGGCGTCGCATCAGGCCATGCTGCGCAGTTCCTCGCGTTCCACACCTTGATGGAGCCGGGCTGCGAGATCGTGGCGGCCAAAAAGCTTTATGGCGGCTCGCTCAACCAGCTGGGCCATTCGTTCAAGAAGCTGGATTGGCATACGCGCTTCGTCGATGCCGACAACGCGAAGAACGTTGCAGCTGCGATCACCGACAAGACCCGCGCGGTGTTCATCGAAAGCCTCGCGAACCCCGGCGGCGTGGTGCAAGATATCGCCGCGATTGCCGCCGTGGCGCATGACGCGGGCGTGCCTCTGATCGTGGACAATACGATGGCAACGCCGGTGCTGTGCCGCCCGATCGAGCACGGCGCGGACATCGTCGTCCATTCGGCGACCAAATTCCTCAATGGCCATGGCAATTCGATTGCCGGCGTGATCGTCGATGCGGGCAAGTTCGACTGGGCGGCCTCGGGCAAGTTCCCCTATCTCTCGCAGCCCAATCCGTCGTATCACGGCAAAGTCTTCACCGAGGCGTTCGGCCCGCTCGCTTTCATCCTCGCCTGCCGCGCGCTCGGCCTGCGCGATCTTGGCCCCGCGCTTGCGCCGATGAACGCGTTTCTGGCGCTCACCGGCATGGAAACCTTGGTGCTGCGGATGGAGCGGCACTGCGCGAATGCGCTCGCGCTGGCGCAATGGCTTCAAGCGCATCCCAAAGTGGCGTGGGTCAATTATGCCGGACTGCCGGGCAATCCCTACAACGCGCTGGCACAGCAATATCTGGGCGGCAAGGGTGGCGCGGTGTTCACTTTCGGCGTGCACGGCGGCTACGGCGCAGGCGTGAAGCTGGTTTCCGCGGTCAAGCTGTTCAGCCACCTCGCCAATATCGGCGATACCCGCTCGCTGATCATCCACCCGAGCTCGACCACCCACCGCCAGCTCGATGAAGCCGAGCAACTCGAAGCAGGCGCAGGGCCGGATGTGGTCCGCGTTTCGGTCGGCATCGAGCACATCGACGACATCATCGCCGACTTGGCGCAGGCGCTGGAGCAGGTGTGAGGATCGGGCGGCTGGCTATTGTGACCGTTGATTGCGGAGCTGGGGCCTTTCTACTATCATGCGCCCGCGTGGTAGAAAGGTAGGCTCATGGGCGCGCAGATGAACATCAAGAACGCAGAGGCTGCTGCGATTGCTGCGGAGCTGGCGAAAATGGAAGGCACCAGCGTGACGCAGGTCGTGCTTGAAGCCTTGCGTGCGCGGCAGAGAGAGTTTGGCCGAGAGGCGAAGATAGCTAAAGTCATGGCGATCTGCCGAAATACGGCGGCGCGGATGAGCCCCGAACTGCGCGCAATCGACCATGGCGAACTCCTATACGATGAATTGGGCTTGCCCAAGTGATCGTCGATACGTCCGCAATCGTAGCCATGCTGTGGGGGGAGCCGGAGGCGGAAGCCTTTGCCAATGAGATTTATTCTGCGGGCAGAGCAGCCGTGTCCGCTGCAAACTATCTTGAAGCGGGTATCGTTATCGACGGTGATCGGGATCCCGTGCTCAGCGCGGAACTTGATTCCTTGCTACTAGAACTCGAAATCGACATTGCCGCCGTCACAGCCTCGCACGCCCGCATGGCCCGGCAAGCCTACCGCGATTTCGGCAAGGGCAGCGGCCACCCGGCCAGGCTCAACTTCGGCGATTGCTTCGCCTATGCCCTCGCGATGGAGCGCCGCGAGCCGCTACTCTACAAGGGCGACGATTTCGCTCATGCCGGACTGGCGAGAGTGGTGGGCTAGGATGTGTCTCGCTCGCCCATCCTTCCTCACCGTCACCCCGGGCTTGACCCGGGGTTCGGCTGCCTTTGGCTGGCGGCAAGAAGCCAAGCCCCGGATCAAGTCCGGGGCGACGAAGGGTGAAGGTTCGGGGGCATGAGCGGGCGTCGTCGCATGTCGTTCATTTTGACCAGCCTGCTGATGTGGGTTCTTCTGGGAGCAACACTCTGGTCATTGCTCAACGCGCTGGAAACGAGCTGCAAGCTGCAGGAATCACGCTCTGGCTTGTGGGCAGAATGCTTCGCTCCAGCCGCCCAGATTTATCTCGGACTGTTTGTGCTGATCTTTACTATCGACCTGATCCGGATTGCTTCGGTGCTGCGGGCAGCAAAGCCTGAGAAGGAATAAGAATGTTCAAGAAAATTCTCATCGCCAATCGCGGCGAAATTGCTTGCCGGGTGATCAAGACTGCGCGCCGGATGGGTATTGCCACGGTGGCGGTCTATTCCGATGCCGATGCGCGTGCGCCGTTTGTGCGCATGGCGGATGAGGCGGTGCATATCGGCCCGGCGCCTGCCGCGCAGAGCTATCTGCTGGCCGACAAGATCATCGCGGCGTGCAAGGCCACCGGGGCTGATGCGGTGCATCCGGGCTATGGCTTCCTCTCGGAGCGCACCTCCTTTGCCGAGGCGCTGGCCGCCGAGGGCATCGCCTTTGTCGGCCCACCGGTGAACGCGATTGCCGCGATGGGCGACAAGATCGAATCGAAGAAGCTGGCGCTCAAGGCCGGCGTCAATGTCGTCCCCGGCTTTGTCGGCGAGATCGAGGATACCGAGCATGCGGTGCGGATTTCGGAAGAAATCGGCTATCCGGTGATGATGAAGGCCTCGGCGGGCGGCGGCGGCAAAGGCATGCGGCTGGCGTACTCGGAAAAGGATGTGCGCGAAGGCTTCGAGGCGACCAAGCGCGAGGGGCTGAACTCGTTCGGCGACGACCGCGTGTTCATCGAGAAGTTCATTCTGAACCCGCGCCACATCGAGATCCAGATTCTCGGCGATCAGCACGGCAACATCCTCTACCTCAACGAGCGCGAATGCTCGATCCAGCGCCGCCACCAGAAGGTGGTGGAGGAAGCGCCCTCGCCGTTCGTCACGCCCAAGATGCGCAAGGCCATGGGCGAGCAGTGCGTCGCGCTCTCCCGCGCGGTGGGATACTACTCGGCGGGCACGGTGGAACTGATCGTCAGCGGAGCGGACCCCACGGGCGAGAGCTTCTATTTCCTCGAAATGAACACCCGCCTGCAGGTGGAGCACCCTGTCACCGAGGCGATCACCGGCATCGATCTGGTCGAGCAGATGATCCGCGTCGCGGCGGGCGAGAAGCTGGCGTTCACGCAAGCCGATATCGGCATCGACGGCTGGGCGATCGAAAACCGCGTCTATGCCGAAGACCCCTACCGCGGGTTCCTGCCGAGCACCGGGCGGCTGGTGCGCTATGATCCCCCGGTGGAAGGCTGGACCGACGATGGCGCGGCCAATGGGCGGCGCGGTGTCGACGGCGTGCGCGTGGACGACGGCGTCTACGAAGGCGGCGAGGTTTCGATGTTTTACGACCCGATGATCGCCAAGCTGGTGACCTGGGGCGCGACGCGGGGCGAAGCGGCGGACAAGCAGATCGAGGCGCTCGATGCCTTCGAGATCGAGGGGCTGGGCCACAATATCGATTTCGTTTCGGCAATCATGCAGCACCCGCGCTTCCGCTCTGGCGAGCTCACCACCGGCTTCATCGCCGAAGAATACCCCGACGGATTCCACGGCGCGGCGACATCGCCCGAACTCCTGCGCTCGCTGGCTGCGCTCGCGGGCTTTCTCTCGGCCGCGCGCTCGGACCGCGCGCGCCGGGTCGATGGGCAATTGGGCGCCGAGCTCGCTCCGCCCGCCGACTGGTCGGTGCGCATCGCCGGGCACGCCTATGCCGTCTCGGTCGACGAGGATGACATCACCGTCGATGGCGAATTCATCGATCTCGCGCTAGAATACACGCCCGGCGACCGCGTCGTGATGGCCGAAGTCGATGGCAAGCCGCTCACGGTCAAAGTCGAGGCGTGGCGCACCGGCTTCAAGCTGACCACGCGCGGCCATATCCACGAAGTGCATGTCCTGCCCGCGCGTATCGCGCCGCTCACCGCGCACATGATCGAAAAGATCCCGCCGGATCTCTCGAAGTATCTGATCTGCCCGATGCCCGGCCTTTTGGTCGCGCTCCATGTCGGCGAGGGCGACACGGTCGAGGCCGGGCAACCGCTCGCGGTGGTCGAGGCGATGAAGATGGAAAACATCCTCCGCGCCGAAAAATCGGGTACGGTGAAGGCAGTGAACGCAAAGGCAGGTGACAGCCTTGCGGTTGATGCCATCATCCTCGAAATGGCATGACGGATTAGCAGTTGTGATGTTGACGTTAACGTAAGCGTGAATTAAGCGCGCCCTAGTTGGTTGAGGAAAGGCCCACCCTGATGAAAGCTCTGGTCTGCGTGAAGCGCGTGATCGATTACAACGTGAAGCCGCGCGTGAAGGCGGATGGCACGGGCGTCGATCTCGCCAATGTGAAAATGAGCATGAACCCGTTCGACGAGATCGCGGTCGAAGAAGCCATTCGCCTGAAGGAAAAGGGCGTGGTGACCGAAATCGTGGCTGTGTCGGTCGGCCCGCAGAAGGCGCAGGAAACCTTGCGCACCGCGCTTGCCATGGGCGCAGACCGCGCGATCCTGGTGATGACCGACGACACGGTCGAGCCGCTCGCCGTGGCCAAGATCATCGCTGCCATCGCGGGCGAAGAGGCCCTCGGGCTGATCATCACCGGCAAGCAGGCGATCGATGACGACAGCAACCAGGTTGGTCAGATGGTCGCCGCGCTGCTCGGCCGCCCGCAAGGCACTTTTGCCAGCGAAGTGACCGTCGAAGGCGATTCGATCGTGGTGAAGCGCGATATCGATGGCGGGCTCGAGACCGTGAAGCTTGCGCTCCCGGCGATCGTCACTGTCGATCTGCGGATCAATGAGCCGCGCTACGCCTCGCTGCCCAATATCATGAAGGCCAAGTCGAAGCCGCTCGCGAACAAGACCCCGGCGGATTATGGCGTCGATACCGCGCCGCGCCTCAAGACGCTCAAAGTGACCGAACCGCCGGTGCGCAGCGCCGGGATCAAGGTTCCCGATGTTGCCACGCTGGTCGCCAAGCTCAAGGAAATGGGTGTCGTCGCCTGAGCGCGATGTGCCTCGTTCAAAAGGATAAAATCCATGTCAAAGACACTTGTTCTGGTCGAGCACGATAACACCTCGGTCAAGGATGCCACGCTTGCCGTGGTCACTGCCGCCGCCGCGATCGGCGAAGTCACCGCGCTCGTTGCCGGGTCCGGCTGCGACGGCGCCGCCGCTGCCGCAGCGCAGATCGAAGGCGTGAGCAAAGTGCTCAAGGCCGACGATGCCGCCTATGCCCATGCGCTGGCCGAAAACATCGCGCCGCTCGTCGCAGGGCTGATGGCCGATTACGACGCGTTCGTTGTGCCCGCCACCACTTCGGGCAAGAACATCGCCCCGCGCGTCGCCGCGCTGCTTGATGTGATGCAGGTCTCGGATATCCTTTCGGTCGAAGGGCCCAAGACTTTCACCCGCCCGATCTATGCCGGCAACGCTATCGCCACGGTCGAATCGAGCGATGCCAAGCTGGTCATCACCGTGCGCGGCACCGCCTTTGCCAAGGCCGCGGCCACCGGCGGTTCGGCCCCGATCGAAACGGTCGGCGTCCATGCCGATTCGGGCCTGAGCACTTTCGTGGGCTCTGAAATCGCCAAGAGCGAGCGCCCCGAACTCACCAGCGCGAAGATCATCGTCTCGGGCGGCCGCGCGCTCAAGGATGCCGAAACCTTCGCTTCGGTCATCACCCCGCTCGCCGACAAGCTGGGCGCGGGCATCGGCGCGAGCCGCGCGGCGGTTGACGCGGGCTTTGTGCCCAACGACTACCAGGTCGGCCAGACCGGCAAGATCGTCGCGCCGCAAGTCTACATCGCGGTCGGCATCTCGGGCGCGATCCAGCACCTCGCGGGCATGAAGGACAGCAAGACCATCATCGCCATCAACAAGGACGAAGACGCCCCGATCTTCCAGGTGGCCGACATCGGCCTCGTCGGCGACCTGTTCACGCTGGTGCCGGAGCTGACCGGGGCGCTTTGAGCTGACTGTTTGCCATGGAATACAAGAAGGCCCTGCCCCGGCGGGGCCTTTTTTGTTTTTGCCTCCGGCAGGCAAGGGCCATCGCCCTTGCATCCCAGCCATCTCTATCTTCGCGAATTCAGAGTTGCGGATTCTCCACCGTGTCCCACTGGGTGATTTGAAATCCCCATGTTAGCTTTAATTATGACGAAGCCGGGGAAACAACTAGAGCAGATTGTCGCTGCGCTTGAAAAGGCGCTGTGGGGAGGAGGCGGTAATGTGCAGATTGAAGCTCCCTGTCGACGGCTCCGCGACAGAGATACTGGCAGGTCACGTGAACATGACATCGTCATCACTTGGGACCGAGGGCACCACCGCACTCTGACAGCGCTTGAATGTAGGGATAGGAGTCGTCCTGTCGGTGTGCCTGCTGTTGAAGCCTTTGCGCACAAGTGCAGCGCGACCGGCGTCCACCACGGAGTATTGGTCTCATCTACGGGCTTCACGCAGTCGGCCCGCGCAAAAGCCGAAAGCCTCTCCATACAATGCATGGGGCTGGAGGACATAGCTTCATTCCCGTGGTTGGAAATGGGGGAGGTCATCCAATATGGCCGACTCTACGATGCCATCGACTTGCTAGTCATTCTGGAAGGTGAACCCACCGACAACGTTGGTGCTTTGTTCGATGAGTCCGGCAATTCTATTTCGCTGCAGCGTCTTTCAATGATCGCGCAGTCCTACGTTCCTTTAGCACCCGATCCTGAGGCCGCAGTTGGAGTCACCCGCAACTTTCGTCTTTCGATGCAAACGCCTGGTTGGACAATGAAGGCTGATGATGGGGCGATTCATTCCGTATCGCTGGTGGAAGCCCGCCTTCAATTTACTGGCCAGAAGCAAGTTATCCCACTCACTCTCCATCGCTACGCTGGGAACCTCAGGGGGTACGACTTTGCCACGGCTGAGTTTGGAACAGGTGATTTCCATGGCCGAATCGTAATGGTCCGAGAAGAAAATGAAGAAACTTCAATATATATTGTCCCTAACGCCGATTCCAAACTAACATTAGTGCCGTCGCTTGTCGATAAAGGTTCAAGCCGTTAGTGACTTGACCGTGAGGAAATATTTACACACTACAAAAATTACGGTTTAACAACGCAAAGTCATTTTCCCCCAGCTGCATTATTTAGAGCGCGAGCGTCATGCACCTGCTGAATTCATCGACCACATAGTCCGCAAACGCCTCGCACTCCACAAAGCCGTACTTGCGATACAGCCCCGCCGCCGCCGCAAACGCCTCGGTCCGGCCCGTCTCCAAACTCACGCGCGCATACCCCCGCTCTCGCGCCACCGCGAGCAAGTGCACCAGCATCGCCTCGCCCACGCCTTTGCCCCGCCATGCCGGGGCGGCGCGCATGGATTTGAGTTCGCCGTGGGTTTCATCGAGGTGTTTGATCGCGCCCATGGCCGCCACTTCGCCGTGCACGCGCGCGGCATAGAAGGTCACACCGGGCTGGCGCAGTTTGTCCAAGGGCAGGGCGTGGACTTTGTCGGCGGGGCTTTCGGCATGCATGCCGGCAAGGTGCAGCGCCACCAGCGCGCGGATGTCATCGCCCGAAAGGTCGTCTTCCGCGATCTCCAAGCCCGCGATCATCCGCCCCCCGGGGTATGCTTGTTGGCCTTGCGCCGGCCAAAACGCATGCCTTGTTCGAGGCGCGCGCGCAGCTGGGTGTAGTAGGCTTCGAGGAAGGCGCGTTCATCGCCTTTGCCGCCGGTCCAGCCGATCTTGGCGCAGATCATCTCGGCCACTTCGCTCATGGCCTCGGGCCGGTTGTCGCGCAGCACGCGCTCGAGCACTTGCAGTTCGTATTCGCCGTAGACCGCAAGTTCCGCCTCGCCAAAGCGGTACTGCGCGCCGGTTTCCGCGCTGGTGCCGCGCGCGGCGGCGGCCAGCGAGAGCGCCTGCTCCAGCTTGCGGCGCGGCGCCTCGATCACCCAGGTGCCCGCGATCACATCGCCGCAGCGCAAGGCATCCCGGTTGAGAAACGGAAACAGCACGAACACCGCAAACCACACCGCGCCCGACCATCCGGCCAGTTCGGTGTCGCTGCCTGCCTCGATCGCGCCGCCGATGAACACCAGCGGCATGAACAGCTCGATGTCGCGCATCAGATTGCGCGCGATCACCGCCTCGGTGGTCAGCCGCCCCCCACCCGCTTCAGCGCCTATCCCGCCGCCGCGCGCCGCAACCCGGATGCCCAGCATGCGCTTGCCCGGCGTCGCCCCGCGCGGGCCAAGTTCGAACGAGAGAAACCACGCGTTGCGAAACAGGAACATGGCGATGAGCCAGATCACCACCAGTGCCTGGAGCGCGCTCGCGCGCGCCGTGCCGGTGTTCAGATCGCGCTCCGAAATGCCGATCCCGCCCGCCATCCACACCAGCACGAACGTGGTCGCGGTCATGGTGAAGCCGATCAGGAACAGATCGATCATCAGCGCCGCGGCGCGCGCGCCCCGGCTGGCCAATGTGACGGGCAGGCGCACCCCTTCGGGCGTGATCACGGTGCGCGCGCGGCGTTCCTCATCGGATAGCACGGGCGCGCCGGGCACCGCTGCCGCCCGCCCGCGCATCCGGCTCCACCCGCGCGCCAGCCCCGTCGCCGCGCTCATGCTTTTGGCCGCCATGCGAAGAAGTAGACGCACCAGAACGCCAGCATGAACCCGCCGATGGCCAGCCGCCCGCCGGTGTTGTCGATCAATTGCCGGGCAAAACCTTCGAGCAGCCCCGCCGCGATCAGCATCAGCACCACCCCGGCCATCACCAGCGCGGTACGCCGCCCAGCGATGGCCGCTGCATCGAGCACCGCCATCTGCCCCGGAAAGGCCATCGCGCGGCCGATATGGATGCCCGATGCACCCGCGAGCAGGATCGCGAACAGTTCGGTCGTGCCGTGCACCGCAAGCCAGCCGATCAGCTCCCACGTCAGCCCCTGGCCATGATAGAGCCAGAGCAGCGCGCCCAGCCCGGTGGTGTTGTGGATGAGCAGCAGGATCGAGGGCACGCCGAACGCAAAGCCAAGCGCATAGGCGAGGATCGACACCTGCGCGTTGTTGCTGAACAGGAAAGCGGCGAACGCGCCCAGCCCATTCTGGTCCTGATTGCCGAACAAGGTGGCATAGAGCGCCGCGCGGCTGGCGCCGGGCACGCGCACATCGCCGCCGCCGCCCGGCATGATCGCATAGAACCAGTCCGGATCGCTGGCCACCATCAGCCAGCCCACCACCGTGCCGGTGACCATGATGCCGAGGGAGATTGCCAGATCGATGCCCAGCCGGCGCACCGCCGCGCTCCACCCGCCGCCGAGAAAGCGGCCCAGCCAGCTGCGCAAGCCCTCGCGCGGGCCATAGACGATGAACCACGCGCGCTGCACCAGCGCCTCGAGCCACGACAGCGTCGCGCGGTCGAGCGAGGTCTCGCGCGCGACCGAAAGGCTGGAGGCGAGATTGCGGTAAAGCACGGGCAGGGCTTGCAGATCGTCGTCCGAAACCGCGCGCAGCCGGCCGGCCTCGATCCGCACGACGATGGCTTCCAGCCGCCGCCAGTCGGCCTCGCGCTCGAGCCGGAACCGGTCCGAGCGCAGCGCGGCGCTTTCGGTGGCGGCGACCGCCTGCGCGGTGCTGCGCCCCATCCAGCCGCTGACCCGCCGCGCGAGGCCGGCACCAAACCCGGGCGCATCCGCGCTCATCCGATGCTCCCCTTGCGCTTCACCGCCAGATAGGCATCGAGCAGCCGGGTGCCAATGAGCGCATGCGGCGCTTCGATCACATCGACGCCGCAGCGGCGCAGCCGTTGCAGCACCAGCGCGCGCTGGCGCAGCAGTGCGCTGGCTGTCACCGCCATTGCCGCATCCTGCAGATCGGTGACCGGCGCATCGATAATCCCGCCTAGTTCGGCATCGGCCATGACCACGAACATCACCACATGCCGCCGGGTCAGCCGCGCGAGGTTCTCGATCATCAGCTCCGCGCTGGTCGGATCGGTAAAGTCGGAAAACACCACGATCAGCGAGCGCCGCCGCAGCCGCGCGGTGAGCGAGGAAAGCGCGAGCGTGAAATTGGCTTCCTCTGCGGTATAATCGAGCGCGGCGGCGGCGCGCTGCAAGCGCTGGAAATCGCGCGGCTCGGTCACGAACGCGCTCAGCACTTGCGGCCTTGCGGCAAAGCCATAGAGCGCGACCCGGTCCTGCGCTTTCAGCGCGACCCATGCCGTGGTCAGCGCAGCGGTCACCGCGCGGTCGATCCGTGAAGTGCTGCCGCCGCGTCCATCGACCGGCTCGCACATCGTTTGCCCGCAATCGAAGGCGAACACGATCTGGTTGTTGCGCTCGGTCTCGAACTCCTTGGCATAGAGCCGCGCATGGCGGGCCGAGCTTTTCCAGTCGATCCGCCGCCGGTCCATGCCCGGCTCGTACTCGGCCAGTGCTTCGAATTCGCTGCCTTCGCCCCTGATCCGCCGCGCCACCATGCCGAATTGCGCATCGCGCAGGAAAATCTGCAAGCCCGGGCTGCGGACCGGAGCAATATCCGGCCAGACGCGCACGTGCGCGTCCACCGGCCGCTCGATCTGGCGATGGGCGAGCCCCAGCGGGCCTTGCCAGCGCAGCCATACCCGCGCGATCGCGCCGGTCCCGCGCCTGCTCGGCACTGTCGTGATCGCCGCGCTCCATACGCCCAGTGGCGCATCCGGCGTAGTGGTCAGCGGTTGCAGCAAGCGCCCGCCCGCGGCAAGCCGGGGATCGAGCGCCAGCGCCGCCACCGGCTTGGCGCCCGGCGCGGCGCGCGCGAGATCGGCGAGCACGGTGAGCGTAAGCGGCTGGCCCACCTCGCAATCGGCGGGCGCGATCACCCGCAGATCGAGCGCCTGTCCGGCGAACAGCGCATCGAGCACGACCATCACCAGCAGCGTGCCGCCCAGCGCCGGGGCAACAACCCATGCGCCCGGCAGCACCGCCGCCAGAACCAGCGCCAACGGCGCGGCCAAGCCCAGCAAGAGCACCGCGCGCGCGCTCGGATAGAACACGGGCAAGGTCATGCCCAGAGCAGGGGCGCCGGCATCAGCGCGGGGCCTCGGTCCGTTCGACCAGATCGGCGACGATGGCTTCCACCTGCCGCCCTTCGATCTCGGCAACGGGGCTGAGCAGCATGCGGTGGCGCAGCACGGCGGTGGCCAGCATTTTCACATCATCGGGTACGACATAATCGCGCCCGTCGAGCGCAGCGCGCGCCCGCGCCGCGCCTGCGAGCAGAACCGCCGCGCGCGGGCTCGCCCCCGCGACCAGATCGGCGCTCTCACGCGTCGCGCGCACCAGCCGCACCACATAGTCGATCACCGTTTCGGCCAGCGTCACCGTGGCCACCGCCGCATTGGCGGCCGCGATCGCGGCAGCGCCGGTTACCGCGCCGACTCCCAGCTCGGCCAGGCGGGGCGCTCCGCGCCCGCTGCCAAAGCGCATGACAATCTGCGTTTCCTCCTCCGCCGAGGGATAGGCCACGAGCAGCTTGAACAGGAAACGGTCGAGCTGCGCTTCGGGCAGCGGATAGACCCCCTGATTCTCGATCGGGTTTTGTGTGGCGACGACCATGAACCGGTCGGACAGCGGATACGTCTCGCCGTCCAGGGTTACGCGCCGTTCCTGCATGGCTTCGAGCAGCGCGGCCTGGGTCTTGGGCGGGGTCCGGTTGATTTCGTCGGCCAGCAGCAGCTCGCAGAAAATCGGGCCGCGGGTCAGGGTGAACTGGCTGGTCTGGAAATTGAACAGGTTGGAGCCGAGAATATCGCCCGGCATCAGATCGGGGGTGAACTGAATGCGCCCGAAATCGAGCCCCAGAGCGGCGGCGAAGCACTGCGCGAGAAAGGTCTTGGCGGTGCCCGGCGGGCCTTCGAGCAGGACATGGCCGCCCGCGAACAGCGCGATCAGCAAATGATCGACGATCGCGTCCTGACCCACCACCGCCTTGGCCACTTCGGCGCGGATCGTGTCGGCCAGTTCGCGCACATTGTCCAGATTCACGGCATCAGTTCCTTTTCGATATGCTGTACATCCGCCGCCGTGCGCACCACTTCGTGCGCACGGCGGGCCGCGCTCAGCCGCGCCGCCGCCTGCGAAAATGGCGCGCCCGCGATACCGCGCCGGGTCTGCGCGTGATCGATCGCCCGGTCGGTCTCGTCCATCGGGCGCCCGCGCGGCAGGCCCAGCGCGGCGACCAGCCGCTCGCGCGCTGCCTCGGCATAGGGCTGCGCGATCAGGTGCAGCCGCCCAGCGCGGCGGACAAGGCCGGCGCTGTTGCGCACCAACATGGTCTTGCCCAGCGCGATCTCGCGGCCTTGCTGCCAAGCGGGGCCAAACCGGTTGAACCCGCGCCAGCCGATCGCCAGCATCGCCATCAGCAAGCATGCCGTGGCCGCGACAAACGGCGGCTCGAACGCCAGCGTGAGCAGATTGCGCGCCGCGCCCAGCCCGTTGAGCGTGAGGTCGAATGTCACCTGTTCATCGCGTCCACCCGCTGCCGCCAGCACCAGCCGGTGCGCCATGAGCCCGGTCGCGCGGTCCGCCAGCCCCCAGTTGTCGAGCAGATCGGGCTCGAACACGAAGACCAGCGGATAGACCTGCGGCGCATCCGCATCGCTGCTGAGCTTTGCCCGGCGGGGCACATCGGCGAACGCATCGAGCGCGGGATAATCGCCGTGCCCTTCATCGAACGCCGCGAGCACGCGCCCGTCGCCGCTCGTCACCAGCGGCACCAGCCCGGCCCCTTCGCCCGAAAGAACCTGATCCGTGCGCGGCAAGCGCCCACGCGCCCCGCCGCCTTGCCAGCCGCGCGCCGGCACCTTGCCGATGTCGACGCGGATATCGTCGCGAAAACCCGGCCATTCGGGCGCGGCGGTGCCGACGATCTTGGTCCAGCCGCGCTTGGCCTTGGGATTGCGCCGCACCGCGATGGCCTCCCATTTGGGCGCGATCACCATGGTCGGTCCGGCGGTGCGGTGCGCGGCGACGATGGCCTCGATCTCGCTCCCTTTGGCGTTTGCGGGCGGGGTCAGGATCAGCAGCCCCGCGCGGGTCAGCCCGTCCTTCCCGCGCGCGCGGCGCACTTCGAACCCGTCCGCTTCCAGCATCGCGGCGAGCGCGGCAAAGCCATTGAGACCGCGCCCGCCGGCATGGCCGCCGCCGTTGTTTGCCGGGCCGCCGCTGTTGCCCAACCAATAGAGCAGGCCGACGAACGCCAGCGCGCCGATCAGCACCATGCCCAGCGCCGTCCCGCGCGAAAAGGCCGCTCCGTTCATGCCGCTGCCTTGAGATCGGCGAGCGCGAATTCGGCATAGGCCGCACGCGCCCGGGTCCAGTCGTCGGCGGCGAGGCGCTGCAGCGCATAGAGGCTGCGCTCGACGACTTGCGCGATTTCGGCGAAGGCGCGTTTGGCCGGCGCGGGCATTGCGGGGATCAAGCCGATCTCGCGCGCGGTGCTCGATGGTGTCAGCCATTGCGGGCGTGCGCTGGCGATCTGGTGAATGCTGCGCGTGAGCAGAAGACGCGCCGCCTCGTCGAAGCGCCCCTCGGCGGCCAGCCGATCGGCATCCTCGAGCAGCGCGAGCGCCGCCCCGCGCTCCGGGGCCCAATCCGGCGCAGCGGCTGCGGCCCTGCGCCGATCGCGCCAGAGCGGCCAGAGCAGCGTCCAGGCGAGCCACAGCGCGGCGCATGCCGTCAGCACGATCAGCACAACTTCGACTGCCCCCCAGCCTTGCCCCAGCCATTTGCCCAACGGCTCGAACAGCTTGGCCAGAAAGCGCATGATGGCGAGCAGCCATTCGGGCGGCTGCGGTTCGGGGGTAGTGACATCGGGGACCGGCGCGAACTGGATGTCGCGCATCTCGCGCGCGGCCTGCCATGCGCGCGCGCCTGTCTCCGCGCTGTCGGGTGCCGCTGCAGTTGTCACGCGCCGATTGGTTGCATGCACACCGCGCCGCGACAAGCGGATTTTGTCGCCCTTATTGCCCCGCTAGCCGCGCTCGCGGGTCTGCAGATAAGTGCCCAGCAGGCGCAAATCCTTGGCGAAATACGCCAATTCCTCGAGCGCGCGGTCCACCGCCGGCTCGCCGGGCTTGCCGACGATATCGGCATAGAACGCAGTCGCGGCAAAGCTGGCGCCGCGCTGGTAGCTTTCGAGCTTGGTCATGTTGACGCCATTGGTGGCAAACCCGCCCATCGCCTTGTACAGCGCGGCGGGAATATTGCGCACTTCGAACACGAACGTGGTGATTGCCGGGCCTCGCAGCTCGGCCGGATCGAGCGGCGCGCGGGCAAGCAGCACGAACCGGGTCATGTTGTCCGCCGCGTCCTCGACATGCTCCTCGATCACGTTCAGCCCATAAAGCTCTGCGGCAATCGTCGGCGCGAGCGCGGCGATCGCCGGATCACCCAGCTCCGCAACATAGGCCGCAGCGCCCGCCGTATCGGCATAGGACATCGGCACGATGCCCCGCTCGCGCAGATAGAAGCGCGACTGGCCGAGCGCTTGCGGATGGCTGAATGCGCTGGTGAACGGGCCGGGACCGGTGCTCATCAGGCTGGCGTGGATCGCGAGGAAATGCTCGCCCACGATCGACAGCTCGCTTTCGGGGAGCAGGAAGTGGATATCGGCGACGCGCCCGTGCTGCGAATTTTCGATAGGAATGATCGCGCGGCCGGCCCGCCCTTCGTGCACCGCGTCGAGCGCATCCTCGAACGAAAAGCAGGGCAGCGGCAGGCAATCGGGCAAGGCTTCGAGCGCGGCGCGGTGCGAATTGGCACCCGGAGCGCCCTGGAATGCAACCGCGCGATCGGGATCGGCAGCGGCGGCGGCGACCATGGTTTCGACGAGCCGCTGGGCGGGAGCGGGATAACTGTGCATGGCCGCGCGGCTTAGGCCGCGTTCCCCGGTGCGACAAGCGGCATTTTGCCGGGCATCGCGGCGGATTGTGCCCTACAGGTCGTTCGATACGCACTTGCGCAAGCGCGGGGTGCCGACTAATCGGGCGCAAATTTGCGCGTCGCAGCATACGCGCTCCTGTTATGAGGTGCACCATGGACGACAGTTTCAATACCATCGCTGGCTGGACTTTGTTCGGCGGCGTCATGGCGCTCGGGCTGTCCAGCCTTTCCAGCCATTACTTCATGGCCGACAAGGATCATCGCCCGGAAAAGATGGGCTATGTGATCGAAGGCGTCGAAGCGGCGGGCGGCGAAGGCGCTGCTGCGGTCGCGCCGATGGCGAACCGGCTGTCGGTCGCCCAGATGGCCAAGGGTGAGGCGACATTCGCCAAGTGCAAAGCCTGCCATTCGGTCGCGCAGGGCGGCGCGAACGGCATCGGCCCCAATCTCTGGGCGATCGTGGGCGCGGCCAAGGCTTCGGCGGCGCGCGGCTTCGCCTATTCCGATGCGCTGAAGAGCAAGGGCGGGAACTGGGATTTCAACAGCCTCGACGAATGGCTGACCAGCCCGGCAAAGTATGCCACCGGCACCAAGATGTCGTTCGCCGGGATCACCGATCCGCAGCAGCGCGCCGATGTCATTCTCTATCTCAATTCGATGGGTGCCAACATGCCGCTCCCCGCCGCTGAGGCTGCCGCCGCCGCCCCCGCCGCCCCGGCTGAAGGTGCCCCGGCTGCTGCTGGCGCTCCCGCAGCGGAAGCGCCTGCGGCCGCCGCGTCCGCGCCTGCTGCCCAATAAGGCGTTTTAGAACAAGGTTCAGCGCGGGCCGGGCGGCATGGCGCGCACGGTCAGGCCGAGTTCGCCGCCGTTGAACGACAGCTCGTTGAAGCTCGGCGGGGTGTCGCGCACACGCTCGGACAGCGTGCCTGCGCCGATCATGCGCACCGGGCCGTGGATGGTCGGGTGCTGAATGTCGAACGGGTCGTGGACGTGCCCTGAGAGCACCGTCAGAACCCGGCGCTGGGCCAATGCCGCCAGCGCCCGCGTGCCGCCGTGGGTCAGCGCCTTGCCATGCGTGCCCGCTTCGGTCAGCGGGTGGTGGCAGGTGACCACTGCGCGGGTCCCGGCGGGCAGCGCATCGATCGCCGCCAGCGTCGCGGCAAGCGCCCGCGTTCCCACGCGCCCTTTTGACCAATCAAGCCGCAACTGCGCACGCGCGGTGGTTTTCAACGGCACGAAGGCCGCGCCGGGCATCGCTTTGGCAAGCTGGAGCGGCCGCTCGAATTGCGCTTCGAACGCACGAAACCGGCCATAAGGGTCGGTGAACCGCTCGCGCAGATTGAAGTAGGGCAGATCGTGGTTGCCCGGCTCGATGATCACGGGAACGCCTAGCGACTTGATCCAGAGCGTCGCGGCGGCGAATTCGTGGAGCCGCGCACGCATGGTCAGATCGCCGGTGATGACCACAGCGTCGGGCTGTTCGGCGTGCACGCGGCCGGCCAGCCAATCGAGCGCGAGCCGATCTTCGAGTCCGAAGTGCAGATCGCTGATGTGAAACAGGCGGGCCATGGCGTTGCAGGCATTCCCCAGGCGCGGCGGCAGGTCAATCCCCGATGGGCCAGGCCGAACGTTCGGCGGGGCTTAGCGAATCGCTTGGACAGCTGAAGCGTGCACCGGAGCCTCTTGCGCAGCGTCGTGCGCGACTTGCGCAGTGTCGCGCCAGGTCAGATCCTCCCAGCCCAGCACCCGGTCGTCGTGCGCGCGCACTGTGATCGGGGCGATCGGCTTGCCGTCGCGCTGATCGCACAGCACCGGATTGGCCGGGGTATCCATCACCCACTTTTCGCCCCACTGGCGCAGCGCGAGCATGGCGGGGAGCAGATCATGGCCGCGCGGCGTCAGCCGGTATTCGATGCGGCGGCGGTCTTCGGCGCAATGTTCGCGCTTGAGAATACCGGCCTCGACCAGCCGCGAAAGCCGATTCGAAAGGATATTGCGAGCGATGCCCAGCACTTCGAGGAATTCCTCGAAATGGCAGATGCCATTGAATGCAGCACGCAGGATCATGAACGACCATCGCTCGCCCATCGCTTCGAGAGCGCAGGGGAGCCCGCATTGGGCAATGTCGGCAAGGGGTTCGCGAAGTTTGTCCATGACGCTGAGTGCCATAACAAAAATGCTGCGTCAATGTAAGTTTCTAGTTGCAACTAAAAACCCATTCAGATAGGTAGTGATTCGCAACGGAAATAGCGCCGCCTCTCCAGGAACGCTCTGGCAAGCCCCGGGTCACCCGGTCGTTCAGACGGTCTGCATCGCTGGTTCCGCCGCAGACGCATGTGAGACCGCCACCGGTTTCAGTTTCAAAAGGGGACCACCAATGTTCACGCTTCGCAACGACACGCTCCGCCCGCTGCTTCCCGCGCTCCTTGCGCTTGCCGGCACCGCCGCCAGCTTCGGCCTGACCGCCAGCCCCGTCCGCGCTGCCGCGCCGGGCGCATTCTACTCCGTCACGCTCGCCGCGCCGCTCGCCGCTCCCGCCCGCATGCTCGAAGGTGAAACGGTTTGGTCCTGCGCCGGCAGCGAATGCTCGGCGGCGCGCGATACGGCGCGTCCGGTGTTCGTCTGCACGCGCCTTGCCCGCAAAGTCGGAAAAGTCGCGCGGTTTGCAACGCCAAACGGCGAATTGTCTGCCGAAGACCTTGCGCGGTGCAACACCTCCGCGTCATAATCCTCTCTCCAGCAGGCGTTTGCCCGACACCCGGCAAATGCGGCTGACCTCACGGACCGCGACCAGTCCCTGGCTGCTCGCGGTCCCTTTTTTACCGCCTTTCGCGCAGTTTCAGCCCTGCCGTTGGCACGACGCGCAAGCGAGTCGCCGCGGTGTCGCTGCGCCGGCCAACACCCATGCGATCGTGGGTGACCTTCCCGCCGCTTGGTCCTATAGCGAGCCATGCGCCGCTTCGCCTATCTCGCCGCTCCGCTGGCGCTGCTCGCGCTTCCTGCCTACGCTGCAGCCACCGACAGCACGGACGCGTTGGCGCCGGACTTGCGCGATGCGCTGCACTGCGCGGCGGTTCTGGCGCTGACCTCGGCCGAGCAGCAACGCGGCAACCCCGCCGCGCGCGCGCTCCCGGCGTTGGCCGAACGGGGCAAGCGCTTCTTTGCGATCATCGGCGCGCGCGCGATGGACGAAGCGGCGTTGACGCGCGAAGCCGTGCGCGATCTGCTGGCCGCCGATGCGGCTGCGATTCAACGCCGCGCCGCCGCCGAACCCGAGCAGACGCTGCCGGCGCAGGCGCAGCCCTGTCTTGCCCGGCTCGATGCAGTGGTTCCGCCCGGCACCTGAGCGCGCGGCGGCACGCAAAATCGCACTACTGATGCGCCGCGCAATCGGCTAGGTTGCGCGGCGCGGCGATCATGGCGGCAATAAGGGGGCGAAATCGATGGAAGCTGTGCTCATTCTGCTTGTTGGCCTGGTGATTGTCTATCTGGCCACCGGCATCCGCGTGGTGCGCCAGGGCCATGTCTATACCATTGAGCGGCTGGGCAAATTCTCGCTTGCCGCGCAGCCCGGGCTCCATTTCATCCTGCCGTTCATCGACCGGGTGGGCCACAAGATCAACATGATGGAGCAAGTGCTCGAAATCCCCGGGCAGGAAATCATCACGCGCGACAATGCCATGGTCGGGGTCGATGCGGTCGTATTCTTCCAGGTGCTCGATGCCGGGAAGGCGGCTTACGAGGTGTCCAATCTCTACCAGGCGATCATGCAACTCACCACCACCAATCTGCGCACCGTGATGGGCTCGATGGACCTCGATGAAACGCTTTCGCGGCGCGACGATATCAACGGGCGGCTGCTCGCCGTGGTCGATCACGCGACCTCGCCGTGGGGGCTCAAGATCGTGCGCGTGGAGATCAAGGATATCCGCCCGCCCGCCGACATTTCCAATGCGATGGCCCGCCAGATGAAGGCCGAACGCGAGAAGCGCGCGCAGATCCTCGAAGCCGAAGGCTCGCGCGCCTCCGAGATCCTCAAGGCCGAGGGCCAGAAGCAGGGCCAGATCCTCGAATCCGAAGGGCGCAAGGAAGCCGCTTTCCGCGATGCCGAGGCGCGCGAACGCTCGGCGCAGGCCGAAGCGCAGGCCACGCGGGTGGTTTCCGAAGCGATCGAGACTTCGGGCACGCAGGCACTCAATTACTTCATCGCGCAAAAATATGTCGAGGCGATCGGCCAGTTTGCCAATTCGCCCAACGCCAAGACGATCCTGTTCCCTGTCGAGGCGACCCAGCTGGTCGGCTCGCTCGGCGGGATCGGCGAGCTGATCAACGATGCGCTGCGCCCGGCGCCGGGCACCCAGCCCGGTGCGCCGCCGTCCAGCCCCCGGCCGCCGCGTGTGCCCGGCCCGCCGTCGGGCTCGTTCGGCGGGCAGGGCTAGGCCAGTGGAGTGGCTCACCCAGATGTTCGGCCTGCAATGGGGCTGGATGGCGCTCGGCGTCGCGCTTGCCATCGCCGAGCTCGTCGCGCCGGGCTATTTCCTGATCTGGCTGGCCGCGGCGGCGCTGGTCACCGGGGTCGTCGCCTCGGCCATGCCGGTCGATCTCACCGTGCAAGTGTTGCTCTTTGCGATCCTTTGTGCGCTAATGCTCGGCGCGGCACGGCGCTGGCTCAGGCGCAATCCGCTCGTCTCGCCCGATCCCATGCTCAATGATCGCGGCGGGCAGCTGGTGGGTGAAACCGGCGTGGTCAGCCATGTCATCGAGGGCGGCACCGGGCGGGTCCGCCACGGCGATACCGAATGGCTGGCGCAAGGTCCCGACGCGCAGCCGGGCACGCGCATGCGGATAACCGGGCATCATGGCACCGTGCTCATTGTCGAGCACTTGAACTGATCCCATATTGCCCTGAAAGGATGCGGCAACAGGGCCGCTTCATGGGCAGCAAAGGAGACCCGGGATGCCTGACAAGATGAACCTGACCGAAGCCGAATGGCGCGAGCGGCTGAGCCCCGAGCAGTATCACGTGCTCCGCGAGGCGGGCACCGAGCGCGCGTTCACCGGCAAGTATGATCGCAACAAGGCGACCGGTGCCTATATGTGCGCGGGCTGCGGCGCACCGCTGTTCACTTCGGACACGAAGTACGACAGCGGCTCGGGCTGGCCCAGCTTCACCGCGCCGATCGAAAGCGACGCGGTCGAGAATGTCCGCGATGTCTCGCATGGCATGGTCCGGGTCGAAGTGCGCTGTGCGCGCTGCGACGGCCACCTCGGCCACGTCTTTCCCGATGGCCCGGGACCCGAGGGGCAGCGCTATTGCATGAACAGCGCCAGCCTCGATTTCAAACCTGCGGAATGAACCCGCGCGATTAATCCTGCGTTCCAAGTGCCTTGCGCATAGCGCCACCCGACCGCACGCGATGCGGCGAAGTTTTCAGGGAGCCGGACCTCACTAATGGCCAGACGGGACATTCCCCGGCGCCCCGAACCGGGCCGCTCCTCTTCGCGCGGTGAGCGGTCCTCCGGCGAAAGCTCGGCCATCGGCCGCTGGCTGCGCCGCCTGTTCGTCTGGGGTATCGGCTTCGCGCTGCTGGGCGGGCTTGCGCTCGCTGGCGCGGTCTTCGTCACCGCGCGGTCGCTGCCGAGCTACGAAGGGCTGAAATCGACGCAGACCGGGCAGATCATCGTGGTCCGCGCCAGCGACGGGTCCGAGATGGTCACCCTGGGGCCGAGCTATGGCCGCTGGATCGCCGACGAGCGCATTCCCGACATCATGAAAGCGGCGATCATCTCGGTCGAGGACCGGCGCTTTCGCGATCATTGGGGGGTCGATCCGGTCGGCATCGTGCGCTCGCTGTGGGTGCGCCTGCAAAGCGGTCGGTGGCGGCAGGGCGGCTCGACCATCACCCAGCAGCTCGCGCGCAATGTGTTCCTTAACAACAGCCGCACGATCGATCGCAAAGTGCGCGAGGCGCTGCTCGCGATGGCGCTCGAAACCAAATTCACCAAGTCGCAGATCCTCGAGCTCTATCTCAACAAGGTCTATTTCGGCGGCGGGGCCTATGGCATCGATTCCGCCGCGCGCAAATTCTTCGGCCATGGCGGCGACCGGCTCAGCCTGGCCGAGGCGGCGATCATTGCCGGCCTGGTCAAGGCACCCTCGAACTATTCGCCCACCGCCGATGCCGCCGCCGCGATCGGCCGCGCGCGGGTGGTGATCCAGACCATGCAGGATACCGGGGTGCTGACCCCCGCCGAGGCCGATGCCGTCGATCTCAAGGGGGTCAAGCTCGCGCAGGAGCAGGGCCAGAACTCGGCGCGCTATTTCACCGATTGGGTGCTGCCGCAGCTCGATCTGCTGTTGCCCGATAACGATCAGCCGATCGAGGTGTGGACCACGCTCGATCCCGCCGCGCAGCACGCCGCCACCGCCGCGATCATCGCCAATGTGCCCAAAGGTTCGCAAGGCGCGCTGGTCAGCGTCGACCGCGACGGCGCAGTGCTGGCGATGGTCGGCGGCACCGACTATGTCACCTCGAATTATAACCGCGCGGTCAACGCGGTGCGCCAGCCCGGCTCGGCGTGGAAGCTGTTCGTCTATCTCGCCGCGCTCGAGGCGGGCTACACGCCAGACAACCGCGTGGTCGACGAGCCGGTGACCATCAACGGCTGGAGCCCGCGCAATTCCGGCGGCACGTTCGCCGGGCCGATCGATGTGCGCACTGCCTTTGCCTACTCGAAAAACACCGTCGCGGCGCAGCTCGGCAACGAAGTCGGCTTCAGCGCGGTGGCGGGCATGGCGCGCCGCTTCGGCATCACCACCCCGATCAACACGCTGCCCTCGATGGTGCTGGGCACGTCCGACGTGCGGGTGATCGACATGGTCCGCGCCTTTGCCGAAGTGCAGGCCAAGGGCATGGCGATCGCGCCCTATGGCATCCGCAAGATCACCAGCGTCGATGGCGAGGTGCTTTACAGCCACCGCGAAGACGCGCCGCAACAGCTGGTGCCGCCCTATGTCGCGGCAGGGATCACCGATCTGTTGCAGACCGCCGTCAGCACCGGCACCGGCCGCGCGGCGCAGATCGGGCGGCCGGTGGCGGGCAAGACCGGCACGACCAGCTCCAACAAGGACGGCTGGTTCCTCGGCTTTTCGAGCGGGATCACCACCGGCGTGTGGATGGGCCGCGACGATGCGCGCGCCGTTCCCGGCCTGCAAGGCGGCACCGCGCCGGCCCGCGCCTTCGCCTCCTACATGCGGATCGCAACGCTCAAACGCCCGGTCGAGGCTTTCCAGACCGAGCTCAAGCTGCCGCAATGGCAATTGGAGCCTGACGACGAGAGCATGCAGGCCAATCCGGACGACTATTTCTATGTCGATCCCGATGGCAGGATTGTCGAACCCGGCGCGGCGAGACGCCCCGGACCCGACGGCCCGCCCCCGGGCGAGCAAGGCATAACCGTCCCCGAAGGCCCACCCGCCGCGAACAACGATTTTCTCAATCAGGCGACCGGGCAGTAGGAAAGCGGGACAAATCGGGCGATGCGTTGCAGGCACCCCTGACAACGAAAGAGTTTATACTGTTTTTCAACGCAGGGCAGCATGACGGCCGTTGTCGCCCCAACCTTCGCCATCGAAGCGCGTTCACACAATTTCGCATGGCGACCTCCGGAACTTTTCTGTCTTTCCTGCACGACGCGCAGAGGGGCGGGTACTTTTGCCAGAAGCGGTCGTTGGCAATCAATGCCCGCTTGGGATATGCTATGCGGGGCACCTCAATGGGCGTATCCACCCGTAAGCAGGAAGGACCGAATGGAAGGATCGGCGCTGAGGCCCGCAGCGGCCTCCGCTGCCTTGGCCGCCCGGTCTGTCTCGCCAACCAGCCAAGCCACCCGGGCCATCGCCGCCCACCAGGGTTGATAGCCGCGGGTATCGCACAGCGCCTCGAGTTGGGCCAGGCCAGCCTCGGCCGCCCCGGCTTCGGCATGGGCGACCGCCCGCGCGACCAGCACGCCCAGGGTGGGCGCCTGATCGGCGAGCACGTCATAGAGCTTGGCCAACGGTCCAGCGAAGCGCTCGCCGGTTATCCGCTGATGGGCGTGCAGCGACTGGATGGCCGCTTCGGTCTGATAGCGGCCAGGGGCATTGCGTGCGGCGGCCCGCCGCAGCGCCTGTTCGGCTTCAAGGATCAGGGGGCCTGACCAGCAGCCCGGGTCCTGGACGTGGAGTGGAACGAAGGTTCCGGCGGCATCGCGCCTGGCATCGCGGCGGGCCTCGCAGTACAAGATCAGCGCCAGCAGCCCCAAAACCTCGGGCTCGTCCGGCAGCAGCTCGGCCAGCAGCCGAGCCAGGAACAGGGTCTCGTCGCGCAGGCCGACGAGCTTGGCATCGGCTCCCAGCACGTCGTCCCACGCTGTCCCGTAAGCCGCGTAGATGGCAGCGAGCACGCCCTCGACGCGGACGGGGACTTCGGCCAGATCCGGCACGGCAAAGGCGATGCCCGCATCGCGGATCTTGCGTTTGGCGCGAACCAGACGCTGCCCCATCGTCGCCCCTCCGACCAGAAAAGCGGCGGCGATCCGATTGGCGTCGAGCCCCAGGACCGTCTGCATCATGAGCGGCGCCTGGACCTCGTGATCAATCGCCGGGTGGGTGCAAACGAACAGCAGCGCCAGACGCTCGTCCCCGAGGGGGCAAGCCGAATCCCGAGCCCGTTCCTCTTCCAGCATGATGAGGACCTCGACCGCTCGATCGGCCACACCCCCGCGAACGGCACGCCGGCCGATGCTGCGCCGCGCGACCGTGATCAGCCATCCTTCGGGGTTGGCGGGGACGCCATCGCGCGGCCACTGGGTGACTGCCGAGGCAAAGGCATCGGCCAAGGCATCCTCGGCTGCGGCGATGTCGCGGGTGCGCGAGGCCAGTACCGACAGCAGGCGCCCATAGGACGCGCGCGCCGTCCGTTCGGCCATGTCGGCGGCGGGATGGCGCGCGGTGTCCACGGTTCAGGCGGAAGGCGGAGGCGGCATGACGGGGCGGATCTCGACCGAGCCGGCGACCGCGCAAGGCGCCCTGGCCGCCCATTCCAGCGCCGCATCAAGGTCGGGCACCTCGATCACGACATAGCCGCCAAGGGCCTCCTTGGTATCGGCGAATGGCCCATCGGCAACATGGCGCGTGCCGTTCTCAACCCGAAGCACAGTGCCTGTCTCAGGGGGCTGCAGGCCATTGCCGCTGACCATGGCCCCGGATTGGGCAAGTGCGCCCATATAGGCAGTCCAGCCGCCCCAATAAGGTCCAGCAGCCACCGGATCATCGCGCTTGTCACGTTCGGACTTAGTTTCGTTGAACAGCATGACGTACTGCATCGCGGTCTTCCTTGTCTGAGTGTCCGGACTGCAATCCGCAGCCGGGGGCAGCTTGCCGCCCGATCCAATATGCGGCGAAGTCGGCCCATTTCGACAGACCCACAGAACCGGCACCCCTAGCCGCCCGTCCCGTGGTTCGCCCGCCGCAGGCTTCTTGGATCGCCGCGTGGCACTTCGCCGTGACCAAGGGAAAGAGCGATGCGAACTTTTGCTAAGTGAGAGCGCTGCGTGCAACTCCTTAGGTGGCCAGCGCGATTATGAATCACTCTGGCTACATTATTTCATTTATAAATCATATACTTATCGAAGTTTCGCCAAAATGGCGCTTCAAGACGGGGCTTGTTATCGTAGCCTACTTTGCGTTTGTGGCTCATTTCTTCGGCATGAACACGCGCGCCCTTATCCACATCGTGTCCCTCGACGCCGCCGAGCGTGGACGGATTGCCCGACTTGTCTTCGATGCGAAGCATCACGCGGAGATTTACTCCAGCGTCGATGAGCTCGTTTCCTCGGCGCAGACGAGCGGAATAGGCTTGGTCGACGCCGGGGCCGACGGAACATACGTCAACAAAGTCATCGACAGTATGGCCTCTCACGGCCAGTGGCTGCCGCTCATTGCTTTCTGTGATCAGCCGCGCTTGGCCGACGTGGTGCGTGTCATCAAGTCAGGAGCCATCGACTATGTCACAACTCCGCAGACGGCGGCCGAAATCAATACCTTGATCAATCAGGTTCTCCCTGATGCCGAGGCACAGCGCGCAAAAAGAAGGACCTTTGCCGAAGTACGTTCGAAGATCGCTTGCCTATCCTGCCGGGAAAAGCAGGTGCTCGATCACCTGGCTTTGGGGCACACCAACAAAATGATTGCCCGTGATCTTGAGATCAGCCCGAGAACAGTCGAGATCCATCGGATGAAAATGATGGGCAAGTTAGGCGCGCGCAGCGTTGCCGATGTCGTAAAATATTATTTTCTTCTTGATAATAATCTTGCGGCATGATGCTTGCTGCAGATATTTGATTAAAACTGTCTGTGAGCGCTATCGCAATCTACGGGCCAAAAACAAGAACTTAAGTTTGGCGAATATTGAGCGAAACTGCTCGATATTTGGTGATTGATCCGTGGACAGCAACGCCGCCGCGCCAAAGGTGCCATGTGTCGCCGATTGAAGTGCTCACCAATCTCAGCAGAACCTGATTGCACTGGCCATATTCCGGCCGATGACGAAAATATGTGCGCGCTCGAGATATCAAGGCGCGCATCCGCTGAACGCTCCTACGTTAAGGGTTGCATACCAGCGGTGGCTAACGCTGGCTTAATGTCTCACCATTATATGACCGCATAAGAAGTCATCGCCGATGGCCGAAATTTCGACTGAGACAGGCAGTGAAGCAGCGTCGATTTTTGCAGGACAGGTTGCCTACCTTGATCGCGGAGTTGGAAGCCATGTTGGCTGAACT
The DNA here is from genome assembly GCA_964529505.1 of uncultured Novosphingobium sp. GTDB lineage: Bacteria > Pseudomonadota > Alphaproteobacteria > Sphingomonadales > Sphingomonadaceae > Novosphingobium. The sequence continues at coordinate 40,441 of CAZGWR010000014.1, read as the reverse complement.
CGATGCGATGGGCGTGCATCTGGCAGGTGTGCATGTAGCAAGTGCGCTCGCGGATTTGCGCGCGTGGCAGATCCAGAAACCAACCGATCGAGACTGGCCGGGTTTCGGGGATCTGTAAGAAGCCAAGCCTGACAAAGCACAATTTCTAAGCAGACTGCTTGCTTCTGAGATGCTCGCTTCAACGGGCATTCTCCCAGCATTGATTGCCGTGGGATGCATAGCGGGGGCAACTTTGCAGCGTTGCCCCTTGCACGGTTAGCGCGATCGAGAGAAATGCTTCTGCAAAATCGTCCGTGCACGTGGTGTCAGGCCAACCCATTGACGTCTTTTGTCAAACACATCGATGCGCCGGCGCACGAGGCCGGATTTTTCGAGCACAGCGAGCCAGCGCAGGGCGGTCGATTGCGGAATTCCTGTCTCGGAGCCGATCAGCGACGCATAGATCTGGCTTCCCGTTGCATCGGATATGTAAAGTTCGAGTAAAATGTCCCAGGCGGGGTCACTGAGGATACCAAACTCGCCGAGCAATTCCCGGCGATCACGTCGTCGTGCTGCTTCCGCACGGGCAACGAACAACAATCGGTTTCGACTAGTATCAGCTTGTCCGTTGTGGTCAAACGGCGCCTCCTCGCCGAGTTCAAAATTCGTTGAGGCAAATGCCGAGATCCGATCTGACTCTACGTCGGTCAAAACTGTGGCCCCCCTTGCGATATCCCGCATGTTATCGCAACGCACCGTAACATAGACACTTTTGTGACGAGTGGGCTATACATAATTTTGATAAAAGTACGCTTTTTGGGTAACGGGCGATGGGAAGCTTTCCAAGTTTCACCGCCGAGTGTCTGGATAATCCGGCTGTTCTGACACTTCGAGGTCTCTTCTGCCTGGCACCCGAAGCAGTGCTCGCTGGGAGCAAGGCGGCGTCACAGGGCGCTGGTAAAGCGCGGACCAAAACACAAATCGGCAGCTGTTCTGGCTGCGAAGACCTTGTATGCTGCTTATGTAGCAACGTGGGGTAGAGCAGCGTTCTAGGCTATGGATTTGGCGTCGCCATGTACCATTGAATTGGTAGTTGCAACCTGAAAACGTCACGCTTTGAGGGCAATATCAACGTGTTGGCAAAATCGATACCATGCGTATGCATCTGCTGCGGCAGAAGCTATTGAGATGTGATTATCCAATTTTGGCATGACCCATATTTAAGTTGAACAGGTCTGAAACTTGCATAAAGTGCCGCAGCGCGCGTCACATGGGTCATAGGAAAAAAATGCCTCAACGATTGACCGACATAGCAGTTGAATTGGTGCGCGTGCTTGCCGAACTGGATCAACAGGAATTGCACCTGCCGGCGATCCGTGTGGCTCGTGCAATTGAAGCCATTGAGAGCGCACTGGAAGAGCGCACAGTGGTTGGGCTGCCGCCAGGCGTCGACAAATCCTCAGAAGTCGGAGCGACTTTGAACTAACTCGCTGACGAGCGCGACAGACGCGTCTCGCAGATGCACTCCCTTGTCTTTTGACAAAGGTGCTGGCCAGGTATAGGCGACCGGCTCGATTGCGATCATTGATGGGAGGTTGTTGTCGTGAACCGACCGATCATGGATAGAGCCAAGGATTTAAACAGTGCGGCCCCGATTCAAGTCGGTGCGGTCGATATGTCTGTAAAGGCGGAGTGCGCCAACTGCTCTATTCAGGGCGATTACCTTGAGACCTCGATCGATGCACCGTCAGACATCGAAGCGCGGATTGCCCGGAGCCTTGCTCGCCTAACTGCCAACCAGAATTGAAACCCGGGCCATATTGGGCCGGTGATCCGAGTTTTGGCTCGATCGAAGTTGCTGCAATCATTCGGCAGTCTTTCACTGGTCTGATCCTGAGCATGAAGACCAGGAGTTCAATGATTTTTGTAACTGCTTCAGCCATGGACCAAGCATCAAGGCCTCAGATGGGCTGCTCGCTGGCGCAGGCTAGGATCTTGTGCACCGTCAGAAGGGCGAGCACCCCTCATCGATAATTGAATGGCAACGCATAATTCCTCGCGCCATCCAGCGCGGAGTTTTCATTCGCGATGACTGTGCGCGGGCCGACGCCAGCAAACTCAAAAATGAGCGCACGATGCCGCGTGGTCTGAAAGACGACGAGACTGCCGATTGTAGCGAGCTGCAATCGCAGAACCAGGATGCGCAAACTTTCAAGACCGACGCGTCCAATCGAAATTGGAACTAACTTCAATTGACCCTGATTCATAGCGCAGTAACATCAAGGCCTTGAGCTCCTCCTGATTCGTATAGTCGACGTGGGCAACTGCTGGCTCAAGTGGGAAGCGTATGGGCAAGCGATTGCCGCCTTCGGGGTTGCCGGATCCCCCAATCATCCGCTTGGATGAGTCCCGCATCATGCGCGCTATCGCTTTGATCGGACAACGCCTCTACCGCGCAAGAAATCGACACTTCGGCACCGGGCTGTTTGGTGATCCCGCTTGGGAAATCGTTCAATTGCTGCTCGCCGAAGATGGCGCTGACATTCCCTTGTCATTTGCCCAGATTCTCGACACGCTGGATATCTCGCCCGATGTCCTGCAGCGGTATCTGAAATTGCTGGCTGCTAAGGGCATCGTCGTTGCACCGTGGCCGAATGCCAATTCCTTCGTCCTTTCCCGCACAGCTCGCGAAAGGCTCAGAATGGCTTTTCGTGACGCGGGACTTGTTCCTGAGTGAATTGTTCCAAGGTCGCGGCACTGGCGCGCTTTCCGGGCAATCTGGATTGCGCGGTGTTGATCGTACGGCGCTTCCGCTGCTGCGCGCCGTTCCTTGCGAGCGGCCTTCCTGACGCGGTCAAGGTGATCCACACTTGTCCGATGATAGGCTGAGTCCAGCTTTCGGCCTGCTCACTGCTTGAAATCGCTTGTCCGGCCGTTTCCGCCCCAATGCATCACCGCCATGCAGGCCATTTTCCCTCCCTCCCACCGGGTCGCCCTTGCGAGCGCAAAAGGCGATTTTTCCGGGGTGGGACGACTGCGTGCATGTCCAAGAGAGACAGCCTTGGAACCGGCAACACGTAGTTATACTCAGGGATTGCCCCATACGAACTCTTCCTGCGTGGTTAACCGCAAAAGCCCAAAAAGCTCCTGTCGGAAACAGAGTTACTTGGAGTTAAACATGTCGAGCCCCACCCAGGCCTTAACCAAAACCGCAGTGCATCCGGCAATGCCCTTCCTTGAGGCGCATACCGCGCATCCTTCGGCAGTTTGCGGTGACCGCGCGCCTGAAGAAGGTGTTGGTCCTGCCCACCTTGTTAGCGTGTATTTGATCGAGCCTGACAGTGCTCTCCGCGCCAAGTTAGCAAGATTGATCCTCGCCAACGGCTTCCATGTCGAAATATTCGCAAATGCCGCGGAATTTCTCAGTTATGCGCCCGATGATGGGGTAATTTTTGTAAATGACTCAATAGATGCGCGTGGTGTCGCTGTTGTGATCGAAATGCTCGCCAATGCGCGTCTAGTTATGCCGGTTATCGCTTATCGTGATCAGCCCACCATCGACAATGTCATCGCTGCCATGCGAGCAAGAGCTGTCGACTTCCTTCCAATCGAAATCTTCGAGACGGGAATACGAGAAGTACTCGAAACCGTCGCCGTAAAAATAAAGTCTAACCGAGATCGCCGAAGCAAGGTCGATGCTGCGCATCAACGCGTCATGTGCTTAACCAATCGCGAACGGCAAGTGCTCGAAATGGTCGTTGATGGCCTAAGCAACAAAGAAATGGCCCGGACCCTCGAGATCAGCCCGAGGACAGTCGAGATTCACCGGATGAAGATGATGGCTAAAATGTCGGCTCGTTCAAGTAGCGAGGCTGTCCGCATATGGTGCTCCGCTAACATTAGCAATTGATACTAAAAGGGCTCTGATGCCGTGTGGCACGATCGGAGGGCCGCCACGCGAAATTTGCGAGCCAAAGTTCGCCCCATCGCTTTCCACCGATGCCCGTCATTCCGGCGTCGTGCTTCAGAGCAACACTTTATCCAAAAGAGGGCCCAACACGGGCCCTCTCTCGTTTCCGGCACCTGCCCGTGCGAGCAGGACGGCGCTTACCGCAGCCGGACCGGCACATAGCTTGCCGGGAGACCCCGGCGCTGGACGCGCAGGAGCACTGCTTCGCGGTTCTCGGCCTTGGCCTGCTTCACCACGGCTTCGAGATCGGCCACCGTCACGAGCAGCTTGTAGTTTGCCGAGAGCACGATGTCGCCGCGTTGCAGGCCCTTGGTCGCGGCATCGGCGGCATCGTCCACCGCGGTGATCACCACGCCGCGGGTGTTCTCGCTCGCGCCAAGCTGGCGCGCGATCTGCGGCGTCAGCGGGATCGCGGCGAGGCCGAGCGATTGCTGCATGATCTGGCCGGTCTGCTTGTCGGCGCCGGGGCCGGGCATGCCGCCGTCTTCGCCTTGCTGGTCGGGATCGAAATTCTGCGATTTCGCCAGCGCTTCCTCGCTCGGCCGCTTGCCCACCACCGCCTGCACGGTCATGCGCTGGCCGTTGCGGATCAGCTCGATCGGGATGCGCCTGCCTGGCGCGGTGTTGGCCACGATGAACGACAGGGTCTGCTCGGGGGTGACGTCCTTGCCATCGACGCGCACCACTACGTCGCCCGCCTCGAGCCCGGCCTTGGCCGCGCCCTGACCCGGTTCGACCGACTGGATGAATTCACCGCGCTTCTTGGGCAGGCCAAGGCTGGCGGCCAGATCTTCCGACAGCGACTGGATGCGCACGCCCAGATAGCCGCGCTCGATCGCTTGACCTCTCCGCAGCTTGTCGACGATCGGTGCAGCGATCTCTGCCGGGATGGCAAAGCCGATGCCCACGCTGCCGCCGGTGGGCGAGAAGATCGCATTGTTGATGCCGATCACGTTGCCCGCCATGTCGAACATCGGACCGCCCGAATTGCCCCGGTTGATCGAGGCGTCGGTTTGCAGATAGCGGTCGTAGGCCGAGCCGGTGCCGGTGTTGCGGTAGACCGCCGAAATGATCCCGGCGGTGACCGTGCCGCCAAGCCCGAACGGATTGCCGATCGCGATCACCCAGTCGCCCACGCGGGCGTTATGCGAATCGCCGAATTTCACGAAGGGAAAGGGCTTGGTGCCGGTGATCTTGAGCACGGCCAGATCCGATGCGGCATCGCGCCCGATCAGCTTGGCGGCATAGTCCACGCCGTCGGTCATCGTCACGGTGATCGATTCGATCTCGCCCTGCCCCTCGGCAGTGATCACGTGGTTGTTGGTCACGACATAGCCGTCGGCCGAAATGACGAAACCCGAACCCAGCGACTGCGCCTCGCGCGTCTGCGGCCCGCCCTGGCCGCCGCCGAACAGATCACCGAACGGCGTGCCGGCAAACGGATTGTTCGTCTGAACCTTGATGCGCTGGCGGGTCGAGATATTGACCACCGCCGGCTGCAATTGCTGGGTGAGATCGGCGAAACTGGCCGGGGCTCCGCTGCGCGGCACCGCCGTCTGCATTTGCGCTGGCTCGTTCTGCGCCACTTGCGCGCCTGCCGCAAAGCCCGTTGCCAAAGTCACCACGCTGCCTGCGAGCAACATCGCCGTTGTCAATCCGTATGCATATCGCACGTTGCTGTTCCTCTTTCGAAATTCGTGATGATATCGGCCCAAAAGCCCCGTTCCCGATCGGGTGCCAGTTCACCCGAATATGCATGAACCGGGTTTGAATGGATGCGCAGACCCGGTTACTTACCCTTGAATTGCTTGAGATATTCGTTGTCGGGCGAAAGCACGAGCGAGGTGTTGCTGCCCTTCTGCGCGAAGGTCACGTCATAGCTTTGCATGGCGCGGTAGAAATCATAGAACTGTGGATCCTGGCCAAAGCTGGCGGCATAAGTCTTGGCCGCGTTGGCCTCGGCCTGCGCACGGATGATCTGCGCGTTCTTGAGGCCCTTGGCGCGCACGGTGGCGGCTTCCTGCTGGCGCGCGGAGGCCATCCGGGTAAACGCCGATTCAAGCGGTGCGCCGTCGGGCAGATCGGCCCGCTTGATCCGCACATCGATCACTTGCGCGCCATATTCGCGCGCCTCGGTGTCCAGCCCCTTGCGGATATTGATCATCGCCTGCCCGCGATCGGCGGTGAGCAGCGAGGCAAACGTGCGCTTGCCCAGTTCCTGACGCAGCACCGAGTTGAGGATCGGCTGCAATTGCTCGGCCACTTTGCCGACTGATCCTGCGGTCTCGTACATCTTGACCGGATCGATCACGCGAAACCGCGCATAGGCATCGACTTCGAGCCGCCGCTGATCGGCCGAGGTCACCTGCTGGCGTTCGAGATCGACATCGAGCACGCGCTTGTCGATCCGCACGACCTGCTCGATAAACGGCAGGGTCAGCACGATGCCTGCCCCGGTCTGGCCGAAATCGGCGTTGGGGCGGAAGCGGTTTACCACGCGGTTGGGCTCGCCCAGCCGCACGATCACCGCCTGTTCGGCCTCGCCCACCACGGTCAGGCAGCTGAGCAGCGCCACCAGCGCGATGCCCGCGACGATGATCGCGTTGCGATAGGTATCCCAGATCTGTTCCATCTTCAGCGTCCCTGCGTCGGCGTCGGCGTAGACGGCTTGATTTGCGGCAGCGGCAGATAGGGCACCACGCCGGGCGCCTCCATGATCACCTTGTCGGTCTGGCTCAGCACCCGCTCCATGGTTTCATAATACATGCGCCGCCGCGTGACTTCGGGGGCCAGCTTGTACTGGTTGTAGACTTTGTCGAAGGCAGTGGATTCGCCCTCGGCGCGCGCGGTCAGCTGCTGCGCCCAGGCTTCGGCGCGGTTCACCTCGCTCTGTGCGTCCTGTTGCGCTGCTAACACGTCCTTAAATGCATCGACCACCTTGGCCGGGGGATCGGTCTTCTTGATCTCCACACCCTGGATCTTCACCCCCGAGCGATAGGCATCGAGCACTTGCTGCATCCGCTCGCGCACATTCTGCTCGATCGTGGCGCGGCCCGAACCCATCGCATCGTTGAGCGAAACCTCGGCGAGCGACTGGCGCATCGATGCCTCGGCCACTTCGCGCACGGTCTGCTCGGGTTCGGCCAACTGGAACGTGTAGAGCTTCAAGTCCTTGATGTTCCAGCGCACCAGATAAGTCAGGTCGACCAAATTCTGGTCGCTGGTGAGCATCAGCTTCTCGCCTTCGCCCTCGGGGATCGACTCGCGGCGGATCGAGGTGACGTCCTTCACCGTGACCGACTGAATCGGCCACGGCAGCGTGAAGGTCACGCCCGAAGACAGCGTGCTCGAATAGGCCCCGAAGGTGGTGACGATGCCCTTTTCCTGCGGTGCGATGCGGTGCACCATCGAAGCGCCCAGCCACAGCAGGATCGCCACACCGACGCCCACCGGCACCCACGAACCGCCGCCGGGGCGCTGAGGCAGGTTGAACGAGGGGATCGGCCCGCCGCCGCCCCCGCCGCCGCCGCGCTTGCGAAACAGATCCTCGATATTGGGTGCGCGCCGCCGTTCGGGCGAGGCGGGCGGCAGCCACGGGTTGCGCGGGCCGCCCTGGCCCTCGGCGCGCGCCGGACGGTCGGACGATGGCCGGTCGGACGATGGCCGGTCTGATGAAGGCCGGTCGGGCGAACCGGCGGGTTCGTCATGGCCTTCTCCAGCGTCATCCGGCGGGCTTTCGCCGCCTGAACTTGCGCCGCCCCAAGGGCTTTTCTTGCCGGCCATCGCAAGGCCGATCCACGACAAACGTCCACCGAAATTGTTCATAATCCGCTTATAGGGACGAGCGCGCCCGAAAAACAGGGTCTCGCTGCCAATTTTCCTCTGCTAGGGCTCGGTCCGAAGGGGCAAATTGCGCCCCATATGAGGACGCGGAAGTGAGTGTGGACCAAAGCACGCTGGAGCAGGCGGTGCGGGCCGTGGCCGGGAGCCGCGCCGCGCAAGTGCGCGTCGCCGAAGACGGCGCTGCGGTGCTGGTGATCGAGGTTGGCGGGCTCGACCGCCTGGCCCGCGACAAGCTGGAAATGGCGGTGCGCGATGCGGCGCGGCAAGCGGGCGCCAAGGACGTGCGCGTGGCGATGACCGCCGAGAAGCGCGCGCGGGCGATCATCGCGGTCGGCTCGGGCAAGGGCGGGGTGGGCAAATCCACGCTCGCGGCCAATCTGGCCGTGGCGATGGCGCGGCTCGGCCGCAAGGTCGGGCTGGTCGATGCCGACATCTATGGCCCTTCGCAGCCCCGGCTCATGGCCACCGAAGGCCGCCGTCCCGAGGCCGAAGGGCAAAAGCTGATTCCGGTGCAAAGCCCGTTCGGTGTGCCGATGCTGTCGATGGGCCATCTGGTCAAGGCGGGGCAAGCGGTCGCCTGGCGCGGACCGATGCTGGGCAAGGCGCTCGACCAGTTGATCGACGCACAGTGGGGCGACACGGAGCTCCTGGTGGTCGATCTGCCGCCCGGCACCGGCGATGTGCAGCTCACCATGCTCTCGAAATACAAGCCGGTCGGCGCGGTGATCGTCTCCACCCCGCAGGATCTGGCGCTGATGGATGCCACCCGTGCGATTGGCCTGTTCGAACAAGGCGCGGTGCCGATCATCGGCATGGTCGAAAACATGGCGGGCTACATTTGCCCGCATTGCGGCGAGGCCAGCGATCCCTTCGGCATGGGCGGCGCGGAGACCACGGCGATGGCGATGGGCCTGCCGTTCCTCGGCCGCGTGCCGCTCGATCTCGCGATCCGCCGCGAAAGCGACGCCGGCCACCCCCCGGCGGCGGGCGGCGGCGCACCGGGCGAGGCATTCCTGAGCATCGCCCGCGCGGTGCTCGCCTGGCTCGATACGCCGCGCTGAGGCCTTGGCGCGCGCTTTGCCCGGATTGACGCGAAGAGGCCTGCTGATCGGCGCGGGCGCGGCCGGCGGGCTTGTCGTGGGGTTTCAGCTGTTGCCGCGCCGCCATGCCAGCGCGCTGGTGGCGGGCCCGGGCGAGCATGTGTTCGACAGCTTCATCCGCATCGCCAAGGACGGCTCCATCAGCGTGGCGGTGCCGGTCTGCGAAATGGGGCAGGGCATCACCACGCTTGCCGCGCAGATCGTCGCGGTGGAACTCGGCGCGGATTGGCGGCGAATGGGCACCGAGCCCGCGCCGATCGCGCGCCAGTATGGCGATCCGGTGCTGGCTGCGCGCTGGGCCGCGCTGTGGGCACCGGGGTGGCTGCCGTTTGTGCCCGCGCTGGCCGATACACCGGACACATCGCTCGCGCGCGGGGAGGCCGAGCGCGAACCGCTGATGATCACGGCCGAAGGCACCGCGCTCGCCGCGTTCGAGGCGCCCTTGCGCGCCGCCGCCGCCTCGCTGCGCGCGCTGCTCATGCAGGCGGCGGCGGCGCAGTGGGGCGTGGCGTGGGAAACGTGCGACACCGCGGCGCACTGCGTCGTCAACGGCGGGCGCAAGCTCGCGTTCGCCGCGCTGCTGCCCGAGCTTCTGCGGTTTGATCCGCCCGATCCGCCGGTGCTGCGCGCGCTTCCGGCGGCGGAAAAGCCGGGCCAGTTTCCCGAAGGCGCGCGCCCGCGCTTTCCCCGGCTCGATCTGCCCGCGAAAGTGGATGGCAGCTTCGTCTTCGCGGGCGACGTGCGCCTGCCCGATATGGTCTTTGCGGCGGTCGCGCATGGGCCGCAGGGCGATTGCGTGCTCGCGAGCTATGATGCGCAGGCCGCGGCCAAAGTCACGGGCCTGGTGCGCGTGGTCCACACCCGGCGCTGGCTGGCGGCGGTGGCGACCACTTGGCACGCGGCCGCCAAAGCGGTTGCGGCGATGGAGCCGCGCTTCAAGGCGGCGGGGCGGATCGCAGATACCAGCGCGATCGAGCGCCGGCTCGATCTGGCGCTGCGCAAGGGTGCGGCGGTCCGGGTTGCGGCGGATGGCAATCCCGATGCCTTGCTCGCCGCCGCTGGCCCCGCCGCGCTCACGCTCACCGCCCGCTACGACATAGCGCCCGCGCTCCATGCCCCGCTCGAAACCGCGACGGCGACCGCGCGGCTGCGCGGCGGCAAGCTCGAGCTGTGGATCGCAACCCAGGCGCCCGAGCTGGCGCGGCGCGTGGCGGCGCGCGCGGCGGGGGTGCGCCGCGGCGATGTGGTGGTCTATCCGATGCACGCGGGCGGCAGCTTCGATGCGCGGCTCGATGTGCGGATCGCGGGCGAAGCTGCGGCGCTGGCCAAAGCGACCGGCCGTCCGGTGCAGGTCATGTGGTCGCGCTGGCAGGAATCGCTCGCCAGCTATCCCCGCGCGCCGGCGGCCGCGCTGGCCTCGGCGGCGTTCGGCCCGGGCAAGCAGCAATTGCTCGGCTGGCGCACCCGCCTGGCGCTGCCCCCCACCGCGCTCGAAGCCGGGGCCCGGCTGCTGGGCGAAAGCTCCGCCGCCGATGCGCTGGCGGCGGTGCGCGGCAAGGCCGATATTCTCGCCTGCGCCGGCGCGTTTCCGCTCTATGCCATTCCCGAACGCGCGGTGGATCATGTGCCCGCCGCGCTCGCGCTGCCCACCGCGCGCTATCGCGGCAATGCGCATGGCTACAACGCGTTCATCACCGAATGCTTCATCGACGAATGCGCGCATTTTGCGGGGCGCGAGCCGATGTCGTTCCGGGTCGGCATGCTTGGCGGGCAGCCGCGCCTCGCCGCCTGCCTCACCGGCGCGGCACGGCTGGCGATGTGGGGCGGGGGCGCCGATGCCTCGGGGCAGGGCATCGCCTGCCACCGCATGGATCTGGCCGCCTCCGAAGGGCAGCGCAGCGGCTTCATCGCGGTGGTCGCCACCGCGCGCCAGGAAGCGGGCGCGGTGCGGGTCGAGCAGCTCTCGGCCTATGTCGACATCGGCCGGATCGTGAATATGGATGTGGCGCGCCAGCAGGTCGAAGGCGGGCTGGTCTTCGGGCTGGCGCAGGCGATCGGCGGGTCCACCGGCTACAGCGCGGGCCTGCCCACCGCCGGACGGCTGGCGCAGCTGGGCCTGCCGCTGCTTGCCGATTGCCCCAAAATCGATATTGCCTTTGCCGAATCGAGCGAGCAACCCTTCGACCCGGGCGAGCTGGCCACGATCGCGGTTGCCCCCGCCATCGCCAATGCGCTGTTTTCCGCCACCGGGCTCCGCTTTCGGCGGCTTCCCCTGCTTTCTGAGGGCCTGTGACGCCGATGACGACTGTATTGCCATCGAAAATCACGATACCGGCCGAGAGCGTGACACCCCCGACGAATCCTGCGACGAATTCCGCGCCGACCCCCCCGCTCCAGGCGCGCGCGCCCGCGCTGGCCAAGCCTACAGACCATCCTGCAATCCTCACCGGCAAAGTCGGCGTCCTGCTGGTCAATCTCGGCACCCCCGATGCGCCCGATGCGGGCTCGGTCAAGCGCTACCTCGGGCAGTTCCTCTCCGATCGCCGCGTTGTCGAAATCCCGTGGCTCATCTGGCAGCCGATCCTGCGCGGGTTCGTGCTGCGCACGCGTCCGGCCAAATCGGCGCATGCCTATCAGCAGGTCTGGACCAAGGACGGCTCGCCGCTCGCGGCCAACACCGCCGCGCAGGCGCGCGCGCTGCAGGCGCGGCTTGGCGAGGGCGTGGTGGTCGATTGGGCGATGCGCTATGGCAATCCCGCCGTGGCCAAACAGCTCGATGCGCTCCTGGCGGCAGGCTGCGAGCGCATTCTGGTCGCGCCGCTCTATCCGCAATATGCCGGGGCGACCACCGCCAGCGTGCTCGATGCCATGGCCGATTGGATCAAGGCTAGCCGCCGCCTGCCGGCCCTGCGCACCTTGCCGCCCTATCACGACGATCCGCTCGCGATCGGCGCATTGGCACGCGATATCGCGCGCCAGATCGGCGCGCTCGATTTTGCGCCCGAGCTGCTCTTGCTCAGCTTTCATGGGATGCCCGAGCGCACCTTGCATCTGGGCGATCCCTATCACTGCCATTGCCACAAGACCGCGCGGCTGCTGGGGGAAGCGCTCGGCGCGACCTATCCGGCCATGCGCATCGTCACCAGCTTCCAGTCGCGCTTCGGGCGGGCCAAGTGGCTCGAACCGGCGACCGACACGGTCCTGCTCGAAGAAGCGGGCAAGGGCACGCGCCGGGTCGCGGTCGCGGCGCCGGGTTTCTCGGCCGATTGCCTCGAGACGATCGAGGAGCTCGGCATTCGCGGGCGCGAGGATTTCATCGCCGCCGGGGGCACGCATTTCGCCGCGCTCACCTGCCTCAATGCCGGGGAGGAAGGCATGGGCATGATCGAGGCGCTGATCCGGCGCGAACTGGCAGGCTGGATCTAGCCGGACTTGGCGCGCGCGCGGGATCGTGGCAGGCGCGGCCAAACAACCAAGGACGTTTCATGGCGAGCATCGCACCGGGCAGACCGCACGATATCCAGAACGAGCGCGGCAATCCCCACTGGACCCACCCGCCGCAGGAACACGCGCTCGATCATATCCCGGGCACCGACGGCTGGCCGGTGGTCGGCACCACGATCACCCAGCTGGCGGATCCGCTCGGGTTCGCCGCGCGCATGGCGGCGCGCTATGGCCCGGTGTACCGCACGCGCAGCTTCGGGCGGCGCATGGTCAATCTGGTCGGGGCCGATGCGAACGAGCTGGTGCTGTTCGATCGCGACCGCAATTTCTCGTCCGAGCAGGGCTGGGGCCCTCTGCTCAATCTGCTGTTTCCGCGCGGGCTGATGCTGCTCGATTTCGATGTGCACCGGCTCGATCGGCGCGCGCTTTCCGCCGCGTTCAAGCCCGAGCCGATGCGCAATTATTGCGGCCTGCTCAATGCCGATATCGCGCGCGGCACGCAAAGCTGGGGTGCGGGACCAATGGCGTTCTATCCCGCGATCAAGGCGCTGACGCTCGAGACCGCCGCGACCAGCTTCCTCGGGCTGCCGCTGGGGCCCGAGGCGGACCGGCTGAACCGCGCCTTTGTCGATATGGTGCAGGCCTCGATCGCGCCGGTGCGCCGCCCGCTGCCCTTCACCAGGATGGGCAAGGGCGTTGCCGGGCGCAAGCTGATGGTCGCCTATTTCACCCAGCTGCTGCGCCAGCGCCGCGCGAGTCCCGGGCAGGACATGTTCAGCCAGTTCGCGCTGGCGACGCGCGACGATGGCGCGCTGCTGCCCGAAGATCTGGTGGTCGATCACATGATCTTCCTGATGATGGCGGCGCACGACACGATCACCTCGTCGATGACCGGTCTGATCTGGCAACTGGCACGGCACCCTGAATGGCAGGAAAAGCTGCGCGGCGAAGCGCGCGCGGCGGCCGGCGGCGATGCCCGGCCTTTGCCGTTCGAGGCGCTGGGGCAGCTGGTGCTCACCGAAATGGCGTTCAAGGAGGCGCTGCGCATCCTGCCCCCGGTGCCCGCCACGCCGCGCCGGGCGCTGCGCGAGTTCACGTTCGGCGGCTTTCGCATCCCGGCCGGCACCGGCGTGGGGATCAGCGCGGCTTCGATCCATGCCGATCCGGCGCACTGGCCCGATCCGGCGCGGTTCGATCCGCTGCGCTTCACGCCCGAAGAGGTTGCCAAACGCCACAAGTACGCGTGGGTGCCGTTTGGCGGCGGCGCGCACATGTGCCTGGGCCTCCACTTTGCCTATATGCAGGTCAAAGTGCTCGTGCACCACATCCTCACGCGCTACGAAATCAGCGCCGCGCCGGGCTATGAACCGGCCTGGCAGGCCTGGCCCATCCCCAAGCCACGCGACGGGTTGCAAGTGATCTTGCGACCGCTCTCTTGAGCGGTCATCGTGCCGCACCGGGGTTTGAACGCGTATGCTCCGCTGAATCAGTTGACGATTCGCCAGCCCGGCGATACTAGCGCCGTCTTCCGGTGGGCCCGGGAACCCTGTGCGCCCATTGCAATCCGTTATTGCGCTCCGTTTCGGCGGGGCGCCAGGCATCGAGAAACAGGACAAACATGGCCAATACGCCGCAAGCCAAAAAGCGCATCCGCCGCAACGCAGTCCGCGCCGAAATCAATGGTAACCGCCTGTCGCGGATCCGCACATTCGTGAAAAAGGTCGAGACTGCGATCGCCGGCGGCGACAAGGCGGCTGCGGCCGAAGCTTTGCACGCGGCGCAGCCCGAGCTGGCGCGCGGCGTGGCACGCGGCGTGCTGCACAAGAATACCGTGGCGCGCAAGATGTCGCGCCTGACGAAGCGCGTTTCCGCGCTCTGAGTCGCAGCCCGGGGCACACCCCCGGCACCGCGATTGGCCGAGGCGATTCGCGCCCGGCACCCCCCGATGGCATAATGATGACCAAACCGATCGATCGTGGTCGGGCCGCAAGGTCCGGCCCCTTTTTGTTTCAGTGGTGTTACGGTCTGTGTGACAAAGCGCGGACGATGCAAGTCACGGAATTCACGCGATTCGCACCTTCGGAAGTAAAAGCGTTTATATTTCAATAACTTGCTTGATTTCTGCGGGTGTCGCAGAGTCAAGGCGATTTATTTCAGTTTTTTTGCGCTCACGAGCTTGCGAATCTATCCCATCCCCCAATAGAGATGGTCTCCCAGCAACGATGACGTCACCGTTCCAGCGGCGGCGGTTTCTAGCCGGTACTTCGAACATCGCATGAAACGTGCGTTGAAGGCGTGAATTCGCGCTTTTCGCGACGGGATGGATTTTGTCTGCGGCGGGTGCGGTCGCGGGCGCAAGGGGCAAGGCGGATTGGCTTGAAGATGGATGAATTCGGCAACGGCGGCAGTGTCCGCGGCGCAAGCAGAAGCTACTCCGATGTATCGCCCGGCAAACGATCGCGTGAGGGCGCGGTGGTCGAGGACCAGGATGCGCTCGATCTTGCCGCCGATTGGGCGGATATCAGCCAGGGCCTGAAAAAGGACCTCGGCCCGCAGCTGCACAGCCAGTGGATCAAGCCGATTCAACTGGGCTCGTTCTGCAAGGAGACCGGCACGCTCGACCTGTTCCTGCCGACCGAGTTCTCCGCCAACTGGGTGGCGGACCGGTTTGCCGACCGCCTGTCGCTCGCGTGGAAGATCGCGCGCCCCGAAGTCAACCAGGTGCGCATCACCGTCCATCCGCGCCGCCGCACCATGCCCGAACTGCGCCTCGGCAGCATCGCCGCCAACGATCTCGGCGCAGGCCACGCCGCGCAGCGCCTCGCCGCCGTGCCGATGAGCGCCGATGCCGCGATCACCGGCCTTGATCCCTCGCTCACTTTCGCCGAATTCGTCTCGGGCACCGCCAACGTGCTCGCGGTCAACGCCGCGCAGCGCATGGCCGCGCTCGAACAGCCGCAGTTCTCGCCGCTCTATCTCAAAGGCTCGACCGGGCAGGGCAAGACCCACCTGCTCCACGCCATTGGCCATGCCTATGCCGCCGCCCGGCCCGGCGCGCGGATCTTCTATTGCTCGGCCGAACGGTTCATGATCGAATTCGTCCAGGCTATGCGCTCGAACGAGATGATCGAGTTCAAGGCGCGGCTGCGCGGCTTCGATCTTCTGCTGGTCGATGATATCCAGTTCATCATCGGCAAATCGTCGACGCAGGAAGAATTCCTCCACACCATCGATGCCCTGATGACCGCCGGCAAGCGCCTTGTCGTCGCCGCCGATCGCGCGCCTCAAGCGCTCGACGGGGTCGAGCAACGCCTGCTCTCGCGCCTCTCGATGGGCCTCGTTGCGGATATCCAGCCCGCCGATATCGAGCTGCGCCGCAAGATCCTCGAACAGCGCCTGATGCGCTTCACCAGCACCCAGGTGCCGCCTGAAGTCATCGAATTCCTCTCGCGCACGATCAACCGCAATGTCCGCGAGCTGGTCGGCGGGCTCAACAAACTGATCGCCTTCGCCCAGCTCACCGGCCAGCCGGTCTCGCTCGCGCTCGCCGAAGAACAGCTGACCGACATCCTCTCGGCCAACCGCCGCCGCATCACCATCGACGAAATCCAGCGTACCGTCTGCCAGTTCTACCGCGTCGATCGCACCGAGATGGGCTCCAAGCGCCGCGCCCGCGCGGTCGTGCGCCCGCGCCAGGTGGCGATGTACCTCGCCAAAGTGCTCACCCCGCGCTCATACCCCGAGATCGGCCGCAAATTCGGCGGACGCGACCACTCCACCGTGATCCACGCCGTCCGCCTGATCGAGGAACTGCGCACCCGCGATGCCGATATGGACGGCGATGTGCGGACTTTGCTGCGGCAATTGGAGGATTGAGCGAAGGTGCGAGGGCCATTGCCCTCGCGCTCCCGGGTGTTTGGTGCGCAACCGCGGCCGTCGAGGGCCATCCGCAAAGCGGCTGTATGCTCCGGCTTCGCCGGTGCGCCCAACCCATCGGCAAGGCACCCATTCCCGGGAGCGCGAGGGCAATAGCCCTCGCATTCTCTCCTTCTTCTCCCTAACTCCTCTTCATGACGCCCGACCGCCTCGATCGCTTCGCCCGCCACATCGTCCTCCCCGAGGTCGGCGGTGCCGGACAGGCCAGGCTCGTGAAAAGCCATGTCGTGCTCGTCGGGCTTGGCGGGATCGGCAGCCCGGCCTTGCAGTATCTCGCCGGTGCTGGGGTGGGGCAGCTGACGTTGATCGACGATGACGTGGTCGAGGCCTCGAACCTCCAGCGCCAGACCATCTTTCGCACCGAGGACATCGGGAAGCCCAAGGCGTCGGCTGCAGCGCATTGGCTGGCAGCATTTGACCCGGAACTCATTGGCACGGCGCATATCTCCCGGCTGACCAGGGACAACGCCGCCGAATTCATCGCGGGCGCCGACGTCGTGCTCGATGGCAGCGACAACTTCGCCACGCGGCTGGCGGTATCGGATGCCTGCGTGCGGGCTGGAGTGCCGCTCACCAGCGCGGCGCTCGGGCGGTTTCAGGGGCAGGTGGCGAACTTTGCCGGGCACCATGCCGATCAGGCCTGCTACCGCTGCTTCGTCGGCGATGCGTTCGACGCCGAGGATTGCGATACCTGCGCCGATCAGGGCGTGCTGGGCGCGATGGTCGGCATGGTCGGCGCGTTCGGCGCGATGGCGGCGCTGCGTGTGCTGCTGGAAGGCGTCTCGACCCTGGGCGATCCGCAGTGGGGCCAGGTCCATGTGCTCGACGGACTCAAGCCGAGCTTGCGCACGATGCGGATTACCAAGGACCCGGAGTGTTCGGGGTGCCATGGCTGATCCGCTTCGCTCGACGCCATAGAAAGTTTCATTCGCGCAGAGTTCGCAGACAACGCAGAGGACTCGCGTCTCGAACTCGCCGCCGTGCTTTTGGTTCGCCGTCCTGTCGGAGGGGCGGCTTCGCCGAAGGCGCTTTTCTTACCTCCCTCTTTCTCTGCGGCCTCTGCGATCGCTGCGCGAAACCCTTTTTCCTTCGCCCCCCAATCAGTCGCCGAGCAACTCCTCGACCCATTCCGGAACCAGAACGCTCGCCGCGCCCAGCCGCGTCTCGTCGAACCACGCCGAGCCTTGCGAGCGTTCGAGATTGAGCTCGAGCGTGTCCGCGCCGAGCTCGCGCGCCAGCCGCACAAAGCCTGCGGCGGGATAGACCGCGCCCGAGGTGCCGATCGAAACGAACAGGTCGGCGCGTGCCAAAGCCGCGGTGATCTCGTCCATCCTGTAGGGAATCTCGCCGAACCATACCACGTCGGGCCGCAGCGCCTGCGCGCCGCACGCGGGGCAGGGAGGCCGCTCGATCAGCGGGCCGGTCCAGCGGCGGCGCGTGTCGCAGGCGGTGCACCACACATTGAGATGCTCGCCGTGCATGTGCAGCACGTTGAGAGCCCCGGCGCGCTCGTGCAGATCATCCACGTTCTGCGTCACGATCAGCACCTCGCCGCCGCCGCTGCGCGCCGCCCAAGCGCGGTCGAGCCTGGCCAGCGCGATATGCGCGGCATTGGGCACCTTGGTCTGGATCGCCGCGCGCCGCATGTCGTAAAACCGCAGCACGAGATCGGGATCGCGGGCAAATCCCTCGGGCGTCGCGACATCCTCCACCCGGTGCTGCTCCCACAGGCCGCCCGCGCTGCGAAAGGTATCGATGCCGCTCTCGGCCGACACCCCCGCACCGGTCAGGATCACGATGTTGCGATATTGGTTCATCAAGGCCATGAAGCACAGCACAGGCGGGAGTGGCAATGGCAAGCATCGGCATCATCGGCAGCGCAGGACGGATGGGCGCGGCGCTGCGCGAGGCGATCGTTGCGGCGGGCCATGGGCTGGCGGGCGGTATCGACCAAAGCGATAAGGGCGGCGGCGATCCGCTGGCACTGGCGCAGGCGAGCGACGTGCTGGTCGATTTCTCCGCACCCGCCGCGCTCGAATTCACGCTCGACGCCGCGATCCATGCGCGCACGCCCATCGTCATCGGCACCACCGGGCTCGCCGAGCGCCATCACTGGCTAATCGATGCCGCTGCGGTCAGCATTCCCGTGCTGCAAACCGGCAATACCTCGCTCGGCGTCACTCTGCTTGCGCATCTGGTGAAAGAGGCGGCGCAGCGGCTGGGCGAGGACTGGGATATCGAGATCGCCGAGACGCACCACCGCATGAAAGTGGATGCCCCCTCGGGCACCGCGCTCCTGCTCGGCGAAGCCGCCGCTGCCGGACGCGGGGTCCATCTGGCGCAGGAGGCCGTGCGCGGCCGCGATGGCCTGACCGGCGCGCGCGCGCCCGGCACGATCGGCTTTGCGGCCTTGCGCGGCGGCAGCGTCGCGGGCGATCACACAGTGCATTTTCTCGCCGACAACGAGCGGCTGAGCTTCACCCACGTGGCCGAAAACCGGTCGATCTTCGCGCGCGGTGCGGTGCGCGCGGGCGAATGGCTGATCGGCCAGCCGCCGGGGCGCTATACCATGGCCGAGGTGCTTGGTCTTTGAACAAGGCGGCGATCTTCGAATTCTTCCGCCGTCTCGCCGAGGCCAATCCCGCGCCCGAAACCGAGCTCGCTTATGGCAACACCTATCAGCTGCTTGTCGCGGTGGTGCTCTCGGCGCAATCGACCGATGTGGGCGTGAACAAGGCAACCCGCGCGCTGTTCCGCGTGGTTCAGACCCCGGCGCAGATGGTCGCGCTGGGCGAGGAAGGGCTCAAGGAGCACATCAAGACCATCGGCCTGTTCAATGCCAAGGCCAAGAACGTCATCGCGCTCTCCGAGATGCTCGTGCGCGATCATGGCGGCGAAGTGCCGCAAGACCGCGATGCGCTGGTCGCGCTGCCGGGAGTGGGCCGCAAGACCGCCAATGTGGTGATGAACTGCGCGTTCGGCGCGGAAACCTTCGCAGTCGATACGCATATCTTCCGCGTCGGCAATCGCACCGGGATGGCGAAGGGAAAAACCCCGCTCGCCGTTGAACTGGGGCTGGAAAAGAAAGTGCCCGCGCCGTTCCGCGTCGGCTCGCATCACTGGATGATCCTGCACGGGCGCTATGTCTGCAAGGCGCGTACGCCAGAATGCTGGCGTTGTCCGGTGCTTGACCTTTGCGACTACAAGGCGAAAGTAATGGCACCGGGGGCAAAACCGGCGACTCCAAAAGCGCCACGAGCAAAGAAGGAACGCTTGGCATGAACGCCCCGATCCGTTTGAAATCTCTCGCTTGCGCCGCCGCCGTGCTCGCGCTGGCCGCCTGCGCCAATCCCGCTGCCACCGGCGGCGCACAAAGCGCCAGCAGCAATCTGAACGGCCATGCCGCCAATCTCCCGGCGGCCAAGTCGGTGGGCCCTTCGGTCAGCTGCATTCCGCTGGCAACGGTCCGCGAAAGCCGGGTGCGCGATGACTGGACCATCGATTTCAAGGCGGGCGGCAAGCTGTGGTATCGCTCGGTCCTGCCCTATCGCTGCAACGGCCTCGGCTTCGAGCGCGCGTTTACCTACAACACCTCGATCGCCCAGCTGTGCAGCCAGGACATCATCACCGTGTTCCAGCAAAGCGGCAACGGCGGCCCGCGCGGCTCGTGCGGCCTTGGCCAGTTCCAGCCTGTCGAACTTGTGAAGTAAGGACCTCCGCGCGAACCGATCTTCTACTGATCCGGGTCCAGATTCAGCCCCCGCCGCCCATGCTCGGGCGTGTCGAACGGCGGCAGGGGCGCGGTCGCATCGGGGTCCATCGGCGGCTGGAGCATGCCCTCCCACTTGGTGATCACGGTGGTCGCGACCGCATTGCCCACCACATTGGTCGCGGTGCGGCCCATGTCGAGGAAGGTATCCACCCCCAGCAGCAGCGCGATGCCCTCCACCGGCAGGCCGAATTGCGTGAGCGTCGCCGCGATCACCACCAGGCTGGCGCGCGGCACCCCGGCGATACCCTTCGAGGTGATCATCAGCGTGAGCAGCATGGCAATCTGTTGCCCCGCGCTCAGCTGAATCCCGTAAGCCTGCGCGATGAACAGCGTGGCAAAGCTGGTGTAGATCATCGATCCGTCGAGATTGAAGCTGTAGCCCAGCGGCAGCACGAAGCCAGAGATCCGGCGCGGCACGCCGAACCGGTCGAGCTGCTCGAACAGTTTGGGCAGCGCGCTTTCCGAGCTCGCGGTGGAGAACGCCAGCAGCAGCGGCTCGCGGATATAGCGCGCCAAGAGCAGCACGCGCTTGCCGAGGAAGATCCCGCCCATGCCGAGCAGCAAGACCCATAGCAAGAGCAAGGCAAAGTAGAACTCGCCGACAAACACGCCGTACGTCACGATGATCCCGACCCCGCGCGTGGCGATCACCGAAGCCAGCGCGCCGAACACGGCAAACGGCGCAAAGCGCATGACATAGTCGGTGATCGTCAGCATCAAGGTGGCAAGCGCCTCGGCCCCGCGCACCAATGGCGCGCCTTCCTCGCCGATCGCGGCCAGCGCCACCCCGGCAAACAGCGAGAAGATCAGGATCTGGAGCACATTGTTCTTCGCCATCGCGTCGAGCGCGCTTGTCGGGAACACCTCGAGCACGAAATGGCGCAGTGTGAACTCGCCCGTCGCCAGCGCTTCCACCGGCGCGGCGGCGGTGAATTGCAGGCCGACGCCGGGCTGAAACAGATTGACGAGGAGCAGCCCGAGCGAGATCGAGATCAGGCTGGCGGTGATGAACCACGCCAGCGCCCGCCCGCCGATCCGGCCGAGCGCAGCGCTGTCGCCCATGCTGGCAATCCCGGTCACCAAAGTCGCCAGAATCAGCGGCGCGATGATCATCTTGATCAGGTGCAGGAACACATCGGGCAGCAGCTTGAGCGTATCGGCGATCGACAACAAGGTCGGGCTGTCCGCCGGATAGGCGCGATTGAGCACATATCCTGTGAGGATGCCCGCGATCATCGCGATCACGATATAGAGTGTCAGTCGCTTGCCCAAAATGCGTGGCTCCCGTGATGGTCCAGCCAGACTAGCGGCACGCGGCCATTAGGCAACCCGCGCCCCGGCGCAGGCCGTGGCCTCAGACCGCCGCCCTCCTGCCCCCCTCCCGTTTGCGGGAGGGGCTGCCCCATCCTTCTCCCCTCCCGCTTGCGGGAGGGGTTGCCCCATCCTGCTCCCCTCCCGCTTGCGGGAGGGGTTGGGGGTGGGCCTTCTTCAAGCAATGCCTAAATTCACCCACACTGCGCCCGGTGCAGCAGCTTCTGATCCGCCAGCACCAGCGCCATCATCGCCTCGACGACCGGCACCCCGCGAATGCCGACGCAGGGGTCATGCCGCCCCTTGGTCATCAGTTCGGTCGCCGCGCCCTCGCGCGTCACCGTCTCCACCGGGGTCAGGATCGACGAGGTCGGCTTGAACGCCACCCGCACCAGCACCGGCTGCCCGGTCGAAATGCCGCCCGCGATCCCGCCGGCATGGTTCGCGAGGAACGCCGGGCCGTCGCTGCCGGGGCGCATCGCATCGGCATTGCTTTCGCCGGTGCCGCGCGCGGCGGCAAAGCCATCGCCGATCTCCACACCTTTTACCGCATTTATCCCCATCATCGCGTGCGCCAGCTCGGCATCGAGCTTGGCATAAAGCGGCGCGCCCCAACCGGCGGGCACGCCCTCTGCCGCGCATTCCACCACCGCGCCCAATGAAGACCCCGCCTTGCGCGCGCCATCGACCAGCGCTTCCCAGCGCGCGGCTGCCGCCGCGTCGGGGCAGAAAAACGGATTGCGCGCGATTTCGGCCGAATCGAAATTGGCCATGTCGATCGCGTCGCCGCCGATTGCGCTGACCCATCCGGTGATTGTCACTTCGGGGATGACCAGCCGCGCCACGCCGCCCGCCGCGACCCGCGCCGCGGTCTCGCGCGCCGAAGAGCGCCCGCCGCCGCGATAGTCGCGAAAGCCGTACTTCGCGTCATAGGCATAGTCGGCATGCCCGGGGCGATAGGCCTTGGCGACCTCGGAATAGTCCTTCGAGCGCTGATCGACGTTCTCGATCATCAGCGAAATCGGCGTGCCGGTGGTGCGTTGGATTCCATCTGGGCTGGCGAACACGCCCGAAAGGATGCGCACCGCATCGGGCTCCTGCCGCTGCGTGGTAAAGCGCGATTGGCCGGGGCGGCGCGCGTCAAGAAAGGGCTGAATGTCGCCCTCGCTCAGCACAAGCCCCGGCGGGCACCCATCGACCACCGCGCCCAGCGCAGGCCCGTGGCTTTCCCCCCAGGTGGTGAAGCGAAACACATGTCCGAAACTGTTGAAGCTCATGGCCGAGGGCTTAATCGCGAATGGGCGCAAATGTCCACCTTCCGGCACCGCGCCGTGCGCGCTATCAGGCCGCCATGTTTCTCGTCGTCTTTCGCAACCGCAAGCGCGCCGACATCGACAGCGCCGCTTATGCGCACGATGCCGATGCCATGTGGCGGCTGGCCAAAGCGCAGCCCGGTTACCTCTCGTTCAAAAGCTATACTGCCCAGGACGGCGAAGTCGTGGCGATCAGCGAATGGGTGGACGAGGCGGCCGCGCTTGCATGGCGGCGTGTGGCATCGCATGCGCAAATGCAGGGCAAGGGGCGCACCGAGTACTATGAGAACTACACCTTGTTTGCCGGAACGCCGAGCCGGGTTCATCATTTCAAACGGGACGAGGCATGACCATCACGATCTACGGCATCCCCAATTGCGACACGGTCAAAAAGGCGCGGGCGTGGCTTGATGCGCAAGGCATCGCCTATGCTTTCCATGACTACAAGAAGGCCGGGGCCGATCCGGCGCAGCTCGCGCGGTGGATCGCGGGGGCCGGTCTCGACAAAGTGCTCAATCGCGCCGGAACCACCTTCCGCAAGCTCGATGAGGCGCAAAAGGCCGATCTCGATGCGGCAAAGGCAATTGCGCTGATGGCCGACCAGCCGTCGCTGATCAAGCGGCCCATCGCCGAATATCCCGGCGGGCTGCTGATCGGCTTCAATGTTCAGGAATGGACCCGCGCACTGGCAAATTAAACTCGGCACGCGCACTACCGAATCGAACCAGCAAGTGTTACTTTGGTCATTGTGAGCAGTTTCATCCCGCATCAGTTCGCCATCGCGATCGATCCTGTCGACATCGACTTCATGGGGCATGTCAACAACGCGTCATACCTCAAATGGGTGCAGG
This sequence comes from uncultured Novosphingobium sp., assembly GCA_964529505.1. GTDB lineage: Bacteria > Pseudomonadota > Alphaproteobacteria > Sphingomonadales > Sphingomonadaceae > Novosphingobium. The sequence goes on along the minus strand of CAZGWR010000014.1, from coordinate 16,922 downwards.
ACGCCGTCGTCGATCACTGGCGCGCGCTTGCGCCTGCTGAGGCCGTTTCCGGGCATGTCTGGGTCGCGACCAATCACAACATCACCTATCGCCGCCCCACGTTCCTCGAAGATGTGGTGATCGCGCACGTGCTGCTCGAAAAAGTGCACGGCGCGCGCGCGTTCTATGAAACGATCATCAAGCGCGGCGAAGTTGTTTTGGCAGAAGTCAAATCGAGCTGGTGCTGCCTCGATGCGGTCACCTTGCGTCCGGCGCGGCTGGCCCGCGAACTGGTCGACCGGTTCGTCGCGGGCTCGCCGGCGGCTATGGCCACCGCCTGAAATGCGCCCTGCTTAGCTAAGCCCTAGCCGGTCGGCATAGATCAGCCGCCCGCCCGAAAGGTGCCACAGCGCCTCGTTGAAATCGGCCTCGCCCATCGCGAAGCATCCGTCGCTACGGCCGAGCTTGCCCCATTTTTCGAGCATCGCCGGATTGGCATACCAAGCCTTGTGCAGCACGATCGCGCGTTCGAGCACATTGGTATTGTCCGGATCGGCCCCGACGAGGCGAATCGAGGTGCCATAGCGGCCGACATACCACTCGTTGGTGATATAGGCCCCGCGCGAGGTGGCGAGGCTGCCGACCTCGTTGGAAAACGCTTTCAGGAACCCGTCGTGTTCGGGGTCCGATCCCTTGCCGTGCGCCACCAGAAACGAGCGCACCGTGCCCTTTTCCAGATCGGCGAAGTGAAAGCGCGGCAATGAGGATGGCAGCGAAAAGTCCGCGATTCCCGCGATATCGGTGCGCCACAGCCGACCCGCCATCCGCGCCACTTGCTCGCGCGCCACGCCCAGCACGCGGCGATGTTGCTCGCTGATCGAAAAGGCTTGCGCAAAGACGCGCGGCGGCAGGGCCAGCGCAGCCGCGCCCGCCCCCATCCCTGCGATCAGTTCGCGTCTTGTGGTCTTGGCCTTGCTCATCGTCCGCACATTACTGCCCATGCGATGAACACAGTCTATCAGCGCTCACGCGGTTTTTACAGCCTCTGCGCCCAATTTGGCGAGCGCCGCCCCATCGACCCGCATCATCGTCCACGCATCCATCATCCGCGCGCCGAGGCCCCGGTAAAAGCCGATTGCCGGCTCGTTCCAATCGAGCACCGACCATTCCAGCCGCGCGCAATCGCGCTCCACCGTCAGCGCCGCAAGCTTCGCCAGCAGCGCCTTGCCCAGCCCGCTGCCGCGCGCTTCGGGCCGCACGAACAGGTCTTCCAGATAGATCCCAGGCCGCCCCTCGAAGGTCGAAAAGTTATGAAAGAACAGCGCAAACCCCTGCGCCGCGCCATCCACCTCGCCGATCAGCACCTCGGCATAAGGCCGCGCGCCAAAAAGCCGCTCCCCCAGCACCGCCTCGTCAAAGCGCACCTCCTGGGCCAGCTGCTCATAGTCAGCGAGCGCGCGGATCAGCTCGGCGATAAGCTGCAGATCGGCGGGGAGTGCGGGGCGGATGGAGAGTTTGGCGGTCATCGGATCATCCTGATATCAATGCCGAGTTCAAGCTTGGCCCACTCGCGATCGCCTGACAGGATCGGTAAGCCAGTGGCGACGCCGAGTGCGAGGCAGGCCCGGTCTGCCAACGATGCGCCCATGAAACGGGTGGGTTCGCGCAGGTCGGCAGCAATGCGTGCAAGCGGTTGATCGAACGGGACTACCGCGATCTCAAGGCGATCAAGTGCCTTATCTGCCAGCGCCGCTGTTCCGCCCTTTGCAAGAATGCGTTGCAGCACCTCGCAAAAATTGACTGATAACAGTCGGCTACCTTGGGCAAGCGGAAGTACGGTGTCGGCACCGGGTTCATCCTGCAACAGCGCCAACATGGCGGAGGCATCGAGAATGACGCTCATTCGTGCCCAAGTTCGGACGACGTTTCGGCCAATGTTTCGGCTCTTGCTTCGGCGCGCCGTTCCGCGATCAGCTCATCGACAAGCGAACCAGCTCCATCTCCCAGCATCGCCTTGAACTGAGCTTGGACCTCGCGCACGACTTGCACATAAGTCTTGATGACGAGGCCATTCTCCCCCCGCTCAAAGACAAGCGTATCGCCGTCCTCAAACCCGAATTCGCGGCGCAGATCGGCAGGAATGACCACTTTGCCGCCTTTGATAAGTTTGGCATGATGGGACATAAAGGACTCCTTGGGTCCCAGTGTTAATTCAGGACCTGACCGCGCACAAGGTCTGACTACTCACCCCGTGATGATCAACCGGTCGCCTTGCAGGGTCACGCTGCCCAGCCGCCGCAGCGCCGATTGGCCGAGCAGGCTCACCGGCAGATCGGGCACCACCACCGCCGACACATTTTCCAATTCATGCCCGGCAACGGTCATCCGCTCTAGCTGGACGGGCGCGCCCATCCCGGTGCCCGATGCGGTGCGCAGGATCGGGCGGAAACTGTCGGCATCGGGGGTGATCCCCAGCGTCTGCGCATCGTCCTCGGTCAGCGCGACGACATCGGCCCCGGTATCGATCAGGAACGTTATCTCTGCGCCGCCCACATCGACCTCGAGATGAAACTGGCCGGTCGAATCGCGCCGGATCACGGTGACGTCCCCTTGCGATTCCGTTCCCGGCTCGTCCTTGCCAAACAGGTCGGTCTTGCGGCTGGGCTTGGTCGCCGCGCCCGAACTGGCCGGCATCACGCCCGGTCTGCCTGCAGAGCCGACATCGAGCATCGGCCCGACCACCACGGCAAGGCCAATGACCACCCAGGCAAAGATCAAAACGCGCAGCATGCCGCCTCATCCTTGCCGCAAAGTGATTAGCAAATTGCGAAGAACGCCCGCTGCCCGTCTAGCACAAAGGTTATTCCGCCGCTTCGGTCACCTTGCCCGCGTCGCTCTGGCCCGCGGCCGCATCCGCCGCCGCTTCCATCTCCGCCGCTTTGGCTTCAACCAGCGCGACGATGTGCTCGAGCATGTCCTCGCTCTGCACGGTATGGTCGGTCACGCCCGAGAGGTAGACCATGTGCTTGCCGTTGCCGCCGCCGGTCAGGCCGATGTCGGTCTCGCGCGCTTCGCCGGGGCCATTGACCACGCAGCCCAGCACCGAGAGCGAGAGCGGGGTCTTGATGTGGCTGAGGCGGCTTTCGAGCGCTTCGACCGTGCGGATCACGTCGAAGCCCTGCCGCGCGCAGCTCGGGCACGAGACCACGCGCACCCCGCGCGTACGCAGGCCCAATGATTTCAGGATTTCAAAGCCGACGCGCACTTCCTCTTCGGGCTCGGCCGAGAGCGAGACGCGGATCGTGTCGCCGATCCCCGCCCACAGCAGATTGCCGAGGCCGATCGCCGATTTCACCGTGCCGCCGATCAATCCGCCCGCCTCGGTTATGCCCAGATGCAGCGGGCAATCGACCGCCTCGGCAAGGCCCATATAGGCCGCGACCGCGAGGAACACGTCGCTGGCTTTCACCGCCACTTTGTATTCGTGGAAATCGTGATCCTGCAGCAGCTTGATATGATCGAGCGCGCTCTCGATCAGCGCTTCGGGGCAGGGCTCGCCGTATTTTTCGAGCAAGTCCCTCTCGAGGCTGCCCGCGTTCACGCCGATGCGGATCGCGCAGCCATTGGCCTTGGCCGCGCGCACCACTTCGGCGACGCGCGCGTTGCTGCCGATATTGCCCGGATTGATGCGCAGGCAGGCCGCGCCCGCGTCCGCAGCTTCCAGCGCGCGCTGATAGTGGAAATGGATGTCGGCGACGATCGGGATGCGCGCCGCGCGCACGATCTTGCCCAGCGCGGCGGTGCTTTCCACATCGGGGCACGACACCCGGATGATATCGGCCCCGGCATCCTCGCAGCGCCGGATCTGGTTGATCGTGGCGACCGGATCGCTGGTCAGCGTGTTGGTCATCGTCTGCACCGTGATCGGCGCGTCGCCGCCCACGGGAACGGAACCGACCATGATCTGGCGCGAGGTGCGGCGCGCGATATCGCGCCAGGGGCGAATGGATGTCATGGCCGTGCTTATAGCCGCCGCGCCGGGCCCGCGCTACAAGTTATAGCCGCCGCGCAAAGAGGAATTCCGGGTCGCAGTGGTTGCCCACCCAGAATTCGATATCGGCGATCTTGGCAAAGCCGTGGCGCTCGTAAAACCGCTGCGCGTCATGGTTTTCGCTGTAAACGGTGAGCTGCACTTCGTCCGAACCCAGGCCGCGCGCTTCGTCGATCGCCCATGCCAGCAGCCGCGACCCCATGCCGCCGCCGATCCGCGCCGGATCGGTATACAGCTGCTTGAGCTCGAGCGGCGCGCGCGGATTGCTGAATTCGCGCGGCAGCGTGCTGTCCAACACCAGCTTGCAGAACGCCGCGAGCGCACCATCCTCCTCGATCACCGCGATGCGCATGCCCGGATCGGCAAGCTCGCGCTGCAAGGTGGCGTCGCTATGCGATTTTTCCCTGAACGCGGCAAAGTCTTCGGGTTTGTAAAGATGCTCGAATTTGGCGGCAATCGCGCGGCGACCAAGGTCGGCGAGGGGCAGGGCATCGGCGGGGGTGGCGAGGCGAAGGGTCATGCCCAGCGCCATACCGCCCCGATCGCGCGCTGCCAACTGCGCCGTGTGCTGGCTCAGTCGGCCAGGGCGACTTTGGCCGGCCGGGTATAGGGCACGAATTCGCCCAGTCCGACAAAGCCGCGATAAAAGAACGTGGTGCGATCCTGCAGCCGCACGATATCGACGCTGCACAGCTGCGAGCCGCGGATATTCGTCACCAGCACCGCGTTCTGGTCGAGCGAACTTGCGCCGCTGCGGGGCCGCTGGACATACATCGTGCGCCCCGTTTCATAAACGATCGCGGTCTTGTCGAAGATGCGCACGGATGAATAATACGCAGGGTTGATGCAATTCACCGGCTTGCCCGCCACGCGGCCTTCGAGCGCCTTGGCCAGCTGCTCTTCGCCGGAAAGCCGGGGCTTGGCCTCGGCGGCGAGCGGCGCGCCCAGCATCGTACCAGCCGCCAAAACAAACCCAATCGCATGCAGGAACTTAGCCATGACCAGAATCCTTCCCGAGTCTAACCAGACCGCAGGTTGAGCCATTCCAGCTTAACCCTGGCTGACGATCAACGCGGGGTGTCCGGCAATCCTTCGCGCCTGCCTCAGGCGGTCCCGCCCACGGTCAACCCGTCCACCAGCAGGGTCGGCTGGCCCACGCCCGCGGGCACGCTCTGCCCGCCCTTGCCGCACACGCCGACGCCTTCGTCGAGCGCCATGTCGTTGCCGATGCCGCGCACCCGCGTCAGCACGCTCGGCCCGTCGCCGATCAGGGTCGCGCCCTTGATCGGCGCGCCCAGCTTTCCGTTCTCGACGCGGTACGCCTCGGTGCACGAAAAAACGAACTTGCCGCTGGTGATATCGACCTGCCCGCCGCCGAACGCCTTGGCGAAAATGCCGTTCTTCACCCGGCTCAGCAGCTCGGCCGGATCATCGCTGCCGCTGCGCATGAACGTGTTGGTCATGCGCGGCATCGGCGCATGGGCATAGCTTTCGCGCCGCCCGTTGCCGGTGGGGGCAACGCCCATCAGCCGCGCGTTGAGCCGGTCGTGGATATAGCCCTTGAGGATGCCGTCCTCGATCAGCACGTTCTCCTGCGTTGGCGTGCCCTCGTCATCGATGGTCAGCGAGCCGCGCCGTCCGGGGATTGAGCCATCGTCGATCACGGTGACGCCGGGGGCCGCAACGCGCTCGCCGATCCGCCCCGAAAACGCGCTGGTGCCCTTGCGGTTGAAATCGCCTTCGAGCCCATGGCCGACCGCTTCGTGCAGCAGCACCCCGGGCCAGCCGGGGCCGAGCAGCACGGTCATCTCGCCCGCCGGCGCAGGCACCGATTCCAGATTGGTCAGCGCCTGCGCCAGCGCCTCGTCGATCGCGCGGTTCCACGTGGCGGGTTCGAACAGGTCGTCATAGAGCCGCCGCCCGCCCATGCCGAACGATCCGGTCTCGCGCCGCCCGCCCGATTCGGCCACGATCGAAACATTGAGCCGCACCAGCGGGCGCACATCGTGCGCCACAAAACCATCGGCGCGCACGATCTCGACCACCGACCAACTGGCCGCGAGGCTGGCCGAAACTTGCGCCACACGCGGATCGCGCGCGCGCGCCGCCGCATCGATGCTTTCCAGCAGGCGCACTTTGGCCTCGAACGGCACCGCATCGAGCGGCGAGGCATCGGTATAAAGGTGCCGGTTGTTCTGGCGCGGCGGCGGCGCGGGCGCGTTCTTCGCCGGATCGAGCAACTGCAAGGTTGCGCCCGCGCTGGTGATCGCAGCGGCGGAAATCTCGTTGCCATGGGCAAAGCCGGTCATCTCGCCCGAAACCCCGCGCAGTCCGAACCCGGCATCGCGCGAATAGTCGGCGGTTTTGAGCCGCCCGTCGTCAAAGCCAAAGCTCTCGCTGGCGACGAATTGCAGATAAAGCTCGCCGTCGTCGCACGCCCCCAGCGCGGCGGCGGTCAGCCGCTGCGCGTCATCGGGGGTAAGCAATCCGGGTCGATAGAGCAGCGCGCGCGTGTCGGAGGTTTGGGTCATGGCGCAGGATATAGGAAGCGATTGCCATTCCCGCTACTCAAGATTGCATCAGCTTCCGGTGTCCGCCGGGCCGCCCTTCAGCACGAACCGGCGGTCGCAATAGCCGCATTCGGCATAGCCGCGCTCGTCGATCTCGAGCCAAACACGCGGATGGCCCAGCGCCGCGCCGCCGCGAATGCCGGTGGCCCCGTCGCATTTCACCCGGTGGCTTTCGGTCGTGATCGTTTCAGGAGGCTGGATCATGGCCGGAACCGCTAGCAAAGCCGCGCTGGTCCGGCAAGACGGATGGGCGCGAACCTCTCGGCAATCGGCTTTGTCCTCGGGCACGGCAGTTCGCGCAGCGACGCAGAGGACGAGGAAGGACGCGAAGAGGCCTGGCTTGCGGCAAGGCCGCTGGGCAACCGGTTCTTTCGCGGTTGCCACACAAGAATCATCCTGCGGCCCAAGGCAACATGTCTGCGCTCTCCGCCTCCTCAGCGTCTCTGCGCGAAACAAATTTCGAAATGCGCGTGCTCTGGCCCGAAACCGTCCCGTTATCGCCGCACACAGACCTTCCTCTTTACGCGCGCGCGCCTGCAAGGCAGGAGGGAACGCATGGACCAGACCCCCGCCATCAAGATCCGCGACCTCGTCAAACGCTATGCGCCCGCCGGCAAAGATGCAGGTGAAGGCAAGCTCGCGCTCGCCGGGGTCAGCTTCGATGTGCCGCAAGGGCAGATCTTCGGCCTGCTCGGCCCCAACGGCGCGGGCAAATCGACGATCATCAACACTCTGGCCGGTCTCGTCATGAAAACCTCCGGCCAGGTCGAGATCTGGGGCCACGACATCGACCGCGATGGCCGCAATGCCAAGGCCTCGATCGGCATCGTGCCGCAGGAAGTGGTGTTCGATCCGTTCTTCACGCCGTTCGAAGTGCTCGATATCCAGGCCGGGCTTTACGGGGTGAACAAGGCCGCGCGCCGCACCATGGAGCTGCTGCAGTCGGTCCATCTCGACGACAAGGCGCATGCCTATGCCCGCTCGCTGTCGGGCGGGATGAAGCGCCGCCTGCTGATTGCCAAGGCGATGGTTCATTCGCCGCCGGTGCTCGTGCTCGATGAACCCACCGCCGGGGTCGATGTCGAGCTGCGGCGCCTGCTGTGGGAGCTGGTCGCCGAGCTCAACGCGCAAGGGCTGACCGTGGTGCTCACCACGCATTATCTCGAAGAGGCCGAGCAGCTGTGCGACCGCATCGCGATCATCAACCATGGCCGGCTGATCGTGGACAAGCCGACGCGCGAGATGGTCGACATGATGCGCGAGAAAATCGTCGTGCTCACGCTAGACCGGGCGATCACCGCGCCGCCGCAGCATGCGATGTTCCTGAAAAGCCAGATCTCGGGCGAATGCGAGGTCCGCATCACCTATAGCAAGGACCGCATGAATGCGGGCGAAGTGCTCGCCCTGGTGCAGGGGCTGGGCTACGGCATCATCGATGTATCGACCGACGAGGCCGATCTGGAGGATGTGTTCGTCAAGCTGACGAGCACGCCGCTGATCGAGGCATGACCTTTTGCGCCGCCGATCAGGGGTGCGTCCCGTCGGCGGCGTTCGTCGAGATGGTCGCCGCAGCAGTGCGCTTCCAGTAACCCTTGGACGAAAGGCGGATCTGGCACCGGCATTCGCTGCACGTGCTCACATGCATCGCGCCGTCCCAGCGGATGCCTTTGATGTCCGCCTGGTGCCGGTTGATTAGACACAGGATTCGTCGCCAAGACATGATCTACATCCACTTTGGTTGTATGAAAAATGGCCCGTAACATATTGCAATTGCACGCGGCAAGCCATTGCTGGCCGTCGTTACTGAGCTGCAAAAACCACCCGCAAAGCCCCCGCCCGAGGTGAGAATTTACGATCGCTCCTTTTCAAATCCGCGTTGCACAGGCAAGACAGTCTCGTGAAAAATAACCGATCCAGTGCGCCCGAAGGTGCCACCGATGCGCAAAACCATGCCATTCCCGATGTAATCCCGGATGTGATTATCGTCGGTTCGGGGGCCGCCGGGCTCACCGCCGCGCTGGTGCTGGCCGAACGCTGCCGGGTGCTCGTGCTGGCCAAAGGCGCGCTCGATGGCGGCTCCACCGCGTGGGCGCAGGGCGGGATCGCTGCGGTGCTCGATTCGGGCGATACCTTCGAAGACCATATCAACGACACGATGATCGCCGGGGCTGGGCTCAATCGCCGCGAGACGGTCGAATTCGTGATCGAGCATGCGCCCGAGGCGATCCAGCGGCTGGCCGATCTCGGCGTGCCGTTCAATGCGGAGGCGACCGGCGCGGCGGCGGGCGCGCTCCATCTCACCCGCGAAGGCGGCCATTCGCATCGGCGCATCGTCCATGTCGATGATGCCACCGGCTGGGCGGTGCAGCAGGCGCTGATCACCGCGGCGAAGGCGCATCCCAACATCACGCTGCGCCCCGATATGGTCGCGGTCGATCTGGTCACCGATCGCCACCGGATCGAACCCCTGCGGCGCACCGACGGCCCCGCGTCCGGCAGCCAGCAGGTCTGGGGCGTCTATGCGCTCGATGCGCAGACCGGGCGGGTCGAATGCTTCGCCGCGCGCGCCACGATCCTCGCCACCGGCGGCGCGGGGCGCACCTATCTGTTCAGCACCGCCCCGCGCGGCGCGACCGGCGATGGCATCGCGATGGCCTGGCGCGCCGGCTGCCGCGTGTCCAACATGGAATTCATGCAGTTCCACCCGACCTGCCTTTACAATCTCGAAGTCAAGAATTTCCTGATCACCGAGGCGGTGCGCGGCGAGGGCGGCCATCTCAAGCTTCCCCCCGGTGTCCCCGGCGGCGGCGAGCGCTTCATGCCGCGCTTCGACCCCAGAGAAGAACTCGCCCCGCGCGATGTCGTGGCGCGCGCGATCGATCATGAGATCAAGCGGCTCGGCCTCGATTATGTGCATCTCGATATCAGCCACCGCGATCCCGAATTCATCCGCGGCCATTTCCCCAATATCTACGAACGGCTGCTCGGCCTCGGCATCGACATGACCAAAGAGCCGATCCCGGTCGTCCCCGCGCAGCACTACACCTGCGGCGGCGTGCTGATCGACATGGCCGGGCGCACCGATCTGGCCGGGCTCTATGCCGTGGGCGAATGCTCGGAAAGCGGGCTGCACGGCGCCAATCGCCTCGCCTCCAATTCGCTGCTCGAATGCTTCGTGTTCGGCGATGCCGCCGCCAACGATATTCTGGAGCGCTGGGACAGCTTCGCCGCGCCGCCGCCCTTGCGCGAATGGGATGCCAGCCGCGTCGCCGATTCCGACGAGGAAGTGGTGATCAAGCAGAACTGGACCGAGATCCGCCGCTTCATGTGGAACTATGTCGGCATCGTGCGCACCAACAAGCGCCTCGAACGCGCCGCGCACCGGATCAAGCTGCTCAAGAATGAGGTCAACGACTACTACAGCAATTTCCGCCTGACCTCGGACCTGATCGAGCTCCGCAACCTGCTCCAGACCGCAGAACTCATCGTCAAAAGCGCCCGCGCCCGCCGCGAAAGCCGCGGGCTGCACTACAACGAAGACTATCCGCAAACCCAGCCCGCTGCTAGAGACACGATCCTGGTCCCGAACTAACCGGATCCTCCCCATTTTCACGAATTGCAAATGGGGAGGTGGCAGCCCGAAGGGCTGACGGAGGGGTAGCTAAGAATCCGGTTCGCGCAGAGCCCGCAAAGAACGCAGAAGATGTGGCGCCCGGCCAAAGGCCGCTCAAACGCTGCAGTCCCCGCGCCGCAGGAGCAAACCGGCTTCGCCGGGGGACCAAACTTCCCTGCGATCTCGGCGGGCTCTGCGCGAACCCCTTCTTCTTTCTTCGCCGCAAACCGAACCCCGCCGCAGCGCCCTCACAAATTCCGTCCGATGAAGATCAGCAGCATCGCCCCAAGCACCGAGGCGATGCACCCCGCGCGGTTCACCCCCTCGCTGAACGAGCGCTTCCCGCTCCAGCTCGCGGCGAGGCCCGCCACCAGCGCGCCGCCGATGCCGAGCAGGATCGTCCGCCCCAGCCCCATCTCGACCGCGCCGGGATAGAAAAACCGCGCCGCGAAGCCCACGATCAGGCCGCTCAGCACGATGGAAATGAGATTGAACACGCGCGCGCTCCCAAAAATTTGCGGACATCGCGGAGATGGGGTCTGGACAGCCTGCTTGTCCACAAGATCGTCGCGCATTTGAAATAAATTTGCGCGGGCTCATATCAGCACTTGAACTGCCGCTCCGCGCACGCGTCGCGCGCTGTCGCATGGTCGTCCCAGCGACGAAGCGAATCGCATTTACGACGAAGCGAATCGGTTAACACGTGTTTACCCTCTTGCGTCAGAATCGCGTTGGGGCACTATGGATAGTGGCTGGACAAGCCGCCAACCTCTAACCCTAGTTCAACTTCATACGCGGGCGACGTCTCGTGCGCATTGTTGACGGGTCGGGTCGGCGGCTTCGTTTTTTGCCAGAGGAGCACTGGGCGAACGGGGCGGGTGGGAAATTCATTCCCCTTTTGTTCTATTTCTTGTAGGATTTGAAAGTGTCCATGAGTCGCGGCGGTCCGTGATGGCTTGGGCAAGCAGGAGCAACGGCCAAATGGCCAGCCGGCCTGTCAGAATTGGGGATTTTAGCGTGGATTTCAGAATCGAAGACAGCGCCCTGGCGCAGGATGAGTTGACGCTGGATGGCGGCCTTGGCGATATTGCCCCGGTCCGCCCGGCCTCTGAGCAAAAGGCAATGGACATGACTGCGCAAGACCCCGGCAGCGAAGCGCTTCTGGCGGTGATGGCCAGCACTGCGGCTGCCATGCCCGCGCCTGTTTCGGATTCCAAAACCGTCAACGCGCGCCGCTTTGCGATCGTCACCGATCCCGCGCGCGATGCGCTGCTCACCGTGTTCGGCAAGGACACGCTCGACGATCGCTATCTCCTGCCGGGCGAAACCTATCAGGATCTCTTCGCCCGCGTCGCCGATGCCTATGCCGATAACCAGGCGCACGCGCAGCGGCTCTACGACTATATCTCCAGGCTGTGGTTCATGCCTGCCACCCCCGTCCTGTCGAACGGCGGCACCGGGCGCGGCCTGCCGATTTCGTGCTACCTGAATTCGGTCGACGACAGCCTCGAGGGCATCGTCGGCACGTGGAACGAAAACGTCTGGCTCGCCTCGCGCGGCGGCGGCATCGGCACCTATTGGGGCAAAGTGCGCGGCATCGGCGAAAGCGTCGGCCTCAATGGCAAGACCAGCGGCATCATCCCGTTCGTGCGCGTGATGGACAGCCTCACGCTGGCGATTTCGCAGGGCTCGCTGCGGCGCGGCTCGGCGGCGTGCTATCTCGATGTGGCGCACCCCGAAATCGAGGAGTTCCTCGAAATCCGCAAGCCTTCGGGCGATTTCAACCGCAAGGCGCTCAATCTCCACCACGGCGTGCTGCTCACCGACGAGTTCATGGAAGCGGTGCGCGACGGCGCCGAATTCCACTTGCGCAGCCCCAAGGATGGCTCGGTCCGGGGCACGGTCGATGCCCGTTCGCTGTTCCAGAAGCTCGTCGAGACCCGCCTCGCCACCGGCGAGCCCTACATCGTGTTTTCCGACACGGTGAACCGCACCATGCCCAAGCATCACCGCGATCTGGGGCTCAAGGTCTCGACCTCGAACTTGTGTTCCGAAATCACGCTGCCCACGGGCCGCGACCATCTCGGCAACGATCGCACTGCGGTGTGCTGCCTGTCCTCGCTCAATCTCGAAACCTGGGACGAGTGGCACGGCGACCGCCTGTTCATCGAAGACGTGCTGCGCTTCCTCGACAATGTGCTGCAAGATTATATCGACCGCGCGCCGGCCGAAATGGCGCGCGCCAAGTATTCGGCGATGCGCGAGCGCTCTGTCGGCATGGGCGTGATGGGCTTCCACTCGTTCCTGCAGTTGAAGGGCATCGGTTTCGAAACCGCGATGGCCAAGGCATGGAATCTCAAGATGTTCCGCCATATCGCGCAAGCGGCGGACGAGGCCTCGCTGATGCTCGCGCAGGAGCGCGGGCCGTGCCCCGATGCCGCCGACATGGGCGTGATGCAGCGCTTTTCGTGCAAGATGGCGATCGCGCCGACCGCTTCGATCTCGATCATCTGCGGCGGCACCTCCGCCTGCATCGAGCCGATCCCGGCGAACATCTACACCCACAAGACGCTCTCGGGCAGCTTCGTGGTCAAGAACCCCTATCTCGAAAAGCTGCTCCAGGCCAAATCGAAGGATTCCACCAATGTGTGGAATTCGATCCTCGAGCGCGGCGGCTCGGTCCAGCATCTCGATTTCCTCAGCCTCGAGGAAAAGGCGATCTACAAGACCAGCTTCGAGATCGACCAGCGCTGGCTGCTCGAATTCGCCGCCGACCGCACCCCGTTCATCGATCAGGCGCAGTCGCTCAATCTCTATATCCCCGCCGATGTCGACAAGTGGGATCTGATGATGCTGCATTTCCAGGCGTGGGAAAAGGGCATCAAGTCGCTCTACTACCTCCGCTCGAAATCGGTCCAGCGGGCCGGGTTTGCCGGCGGGGTAGAGGCGGACAACACCGCCGCCGCCCCCGTGATCGAACTCGCCGCCGCCACCGATTACGAGGAATGCCTCGCCTGCCAGTAATGGTATGGCTTCCAAGGCAGATGCAGGAGCGGGTCGTCGATGCCGTCATTTCCCGATTTCGTCGCTTCGCTGCCGGTCTATGTCGGGCGCTTCCAAGCCAATCGGCTGGCAGCGGAAGGCTGCGAGGTGCTGTTCGCCAGCTACCCCGCCGGAACCGTGATCGAGGAGCACACCCACGATACCGACAACTGGGGCGTCATCACCAAAGGCGCGCTGCTGCTCACCATGGCGGGCGAAATCACGCGCTACGGCCCGGGTGACTGGTACGAAGTGCGCGCCGGCGTTCCCCATGCGGCACGTTTCGACAGCGAAACTGCAGAAATCGAATTCTGGTTCAAATCTGCAGGCGCCGCTGCATCATGATCGGATGTTCGCCTCCTTCCCGTCATGCCGCGACAATCGGCGACAATCATCCCGCTTGTGCGCAAAAGCCGCTTCTGCTTAGTGTTGCGAGTAATTCTCAACAGCAACAAGGCTTCTCCCATGCGCAAATGGCACCGCTGGCTCTCGGTTTTCTTCGCGGTCTTCCTGCTCTGGATCGCAGTGACCGGGGTGCTCAGTCAGATCGTCCCGCTGCTGGGCAGCGGAGAGGGCAAGCCAAAAGCTGCGCAAATCGCCGCCAAACCCGCTTTCGTCTGCCCGCCGGACTATACCTGCCGCCCCAAACCGAAACCGGGCGATCCGCGCGCGCTGGTCGGCCTGCTGCACCATCTCCATTCGGGCGAGACGTTCGGCCCGATAGGCGTGGCGATCAGCCTGCTCGCGGGCTTTGCCATGATCTTCTTCAGCGGCTCGGGCCTGTGGCTCTACATCCAGATGTGGCGCAATCGAAATGCGCGCCAGCTCAAGCCCGGCTGGTTTTGGAAATAGGCCGCGCCCCGGCCGCCTGCAGGCAAACGACCGGGAACGCCAGAAACCTACTTCTCTTCTTCCATCGCATAGGCAACGTCGCCATTGGCCGAAAGGCGCACCTTGTCGCCCTCCACTTCGGCCACGAGGCCGAGCGAGAGATAGTGATGATGCCCCGCGTGGGTTTCGCCCTGCAGCCCGGCGCCGCTGCTGCGCTTGGTCAGCTTGATCCGGTCGCCGTCGACATGGTCGACCACGCCCACATGCACGCCGTCGGCGCCGATCACTTCCATATGCTCGCGGATCTGCGCGGCGATTTCAGAGGTCATGCTGTGTCTCCCGGGCACAGCGCCGAAATGGCGCGTGCTCACCGGCTGACAACGCTCCATCCGCCCGCCCGTTCCGCGCGGCCGAGAAAACGCTCCACACCTTCGTCCACACCTTCGCCCCATGGCACAGCTACCCGCGCCGCCGCATAGTCCCTATATCAAGCCCCCGCCCAACAGGACCTGAAACCGATGTCTCTTCTCGAAGCCCGCAACTCCTACAAGCCGTTCGAATATCCCTGGGCTTACGAGTTCTGGAAGCGTCAGCAGCAGATCCACTGGATGCCCGAGGAAGTGCCCCTGGGCGAAGATTGCCGCGATTGGGCGCAGAAGATCAGCGACCACGAGCGCAATCTGCTCACCCAGATTTTCCGCTTCTTCACCCAGGCCGATATCGAGGTGCAGGATTGCTACCACGACAAATACGGCCGCGTGTTCAAACCGACCGAGATCAAGATGATGCTCGCCGCCTTCTCCAACATGGAGACGGTGCACATCGCCGCCTACAGCCACCTGCTCGACACGATCGGCATGCCCGAAAGCGAGTACGGCATGTTCCTCGAGTACGAGGAAATGCGCGCCAAGCACGATTATCTCCAGCAGTTTGGCGTCGATTCTGACGAGGATATCGCGCGCACCCTCGCGATGTTTGGCGGCTTTACCGAAGGCCTGCAGCTTTTCGCCAGCTTCGCCATGCTGATGAACTTCCCGCGCTTCAACAAGATGAAGGGCATGGGCCAGATCGTCTCGTGGTCGGTCCGCGACGAATCGCTCCACTGCGAAGGCATCACCAAGCTGTTCCACGCTTTCGTCGCCGAGCGCGGCTGCCTCACCAAAGCGGTTAAAGAAGACATTATCGATTGCTGCCAGAAAACCGTCCGCCTCGAAGACGCGTTCATCGATCTCGCGTTCGAGCAAGGCCCGGTCCACGGCATGAGCCCCAAGGAAATCAAGAAGTACATCCGCTACATCGCCGATTGGCGGCTCGGCCAGCTGGGCTTCCAGCCGATCTACATGATCGAGGAACACCCGCTCCCCTGGCTCACCCCGCTGCTCAACGGCGTGGAGCACGCCAACTTCTTCGAAACCCGCGCCACCGAATACTCCAAAGCCGCCACCCGCGGCGACTGGAACACCGTCTGGTCCAGCTTCGACAGCCGCCGCAACGCCAAATCCGCCGCGAACGTGGCAGAGACGGCGGAAGCGGAGGCCGACATGTTCACGGCGGCGGGGATCGCGGCGGAGTGATTTAGGCAAAAGTGAGAATGCTAGGGGCATCGCCCCTAGCGCTCCCATCATCTTGTTAGGACAGTCTTTATGTCAGAAAATTTTCAAGTGGGCGATGTCGTCAGGCTTAATAGTGGCGGCCCATTGATGACAATTACAGACATGGGAACGCCAATTATAGGTTCGGATATTCAGGCATTCTGCACTTGGTTTAGATCAGAGAATGAAACAGTTTGTAAGCCATTTCCATTTGGGGCTATTCGGAAGGTAGAGGACTAAGTGAAAGCCAATCACTTCATTCTCGGAGGTGCTGCGCTCAGTTTTGCTTACATAATTTTAATATTTACTGCAGCGGCAGACTTTAATCCTTTCAACTTAAGCTTGGATTTTTCCGCAGTCGGCCCATTCGGAGACTCTTTCGGCCCTCTGAATACATTCATGACTTCCGTAGCAGCCGTGGCAGCAGTCAGCGCGTATTTGTCCCAGCAATCGGAGTTGGAGCTTGCTAAATCAGAGCTCAAGCAAGATCGTAAAGATGCAATAAAGCGTGATTTCGAGACAACATTTTTTAATATGTTGACTCTCCTTCGCACTACGGCGAAGGAGATCGCTGTTACAGATTCATTTAAATTTGATTTGTCTAAAGCACAAGATGTCTTTCGTAGAGTGTTGATTAACCACATCCGGCCTCGAATAGTTAATGGAGATATAGATTCATCCTATAAAAAAGTATACCGGGAGAATCAGGATGAACTTGGGCACTACTTTAGATTATTTTATCATATAGTTAAGTATATTGACTCTTCAGAAATTGAGGACAAGCTTTTATATTCAAGAATACTGAGGGCAACTCTTTCTAGTGCGGAAATAGTTGTCATCGCTTTGAATTGCCTGCACGGAGGTGGAAAAATTAAGCTGAAGCCCCTCGTTGAGAAGTATGCAATGCTTCATAATATATCTAAAGCTGATGCAATTAGCTGGCGAATATTGGGTAGCTTTGAGAGATCAGCATTTGGAGATCGCGATTTTGAATTGGAGACTGATCATTTTGACTAAGCGTTAATAGATAATCTTTTCTGACGCCGCTCGATGTTGAATTCATTTTTGAAATGAGTCGGTAGACCTGGTAGAATTTTAACCAATGCGAGGTTTGCGCAAGCGGAGCACTCCTATCGCATCTAGACACATCTCCGATGCAATAGTCGATGGTATGGTTGTAATGCATCCGCCCTTGACAAAACAAACCATATAGGTTATACGCCCCGCCGGATCGGGAGCGGGCT
>CAZGWR010000013.1:60380-108663 GCA_964529505.1 uncultured Novosphingobium sp. | reverse complement strand
AAGCCCCGTGTCAAGCACGGGGCGACGGCAGGTTTTGGGTGGTGATTTGGTGAGCAGCTATGGCCCGAAATGGTGGATTGCTGCCATCCCAACTATGAACCCTTCACGATCTTTCTGATTGCCGCGATCTGCTCCTCTGCCTGGGCATCGATTTCGAGGCTCACTTGCTTCGGCTCAGCCGCTGAAGGTTGAGCGCATTCTACAACCGTGTTCGATATTCGATAGGTGACGTCCGCCTCAGCGATTCCGAAATGGCCCGAAAAGCGCGTATCGGCCAACTCCTTCTTGAAGCGAGCCACGGCTTCCGATGCCGGGCGCAAAACTTCCTCATCGGATACTGACGTCGAGGCCGTCAATTGGCAAAGGGGCTTGATAGAGGTCAGCATTCGGCGTGCAAGGTCGCGAAACTCTGCCATTTTTGTCGGGTAACCCTCGTCCTCGATTGGAAGCTCTCCGAGCGAGGGCATCAGAGCCTTCAGCTGTGGCAGCGCTTTTGCTACTTCGTCCTTGGTCATCTTTATGTGGCGCAGGGCCCAACTGCGAGAGGGATCCGACCAGCAACCTTCGTTTTGTATGACGTCGTAGCGAGCATCTTCTCGCGCAATCACGAGATGCCGCCAAGCCGGGGTGGCCTGAGCTTGTGCCTCGAAATCACCTACTGCGCTGGCTTCACCCTTCAGATAGTCACGTCGGTGGAAGCCCTGCAGTTTGTCGCATGAGGGCAGCTCCAACGATGAATACATGTCGCGCGCAAGTGACCGGAACTCTGCGCCGGGTTCCTCCGGTCTGACCCATGCCTTGCAGGAAGCCAGCATCAACGCTGCCAAAAGAATGGTGACCACAGTCTTGGCTCGCATGAGATAATCTCCTCTGCGGAGACTAACTGAAGCCGAGGAGTCTGCAACGGGGGCGTATCCGGAACGTCCGCAACTGGGGCGCAAGCTGCCATCCACCACGGTGCATCTGCATTCCCTCTAATCCCCAAAAAAGTTCAGCTCCAGCAGCACGTTGTTGGGATCGGCGGTGAAGATCTGGCGCAGGCCGATGCTGGCGACCAGGTTGACCCGGTGCTCGAGGCCCAGCGCCTCGATCCGCCCGATCACATCGTCATAGCCGCTGCAATTCAGCGCCACATGATGGATCGCGCCGGTCAGTGCGCCCGGCTCGACGGTGCGGTCGAACGCGCGCGGGCAATCGACCGAGTTGATGTGGACGATGGGCCGGCCGCTCGCATCGTGCATCCACTGCGCCTGCGCGGGAAGCAGCGGCGGCGGCGCGTTGCGGCGTTCGAGTTCGAGCAGCGACCGGTAAAACTCGGCAGTCTCGTCGAGCCGGTCGGTGATGATGTTGATGTGATCCAGCGCGTTGACCTGCATGGGGGATGCTCCTGCAACGTTGCGGAATCCAGAGACAGGACCGCTCCGAAAGAGCATAAGGGCTGGCGCGCCGGCGCGCAACGCGCGGCGCTGTAACCACTGGCGCAGGCGGCGCGAACCACCCTTCATGAGACCGCAACCCCTCCATTTCGCCGCGGGCACCACCGGTGCCTGGACCGTCACCGCCATGACCGCCGTCTGCGGAGAGCCTCTGCCCGAAGCGGCGGCCATCGCGATCGGCACGGCCGATCCGGCGGGCCCGCCCGGGCCATGGGTGCTGCGCGGCACATCGAGCAATTTGCGCTACACCTCGATCGCCGGGGCCTCGCAGCTGCGCGCGGTGCAATCCTCGCTCGGCCGCCCGCAGGCGCGCTGCGCCGCGCTCATCCCGATCCGCAAGCGCGGCGAATGGTGGGCGCTGGCGCAGGACGAGCGCGACGCGGTGTTCAGACAAGCGCGCCACCACGATATCGGCGTGCCCTATGTCGGCGCGATCGCCCGCGCGCTCTATCATTCGCGCGATCTGGGCGAACCGTTCGATTTCCTCACCTGGTTCGAATTTGCCGAGGAAGACACGCCCGCGTTCGACCGGCTGCTGGGTGCGCTGCGCGCCAGCGAGGAATGGCGCTATATCGACCGCGAGATCGATATCCGCCTGCGTCTCTCCGAGGACACCGCGCCCGGCGCTTGAACACCGCCGCCTTGTTGGCCTAAGACGTCACCGGTGCGATCGGCACCTGCACGTTTGGCCGGAAAAGCGCAGCAAACGGCCTGAGCGGCTGCTTTGTGCGCCATGCCCGTCCGGCCTCTCACAACAAGGCGACCTCGATGACCACCTATCCCGCGCTCTACATGATGATCGATGGCCAGCGTCTGTCCGGCGGCGGGCGGCGCACGCATGCCGTGGTCAATCCCGCAACCGGCGAGACCATCGGCGAGCTGCCGCTGGCCGAACCTGCCGATCTCGATGCCGCGCTGGAAGCCGCGCAGGCGGGCTTTCGCGTGTGGCGCAAGTCCACGCCGCAGCAGCGCGCCGCGGTGCTGCAAGGGGCGGCGCGGCTGCTGATGGAGCGGCAGGAGGACCTCGCCCGCGTGGTCACGATGGAAGAGGGCAAGATCCTCGCCGAGGCGCGGCTCGAAGTGGCGGTGGTCGCCAATCTGTTCAATTTCTATGCGGGCGAGACCTTCCGCATCTATGGCCGCGTGCTGGTCCGCCCCGAAGGCATGCGCTCCACCGTGGTGCACGAGCCGGTCGGCCCGGTCGCCGCGTTCGCGCCGTGGAATTTTCCGGCGAGCAATTGCGGGCGCAAACTGGGCGCGGCGATCGCGGCGGGCTGCTCGGTGATCCTGAAAGCGGCGGAGGAAACCCCTGCCGCGGCGCTCGGCGTGCTCCAGTGCCTGCTCGATGCGGGGCTGCCCGCCAATGTCGCGCAGGCGGTGTTCGGCGTGCCCGATGAGGTCAGCCGCCATCTGCTTGCCTCGCCGATCATCCGCAAGCTGAGCTTTACGGGATCGACCGTGGTGGGCAAGCATCTGGTCAGGCTCGCGTCCGAGGACATGAAGCGCACCACGATGGAACTGGGCGGCCACGGCCCGGTGCTGGTGTTTGCCGACGCCGATATCGAGCGCGCGCTCGATACGATGACCGCCGCGAAATTCCGCAACGCCGGGCAAGTGTGCATCAGCCCCACGCGCTTCATCGTCGAGGAAGCGGTGTTCCCCGCCTTCCGCGATGGCTTTGCTGCGCGCGCCGCAGCGCTCCGGGTCGGCCCCGGGCTCGATCCGGACTCGCGCATGGGCCCGATGGCCAATCCGCGCCGCCCCGAGGCGATGGACCGCCTGATCGGCGACGCCAGGGCGCGCGGCGCGAAGCTCAACACGGGCGGCGAGCGTGTCGGCAATGCCGGCTATTTCTACGCGCCGACGGTGCTTTCCGAAATTCCGCTCGACGCGCCGATCATGAACGAGGAACCGTTTGGCCCGGTCGCGCTGATCAATCCCTTTGCCGGCGAGGAAGCGATGCTCGCCGAAGCCAACCGCCTGCCCTACGGCCTCGCCGCCTATGGCTGGACGCAGGACGCCAAACGCCAGCAACGCATCGCCCGCGAGATCGAAAGCGGCATGGTCGGGATCAACACCGGCATGGTCGCCGGCCCCGACTCCCCCTTCGGCGGCATGAAATGGTCGGGCCACGGCTCGGAAGATGGGCCTGAGGGCGTGATGGCCTGCCTCGTGACCAAGGCGGTGCATGAGGGGTGAGGGGGGTGTGATCGGCAGGGGGATGGCGAGGCGCGCATAGGATTGCTAAGCCGCGCGCGCCGCTGCTTGCAGCCCTGCGGAGTCAGCCGACCATGATTCGACGTGTCAAAGCCGCTTGCGTCCTGCTGGCGCTGAGCCTTGCTGCGCCGATCCCGGCGGCCTTTGCGGCGGAGGAAGACACACAGCTTTGGGCCGGAGCCATGGCCATGGTCGATGTTCCGCGCGGCAATGATGGCAGGCCGCTGGTGATCATGGCGGACTGGCAGTACCGCTACGCCGACGATGCGTCGCGGCTGGGGCAAGTGACCGGGCGCGTGTCGCTGGGCATCCGCGTGCGGCCGACGCTGGTCCTGTCACAGGGCTATGCCTATGCCGGTACCCGCGCGCCGGCAGGGGCCACGCTGCGCGAACACCGGCCATTCCAGCAAGCATTGTTCCGCATCGTCGGCAACGGCAAGGGGCCGACGATGATCGGGCGGACCCGGCTCGAGGAGCGATTTGCCGAAGGTTCGCCCGACATGGGCTTTCGCGGGCGGCAGATGCTGCGCGGCACAGCGCCGCTGGGCGCGGGCTTTCTGGCGATCGGTACGGCGGAGGTCTTCGTCAATCTCAATTCGGTCAGATGGGGCCCGCATCGCGGGTTCGACCAGTCACGCGTGTTTGCCGGGGTCGGGGTGCCGCTGGCCCGGGGCGTCTGGATCGAGGCCGGATACATGAACCAGTACGTCGCCCGGTTTGCGCGCGCCGACCGGATGAACCACAACGTGAGCCTCACCCTGTCGCTTGTCCGATGATCGGTTGCACTCGGGAATGACTTAGGCCGTTGTTTCGTAGCTGTAACCCGATCCGCCTTCCTGCCGAACCTGGGGTAAGCCGCGCGCTTGTTGCGGGGTCATCGGGAGTTTCGGCATGGCAGGCACACACTACTGGCGTTTCGCTGCAGCGCTTTTGTCGGTTGCGGCGCCTGCCGCCACCTTGATCCCCGCGGCCGCGCAGGCGGCGGTTCCGGGTTCGGTTTCACCCGTGAATGTCGATCAGACCGGCCTTGCGCTGCGCGGCTTTGATCCAGTTGCCTATTTCGAAACCGGTAAGCCGACCGCAGGCGTCGCGACAATCGCGGCAACCGTGGACGGCGCGCGCTATCTCTTTGCCAGCGAGGCGCATCGTGAGGCATTTCTTGCCGATCCCGCGAAGTATCTGCCCCAATTCGGCGGCTATTGCGCGATCGGTACTTCGTATGGCGAGAAGGTCGATACCGATCCCCAGACGGGCCGGGTGGTGGATGGCAAGCTCTATCTGAACTATAGCCCCACCGTGCAGGCGCTGTTCGACAAGGATGTGGCAGGCACGATCTCCCGCGCGGAAGCGAATTGGCCCACGGTGAAGGGCAAGAAAACGACCGAGTAAGCAAGGACCGCCGGCCGCGCGCTGATCCGATATCGCGTTTCGGAACGGCCGGCACCGGACCGGGAGGTGCAGGTTCGCGGTGCTCGATCCAGGCGCTGCCGTGCTCCTCTCGCCGTGCGGCCTTGCGTCTTTCCTACTCCGCGCGAACCTGCAACAGGAGCGGGCTGCCGCTGACGGCGGCTCCCGCTCTTTGATCCTGTGAATGATGGCGCCGCGCTTCTTGTTGCGCCAAAACTGACTTACTCGCGTGCTTGCGGGTGCAAGATCTGTCGTTCCACACACGCATCCATTCGCGTCGAGCGCAGTCGAGACACCAAACGCCGAGCCTTGTTGCCGCGACTGCGCTCGACACGAACGGACGCGGCTGAGAAATGGATCATGGCAACTGTCACCTTGTCGCCATCGCAGTGTAACCCCCTATTTTTTGATGTTTTTCACGGCCCAAAAAAAGGTGACACAGTGTCACCTCTGTCACCTTTTTTGCAGGCTCCGCGCCGTCACTGCACCCCGCGCGCCGCCTCGGCATTCGCCGCCAGCGCCGCATCCAGTGCCGCCGTATCGCTCAGCACCCAGATCCTGGCGATGTGGTTCCCGCCGAAGTGAAACAATGCCGCCCCGTGCCACGCCGCCACCATTCCTGTCGGCGCATGCCCTCGGAAGGGGCCGGTGTGGCGGCCGGAGAACTTCATTTTGGCAAAGGCGCGGTGCTCCTCGGAAACGCATTCGAGGATTTCGCAGTGATAGTCCGAGAGCGCCGCGCGCACACTGCTCACGATCTGCCAGAACGCCTCGCGCCCCGCCACTTCTGGCCCGAGTGAGCCTTGAAAGGTGAAGCTGTCGGTCAGCAGCTCATCGAGCGCGGCGCGGTCGCCCGCGTTCCAGACGCGGCCATAGAATTCGCTGACGAGCTTGTGCACGGTCATGTCTTTCTCCTTGTCGCGGATGATCGCAGATTATCAGGAAGAGGTCACCAGCTTGAATCGAACGCCGATCCGCGCCGGGATCAAGGCTAACAGAGTGTTAAGCGTTATCGTCCATAACCCTTAGACACGCATCGAACGGCGCAAGGCTGGGTTGGTCAAACGCCCCGCATGCGACTGTTTTGGCCGACGCAGCCTTGGAGAAAATCGTGGGTTTGGGAAGGGGGCGGGTGACCGGGATGCTGCGCCGTCTTGGGCTGGCGATGGCCGCTTTGTCCGGCCTGATCCTGTTTGCCAACCCTGCGCAGGCGCAGTTCCGGTCGCTGGCCAACCCTTCGTTCGAGGCCAACGATCCGGTCGGCCCCGGTGCGCCCAATTTCGAGATTCTGCCGATTGCGGCGGTCCCTGGCTGGAGCTCGACAACCGGCGAGATCGAACTGTGGGACACGAATTTCAACGGTGTGCCGGCCTATGCGGGCGCTGTTTTTGCCGAAATGAACGCCAACACGAACGGCACCCTGTTTCAGAACATCTGTCTGGTGAACGGCGAGCCGCTCGGTTGGACGTTTGCCCACCGCGCCCGAACCGGAGGCCCGGCGACCCAGACCGTGCGCTTTCAGGTGGCGAACAGTGGCGGCACGGTGCTCCAGTCGCTCACCACGCAAAGCTCGAATGCAGCCAATCAGGTGTGGAACGTCAATAGCGGCACCGCGACCTACGCGGGCGCATCGGGGCTGCAGCGCGTGCAGTTCACCACCAGCGACCCCGGATCGTTCGGCAATTTCCTCGATGCGATCCAGCTGTCGCTGCGCCCGTTCGTGCAGATTTCTGTGGCGAGCAGCACCGCGCCCGAATCGGTGCCTTCGGCCGGCATCGCAACCCTGATCCTGACCGGCGCTTCGGCCAGCCCGATCAGCGTGACGGTCAACATAACAGGCGGCACCGCCGTGCGCGGCACCGACTATACCACGCCGGGCGGCGGCGCGACGTTCACCGTGACCGTGCCGGCAGGGACCTACAACAACACCGCAGTACCGCTGGGCGTGACCGTGATCGATGATACCGCGCTCGAAGGAAACGAGACCATCGCCTTTTCGCTGGCCGCGGGCACGGGGTACACCATCGCCAACACCACGACTTGCGGCGGCGCGGTGCAGACGACCGCCACGCATACCATCACCGACAACGATGCGCGGGTCACTTTGCGCAAGCAGTGGGTCGATGCCGCCGTGGGTGACGATGCCACGCTGACGCTTTCGCGCGGCCTGATCGTTATCGGCACGTTGGCATCGGACGCCGGGGCAGCGGGCGAACTCGATACTGGCGCGGCGATCCCGGCGGCGCTGGGCGAAACGCTGATCCTGGCGGAAGCGCTCGCCGGCACCAATGCGGCGCGGTACAGCGCCGCCGCCGCCTGCTCAGGCGCGGCGGACACAAATCTGGCGGACGGGCTGACCATTGGCCCTGCCGAAACCGCGATTGTCTGCACTTATACCAATACCCGCATCGCGCCGCTGCAAGTAACCAAGACGTCGATCGTCTGGTCCGACGGGATCAACGCCGCGCAGCCCAAGGCGATCCCCGGCGCAATTCTGCGCTATTGCATTTTGGTCACCAATCCGGGCACGCTCGCCGCCACCGCCGTGACCGCCACCGACTTGCTGCCCGCACCGCTGACATACCTGACCGGCACCGCGCGAACGGGGAGCGGATGCGCCGCCGCCACCACCGTGGAAGACGACAATGCGACCGGAGCTGACGAAACCGACCCCTACGGCGTCTCGTTCCTGGGCGGAACGCTGACCGGCACCGCCGCCAGCCTGCCCGGCGGCACCAGCTTTGCGATCAGCTTCGACGCTGCTCTGAATTGAGCCGATCGAGCCAGGCGCGGGCTTGCTTGGGCTCGCCCACCGCCTGCGCGCGCACCGGGCCGCGCGCGGCAACGAATTCCGCGTGCAGCGCGAACGGCTCCATGCCGAATTGCTCGCGAATTTCGGCGATTTCGTCGGCGATCTCGGTGAGGCCCGCCACCGGGGCTTCGGCGCGGGCGCGGTCGTGGCGGTCCTGCCGGTGATCGAACAGGCCCCATGCGCCGGCCGCCGTCACCTGCAGCGCGGCGATCAGCGCTTCGCGGTAATCCGCTTCCAGCTCGATGCGGCGGCGCTCCAGCCGTTCGAGTCGATCAGCGCGGGCCAAGGCATTCTCCTGTGGTGAGCGGCGCATGCAGTGCGATCATGGCGGCAACGCTATTGCGCATGGCGGCATCAACGCAAAGCGCATTGATCCCGCGCCCGCCTTTCCTTATCCGGGCGGGGAACAATTCTGCGGAGAGCAACCCATGAAGACCCGTGCCGCTGTCGCCTTTGCGCCCAAGACCCCGCTGGAGATCGTCGAGCTCGATCTCGAAGGCCCCAAGGCTGGCGAAGTGCTGGTCGAGATCATGGCGACGGGCATCTGCCACACCGATGCCTACACGCTCGACGGGTTTGACAGCGAGGGCATCTTCCCCAGCGTGCTCGGCCATGAAGGCGCCGGGATCGTGCGCGAAGTCGGCGCAGGCGTTACTTCGGTGAAGCCCGGCGATCATGTGATCCCGCTCTACACGCCCGAATGCCGCCAGTGCAAATCGTGCCTCTCGGGCAAGACCAACCTCTGCACCGCGATCCGCGCCACGCAAGGCAAGGGCCTGATGCCCGATGGCACCAGCCGCTTTTCCTACAAGGGCGAGACCATCTTCCATTACATGGGCTGCAGCACGTTCTCGAACTTCACCGTTCTGCCCGAAATCGCGGTCGCCAAGATCCGTGAGGACGCACCGTTTCAGTCCTCGTGCTACATCGGCTGCGGCGTGACCACGGGCGTGGGCGCGGTGGTCAACACCGCCAAAGTGCAGGTCGGCGACAATGTCGTGGTGTTCGGGCTTGGCGGGATCGGCTTGAACGTGATCCAGGGTGCGCGGCTGGCGGGCGCGGGCAAGATCGTCGGCGTGGATATCAACCCGGCGCGCGAGGAATGGGGCCGCCGCTTCGGCATGACCGATTTCCTGAACTCGAAGGGCATGAGCCGCGAGGAAACCGTTGCCGCGATCGTCGCGCTGACCGACGGCGGCGCGGACTATACCTTCGACGCCACCGGCAACACCGAAGTGATGCGCACCGCGCTCGAAGCCTGCCACCGCGGCTGGGGCACGAGCATCATCATCGGCGTGGCCGAAGCGGGCAAGGAAATCGCCACCCGCCCGTTCCAGCTGGTCACGGGCCGCAACTGGCGCGGCACCGCGTTCGGCGGCGCCAAGGGCCGCACCGATGTGCCCAAGATCGTCGACATGTACATGACCGGCAAGATCGAGATCGACCCGATGATCACGCATGTGATGGGGCTGGAGGAGATCAACACCGCATTCGATCTGATGCACGCGGGCGAGAGCATTCGCTCGGTTGTGGTGTTCTGAGGGCTGCACTCTATGTGAGGGGGTAACCCCTCACATCGCCGAAATGCCGCCGTCCAGCTTGAGCTCTGCCCCGGTCATGAACCGGCTTTCGTCGCTCGCCAGATAGAGCACGCCGTTGGCGATGTCGTTGGGCTCGCCCACGCGGCCCAGCGGGACCTGGCGGGCGAGTTTGCCCATGACCACGTCTTTGGCGACCCCCGCGTTGGCGCTGATGCCGTCGAGGATGGGGGTGTCGATGAAGGTGGGGTGGACCGAATTGCAGCGGATGTCCCAGCCCTTCTTGGCGCAGTAGAGCGCGACCGATTTGGTCAGCATCCACACCGCCGCCTTGCTCGCGTTGTAGCCGGGCATGGTGTGCGAGGCGATCAGGCCCGCGATCGAGCTGATGTTGATGATCGAGCCGGGCTGGTTGTCGCGCATGAGCGGCAGCGCTTTCTGGCAGCCAAGGAACACCGAATCGACATTGATGGCAAAGCCGCGGTGCCATTCTTCGAGCGTGCAGGTCTCGATATCGCCGCGCACGCCCACTCCGGCATTGTTGACCAGCACCGAGAGCCCGCCCATCGCCGAGGCCGCGAGCGCAATGGCCGCGTCCCAGTGCTCCGGATTGGTCACATCGTGCGCCATGGCAAAGGCGGTGCCTGCGCCGAGCTCTGCGTTGATCGCCTCGGCCTGCGCGGCCACGGCATCGCCTTGAATATCCGTGAGCAGCACCTGCGCGCCCTCGCGCGCCAGCATCCATGCGTCCGCCGCGCCAAGACCCTGCGCCGCGCCGGTGATCAGCGCCTTCTTGCCTGAAACTCTGCCCATCATGTTCTCCCTGTTTTGTTTTTTCAAAGGCCAGCCAGAAGCCCCGGTCCCAGCAGCATCAGCATGCGCGTGTCGACGCCATAGCCCTCGGCGCGGCGCGCGGCGATGTAGTCGGCAATCTCGCCGAGCGGCACGTGGTGAACGGTGATCCCCTCGCCCTCGACGCCGCCGCCATCGGAAACGCGGCTCAAGTCATGTGCGCGGAACAGCGTGAACGCCTCGCTGACCATGCCGGGCGAGGAATAGAACTCGCCGATCTCTTCCATCCGCCCGGCGCGGTAGCCGGTTTCCTCTTCCAGCTCGCGCGCTGCGGCAACCACCGCTTCCTCGCCTTCGCCGCCGGCATCGTCGCCGATCAGGCCAGCGGGCAATTCGAGGCAGCGCTTGCCCAGCGGGATGCGGAACTGCGAGACCAGAATGACCTGCCCCGCCGCATCGATCGCGAGGATCACCGCCGCCTTGATGTCGCGCGTGCGGGTAACGTATTCCCAGCGGCCGCGGGTCTTGGCGGCGATGAAGCGGCCTTCCCAGCGGATCTGCTCGGGCTGTTCGTATTCGTCTTCAAGTGTCACGCGGTGTGTCCATCACAAAATTCCGTTCGTGTCGAGCGTAGTCGAGACACCCGGCGCAGCGCCAGCGTGTCTCGACTACGCTCGGCACGAACGGGGTAGGGGAGATCAATTAGCCAGTGGGGTCATATCTCGATCAACCTGTCGGGCAGTTCGTTGCTGTCGTCATCGGCGCGCGGAAAGTGCTGCGCCAGCACCTGGCCGACCTGTTCGACCGCGCTCACCATGCCATCGCCCGCGGCGCCGCTGCGAATGCCGCCGAGCAGCGCCGCCATCGCATCGCCCCATACTTCGGGCGCGACTTTGCCGGCGATGGCCTGATCGGCGATGATCTCGGCGCGGCGCTCGGCCAGCGATACGTAAATGAGGATGCCGGTGTGCCCGGTCGTGCGGCTTTCCGCGCCCACACGGAAGCAGGTGAGCGCGCGGGCATGAACGCGGGCATGCTTGATCGGGGAAGGGGTGAGCAGAAGCCGCAGCGGCCGCCATTCCATCAGCAGCGCCACCACGACGAACTTGATCGCCGCGGCGCTCAGCGCCACGCCGAGCACCGCCTGCGGGGTCCATTCATGGCCCCACAGGCCCAGCGTGCGCTCGATCAGGCCCAGATAGAACGCGGGCGCGAATTCCAGCGCGATGAGCGCGAGGAATGCCGCTGTGATGGCCCAGGCCAGCCCTACATCACGATAGGGATCGGATTGCGGGGTGATGATCGTGACGATTTCGCCCGCGCTCTGCGCTTCTGCTGCGCTCACTGCGGCGGCGATGCGCGCGCGATCGGCCCCGGTCAGCATGGTCACCAACTGCCCGAAGAGCCGCCGCCGCCGAAGCTGCCGCCGCCACCGCTGAAACCGCCACCTCCACCACCGCCCCAATCGGAACCGCCGCCCCAATTCGATCCGCCGCCCCAGCCGCCGGTAGGAAAGATCATCACGCCGGGCATGCCGCCATGCCGCCGCCCGCCGCCGCGCATCGAACGGATGAACGGCAGCACGAAGAAGAAAAAGAAGATCAGCAGAAACACGACGGTGCCGAAATCGAATTTGGGCCCCTTAGGCTTCTTGGCTGCCTGCGCGACCTTGCGCGCCTCGTCCTCCGGCAATTGGAGCTGCGCGATGAGCTGGTCGCTGGCCGCGCTGATCCCGCCCGCATAATCGCCCGCCTTAAACCGGGGCACGATCTCGCGGCTGATGATCACGCTGGAGAGCGCATCGGTGATGATGCCTTCGAGGCCGTAGGCCGCCTCGATCCGCACCTTGCGCTCGGTCGGTGCGACAATCAGCAGCAGGCCGTCGTTGCGCTGCTTGTCGCCGATGCCCCAGGCGCGGCCGAGCCGGTAGCCGTAGTCCTCGATCTCATAGCCATCCAAGCT
The DNA here is from genome assembly GCA_964529505.1 of uncultured Novosphingobium sp. GTDB lineage: Bacteria > Pseudomonadota > Alphaproteobacteria > Sphingomonadales > Sphingomonadaceae > Novosphingobium. The sequence goes on along the minus strand of CAZGWR010000013.1, from coordinate 96,499 downwards.
TGGCAGCGTGACAACCACCATTTGCCGCTGCGATTGCGCCTCGAGCGCCGCCAGCTTGCCATCGAGCACGGCGGCCTGCTGCGGCGAAAGCAGATGCGCATCATCGACCACGCGCCCGGTCAGCTTGGGGAAAGTCTGCGCGAGTGACGGACTGGCGATGAGCGCCAGCAATGCCAGGAGGGCAGGCAAGATCAATCGATGCAATCGCATGTGCGCGTTCACGTCCGTGTTGGGTGCCGGGTCAGGACACTAATGATCCGATCCGCGCCTGCTTCGATCCCGGCTTCAAACTCGTTTGCCTTGAAATGCGGTATCATATCTTCCCGGATGATGCGTGCGGCGAGCGGATCGGTCAGTGTGACTTCCAAACCCTTGCCGACTTCAATCCGGGACTTGCGATCATTCGGGGCAACAATAAGCAGAACGCCATCATTGCGCGTCCTGTCGCCGATAGCCCATCCGTTTCCAAGCGCCTGTCCAAATTTCTCGATTGTCATGCCCTTGAGATCAGGAACGGTGACAATTACCAGCTGCGGGCCTGCCATCTTTTCCAGCGCTTCGAGACGCTGCTCGAGAACTTGGCGCTTGGCCGCTGGCAGCAACCCGGCATTGTCGACCACCCGTCCAGTAAGGGCGATCGGAGCCTCTGGGCGCGCAACCTCTTGCGTTTGGGCCGCAGTGCCCGTGCCGCACCCCGCCGTCAGCGGGGCAAAGGCAAGAGCGAGCGCTAACCCTAGGCGGCGCACCAGCGGGGCCTTACTGGCCCGCCGCTTTGCTCGCCGGGGCCGCCGGAGCGTTGTCGTTCGCAGGAGCCGCAGGAGCCGCCGGACTGTCGAAGCTCACCGTCGGGGCGGTATCTGCGCCGGGCGAGGTCGCGGCGAACGGCACCATCGGCTTGGAGCCATAGATCACGCTCGCGGCGATCACCGCCGGGAAAGTGCGGATCGTGGTGTTATACTCGCGCACCGCCTCGTTGTAATCGCGCCGCGCCACGGTGATGCGGTTCTCGGTGCCTTCCAGCTGGCTTTGCAGCGCGAGGAAGTTCTGGTTCGACTTGAGATCGGGATAGGCTTCGACCGAGGCGAGCAGGCGGCCAAGGCCCTGGCTCAGCTGGCCCTGCGCCTGTTGAAACGCGGCAACTTTGGCCGGATCGGTGAGGTCGCCCGCCGACACCTGCACCGAGGTTGCCCTCGCGCGCGCTTCGGTCACTTTGACCAGCGTGTCCTGCTCTTGCTTGGCATAGCCTTTCACCGTGGCGACAAGGTTTGGCACCAGATCGGAGCGCCGCTGATACTGGTTCTGCACGTCGGCCCACTTGGCCTTGGCCTGCTCTTCGGCGGTGGGGATCGAATTGACCCCGCATCCGGCAAGGCTGGCAGCAGCAGCGGCAACAACCGCAAGTTTCGCGAAGCGGGAAAAGATGGAAGCGGCCATGGTTTTCACAAAGTCCCTCGTGCGGGCCGCGCCGGCGCCCACGCGCGCCCGCTTGCGGCCATCAACGCTCTTGAATGTAGCGACGCTGCGGCCCGGTGCAAGGACCGGCGGCGGATTGGGGCGGCGTTTGTTGGCGCTTGCCCACGCAAGCGGGGGCTGTCATTGCCCTGACGGGGCTAAACCGTGACAGTCTGATCACGTAGAATAGTGGGAAAATAATATGGCTATGATGCAGGAATTCAAAGCATTTCTGGCGCGCGGCAATGTGCTGGATCTGGCAGTCGGCGTGATCATCGGCGCGGCTTTCGGCAAGATCGTGACGTCTTTGACCGAGGATTTGATCATGCCGGTGATCGGTATGGTGACCGGCGGCGTAAATTTTACAAATAAGTTTATCGTGATCGGCACAGTGCCCGCGACCTATACCGGATCGATGGACGACTATGCCGCGCTGAAGGCGGCGGGCGTCGCGATGCTGGGTTATGGCGCGTTCGTCACCGCGATTATCGCGTTCGTGCTGATGGCCTTCGTGATCTTCCTGATCGTGCGCCAGGCCAACAAACTGATGCCGCCACCCGCCGCCGCGCCCGCCGGCCCGAGCGAAGTCGATCTCCTCGCCGAAATCCGCGACGAACTGCGCAAGCGGGGGTGAGCGCGGCGCGGGGGCGGCCCACCCCCAACCCCTCCCGCAAGCGGGAGGGGCGAGGCGGCCTGTCTCCCCTCCCGCTTGCGGGAGGGGTTGGGGGTGGGCCGCATAGACCCCTTCCATTTTCGTGCCCAAGGCCTATATCAGCTTAGTCGGCTTCGGCCGACTATGGCGATAAAGTGTAGCGTACAATAGGCGCAGCGGACCCGGGGGCGGTACCCGGCGGCTCCACCATCACCACCGGCATTTTGGGCCGGGCCCTGTTGTCGCAGGGGTGCTGATGGGGCCGAACTAGGATCGACGTGTGTTGAAAAGCGCTGTTTTTGCCCGGGCTGAGTAACCCGTATAAGGCTCAAAACCCACAAGTGCCAACGACAACGAAGCACTCGCTCTCGCAGCGTAATCTGACGGCCTCACGGCCTGATCTTACAAAGCACGAGCGCGGTTGAACCGACCGGGCAACAGAACGGAATTCAGCGGCCCGGGGGGGGCCGGGCAACAGAACCCCCCCACCTGTTTTTGGGCGGTTGTGTCGCGTGCAAGCGCTTCGTGGGAGCGGCTGGTAGAGGGGGGAAAGCGGACGTTGCGGATTGCAGCGTTATTGCGGCCCAAGTGGCTCATTCACAACGCGCCCATTTTGGTCGAGATGAAATCGACCTTCACCATATCCCGTCGCACCTGTTGTGGTGGAGACCTCGTATTCTGTCCCCCGCTGCAGCGGGATAGCGGGCACTGTTGGCCAATCGGACTGCTTCTTGCCTTTAAGCAAGGCGCCGTAAGCAATGGGAAACTCATTTGCGCAAACGTCATCATAATCAACGCTGTCTTGCCAAATAGTCTTGCGCCCGCCGACATCGTAAACTTCAATACGACGCAGGCAATTTGGGGCATTCCAACGCTTGGAGACAGAGCGAAAAACGACCTTACCGTTCTCCACTGAGGCAACGACATCATAACTGTAGGAACAACTGCAAAGGCAAAGAAGCAGTGCCGTCGCGCAGAATCTGGTCAGTCGCATCGCGCACTTGTCGTCGATTCTCGGAGCGGCCGCAATGTTGTCGTGTCCAAAACGGCAAATTTGCATGCGTTTGCCGGATAGTTGACCATACCGGCCTCATCGGCGATTGATGGCTATGGGGCGAAAGCTGCAATTAATCTGTGTCGCATTTGCAATAGAAATCACAGCCCTATACAGCCCCGTCGCCCGCCCTACCCTTTTGCGCAGGCAGCACCGAAGTCCGCGACTCAATCCGGTACGCCCGGATTCGCGAGCGGTCGAACAGCTTGGCTTCGTCCTCGGTGATGATCTTCTGCGATTCGGGGTCGGACATGGCGGCGAAGCAGCCTTCGAAGGCGGCTTCGTCGGGGAAATCGATTTCGAGGATCACGTCGAAATCCTGATCCTGCTCGTCCGGGCTGCGCGGGAAGAGGTAGCGGCGCTCGTAGCGCGTGGCCCAGCCGCCGAGCACGCGCTTGCCGATTTCGCTATGTTTGGTCTCGTAATAGGCTTGGAAATCCTCCTTGCTCATGCCTTCGCGGCGCTTGAGCAGGGCGAGCATCGTTGTGGTCATGTCATGGTCTCCAGCCATTTGCGGGTTGCGGCGGCCACGGCGGCGGCGCGCAGCGCGGGGTGGGGGAAGGCTTCGCGCAAGGGCAGCGAGCGCAGCTCGATCGAGAGCGGGATGCCCGGCGGCAAGGCCTGATACAGCGCCGCCAGCGGCAGCGCGCCTTCGCCGCATTGCTCGCGCAGGTCCACCGCATCGCGGATCACGGCGGCCATGTCCGCCGGATCGGGCCGCTCGGCAGGCGCATCGCAAAACTGCGCATAGGGCAGCAGCGCCGGATCGACCTTGGCAATCTCGGCAATCGAGGAGCCCGAGCGGTCGACATGGATCGGATCGATCAGCAGCGCCGCCAGTGGATGCTGGACCATGCGCAGCACCTCCAGCGCCTGCGTCAGAGTCTTGACCTCGGTGAAGATCCCGAATTCAAGCGACACGCGCATCCCGCATGGCTCGGCATGCTGGCACAGCGCGGCCAGATGCGCGGCAGTGCGCGCGTGGTCGGGATCGGAGGAGACGCACAGCACATTGCGCGCGCCAAGCTCCGCGCCCACGTCGATCACCTTGCGGTGCGCATCGAGCGCATCATCGCCTTTGAGCCAGATCACCTCGACATCGAGCAGCGGCAGCCCCGCCTGCGCCAGCGCCGCGCGGGCATCGCGGGTGTGGGCGGCGGTCCACGCGTCCGGATCGACCCACAGCCCGACCATGTCGAACCCGCCTGCGACGGCGGCCTCGATGGTCTCCACCGGGCCGAATTCGGGCACCACGCCCGAGGCCAGCGAGATCGGATTGATGGGGTGCGCCGCGCTCATCGCATTCTCTCCGGTTCTCTTTTATCGCGGCATGGTAAAGCACGCGCGCAGCGGCGTTTCCTGTTAAAATGGGGAGTAGCCGCTAGCTGGCGGGGCACCCAAGTTCCCGGCCAAATCAACCGGCATAATGGAGCAGGATATGGATCTCGGTCTCAAGGGCAAGAAAGTCATTCTCACCGGCGGGAGCCGGGGCATCGGCCGCGCTGCGGTCGAAATGTTTGCCGCAGAGGGCGCGGATGTGGCGTTCTGCTCGCGCAATCCCGAGCAGGTTGCCGAAACCGCCGCCGCCATCGCGCCGCACGGCGGCAAGGTCTTTGCCGAAGCGTTCGATATGGAATCGGGCCACGATGCCTATCGTGCGTGGCTGACCAAGGCGGGCGAGGCGCTCGGCGGCTGCGACATCTTCGTGCCGATGATCTCCACCTCTGGCGCTGGCGCGACCGGCGATTGGCACAAGACCTTGGATTACGACATCCTCGGCGCGGTGATCGGCGTCGAAGTGCTCGAGCCGCACCTTGCCGCCTCGGGCGAAGGTTCGATCGTGCTGATGTCGTCGACTGCCGGCCTCGAAACCTTCCTCGTGCCGCAGGGCTATAACGCACTGAAAGGCGCGATGCTGGTCTATGCCGGGCAGTTGAGCCAGGCGCTCGGCCCCAAGGGCATCCGCGTCAATTGCATCTCGCCCGGGCCGATCAAGTTCCCCGGCGGCAATTGGGAAATGATCGAAAAGGCGATGCCGGGGCTTTATGGCGCGGTGAATGCCGATATGGCGATGGGCCGCTGGGGCGGCGCGGAAGAAGTGGCCAAGACCGTGGTGTTCCTCGCCAGCCCGGCCTCCTCGTTCACCACCGGCACCAACGTGGTGATCGACGGCGGCTTTACCAAGCGGGTGCAGTTCTAAGGGGGGAGCGCACCTCCGAGTTTGCCCACCCCCGACCCCTCCCGCATGCGGGAGGGGGAAGGACACGCAGAAAGTTCTCCTCCCGCGAGCGGGAGGGGGAAATACGAGCAAACAATCTCCCTCCCGCTTGCGGGAGGGGTTAGGGGTGGGCACGAAGCGCAACCCTGCGGCGCGCCCCGCGCAGCTATTGCCGCGTCATCGCGCCGCCATCGACGAGAAAGCCCTGTCCGCTCATGAACCGCGCGTCGTCCGACGCGAGGAACGCGATCACATCGGCGATGTCCTCCGCCTCGCCCAAGCGGCGCAGCGGGGCCTTGTTCTGCCAATAGGCCTTGAATTCGGGCATCGCGGTGAACGCCGGCGCGGTCATCGGGGTGTCGATCGCGCCGGGTTGCAGGCAATTGGCGGTGACGCCGAAGGCCCCCAGCTCGCAGGCGATCGAGCGGGTCATGCCCAGCACCGCATGCTTCGAAGTGCCATAGGCCACCAGCCCGGCATCGCCGAACCGCGCCATCGTCGATCCGATAGTGATGATCCGGCCATGCCCCGAGGCTTTCAGATGCGGCACGCAGTCGCGGATCAGGCGAAACACCGCCGTGACATTGACCGCGATCACCCGGTCGAAATAATCGTCGTCGTGGCCTTCGAGCGCATGAAAGCCGCTGATCCCGGCGCAGGGCACCACGATGTCGATCCCGCCCATTGCGTCTGCGGCGCGCGCGACGATCTGCGCATTCACCCCTGGTCCGGTCACATCGACTGTCATGTCGACCTCGCCCGCCATATCGACAGTGAACACCTTCGCGCCATCGGCGGCGAGCCGCCTGGTGGTCGCCGCGCCGATGCCCGAGCCCGCCCCGGTCACCAGCGCGCGCCGCCCTTCCAGCCTTGGCGCGCTCATGCCGCCTGCTCCTTTCCTGCCACCCAGCGGATCGCGTTCTCGACCAGCCGCCGATAGTGCGCGTTCTCGTACGTCGCCGGGCCATCGCCCGGTTGCAGATAGACCAGCCTGCTGGCGCGCACCTGCTTGGCCCAGCCGACCAGGTTCGATCCCGGCGGATGCTCCCAATCCTCGCGCGCATGCATCTGGCCGCGCACCGCAAGCTCGGCCGACCAGAAATGATCGCGGTCGAACGTCGCGTTGGAGCGCAGCAGCGGGGTCACGTCGGCCTCGAACACTTGCGCAAGATAGAGCTCGTCGGTCAGCGTGAAGCGCGGCGGCAGCCCGGCGGTGACCGGGTGATCGGCGACCACGGTGATCTCGTGCGTCACATCATGGCAATAGCCACTGTCGAGCACGGGAACGCCGCGCACCTCGGCGGGACGATACCAGAACTGCCCGCCGAGCCATTCGTGATAGTCGGCCCAGCTGGGCCACCCCGCCAAGGCATGGTGCAGCGCGACCACGCCAATTCCGGCGTCAAGCAAGGCTTCAAAGCCAGCGACCAATTCGGCGTCGGGCTCGACATAGCGCGGCGCGCCTTCGCCCACCTCGAAATCCAGCCCCGGCATGTCATAGAGCACCAGCGCATCGAAACCGCGCATGCCTGCGGGCGTCATCAGACGGGCTGCGGCAGGCTGATCGACCACGGTCGCGGAGATGCCCTCGAGGCCTTGAAACACACTGTCGAAGGCAGTGCGATCAAACGGATGCCCGCGCACGGCGACAAGGCAATTGAGCGGCGCGTTGTGGTGAATCAGCGGCATCAGCGGGTTACCTTCACAATGGCTTTGCCGATGTTCTTGCCAGAGAGCATCCGGTCATAGCCGACGAGCACGTTTTCAATCCCCACGGTTTCGTCGAACCGCACCTTGAGCTTGCCCGCGTCCATCCATTCGCGCAGAACCGGCATGAATTCCGCGCCGCGATGGAGGAAATCGGGGATGAAGAAGCCTTCGATGCGCAAGCGGCGCATCAGCACCTGATCGAACCGGGCGGGGCCGGGGAGCGGTTCGTCGCTGTTGTACGCCGCAACCATGCCGCACACGGCGACGCGGCCATAATGCGCCATGTTGGGCAGCACCGCATCGAGCAGCGGACCGCCGACATTGTCGAAATAGGCATGGACCCCCCCGGGCACTGCGGCGAGCCGCGCGGCGACGTCTTCCGCCTTGTAATCGATCGCGATTTCCGCGCCGAGTTCTTCGGTCAGGTAACGGCACTTTTCCGGGCCGCCCGCCATGCCGATCACCCGCACACCCAGATTGCGCGCGACCTGGCATACCAGACTGCCGGTCGCCCCGGCAGCGGCGGAGACCACCAGCCATTCGCCGGGCTTGGCGGCGGCAACTTCCGTCACCCCGACATAGGCGGTCCAGGCGTTCATCCCGAGCTCGCCGAAATGCGCGCGCGGATCGGCCACGGTGTCATCGAGCACGGTAAGGCCGGACAGCGCCGGGTCCATCGTCGCAACTTCGGCCCACTGGCCAAACCCGCGCACCAGCGCGCCCTCCGGGAAGGCGGGATCGCGGCTCTCGCTCACCCGGCCGAGCACGAGGCCGACCATCGCGATGCCCATCGGCAGCGGCGGCTGATAGCCATCGGTGCGCGGCCCCATCCACATCCGCGTGCCCGCATCCATCGAGAGCCAATCGACCGCAACGCGCACCTGCCCCTCGGCCAGCGGTGCCAGCGTCTCGCTTTCGAGGCTGAGCGCGCTGGCAAAATCGTTGCCCTGTGGGTGATGGTTCAGCCGCCAGAACCGGTTGGTGGTCATTGCATGTCCTTCGAAGCTCAAGAAAAGGCGATGGTGGTCAGCACATCGCCGCCGCGATAGTTCTGCGCAGCTTTCGCAACCATCGCATAGAATCCGGTCAGGCTGGGCACCGGGGCGTAGAGTTCGACCATATGCCCCAGCGTCGCCGAAGTATCGGCAAAGGCGAAGACGAACCCGTCGTTCATCTGCGCGTAGAGCGCCGCCGGGTGCCCGGCATCGGCAAACCGGGCGAGCGCGGCATCGACATCATCGACGAACAGCGCAGTGTGATGCAGCCCCCAGCGGCCCGACCCTTCCGGATAGAGATCATGGAAGGCCGATGGCCCCGGATTGTTCTGCTGGACAAACTCGATCATCACGTCGCCCCACTGGCCATAGGCCGAGGTGTGATCGAGCGTGCGCTCGGTCTCGCGGTGCCGCGCGCGGGCGAGCGGAATATGCTCCGCCACAAAGTATGGCCCCGAACCATAGAGCGCATGGTGCGCCAGCGCTGCGGCGCGCACATCCGCGCAGAAATAGGCGATCTGCTTGACCGGAAGGTTCATCGCTAGATCGATGCGCCGCCATCGATGCGAAATTCGGCCCCTGTGGCAAAAAGCGATTCGTCGCTGGCGAGATAGACCGCGATCGCCGCGATCTCCTCCGGCCTGCCCAGCCGCCCGATCGGATGGGAAGCCACGAAGCTGGCATAGAGCGCGTCGGGATCTTCCGATTGGGCGAGCACCTTGTCGATGATCGGGGTGTGGATCGCGCCCGGATGGATCGAATTGCAGCGGATCGGATAGCCTTTTTCGGCGAAATGCAGCGCGCAGGATTTGGTCATCAAGGTCACCGCCGCTTTGGCCGCATTGTAGGCGACCAGCGTGCCTGTGGCGCGAATGCCCGCGAGCGAGGACATGTTGATGATCGAGCCGCCCTTTTCCTTCATCAGCGGCAGCACGTGCTTGGTGCCCATGAACACGCCGAGCACGTCGATATCGAGTTCGTGGCGAAACTGGTCGAGAGTGACGTCCTCGATCGAGCCGAGCGTGGTGATCCCGGCGTTGTTGACCAACACATCGAGCGGGCCGCAGGTGGCGAAGGCATCGAGCCAGGATCGCTCCTTGGTAACGTCGAGCGGCACGAACCGGGCCGCCGCGCCAAGCTCGGCGACCATCGCCGCGCCGCCCGCCTCATCGATATCCGCGATCACCACCGCGGCACCTTCGGCCACAAACGCGCGCGCCATGGCCGCCCCCAGCCCCGAGGCCGCGCCCGAGATGAAAGCGGTTTTTCCTGCAAGGCGCGCCATCAGCGCTTCACCCGATTGGTCGGCATGCGTTTCTCTCCCGATTGGCTCCGGCCCCTTGGCCATGTTGCGGGTATTGTTCTAACCCAGCAATCCCCGGAGCCGTGCTGGCGATTTCGCTAGGCCTCGCCGCGCCCGGCTGACCACGGGGCCGCAAACGGCGGCCGCAGGCGCGCGGAAGAATTCGCAGCCACTGCCGGTTGCTTACGTTTGGGCAAGTATTTTCCGATATCCCGGCGCCGTGACCAGACCCCTTTCGATCAATCCTTCCGCGCTGCCCCGCGAACTGCCGGTGATGGCCATAATGGGCCTGTCCGATCCGGCGGAAGGCGACTGGGCACGCCTGCGCGGGATGCAATATTCCAGCCTTGCCGCGCTGATCGGAGCGCGCCTGCTCGCGCATGCGCTGGCCGCCTTGCTGGTTATCCAGGCGCTGAGCAGCGCGATCAACGTGGTGATCCTCACCGGCTGGGCTGCGCTGCTGGTCGGCGCGATGATCCACGGCGCGCGCAACGACCAGCGACTTGAAGATGCCGATCGGCGGCGCTTGTCACGCCGCGAGGTCTATCAGCAGACTATCAGCATCGTTCTGGCGGCGTGCATCTGGGCGCTGCCCATGCTGGTGCTGGCCCACTTTATCAGTAGCGAGCAGCGGCTCCTGCTGTGGGGCATCATGACCATGGTCATGGCAGCGACCGCCCTTGCGTTTTCCGCGGTGCCGCTGGGGACCATGCTGTTCAGCGCGATCCTCGGCGCGGCCGGGCTGGTGACCTTTGTCATGCACGGCGAGCTGCTCGCGGCGGCGGTTGCGGTTACCTTCGTCATCATGCTCTCGATCGGCAGCCTCGAAGCGGCGCGCACGTTCCTCAGCGGCAAAGTGGCCGAGGCGAGCATGGCGGAAAAGAGCGAAGTCGTCTCGTTGCTGCTGCGCGAATTCGAAGAGGGCGAGGCCGACTGGCTGTGGCAGGTCGACAGCACCCGGCGGGTGCGCGCCGCATCGCCCCGCTTCGCCTATGCCCTCGGCGAAGATCCGGAAGACGTCGACGGTCGCCCGCTGGTGCAGCTGATCGCGGGGGCGTCGTGGGAAACCGGTCATTTCGATTCCTCGCTACATGACCTTGCCGAAAAGCTTAACCGGCGCGAAAGCTTTGCCAATCTTCTGGTGCGCGTGACGCTGCGCGGCGTGCACCGCTGGTGGGAGCTATCCGCCTCGCCCAAATTCGATGAAAACGGGGTCTTTGTCGGTTTCCGGGGGGTCGGCTCGGATGTTACCGAACAGCGTGAGAGCGCCGACAAGATTGCCTATCTGGCGCGGTATGACACGCTGACGCGGCTGCCCAACCGGCTGATGCTGACCGAAACGCTGGGCGAGGCGATGCGCGATGCCGATCGCTGGCGCATGCGCTGCGCGTTCCTGATGATCGATCTCGACCGGTTCAAGGCGGTCAACGATACGTTGGGGCATCTGGTCGGCGACAAGCTGCTGGCCCGGGTGGCGGACCGGCTGCGCTCGCTGATGAGCGATAACGAGCTGTGCGGACGGCTGGGCGGCGATGAGTTTGCCATCGTGATCCGGGATGCCTCCGACAGCCAGCGGATCGACACGGTGGCCAACGCTGTCGTCTCGGCGCTGTCGCAGCCTTACGAGGTCGATCACCATACGCTCTATGTCGGTGCCAGCGTCGGTTCGGCGATCGGTCCGCGCGATGGAGCCACGGTCGAAACGCTGATGCGCAATGCCGATCTGGCGCTGTACAACGCCAAGGATCAGGGCGGGGGGCAGCATTGCTCCTACGAGCCATCGCTCCACACTCATGCCGAAGAGCGCCGCCAGCTCGAATTCTCGTTGCGCCAGGCGCTGGAACGCGGCGAATTCAACGTCGTGTACCAGCCGGTGGTCGATGCCATGACCGAGAAGCCGCTCAGTTTTGAGGCGCTGCTACGCTGGAATTCGAGCGAGCATGGCCCGGTCAGTCCGGCCAAGTTCATACCCCTGGCCGAAGACACGCGGTTGATCGTGCCGATCGGCGAGTGGGTGCTGCGTACGGCCTGCCGCGAGGCGATGAAATGGCCCGACAATATCAAAGTCGCGGTCAATGTTTCGGGCGAACAGCTGCTCGACCCGCATTTTGCCGAAACCGTGGTCAGCGCGCTGGCCGGCAGCGGCCTGCCCCCGCACCGGCTCGAGGTCGAGGTGACCGAAAGCATTTTCGTGCGCGATGGCGCGGTGGCGCAGCAGACGCTGGAGCGGATCATGTCGCTGGGCTGCGGCGTGGCGCTCGACGATTTCGGCACGGGCTATTCATCGCTCGGCTATCTGCGGCGGATGCGCTTTTCGACGATCAAGGTCGACCGAAGCTTCGTACAGGGCGCGGCGCTCGACAATCCGGAAAGCCTCGCGATTGTCCGTGCGGTTGTCGCCATGGCCGATGCGCTGGAAATGTCGACCACCGCCGAAGGGGTCGAGACCGAGGCCGAGCTGGCGACAATCCGCCGCCTCGGCTGCAAGAAGATCCAGGGCTATTTCTTCGGCCGCCCCATGGCCGCAGCCGATGCGCTGGCGATGTTCGAAACGCTGGCCTACCGCCACACCGAGGAGGAGGCCGCTCCGATCAAGCGGCGACGTTAATCGCTTCAAGCACGCTTTCGAACAGCGCGCGGCCATCGCTGCCGCCCTGCGCCGCCTCGATCATGCGTTCGGGATGGGGCATCATGCCCAGCACGTTGCCGCCCGCATTCAGCACCCCGGCGATGGCGCGCTGCGAGCCGTTGACCGGCTCGTCATAGCGGAACGCGACGCGGCCCTCGCCTTCGATCCGGTCCAGCGTCTCGTCATCGGCGAAGTAATTGCCGTCGTGGTGCGCCACCGGGATCACGATCCGCTCGCCCGCGCCGTAGCGCGCGGTGAACAGCGACTGGTTGTTTTCCACGCGCAGCGCCACCGCGCGGCAGACGAAGCGGATGCCGGCATTGCGCATCAGCGCGCCGGGGAGCAGCCCGGCTTCGGTGAGCACCTGAAAACCATTGCACACGCCCAGCACCGCGACGCCGCGCGCCGCTGCATCGATTACCGCGCGCATCACCGGCGAACGCGCCGCCATTGCGCCCGAGCGCAAGTAGTCGCCATAAGAAAACCCGCCCGGCAGCGCGATGAAATCGAGGCCATCGGGCAAGGCCGCATCACCGTGCCACACCCGGTGGACGGTGCCGCCGCATACTTTCTCGATGGCGACCGCCAGATCGCGGTCGCAGTTCGACCCGGGAAACGTGATCACCGCCGCCGTGAACGCCATGGCTCAGGCCACCCGCTCGACGCGGTAATTTTCGATGACAAGGTTGGCCAGCAGCTTGCGGCACATCGCATCGAGCGCCTCGTCGGTGACGGTGTGATCCACTTCCAGCTCGATCAACCGCCCGGCGCGCACGTCGCTGATCCCGGCGAAGCCCATGCCATCGAGCGCATGATGGATGGCGCGGCCCTGCGGATCGAGCACGCCGTTCTTGAGGCTGACATGGATGCGGACTTTCATGGCAAGCGGGCCTTTCATGCAGGCTGGATGTATTGCCCGCGCCTATGCCCCGGTCGCCGAAAAAGGGCAAGTTGACGAAGTTGACACAGTCCTGACGAATAATTCAGATCGATCAATGGGGAGGCATTGATCGCTTTTTTCGATTAGCGTGTGTCTGTTCATGGCGCGTGAGCCATCCTGAGCGCTACTTGTCCGGCGCTTTCGCGTCTTTCGCCAGAACCAGCACCGTGACCGCGTCGCCCAGCGCCAGATAGCGGCGCGCCATGGCCTGGATCGCGGCGGGGGTGATGGCTTCGAGGCGGGCCTTGGCCTGCAGGAAACGGTCGATCCGCTCGGGGCGCGAGTCGGCGCGTTCGGTGAGCGCGAGCCAGCCGCCGTTGGTCTTGAGCGCGTTGTCGATCCGCTCGCGCAAGGGCGCGCGGGCGCGCGTGAGCACGTCGGGATCCACCGGCCGCTCGGCCAGCGCGCGCACGGTGCCTTCGATCGAGGCGCGGGTGGCCGCGACATCGGCCAGATCGACCGAGGCGTTGATCGTGAAGGTGCCCCAGCCGCGCCACACGCGCGACAACGCGGATTGCACCGAGGGGGAGTAGGAGGTGCCCAGCGCCTCGCGCACGGTATCGGTCACTTCGATCCCGGCGACTTCCTGCAGCAGTTCGAGGGTGAGCGCGGCCACCGCATCGCGGTCGTCGGTGGTGGGCCAGACCATGCGCACGATCGCCTGGTTGGCCTCGCCTTCGTGGCGGAGCACGGTGAGCCCGCGCCGCGCGGTAAACGCTCGCTGGCGCGCGGTGTCATAGGTCAGGAACTCGGCCTCGCGCGGCGGCAACGCACCCAAGGTGCGCCCGACCAGCGCGATCGCCGCAGCGGGATCGAAATCGCCGACGAGCGCGAGCTCGATCGCGCCGTGCGCCAGCCGGTCCGATATGTCGCGCCGCAGCTTGGCAAAGGTCAGCTGCTGGTAATCCTGCGGTGCCTGCAAGGCGAAGCGCGGGTCGCCCGGGCTCAGGATGCCGCTGAGCGCGCCCGACAGCGCGGAGCCGGGGGTGGCATTGAGACGCGCGAAATAGTTCGTCATGTTCTGGTGAAACAGGCTCTCGGGCTCGGGCCGGTAGCCCGGATCGCTGATCGTGGCGGCGAGCAATTGCAGCTCAAGCTCCAGATCGCGCGGAATTGTGGTGGCGCTCACCGCAAAGGCATCGCCGCCCGCAGCAAGGCCGTTCGAGACTGCGCGGCCCGCCAGCAGGGATTGCAGATCGTCCTGGCTGTGCTTGCCAAGCCCGCCGCTTGCCAGCACCGAGGCCATTTCCACCGCGAGCGGGTTCTCGCGCGTTTCGAGCAGTTCGCCGCCATCAAGCGCAAGGCGCAGCTGGATGCGGTCGGCCTCGAGGTCGGTGCGCTTCAGATTGAGCCGCACGCCATTGGCAAAGCGCACCGAGCGGATGCCCAGCGCGGGTTCGGTGGTGTCGGACACGACCGCGCCCGGCGGGCCGAAATCGGTATAGGCAAACGGGGCCAGCGGCGGCGGGGGCGCGGCGGCTTTGCCTGCGCGCGCGGCAGCATCCCACGCGGCGCGCAGCGCGCGCGCGCCGCCTTCGGGCGCGGTGCGGCCCTGAAAGCGCAGCAGCGGATCGGTGAGCGGGCGCGCCTCATCCTTCAGCGCGGCGAGCACCGCGGCAGGCGTGATCTGCGGCGCGAACTGCGCGAAACGTTCGAGCGCGCTGGCCGGCGTGGTCGGCACGGCATCGTCGCGCACCAGCGCCAACGCCGCGCCGACCAGCGCGCCGTTGCTGCGCGTGGCCGCGCCGGCGGCGGCGTTTTCGATGCCGCTGCGGATCACCGCGACCTGCTCGGCAATTTCGGATGCGTTGAAGCCCCCCGCCAGCGCGGCGGCATAGGCCTGGCTCGCGGCCATCAGCCCGCGCCGCCAGCCCTTGTCGGCGGTATCGACCACCAGATTGGTGGTCTTGCCGATCTTGAACACTTCGCTTGTGCCAAAACCGGCCCCGCGAAACGGCGGGTCCATCACCCGGGTCATCCGCTGAAAACGGCGGTTTACTGCGCCGTAGCCGATCTGGCGCAGCAGATTGCGGCGGCGGACCGCGATGGAATCGGGTTCATCGCGCCACGGGCCGTGGCGCGAGGCGACCACCCGTTCGGACAGCGCGGGATCGAGATGGACGCGAGTCTGCGCTTTTTGGCCGGTGAGCACCTTGCCCTGATCGGGGCGGGGCGGGGGCGGGGCAGGCTGCCAATCGGCGAAGCGGGCGCGCAGCGCGGCCTCGGCCACATCGGGATCGAAGTCTCCCACGATCATTAGCACCGCATTAGCGGGCACATAGTGGCGCATCCAGAAGGATTTGAGCGCGGGCGCGGTGGCGGCGGTCAGGCTCTCCACCGTGCCGATCGGCAGGCGCTGCGGATAGTGCGCGCGGGGATAGAGGAACGCCATCTGGTCGATCTGATTGTCACGCGCATAGCCCTGCCCGTCGCGCAATTCGGACAGGACCACGCCGCGCTCGCGCGCCACGGCGGCGGGATCGAACGTCAGCTCGCTGGCGGTTTCGCGCATGATCATCAGCGCGGTATCGAGCAATTTCGGATCGGCGCGCGGCAGATCGAGCAGGTAGAGCGTTTGTTCAAAACTGGTCTGCGCGTTGGTATCCGCGCCGAACGCCAGCCCCTCGCGCTCGAGCAGCTTGACCATCTCGCCCTCGGGCACATGGGCCGATCCGTTGAACGCCATATGCTCGACAAAATGGGCAAAACCGCGCTCATTATCCCCCTCGTCGAGCGATCCTGCGTCGATATTCATGCGCACCAGCGCGGTGCCGGGCGGGGTGGCATTGCGGCGCAGGATGAAGCGCATGCCATTGGCAAGGCGGCCGAAGCGGAACGCCGGATCGACCGGGAGATCGCTTTTCTGGAAGGCCCAATCGGGCTTGGGCGGGCCGGCGCTGGCAAGGCGCGCGGGCTGCGCGGCGCAGGCGGCGAGCGACAGGGCGGCGAGAAGGGCGGTCAAGCGGCGCAGAATCATTGCCATGGTTTGTGGGGGCTGGCGGATGAATGCGCAATGAGGGCCTTGGGGGCAGGCGGCGAAACGCGGCGCTAGTAAAGTTCGTCCTTATAGACCTGATCCAGCACCTGTTCGGTGTGCGCCACGTCGTCGGTGCCGAGCAGCTTCTGCTTGGCATAGCCGCGCGCGGCGATCGATTTTGCCTCGCCGGTCCATTTATCCGGTTGCCAGAGGTGCGAGCGGATGAGCGCTTTGCCGCAGTGGAAATGGCATTCGGTGGGGCGCACGCGGGTGTAGACGAGGGCGGGCTTGCCGCCGACCTGCATCGCCTCCAGCGTCTCGGGGTCGTTGTGGATGGTGGCCAGCCCCTTGATGCGCAGCGTTTCGCGCTGGTGCGGGGCAAGGAAGATCAGCCCGATCTGGCCGTTTCGCAGGATATTGCGAAAGCCGAAGGTCAGCCGGTTGCCGGGGCGCTCGGGGATGAGCAGGCGGCCCTGCTCGTCGACGCGGACGAAACCGGCGGGATCACCCTTGGGCGAAATGTCGGCGCGGCCCTGCGCATCGATGGTGGCGATCATGGCCAGCGGCGATGACCGGATGAACGCGCGCATCGAGTCCGACAGGGTCTCGGTGATCTTGGCGCGGACGAACTCCATCGGCTCGCCAAGCACGGCTTCGAGCGCGGCTTCGTCGGTGATCTGGTGGGTGGTAGGCATGGGGCGGTCCTCCTTGTCGGGGGTAATCATGCTATGCGGGCGTGCTTTGCGCAAACATTGCCGCAATTTGGTGCACCGCTTAGCGCAGCAGTTCGCTCACCAGCGAAGGCCGCCTCGCGATCATGGCAAGCAACACCTGCGCGGGGCCGGTGGGATGCCGGCGGCCATGCTCCCAGCCCAGCAGCGTGCCCTTGGCAACGCCAATGCTGCGCGCGAAGGCTGCTTGCGACAAGCCAGTGCTGGCGCGGATCGCGGCAACATCGACCTTAGGCACTTCAATAGCAGGCACTTCGATCCGGTGGACAATCGCGCCGTTCTCATGGCCTTCCGCAAAAGCCATAGCCTCGGTCAGGCCCTGCTTGATGCTGTCAAATGCGCTCATGACCGGTCTCCATAATGTGCTAGCAGAACCTTGCCGAGGGCAACCAACTCCGCCTGTTCCGCCTTGCTCAAATTGTCTTTCTCGTTCTTCGCAGAAACGGTGACGAGAAAGATCGGCATTGCCGCGCCTCCGAACACATGAACAGTGCGATAGCCGCCGCTCTTGCCACCGCCCTTGCGAGCGATACGAACCTTGCGCAAACCACCACCGAGCAATACGCCTGCCTCGGGGTTTGAAGCGATAAAATCCACCAGCGCGGCACGCTCTTAATCAGACATGATCGCCTTGGCCCGTCGCAGAAACTCGGGAAGTTCCACCACGGTCTGCAAGCTGGTCATGGGAGGCATATATACGCCAATGGCGTATAGGTCAATGACGCATATGTGGAGCCTTTTTCACGCTGCCATCGCGGCGCAGCAGTGTCGCAGAAGGAATAGCCTCCGGCGGGCAAGGGCCATCGCCCTTGCATCCCGGGGATTTGGTGCGGTTGGTAAAATCGCACCGTAATTCACCTAACGTCTCTAATTAGTATACTGTCCCCGGAACTCCTCTGTCCCCGTATACTGTCCCCGGAACTCGTGCTGTCCCCGGAACTCGTGCTGTCCCCGGAACTCAGTGCTGTCCCCGGAACTCAGTGCGTGACGAATCTTCATGGATGGTATCCCCCGTGTTTGCGGGGGAGCGTAACGCGGAGCGCGGGATTGTGCGCGGGGTTTTTTGGTGGTGGGCGACGCGATTGCTATTGCAGATTGCACTGGCTCTCCAGCTTGGGCCAATCTGCCGGATGGAGCGCGCCGCGCCAGACTGTGCAGGGCTTGCCATCGGCGCGATAGGCCACGGCGAAGGGCAGGCCGCGCGCCTTGCTGCCATAGCGCTCGGCGATTTCCTGGGCAGCAGCGACGGGCAAGATTTCCACTGATCCCTTGAGGGGAAGGGCCAGCATCGGGGCGCGATCGATCCAGCCGAGCGCCACGCGCGCAGGGGCTGCCGCTGCGACCAGATCGGGCAGCGAGGCCAGCTCGGCGCGGCACGGCGCGCACCAGCGAGCGCCGATCAGCACCACCCGCGCTGCACCAACGGCAGGAGAGAGCGGGTCAGCCTGCGCTACCGCCCGGTCCGGCGATGCTGCTAAAACGGCGACAATAGCCACCAAGCAAAGGATGGACCTGAGGATCATTGCAGGTAGTATACGCGCTGCCGGATTGGCCGGGCAACCTGAACTTTTCGCGGCGGGAGTTTTGTCGGTGAAGCCTACCCCATTGATGGCCTCGCTTTTGGCGGGGCTGATGACTCCGGGATGGGCTGTTGCGGCCCCAGATGTTTCTGCCCCTTCGCTCCAAGAGGCCTTCAACGCGGCGACGGAGGCGGTTGATGGCGGGCATTGCGATGCGGCGATCCCGATGTTCGAGAAGCTGGCAGTGGACGCGCGGGTCAAGCCGGGCTCGTTGCCCGCAGCCGCGATTGCAGTGCGCCATGGCCGCTGCCTGTTGCGCAGCGGCGCGAATGCGGCGGCGGAGGACATGATCCGCACAGGGCTGCCTACATTGGAAAAGGCGGGCGCGGGTTTTGCGGATGAGGTGGCGACCACCAACTTGCTGATGGGCGAGACTGCGTATCGCCGCTATGACCGTGATGCGGCAATCTTTTGGTTCACCAAGGCTGCTTCTGCCCCAGAGCGTGACGACCGTTTGCGCGCAATGGTGCGGCTGGCGCAAGCCACAATGTTCGACGGTGACGGTGCCGCGCTTGGCGTGATCGATAAGGCGCTGGCGGAAATCGGCGAAAAGACCAGTGCCGACAAGGATTCGCGTGCCAACTTGCTGTCGGTGCGCGGACGGGTGCTGATGAACCTGGGCCGCGACAAGGAGGCAGCGGTGGATCTGCGCCGCGCGCTCTCGCTTTCGGGCGGCCTCACCAATATCAAGGTTTCGCTGAACGATGTTGCGATGCGTTCGGACCTGGCGCAGGCCATGCTGCTGGTGGGCGATCGGGACAAGGCGCGTGAATTCCTCGCCTATACCGGTGCGGGACGCATCGAAGAATCACCGTTTGCTTTTGCCACCTTCATGGGGGTGCCAAGCTGCACCGGCGAGCCGGGACTGCGGCCTGAGGATTCGGCGGTGGTCGAGTTTTCTATCGGCGATGACGGGCAAGTGTCGAGCGCACAGACGGTTTATAGCCGTGGCACATTCTCTGCGGCGACCGTTTTTGCGCGGGCGGTGCGTGATTGGACGTGGCGGCCCGAAAAGATCGCCAAGCTGCCGGCGTTTTATCGTCGTCTGACGCGGGTTGAGCTGCATTGTTCCAACGCCGATGTGGGCGCGCCGGGGTTGCTCAGCCCGCTGTATAGCCGGTTTGCGACTTGGGCGATCGCGCTGGCGGGGATCACGGCGAACGAAGTCCAGGAACCGGGGGAGACCGACGGAGCGGTATCTGCCGTTGCTGACAGCACATTGCGGGTCGAGCGCAAAGTCGTTGTTGCAAAACTGCGCGCGCAAGGCGCGGCGCGCGCAGCTGAGGGTGACAAGCTGGCGGCGGGGGCTGCCTTCGGGCTTGCGGGGATCTATGATCGTTCAAATACCGGGCGCGCGCGCGAAGACCTGGCGCAAGCATTCGCGCTGATTAGGTCAGCTGATCCGGGGCGCACAAATCCGGCGACTACCCCCGCGTTGGCGGCGCTGCGCATGTTTGCGCTGCTAGGGCCAAGTGCCGATCCGGCAAAGACCATGTCGGATGAGAGCAAGCGCAATGCAGTCGAAGCGAGGCTTATGCCGTCGCTGGATGACCCGCTGATCGCGGCCGATGCGCTCGCGCAGGATAGCCTGCGGGTTTTTCTGGCCATCCAGCGCCAGGTGGGGGCGATTGGCCCCGAACAAATTGCCCTGTTGCGCGCGGTGGCCGAGGATACGCGGCTTGAAGATGGGCACCCGCTGCGCCAGATCGCGCTGCTGAGGCTGGCGAGCGTGGCGGCCGCAGCCAAGCAGTATCAAGAGGCGCAGGCGCTGTTTGCGCGCACCGGGCTAAGCGAGCAGCAATGCGCGCTGCTGGGCGATATCCCTCGGCTCAAGTCTGACGGCGCGGATAGCGGCGATTATCCTAAGGAGGCATTGTTTATGGGCTTTGAGGGGTGGGTTCAGCTTGAATATGATATCGATGCCGCCGGGCGTACAGCCAACCAGCGCGCGCTGATCGCCTACCCGCCGTTTGTGTTTGTCGATGCCGCCAAAGGGTTGATCCGCGGTGTGCGCTATGATCCGACGTACCGGCCTTCGGGCAAGCTGGCGTGCAGCGCGACGAGCCAGACGGTGTCGTTTGTGATTCCAGCGAACCATTAGAAGGCGGAGAGCGGTTTGCCCGCCCCCTCTCCCAACCCGCTCCCCCGTAGGGAGCGTAGCCAAGCACGCCGCCCCTATCGCGCGCGCACTCTTTGGCGTCAGCCGTTTGCCGCTTTGCTCAAGGGCACCACGCCCACACCGCCGAAGCGCTCGATGAGGCCGGCGACCTGGCCCCATGGCACCGGGCGGCTGATCAGATAGCCCTGGATCATGCTGCAGCCTTCCTTGCGCAGCAGTTCCATGTGCGAATTGAGCTCGACGCCCTCGGCCAGCGTCTCGATACCCAGCGCATCGGCCAAAGTGGTGATCGCGCGGATGATCGCCTGCGCGCTGAGATCGCCGTCGAGCCCGTGGACGAAGCTCTGGTCGATCTTGAGCTTGTCGAAGGGGAACGAGCGCAAGTAGCTGAGTGACGAATAGCCGGTGCCGAAATCATCGAGCGCGATGCGCACCCCCAGCGCGCGCAGCGAATGCAGCACCGCCAATGTGCGCTCGACATTGCCGATGAAGATGCTCTCGGTGATTTCCAGCTCGAGCCGCGCGGGGGCCAGCCCCGAGGCGGCGAGCGCCTGAATGACCGTCTGCGCCAGACCGGCACTGCCAAACTGGCGCGGCGAAATGTTGACCGCGACGCTCAGATCGCCCGGCCACTGCGCCGCATGCGCGCAAGCCTCGCGGATCACCCAGTCGCCGATGGGGACGATGAGGCCGGTCTCTTCGGCGAGCGGGATGAATTCGGCCGGGCCGACGAAGCCGCGCGTGGGATGGTCCCAGCGCAGCAGCGCTTCGAAGCCTTTCACGTGGCCCTCGGCCAAGCTGTAGAGCGGCTGGAAATAGAGCTCGAACCCGCCGTCGCGCACCGCCTGGCGCAGATCGAGCTCGAGCTGGCGGCGGCGGCGCGCTTCTTCATCGAGCGCGGCTTCGAAGAACTGGTAGGTGCCTTTGCCCTCGCTCTTGGCGCGGTACAGCGCCAGATCGGCGTTTTTAAGCAGGGTATCGCTGTCGTGGCCGTCGCCCGGGCCGATGGCGACGCCGAAGCTGGCCGATAGCGCGGTTGGGCGCCCGGCAAGCATGATGTCGCCGACGAGCACGCTGTTCAAATCGCTGGCAATCTTGGTGCAGTCGGCATGCGCCGGAACGCTGAGCAGGAGACCGAATTCATCGCCGCCAAAGCGCGCGACCATGGCATCGGGGAACAAGTCCTGCACCGCCTTGCTGACATGGCGAAGCAAGGCATCGCCTTGCGGGTGGCCCAGCGTGTCGTTGATCAGCTTGAAATCATCGAGATCGATGAAGGCGATCATGGTGCGGTTTTCGGGTGTCTGGCGGGCGACGGTGCGGTCCAGCTTTTCGATGAAGAACCGGCGGTTGGGCAATCCGGTGAGGCCGTCGTGCAGCGCGGTGTGGACGATCTTGCGCTCGCGCTCCTCGATGGCATCGACCATCGTGTTGAAGCTGGTGGCCAGCGCGGCCACCTCCTCGTCGCCCGCAACCTCGACTTTGGCGACTTCGCCGTGGCCAAATCGCCGCGCCGCATCGGCCAGCTTGCTGAGCGGGCGGGTGATGCTGGCGGCGATCCGCAGGCTGAGCCAGATGCCGACGATCGTGCCGCCCAGCGCGATCAGGATCATGGCATTCTTGAGACTGCCATAGCCCTCCATCGCCTTGGCCAGCGAATGGCGCAGGATCAGGCGCGGCGCGATTCCCTCCTGCAAGCTGGGCAGCGCGGACAGGCGCACGAGCTGCGGCCCCTGCGCCGAAGGCAGCGTGCCGATCACCCCCACCTGGAGCGCGCGCAAATCGGCGCTCAGCCGGCTGGCGGGGGCAACCTCGGCGGTGATCGGCACGGCGGAGAGGCGGCCTAGTTGCTGGAGATCGTGCGCGCCGAGCGGCTGGGCCAGCATCAGCCAACCAGCCAGATCGGGCAATTCGATCGGGGCGGCGACCGCGAGCGCCAGTTTGCCATCGAGCGTGATGACGCCGCGATCCTTGCCGCCATCGAGCATGCGCATGATGGCGGGGCCGTCGAACGTCTGGCGCGCGGCATTGCTGGTGACCGCGCCATCGAGCGCGATCACCGCCGCGATCCCGCTGCCGGTGCGCTGCGACAAGCTTGCGAGGGCCGAGCTCACCGTGCCCTGATCGCCGGTGGCAAACGCCTCGCGAAACCCGAAATCGTGCGCGACGACCATCGCCGCATCGCGCATCTGGCTCTCGCGGTTGGCAATAATCTGTTCGAACACGCGTGCATTGGCGGCCATGTCGCGCTCGGCGCTGTTGCGCGCGAACACGGTGATGCCTGATCCGGCGACCGTGATCGTGGCGAACATGATCCCGACCAGCAGGCCGATGAACAGCACCGTGACGCGCGCGCGCAACGTGCGCGTGGCGGCAAATGCCATGGGAAACCATCCGCGCACGCTCAGCGCACCGGCACGGTGATGCTGCTGGGCGCGGTACCGGCGACCACGACCGTCGTCCGCATCTCGTTGCCCGGCCCGCGCAGCCGCGGATGCCAGATCGTGACCTGATAGCTGCCCGCGCCAAGCCCCGAAAGCCGGCCATAGCCATTGAGATCGGTGGCCGCCGCAAACGGGGTCGATACGACGCGGATATAGCCGCGCATCTGATCATGGATATTGCAGCCCAGCGCCACGGTGCCCGTCACGGCAAAGCGCTGGCTGCGGGTCTGATCCTGCCCATAGAGATCGATGCGGAACCGCGCCGGTTTGGAAAAGCTGTAGATGCTGTGGCGCACGTTGTCGAAATTGGGAAATGCCACGCTCGCGCCTTGCGGCACGATCAGCGTGCCGGGGATGAAGGTCTGGTTGCGCTGTCCCATCGCATTGCGCCAGGGGAAGGCAAGCGGCGCGGTGTTGCCGGGCGGCGGCGCGATTTCCACAACCGCATCGCGCAGCGGCATCCCGGCAGGATCGACGATCTGCAGCGTGATCTGCTGCGGCCCGGTTGCCGATACCGCGCAAAGGCAGAGCACTGCGGCGATGGGGCGCAATCGCCCGGGTGATCTGGCAGGCCCGAACATGCACCGGCTTAGACCACGCGCGGCCTAAGATTTCGTAAAATCACGCTAAATCGTGCTGAACCGTTACGCAGTTTTACGATTGCTCAATCGTTGATGGTTAACGCTGACGGGCATGCGGCGAACCCGGTCTTGCCATGACAAAATGCGGTGCGGCGCGCGGATATCCCGGGCCGCGATCGTGGTCCTGCTTGCGCTCGGCGCGGCATCGACCCGCGCGCAGGCCGAGGAGATCATCGGCGGCGGCAAGTTGATCCTGACCAACGGCGTAACCACACTGGAAGGCACCGGCGGCGGCGGGCTGGCCACCTGGGCAACGATTTCGGGCATGGGCACCGATCGCACCATCGGCCTCTCGGGCCATGCGACCTTGACCGTGCTGCCAGATTACACGCTGCAATCGCATGGACTGGCGATCGGCTGGCGGGACCGGGTGGAGCTGGCCTATGCGCGGCAGAATTTCGATACGCGGCAGGCAGGCGTGGCGCTCGGGCTGGGGCGGGGGTTCACGTTCAATCAGGATGTGTTCTCGGCCAAAGTGCGGCTGGCGGGCGATCTCGTCTATGGCCCGGCGTGGTTGCCGCAGATCAGCGCGGGCGCGCAGTTCAAACGCAATCTGGATGGCAATGTCGTGCGGGCGGTCGGCGCGGCGCGCGCCTCGGGCACCGATTTCACGGTAAGCGCGACCAAGCTGGTGCTGGGCGCGAGCGTGCTCGCCAATGCCACGGTCCGGTTGACCAAGGCCAACCAGCTTGGCCTGCTTGGCTTTGGCGGCGACAAGCACGCGGGCCGCAGTGTTCAGTTCGAAGGATCGCTGGCGTGGATGCTTTCCTCGCGGCTGGTGATCGGCGGCGAAGTTCGCACGCGGCCCGACAATCTGCGCTTTGCGCGCGAGGATGACGCGGCCGATCTGTTTGCGGCGTGGGCGGTGACGCGCCATCTGACGGTGACGGCGGCTTATGCCGATATCGGCTCGGTCGCGACATTCGCAAAGCAGCGCGGCGGGCTGGTCTCGTTGCAAGCGGCGTATTGAGGGCATGGTCATGCGGTTCGTTCTTGCCCTGCTGCTCGCCGCTCAGCCGTCTGCGATCGCGGCGCAGGAAAGCCCGCCGGCAGCCGCTGCACCCGCCGAACCCGCGGGCGCGACCGATTGGGAGAAGGAATTCGGCATCGTCAAGAAGGAGCGCGATCCGGTTACCGGCGAATTCCCGGTCGATCCCTATCCGCAGACGGAGGCAAACCTCGGCGCAACGCCCGTTCGCGGCGACGCGCTGGCCCGCACCTTTGGCGGACAGCCGGGCATCCGCAAGATCGTCGATCGCCTGATCGATCTGAGCATCGCCGATCCGCGCATCGCGCCGGTTTTCAAAGGCCACGATCTGGTCCGCCTGCGCCGCACGCTGTTCGAACAGGTCTGCGCCATCCTCAGTGCCGGGTGCCGCTACAGCGGGCGCGATATGAAAGCCGCGCACAAGGCGCTGGGCACCACGCGCGCCGATCTCAATGCGCTGGTCGAAAACCTGCAACGCGCGATGCGCGAGAGCCACGTGCCGTTTGCCGCGCAAAACCGCCTGCTGGCCAAGCTGGCCCCGATGGACCGGGATATCACCGAGCGATAAGCGCCCGCGCGGGCGGCAAGCGCGGCGCAAACTGTCGTGCTTTCCGGCCTGAGGCCCCGGCCTTTGCCGGGGCACGCCGCTTACTTCTTCGAACGCAGCTTCCGGTGCGCGCCAAGGTCGAGCACTTCGCTGGGGCCGTCGCCGTTTTCGAGCAGGCCGAGGCGGCGGGCGACTTCCTGGTAGGCCTCTTCTTCGCCGCCCAGATCCTGGCGGAAGCGGTCCTTGTCGAGTTTTTCGCCGGTGGTCATGTCCCACAGGCGGCAGCCGTCCGGGCTGATCTCGTCGGCGAGGATCACGCGGGCATAGTCGCCGTCCCAGATGCGGCCGAATTCGAGCTTGAAATCGACGAGGCGGATGTTGATCGCGGAAAACAGGCCGACGAGGAAATCGTTGATGCGGATGGCCATGCTGGAGATGTCCTGCATCTCCTCGTTGCTGGCCCAGCCAAAGCAGGCGATGTGCTCTTCGGCGACCATCGGATCGCCCAGCGCGTCGTCTTTGTAGTAGTATTCGATCAGGGTGTGGGGCAGCGGTTCGCCCTCTTCGATGCCGAGCCGCTTGCTGATCGATCCGGCCGCGACATTGCGCACCACGACCTCGATCGGGATGATTTCGACCTGCCGCACCAGCTGCTCGCGCATGTTGAGGCGGCGGATGAAATGTGTGGGGATGCCGATATGGGCGAGGCGGGTGAACACATACTCGCTGATGCGGTTGTTGATCACGCCCTTGCCGTTGATCGTGCCGCGCTTCTGCGCGTTGAATGCGGTGGCATCGTCCTTGAAGTACTGGATGATGGTGCCCGGTTCGGGGCCTTCGTAGAGAATCTTGGCCTTGCCTTCATAAATCTGGCGGCGACGCGACATGGCACTCTTCTTTCTGTGATTCGCGCGTAAGGGTAGCCCTTAACGGTGAAAGAAAAACCCCGGCAGCGCGGCGATATCACCTGAGGCGACACCATCGCTAAGCCGGGGCTATTTCTGCCTCCTTAGGCGAAATCGCCGGCCGGTGCAATTGCAGCGGCAAGGGGCCGGCCGCCCGCTTGCCGGATTGTTCGAACATTCCCTTCGATCTTATCCGGCTGATCCCGCGCACAGGAACATCGTATCTCTATGCCCGTTCCCGGGGGGCTGGCTCCCGCTTGCACGAAGGATGTTTTCCGATGACCAAAGTTCTGGTGCTTTATTATTCGACCTATGGCCATATCGAGACGATGGCGCATGCCATTGCCGAAGGCGCGCGCGCGGGCGGCGCGGAGGTGGACGTGAAGCGCGTACCCGAAACGGTGCCGCTGGAGATCGCCGAGAAGGCGCATTTCAAGCTCGATCAGACAGCGCCCGTTGCGGCGATTGCCGACCTGGAGCACTACGATGCGATCATCGTCGGCACCGGCACGCGCTTTGGCCGGATCAGCTCGCAGATGGCGGCGTTCCTCGATCAGGCGGGCGGGCTGTGGGCGCGCGGCGCGCTCAATGGCAAAGTGGGCGCGGCGTTCACCTCGTCGGCGACGCAGCACGGCGGCAACGAGACCACCTTGTTCTCGATCATCACCAACCTGCTGCATTTCGGCATGACCATCGTCGGGCTCGACTATGGCTTTCAGGCGCAGATGAACAACGACGCTGTGACCGGCGGCGCGCCTTATGGCGCGACCACGATCGCGAACGGAGACGGCAGCCGCCAGCCCAGCGACAGCGAGCTCGACGGCGCGCGCTATCTTGGCAAGCGCGTGGCGGAGACGGCGGCGAAGCTCTTCGCGTGAATGCGGGCCGCGCGCCGCGCCCTTGCGTTTTTGGCATGTGGCGAAGTGCGCGCGGCCTCGCTATTGCGGCGGCTTGCAAGGAGACCTGCCGATGAGCCGCGCCGCGACGATTGCCCTGCTGGACCGTTATTACGCCGCCTTCAACGCGGGCGATTGGGCGGGGATGCTGAGTTGCCTGGCAGACGATGTGGCGCACGATATCAATCAGGGCGAGCGCCAGACCGGCAAGGCCGCGTTTTCTGTTTTTCTGGCGCACATGGAGCGCTGCTACAAGGAGCGGCTCGAGGATATCGTGCTGATGGCGAGCGACGACGGCGCGCGGGCGGCGGCGGAATTTGTCGTCCACGGGGTCTATCTGGCGACCGATGAGGGGCTGCCCGAGGCCGCCGGGCAGACCTATGTGCTGCCCGCCGGCGCGTTCATCGCGGTTGAGGGGGGCAAGATCGCGCGGCTGACAATGTGTTACAATCTGGCCGACTGGACCGCTCAGGTGGTTGGGTGAGCGTTGCGGTCCGCCCGCTGACCGGCGCGGAGGTGGCCGCGGCGCTGGACGATCTGGCGGCCTTGCGGATCGCGGTCTTTGCCGCGTTTCCCTATCTCTACGACGGCGATGCGGCGCAAGAGGCGGCCTATCTGGCCGAGTACGCGGCTTCGCCCGATGCGGTGCTGGTGGCGGCTTTCGATGGCGCGCGGCTGGTCGGCGCGGCGACGGCGGCACCGATGCTGCATCAGAAGGAAGAGTTTCGCGCGCCGTTCGCGGCACGCGGGCTCGATGCGGCGCGCCTGTTCTACTTTGGTGAGAGCGTGTTGCTGCCCGAATATCGCGGGCAGGGGATCGGCCACGCGTTTTTCGACCACCGCGAGGCGCAGGCGCGCGCGTGCGGAGCGAACGCCGCGTGCTTTGCCGCGGTGATCCGGCCCGCTGATCATCCGGCGCGGCCTGCGGGCTATGTCCCGCACGATGCCTTCTGGACCAAGCGTGGCTATACGCCGGTGGCGGGGCTGGTCACCCAGCTCGATTGGCGCGAGCATGGGGAGGCGCAGGAGAGCCCCAAGCCGATGCAGTTCTGGCTGCGGCAGTGGTAAGCGAAAAAGGGGGACAGTCCCCATTTAAGGAAAAAAGGGGACTGTCCCCATTTTTCTATCGCGTCGCCGCCGCGCAGTATCCGATCGACCAACTGGCCGATTGGGCGGCCTATGAGGTCAAGCTGACGCGGTGGGTGGAGGAAGCCGCCGGGGCGGGCGCGGCGCTGCTGGTGTTTCCTGAATATGGCGCGATGGAGCTGGCCTCGCTCGATCCGGCGACCATGGGCGATCTGCAGGGCTCGATCGCGACGGTCTCGGCGTTGCTGCCCCGGATCGATGTGCTGAATTCCGCGCTGGCCGCGCGCCACGGCGTGCATATCCTCGCCGCCAGCGCGCCGCGCTGCGACGGCGATGGCAAGGTGCGCAACACCGCGCGCCTGTTTGCGCCCGGCGGCGGGATCGGCGTGCAGGACAAACTGGTTATGACCCGGTTCGAGCGCGAGCAATGGATCATATCGCCCGGCCAGTGCCTTACGCTGTTCGAGACCGCGCTGGGCCGGATTGCGGTCCTCATCTGCTATGACAGCGAGTTTCCGTTGCTCGCGCGCGCAGCGGTGGAGGCGGGGGCGCAGGTGCTGCTGGTGCCAAGCTGCACCGACAGCCTGCACGGCTATTGGCGCGTGCGGATCGGGGCGCAGGCCCGCGCGCTCGAGGGGCAATGCTATGCGGTGCAATCGCCCACCGTGGGTGAGGCACTGTGGTCGCCTGCGGTCGACATCAATCGCGGCGCGGCGGGGATATATGGCCCGCCCGATCGCGGCATGCCCGAAGACGGGGTGATCGCGCTGGGCGCGGAAGGCGCGGGCCAGTGGGTCTATGGCGAGATCGACCTTGCGCGGGTGGCCGATCTGCGCGCCGATGGCGGCGTGCTCAACACGCGCGATTGGGCCGATCAGCCGGGCGCGGTGCCGCTGCCGCGCCTCGACACGGTCTCGCTTCTCTGACACACATTCAGCGACAGGCGGAGGCAGGTATGGCGGGGCGATATTCGCGGCGCGGGGCGATCGGAGCAGGCGGTGCGCTCGCCGCGGCGCTGTGGGGCGGGCCTTTGCTGGCGGGCGGCGCAGCGCGGCCGGCGCGGCCACTGGTGCTCGCGCATCGCGGCGCATCGGCGCTGCGGCCCGAACACACGCTGGCGGCCTATGCCAAGGCGATTGTCGACGGCGCCGACTTCATCGAGCCCGATCTGGTGCCGACCAAGGACGGCGTGCTGGTCGCGCGGCACGAGCCCAATATCACCGAAACCACCGATGTCGCCGCGCGCAGCGAATTCGCGGCGCGGCGCACCACCAAAGTGATCGACGGCGAGAGCCAGGACGGCTGGTTCACCACCGACTTCACTTTCGCCGAGCTCAAGACCTTGCACGCCAAGGAGCGGCTGGGCGCGATGCGCACCGAAAGCGCGGGGTATGACGGCCAGTTTCGCGTGGTCGCCTTCGACGAGGTGCTGGATTTCGTGGCTGCGGAAAGCGCCGCGCGCGGGCGCAAGATCGGGCTGATTCCCGAAATCAAGCACTCCAGCTATTTTGCCGCGCAGGGCTTTGCGATGGAAAAGCTGTTTGCGGATAGCCTGATGGCCAGCGGTTTTGCCCGCCGCGCGCCGGTGGTCGTGCAATCGTTCGAAGTCGCGAACCTCAAAGCGCTGCAGGCGATGTTGGGCGAGATGCCGGGGCTGCATCTGATGCAGCTGATCGATGACGATGCTGCGCGCCCCGCCGATGTCGTCGCGGCTGGCGGCACCATGACCTATGGAGAAATGCTGACGCCCGAGGGCCTGGCAAGCATCGCGCGCTATGCCGATTGGGTTGCGCCGCAATTGCGCCGCTACATTCCGCTCGGCCCCGATGGCAAGCTGGGCGAACCAACCACGCTCGCGGGCGACGCGCACCGCGCCGGGCTGCTCGCCGGATGCTACACCTTCCGCCCCGAAAACCGCTTCCTCGCCGCCGAATTCAAGGACGACAAGGGCGACGATGCCCGCAATCCTGAAGGCAGCATGGCCGAAATCAAACGCTATCTGGCCGAAGGGCTGGACGGATTTTTCACCGACGATCCGGCGCTGGGCCGCGAAGTGGTCGACGCGGGGTAGGCGCACCGGCTAACCTGCGAGCGGACTGCTCTGGTTATGGCGCAGATTGATCCTGGTGAGCTGGTGCGGACGCGCAGTTATTGAGATGAGGTGGGACGGAATGCAGGGCGCGATGCTTGCTGCTTGCATTTGATTTATGCACGGGCCGCGCATAGCCAAGTACAGAAAGTCAAATTTCTGAAACAAATAGGCCGACACTCCACTTGTAAAGCTTGCGCATCTACGGGTCCGATAGCGATTTCATCGGCGGTCTCGAGCGCAAGATTTAGGGTTTTTCTCAAGTTACTGTTTGATTCAAAATGTTTGAAGTTGTGCCGTTCCTTGTTTTTGGTTAATGGCTAATGAATGAGTCGCAATGTGTGCTCGCGGTATTTTTTTTAACAAGCAACAGTGGGGCAACATCATGATCCGGAAGGCATTTTTAGCAGGATTGGCTTTTGCGGCGATCTGTGGTGCGAGCGAGCCTGCTGTCGCAGCCACTATAACCCTTGCCAGGACACTGGACCTTACGCAGCCAACAGTTCCCGGCCTTTGGCAAGGATCGCCTCCGTTTGATAATGACGACATCATTGCATTGGCAAATAACGACACACTGGACTATAAAATTGATTTTGTTGGCGGGCAGTCTCTTACTTTACCTAATTCTAGTTTTGTCGGAGTCTTTTTCACTAATAGCCCCTATCCGCGATATAGCATTACGGGATACCTCTCTATTTTAGACGCTACTGGAGGTTCAATATTTACGTCTCAGAATCAGGCGTCTGAATTTACGGCGGATTTTTTTGGCGACGTTCTCTCCGGCAGTGAACTGTTCGGCGCGGCTCCCAGTGCAACTTTCTACGGCTTGCGTTATTTTGGAACGCTAACAAACTTCTATGATCCTGACGACGAGCCAGCACTGAGGCTGGAGGATCCTGTGTTCTTTGCCACCAGTTATTCAGTCAATACAGGCGACATTGTAGCAGCTGTACCAGAACCTGGCACTTGGATGATGATGGTTCTTGGGTTTGGTTTGATCGGTTTTGCGCTGCGGAAGCGTTTGAAAGCTGACAAGCAAAATGTGAACCACACCTTTAATTGAAAAATTGTTCTCATTGCAATTTACTAGAAGCGCATGTCTTGATGTGCATGTTGTATTTAAGAACGCGTAATTATAGTTATTTTGACGCCGACTCTATTGGTGGCTAAGCCACGCCGTAAAAGCGTCATTGATTATTGTGCACCTTGCGAGCCTCTGCCCAAGCTGACCATCTCTGCCTTTGATGGGCAATCCTTCGCACCCCCAACAACAGGGCTGACGCGCCGCGCCGCATCCGCTAGGGCTGGCTAAATGATCGCCCCCGCACCCGGTCCGCGCTGATGGACGCCGCCCAACAGGTTCACGAGCAGTTTCTGGCCGCGCTGGAGGCCGGAACCTTGCGCCGCCGCTCGAATATCGGGCTCGCCGAGGCGGGGCTGAGCCCGCAGCGTGCTGCCGCGCTGCTGCGCAGCCAGATGCTCAGCCGCCAGCTCGATCGGCTCAGCCGCAAGTTGCAGGCGCGCGGCGAGGGGTTCTACACCATCGGTTCCTCGGGGCACGAGGGCAATGCCGCGCTGGCCGAGGCGCTGCGGGTCGATGACATGGCCTTTCTGCATTACCGCGACGCCGCGTTCCAGATTCACCGCGCGGGCCGCGTGCCGGGCGAGACCCCGGCTTGGGACATGCTGCTCTCGTTTACCGCGAGCGCCGAAGACCCGATTTCGGGCGGGCGGCACAAGGTGCTGGGCTCCAAGCGGCTTGCGATCCCGCCGCAAACCTCGACCATCGCCAGCCACCTGCCCAAGGCGGTGGGCGCAGCGTTTTCCATCGGGATCGCGCGGCGCATGGGGTTTGACGAAACCGTGCTCGCCAAGGACGGCGTCGTGCTGTGCTCGTTCGGCGATGCTTCGGCCAATCATTCGACCGCGCAAGGGGCGATCAACACGGCTGCCTGGGCCGCGTTTCAGGGCACGCCGATGCCGATCGTGTTCCTGTGCGAGGACAATGGCATCGGCATTTCCACGCGCACGCCGCCGGGCTGGATCGAGGCCAGCTTTTCGGGCCGCGCGGGGCTGCATTACATTGCCTGCGATGGCTGCGATCTGATCGATGCGTGGCGCGGGGCGAGCGAGGCGGCCGACTACGCGCGGCGATACCGGAAGCCGGTGTTCCTGCACATGAAGACGGTGCGGCTCTATGGCCATGCCGGCAACGACGTGCAGCTGGTGTACCTCAGCAAGGACCAGATCGCCGCCGACAATGCGCGCGACCCGCTGATCGCCAGCGCGGCGCTGCTGATCGAGGAAGGCGTGATGACCGCCGCCGATGTTCGCGCCGAATATGAGGACATCGAGGCGGCGCTGCTGCGGCAGGTGGAGCTGGCGATCAAGCGGCCCAAGCTGGCCGATGCGGCGGCGGTGATGGCGAGCATCGTGCCGCCGAAGAGCGCGGCTGCGCCGCGACCGCTTGCGCCGGCGGAGGCGCGCGCCGCGCTGTTTGCCGATGAGGCGGCGGCGATGGACAAGCCGCAGCATATGGCGCGGCTCTTGTCGTGGGCGCTGGCCGATCTTCTGCTGCAATATCCGGGTGCGATTGTCTGCGGCGAGGATGTCGGCGCGAAGGGCGGCGTTTATAACGTGACCGCGCGGCTGCACCAGCGGTTCGGCTCGGCGCGGGTGATCAATACATTGCTCGATGAGCAGGCGATCCTGGGGCTGGCCATCGGCGCGGCGCACAATGGTCTGCTACCGCTGCCCGAAATCCAGTTCCTTGCCTATGTCCACAATGCCGAGGACCAGATCCGCGGCGAGGCGGCAACTTTGCCGTTCTTTTCGAACGGACAGTTCACCAATCCGATGGTTTTGCGCATCGCGGGCCTGCCTTATCAAAAGGGCTTTGGCGGACATTTCCATAATGACAACAGCTTGGCGGTGTTCCGCGATATTCCCGGCATCGTGCTGGCGGTGCCCTGTTGCGGTGCTGATGCGGTGCTAATGCTGCGTGAATGCGTTCGGCTGGCGCATGAGGAGAACCGCGTGGTGATCTTCGTCGAGCCGATCGCGCTTTACATGACGCGCGATTTGCACGCCGAGGGCGATGGCGGCTGGACTTCGGTCTATGAAGCGCCGGGCGGGGCGGAAATCCGGCTGGGCGAGGTGGGCGTGCACGGGGATGGCACGGATCTGGCCGTCGTGACCTACGGAAATGGCGTATATCTCTCGCGGCAGGCGCAAAAGCTGCTGGGGGAGCAGGGCGTAGCGGCGCGGGTGATCGATCTGCGCTGGATCGCGCCTTTGGCCGAAGACGCGCTGCTGGCGGCGATCGCGCCGTGCGCAAAGGTGCTGGTGGTCGACGAATGCCGCATTACCGGCTCGCAAAGCGAGGCGCTGATGGCGCTGTTTGTGGAGCAAGCACCCGGCAAACAAGTCGCGCGGATCGCTGCAACCGACAGCTTCATCCCGCTGGGCCGCACCGCAACCTACACCTTGCCAAGCCGCGACATGATTGTGGCGAAGGCATTGGAGATGGCGCGTGGTTAAAGAAACCATCGTCGTCGTGTGCCCGGGCCGGGGCACATACAATGCGCCCGAGCTGGGCTATCTGGCGCGTCATCATGGTGAGCGGCCTGAATTGGCGCGCTTCGATGCAGTGCGCGCAGGGGGCGGCGCGGAGACGCTGTCCACGCTGGATGGTGCGAAGAAATTCGACCCTGCGCTGCATGTGCGCGGCGATGTGGCGGCACCGCTGATCTATGCCGCGAGCTATCTCGATTTCCTCAGCATCGATCGCGAACGCTTTGACGTGGTTGCGGTGACGGGAAATTCGATGGGTTGGTATACAGCGCTGGCCTGCGCGGGCGCGGTATCGGGCGAACGCGGCTTTGCCATTGCCGATGCGATGGGGCGCAATTCGCAGCGCCATGCCCCGGGCGGGCAGGCGGTCGTGGTGCTGGCCGACGAACGATGGCACGTCGATCCAGAGCTGGCGGGCGCGGTCGAAGCCGCCTGTGCGCGCCTTGGCGTGCTCCCTTCGATCCGGCTGGGCGGGATGCTCGTGGTGGCAGGGCCGGAGGCTGCGCTCGATGCGCTGGAGGCTGCGCTGCCGGCGCTCCCGCGCGCGCCGCTGCGGCTGGCAGGGCACGGGCCGTTTCACACCCCGCTGATGCAAGCGAGCGCGGATGCGGCGCGCGCCGGGCTGCCCGCTGCGTGGTTCGGCGCGCCGCACGTGCCGCTGATCGACGGGCGGGGCAAAGTGTGGCGGCGGTTCGACACCGACGCGCATGCCTTGTGGGACTACACTTTCGGGCATCAGATCACGGCGGCGTATGATTTCTCCGCTGCGATGCGCGTTGCGATCCGCGAATTTACCCCTGATCGCATTGTCTTGCTGGGTCCGGGCGAGACTTTGGGCGGCGCGATCGGCCAGGTGCTGATCGCCGCAAACTGGCTGGACATCCGCGACAAGGCAGGGTTTTCTGGAACTCAAGAATCAGACCCCTTTCTGCTGGCAATGGGCAGGCCTGCCCAGCGGAGCCTCGTTACCCGGTGACTCAACCTTCCGTTCTGTTCGTCTGCCTCGGCAATATCTGCCGCTCGCCGCTGGCCGAGGCCGCGCTGCGCGCCGAGGCGGTGGCGGCGGGCATCGCGATCACGATCGATTCGGCGGGAACCGGCGGCTGGCACGCGGGCGATCCGCCCGATCCGCGCGCGCGGGCCGAAGCATTGCGCCATGGCATCGACATCACCGCCTATCGCGCGCGGCAGGTGACCGAGAACGACTTTCGCCGCTTCGACATGATCTTCGCGCTCGATCAGCAGAACTTGCGCGATCTGGCGCGCATCGCGCCGCGCCGCGCCAGCGCGAAGGTTGGCCTGCTGATGGACATTGTGCCCGGGCGCGGGGGCACGGCGGTGATCGATCCCTATCACGGCACGGATGAGGACTTTGCGCAGACCTGGGAAGATGTAAGCCTCGCTGCGAAACAGATAGTGGCGCGGTTGGCGCGCTAGCTCTTAAACCAGACCAGAAAAGCAGGGGACAGGACGATGGCTATCAAGACACGGATTACCGAGATGCTCGGGATCGAACATCCGATCGTGCAGGGCGGCATGCAGTCGGTCGGCTATGCCGAACTGGCGAGCGCGGTTTCGAACGCGGGCGGGCTGGGCATTCTCACCGCGCTGACGCAGCCGAGCCCGGAGAAGCTGCGCGAGGAAATCGAGCGCTGCGCGGCGATGACATCGAAGCCCTTCGGCGTGAACATGACCGTGTTCCCCACGATCAATTCGCCCGACTACAAGGCCTATGCGCAGGCGATCATCGATGGCGGGATCAAGATCGTGGAAACCGCAGGCACGCAGGCGGTGCGCGAAATCTGGGAAATGCTGCGCCCGCATGGCATCAAGATTCTGCACAAATGCACCGCGGTGCGCCATGCGCTCTCGGCCGAGCGCGCGGGCTGCGATGTGATCTCGATCGATGGGTTCGAGTGCGCCGGGCATCCGGGCGAGGACGATATTCCCGGCCTCGTGCTGATCCCGGCGGCGGCGGACAAGGTCAAGATTCCGATGCTTGCCTCGGGCGGCTTTGGCGATGGGCGCGGGCTGGTCGCGGCGCTGGCGCTCGGCGCGGATGGCATCAACATGGGCACGCGCTTTTGCGCGACCAAGGAAGCGCCGATCCACGACAATGTGAAGCAGGCCTATATCGACAACGACGAGCGCGGCAGTTTCCTCATATTCCGCAATTTCAAGAACACCGCGCGCGTCGGCAAGAGCCCGGTCTCCGAAGAAGTGGTGCGCCGCCTGAGCGAGCCCGGCGCGCAGTTTGCGGATGTGCAGGAACTGGTCGCGGGCGCGGCGGGCAAGGAATTGCTCGAGACCGGCGACATGACCAAGGGCGTGTTCTGGGCCGGAATGGTGCAGGGGCTCATCCACGATGTGCCGACCTGCGCCGAACTGATCGGCCGGATCATGGCGGAAGCGGAGGACATCGTGCGCGGGCGGCTGGCGGGGATGGTTTCCTGAACGAAGCTGGCCTGCGAAACGGAAGAACCATAAAGCCCGTTCATGTCGAGCGAAGTCGGGACACCATGCGCAAGGTTGAGATACGTTCGGACAACCCAACGCGGGTGTTTTTGTGTTTTTATGGGCAATTGGGAAT
>CAZGWR010000013.1:0-60370 GCA_964529505.1 uncultured Novosphingobium sp. | reverse complement strand
CGTTATAACATTTATGCCTTTACTTGTCTTGTTATTTCTTGACACCTTGCGCAAGGTGTCTCGACTTCGCTCGACACGAACGGTGGTGTTTGACTGATTATAGCGGAATAGCTCTATCCCGGCCTGCGCAGCGTGTAGCGCAAAGTCGCGCGCGCGTTCGCAGGCACGGTCACCGCCCACACATCGCGTCCGTCTTTGCGCTTAAGCTTGGCCGAGGGCGCGAGCAGCAGCGTGCCGCTGTCTTTCGAAATGCGCACCTCCAGCCGCACCGGCTGCGAGCGCGCGTTGCTGGCGGTCAGCGTCACATTCTGCGACCTGTCATTCTGCCAAGTCTCGCTGGCCTCCAAGGTCATCTGCGTGGCGGTACCGATCCGCAGATCGAGGTCTTCGCCGACCGCCTTGTCCGGCACGCCGCCCTCGCCGATCAGCACGGCATTCTCGCCGCGCGGCTCGAACACGGTGATCGGCCCGCCCGGTAGCGGCAGGCCAAGGCCCTCTTCCTTGCGGTTGCGGGCGCGCAGCATGAGTGCAACATCGCCTTGCACCGATGCTTCGTAGACATCGGCCTGCACAAACGGCGTGACCGCCACACCGCGCTTTTGCGCCAGCATCACCTGCTTTTGCGCATTGGCCGCGACGGTGGTCGGCATCGGCACGCGGTAGAGCTTGAGATCGCCGAGGTTTTCCTGCGAGACGGTGACCGGAGCCTTCATCTTCGAGTCCGCGCGGCGCGTGGCGCTGACCACGATGTCGGCCGCTTCCATCATCACAATCCCGGGAGCCGGCGGCGGTGCCATGGCCAATTGCGCCTCCGGTGGGCCGACAAAGCACCGGAACGTGAGGCTATCGCCGGTCGGCTCGACCTGCTCGCCATCCTCGCCTTCGCGGTTGACTTTGCCCGCCACCAGCGCCGCCTCGGCTTCGGGATAGCTGGTGCTGTCGCTGCTCGCCAGCGTGACCCACGCGTCCAGATCGGCCTTGCGGCCATTCTCGTGCATGCGCAGCACATAGTTCGCCTGCCAATCAAAACCCCACGCCAGATAGGACAGCGACAGCGTTACCATTGCCGCTGCCGGAGAGTCCGTTTCGACCGACAGCGTCGGCTTGGCCGCAAGATCGGCGGGCACGCCGGGATAGGCGATGCTTTCGCGAAGCCCGCTGCAATTGATCGCCTCGAAGCCATCGGCGGTCTGCAGGATCGCCGCACCATCGGGCGCCGAGCGGATCACCGCACGCTCTAACCGCTCCTTGCCGCTCTTGGGGTGCAGCCGCCGCAGCAGCACCGGCCGCCCGAACCCCCGACCAAAGAGCGTGGCGGGCGAGAGCAGATCGGCGTCCATGTTCTTCTCGCGCACCCCGGCGGGAAGGCCGCTAATGATCGCGCTTTCGGGGAAAAGCCCCGCCGCCACCCCTTCGAAACGCACCGTGGCGCGGCCTTGCGGAATAGTGACCGTGCGCTTCTCGGTGATCAGCGCATAGCCCTGGAGCCAGCCGAGGTTCATCGCGGTGTCGCTGTCGCGGTCAGGCGCGCGGTAGACCGTAACCGCCGTGCTATCGGGCGCGGGCGAGACGATCACCGTTTGCGCCCATGCCGGGGCGGCAAGGAACACGGCTAACGCTAGGAAGCGGCGCACGCGGGGTGCTCCGCTCAGTACCGGGTGTCGAACTGGACGGTCAGCGTGGTCTCGCCGTTGGCGGGCACCGGGACTTGCCACGTGCGCTCGTCGGCGGAGCGCTGGGTACCCTTGATGCTCTCGCTCGGCACGCGGTTGTCGCCCCACCAGGTGTCGAGCCCGGCCTGCACCACTTCGACCGTCACCGGCGTGGATTTGGCATTGGTGACTTTATAGGTCATCGTGGTGCGCCAGAATTCCTTGGTGCTGTCTATCGTCACCTCGCGCGGCGGCTTGCCGTCGACGCTTATGCGGTAGCGCGCGGTGCGCGCCCATTCGTCGCTCATGATGCGTTCGCGCTTTTGCACCGTGGGCTGTATCTTCACATCGAAGGCCTCGCCGGTCTTGAGCGCGAGGCTCGATCCCATCGGCGTGTGGCCGATGCGGTTTTCGCCAATGAACTGCGGGCTTCCGCGCGCATCGCGCATGTAGACGCGCACGGTGCCTGCGGGCAGCGCATCGCCCAGCCCGCCCGATCGCGAGGAGGAGAAGCGCAGCACGCTGTCCACGCTCGCTGCCTCATCGAGGCTGCCCAGCCAGTCGTTGCGGAAATAATAGCCTTTGCTGGCTGGCGCACCCGCGACATCGAGGAAGCTGACCTGCTTCTGCTGCGCATTGGCCACGGTCGTGCGGCCCGCGATGGGGTAGAGGTAGAAGTCTCCCAAGGTCTCGCGGTTGGCGGTCTCGGTGCCCGGGCTGTTGCCCGATGGGCGGCCGATCCTCCTTGGGCGTGCCGACTGATAGCCATTGTTGTCGTTTGCCTGCCCCACCGCGCCCGCCACCAGCAGCACTTTGGCATCGGGAAAGGCGGTGCCACTGTTGTTGTTCAGCGTGATCCAACCCTGCACATCGATCTTGCCCGCTGCGTCATCGAACAGCGCGACATAATCGGCCGACCAGCCAAACCCTCGGCTGAGATAGTTGAGTGTAACCGGCCGCGCGCCGCCTGCATCGGCATCGAGCGTGACCGACAGGGTCGGCCGCGCGCGCAGCCCCGCGGGCAGGCTGGGGAACACGACACGTGCGCCGTAGCTGCCGAGCACTTCGATCCGGTCGCCCACGCGCACGATGGTGCCGCCGTTGTTGGCGAGGATCGTGGCGCTCTCGCGGGTTTCCGCGCCCGTGGCGGGATTGGTGCGCACCAGGGTAACTGTCTGGCCCACCGCCTTGTCCATAAGCTTGTCGGGCGTGAGCAGATCATAATCGAAGTTCTGCTCGACAATCCCTGCGCCGCCCGCCGACAGCGTGACCGTCTCGGGCCTGATATTGGCCGAAACATCGGGAAACTCCTGACGGCTGCGGCCTTTGGGCAGGGTCATCGTGCGCGTGTCCTGCACAAGCGCGAGATCGTTGTTGTAGATCGTGATCGCGACGTCGCCTTGCGCCGTGGCAGGCAAGGTCTGCGCCTGAGCAACTGCGGGAAAGAGAGCTGCGGCGCAGCACAGCGCGGCTTGCGAGTATTTGCGCATCGATGGTCTCTCCCGATCAGGCCTCAGAATGGCAGGCTACCCCGCATCCGCCCCCGCTACAATCGCAAGCCCGACCTGAACGCGCGATGACGCTTATGCTACCTCGTGCAAAACCTTGCGGATCACATCCGCGATCTCGTGCACTTGCGCCTCGCTCACGATCAGCGGCGGCGAGAGCGCGATGGTGTCGGCGGTCACACGGATCAGCAGTCCGGCGTCATAGGCGCGGTGAAAGGCCTCGGTTCCGCGTGCGCCGATGGTGCCGTCACGCGGGGCCAGCTCGACCGCGCCAACCAGACCGCAATTGCGGATGTCGATGACATGGGGGCAATCGCGAAGGCCATGCAGCGCCTCTTCCCACACCGGGGCGATGGCGGCGGCGCGGGCAAACAGGCCCTCGCGGGCATAGAGCTCGAGCGTGGCGAGGCCCGCCGCCGAGGCGAGCGGGTGGCCCGAATAAGTATAGCCATGAAAGAACTCGATTCCCGCGGGCGCGCCGTTGACGATGGTGTCGTGAATCTCGCGCGATGCGGCGACCGCGCCCATCGGCACGGTGGCGTTGGTGAGCCCCTTGGCCAGGGTGATGATATCGGGGGTGACGCCAAAGGCTTCGGCAGCGGTGGCCGCGCCGATCCGGCCGAAGCCGGTGATCACTTCATCGAAAATGAGCACGATGCCGTATTGTTTCGTGATTTCGCGCAAGTGCTGGAGATAGCCCATCGGCGGCACCAGCACGCCGGTCGATCCCGCCACCGGTTCGACGATCACCGCTGCGATCGTCTCGGCCCCGTGGAGCGAAACCAGTTCTTCGAGCTCGTTCGCCAGCCCGCCGTTGCTCGGCTGCAGCCCGCGCTGGAAGCGTGCTGCATCGCCATGGGTGTGCGCCAGATGATCGACGCCCCAGACCTGGCTGACATAGCGCTTGCGGTTGCCCCCGATCCCGCCGACCGAGAGCCCGCCGAAATTGGTGCCATGATAGCCGCGCTGCCGCCCGATCAGCCGGAAGCGCCCGCTGTCGCCCTTCGCCTGATGATAGGCCAGCGCCATTTTGAGCGCGGTATCCGCGCTTTCCGATCCCGAATTGGTGAAGAAAATGCGGTCCAGCCCCGGCGGCATGATCTTCGCCACCGCGCTGGCGAGGCGAAACGGCGAAGGGTGCCCCAGCTGGAAGGTCGGTGCAAAATCGAGCACGCCTGCCGCTGCGCGGATCGCCTCGGTGATCGCCGCGCGGCCATGCCCGGCATTGACGCACCACAGACCGGATGTGGCATCGAGCACCTGGCCCCCGTCGTCCCGGGTGAAATGCATGTCCTTGGCCGCCACGAACAGGCGCGGATTGGCCTTGAAATAGCGGTTGTTGGTAAACGGCATCCAGAAGTGCGAGAGGTCGAGTTCACCCTCCGAGCCGGCATCGGCCTTCACTTCGTCGATGGTCGCAAAGTCGGTCGCCACGGGTCTTGCTCCTTCAAGCCGCGCGGACGCGGGTGATCATGTCTTGATAAGCGCGGTAGGGTGCTTCGCCCAAGTATTGCGCGTACACACACTTGGCCATCGCTTCGGAGGGCGGGAAAATGGCAGCGTTTTTGCTGTAGGCCGGGTCCATCAGCGCCAATGCGGCGGCGTTGGGAGTTGGGTAAGCGATCGTCCGCGCCACATCGGCGCCGCCTTCGGCGCTCAGCAGATAGTTGATGAAGTCATGCGCCGCTTGCGGATTGGGGGCGCCTTTGGGA
Organism: uncultured Novosphingobium sp.; assembly: GCA_964529505.1. Taxonomy (GTDB): domain Bacteria; phylum Pseudomonadota; class Alphaproteobacteria; order Sphingomonadales; family Sphingomonadaceae; genus Novosphingobium. The sequence continues at coordinate 55,498 of CAZGWR010000013.1, read as the reverse complement.
ATGCACAGCTGGTCGGACTGGATGATGCTGCCTTCGCGCGGCACAACGAAGGCCAGATCCTTGTCTTCCTTCATCACTTGCGCGATGTCGCCATTGTATTCGATCACCAGATCGCAATCGCCCGACAGCAGAAGATCCTGCCCGTTGTCGTCGTGGAAAGTGGCGACATTGGGCTTTTGCCGGATCAGCATCTCCTGCACCTGTGCGAGGACTTTCGGATCGAAGCTGTTTATATCGTGCCCCAGATAGATTTCGGTCAGGCGGCACAAGTCTGCCGCATCCGAAATCAGCGCAATCCGCCCTTTGTAGCGATCCGAATCGAGCACCCATTTCAGGCTGTCGGGAACGCCCTGCACTTTCGATTTGCGATATCCGATGCCCAGCACCAGCCACGTGTAGGGCATCGCAAACTTGCGGCCCGGATCGTAGGGCGGATCTTGAAACGCGGGCGCGATATTCTTGATGTTGGGCAGCTTGGCATGATCGAGCGGCATCAGCATGTCCGCCTTGGCCATGCGCTGCGTGAAATCGTTGGAAGGTACGACCACATCATAGCCCGGATTGCCGCTGCGCAGCTTGGCGAACAATTCATCGTTGTTCGAATAGAGGCTCATGTTGACGCGCACGCCCGTGGCTTTCTCGAAGCCCGCCAGCGTGTTTTTGCCGACGTAGGTATCCCACGTGTAGAAATTGAGCTGTGGCCCGCTCTTGCCCTTGCATCCGGAGAGCCCCGAAAAGGTGATGCCAACGGCGGCGGCACCGAGGCTAGCCAGAAATCCCCGCCGTGAATTGGGCCGCGCATGGGGAAGCTGCATCATTCCGTGATCCTTGCGCCCGAGGGAGGGCCCCGAACGAGGCCATTGCATCCGGGCAGCGTATGTGATCACAGTAGCACGTGTAAAGACCCTGTGCCGACGGGAGATACGCAGATGAGCGATAAGCCTACCTTGGGACCAAACGTAACCCGGCGCGATTTCGTGCAAGGGGCCGCCGCCGGATCGGCTGCCGCCGCCACCGCGCTAGGCCTTGCGCAGCCTGCCGGCGCGGCGCTCCCCGCGTTTCCCGATGAGCCCGGCGGCTATTATCCCCCCTTGCGCACCGGCATGCGCGGCTCGCATCCCGGTTCTTTCGAGACCGCGCATGCGCTGCGCGATGGCGAGGCGGTGGGGCAAGCGCTGGCCGGCCCGGCGATGGAGGATTACGACCTCGTCGTTGTCGGCGGCGGCATCAGCGGGCTCTCGGCGGCTATGTTCTACCGCGACAGGAACCCCAAGGCGCGCATCCTTATCCTTGAGAACCATGACGATGTCGGCGGCCATGCCAAGCGCAACGAATTCCGCATCGGCGGCAAGTCGTTGATCATCAACGGCGGCACTCTGGGCATCGACAGCCCCGAGCCTTACAGTCCGGTGGCCGATGGCCTGCTGCGCCGGCTGGGCATCGATGTGCCCGCCTTTGCGGAAAAGTATGAGGAGCATGCAGGCGCGGCGCTCCAGGCTGCGGGCCTCACCGGCGGCATGTTCTTCGACCGCGAAACCTTTGGCCGCGATGCGCTGGTCCGGATGCCCAAGTCTGAAACGCTGGCGCAAAGCCTCGCCCGCTCGCCGCTCTCCGCCGCCGCGCAGGCGCAGATCGTGGCGCGGGAGGCAGGGACGAGCGATCCGCTGGGCACGATGCCGATGGCCGAGCGCAAGGATTACCTGAGCCGCATCAGCTACCGCGATTTCATGCTCAAGCATGGCGGGATGACCGATGAATCGGTCTGGTGGTATCAGAATCGCCCGCTCGGCTGGTGGTGCGCGGCGGGCGATGCCATTTCCGCGCTCGATGCCTGGGGCGCGCGATTTATCGGCTTTGAAGGGATGAAGATCGACAAGGGCGGCACCATGCGCATGGGCTTCACCCCGCGCGGCTTTGCCAATACCGGCGGGTCGTACTCGTTCCATTTCCCCGATGGCAACGGCACCATTGCGCGGCTGTTGGTGGCAGGACTGGTGCCCGGCTTCATGAAAGCGGGCGTGACGGCCGAGGAATCGGTGCTGGCCCCCTGCCATTATGAAACGCTCGACCGTGCGGAAAACCAGGTGCGCATCCGGCTGTCGAGCGTGGTCGTGCGCGTCGCCAATCGCGGCTCCGCTGGGGCGGATGTGGTCTATTCGAACAGCGGCGCGGTGCACAAAGTCGCGGCGCGGCATGTCGTCATGGCCTGCTGGAACATGGTGATCCCCTATATCATTCCCGATCTGCCCGAGGCGCAGAAGGCGGGCCTGCACGAACTGGTCAAGGAGCCGCTGTGCTACACCAGCGTGGCGCTCACCAACTGGCGCGCCTTTGCCAAGGCAGGCGTCAGTCGCGCCTGGTGCCCGGCGGGCTGGTACACCAGCTTCGGGCTCGACCGCGTGGTCGAGATCGGTGGCTATACCGGCCCCAAAACCCCCGACGAGCCGATCCTGCTCGAACTGGGCAGCTTTCCCCACGCCCCCGGCCTGCCCGAACACGAACAAAGCCGCGCCGGCCGCGCCGAACTGCTCGCCACCCCGTTCGCCACATTCGAAAGCCGCGCGGTCGACCTGCTCACCCGCGCGCTGGGCGAGCACGGCTTCGACGCAAACAAGGACATCGCCGCGATCACCGTCAACCGCTGGCCGCACGGCTATTCCGCCGAATACAACGCGCTATGGGACGCCAAGCGCGACGACGAGGCCGACGCGCCGCATCTGGTAGGCCGCGCCAAGTTCGGCGCGATCACCATTGCGAACGCGGATTCCGGGCGCGCGGCTTATACGAGTTCGGCGATCGATCAGGCTTGGCGGGCGGTGGGTGAGCTGTTTGGGTGAGATCATGATAAAGCCAAATCCCGTGCCCCGGACTGCAGTACTCGTGCTATTTTTGCCGTTTCGTCCTTTACAATCAGTAGGTTAGGCCGTAGCGTTTGTATTCCAGTTCAACTTCGGGTGCGAGTCTACGGGCAATGGCAAGCTCTCGTTGCGCCTCCGCACTACGTCCCAGCTTTTTGAGAACGAGGGCCCGCACAAGTCTGGTTTCACCTTGCGAGGGATTTTGAATTAGAGCCGCATCCAGATCGTTAAGTGCAGCGTCCAAATTACCAAGGCGCAACCAGACCAAAGCGCGGCTGTCGAGTATAGGTGCAGAATTGTTGGTCAATTCTATTGCGCTAGTGCAATCTTTTAATGCTGTGTCAATTTGAACCTGCTTGGACGCCTTCGCCCAGCACCTGGCATTTAAAAGATCGGGACGGCCCGGCTTTTTTGCAATTAATGCATCCATTTGAGCCAAGCCTTCGTCAACGTTGCCATACGCCGAAACAAGAACCGCCTTGATCAGTTTAATCGCGTCCTTTTCTTGTCCGGCCACAGAGATACGCTCGTCCAGCATGCTGACTCCGCCGGTGAGATCGCCGCGGCGGGCGGCAACATTTGCTGCAATATCAAGCGCGGCAATGTCGGAAGGGTTAAGCGCTCTGGCTGCTTCGGCGTCTTTGGCAGCGGCGATCAAATCGCCAATCTGGATTTCAAGAGTTGCTCTACTGACATAGTTTTGAGTGGATGGTTCTTTGTCTATTATCGTGTTCCAAATTGCAATTGCACCTTTAAAGTCGCCGACACCCTTTAGGAAACTTGCCTGTCCTTGAAGTGCCGAGATATCTTCGGGCTCTGCTTCATTCACAGCTGCCTTGAAAAGGGCGGTAACAGCTGCCAATTGGGTGCCCGGTGCTTTGCCCGCCAAGGGCAAGTTCCAGCGTCGCAGCGCTTCATGTGGGGCGAGAAGACGCGGTGCGGCAGAAAGAGCCTGCGCGTAAAGCGTCCTTTCTGGGGGAATGCGTGCCGGAGCGATTTCCGCCGCGCTACTACTCAAACTTTCGTCCAGTGTTAGTACGCTGCCGGAAATCGTGGTTTGCCGCGACAGTATATAGCCTGCGACCTCTCCGGAAAATGAGGCTGTGCCTTCCAAAGTGTAACCCAGTCCGGCGTCAGGCAGGCGTAGGAGCGTGCGAATATGCAATTTGTCCGGCGCGCTTGTAGCGACCGGTATGTTGGACCAGACGGCTCTGGCACGGTCAGGCGCAAATGAGATTTTGTCGAGAAGGCGAGACAGGCTGCGTTCGCGGCGATTGTCTTTATCCTGCCAAAGCGTAGAAAGCAGCCCAACGCCTGTAACGGTCACTGTGGCATCATCTTTGTCTTCGGACAGCGCCAAGCCGGTGAACTGGCCTTCTCCTACCGTGCTCGTCAAGACGCTGTGAAGCAACTGGCGCTTTTCTTTCGCGCCAATCTGGCTTGCTACGAGCGCAACAGCCATTGCTCGCGGGCCGCGCAACGTCAATCGGGTGCGGATTACGCTGGGAAGATCAACGCTGGAACTTTCATCTATCTCCAAATTGAGATCCATGGTGGGGCGGGTTGGGGCGGTACGCTTGACCTCCTCAAGATCCGACCCCAGTTTTCTAATCGGCAGCACATACCGCAACGCTGGCGCATCTTCTAGATCCGCTAGACGGGTTCCTGAACCGGTACCGTCGAGCCATATATTCTTACCGTTTAATCGGGCGCGAACAAAAACATGATTGAAAGCCAGAGCTGTCGGCAGGCGTTCCTTAACCAAATCGTCCAGCCCCAGGTTGGCCAGTACCGGCTCAGCCTCGATCTGCATCGCATGCAGCATAGAAAGAAGCAAAAGTGTCTTGGCTTTACAGTCGCCATAGCGCAACGCGTATGTCTTTTCCGCTGGCTGGGGGACATAATTTCCTCCATCCATTAACAGGGCAAGATAGCGAATATCATCCTGCACTAGTCGCAAGGCACGAGCGATTCGCTGGGCTGGGTCGGTGGTCTCCGAGGTTATCTGTGCCACAGCTTTGCCCAGCGCACTGTCTTGCGCGATAGCACCCTCGGTCTTGTAAAGCGGGGCCATCGTTTGCGACACATCGGCCCATGATGTGAACGATGAAGCCTCTACCAGCGCAGGATAGCGGAAGCGGCGCGGTGCGTCCTCGGGCATCTCGGGCGCCTTTGGCGCAGGGAGCTTGATATTGAGTACCGTATCGCTGCCAATGCTGGTGGTGTTGGCAACTGCATTGTTGGCGAGCAATTTCCAGTGCAGCACTTCACTGGCAGGCCATAGCACGCGCATGGAAGCATTGCTGGTAGGAGTCGGAAGCGAGAGAAGCGGGCTGGCCCATTGGGCACGGCCGGCCAATGCGGGATCGTACATCGTGATCGAGGCGCGCAGGCGAAGCGTATCACCCACTCGCAACCCTTCCACTGCAAGAGTTGCGGTTAACTGGCCGGTCAGTTGCTGCTGTTCAAGGCTTTGTTCGCGCCTTAGGACGGTAAACTTCTGACCTTGTGCGATGAGATCGATTTTTTCTGCGCCACGCAGGATGCTCAGTTCGTGAATGATCAAGTCGCCCTTGTCGGGAAACCATGGCAGACTGAGTATTGAACTCTGCGTCAATTGTTCGGGTGAGGCAATCCGGCTGGCAATATCGACATAATTCCAAGATTTGCCATTGGTTAGGCGCTCTTGAAAATCGAACGCACTAGGCGGTGCGCCACCTGCACTAAGAAGTTCCTTGGGCAAGCTGGCTTCTACCACCCATGCCGGGGCGGGTTGGTATAGCGGTTGGTCGGCGGCAAGGCTTGGGGTCGATGTCAATATCGGGAAATAGACGGCGGCTCCGAGCCATTTGGGGCACATGGGATTTCCTGATTGAAGGCGAAGGACCATAAACGGAGCAGCATTCATGTGCGGAAGATTGACCGAGATAGGTTTCATGATCAAGAAGGGACTTCAGTAAAAGAGGGTCGGACCCCGAGGGCAAGAAGCGGTCCTCCCCCTAAATCCCCAACCTTTCCCAATCGCGCATCAGGTCGCGGCAATCGCCGATGTCGGCCGCGATCGCGTCCCTCAGCCCCGCCGCGTCGCCGCGCGCGATGGCTTTGGTGGCGGCCTTGTGCTGGTCGGCCATGCTGGCGGTGCCGTAGCGGCCGTAGACGACGCGCATGAACGGGCCGAATTGCATCCACAGCCCCTCGATCATCCGCCCCGCCAGCGGCATCGGCGCGGCGGCGTAGATCAGCGCGTGGAAGCGGAAGTTCGATTCCATATAGGCGTTCACGTCGCCGCTTTGCAGCGCCTCATCTGTCGCCTCATCCGCCGCGCGGATCCGGCGCAGGCGCTCGCCATCGATGAAGGGCTGCGCTTCCGCCGCCACCATCGGCTCGAGCAAAGTGCGCAGCCGCATGATCTCGGCAAAGCGCGCCTCGCTCATGCGCGGCACCTGCACCGCGCGTTTCGAGCGGATTTCGACCGCGCCTTCCGCCGCCAGCCGCCCCAGCGCATCGCGCACCGGCATCTGGCTAACCCCCAATTGCAGCGCCAGCCCGCGCGAGGATATGCCAAGGCCCGGCGCGATCTTGCCGGTGATCAGTCGAAAGCGCAGCTCGTCGTAGACTTGCTCGCGCAGCGAGGTCTCCGCTGCGGCCTCTGCGCCCGTTGAAACTTGTTTGACATCACGCACCCGCGCGGTTCTACAACAAGCGAGGCCCGGATCAACGGCTTTGCCGACAGGCCCGTTCCGATTGACAGAATGGCGCTTCTGCTCCATCTGTGATCGCAGATTTGCAATTACGAAAGCCCCGCCATGGCCACCGTCCGCAATTACGATATCCCCGCGCTGCGCAAGCTCGATGTCGCGCACCATCTGCCCGCGCAATCTAGCTATGGCCTGCAAGTGGAACTGGGCGGCAGCCGGATCATCACGCATGCGCACGGCTCGACCATCGTTGACGGCGATGGCAACGCGATTCTCGATGGCATGGCGGGCCTGTGGTGCGTGAACATCGGTTATGGCCGCAAGGAGCTGGCCGAAGTCGCCGCGCGGCAGATGGAGGAATTGCCGTTTTACAACACCTTCTTCCGCACCGCGACTGTTCCGCCGATCGAGCTAGCCGCCAAGGTCGCGGGGCTGCTGGGCGGCAATCTGCAGCATGTGTTTTTCAACAACTCCGGCTCTGAATCGAACGACACGGTGTTTCGCCTCGTGCGCACCTATTGGGGCATGAAGGGCGAGCCCAAGCGGACGATCTTCATCAGCCGCCACAATGCTTACCACGGCTCGACCGTTGCCTCGGCCAGCCTGGGCGGCATGGCGTTCATGCATGTGCAGGGCGGCCTGCCGATCCCGGGCATCGAGCATGTGATGCAGCCCTACTGGTTCGGCGAAGGCTTCGGCGAGGACCCGGAAGCGTTCGGTGCGCGCGCGGCGCAGGAAATCGAGGACCGGATCCTTGCAGTTGGCCCCGAAAACGTCGCCGCGTTCATCGGCGAGCCGGTGCAGGGCGCGGGCGGGGTGATCATCCCGCCGCCGGGCTATTGGCCGCGCGTGGAGGCGATCTGCCGCAAATATGGCATCCTGCTGGTGGCGGACGAGGTGATCTGCGGCTTCGGGCGGCTGGGCGAATGGTTCGGCTTCCAGCACTATGGCTTCCGCCCCGATCTGGTCTCGATGGCCAAGGGGCTATCGTCGGGCTACCTGCCTATCTCGGCCACCGGAGTCTCAAGCGAGATTGTCGAAACCTTGCGCGCTTCGGGCGACGATTTCGTCCATGGCTACACCTATTCGGGCCACCCGGTCTCTGCTGCAGTCGCGCTGCGCAATATCCAGATCATCGAGGACGAACATCTGGTCGACCGCGTGCGCGAGGATGTCGGGCCCTATTTGAACGCGGCGCTGCAGCGGCTCGCGCATCACCCGCTGGTCGGCGAAGTGCGCTCGCTGGGGCTGCTCGGGGCGGTTGAGATCGTCGCGGAGAAAGGCACCAACCGCCGCCACGGCGCAGGCGGGCAGGCCGGTCCGATCGTGCGCGATCATTGCATCGCCGGCGGCTTGATGGTTCGCGCCATTCGCGATTCCATTGTGATGAGCCCGCCGCTGGTGATCACGCATGACGAAATCGACCGGATGGTGGCGATCATCGGCGCGGCGCTCGATGCTTCGGCGGCGCAATTGGCGGCGCTTTAGACCAGCCCCAGATAAGTGTCGTATTCGAAGCGGTCGATGTGACCAAGGAACGCAGCGCGGTCCTGCTGCTTGCACGCCACCACGATGTCCCGGAACCGCGCGCCAAAGATGCGTGCGGCTACATCGGATTCCGCGAATGCTGCAATCGCCGCGCCCCATTCGACCGGCAGGGCGCGGCCCTGGCCGGGGGCCTTGGGGTCCTGCGGCGGGGGCGGCATGATCGCGGCCTCGATCCCTTCGAGCATGGCGCCCAGCATCGCCGTCATCGCCACATAAGGGTTGACGTCGCCGCCTGAGATGCGGTGCTCGATCCGCACGGTCCTGGCGTCGCCGGGGATCACGCGCACCGCGGCGGAGCGGTCATCGATGCCCCAGCTGGCCGAAAGCGGCGCATGCGCATCGGGCCGAAACCGGCGGTAAGAATTGAAATTGGGCGCAAATGCCAGCATCGTGTCGGGCATGGCGTTGAGCAGCCCCTCGACCGCATGATAGAGCATGTCGCTCGCGCCGCCGCCCGCCTTGGCAAATACAGGCGAGCCGTCTGTATCCAGCAGGCTGGCATGGATGTGCATGCCGTTGCCCGAAGCTTCGCCGTAAGGCTTGGCCATGAACGTCGCGCCCAGCCCATGTTGTGCGGCGAGCGCACGCACAATGCGGCGCAGCAAAAGCACATCGTCTGCCGCCGCCAGAGCATCGGCGCGGTGCAACAGATTGAGCTCGTATTGTCCAGGGCCAGCCTCGCTTATCATCCCGTCCACTGGAATGCCGATGGCATGCGCGGCGGCAAATATTGCGTCGAATAGCGCAGCATTTTCGGCAAGAACGCTCGTCGAAAGCGTATCGTTGCGGCGCATGTTGCCATCGGGCGGCACCGGCGCGCCGTTCTCCAGCCTATAGAGATAGAACTCCAGCTCCATCGCCACCACCGGGGTCAACCCCTTGGCGGCATAGCGCCCCAGCACCCGCTCCAGCGCGCCGCGCGGGTCGGAGACGACCGGCTGGCCATCGGGCCCGCGCATCGTGATAAAGCACTGACCAACGCCCGGTCCAGCCCAGGGCATCTCGGCGAAGCGCCCGGCCACGGGGTAGCATAGCGCATCGGGATCGCCGGTGCCAAACGCCAGCCCCGCGCCCGCCACGTCGCAGCCCCAGGCATCGAGCGCGAATACCGAGATCGGAATCGGCAGCCCCTTGGCATCCACCGCGCCCGCCTTGCCCCGCTCCAGCCACTTGCCTTTGGCCGCGCCCATAAGATCAAAGACAAATGCCTCGACCCGCGAGATGTGGGGATGCGCGTCCAGCCATGCGGAAAGGCTGCTCTGATCGATGTCTGCCATGGCCTATGGGCATATCTGGCGCTTTGGGTGCTGTCCAGACTGGGTGTGGGAGTTGGCCATATCCGATAAAGTGATATCCAAGCTACTTTCGTCCTTTTAACCCCGCTAGAATTCCGCTGAAGAAAGAGGATATTTGACCAACTGTATCGATTGGTGACGCGGTGGCGACTGGTTGTTCTTCGAGTGGGCTGAATTTGGGCGGGACTCGGTTTTCCACTTCGGCATCATCCAACATTATAACTTCCAGTACAACGCCGAGATTTCTCGCACTTGAACTTCCATTTATTGCGAAAATACGCGCTTTGATTGTCCATTCCTCGTCAATCATGGCACGTTGCACCCAACTCTCGCGCGGGGCATATCCAATGATATCGCCACCCGGGATTTTGGCGCATATCGCGCGCTTGTCGAATTTGTTTTTCGGCTCATGCACAAGTTCAATGGGCATTCCAACGCGGCACCGCCTGATTGCCGGCTGGTAATTCGACTCGCCTTTTAGGCCAAGTTTGTAATTCCGCATTGTCGCCCCCTTCTGGTCAAAGGTGCCTTGATCGTCCGAGTCTTACAATAATGGATTTCGCATCTATAACTCTATCGTAAGGCGATCTCGCGAAGCCTAATTTGGTCTTCGTCCAGAGCAAAATGGTGTTCTAAGCCTTCGAGGGTGCCATCCAGCTCAATCGCCACATTTTTCGCCCTTCCCATGTTGCACCTGCGTCCCACCCCGTTATGCTCACCCCAACACGCCCAAAACCGGGCAAGTGGGGGCCTCCATGATATGAGCAGCCGAGCATGAGCGGATCCTGGCGGCAGGAGAAGCCCGCGTTCTTTATGGTCTTGACCGCACCGGCGCTGTGGATCGTGCTGTTTTTCGTCGTGCCGCTCAGCGTGATCTGGGCATACAGTTTTGGCCGCACTTTGGGCCTCACCGAAGTGGTCGTAACTGGCACCTTGGCCAATTACCAGCGGGTGTTCGATCCGGTCTATCTGCTGATCTTCGGCAAATCGCTGGTCTTTGCAGGCTTTACCACCGCGATCTGTCTGGTCATCGGCTTTCCTTATGCGCTGGCGATGACGTTTGCCTCCAATCGCGGCAAAGTCTTGTTGCTGCTGGGCATCATGCTCCCGTTCTGGACCAACCTTCTGGTGCGCACGTATGCGCTGATGGCGATCCTGCGCACCGAGGGGTGGATCAACGAGTTCGCGGGCCTTTTCGGCCTCGGCCCGTTCGAAATGCTCCACACCAATTTCGCGGTGATCGTCGGTCTCGTTTATGTCCACCTGCCGTTTATCGTGCTGCCGCTCTATTCCACGCTCGATCGGCTCGATCGCTCGCTGCTGGAAGCCAGCCTCGATCTGGGCGCAGGGCATTTGCGCACGATCTTTCAAGTGGTGGTGCCGATTGCCTGGCCTGGCATCGCGTCTGCCGTCATGCTCTGCTTTATCCCGGCGTTGGGCTCGTATCTCACCCCCGATCTGCTGGGCGGGCCGGATAGCCAGATGATCGCCAGCGTGATTGAGCGCCAGTTCAAGCGCGCGAACGATTGGCCGTTTGGCGCGGCGCTGTCGTTCATGCTGATGTATCTCACGCTCGCCGCGCTTCTGGTGCGTGCGTGGCAGGATCGGCGCAAGCAGGGAGTGGCAGAGGCATGAGCGCGAAGAAGAACCGCCCCGGTCCGCTCGAATATGTCCGTCGCTGGCCGATGCGGCTGTGGGTCGCAGGCGTGCTGGTGTTCCTTTATCTGCCGCTCGCCAATCTCATCCTGTTCAGCTTCAACGACAGCCGCCGCACCATCCGCTGGGAAGGGTTTACCCTCGATTGGTATGCCAAGATGCTGGACGATGCGCCGCTGCTCGATGCTTTCGTCAATTCGCTGACGATCGCGGCGATTTCGACGGTGTTCAGCGTGGTTCTCGGCGCGATGGCGGCGATTGCGCTTTGGCGCTTTCGCTTTCCGGGCAAGGGGCTTTTTGATGGCGCGATCACGCTGCCGATCGTGGTGCCCGAGATTTGCATGGGCGTGGCGATGCTGGTGTTTTTCGGCACGGTGATGCCTTGGCCCCGCGATCTGGTCTGGCCGCTCGATCTGGGCGCGATCATCATCGCGCATATCACCTTCAGCTTTCCCTTTGTCACTGTGGTTGTCCGCGCGCGGCTCGCCTCGTTCAACCGCGAGATGGAGGAGGCGGCGCGCGATCTGGGCGCGGGCGAACTGCGCGCATTGTTCGATGTGCTCGTGCCGCATATTGTCCCGGCGCTGATCGCGGGCGGGCTGCTGGCATTTACGCTCAGCCTCGATGATTTCGTCATCACGTTCTTTACCGCGGGGCCGAACACGGTGACCTTCCCGGTCAAGATCTATTCCATGGTGCGCTTCTCGGTCACCCCCGAGGTGAACGCTGCCTCCACCGTGCTCATGGCGATCACCGTGCTGCTCACAGTGATCGGCATGCGCCTTCAGGGCCGCGACATCACCAAGATTCAGGGAGCCCACTGAGCCATGTCCAATGGTCCGCTGATCCGGTTCGAGCATGTCACCAAGCGATTCGATAACTTCATTGCGGTCGATGATGTCTCGCTCGAAATAGCCGAGGGCGAGTTCTTCACGTTGCTCGGCCCCTCCGGCTGCGGCAAGACGACGTTGCTGCGCATGCTGGCGGGGCTGGAGATGCCCACCGAGGGCCGCGTGTGGATCGACGGCGTGGACATGACCACCGCGCCTCCCAACAAGCGCCCGGTCAACATGGTGTTTCAATCTTACGCCGTGTTTCCGCATCTGAACGTGGCGGACAACGTCGCCTATGGCCTCAGGATCGATCGCGTGCCCAAGGGCGAGCGCGATGAGCGCGTCGCCGAGGCGCTGAAGCTGGTGAAGCTGGAGGAATTTGCCCACCGCAAGCCCGATCAGCTTTCGGGCGGGCAGCGCCAGCGCGTGGCGCTTGCCCGCGCGCTGGTCAAGCGGCCGCGCGTGCTGCTGCTCGACGAGCCGCTGTCGGCGCTCGATGCCAAGCTGCGTGAGGCGATGCGCAGCGAGCTTGCGGCGATCCAGGATCAGGTCGGCGTCACTTTCGTGATGGTTACCCACGATCAGGACGAGGCGCTGGCGATGGCCAGCCGCTGTGCGCTGATGAACCGGGGCACTTTGCAGCAGGTCGCCCCCCCGGGTGACCTCTACGAATACCCCGCCAACCGCTTTGTCGCCGATTTTATCGGCACGATCAACATGGTCGAGGGCCGTTTCAGCCTCGATGAGCCCGATCAAGCGGCGGTGATCAGCGAGGCACTGGATGTGCCGGTGTGGGTCGATCACGGCGTCACCGGCGCACGCGGTGCTACCGTCTGGGTCGGCATCCGCCCCGAGAAGATCACCATGATCCCGCTGGCCGCCGATCGCCCGGCAGGCCCTGCGGCGATGCGCGGCGCAAATGTGACCCAAGGCGTGATCGTGCGATCGGCCTATCTGGGCAGCCAGACGCTCTATGAGGTTGAATTGGCGACCGGCACGGTGCTCAAAGTCAGCCAGGCCAACGGCGCGCGCCATGCCAGCCCGGGCCTGCCCGCGGGATCGCATGTGTGGCTGTCTTGGCCGCCCGGCGCGCCTGTGGTGCTGGTCGGGTGAGTTTAGGGGCGGGGCTTGATTGACCGCCCTACGCCGCGCTGATACCGTTACGTTCGATGTTCTCCTCTCGTTTCACCGGGAAGGCAGGTCCTGGCGGTGAATACTTTGACCGCCACGCTCCATCCTTTTATGCGGCGACCGCGCCACCCGGCCCGGCTGCTCCTGCGCTCGCCGGTGCGACGAGCGCGGATGTCTGCATTGTTGGCGGCGGCTTTGCCGGGCTGGGGGCTGCGCTGGCGCTGGCGCGGGGGGGCAAGCGGGCGGTGCTGGTCGAAGCCGGGCCGCTGGGCTGGGGCGCTTCGGGACGCAACGGCGGGCAGGTGCACATGGGCTGGAACCAGGACCAGCCCTGGCTGGAGCGCAAGCTGGGCGCGGGGCCGGCGCGCGCGCTGTGGGATGTGGCGCTGGCGGCGCGCGATCATCTGGATGGCCTGATCGCGCTCGATGCCGACGCCTGCGACTTTCGCGCGGGGCACGTCCATGCCGATCACCGGGCAAGATTGGTGGCGGGCAGTCATGCGCACGTGGCCCACATGCGCACGGTCTATGGGTATGAGGATCTGCGCGCCGTCGACCGTGCGGAAATGCGCGTGCTGGTGGATAGCCCATGCTACTTTGGCGGAATGGTCGATGCGCGCGGCGGGCATCTGCACCCGCTCAAGCTCGCGCATGGCATCGCGCAAGCGGCGGCGGCGGCCGGGGCGGCGCTGCATGCTGGATCGCCGTGCACCGCGATCCGGCGCGCGGGCGCCGGCTGGCAGGTGGAGACGCCGGGCGGCACAGTGGACGCAGCGGCAGTGCTCGTGGCTGCGGGCGGCTATGGCACCGGGCTGCTGCCGCAAGTGGACGCGCATGTCTTGCCGATCAACAATTTCATCGCCGTCACCGCCCCGCTGGGTCCGGAAGTGGCGGAGCGGCTTATCGCGGGCGGGCGCTCGGTATCGGATTCGCGCTTCGTCGTGCGCTATTTTCGCATGACACCCGACCACCGGCTGCTGTTCGGCGGAGGCGAAAGTTATGGCTGGCGCTTTCCCAAGGATATTGGCAGTTTCGTCCGGCCGCACTTGGAACGGACTTATCCGCAACTGGCGGGGACCGCGATCGACTACGCCTGGGGCGGCACGCTGTCGATCACGCCCGACCGGCTGCCGCATTGTCAGGAGGTGCAGCCGGGGCTGTGGTCGCTGAACGGGTTTTCAGGAGTCGGGATTGTGCTCGGCCCTTATCTGGGTGCGGCGGTGGGCGAGATGCTGGCCGGGCAGCCGGGCGCAGCGTTCGCGGCGCTACGGGCCTTGCCGGGGCCGCGATTTCCGGGCGGGGCCGCGCTGCGTTGGCCGACGATGGTCGCGGCGCTTGGGTTTCTGGGGCTGCGCGACAAGTTTTGAACATCAGGAGAGCGACACGTGGCTGAGAATTTCGCAGAATGGATCCGCAGCCACGGCATTGGCGAGGTCGAGTGCCTCGTGCCCGATATCAACGGGGTGGTTCGCGGCAAAGTCTGGCCCGCCGACAAGTTCGTCTCGTCGGTGGACTCCAGGAGCCTACGCCTGCCCTCCAGCGTCTTTTCGGTGACGATCACCGGCGATTATGCCGACAATGACGAAGACGACAGCCAGTTTCGCGATCCCGATGTCACCCTGAAGCCTGATCTGCGCTCGATCTGCGTCGCCCCGGGTTTCCGTACCCCGACCGCGTTCGTTGTCGCCGATGCGCTGCACCGCGACGGCACTCCGTTTGAAAACGCGCCGCGCTATGTGCTGCAAAAAGTGCTCGATGAGTTCGCCGAATTGGGCTGGACGATGGTGGTCGCGCCCGAGCTGGAGTTCTACCTCACCGAGATCAACGCCGATCCCGATCTGCCGATCCAGCCGCCGCGCGGGCGATCAGGCCGCGCCGAAAGTAGCCCGCAGCCTTATGGCCTCGAATCCGTGACCGAATACGAGGACATCATCGAGGAGATTTACGACAATTCGGAGATCGCCTCGCTCCAACTGGATACGATGATTCATGAAAGCGGCACCGCGCAGCTCGAGATCAATTTCAATCATGGCGAGCCGGTGGCGCTGTGCGATCAGGTTGTGATCTTCAAGCGTATCGTGCGCCAAGTGGCGCTCAAGCACGGGGTCTATGCCACTTTCATGGCCAAGCCGATGGAAAGCCAGCCGGGCAGTGCGATGCATCTGCATATTTCGGCGCAGGACAAGGACGGGGTGAACCTGTTCGGCAACGATCACGGGCTGACGCAGGATTTCCGCCATTTTGTGGGCGGCTTGCAGCGCTATCTGCCGCAAGTTGCGCCGCTGTTTGCGCCCAATGTCAATTCGTTCCGGCGGATGCGCCCGGCGCATTCCGCGCCGATCAACGTGCAATGGGGCATGGACAACCGCTCGTGCGGCCTGCGCATTCCGGTGAGCAATACCGGCGCGACGCGGATCGAGAACCGGCTGCCAGGGGCCGACGCCAATCCCTATATCGCCATCGCCGCGACGCTCGCCTGCGGCCTTCTTGGCCTGCGCGGCAAGATCGAGCCGATGCCGCTGATCACCAGCAATGCCTATGCGCAGGAGCGCACTTTGCCGCGAAGCCTCGATGCCGCGCTAAAGCTGATGACCCTCTGCGAGCCGGTGATCGGCATTCTGGGCGAAAGCTTCATCCGCGCTTTCGCCCGGATCAAGGAAGCCGAACTTGCCGCTTATGACGAGGTAATTTCTTCGTGGGAGCGCGATCACTTGCTGCTCAAGGCCTGATTTGCGGACTTTTCGGGGGGAAATCGCATGGGATTGTCGCGCCGCAGGTTTCTGGCCGAAGCAGGCCTTGCCGGGATCGGGCTCAGCTTCGGCGGCTGCTCAGGCGGCGGGGCCAAGCGCAAGCTGAACCTCTATACCTGGGATACCTACATCGGCGCGCATACGCTGGCGGATTTTGAAAAGGCCAGCGGCGTCGGTGTCGGGGTCAGCCTGTTTGCCAACAACGACGAGATGTTTGCCAAGCTGCGCAATGGCAATCCCGGCTACGATGTGATCGTGCCGTCGAACGATTTTGTCGAGCGCCTCAGCGAGGCGGGGTTGCTCACCGCGCTCGATCACGCCAAGATACCCAATCTCAAAAACATCGCGCCCGAATTTCGCAATCCGCCGTTCGATCCCGGCCGCAAGGTGACCGTGCCCTACACCTGGATCGTCACCGGCATCGGTTACCGCAAGTCCAAGGTTGATGGCGTGCCCGACAGCTGGAAATGGGTGATCGATTCTGATCGCTATGTCGGCCGTATCGCGCTCCTGGCGGAGGCGAGCGAGCTGTTCGAGATCGGGGCCAAGTATCTGGGCCTGCCCGCCAATACCGACGATCCAGCCACGATCGCCCGCATCGAGGCGCTGCTGACCAAGCAGAAGCCCTATATCGCCTCGTTTCACGACGACAACGGACAGGACCTGTTGCTTGCGGGCGATGTCGACCTGGTGATCGAATACAACGGCGATATCGCGCAAGTCATGCGCGAGGACAAAGACATCGGCTTTGTCGTGCCGCGCGAGGGCGGCATCCTCGCCAGCGACAGCCTGTGCATCCCCAAGGGCGCGCCCGATCCAGCGCTCGCGCACAAGTTCATCGATTTCGTGCTCGGCGCGCGAGCCGGGGCGGACATCGCCGAAACCATCCGCTACCCCACCCCAAACGCCGCCGCGCTCGCCCTCATGCCCGCCGATTACCGCGACAACCCCGCGATCTTCCCCCCGCCGGAAATTCTCGCCAAATGCGAATACTCCCGCTGGCGAGGGCATACGATGCAATCGAAATACGAACTGGCGATGACGCGGCTCAGGGCGAGTTGATGGGGCGTTCAGCGACGCACTTGCGCGCTGTTGAAAAACCTATCATGATGGGTTATCTGGCTATATGGTCACCGTTCATCGCGCCCATGGCTTGCGCTTCATCATCTTCGTAGATGATCACGAGCCAGCACATGTCCACGTGTTTGGCGACGGGCATGCCAAGATCAACTTGCTGGGGGCAGAGGGCAAGCCGGAACTGGTGACCATCGAGGGCATGAAGCGCGGCGATGTGCGCCGAGCCATGCAAGTTGTGGCCGCTGAGCAGCAAGCCCTGCTCGCACGTTGGAGAGAGATTCATGGTTGAGACAGTCACAGCCGACCTGACTGACGCGCAGCTTGCCGCCGCGCAGGAGCGCGGGCGGATCGCGGCGCAAATCGAGCCGAGAGCCGCGCGGGTGCGCTATGATCGCAGGCGAGGGCGGATGGTAATTGCGCTGACCAATGGCTGCACTTTCACCTTCCCTCCGCACCTCGCGCAAGGGCTCGAGAAAGCCAGCGACGACGAGATCGCGAAGTTCGAAGTGCTGGGGAACGGCTATGGCCTGCACTGGGAAACGCTCGATGTAGACCTCTCAATCCCCGGCCTGCTGGCGGGCCTGTTCGGCACGAAGTCACACATGGCGCGCCATGCGGGTCAGACGCGGTCGGCGGCTAAGGCCGCCGCTGCTCGGGCCAACGGAGCTAAAGGTGGGCGGCCACGTAAGTCAGTTGGTGGATGAGGGGCTGGCACCATTCGAAGTTTAAAATGCCGTTCGATGCATTTTGAAAATTTAGTCAATCTAACTAAATTGGATTTATATCTTTCAATACATTATACATTATCCAAAATAATATATAGAAAGCAACTGAAGTATCATAAAATATGTTATCTACTGTAAATGATAAAGAAATAAAAATAGAGCAAAATATTGTGATAATGTAGAAAAATTTATTTTTTTCATTTAGGTCTGTATTAGGATATTCTTGTGTCAAGTAGGCCCAGAATCGGGCGCGATGGCGAATCTCCACTCCAACGAAAATCAGAATTAAAAAAGTCAATGGCATAGAAATTAAAGCGTAAACCACGTTCATCGCGCCATCTTCGCTTTCGGTGACAACGCACTCGTCCCCTCCCGCAATGAGACACGAGCGTTCATGGCGTCTTCCGCCAATCCGTTCGCGATACGCGTGCTCAAAAGCGTTTTTAGCTCCTGCCACGCCTGATCCTCGTTTCCACCCCCCAAACTCATCACCCCACATACTCCGCCAGCGTCTCCCGCATCCGGCGGATGCGGATTTCCTGGTAGTTGCCGAGCGTTTGCCCTGCTTTTCGGCTCGAGCGGATGCCGCAGGTCTGTTGGCGCAGGTTTTCGACGTCCTGATCATAGATATAGCCCAGCCGCGCATCCATGCCGGGCGCGTCAATGAACCGGTCTTCGGTGCCAAGGTACACGGTGTCAGGCGCGGCGGGCGCTTCTTGGCCTTCGGGCGTGGGTTTCAGGAAGTAGAGATCGAAGATCGCTTCGTCGACTTTGCCGGGCACAGGGCGGAAGCGGTAGACCATCGGAAAAGTGAGGCCGGGGAAGAAGAAAAAATTGGGGAAGCAGAAATACTCGATCGAATCCATCATCTGGGTGGTCGAAACCGCGCTGAGGTCAACGCCCAGTTGCTGCCCCATAATCCCGCGCAGATGGTCGGCCCACACATCGCGCGCGCGCTCGCCGGGCTGGAGCGAGAGGCCCGCCGCCCCGCCGCCGATCCCTTGCAGAATCTCTGCCTCAATGCCTTCGCCGATCAGATGCGGGCTGCGAAAGCCGATAGTGTGGAGGAAGCGGCTGACGTTTTTGCCATAGACATCGTATTGGCAGTTTGCGTCGCCGGCAAAGGCCAGCCCTTCGGGATGCGTGGCGAGCACGTGATAGGCTTCAAGAAACGCTTCCGCTGCGATCTTCCAGTTCGCAGGCAGCACTTTTTGCACGTGATAGGCGATGTGACGCCGCTCCATCGGCAGCGGCAGATCGAGCTCGGGGATCACCTCCAAGTATTCGAGCAACAGCGGCGGCGTTTCGGCCAGATTGATGAACACAAACCCGCCCCACACATCGGCATGAACCGCATCGAGCCCGAAGGCGGCCTTGTCGACATGCGGAAAGTCCCAGCTGCACGGGATCGCCAAGAGATCGCCCTTGGTGTCCCAGGTCCAGCCGTGAAACGGGCAGCGGATCACCGGTGCATGGCCGCGCGCCTCGCTCCTGGCCAATTGCATGCCCCGGTGGCGGCAGCTGTTGATGAAGGCTTTGACGCCGCCATCGCTCTGGCGGACCACAAGGACGCTGGTATCAGCGATGTCGTAGACGATGAAATCCTTGGCCTTCGGGATCTGTTCGAGGCGGCAGGCCATCTGCCAGACCTTGGACCACATCCGCTCCTCTTCAAGGCGTGAATACTCCGTGCTGCGATAGGCATCATAGCCGACGTCCGCGCTGCCCATGTATGCATAGTGGTCGGCCATGAACTTCGCAGGCGGGGCGGCGGCATCGGCCATGACGATATCACGCGTCGACAGGCCCGGGCAGCGCGCCTCGCCGGGTTGCGGCGTCTCGTTGGTCTTGCCGGTCATAGCTTGCGCAGCCTTTCCCGCTGAGAAGTCAGGTCATCCGCTCCGCGCGCGCCGCGCAGCGCCTGCGGCGTGGCTTTGAACCAGATATCGCTGGCCGGTTGCTGCCAGCAAGTGTCGTTGAGTTCGCTGCGATGCGCGATCTTCCAGACGCCACCGCGCCGCTCATACCGGTCAGCGTAGCGGCCGAGCACAACGAAATCGACCTCTTGTCCGTCCTGGACAATGCGGTGGTAGGCCTGAAAATAGATCTCGCCAAAGGCCACATCGCCTTCGATATCGATCGCCATCTGGCCCAGCATGTGATGGTTGGACAAGTGGCTCGCCAGCAACTGGACCGCAAGCTCGCACAGC
This sequence comes from uncultured Novosphingobium sp., assembly GCA_964529505.1. Taxonomy (GTDB): domain Bacteria; phylum Pseudomonadota; class Alphaproteobacteria; order Sphingomonadales; family Sphingomonadaceae; genus Novosphingobium. The sequence continues at coordinate 35,717 of CAZGWR010000013.1, read as the reverse complement.
CCATAGCCCGATCCGGTGTAGAACCCCCGGTCGTCGGTTGCGTCTTCGTGGTAGACCGATTTCAGCAGTTCGAGATCCAGGCGGTCGAGCCCGCGCATATAGCGGATCGAGAGTTCGCAGATCTCGTGCCTGTCGGCCAAGGCGCGCAAAGTGTCTGGCTGCATGGCTCGCTCCTTGGGGTCGATCGTGGCAATGCCGACCGCTCCGCGGACGAGTGTAAAGCGTGTCGCGGGCTCGCCGAACTGCTCCGAATGATAGTGGCCGCGCGCGATGGTGAAGCCAATTCGCGTGTCCTGCAGTTTCCCGGGCCCTGTCCCTTGACACGAAGCGCCAAAGAAAAACCCGCCGGATTCTCCCGACGGGTCTCTTCACATCATCGAAGAAGGTACGCTCAGGCGTAAGTGACCCGCACTTTTGCCCGGCGACGGCGCAGCGCGCCACCCGCCATACCGAAGCCGACAATCATCATTGTCCACGTGGCAGGCTCGGGAACAGCCTGCGTAAATGTAACACTACCTCTGAATCTATAGGTTAGCTGGCCAGAGTCGTTCGGGTAGTTATCGTCCCACACGTGGCCTTGGATACCCTCTGTGGTGTTGTTGATGATAAATGTCAGTGTATTCAATCCGTTAAGGAAACCACTCGTAAAATTAAGGTTGAGCGGCTCGAACGGATCATTGGGGTGACCGCCACCCGCAAACGTGTAGGGCACGTTCGGTCCACCTGCCGAAAACTGAAAGAATCCTGGGCCGGGGCCGTAAATGCCGGTCGAAGTGATCACGGTTCCATTGAGCGTGAGCACGGCGCGATCATCGGCTGAGAAGCCGGTAATATTGAGGTTGATGTCAGTTGCACTCGACGGCAAAAAGAATTCAGTTGTCCTCGTCCAAAACCCCGGACCCACTTCATTTTGCTCGAACTGATCAAGAATGATCGTCACGGCGTGCGCTGGAGCAGACCAAGCCAGAGAAGTAATGCCGAAGGCAAGCGCGTACTGGATGGAACGCATAACAAGCTCCTTGGGGAAGGCCAACTATACTTGCTCGCCAAGATAACGTCGTATAAAAATCTTGAAATCAACAAGTTACATTTCGAGCATTGATTCTTATGGTTAGATGGTTAACACGGTGCACCTTGAACGGCAAGGCGGTCCCGATGCACCAAATGCCATGTGGGGACGGCGCGCCGACGCGTAGTGTGCCAAATTGAGATTTGAGTGACGGTTTGTCCTGAAACTTCATCAAGTTCGCCACAATACCATGTCGCCCTTGCACCACTTTCCTTCGGCAAGCTGACAACAAGCGAAGCGGTCTCCCTCCTTGTCTTCGGGGAGTGGCTAGGCGACGTTTTGCGCGGCTTGCGCGGCAAGATACCCGGGCCGCGCCATGAGCCGCTGCCAGTAGTCCGCAATTTCGGGGCTGAACTTGTGGTCGAGCTGCAAGTCCTGCGCGAGCAGGAGCGCGTAGCCGGTGCACACGTCCGCCATGGTGAAACGCCCGGCACAGAGCCAGGCGCGGGTTTCGAGCGCGCGGGTGAGGTGGCGCAGCCGCGAGAGAAACCACTGCGTGTAATCGTCTGCCGCCTGGCGCACGCGCCGCTCTTCGGGCTCGAGCCGGGTATAACGCAGCACGATGGTCTGCGGGAAAGTCAGCGTCGCTTCGCTGCGGTGCATCCAATCGAGCCACAGCCCGAAGTCCGGCTCGCGCGCCTCGACCGCCAGCGGGGTGGGGCCATAGCGGGCGGCCAGGTACTGCGGGATCGCGGCGGATTCGGTCATCCGGGTCTCGCCATCGACCAGCAGCGGGATCGTGCCGAGGGGGTTTTGCGCGAGGTATTCCGGGCTGAGCAGCCGCGGCGGGAAAGGCAGGAGATGGAGCTTGTAAGGTAGCCCCAGTTCTTCCAGCGCCCAGAGCGCGCGGAACGAGCGGGCGTTCTTGCAGTGATAGAGCTCGATCATGGCCGGCAGCATCCCCCTCGTTGCTTGCGGACAAGTCTGCGCGCGCGCGCCGCATTGCTCAAGGTGAAATCCGGGCCAAGAGGGTGGCTTATGCGGGTGCCGATCGCCATGTAGGGCGCAAATGCCCGCTACCTATGAGGCCATCGCCGCGTCATGAAACCGCCACCACATACGCCCGCCAGTGCCCGGCTGCAGATCGCGGGCTTGACCAAATCGATGCCGGGCGGGCGCACGCTGTTTTCGGGTCTCACGCTTGAAGTCGCGCCGGGCGAACTGGTGGCGATCATGGGCGAATCCGGGTCGGGAAAATCGACCTTGCTCAATGTGATCGCCGGGCTGGACACGCCCGATGGCGGCGATGTCCTGATCGAGGGGACGCGGCTGGGCGGGCTGGACGAGCGCGGGCTGACCGACTTGCGCCGGCGGCGCATCGGCTTTGTCTTTCAGGCCTTTCATATCCTTCCCTATCTCACGCTAAGGCGCAATGTGGCGCTGCCGCTGGCGATCGGCAAAACCGGCGCGTTGGAGGCGCTGCGCCGCGCCGACGCCATGCTGGAGCAGGTTGGGCTCGGCGCGCGGGGGAACGATTATGCGCGCGATCTTTCGGGCGGAGAAATGCAGCGCGTGGCAATTGCCCGCGCATTGATCCATGGCCCGGCGCTTATCCTGGCGGACGAGCCTACAGGCAATCTCGACCCTGAGACCGCCGCGCTCGTGTTGGCGCTGTTTGCGCAGGCGACGAGGGAACAAGGCGCAGCGGGGGTGGTGGTGACGCATTCTGCGGCGGCAGCGGCGATTGCCGATCGCACCTTGCTGCTCACGCCGTCCGGATTGGTCCCTGCCGATGGCTGATGCCGCGACGCGCTGGATGATTGCCGGCGAGTGGCGCCAGCATCCGGGGCGCATTGCCGTGGCCGCGATGGCGATCGCGATAGGCGTGGCGCTGGGTTTTGCGGTGCATCTGGTCAACGGTTCGGCGCTTAGCTCGTTCGGGCAAGCGATCCGCACGGTAAACGGTGCGGCGGATTTGCAGATCGGGGCCGCCAGCGCATTCGGCATGGAGGAAGCGCTCTATGGCCGGGTGGCGATCGCGGCGGGGGTGGCGGATGCCAGCCCGGTGGTGCTGCTGGCGGCGCGCAGCTCGCGCGGCGAGGCAATACCGTTGCTCGGCCTCGATGTGATCCGCGCGGCGAATGTGACGCCGACCACGGTAGGGATAAGCCCGAGCGGGCCGGGTACGGGCGCGAGCGATCCTTTCGCTACCGACGCACTGTTCCTCTCGCGCGCTGCATTGGCGGCGACGGGGGCGCGGGTAGGCGAGACCATTGCGATCACCGCCAACGGCATCGCGCAGACGATGGTGGTGCGCGGGACATTGCCGGCAGTGGCCGATGGGCAGCGACTGGGTGTGATCGATATCGCCGCGGCGCAAGACCTGTTCGGGCGTTTGGGCCGGATCGACCGGATCGATCTCAAACTGGCTGAAGGCGCCGATCCGGGCGCGGTCCGGGCGGCATTGGCGCGACTTCTGCCGCCGGGCGCCATCATGAGCAACGGCGAGGATCAGGCGGCACAGAGCGATGCGCTGTCGCGGGCGTACCGGGTAAATCTCGATATGCTGGCGCTGGTGGCGCTGCTGACGGGGAGCTTTCTGGTCTATGCTACGCAGTCGCTGTCGGTCGCGCGGCGGCTGCAAGCGTTTGCTCTGCTGCGCACGCTGGGGATGCAGAAGCGCACGTTGATCGCGCTGGTGGCGATCGAAGGAGCGCTGGCCGGGCTGGCAGGCTCGGTTCTCGGCCTGCTGTTCGGCTATGCGATGGCGGCCGGGGCGCTGGCGCTGCTGGGCGGAGACCTTGGCGGCGGCTATTTCGGCGATGCGCCGCCGCAGCTCCTGTTTGCGCCGGAGGCCGCGCTGGCGTTCTTCGCGCTGGGTATGGCGGCAGCGATTGGCGGAAGCGTGCTGCCCGCGCTGGCGGGCGCGCGCGCTGCTCCGGCGGTTGCGCTCAAGAACGCGGGCGATGCGCTCGACCCGCGCATGCGGCCCGGCCTCATGGTACCGCTGGTGCTGGCGGCGGCGGGGACCGGCGCGGCGCTGATGCCGGCGGCGGCGCGCCTGCCGCTGTTCGGTTATCTTGCGATCGCTCTCCTCCTCGCCGCAGGAATCGCGGCGATGCCCGCGCTGGCGCGGCTGCTGCTTACGCCGCTGGCGCTGCGATCTAGCGGCGCGTTTTCGTTCGATCTCGCCGTGCAGCATTTGCGCGGCACGCCGGGGGCGGCGGCTACGGCGCTCAGCGGAATTGTGGCGAGTACGGCGCTGATGATTGCCATGGCGATCATGGTAACGAGCTTTCGCGGGGCGGTGGATGAATGGCTCGGCGATATCCTGAGCGGCGATCTGTATTTGCGCACCGATCCCGGCTCGGGCGGGTTCGACCCGGCAGCGCAAGCCGCGCTTCGCCGGGTGATCGGCGTGCAGCGCGCGGTGTTCAGCCGGACTGTGCCCTTGGTCCTCGCCGCCGATCGGCCGCCTATGCAATTGATTGCGCGGCCTATTTTGCCTGCGATGGAGGCGATGACCCTGATCGGGAAGGCCGTGCCGCCGCCGCGCGGGGCGATCCCGGTGTGGCTCTCGGAGCCCGCTGCGCGCATCCTCGGGCGCTCGGTCGGCGATAGCATAAGCCTGCCACTGGGCGGTGGCGCGCGGTTTGTCGTGGCGGGGATGTGGCGTGATTATGCGCGCCAGCAGGGCGCCATTGCTATCGAAAGCAGCGATTACGAGCGCATTAGCGGCGACTTAGCGCGCGATTCAGCAATGATCGTGCTTGCACCCGGTGCGCGGGCAGACAGCGTCAGCCGCGCCTTGATCGCTGCGGCACCGCCCGCGCTGCAGGGCCAGGTGGAAGCAGCGCAGCCCGCGGTTTTGCGCCGTTTGGCGCTCAAGCTGTTCGACCGCAGCTTTGCCATCACCTACCTGCTCGAGGCCGTGGCGATCATCGTCGGGCTGGCCGGGGTCGCGGCAACCACATCGGCGCAGGCGCTGGCGCGCACCCGCGAATTCGGCATGTTGCGCCATATCGGGGTCAGTCGGGGGCAAATTGTCGCCATGTTGGGCAGCGAAGGCGCGCTGCTCGGGCTGGTCGGCAGCGTCGCGGGCGTGCTGCTGGGCATCGCGATCAGCCAGGTGCTGATCCATGTCGTCAATCCGCAGTCGTTCAATTGGACAATGAGCACGCGCTTTCCGCTGGGCCTGATGGCCTCGGTGATCGGCGCGCTGACGCTGGCGGCGTCGGCGACCGCGATGCTGGCGGGGCGGCGGGCGCTGTCGCTCGATGCGGTGCGCGCGGTGAGGGCAGACTGGTGAAGCGGATGCACGCCGCCATGGCCCTTGTGCTGCTCGCCGCGACATCGGCTGCGCCGCCGACGGTCTATCCCGTAGTCGCGCCCGGGCGGAGGTTCGCGTTTCCCGCAGATCATGGGGCGCATCGCGATTACCGGACGGAGTGGTGGTATGTGACCGGCATCGCGGCGGGCGCGGACGGCAAGCGGATCGGCTTTCAGGTGACGTTCTTTCGCTCGCGCCCGCCGGCCGATCCGAAGAACGCCAGCGCCTTTGCCGCCAGGCAGGTGCTGTTCGCGCATGTCGCACTGTCGGACCCGGCAACCGGGCATATCCTGCACGACGAGCGCGCCGCGCGCGCCGGGTTTGGCCTGGCGAACGCGAAATCGGGCGATGCGGATGTCCATATCCGCGACTGGCGGTTCGTGCGGTTGACCGACGGGCGGTTTGCGACGCGCGTTGCGGCCAAGGGCTTCACGCTCGATCTGACCTTCACCCCCAGCCAGCCGCCGCTCTTGCAGGGGCAGGGCGGCTATAGTCGCAAGGGTCCCAAGCCAGCAGAGGCGAGCTATTACTATTCGGTGCCGCAGATGCGCGTTTCGGGGACGATTGCGCGGGGCAAGGCGCAGCAAAAGGTCAGCGGCAAAGCGTGGCTCGACCGCGAATGGTCTTCCAATTACCTCAATCCGGCGGCGGTGGGCTGGGACTGGACCGGTCTCAATTTCGAAGACGGCAGTGCGCTGATGGCTTTTCGCATCCGGCACCGGGACGGCTCGACCCTCTGGGCCGGGGGCAGCTTTCGCCGCGCGGGCGGCGCGGTGGTCATGCTGGCAACCGGCGATGTAAGGCTCGTGCCCACACGCCGCTGGACCTCGCCGCGCACCGGCGCGACCTATCCGGTGGCGCAGACTTTGACCATCCGCCTGCCCGAGGGCCTGCGGACTTTCGCGCTGACCCCGATCATGGCTGATCAGGAACTGGACGCGCGGCGCAGCGGCCTGCCGATTTATTGGGAAGGCGCGGTGACCACGCGCGGCGGCAGCGGCTATCTCGAGCTTACGGGTTATGCCGCGCCGATGAGCCTGTGATCTTGCCCTATTGCCTGATGCCAAAGCCGTGGCGGGGGAAGTGAACGTTGACCGGGCCGGTAAGCGTGTGCTCGCGGCGGATGACGATGGAATCGACGTCGCATTTGAGCAGCGTTCCCCGCGCGGGCATCACGCCGTAATCGAGCGGTCCGACATCGACCAGACAGCCGACCGGGATCTCGGGCAAGTCGCTGCTTTGTGCCACCTCTGCAGGCTCTGATGCCAGCGCGATGGCGAGCGCATCGGGGCCGGAGAGGTCGTGCCACGGCTGCTCGCCATAGACCGCCATTCGGGCATACCACGCCGCGACATGGCCGTGCCGCGCCAGCCAGTCCTTCATGCCGCCGCCCGCGTGGATGAACCACAGCACATGATACGCGGAGAAATCGGCAATGCTCCAGTCTGCGCCGAACAAATACGCCCGGCCATCGGCCAGTTGCGCTTCCATCTCGCCCAGGAACGTGGCGTAGCAGGCTTTGGCTTCGTTCACCGAAAACCGCCGCACTTGCGCCCCTTGCGCGAAATTGGCGCGATCTTCGGCAAAGGCTTCGGCCGAGCCGGGTTCGGCGAAGAAGTTGCCCATGTTTTCGGGCAGAAACCGCAAGGTGACCGAGCACCAGAACAGCTCGGTATCGATCCAGCGCGCCAAAGTCTGCGCGGCCAAGCGGTGCGCGGCCGGGAAAAGCGTTGCGCCTGCGCCCTTATCGTCCAGATAGGCCGCGATCAGCGCGGTGTCGCAATAGACATCCGCACCCACCTGCATCACCGGCGTGCGCCGGTAGCCCCCGGTCAGGGGGATAGTATCGGGCCGCGGCATGATCATCGGGATGATCACCGAGCGCCACGCCAGCCCCTTGGCATTGAGCATCGCGCGCGCTTTTTCCGAGAACAGCGACTCGGGATAGTGATGCAGGATTAGTTCGGTCACGGCCTTTCGTTCAGGCCGCTGCTGCCAGCGCGGTTTCGATCGCGCCGACCAGTTCGGCATCGTCTGCTGCCGTTGTCGGGGCGAACCGCGCCACCACCGCGCCGTCGCGGCCGATCAGGAATTTCTCGAAATTCCACAGCACTTCCGGGTCCGGGTTCGGGGACATGCCATAGCCGCGCAGCTTTTCGCGGAAAGCCTCCTTGTCGCCTTGCGCCGTGGGCACGGCGGCGGTCAGCTCTTGGTAAAGTGGGTGCTTGTCCGCACCGGTGACCGCGATCTTGGAAAACATCGGAAAATCGACGCCGAAGGTGGCGCTGCAGAACGCGGCGATCTCTTCATCGGTGCCCGGCTCCTGCGCGCCGAAATCGTTGGCGGGAAAGCCGAGCACGACAAAGCCCTGATCGCGGTATTCCGAGTAAAGCTTCTCGAGCCCGTCGTATTGCGGGGTCAGGCCGCACTTGGAAGCGACATTGACCACCAGCGCCACTTGGCCGGCGTAGTCCGCCAGCGAGGCGTCCTTGGCGTCGATGGTCTTGAGCGGGATCGATTGCAGCGTGGTGGTCATGGGGGGCTCTCCGCGAAAGGTGCGCCCGATGCTAACGGTTTGGCGGCAAGGGTCCAAGGTCTTTCGAATGCGCTGTTCTCGCGCACAAGGTTCTTGCGGTCCCTTCGCGTGTTTATCCTGCCTTAAGCGGCTCATGCTAGCTGGGTCGCGTTCATACACGAGCGAAGAGCCGGAGGCTCAGGGAGCCTTCTGATCCATCCCCGGGCTGTTCATTCGGTGTAAATGCGCTCCAAACGACCTATCGAGCCTCAGGCGGCAATGGCCCCAGGCTGCACTTTGGGCGTTCGGACCAGCAGCGTCGCACCCGCTGCCGCTGCCATCATCGCGCCGCCCAGCATGAGCACGTGGCGCGGATCGCCGCCCAGCAGCGGGCGATAGGTGAGCCAGACGAACAGGATCTGGATCATCATCGGGATGACGATGAACATGTTGAAAATGCCCATATAGACGCCGGTGCGTTCGGGCGGGATGGCTCCGGCGAGCATCAGGTAGGGATTGCCCATCAGGCTGCCCCAGCCGATGCCGATGCCGATCATGGCGATGATCAGGAGCGGGATAGAGCCGGTCGAGGCGATCGTGAACATTGCTGCGCCCGATCCGGCCATCGCCGCCGCGTGGATCGGCTGCGCGCCGAAGCGGCGGGCAATCGGGATCATCGCGAAGGCCGAGACGCAGGCAACCGCGTTGTAAAACGCGCCGAGCTGGCCATTGAGCAGGCTGGCCTCGCGGAAACCGGCGGTGGCCGGATCGCTGGTATCGAACACATTGCGTGCGAGCACCAGCACGACATATTGCCAATAGCAGAACATGCCGAACCATTGAAACAGCATGGCGACCGCCAATTGCCGCATCGCGGTTGGCATGTCGCGAACGGCTTCGACGAGGCCGCTCACGGTGGAGCGCAGCGACAGCGGATCGGCGGCCATGGCGGCATCTTCTTCCGGGGTGAGCGGCAACTCGGGCACGCGCCAGACGGACCACGCGATCGTGGTTATCGAGAGAAACGCGCCGATCACGAAGCTGATCCGGGTGATTTCGGGAATGCCGTTGGCATCGAGCAGATTCTGGTCGATGCCCCACCACACCAGCAAAGTGGGCGCGAGATAGGACAGCGTCTGGGCAAGGCCGGTGAACGCGCTTTGCGTGAGGAAGCCGAGCGGGCGCTGCGCCGGGCCGAGCCGGTCGCTGACATAGGCGCGGTAGGGCTCCATCGTGACATTGTTGGCCGCATCGAGCACCCACAGCAGGCTCGCCGCCATCAGCAGTGTGCGGCTGTAGGGCATGGCGAGGAGGCACAGGCTGCACAGGATCGCGCCGACGAGGAAATAAGGCGTGCGGCGGCCGAGGCGCGAGCGGGTGCGGTCGCTCATCGATCCGATCAGCGGCTGGATGACAAGCCCGGTCATCGGCCCGGCAAGCCACAGCAGCGGCATCGCGCCTTCGTCTGCGCCGAGATAGCTGTAGATCGGCCCCATGTTGCTTTGCTGCAGGCCGAAGCTGAACTGAACGCCGAGGAATCCGAGATTCATCTGCAGGATGTTGGCCAGCGCAAGACGCGGCTTTTCACGCAAGGTGCTGGTCACATCGGCTCTCCCATCTGGCAGACTCGCGCTGCCGTGGATGCTGGATAGTAGAACCTGCAAACGTTTGCAAATTTCGATTGCAATCGTTTGCGAAGGCGATAGTAATTTGCCCGAGAGCCGCGAATCGGCCATCGTAGGGAGAGGATCATGACTACATTCCGCACTGTTTTGTTGGCGTCCGCCGCGCTCGTGTTTGCTACGCCGGTGTTTGCGCAGACGGCTGCGCCTGAGGCGAGCGATAACGCCGCGCCAGCCGATGCCGAGCCCGGTGAAGAAATCGTCGTCACCGCCGTGGCGCGCGGCCAGAACAAGCTGGACAGCTCGATCTCGGTGAGCGCGATCAACGGCGATGCCATTGCCGCCGCCGCGCCGCGTTCGGCCGCCGAGCTGTTCCGCAGTTTGCCGGGCATCCGCTCGGAATCATCGGGCGGTGAAGGCAATGCCAACATCCAGTCGCGCGGTATTCCGATCTCGACCGGCGGTGCCAAGTTCCTCCAGCTGCAGGAAGACGGGCTGCCGATCCTTGAATTCGGCGACATCGCGTTCGGCAACGCCGATATCTTCCTGCGCGTCGATTCGACTGTGGCGCGCGTCGAAGCGGTGCGCGGTGGTTCGGCATCGACGTTTGCCTCCAATTCGCCCGGCGGCGTGATCAACACCATTTCGAAGACCGGCACGGTCGACGGCGGCTCGATCATGGGCACGCTCGGCCTCGATTACGGCGAATACCGCCTCGATGCCAACTATGGCGGGCATCTATCGGATACGCTGACTTTCAACGTCGGCGGATTCTACCGCGTGGGCGAGGGTCCGCGCCGCGCCGGGTATGACGGCAATAGAGGCGGGCAGATCAAGGGTAACATCACCAAGACGTTCGATCGCGGTTTCTTCCGGCTCAACTTCAAATTCCTCGATGACCGCGCGATTGCCTATGTGCCAAGCCCGGTGCGCGTGACGGGCACGAACAGCAATCCGAATTATGAAGCGCTGCCGGGCCTGAGCCCGAACAACGACACGATCCACTCGATCAACTTTACGCAGGCTGTGTCGCTTAACGGGCAAAACAACCGCGAAACCACCGACATCCGCGACGGGATGCGGCCGCTGGTCAAGGCCATCGGGTTTGAAGGGCAGTTCGACATCGCCGACGGCTGGACGGTCAACAACAAGTTCCGTTACGCCAATATCAGCGGCCGGTTCACGGCGCCTTTCCCGGCAACCACCGACTCGGTTCAGAATCTGGCGAACGGCATCGGCGGGGCCGGTTCTGTCGCCACTTATGCCAACGGCCCCAACGCGGGTCAGGTCATTGCCAATCCCGCTACCACCAATGCCATCGGTATCGTATTGTTCAACACAAGGCTCAACAGCCTCGACAACGTGACCAACGATCTTCGGCTCAGCCGCACTTTTGATTTCGGCGGCAGCAAGCTTGATTTCTCGGTCGGCTATTACCGTTCGCATCAGAAGATCGATATGGACTGGACCTGGTCGTCCTACCTGCTCGAGGCGCGCGGCAACAATGCCGCGCTGATCAACGTGACCAGTGCGGGCGGCGTCTCGCAGACCGACAACGGACTGGTCGCTTATGGCGCGTCGTTCTTCGGCAATTGCTGCCGCCGGTCGTACAACCTCGATTTCGATACAAACGCGCCGTTTGCCTCGCTTAGCTACAGCACCGGCGAGCTGACGCTCGATGGCAGCTTGCGCTATGATTTCGGCCGGGCGCGGGGCTTCGTGATGGGCGATGGTCCGGTTGTCCCAACAGATGTCGATGGCAATGGTACGATCTCGATACCCGAAACTCTTACGACGGTGATGCCACTGGGCGTGACTCGTCCGGTCAACTACAACTACGGGTACCTGTCGTATTCCGGCGGCGTGAACTACAAGCTGGCTGGCGACCTTTCGATCTTCGCCCGTTATAGCCGTGGCGGCCGCGCCAATGCCGACCGTTTCGTGTTTGGCGGCAACACCAGCCCGACGTCGGGCGCTTTGCTGCCGGGCGCACGCGCAGTGGATTTTGTCCGTCAGGCTGAAATCGGTGTGAAGTACCAATCCCGCGGTCTCTCGCTTTATGGCACGGGCTTTTATGCCAATACCCAGGAGCAGAACTACGAGGCGACCACCCAGCGCTCGTTCTCCAACACCTACCGCGCCTATGGTATCGAGCTGGAAGGCAGCTACCGGATCGGCGAATTCAGCCTCTCCGCAAACGGCACCTACACCAATGCGAAGATCACCGGATCGAACGACGCAACCGTTGTCGGCAACCGCCCGCGCCGCCAGGCCGAATTCATCTGGCGCGTTGCGCCCGAGTACAATTCGGACATGTTCAGCGTAGGGGCAAGCGCGATCGGCACGACTTCGAGCTTTACGCAGGACAGCAATCTTCTGAAGCTTCCCGGCTTCACGCAGGTCAATGCCTTCGTTGCGGTTCGTCCGCTGGAGCGGGTGCAGGTCTCGGTCAACGCCAACAACCTGTTCGACACCACCGGGTTCACCGAAGCCGAAGAAGGCTCGATCCCTGCCAATGGCATCGTCCGCGCGCGTTCGATCAACGGGCGGACGGTTTCGGCGACGCTCAAGCTCGATTTCTGATGATCAGCAGGCCCGGGAACGCAGTCGTGTTCCCGGGCCTGTGCCCAGCGTACCGGTCGGGGTTGCCAACATGACAAGTCTCTGGACACGCGAAGCGGTCGCCCGCATCGCGTATTCCCCCATTTCGACCGCGCCATTGATCGATCTGTCTTGCCTGGAGCCAGTTCTTTTGGGGTTTGACCTATGGGACTACTGGCCCGTGCAAGAACTTGATGGCCGCACTGCAAACATTGCGGGCGGGATGTTGCACATGCTTCTATGTGCGCCGGTTCAGGACGATCCCGACGCCCGCCACGGCATCGCCCGCATTCGGCTGATGCACCAGAGCGCGCAAGGATGGCGGGATCTGGGCAATCTTCTGCCCGATGGCCTATCTCCGGGAAGCCGCGAATGGTCCGGCTCGGCAATCATCGACGAGGGTCATGACCACGTGACTCTCTATTATACGGTTGCAGGCAGGCGCGGTGAGCCGGTGCTGTCGTTCGAGCAGCGCCTGTTCGAGACCGAAGCCCCGCTGACGATCAAAGACGGCGTGCCGCGCCTCGGCCCGTGGTCGCAGCCGCGAGAATCGGTTGCCGCCGATGGCGCCGTTTATCAGCGCGACATGACCGGGGGCGGCGCGATCGGCACGATCAAGGCGTTTCGCGATCCGGCATGGTTTCGCGATCCCCTGGACGGGCACGCGTATCTGGTCTTTGCAGCGTCACTCGCCGGGTCCTCGTCGCAGTGGAACGGCGCGGTGGGCATTGCCCGGCGCGCCGAGGGCCGGTGGGTGCTGGCCGATCCGCTGATCAGTGCTGATGACGTGAACAACGAGCTGGAACGCCCGCATGTGATTTTCAGCGATGGGCGCTATTATTGCTTCTGGTCGACGCAAGCAAAAGTCTTTGCTAGCGATGGTCCATCGGGTCCCAACGGATTGTATGGTATGGTTGCAGATCAGTTTGCCGGTCCCTGGCGGCCCCTCAATGGCTCGGGGCTGGTATTTGCCAATCCGCTCGCCAGCCCGATTCAGGCCTATAGCTGGCTGGTGCTGGCCGATCTCAGCGTGATCGCATTTGTCGATCGCCCGGGTTTGACCGATGAACCAACCGATCCTGCGATCGCGCGGCGGCATTTCGGCGGGACGCCAGCGGCTCCGCTGCAACTGGCCGTAAGCGGCGATCGGGCGGCGCTGGTTTGAGCGCGGGGCCCGAGCGCATTGCCGGGGTGGAACTCGGCGGGACCAAGTGCATCGCGGTCGTGGCGCAAGGCCGCGACATCGTGGCGCAGGCGCAATGGCCCACCGGCAGCGATGCGCCCGCGACGCTGAGCGCGGTTGCCGACTGGCTGCGGGCGGCACAAGCCGCGCACGGCTTTGGCGCGCTGGGCATTGCCAGCTTCGGGCCCGTCTGCCTCGATCGCGGCAGTGCGGATTTCGGCAAGATCCTCAATACGCCCAAGCCCGGTTGGGGCGGCGTCGATGTCGTCGGGGGGCTGAGCGGCGCGCTGGGCGTGCCGGTGTGTTTCGACACCGATGTGGCCGGCGCGGCGCTGGCCGAGGGCCTTTGGGGCGCGTCGATCGGCTGCGCGGTGCATGTCTATCTCACGATCGGCACCGGCATCGGCGGCGGGGTGGTGATCGATGGCAAACCGCTGCACGGCGCGGTGCATCCCGAGATCGGCCATGTGCGTGTGCGGCGCGTCGCGGGGGATGATTTTGCCGGCTCTTGCCCGGTCCACGGGGATTGTCTCGAAGGCCTTGCCGCCGGTCCCGCCATCGCGCGGCGCGCCGGGCGCGCTGCCGAAACCATCGCGCCGAGCGATCCGGTCTGGGACCGGGTAGCCGCAGAACTTGCCGAGCTGATGCAGATGCTGATCCTGACGCTGTCGCCGGAGCGGATCGTGCTGGGCGGCGGGGTGGGCTATGGCCAACCGCATCTGCTCCCCCGGGTGCACGCCGCAACCGCACAGATCCTCAATGCCTACCTGCCGGGTCAGACGGCGGCGGACCTCGCTCGGGTCATCGTGCCAGCCGGGCTCGGCGCCGAAGCCGGCGTGTTCGGTGCGCTCGCGCTTGCCCACTCGCTGCGCGCGATATAGCCAAGCGGCGGCGCGTCGGAGCGCGCGGGTCGCCAACGGATGAAAGACCGGACGCATGGACGAAGCAGAGTGGCACCTCGTGGGGCCGGAAGCAGACATCGCCGAGGGCACGATGCAGGCGCATAGTCTCAACGGCTGGCAAATACTGGTGGCCCGCAGCGAAGGCCGGTTGATCGCGGTCAACGACCGCTGCACCCATCAGGCGTCGCGGCTCTCGACGGGGCGGATCAGGCGCGGGGCGATCATGTGCCCGTTGCACGGCGCGCGTTTCGATCTGGCCGACGGGCATTGCATCGGCGCGGCATACCCCCCCTTGCGCCGGTTCGAACTGCGCGTGGTCGATGGCATGGCCGAAGTGCTGGTGCCGCATGCGCCCCCCGGCATGCAGGAGACGCCGGTCTCGTTCTAGGCGGCGTGGACAAATTCGCTTCCGCGCCGGTTTCGAGAGGCGTTAGGTTTTTCGCTCGCCGGCATAGCCTTCTGCGATGCGACGCTCGATGACATCGATCGTTTCGTCGCGCAGTTCGGCAAGATCGACTGGCTCGTTAGCTGCGATCCTCTTTTGGATCATGCTGATAGGGTGACAGGCGATCATGTAGCCTCGTGGAGACAATGACGTTTCCGCCCCATATTCATCGGTAACCCTGACCCACTCCCAACCCGTCCTTTCCGCAATCATTTCGCCAAACGTGATACCGACTGCGATCTGTGCCTTTTCGTAGTCCCGGAAGTTCTCCGCCACGACCTGATAAAGTTCCTGCACCTTCTCCATCGGCAGGGGAGTGGTGTGATCAAGGTAATTCGCGGCGAGGGCCAAAGCTTCTTGCCTGTACCCTTCCTCGTCGTCGGATAGCGGACGAATATCCAATGTCGTACTCTCGATGGGTCACTAACGGATCGGTAGTTCAAACCCGATTGACGCGCATGGCAAGGATTGATTCAAGGCTGCTTTTTGGAGGCGGGCTTGAGCAGAGGCGATCTCACCGAGACGGATTGGTGCATTCTAAAGGTCTTGCTGCCGATCGAGCCTGAGAACCTGGGTCAAAGTCTTGTCATCAGGCTCTAGCGGTGCGTGCGCGGAGATGCCGCGCGACGATGGTGCCAGAGGCCGGTCAGAACTCGAAGCTCATGCGCAATGTGGTGGCTATGGCATCGCGGGCTGTGCGCACTCCGCCCGCGTTCCAGATCCACTGTACATCGGGCTGAACGGTCACCCCGTCGATAATCTGGTCGGCGTAGGTGAATTCGAGCGCGGTTTCGCCGCGTGCCGGATCGGCGCCCGAGGCGAACAGCGCGTCGCGTGCGTGCCCTGTCAACCAGGCGTGGTTCAAGCCCAGCGAAAGTGCGCTGTTGTCGCGCCCGCCGATTGCCGGGGTCAGCATCACGCCGGTCTGAAAGCCTCCCTTGTAAGGGCTGGAGTGATCGTCCGATACGCCGGCGCGCAAAAATCCGGTCAATTTGGGCAGGAGGTCTGCCTCGACCACGAAATAGGCGCCCGCCGCGGTCTTGCGCAGCGGCGTTCCTTGCGCATCGGTTTCGTACAAAGCTTCGCGCTGGCGCGAATAGGCCCACGTTCCCAGCGAACCGCGCACCGGGCCGCTGACGAACCCTGCCTCGCCAATCAGCAGCACGCCCTCGCGGAAGCTAAAATCGACCCCGGCGTCATCGCCCATCGTGCTGGCCCGCGCATTGATCACGGCAAACTGCACATAGCCCTTGTCGTCCAGAACCGGCACCCGCAGCCGCGCGGCCAGCGCGCTGGAGGGGAAAATCGAGGGGCCATTGGGGCCGGTGGAGGCCAGTTCGGAGCCGATGCCGAAGGCCGGGGCAATCAGCAAAGTCGCCGCGTCGTTGGTATAGAATTCGCTGTTCAGATCATAGAGCCCCACCAGCAGCGTAGTCCCGCCGCCCAGGTCCTGTTCGATCGACGCCTCGAACAGGCGCAGGCCCGCTGCGGTGACTTCGATATTGTTGATGCCCTGCAAAGTGCCGATCGCATCGTTGGGCCGTGCGCCGCGATTGTCGAGGACATGGAGATGCGCCTTCGCGCCGTGCCAGCCGACAAGCGCCGCCAGATCGGCATCGGCGGTCAGATCGATGTTCGAAAGCGCGCGCAACTTGCGATCACTCCCGCCGCTGGCAATGCTGGATACATCCAGCATGATCTTGCCTCCGAGTTCAAGCGGTGCGGGTTTCGGCTCGGGTTCTTCGGCATGCGCCGCGACCGCGCCGAGGAGCGCGATCAAGCCCCCCAAGACGCGCGTCATCATGCCGCCAGCGCCCGTGCTGGCGCGTAGCCGATCGTGCCGACGGCCGCGCCGCCAAGGGCAAAATGATCGAGCTCGCTTGCCACCGCACCCACCGACTGGACCACGGCGTCGCTCGCCTGATGCACCTGTTCGGCAACGGCGGCGTTGCTCTGCGTGATCTGCTCGAGGTGGACCGAGCTCGATTTCACCGCGATCAGTTCGACCGATTGCTGCGCGGTGCTGGTGCTGACCAGCTCCATCATCCGGTTGATCTCGTCCATCCGCCCGGTGATCATGCGCAGCGCGCCGCCCGCCTCGCGCACCAGCTTCACACCCTGACCTACTTCGCCCGAAGAGTTGGCGATCAGGTTCCTGATCTCGCTCGCCGCATCGGAGCTGCGCTGGGCCAGCGCGCGCACTTCGGTGGCGACAACCGCAAACCCTTTGCCGTGGTCGCCCGCCCGGGCGGCTTCGACCCCGGCGTTCAGCGCCAGCAGGTTGGTCTGGAACGAGATCGCGTCGATGACGCTGATGATCTTGCCGATCTCTTGCGAGGCCTGCTCGATCCGGTCCATCGCGGCTTCGGCCTCCTGCACAACATTGCCGCCGCGCGTGACTTCATCGCCCACGCCGTCGACGGCTTGCTTGGCCGCGCGAACGGCTTCAGACGAGCCGGCGACCCGGTCCGACAAACTGGTCAGCGCGGCTGCGGTTTCCTGCAGATTGCCGGCCTGATTGGCATTGCGATCGGCGAGATCTCTCGCCGCGCGCCCGATATCGTGTGCGACGCCTTGCAATTCCTGGGTCGAGCCGCGCACGTTGGCCATGGTCTTGCCCAGCGATTGCAGCGCATCGTTGAAATTGCGGCGCAATTCTTCGAATGCGCCGACCAGCGGCTGATCGATGCGGTACGTCAGATTGCCCGCGGCGAGCTGGTCGAGACCTTTGCCGATGGAAGCCACGATCATGTCTGCCTGTTTTGCGGTGTCGGCGCGCGAGCGGATCAGGCCATCGCGCAAGGTGCCGACCGAGCGGGCGAGGCTCCCGATTTCGTCCGGGCGTTCGGTGGCGGCGATGGCGATATCGAGCCGGCCATCGGCCATGATCTTCACGTTTTCGGCCAGCTGCAGGATGACAGCAACGAGATACCGGCGCGCGGCATACGCGATGGCGGCCAGCACGCCGAGCCCCAGCGCCAGCCCGGCCAGCGCGATCCACCAGGTCTGGCGGGTCGTGGCTTCGGTCTGGGATTGGCTGTGCGCGGCGAACGCCTCGACCGAGTCTGAGATCTTCGCCATGCTCTCTTCGAGCCGGCTGAAGGTGATCAGGAACGCGCGCAATTGCGGCCCGTCGGGGATGGCCCCGCTTTGCGCGGCGACCGCGATCTTGCGCGCTGTCGCGACATAGCGGCGGAAATCGTTCTCGGCCGCCGCGCGCGCGGCGCTGATCTGCGGCGACCGCTGGAAGTGTTCCGTCTCGCGCATGTGGCCTTCGAATTCGTTCAGCCGGTCGGCCAGTTCGCGCCCTGCGGCGGGGCCATCGATCTCGCTGGTGCGCGATGCGGCAATGATGCTGACGACCTCGGCGCGGATCGCATCGTGGCCCATGTCGGCCTCCATGTGATTGCGCAGCAGGCCATTGACCTCGACCATCTGCTCCAGCGCCGCCGCCTGTTGGCGCCCGCCGAGCCAGACGAACACGGTCGAAATCACCGTCGTCGCGGCCAGCAAGGCGCAGCATAAGTAGACTTTTTGGATGATCGTCAGCGATCGCATTGGCATTGGCTCCAGACTAGCGTGAGCATTGGGCGCTTGTCGGTCGCCCATGATTGCCAGCCTGAGCTACGCCGGTTGGGTGAATTCCGCGCTTTGGAGGGCTTGCGTAGTTCCACTTGGCGTGAATGTCCCGGCGCAGCATAGCTGCAGCAATTTCGCTGATCGGCGAACTGGCGAGCTCCACTGGCCTTCGCGCGGTGGTCCTGACCGGGTGATTGACAGCAGCGGAATGGCACCATGGCCTTCGGCCATGCTGTTCTGAAAGGGAAAAACGGTCGATCTAGGCCAAGACTTGCCCTGCCGTGTTCTGGTTCGCGGGTTAGCGCGAGGCAAGCGCCGCCAGTTCGCGTACCAGTTTGGCAGCGACCGAGCAGGTCATCTCCTGCACATCGCGGTCGGGATTGTACTCGACCACATCGCCGCCGACGATGGGGCCGGGAATGCGCGCCAGCAAGTCCATCACTTCGCGCACGCTGAGCCCGCCCGGTTCGTGGTGCGAAACACCCGGCGCATATGCGGGGTCAAGGCCGTCGAGATCGATCGAAACGTAGAGCGGGCCCTCCGGGATCGGCACGGAATGCACAGAAAAACCGCGCATGCCCACGATCTCTACCCCGAACCGCGCGGCCTGCGCCCGCTGATGCGTGTTGAGCGTGCGAATGCCCACTTGCACCAGGCGCGTGGCCAGCCCGTCTTCCATGATCCGGGCAAAGGGCGAGGCATGCGATCGGCGGTTGCCCAGCAGTTCGTCGTAAAGGTCGGGATGCGCGTCGATATGGAGGATCGCGACAGGGCCATGGTGCGCGGCGATTGCCTGCAACACCGGGTACGTGACGGCATGATCGCCGCCTATGCAGATCGGCGCTTCGCCCGCCGCAAGCGCTGCGGCAACCGCGCGCGTGATCAGTGCGTCGTCCGCCGGCGATCCATCCAGCGCGACATCGCCGTGATCACGCACGTCGATGCCTTCGCCAATCGCGCCGCCCAGCTCGGTGCTGTCATTGCCCTTGTCGCTGCGCATCATGGCGCGGACCAGCGGCGGAGCTTTGGCCGGGCCCTTCAGAAAGCTGCTGTTGGCGTCGGTAGGAAGACCGATCAGGGCCACTCTGGTCATTGCGCGATATCCTCCCTTGGTCAGCGATTATCAGCAAAGCGGAGAGCCATCCAGACATCACCGTTGAAGGTGCTGCTCAAATGCAACAGTCGCTTGAGTGCCGCTCGGCTCAAGACATGTTATGTTGTAACATCATTTTGACGAGGCTATGGATCGCAAGCGCCAGGCTGCGGAACGCCGTGGCGGCGCGGCTTGCTTTCTAGGGATTGAATTATGCGTCTTTTCGTTCTTCTCGCGAGTGCGTCGTTGTTGGGCACAATGGCTCTTCCGGCTCCTGCCGGGGCCGAAGACGCCGCTGACACTCCGCGCACTGATTCCCATGCCCCGCCTTCAACCGAGATTGTCGTGACGGCAGCCCCGTTCCAGCGCGACCGGATGGACATTCTGTCGGGCGTTTCGGTGCTGCAGGGCGATGCCTTGACTCAGGCGCTGCGTCCGACAATCGGCGAAACGTTGACCCGCACGCCCGGAGTTTCGGCCACGTCGTTCGGCCCCAATGCCTCCCGCCCGGTGCTGCGCGGACTGCAGGGCGAGCGCGTGCGCATCCTGACTGACGGCATCGGCGCGTTCGACGTATCGAACACGAGCGCCGACCACGCTGTGGTGATCAATCCGCTACTGACCGAGCGTATCGAAGTGCTGCGCGGGCCCGCCACGCTGCTGTTCGGATCATCGGCAATCGGCGGCGTGGTCAATGCGATCGACAAGCGCATACCCCGCGCCGTGCCGGCCGAGCCGGTCCACGCCGACGCAATCGCGACTTATGGCTCGGCCGCCGAGGAGCGCTCGATCGGCGGGGCGGTGGATCTGCCGCTCGGCAACAAGATCGTCATCCACGCCGATGGCAGCTATGTGAAGACCGGCAATCTGCGCGTAGGCGACTATTTGCTCGCTCCTGCGGCGCGCGCCGCCGCGCTCGCCAATGCCGGCACGGAAGACGAGGATCAGGCCGACGAGGGAATCAGCTTTGCAGGCAACGCGGCCTTGCGGGGAAGGCTGCTCAACTCGCAATCCGAAACGTGGACGGCGGGCGTCGGCGCGGCGCTGATCACGGAAACCGCCAATATCGGCGTCTCCTACAGCCACTACGACAGCCTTTATGGCGTGCCGGCGCGCTACGCCATCCAGCCGGGGCAGGAGCAGGAAGCGCCGCGGCTCGATGTGGTGCAGAACCGGTTCGATTTCCGCGCCCAGCTCGACACCGGCGGCGAGATCCTGAAATCGATCCGCGCACGGGCCGGCTATGCCTCGTACCGGCATTTCGAACTTGAGCCCGATGGCGCGGTCGGGACAGCGTTTTACAACAAGGGGTTCGAAGGGCGGTTGGAACTCGTGCAGGCGGATCGCGGAGCCTGGAAAGGTGCCAGCGGTGTCCAGTATTTCTCCCGCAATTTCAATGTTGTGGGCGATGAGGCTTTCCTCCCGCGCAACGACACTTCGCAGTTCGGCCTGTTTACCCTGCAGCAGCTCGATTATGGCGCGCTGAAGCTCGAGGCCGGCGCGCGCTATGAGCACACCGCTTTGAGCAGCAAGCCCGGTGCCGATCAGCTGCAATTCTTCGCCGGGCAACGCAAGTTCGATACGCTGTCTGGCTCGGCCGGCGCGTCATATGGTCTTGGCAGTGATTGGCGCATCGGCGTCAATCTCAGCCGCGCGGTCCGCGCGCCATCGGCCGAGGAGCTGTTTGCCAACGGGCCGCATGCCGGCACGCAAGCATTCGAAGTGGGCGACCCGGATTTCCGCACCGAAAAATCGTGGGGACTCGAAGGGGTCCTGCGCGGCAAAGGCGCGGGCTACAGCTTCGAAGTCTCGGCCTTCTACAACTGGTTCGACGATTTCATTTATGAAGACCTAACCGGCGACGTGGAAGACGGCCTGCCGGTCTACCAGTTCAACCAGGCGCGCGCGCGCTATTACGGGTTCGAAGTCCAGGGATCGGTGAACCTAGCCCGGTTCGGCGACAAGCTTCTCGTCGCCGACGGGCTGGCCGACTATGTGCGCGCCGAGATTGTCAATCTGGGCCCCGCACCGCGCATTCCGCCGCTGCGCGTGCTGGGCGGGATGACGCTCAAGGCGCCGATGTTCGACGTGCGCGGCGAAGTGGAGTGGAGCGACAGCCAGAGGCGGATCACGGCGTTCGAGACGACGACCGGAAGCTTCACGGTGGTCAATGCGGAGGTCAATGTTCGGCCCTGGGGCAATGACCGGCCGCTGTCGTTCGCGCTTTCGGCCAACAACATCTTCGATGTCGATGCCCGGCGGCACGCCTCGTTCCTCAAGGATTTCGCTCCGCTCGCCGGCCGCGACATCCGCATCACCGCCCGCGCCAGCTTCTAGAGCCTGATGACATGACTTTGACCCACCGTGACGGAACCGATTTTGGCCTGGCGCGAGGCGCGAGGATAGGAGCGATGCAGCGCATCGTGACTCCAAAGTGCCTTGGCTCGCAACGCTGCGCCGGGCCAAAAGCGGCCCGCCCCGCAGGGGTTGCCCTTGGAAGCCCCTCGGACAGCGTCGCGTCGCTTGGACGGGCTACCAGCCCGCCCTGCACAACGCTCCTTGCCGAGGAGCTTCCAAGGGCAATCACGGTGGGTCAAAGTCATGTCATCAGGCTCTAGAGCCTGCACCAAGCCGCGCGCGCAGGAGGTCATTGACGGATAGTCCAAACGCCCTGCAACGGAGCAGTCCGGTGACTTATGCCGCCGATGGGCTCATGGCGAGATGCCGCTCAAAAAAGCGCAGGCTGTCGGCGAGGTGCCTGTTCCAGTAAGGCCATTCGTGGCCGCCCGGAAACTCCTCGTAAACGTGGGGTACCTTCGCTGCATCAAGCGCATCGTGCAGTTTCCGGTTATGCGGAAGCAAGGCGTCGTCCAAGCCGCAATCGAACCGCAATGGGGGCAGGGCAGCAGGCGCGCGCAACAGGGCCGTCAGGACCGACCGGTCCTCGTCGCGTTCGCCCCAGCCCTCGCGCTGTTCCGCGATCATCGGGTCGATCTGCTCAAGATCGGTGATGGCGGAATGCGCCGAAACGGCCGCCAACCGTTCAGGATATCGCCCTGCCAGACGCAGCGCGCCGAAACCGCCCATGCTGAGGCCGGCTATGAACAGCGCTGGAGGCACATCACTTGGGCCGATTACCGCTCGCACAACTTCCGGTACCTCGTCGATGATCCATCGCTCGAAGTCTACCTTGCCGTGGGGCACATAACCCGATCCATCGCCCCACAGCCCGTCCGACGGCATGGCCAGCACCATCGGCCGGATCTCTCCCGCAGCAATGAGCGCATCGATGACCGGGGCCGCGCCGCCGCGAAAGGCCCAGGCCCAGTGCGAACCATAGACGCCATGGAGCAGAATGACGACCGGCGATGCCGCGACCGAGCCCGGGGGCGCGTAGATCGTGATATCGCCCCGCTGGCCCAGGGCGGCGCTCTTGGCCGTGGCGAATGTATAGCCGGGCGGCGTCAGCGCCGGGTCTGAAATTTCAAGCGTGCGGAACATGGTCATTGTCCGATAGCCATATCACACCTTTGCCGCTGACGCCCGAAAGCATGTCGGAAATCGCCTGACCGGCATCTTCGAGACTATAGTGATGGGTGATCTGCTCGGCGACATGGAGCTTGTTTTCAGCCATCAACGTAAAGAGGCGCGGAAAATCCCGGGATGGGCAGCAGCCACCGTAAAGCGCTGTGGAATAGCTCTTGTCCCACATGAAATCGGGCATGTGGGCAGTGACCATGCCGTGGCTGCCACTGACCTGGACCGCGCGGCCGCCGTTGCGGATCAGATGCAGCGGCAGGAAGCTGAGCCGGGCCGAGCCGGTCGCCTCGAACGCGACATCGACGCCGTAGTCGTCGGTCAATGCCCGCACTTTGGCGATCTGGTCGGCGAAGGTCTTGTCATCGCTCTGAACAAGGATGCCGTCAGTCGCCCCGAAGTGCCTGGCGCGGCCGAGAGGTTCGCTTCGGAGGTCCATGGCAATGATCCGGCTGGCGCCCGCGATGCGGGCTCCCTGGCTGACATTGAGGCCAACCCCGCCGCAGCCCACGACCGCGACGGTTTCTCCCGGCTGTACCTGCGCGACATTGAGCGCCGATCCGACCCCTGTCATCACCGCGCAGCCCAGCAGCGCCGCTTCGCCCAAACCCATGCCCGCCGGGAGCGGGCTGACGGCTTCCTTCCTGACGACCGTGAAATCGGAAAAGACGCCGAGATTGAAGGATCGGTCGATGGCTTGGCCGTCCCAGAGGGTGTGGCCGGTATGGGCCGCGCTCGTGCCGAACCGTTCGGGCCAGCGGCCATGTGTGCGATCGCAGATATGCTGGTTGCCCCGCGCGCACTGCGGGCATTTGCCGCAGGGGATGGCCCAGTTCAGGCAAACGCGCTGGCCGACGGTGAGGCCCTCCACCCCCGGCCCGAGGGCATCGATTATCCCGGCGCCTTCATGCCCCAGGATCATGGTCCGGCCCCATGACAGACTGGCATGGTCCGTATGGCACACTCCTGCCGCGACCATTCGGATCCGCACCTCGTCAAACCCCGGCGGCGCCACGCGCACCTGCTCCAGCCGCAGGTCGCCCGCGCCGGTGGTAATGGCGGCCCGTGATCCAATGGACTGGTTCGCGGGGGACATTATCTCTCCAGTCCGCAAAGACTATGCGGTGACCTCCTTTGCCTTGCCGCCGCAGTCATGCAAACAGACCTACATACGAATTCAGCCTTGGCGAAATCGGCCCGGAACCCGCCGCCGGCAGATCGCATGGACCTTGCCCTGAACCCCTGTTAGTTTCGCGCGATGGCGAGAGGGTCAATCTGTGAGCCGGTCGAGGTCCATCCTCTGGCCATTGTCCGGGCCGAGCGCGTGATGGCTGCCCAATCGGATCATGCGCCGGAGCGTTTCGCGCATTTCCACGATGCAGCCGAACTCGTCTGGTTCCATCAGATCTCGGGCGAGCTTGTCAGCGAGGACGGCGTGTTCACTCTGCGTGCCGGAACGCTGGCCTTCATTCCTTCCATGCGCCACCATGATTTTGCCATCACGAAAGGGCCGCACAGCTGGGTGCTGGCCCATCTCGATCCATCGCTGACAGCAGCTCTTGCCCCGCGCAACGCGCAGATGCAGCTCGGGCGCTGCAAGGCGATCAGGTTTGATGGAGCCATGCGCGGCCGCATGAACACGCTGTTCGACTGGCTGCTGGAGCTTGCAGCCGAACCTGCACCTCCGCGTGCGATTACCGCAGGCATCGTCGAACTGATCCTCGGGTCGATCGTGCTTGCCGATGATGGCGACCCCGAGGCGGCACCGGGCGAGAGCGGCGGGCTCGACCGGCTGAGGCCCGCGCTCGACCTTGTGGCGCGGGGCCCTGCCAGCCCGATAACCCTGCGCAGCGCCGCCAGTGCCTGTCATCTGTCGGAGGCCTATTTCTCGCGCCGCTTCAAACAGGTCTTTGGCAACACCTTCTCCGAGTATCTGCGCGCCTATCGGTTGCGGCTGGCGGCGCAGCGGCTGCTTTCGAGCGGCGAGCGCATCAACGAGATCGCCTATCAGACCGGCTTTGCCAGCCCGGCGCACCTGGCTGACCAATTCCGCAAACGCTTTGGCGTGAGCCCGCGCGAATACCGGGCCAGCGCCCGCAAAGGTCAAACACACGAAAGCAATTGACCGGTTCTGTCCGCTGGTTCTCCCGTTGCTGCCGATGCGATAAGTGCTTCATGTCAGACTCCGATTGCCCCGACCTGCTTTCGACCGATCCGTTTCGAGCCGCGCGTCAGGCCAGCGGCATCCTGGTCGCCGATTTCGTTGGCGAGACCATCCCGATGATCCTGCGCCATGGCGATGTTCGCCATGCAGCCAGGGATTGGTCTGTCTACTCGTCGGATGCGCCGATGCGGGTGCCGATCCCGTCGGAGGAAGCGGTGCGGTCGGTTCGCCAGTTGCCGATCGAGGCCGATCCGCCGCTGCACACCCAGTTTCGAGATCTGCTCAAGCCCATATTCCTGCGGCCGCTGGCTGCGGATTATCAGGCCCGCATCGACGGGTTGATCGCGCAACTGATCGATACCGCGGCAGCCCGTCCGCAGATCGATATCGTGCGCGGATTTGCTCTCCCGCTGCAATCGCGTGCGCTCGCCTATCTGCTCGGCATGCCGGAAGAGGCCGCCGAGGAGTGGATCGGCTGGGGCACCCATGTCTTTCACGATGGCGATGACAGCGAGGGGAAGGGCGCAACGCTTGACCGCTATATCCGCGGTGCCCTCGATGCCGCCGATATTGCAAAGGGCACGGATTTCTTTGCGATCCTGCGCCGTGCCACTGTCGATGGCCGCGCGCTGACGATGGACGAGATGGTCGGGATCGCCAATCTGACCTTTGCCGGCGGCCGCGACACGGTGATCCATTCGGTCAGCCGCATCATCGCCTATTTTGCCGCGCACCGCGAGGAGCTTTCGGCCATAGCGGGCGATCCGAAGCGGATTGCCTTTGCGACCGAAGAGTTTGTCCGCGTCATCTCGCCGCTCACCCATATCGGCCGGGTCTGCCCCCAGGGCACGCAATTGGCGGGCCACCAGGTTTCGGCGGGCGAACGCGTTTCGCTCTGCTGGGCTTCGGCCAATCACGATGAAACCGTGTTCGACCAACCCGAGGCGATCAGGCTGGACCGCTCACCCAATCCGCATGTGGGTTTCGGCAGCGGGGTGCACAATTGCCTCGGCGCGACCCAGGCCCGCACGATCCTGCGCAGCCTCATCCGCCAACTGGCAACCCGGACCAGCGCGATCACCGTGCTGGGCGAGGAGCGCCAATACGAAGAGCAGACCCATTATCGCCGCTGGGTCGGGTATGAATCGCTGCTGGTGCGCATGGAGCGCTGAGCCGGATGCCTATGGCCAGGCGGCGACCGGCCAGAGCGCGGGCGCCCGTGCCTCAGATGAACACGAAGTCGCTCACCGACACGCCCGTGTCGGCGCCGAGGTCTGCGATCTGGAAGACCTCATTGCCTGCAATGCCATCTGTCGCATTCGACGTGTAGTACAGCACCGCGTTGCCCAGCGCATTGTTAGCCACCACAAACATCCCGTGATCAGCCGTGGTTGTCAGGGCGTCGAGATAGTCTCTGACCTCAGCGGCGGTGGTCAGTTGAAACCCCCCGAGACTGAGCAGATCGATCCCCGTGATGTCGCCCCCAAATTCGGCTCCGGCAATGACAACCGTGTCAAAAGCACCATCGACCGCGAACGCCGCCGCGTCGAAGCTCAGCTTGTCCGTGCCCGGTGCCCAATCGGTGATCGTGTCGCCGCCTTCCTGCTTGGTGTTCCACACGAAGCTGTCCGCGCCGCCGCCGCCGGTGAGCGTATCCGCCCCGCCGCCGCCGGTCAGCGTATCCGCGCCCAGCCCGCCGGTCAGCGTGTCCGCCACCGATCCGCCGATCAGCGTGTTGGCATCCCCGGTGCCGATCAGCGTGGTGGTGAACGTGCTCCCGCTGAAATCGGCATTCTCGAAATTCGTCACGTTAAAGGCGAAGGGAGAGTTGCCAGCGACAAACTCGGTTATCTGGCCAGCGGCAAGATCGACCCTGACCGATTGCGGGACGATGCTTTCAGAAACGCTGTCCAGCCTGACCGTATCGTTGTCGGTGCCGCCATCGAGCGGGTTTGAAAGATAGAAATCATAGCCGATCACATCGTTGCCGTCGCCGCCCGATAGCGTGTCACTACCACCGCTGTTGCCGTTAATCACATCGTTCTGGCTGGTGCCGGTGACGGTGTCATTCCCGCTGGTGCCGATGATCACCACACGGTCTTCGCTGCCCCAGCTGGTGAAAACGAGGCTCGAGAGATTAAGCGGGGCCGTACCTTTGTTCACCACCAGCGTCTCCACCGAACCTGAAGCGAGTCCACTGCCGAACACGTCGGTCAGCGCCGCCGCCTGCGTTCCGGTCATGGTGGCGGTCACATTGGCGTTGATCGGGGTGCCTGCTGCGTCCGTTGCCCTAAGGATCAGCGCATCGATATTGCTGATCGTCGCGCCGGTCAGGTCGGTATCGCCCAGCACTTCAACCGAGTCGTAGCCGCCGCCACCGCCATTGATCGTATCACCCGCCGCTTCGGCAGTGGAGCGGAAGAAGAAGCGGTCATTTTCAACCCCGCCGGTCAGCGTATCCGCGCCCAGCCCGCCGGTGATCTCCGCGCCGCCCTCGCGCGCCGTGATCGTATCCGCCCCGCTGCTGCCGATGAGGATGCTGGCCACATCTCTACGCCCCCTCAGCGTCACACCCACGGTGGAGGCAGAGGCATCGACGTTTTCGAAGTCGCGGACATCGGCAAGAGGGGCTGTGTCGGCGATTTGGCTGAGCAAATCTGAAAGGTCGATAGCGGCAGCGCCGGTCACCACCAGCGTATCATTGCCTGAGCCGCCAAAGATCTGGACGTCGCGAAGCACCGAACCATCATAGGCAATCCGATCATCGCCCCCGCCGCCGTCGATCACCGACTGCAGCCGGTACTGCACGCCGGGTGCCAGGCTCACCGTGTCGGCATCCGCGCTGCCGGTGAAGCGGGCGATCTGGTCGTTCAGCGTGACGGTGGTGTTGCCGCTGATGCTGACGACCGAGATCGCATCATTCGCGTCCGCGAACCCCAGCGAGAGCTGCGAAAGATCGGTGGTGGACCCGGCGGAAAGCTGCACGGTGTAGCTTTGCGTGAACCCGTCCGCGCCGAAGGCGTTCGTGATTTCGCGCAGCCGCGCGGCGTTCTCGCCGCTGATGGTCACATTCGCATCGCCAGAACCGGCATAGAGCAGTCGTTCGACATTGGTGATGGAATCGCCAAGGAAATCCATCGACCGGTCGAAACGCAGTGAATCAAAGATCCCCGCGCCGCCATCGATCGTATCGCCTGCAGCGAACAGATTGCCCCCGAGGAAAAAGATGTCATCTTCGCCCCCGCCGAGCGAGATCGTCTGCACCCCGCCGCGATCATAGACCACCTCATTGCCTGTGCCGCCGGTGTAGCTGGCAATCGCGGCCGAAAGGGTGGTGTCCGCAAAGCCGCCGCCGCTGATGACATGGATCGCATCGCCCGCATCACGGTTCAGCAGAGTCAGGTTCGACAAATCGGTGACAGCATCCGCCGCCAGCTGGATATTGACGATCTGGGTCAGGCCGTCTTCGAGGCCGTTTTCGATCTGGCTCAGCCCCGCCGCTATTCCGCCGCTGAGGTTGAGCGTCAGCGAATTGAAGAGACGCAGGCTTTCGATCCCGGTGACGTCGGTTACCCCATTGCCCAGGATGCTCATGGATTGAAATACAATGATCGTATCGAAGCCAGCGCCGCCATTGATCGTGCTGCCCGCCTGGAACACGTTGCCACCGAGAAAATCGAATCTGTCGTTCGCGCCGCCGCCCGTCACCGTATCGATCCCGCCGCCAGCGACATAACGGAGCGCATTGGGGCCGGTGAGGCCCGCCGCATTGATCGTGCTGGCCCCGCCGGAGCCTTCGAC
The DNA here is from genome assembly GCA_964529505.1 of uncultured Novosphingobium sp. GTDB lineage: Bacteria > Pseudomonadota > Alphaproteobacteria > Sphingomonadales > Sphingomonadaceae > Novosphingobium. The sequence goes on along the minus strand of CAZGWR010000013.1, from coordinate 6,936 downwards.
GGTGATGAAGGGAGAGGAGGCCAAACCGCCAGCATAGTTGGCGTTGAGCAGGATGACGGTGTTGCCGCCTGCGTTCAGTGCGATCCGTTCGATCCCGGTTACATTCGCCAGCGCATTTGCCCCAAGCGCGCCCGCCGTAGTGAGGACCAGACTGTCATCCGTAATGCCTCCGTTATCGGCCTGCACGGTATCGCCCGCCAGCATGGCGGCTTCGAAGCGGAAGGTATCATCCCCATTGCCGCCGCGCAGCACATCCAGCCCCGCGCCCGCGGTGATATCGAGCGCAAAACCGCTGGTGAGCGCCGAACCATCGACCGTATCGTTGCCGCTGCCGCCGATCACGGTGAGCGCGCCCGCCACATTGGTGAAATTGCTGTCGGCCAGTGTCACGCTGTTGGTGCCGTTCGCCAGCGTGATGGCTTCCACCCCGTTCATGCCCGAAAGCTCCACCGCCGTGATCGTGCCCGCCGTGGTCAGCTGTAGTGTATCGCTCCCGCTGCCGCCTAAAATGATATCACCCGCCACATCGGCCGCGGCAAAGCGGAACGTGTCATGCCCCGCGCCGCCGGTGAGCGTATCGTTGCCCGCCCCGGCGTTGACCGTAATGCGGTTGGCCGGTGTTGTGACCGAAGCGGCATTGACGGTGTCATTGCCCGCCGAGCCATTGATCGTCACCAGCGTGTTGTTCGCCGAGGCGACCATGGCGTTGGTCAGCGTGACCGCGTTGCCGCCCGCCGCAAACGACAGCGTCTCGATCCCGGATACCTGGGTGAACGCTGCTGCGGTGACAGTGCCTGTCGTCAGAAACACGATTGCATCGCTCGCCGTGCCGCCGCCGCCCTGCACCACATCGAGGTTGGTGAGATCGGCCGCATTGAAGCGGAACACATCGGTGCCGAGCCCGCCCCGGAAGCTGTCGTTCCCCGCCAGCGCCGTGACCGAAAGCCCGCGCGTGGTATCGGTGACGGCGCTTGCGTCCACGGTGTCGTTGCCGATCGAACCGAACACCGCGAGGCTCGCCGCATTGGCCGCCGCCACCGCGTTGTTGAGCGTCAGCACCGCGCCGGAAATGCTCAGCACGATCTGGTCGATCCCGCTGACCCCAGCCAGCTTGGCGGCGGTCAGCGCCCCTGCGGTGGAGATGTTGAGCTGGTCGAACCCGGCTCCGCCCGCCACCACGTCGCTGCCGTCGAGCCCGGTCACCGAGAAGCGGAACACATCATTGCCCGCGCCGCCGCGCAGGATATCGTTGCCAAGGCCGGTGTAGATCTCCAGCTTGTTGGCCCCGGTCAGGCCCGAGCCATCGACCGTGTCGTTACCCGAATTGGTGAACACCGTCATCGCATTGCCGCTGGCGGTGTTCAGCAGCGCGTCGGTGATGGTGATCGCATTGGTACCCGCCGCGAGCGCAATCCGCTCGATCCCCGAAACACCGGCCAGATTGGCCGCTGTCACCGTGCCGGCGGTCTGGAAATTGATCGCGTCGATCCCGATGCCGCCGCCGCCCGCTACCGTGTCTGCCGCCGTGAGATCGGTCGCATTGAAGCGGAACACGTCGTTGCCGGTGCCTCCGCGGAAGGTATCATTCCCCCCGTTCGCGGTGACCGAGATGGCGCGGGTCGTGGCGATGGCCGAAGCGTCCACCGTGTCGTTGCCGCTCGATCCGAACACCGCCAGCACCCCGGCATTGGCATTCGCAACCGCATTGTTCAGCGTCACGCTCGATCCCGCCACGTTGAGCGTGATCTGATCGATATTGCTGACCAGCGCCAGGTCCGCAGCGCTGAGCGCATCGGCAGATGTGATCACCAGATTGTCGTAGCCGACCCCGCCGTTGACCGTGTCCCCCGCCAGATCGGCCCCGGCAAAGCGGAACGTGTCGCCCCCCGCCGTGCCCAGCAGCGTGTCGAGCCCGGCGCCCGCAGTCACATCGACGCGTGCTGCTGCCGCCAGCACAGTGGCGCTGATCCGGTCGTTGCCCGAGCCGCCGAACACCTGAATCAGGCCGCCTTGCGCGCTTGCCCCCATGGCGGCCGAGAGCGTGATATCGTTGGTGCCGTTCGCCAGGATCACCCGCTCGATCCCGCCGACATTGGCGAGGCTGGCCGCCGTAATCGTGCCCGCCGTCTCGAAGATCAGCTGATCGACCGTGCCGCTGCTGCCGCCCTGAACGGTGTCTGCCGCCGTCAGCAGCGTGGCGGCAAAGCGGAACACATCGTTGCCCGCACCGCCGCGCAGGATATCGTTGCCCGCCCCGGCCAGCACATTGAACGAGCGCGTCGCGAGTGTGACGCCCGAATAATCGAGCGTGTCATTCCCCGACGAGCCAGTGACCGCAAGAACGCCGCCGTTAGCCGCCGCCACCGCATCGCTGAACGTGACCGCAATCCCGCCATTGCCAAAGGTCAGCGCCTCAATCGAGGTCATGCCCGCCAAACTGGCAGCCGCCACCACACCAGCGCCGGTCAAGGCAAGCGTGTCCGTCCCGCCGTTCCCGGTCAGCGTGTCGCCGCTGTTAAGGTTCGCAACCGTGAAGTTGAACGTGTCTGCACCAGCTGTGCCGATGAACGTGTTGTTGGTGGCCGCTTGGCCGGTAAAAGTCGCCATGATCGCTGATTGCCCCGCTGCAAGCCGTTTGGAAGGCGAAATAACCGAATCTGTTTTGTTTACAGAGTAACCTACGTAATTGTACGGTCAACGTGTTTGAGCAATAAAAACATCTCTGTTTGGCAATCTCAACTTGCATGCACCAAACGCTGCGCGTGCGCAGTAAGAACGCCCAGTTTGGGCATCAAACGAACAGGAAATCAGCGAGCTGGATTGACGTCGCCGCGGTCAACCCGCCGAGGTTCGCAACCTGGACAATTTCCCCGCCGCCCGTGAAGCTGGCATCGGTCGCATGATAGAGCAAGGTGGCAAAGCTGCTGTTGGTGCCGACGATGAACACCCCTTCGCCCGCATTTCCGCCTGATGCGGTGCTCAGGTAATCGGCAACATCAAAGACGCTGTCCAGCGCGCTACCGGTATAGATGATCAGATCGCTGCCGGTGATATCGGTGCCTGAGGAATCGGCTACAACTCGCTGGTCAAATGCCGCGCCGTCAAAATCGAAAGCGCTTGCGGTGAACCGTAAATCGTCGTCGGCAGCGACAAAGTCGGTGACCAGATCAGACGTGCTGCTCCGCGTTCTCCAAGAAAACAGGTCTGCATCCGCCCCGCCGGTCAACGTATCCGGGCCATTTCCGCCCTCGATCGTATCATTTCCACCGCCGCCGTCGATGGTATTCACGCCTTGTCCGCCGATGATGATGTTGGCCCCGCTGCTGCCTCTCACGGTAATGCCGTTAGGGCTTGCGCTCCAATCAAGGTTCTCGAAGTTTCTGACCACAGGCGTGTTACCGGCCTGATCGGTCGCAGACGACAGATCGAATTGATCGTTGATGCCTAAGTTATAGCTGTAAACCAGCGTGTCGACATCGGCCCCGCCGTCGAGCGTGACGCTCGCGAAATGAAAGCCATAGTCGATCCGGTCATTGCCCGCATCGCCGAACACTTGCGTGCCATCGTACCAGTATCCGCCGTTGCTTGCGGCTGCGCGCAGCGTATCATTGCCGCCATTGCCATGAATGATGCTGGCAACGTTCGATCCGGTGATTGTTTCGTTGCCGTCAGCGCCGTTGACAGTCACGATATCGTTAGCGCTGAAGCCGATCCAGTCAATCGGCGACAAATTCACCGTCGTGCCCGAAGCGACGTTGATGATGAAGGCTTCGGCGGTGCTGCTATAGAAGCTGTTCGCGTAAAAGGCTTCAAATCCTGCCGCCTGCGCGCCAGTTAGCGTCACCGTCATCCCTTGTTCAATCAAGTTATAGTTCGTGTCCGTCGCTTGGGCATAGAAGTACTCAATGTTCGACAGCACAGCGGAGGTGAAGTCCGTCGTCGCGGAGACGTTAAGATAGTCGCTGCCGATACCGCCGTCGATCGATTCGCCGGCAGCCACGTCGCCGGAATTGAGCAAGAAAGTGTCCTGCCCGGCTCCTCCGACCAAGATATCCGCACCGCCGTTGCCGATGATCCCCGCGCCGAAAGCTCCCGCCGTAAGCGTGTCGCCGACGCTGCCACCGATCAGCGCGCTGCGCACGTCGTCGCGCCCGGTCGCGGTCACTGCCGCTGCCGATGCCGAGGCATTCACATTCTCGAACCCGCTTACCGCTGCGGTGTCGCCGCTGGACTGGTCGGCGTTAGCAAGGTTGATCGTCGCCGCGCCGACAACCCGCAAGGTGTCGGTGTCCGCTCCGCCGCCAATAGTGCTCGCGGTACCGCGATAAGTGATCAGATCATTGCCGCCCTGCCCGTCGATCGTGTCGAGCCCTGCGCCGCCGTCGATCGTATCCGCCGCCCGGCTGCCGATGATGCTGTTGGCTCCGTTGCTGCCGGTGGCGGTGAGGCTAAAGGAGCTTGCGCTCCAATCAAGGCTCTCGAAGTTCCTGACCAAGGGGGTGTCACCCATCGTCTGGTCCGTTGCGGACGAAAGATCGATCACGTCAGGGAGGCCATCGGTATAGTTGAATATCAGCGTGTCTGAATCGGCCCCGCCGTCGATTGTGACAGTGGATCCGCGATTGCCATAGATGATTTGGTCATTGCCCGTATCGCCAAACACTTGCGTGCCGTTTGCCCAAGCGCCAGAATACGGTGTGTCCAAAGCGTCGTTGCCGCCATTGCCGTGAATCACGCTGGCAATGTTCGGACTGAGGATCGTCTCGTCGCCCGAAGCACCATTGATAGCGACTGTGTCGGTTGCGTCGAAGTTGACAAAAGAGACTGTCGGCAAAAACACAGTTGTGCCCAATGCGACATTGATGACGAACGCTTCCGCAGTTGTCCCGCTCAAGCTTGTATTTGCGATGATCTGGTGAAATCCGGCCGCCTGCGCGCCGGTGAGCGTAACCGTTATGGCTTGCCCGAGCGGGTCGCCAACGCTGAGGATTTCCACGTTCGAGAACGTGGCGAATGTAAAGTCCGTCGTTCCGCGGACGACAAGAAAGTCGGTGTCCCCACCGCCATTGATCGATTCCCCGGCGACGACATCGCCTGCATTGACAAAGAACGAGTCCCGCCCGGACCCGCCAATCAGCGTGTCCGCCCCGCCATTGCCGGTGATATCCGCGCCGACAGCAGCGCCTGCGCTGAGCGTATCGCCCGCGCTGCCGCCGATGAGTTTGCTGCGCACATCGTTGCGGCCGACGGCGGTGACCACTGCTGCCGACGCCGAAGCATCGACACTCTCGAACGCGCTGACCAGAGCGGTGTCGCCGCTGGTCTGGTCGCTGCTGCTCAGGTTGATCGTTGCGGCGCTGACCACGCGCAGCACGTCCTCTTCGAAGAGGCCGCTGCCGCCGTCGATGATGATGGCTGTGCCGCGCAGGGTGATGATATCGTAGCCGTTGCCGCCCGTCACGGTATCGAGACCAGCCCCACTGTCGATCCAGTCGTCACCATCGTTGCCTGCGATCGAGTCCGTGCCCGAGCCGCCGATCAGGCGGTTGCCATAGGCATCGCCGGTCAGGCTCACCGCCGCTGAAAGCGCCGAGGCATCGACGTTCTGGAAGGCGCCGACGAGGACCGTGTCGCTTATGGTCTGGTCCGCGGCGTTCAGATTGACGCTTGCCGCGACCGCCAGAACCAGTGTGTCGTTTTGCAGCGCGGGACCGTTGAAGCCCGAATAGTATCCGTTCACTTCGACTTCGCTGCCACGGTAAGTGATGCGATCGGCGCCCGCATTGCCGAACACCTCATCCCCGCCGCCATTGCCGTCGAGCACATCGGCGAAATTGGAGCCTTCGATTACGTTGGCACCGCTGCTGCCTTTGGCGGTGCCGCCAACAGTGCTGACAAAAGAAGAGAGTGTGTTGGGATCGACCGCGCCATAAAGACTTATACTCTCAAAGCCCATGGTGTTGGCGCTGTCGCCAAGACTCTGATCAACTTGACTGAGATCGAAACTGCCGCCGGTCAGCGAAATCAGCGTGTCAGTATCGGCTCCGCCCGCCACCACAGCATCGCCGCTATGCCAGACGATGATGTCGTTGCCCGCCCCCCCGTTCGAGGTGTTGGCACCGCCCATGCCGTCGATAAAGTCCGCGCCGCCATTTCCGTTCAGCGTGTCGTTGCCGCTGCCGCCATACAGGCTATCGTTTGCCGCGTTGCCATTCGCGGTCTGCCCGCCAGCGCCAAGCCTGACTATGTACTGGTCGCTTGCATCATGGCCATTGACGATAAGCCCAGCCGTATCGTTGGCGTTGAAGCGCGAGGTGTAACCGTGTGCTATTGTAGTATTGACCAGATTGACGATCTCGAACCCCGTGACCAACGCACTTAGGATGGCGGTATTGTTAACATCAGCGTTGTTGATCTCGATGGTGTCCGTGCCCGTCCCCCCTGACGGCTGAGACGCGGCACTGAAGTAACTGCCGCCGAGCACCTTGAGTGTATCATCGCCAGCACCCAGAGTGCCGACAAGCTGCTGCGGACCAGTAAAAGCGCCTAAGAAGAGATCAAACTCGCTCAGGATCAGCGTATCGGCCCCATCGCCGAGATTGATCTGCACCGCGTTTCCTGCGTCTGCGACCCGCGAGACATCGAACGTATCCGCGCCGGTGCCCGTATTGACGGTAAGCCGCCGGTTCTGTGCCGCTGCGACAACCGCGTCGTCGAGCAGGATCGTGTAGTTGGCGCTATCGGTCGCCAGCGTCTCGATCTGGGCAATGTTGTTTCCCGTTAGATCGATCGTGCCGCCCCCCGTGATCGCCAGGGTATCCGTCGCCGCACCGCCGCCGCCGTTGACCGTATCCCCCGCGTCGAGATTGACAGCGGTAAAGCGGAACGTATCGGTGCCAAGGCCGCCCCGGAAGCTGTCGTTCCCCGCCAGCGCCG
>CAZGWR010000012.1:109151-112376 GCA_964529505.1 uncultured Novosphingobium sp. | reverse complement strand
GGCTCGCCTGCGCCGCCCCGCTAATCCCCGGAATTTCGCGCAGAGCCCGCAGAGAGCGCAGAGAGGTCCAGCACCCGGCGAAGCCGCTCCAAGTTCGCACGCGAGCCGCCAACACCCCGCCCCATGCAAAAGCGAGCCTTCGGCCCGCCCAACCTCTCTGCGCCTCTGCGGCCCTCGGCGGGCTCTGCGCGAAACAACCTTCTCACCCCCGCCTAAGCCGCCAGCGCCGCGCCGCCCGCGATCCACCTGTCCATGAACGCGCGCGCATCGATCGGTTTGCCGATATGCCAGCCTTGCGCGATGTTGCAGCCGTATTCGGCCAGCATCGCGAGGCAGGGCGCGTCTTCCACCCCTTCCGCGACGACTTTGAAATTCATCTCGCGCGCCAGTTCGATGGTCGAGCGCACGAGGATCTGATCGCTGACATTCTGAACCAGATGGGTGATGAACGACTTGTCGATCTTGACCTCGTCGAGCGGGAAGGCCTTGAGATAGCCCAAGGTCGCGCGGCCGGTGCCATAATCGTCGATCGAAATCCGCACGCCCATCGCGCGCAGCGCCATCAGCACGCCCACGGCAATCTCGGTCTGATTGACTGCGGCGGATTCGGTCACCTCGAGCGTGACAAACGGCGTCAGCGCCGGCGTGCGATCGAGCTTCTGCCGCAAGTTGGCGATGAACGGCGCGTCCTCGAGCAGCGCAGCCGAGATGTTGATCGCGACCGAAATGTGCGTGCCCGCCGCGTGCCAGCGCTGCAGATCGGCGAGGCAGATGTCGACGATGGCCAAGGTGAGCCGCGCCATGTTGCCGCTTTCCTCGAGCAGCGGGATGAAATTGTCCGGCGCGATCAGCCCCAGCTCGGGGTGGTTCCAGCGCACCAGCGCTTCCGCGCCGCAGATCCGCGCGTCGGCAATCGACCATTTGGGCTGGTAGACGATGCGGATGTCGCCCGCCAGGATGGCACTGTCGATGTCCGCCAGCAAAGTCAGCGCGCGCTGCGCATCGTCGGCGGTCTTGGCGCTGTGCACCGACCAGCACCGCCCGTTTTCCTGCGCATGGCGCGCGGCGAGCATGGCCTGCGCGACCAGCTGCCGGCTCGAACGGCCCTCGCCCGCGCAGATCCCGAAATTGGGCGTCGCGAGGATCGCCCGGTCGCCCAGCTGGAGCGGCGCGCGAAACAGCGCCGAGGTCGAATCGATACGCTCGATCATCGCTGCAGGATCGGTGCCCGGCTCGCTCCACGCGATGATCCCCGGCGCCAGCAGATGAAAGCTTTGCCCGGGCAGGCCGAGCGAGAGGCGATCGAGCGTGCGCTGCGCCCACAGCGCCCGCGTCTTGTCATCGAGCTCGGCGTCCATTTCCTCAAACCAGCGGAACCGCGCGACCACCACCACCAGCGCCGCCTTGTCCTGGTTGTGCCGGGCAAAGGCGCGGGCATTGGGCAGGCCGGTCGCCGCGTCGGTCATCCGCTCGGTCTGCAGGCGCGCGGCAAACCGGCGCGCGGCGGTCCACAGCCATTCCGCGCTGAGCACCAGCGCGGCGGCCACAACATCGATCGGCCGCAGCCCGAGCCATTCGGCCAGCAGCGGCGTCGCTGCCAGCCCCAGCAGCCACAGCGCGCGCGCCAGCGTCTGCAGCGACGGCCCGCGCACCCGGCCGAGCAGCGCGATGATCAGCAAGGTCGCGGTGATCGCGACCAGCGGGCCGACGGCGGGCACTTCCGATCCGCGCAGCAGCGTTTCGGCGGCAAGGATCTGGATCATCACGCCGGGGATCACGCCGTGCTGCGGGGTCGCATAGCGATCGCCCAGCTCGATCGCGGTCGCGCCGATCACCACCTGCTTGCCCCGCACCAGCGCCGGGTCGACATGGCCGGCCAGCACATCCGCCGCGCTGATCCGGGGCAAGGTCGCGGGATCGATCGAGGTATCGATGCGGAACCGGCTGTCCATGCGGCCCGAAGCGCCCGCGAGCATTGCCGCGAGCGAGGGCCGGGGGATGCCGCCGGTCACCACCCCATAGGAATACCGCGCCAGCCGCCCGTCCGGATCGGGGCTGACATTGACCGAGGCGAGCAGCGCATGCGGGCGCAGCGCCTCGATCGGCAAATTCTCCCTGAATTCCGCGCTGCCGACCGAGGCGGGCTGGCGGAATGTCGGCAGGATGACGCTCGCTTTGGCCCGCGCCAGCGCCTCGGCCAGCGCCGTATCGTCGGCAGGATTGCTGCGGGCTGAAAAATCGACGTCGAACGCGATGGCGCTCGCGCCCAGCGCGCCGAGCCGGTCGATCATCCGGGCGTGGAGCTTGCGCGGCCAGGGCCACTGGCCCGCGCTGGCCAGACTGTTGGCGTCGATTTCGACAAGCACGATCTTGCCGCTGGCGGGATGCGACAGCAGCGCCTCGCGGCTCTGGCGAAAGCGCTCCTCGAGACTGCCTGCCGCGCCGGTGATCAGCAGCAGCGCGGCGACCGCGATCGCAATGATCAGCCCGGAGGCGCGGAGCCTCGGCGCAGGCCGGGGCGACGGCCTGGCGGCGCCCGGTGCCGCCTGTCGGGGTCTCCGTCCCAAAATGCCGACCACTCCTCTCGCTGCATGCCCGCCGATCCTAGGCGGTCACTCGCTAAAGATGCGTGAAGAGGCCTTGGCGGCCGGGATTACGGCCTCTTGGCATCGAGAATGGCGCGGATCGGCGCGCTGTTGCCCGTCTTGATCAGCTCGGAGACGGCTTGAACCACCGCTCTGAACCGCGCGTTCCTGCCATTGCCGCTGTTGCTGCCCGCGTTTCCATCGGTGCTGCCAGCCTCGAGGCTCGCCGCGATCGTGGTGGCAGTGCCGCTGCCGCTGTTGCCTGCGTTGCCGCTGTTGCCTGCGTTCCCGTTGTTGCCGGAATTGCCGTTGTTGCCGGAGCCGGAGTTGCCGTTGCTGCCGGAGCTTCCCCCGCTGGCGTTGCCATTGCCCGCACCGGCCTCGACGCTCACCTTGACCACTTTGGGCGCACTGCCACTGTCGTCGCTACCGCTGTCGTCGTTGCCGTTGTTGCCGCTATTGCCTTTGTTGTTCTTCCCGGAGTCGGAGCCCGTCTCAAGCTCTGCTTCGACTACGCTGCCGCTGTTGCCCTTGCCGGAATTGGAAGCGGACTCGACTTCCACTTCGACACCGCTGCCGGAGTTCCCGCCGCCGTTGCCTTTGCCGTTCCCATTGTTGCCGCTAGATTTGCCCGCGTCTT